>NZ_JBVJNF010000001.1:0-1288095 GCF_055583785.1 Streptomyces sp. NPDC104371
GGGAGCGACGCGACGACATCCACGAAGCCTTCCTCGGCCTCGCGACCTGCCTGATCACCTACCGCCACGTCCGACGCCTTTGTTAGGACCTCTAACTCCATGTATCCCCCTGATCACTAAACCGGCGGACCCAGTGTGCCGGGCGGTTCTCAGTCACGGAAGACGGTTTGACGCCGAAGATCGCCACCCACTGGGGGAGGGGGGTCCAGGCAGACGAAATTGCTATGACGAGGCATCAGGGAGAGAAAGCCGCGGCCGGCCGGGCCGTCGACGAGGAGGAAGCCGCACGGCGGGCTCTGAAGGCCCAGCTGTCGTGGGACGACTCGGAACAGGAGCCCGGCAAGCCATGTCCGTGTGGGAGTTCGGACGGGCACGGCGAGACATGCGACGGTGAGGAGGGCGCGGTCCTGATCCACGCCATGCGTCTGCCGGGCAGCACCGAGAACGTCACCGTGTGGGAGGACACCTTCGCCTGCACCCACGGCTGCAACGAGTACACGGAGACGGTGACGCTGCCCGACGCGCTCTGGGGCGTGCGAGAGCAGGCGGTCGACCGGCGCGACCTGCCCTACGAGCGCATCCGCCTCTTCCCTGGCGTCAACCACATGCAGGAGGTGCTGCTGCCCGGCTTCGGCATCGCGTGACGCGCTGTTGCCCTGCCGGGGACGACCACAAGGGATGTTCCACCACCGTCGGCTGACAATCCGGCGCGCCACGGCGCCTGACCGTGCTCGCGTCCAGTAGTTGATGGAGCAGACGTGGAGAGGCAGGAGTTCAGGTGCCAAAGAAGAAGCAGAAGAAGCGCTCACGCCGCGCGCGGCGTGAGCCGGTCGCGCAGCGGGAGTTGGTGCCCCAGCCCCGGATGAGTGACACCGCTGAAACCGCCCGTCCGGCCGACGCCTTGGAATTGTGGGACCCCGAGCCCGCGCCGGAGTTCTCGCGCGGCGGCGCCGCGGTGGACCTGAAGTTCGCCACCGGAACGATGTCGGCCGTGCGACTGGGCTTCGGCGAGCTGTTCGCGCAGGAGCGACGGGGCCCCATCCGCGAGGGCTGGGGCTACACCGTGGAGCTGCCGGCCGTACTGGAGCTCCTGGAACGGATCGGCGACGGACGGGTCACCGCGCACGATGCCCACAGCGTGCTGCTCAAATCAGTCGACCTGCTGTACGACGCGCTCCGGTGCTGGGAAGCCGAAGACCCTGACGACCTCCGCAATGCGTGCCTGGAGGCCGGGGGATGCGTGCTGTGCGAGAAACACCGCTCGTGGTTCGACGGCCTACTGACGAAGGCGGACAACCGCTGGCAGCGGCTGCAGCAGCCGAAGAAGTATCCGTTCGCCGCAGGCCGTCAAGGCCTTCACGAGACGTCCTGCTCCGTCGTCAGGCGTGAGATGCCGTCGGACTACGCCCGGCCGACGAGCGGGGAATACGTGGTGGCGTTGAACGCCTTCAGCCACACCGCCGACCCCCACAGCTCCAGCGAGGACTTCGAAGGATCGCGCAACTATCCCCGCTTCGAGGTCATGACCCCGCAGGAAGCCCGGGCCTGGATCGCCGAGAGGACCGGGCCGAAGGGCGGCCGAAACTACAAACGATGCCAGCGGTGCGCCCCGGCCGTGTGAGCACTGGCAGCCCGTCGCTGAGCCCTGCCGCTGACGGCAGCCCATCGGCGGCCCGAGTGAGGACTACGAGGGCTCCACAAGTTGCCCCGTCTTCGTAGTCTTGCACTGGTAGAGGAAGAACGGGCCGCCGAGCTGGGAGAGCACGGTGGGGTGCTCGGTGAGCGTGAGGACCTGCTGACGGAAACGCCAGCCCGTTCCGTACCGCGAGGACGGGACGGCTGCGGGGTTGGTCTCCCATTCGGCCAGGCGCTGGACAATAGCGCTGAGCATCTTGGTGTCCTGCACCGTGGAGGCTGTTGAGAAGGGAACCTCCTGCAGTACCGCGACGATGGTGTGCGCGGTCGGGGTGCTGATCCAGGTGGTCGGCTTGCCTTCGGCGACGCTAGTCCGCAGCCGCGCGAGGGTGTTCTCCAGTGGATCAGCCGTCCACGGCTTGCTGTTCGCGAGCGCTGGTTCCTCGGTCAGCCAATCCAGCAGCACGCCGCACTCGATCCCGTTCAGCCCGACCCCGTCGCTGGCGAACAGAGCGTGGAAGACCCGCAGGAGTACATCGCGGCGGCGCGGCTGCTGGCGCCGCTGCACCAGGCAGTGCCAGCACAGCCAGCCCATCGGGATGCAGGGGAGTTCCTCCGGGGACGGCGTCCGGCCGATCAGATCACCAACGTTATATCCGTCGCTGCACAGTCCGCAGGCACCCGCAGCGCTGGCCGACTTGACCGACCGGGGCCGTGGAAGCTGGCCGATGCCTGCTGGCCGGTCCACTCGGGTGACGCGTCGCAGGCGGGTACGGTACGCGCCCGTGCCTTCCTGCTCGCATACGCGGAGCTCCCGGAGGACTTCCCGCAGATCATGGTCGTCGGTGTTCGACAGTCGGGGCAGGTTTACCAGCTTGAGCAGACGGCGCCGCAGGGCCTGCGGGTCCTCGCCGACGGTCGCGGACAGTGCGTCGGCCGCCTTGGCCACCTGTTCCCTCAGCTCGGGCCCGGACAGTTCCGACTCGTTGCCACGCGGGAGAACTTCCTCGACTCCGAACAGGGTCATCAGCTGGGTCCGTCTCTCTCCGCAGGCTCTTCGCCCACACCCTGCACCCGCTGCCCGAGCATCGTTGGACATCTCCACCCGTTCGAAGCAGCAATCACCCAGTTGGCGCAACGCGGCGCCATGGTCCGCAGCCGGACCGGCGAGTGCTTTGGCCTGAGGTGCCAGCTGGGGCTACGCGCCGCGGGGAACGAACAGGCTGCGGCCGGGGAGGAATTGGGTGCCTACCGGAACGTGGGTGCGGGAGACCAGGCCGGAGACCATCGGGTCGGGATAGCCAGCGATCATGCGTAGCCGGACGTTGCCTTCCAGCAGCGTGAAGGAATGGATCACGCCGGTGTGGGCGGGCCGGGCGATCAGGGGGCCGGGAGTGTGGATGACGAACTGGGCTCCGTGGGCGTACCCGAGGCGGGCGTAGAAGTCGGTCAGTTCCGGCTTGTGGTCCATGGTGATCAGCCCGAAGCCCTAGCTAGCGGGCGAGGTAGCACTCGGCTTCGGCGATGAGCGGCTTGGCTCGTGCACGGGGTCACCGTCAACGAGCCCTACCGTGGCCAGGGCATCACCCAGCCTGAAGTGAGCCACGGGCCGACCCCGCCTTCGCCTAAAGGAGACGGCGTATGAAGCGGCTCCACTTCAAGCTCCGGCTCGAGCGGACCGTGCCCTGCCCCGAAGCGGGTGAGCACCCATGATCGAGGCCCTACAGCTTGCCCCCGCGGTGAGGAGGCGCGGGGCCTTGGTCGTGCAGTGGAGCAGGTTAGGCGACGGAGGCGAGGAACGCCTTCCTCGCCTCCGGCTCGACAGCGAAGGCGAGGCCGTCTTGCATTGCCCTGAAGCATCGACGACAGCGCCGAACTGGCCGGTTACACACTCGTCCTGCTCGGCACTGTAGTCGTCCAGAGCGAGGGTGCGATTCGGAACCTATGTCAGATTGGGATGTTGAACTCGCCGTTGTTGGCGCCGGCCAGGAAGCACTCCCACACGTGGCGGGTCACGACGAAGGGCGGGTTGTTCAGGTCCTCGTTGTCGCGGAGAGCGACGCGTCCGTCAGGCAGGAAAGCCACTTCGAGGCACCCGCCGCTGCCGGAGGACGCTGAGGCCTTGAACCACTTCAGGTCTGGCAGGAAGTCGGCCGGTGCGGGACGACCGGTGCTGCTGGTCATTGCTTCTCCTCTGCGGCGTCCTGGAGCAGCGCCGCGGTCTCTTCAGGATCAAGGGCCTTGGCCTTGAGTAGGTCGAACATCGTTGTAAAACGCCGTACGTCGAGCTTCTTCTCCAAATAGAGGTTTCCGGCGGGGCTGTCGACGTAGACAACCGGGTCAGACTCCTCGAACTCCAGGAGGGAGAACGCCCCTCCGAGGCCGGAATGCGCCCCTTTTGCCACCTCGACCAGGTGCCGGATCTGTTCACGCATGACCTCTGGCCCGCCGACAGGTCGACGGATCACCTGTTCATCGAGGATCGCCCACAGTTCGAGTGGCTCGCGGTCCTCAAGGGTGGGCGACAGAAGCTCTTGCCGCTTCTCCCGTACCGACACCAGGTCTTCGATGTCGTGCGGCCGGTTGCCCGGATAGGCGGTCAGAACCGCGCGAGCGTAGGCGGGAGTCTGCAGGAGCCCGTGGACCAGTACGGGTTCCCAAGCGAGTTCAGCACGCGCGTCGGTTTCCAGGCCCAGCAGCACCTCAAGGCCGCTCGGTAGAACTTCTCTTTGGGCGTCCCACCAGCCCGGCTGTTCCGAGTCGGTGAGCATGCTCTGGAGCGCTTGCACTTGGCGTTCGTCGGTGACGCCGTACAACTCGCAGAGCTTTGTGATCTCATCGGGTTTCGGCGTGACCCGGCCCTTGCCTGTTTCCATGCGGCTGATCCGGGTCTCGGAGCACTGCAGGTGCGCCGCTACGTCTGTGGCCAGGAGCCCGCGGGCCTTTCGTAGGCGCCGGAGCTCGGCGCCAAGCTGCCGTCGGTTGACCGTAGGCGTTTTCGGCTGAGCCACGCGTCGCCGCCCCCTTCGTCGCTTGCTCTGCGCTTGCGCACTTGCCTGCTCCCAGTTTGCCGCACGGTCCTCGCGAGCTGCACACATAGCAGGTCACCCCTTTCTGAATATTCCGCACGCACGTTTGTAATTTGCTGAGAATCTGCTGCGCACTTGCGCAGAGAGTGCGCATGGGGCCACTCTAGAGGCAGCTGGACACGTCACGTAGCGGCCCAATAGCTGTGTGTTGATCGGCTATCCGCAGGGCTGAGCCAGTCAGCAGGGGCCGATGGTGTCGGTTCGGGTGGCTCGGTGTTCGTTCAGGGTGACGACGGCTCCGCGGCCGTTGAGTTCGTCGCGGAGTGCTGCGTTGTCGTGGTGGAGGGCGGCGATGACGGTTGGGGAGGCGTCGAGTCGGCCTTGGAGCTGGTCCGCTCGCGTTTGAGGGTCCGCACCTCGACCCGTAGTTCCTGGAGTTCGTCATCGCGTCGGGCTTCGCCGGGGGTGCGAGCGTCGGTGGCAGCCGTGCGCCGGTCCCATTCGGCGAGAATGCGGTGGGCCCGGTTCATGGTGGCCCGGCTGACACCGGCTTCGCGGTAAAGGTTCTCTTTGACCAGCCGCCCATCGGTGCAGGTGGGGCGGCCCGCGAGGAGTCGTTCCATCGCGGCTCGCAGGGCCTTCACCGTCTCGGTGGAGACCTGGTCCGTGATCGTCTCGGTGGTGGGCTGGGTCATTTCTCGGCCCTTCGAATCACTGCGCGGACGTCTTCGAGCTGTCGGTTGAGTTGGTCCCGGCGGCAAGGAGCGATCTTGGGTGTCTCCAGCAGGGTCAGGAGGCTGTGCTCCTCGCTCTGCCAGATCTTGAGGTGATCGGGGGTGATGACGCTGTTGTGGCAGCGGCCGGGCTGGCAGCGGTCGATCAGCGGGCCGGCGTGGCCGGCGGGGATGACCGCTTCTTCGAGGCACTTCGCGCCCTCGGGGTGGTTGTGGTCGAGGGTGCAGTGGTTGAGCTTGCCGAAACGGAGCGTGACGCGGGCCTTGTGCAGCAGGTCGTATTCGGTCCGCTTGTCACCGGTCTTCGCGGTGCGGGTGGCTGCGAGAGCGGCCCTCTTGACCGTGTCGAAGGTGTCGGTGAGTTTGTCGGCGCCAGGGCCGTAGCCGATCACGGCGCCTGCGTGGTGCTGGTCGTAGAGGTCTCGAAGGCGCATGAAGCGGGCGTCCTCGATGGCGGTGTCTAGCAAGCGCGCCCAGTTCGCGTCGGAGGCGCCATAGCCCTGGGTGGATCGGTTGGCCAGTGCCCTGGTGGCCGCGTGCTTGAGCTGGAGTCCCAGGGCGATCTCGGCGCCGGGCTCGGTGGCCACCAGCATGGACATGGCTTGCCGACGTAGTGGTCATAGACGGGATGTCCAGGACCAAGGATGCGGCCTTCGAAAGCCCGGCGCCCACCAGGGACGTCGACAACCCGGTCGACCTCCATGGCCAGGCGGATGATTCCGCCTCCGTTGACCACCGCGAACCGCTCTCGTTCGACGCGCGCACCAGGCATTACCCAGACTCCGCGGGCGATCTCGTAGAGCTGCCGATCGGACAGCCCGTCGCGCCAGCCGATCTGTGAGTGCTGGCGAGGATCGCTGTTCGGGTCGACGTCCTTCTTCTTGCCAAGAGTGATCTGAATCATCACGCCTCCCTGCGAGGCCGCCTCGTGGTCGGAGAGGCCGAGGCGGCCTGCTCAGGAGAGACCATGCGCCCCCGTCATAACGGGGTATCGCTGGTGGACGTCCTGGAGGGATCTACCTCTCCCGGGGCGGCGACCGGGTATGTCGTGCTGCCGACCAGAGGTCCCTGCGCAACTTTGCGATCAACGCTCTGCGCAGCGCGGGCCACCACAGCATCGCCGCCGGCTCCGCCACCTCTCCTACCAGCCCCACACCCGCCGGCTCGACCTCATCGACCTGCCCTGACCAGCAACACCCGTGATCACCGGAGCTCTGAACCAGCCCTGGGCGTCAACCGGCCCCGGTCTTTTGGAAGCTGGGGCTCATGCTCTCGGCAAAACAATTGGGAGCGGCGCCCGACCGTTGCGCAGAGCAGCAAGAGAACGGTGCTGAAAACGGTCTCGACACGGCCCGACCGGCGTCGCAGCCGCTCACGGGAAAGGGATACATGCCAACCCTGATTCGTTAACATCTTCCAGAAAACTTCCACCGTACAGGTTGAATACATCTACAGCCGATAGTTCACCTGCCTCTGGATCGTTTCCTGCAGTTCGAACATAGCCCTCAGTCACATGATAGCGAGCTGTAACGCCCTCAAGAACAGCTCGGCACAGGTCGTCAGGTAGTTCGTGATCAAGTTTCTCGCGGTCCCGATCTCTAACCAAAGAGTTCATACGTCGCAGCCATTCGAGATATTCGCGCCATTCTGGAACTCCAGAAATTCTATCCAGGGCGCGCAAATCAGCCCGGCATGCTGAAGCCAGTTCCCAGACCTTCATTTCATCGCCTTCCGTACGGAATCTGTGTGACCTGATATCCGAGATATTCCCAAGCCCGCGCTGCGGCATCCCACTGCTTTTCTGTTATCCCAGCACCATCACCAAAACGCCCTGAACCTGCATTAATGGTGACCGAGTCGTTCGGGCCGAACCAAGCCTCCCCGCCAATCGACGCCTCGGAGCTTATGTTGGTATGCACGATGTTACCCCTGGGCGTGTCAAAAGGGGTCCGCTCGAGAGCCACATTTACCCCGCGTTGATCTATAGTCCAAAGATATTTGCTGTATTGGTCACCATGCTCGCCGATCTCGACATCGTCAAACATTTCCCTTGTTCGAGATTGAAGCCCTTGCGAAGGGTCAAGAAGAACACCTTCGCCTTCGAGTAGTTCTCGCGCTGGGGGCTTGAGAGGCCCAACTTCACTTTGCCGAATAGTCTCCGCGCTCTGTCGCCCCTCTTCGAGGGATGACAGATCAGGGTAACGCTGGGTGTTATCTCCCTGGGACTCTCTATCTTTCTCTACCTCGCCGAGGCTCATTACGTTTGTTCCGGCACCATGCTCGTCTGTGCTTGATGAGTGAGCCCCAGTCGACTCCGAGACGTCTTGAACCGGGACTTCTACCGGCGAAGTCTCCGGTTCCTGCGCATCCTCCGCCGGTGCCGAGGCTTCTGTCGGGTCCGGAGCCTCATCTGAGCCGGACGTTTCCTCCTCTCCAGCCCAATGCTCGGGTATGTCACGAGCGTCCGAGCTCAATGGAGCCGTATCAAAGGTAGCGGTCTCCACCGAAGCGTCAGATTCCAACGTCTCTTCCGACTCAGTTATCTCAAATGGGCTTAGCGCATCGGTCAATTCTCCGGCCTCAGCCGGTCTTTCAGCAACGGCAGAGCCGTCCATACCCCGGATGTCTGCAGGGCCATCATCCAGCTCTGGGTGATCGGCGGATGCTTGAGTATCCCCGTGAGAACCATTCGGCTCTGCAGCCGGACAATCTGTCACATCCCCGTCGCCCTCACGTCGAGTCGCTTCTGCGACTCTCTCCGGTGCAGCCAGCTCCTCATCAGCCGCAGTCTCTGCCATAAAAGCGGATCCCTCACCGGCGCTGTTGGATTCAGCAGACCGCTTGCCCGAGCTCTCCGGATCGCTCAGATCCACGCCGATGGCGGCTCCGTCGTCCGCAGGGGCGGACAGCGGGTCCTCCGACTTCAGCGGACTGCTCCGTGCATCACCGTCGTGAGCGTCATAATCAGCATCACTTACGGCATCGATATCGCCCGCTGTCGCATGCCTTGTTTCACCGTGACCTGGAAATCCGTTATCGACCTGTACCCCCGGATCCTCCGGCGTACCATCGCCGTCGGCCTCCACCCCCGGCTTCACCGTATCTTGGTTGCCGTCGACCGGCTCTTCCAGATCCTCCGGCGCGCTGTCAGTGGCGCCCTCGCTTTCTGCGCCACCGCGGGAGGAATCAGCGGCATCAATGTCCTCCATTGTGGTGTGGCCGGGCTCATCATCGCCCTGCGAGGAACCGTTGTCCGGTGTCTGAGTCTCCGGGATCTCTTGCTCAGTCGGCCTTTCTGGTCCGTCCATGCTCATGGCTTGTCCCCGTCTGTTGTGGTTACGGCCCGCACGAACGACTTCAGTGGCCACCAAGACACATGGAGGAAGGAGGCTGCCTTCTTCAGTCGCTCTTGGGGGTCTCTCGCGTTGTGCAATGCATCGCATGCCTGGCGCCAAGCCATGGATTGGCCCCTCACCGTGGTTTCCGAGGGGCGCCAGGTGTCGGGGTGCGCTTTCCAGGCTTCCAGTTGCTCTGCGACGGTGTGGCCCTCCAGCCGCAGCCCGCGGGTGGTCCAAGCCGCTGTGTCGGGGTGAGGGCCCCCGCCCGATGTGCCGGCCGTCTTGAGTGCCCGGTACACGTCCGCCCAACGCCAGGTACCTGCCTGCCACTCGACTTCACCGCGTGGGCAGGCGCTGCCTCCGGCCAGGACACGCATCGCTGAGGCCGTCAAGTGCTCCAGCAGGCTCTCCGACGGATAGAAGTCCGATAGCCCTGCCGAACGGTCGTCGACTGCTGCGTTGATGCGCGCAGCGATGGCGCACTCAAGGATCCGTTTGTCGGCCCGGTTCCGCAGTCTCTCGAGCCAGGATGCGTGGGGCTGCGGCGAGGACCAGCCGCATACATGGGCGATCGTCAGTAACTCGATCCAGAGGATCAGGTCAGGGTCCTCGGCCAGATCGCTGCCGAGGCTGATTTCGCGCAGCACAGGGGGCCGGTCCCAATCCATATATCCCAGCGCGGAGTGCGGGTTCGACGCTGTGGGAAGGGCTCGGGTGGCTTGCCTTGTGCTCTCGCGGGTCAGTCCCAGCGGTACGGCGATCCGCAGGGGGCGGTCCATGCCGTCCGCGAAGGCGGCCGCGCGGCCTGGTGGGAGGGAGACGATGTGCCGGGACTGCTGGGGGGTGAGGTTCATCGTCGCGCCGACGGCCTCGCGGTCATCAGCTGCCGGAAGGCGGTGGACGATTTTCAGTGCGGTGTTCTTGACGACGTCCGGCAGGATCTTCGACGGTATCTGCTCGGCGACCACAATTCCTTCGCCGTAGGCTCGGATCTCGGCGAGCAGCGAGGCGAAGAGTTCTACCGCGTGGGCGGCTGGGCTGCCCGGCGGGACGTTTCTAAGGAGTCGGTGTGCTTCTTCGATCACTGTGACATGCCGCAGCCCGCCGCCTCCGGTGGTGTCGGTGCGGTGGACTCGCAAGTGTTCGTAGATCCGGATCAGTACCGCTCCGATGAAGAACGCTTTGTCCTGGTCGTTGCCGATGTCTTCGATCTCCAGCACCACGTTTCGGTCCAGGAGGCTGCTCATGTCGATGGGGTGCTGGGCCTCGAAGAACCACCCGGGGGTGCCCATTCGAAGCGATCCGAGCCGTACGTCGATGAAGCCGCGTACGTTGTCGGCGACTTCCTTGCCGTATCCGATGTTGTCCACGACCTCCAAGGCGGCTTTCTGCACGTCGGCCAGGCCGGGATAGCGTGGTGCCCTGGGAACGCCTCGGCGGGTGCCCAGCGCCAGGTTCCAGCTCATCTCCTGGTAACACCTGGTCAGTGCCTGACTGAGGACCTGCGGAAACGGATCCGTGGCCTCGAAGGCGGCCAGGAAGAGGGCGCGGACGAGGTCGAGGTGGGTCTGCAGCGGGAACCCGGGCTCCGGTTCGAGCGGGTTCAGGCCGACGGGGACATCGTCGGGGGCGCCGGGACGGATGACCGTGACTTCGGCGCGATCGGCCAGTCGGCCCGCCATGTTCGCGTATTCGGCCTTGGCCGGCTCGATGACCAGCCAAGGGACTTCGATGTCGTGCAGGGACTCCAACAGGTGTCGTACGGTCTGCGATTTTCCGGAGCCGGTGGCGCCTGCGACGAAGGCGTGCCGGTTGAGGGTGTCCGTGGTGATGCCCAGGACACTGATCGGCTGGTCGGCTTCATCAAGAACCGAGCCGAGCACAATGTCTCCGGTTGATTCGGGGGTGACATCGAAGTCGGCGCGCTCGACGTGACGGACGCCGGGAAGTTCCTTGCGCGGCGGGCGGGCCAGCGCGGCCAGTAGCTCCGTGCTCGCGGGGAAGGGAGAGGCCGGTTCACCGGCCGGGGCCTCTGCCGCGGCCCATGCCTGTGTCAGATCTCCGACCGGCGGTCCGGGCATGAGGGTGTAGGGGTGCTCATCCAGGTCGGCGGAGCTGCAGAGGAGTGCGGCTGCTCGGCGGGTGGTGGGCGCGTCGGGTGAGCCGACCAGGACGTGGATGTTCCACATCCCGCTGGGGCGGGCCCTGGACAGCTCCCGGTACCGGGCCTGGGCGCGTTCGAGTGCGACGCGGTCCAGTTCGGAGTTCTCTCGCTGCCTGAGCCCCGGGATTCTCCGGGTCAGGGCCACGCGCTCGCTCTCCAGCCCCTCATCGCTGAGGGGTTCCGCAAGCACCATCCAGGCGAACGGGTCACGCATGTGGCCGACGTGGTCATCGAAGCCTCCGCGCATGACCTTCGGCCGGTCCGCTGCCGGCGCCCACAGAGGATCGGCCTGTCCCTGGCAGCGGGCCCAGGATGTGAAGCCGGCCAAGTCGGGGACTTGGGCGGGCACGGCCACCGCACCTGGCGGGTAGAGCAGGGGGTAGCCGCGAGTTCCGGTAGCTTGGCCGTGGTCTCTGGCGAACGGTACGAAGGGACGTCCTCCCACCAGGACATCGAGCTGCTGGCTGCCGGGGGCCCTATACCACACCACGGCCAGTGCCGCCCCTGGGCGGTCGTTGAACTCGGCCCGTGCGGCGGCGAGTGCGGCGAACAACTCCGCCGGCGTACGGTCCGGCTCTTGGTCTTCGGGAGCCTGCCGGGGAATGTCCCGCAGCCGATGAAACCGGAAGCCCTCTAAGATCATCGATGCCTTGCTGGAAGAGGCGCGGGGCTCACCGCAGCCCGTCACAGCGATCGCCTCCCTACTCGAGTAGCCGCGGGGCATCGGCCACGTGCGGTAGAAGGGTGATGGCAGGGTTGCAGTCGCCGAACACGACGCGGCGGCTTTGCGGACTCGTCTCGATCAAAATGAGTCCGGTGGGCGGCAGCGATTGGATTTGTGTCGGCTCCACTGTGAATTCATAGACTCGGGACACCATCTCGCCGCGCGTCACGGATTTATCAGTCGAACTGTCGACGGTATTTTGCCAACTAGTCGACCATCCCCCCGTCTCGCTAACACCTCCGCCGTAGCTGTGGGATCGCCCCCTGGAGTGTGATTCGCCTACCTGCCGCGTCAGCTGATTCATCACGAATTTGTGCCCCTGGCCGATAAATTCGGCGGCGGCTTTCGCTTCCTCGGCGTTTCCCAGCCTCATGAGGACCGTCGCGCTGTCCTGACCTCCGAGAAGCGGTCGGATGTCCTCGCGCACATGTGTCATCAGAAGCATGAGCCGGACGCCAGCGACGCGCGCCTGGCGAGCCATGGATTCCAGAGCAGAGCGTCCTAGATGCTCCGCGCCGGCGATGACCAAAGTGCCGGCGTCCGCCGGGACGCGGCCACGGCGAAGCTGATGCAGGATGAGGAAGAAGACGACGCGGTCGATGACGTCCTGGCGGCGCTCGGTCACATCGTGCGTGGAGAGGATGGTCAACTGCCCGGGAGCCAGCCACTGGTCCGGGGCGGGGAGGGTGAGGGGGTTGTGCTGGGCGCGGGCCAGCAGACGCGTCACGTCATATACGAAGCGCAGCTCGTTCTGAACCCGCTCGCTTTGCCCGACGACATCGATGGCCGTGGTGAGGCTGTCCAGTTCTCCGGCCGACAGCGGTTCCGGCGCGCGGTCGGGTTCGTGGACGCGCAGGAGGACCTCCAGTCCGGAAGCGATCCGGCCGAAGGTAACCGCCCCGTTCAGTCGCTCGAGCACAAAGTGCAGGATGCTGGCGTCCGTCGCGCGCAAGTCAACGTCGGCCCCGTCCGGCCGCAGTGTGGAAAGGGCCTCCGCCAGCACCTCGGCCAGCTCCTCCGCGGACAATCCCCACGACAGGTCAGGCGGCGCGGAGGCCGACGGCAGCTCCACGCGCACCACCGGTACCCCTCGCGTATCGGCCAAGGCCGCCAGCTCCCGCCCCACCGTCTGATGACTGAGATCGAGGAGCCACAGTCCCTTTCCGTTGGCGAGGAGAGACGCCCCCAGAGTCACCAGAAGAGCCGCCCACCCATCCGCCGTGCCGCCATAGACATCAACCCGACGCGGGCGGGATACGAGATGAACCGGAAACCACCGCAACGCCTCGTCGACGCGCCGCCGCTCCGAGGCATCGTGCGCGAGGACATCCGTCTTCCACCGCTCGGACGCGGCCTCGTGAGCCGCTCTGAGTTCTTCCCGTTTCTGCTTCGCAACCGACAATTTCCATTTATATCCAATATAGGGAGCGACGCGCATGATGAGGATTATCCCGACAGGGATCCACGCCACGGCAGCAACGACAAGGCTCCCCAACGCCGCAAATAAAGCTCCCGCAAAAAACATCCCACCGAAGACACATCCCAAAAGTCGAGGGAGTGCGCCTCCTCGATAAGTGGGCATGGGAGGGTCATGCCATACTGGTGGATTTTCATGATCTGGGCGGGGGTGAGGAACTGGATGAATGTACTCCCACCCCAGCCTTTCCACGCCATCGAACACGCGCGTTGATAATTCGACGTGCGCGTCGGACTCTATCTCCACCGCTCCCCCTCATCGTCTCCGCATTACTGTCACGCCATCAAGCCGTGAACAGGACGACGCACGTTGAAGCGGGAGGCCACTGCCCCTGGCAGCTCTCCCGTTGAACAACACCAGACGCCTCGTCAACAGGGCCACCAACCGTCGTGAACCCCGACTTGGCGCCAGACCGGAGACCCACACGGCTCAGCCGCACAGGCACTTGGCACGTCAAAATCCCCTACCCCGCTCAGCGGCACTGCATGACACCAGCCCTACACCCAAAATCCTAGCCACCGCCGTCGCTCACTCACGCCAGCGGGGTCCCTCGACTACCTTCAGCCCCTGCTCGACTCCCTCCGAACATGCCCGGGCTGTGGCGGCGCCCGGCGAGCCCTGCATCATGGGCTGTATGCCGGACCTGGCCGCCGTCCAGACTTGCCCCACCCACCTCCCATGCCCGTCCCGGCAAGGCCGGCGCCGTTCCTTCGAGGCGACCCGACATGCTCTGCGCCGGACGTCTGGCGTACGTGCGGACACTGGCGGACCTGACCGCAGCACTCAGCAAGCTGCTGAGCAGCTTCCGCAGCAACAAGCCATCCCCCAGGAAGGGCGCCCGACGCGTCAGCTCCACCCGAGGCTGGGGCTGACGGCGAGGCGGGCCCGTCGCCCAGCGGCGACATCGACAACCCAGTCGATCTCCATGGCTTGGCGGATGATCCCGCCGCATGACCCAGACGCCACGGGCGATGTCGTGAAGTTACCGGTCGTACAGCCCGTCGCTCCAGCCGATCTGCGAGCGCTTGAGAGGATCGCTGTTCGCGGCGCCGTCCTTCTTCTCGTACAGAGTGATCCGGATGATCACGCCTCCCTGCGAGGTCGGAGATGCCCAAGCGGCCGGTTCAGTAGCTTCCATCGTGTGGCGGCCAGGCAGGTCGTGCCGCCGGCCCAGGTAGCTGATCATTCCGAGCGAGAAGCCGGTCTCCTCGGCGAGTTCGCGGCAGGTTCGTCCGGCGGCCCGTTGGGCGCGGAGCCAGTCGAGATCGATCTGGCGCCAGCGGGTCGCTTTGCCGTCGCGTGTCATGCCGTATTCGTGGACCAGGACCTTGACGGCGTCGACGTTCACGCCGGCATGCTCCGCGATCCACTTGAGCGAGCGGTATTCGTCGAGGAAGAAGCGGGCGAGCTTGTCCCTGGGCAGAGCTTCGCGAGCCCGACGAACAGTCGCTCCTCTTTCCCACTTCGCACCCTTCGCTGCCCCTGGAGGGGCCGGCTGCTCCTGCAGGACGAAGCGGACAGTGTCATGGCTGACGCCGAGGCGTCGTGCGGCCTGAGCTGTCGTCAGGCATTCGTCCCTGATGAGCCGGTGCAGCACCCCGGGGTCGATGTCCCGCAGGTCGCACTCTGGCAACTCAAGATCGCGCATGGTGTCCGTCGGGGGTTGCCAGGAGAGAGGTTCATTGCGGATTCCCTGTCGGGCGAGGAACTCGGTTGTGTGTCTTTCGAGTTGGCTCATCAGCGCCGGGGTGAGATCGGTCTCGAAGGTCCGCAGCATGGTCCGCAGTCCTGGGTGCTGGGCGCGTAGGTGGTCGGCGCGAGGGTTGCGGAGAGCCCGCTGAGTCGTTCGAACAGCAACGCTCGGGCGAACTGGTGGCGCCGTACTCCGCCGGCTTCGAATCCGATGTCCCGGCAGAGCT
Source organism: Streptomyces sp. NPDC104371 (assembly GCF_055583785.1). Classification (NCBI taxonomy): domain Bacteria; kingdom Bacillati; phylum Actinomycetota; class Actinomycetes; order Kitasatosporales; family Streptomycetaceae; genus Streptomyces; species Streptomyces sp. NPDC104371. The sequence goes on from NZ_JBVJNF010000001.1 coordinate 15,021, forward strand.
GTCGCCAGGTGCTCAGGGGCAGCAGGTCACGGTAGTCGACCGTGCGGCGGTTGTAGTCGATCGGCGATCCCTCCTGGTCGAGGTAGTCCGCCAGCGCGGACAGGCCGAGACTGATGGCTTGGAAGTGGTTCCGCTTCGTGAGCCGGAATGTCATGTGAGATCCCAGCCTGTCTTCTACTGGTGCTTGAAGGAGGCGGGCCGCCGCGTTGAAGTCTCCCGTGCCTCCGATCAGCAGGAGGTAGCACGACAGGGCCGGGCGGATCGTACGCGACAGAGCCCCGTTCTGAGGGCTCAGCCGGGCGGACCAGGCCGGCCAGAGCTGCGTTGGAATCTTGCGGGCCCGCTCGGCGACCCGCGTTGCCGCCGAGCGGCCGGGCCTGCGCGGCATTCGGTCCACAGTGCGGTAACGCAACTGGTCGGTGTGCTTGAAGCGGGGCGCCAGGGTCGCGAGGTGGAGGGCGTCGAAGACCGGGCTAGTGTGGGCCCATCGGTGCCCGACCCTGAGCGGAATGCTGCCGTCGGCATCACTGATCAGCTGGCGAAGAGCGGCTCCGGCCTTGTGGGCGTCGTCTTGCTCGAGCATATGCAGAGCCGCGCTGACGGCGATCGCGGCAGTCGCGGCCCGCTGCGGGGCAAGTCGTCCCGGACGGGTCTTCTCGACGGGGCCGAAGGACCGCCGCTTCTCAGGCAGGGGCCGCTGGTGCAGCGTCAGGATCTCCGATGGGGCGAAGCCCGACAGCCGTTCAGGGACGCGGCGAAGGAGGATGCAGGCCAGTGCCCGAAGGTCTCCAAACAGCGCAAGACTGGGTTGAGGGTTGTCCTGGTAGACGCCGAAGCCGGCCTGTCCGCAGGAGATCGCCTTCTCGATGCGCTTCTGGGCCGCGATCGTGGATCCCTGTGCGGCGAGCGTGAGCGCAAGAACCTCCTCAAACGGCTGGCCGCAGCGTGCCGGCGGGGAGTCGTTCTCCGAAGGGCTGTGGCAGCGGCCCGGAGCAAGCGGGTGCCTGGTGGTCGCCGGGAAGTGCCGCGACATGCGGCTGCAGCGCGGGCAGGCGTCGACCAGCAGCAGGTGGTGATCGAGGCAGGCGAAGGACCAGCCGAGTCTCCAGCTCAGCCGCCATCTGCCGCCGTTCTCGGCCAGGCAGGCCGGGCAGTAGCGGGACCCGCGGGACCTCCCCCAGACATGCCTCGCCTCGACCCGGCGCCGCCGTGTGTCGACCACGTGGACCTGCCCGTCGTAGCAGGCCAACGTCATGGCGTGCACCTGCGCTCGGGTGGGGCCAGCCGACCAGGCGACGGCTGCCGCCTGGTCCGCGTCGAGAAGGGGGACCAGGCGGCCCAGGACGCCCGAGTCCACCGGCCGACAGTAGCCACGGGGCAGCAGGCCCATCGAAGACAGAACGTCGCCGGTGGTGGTGCCCAGCCGGTGGGCGACCGCCTCCCACCATGAGTCGAGTGCCTCGCCCGGCTGCGGGGCGAGGCGGATCGGCAGAGTCCGCGCGTGCGTCACCGGCGAGCCGCCTTCTGGCGGGTCCGTCGGGAGCGCTGGCCCTTCAGGAGATTGCGTACGTCGTCCTGGGCCAGGTGGGCCGCCTGGTCGATCTTGACGCGGCTGAGGAGATCCTCGTCGAGACGCTCGGCGCCGGTGCGGACGGCTCGCTGGCAACCGCGGTTGATGAGGGTCATCAGCGAGCCGATGTGGCCGCTGGAGCGGATGAAGAGGTAGTCGAACAGCTCGTCGGCGAGCGTGCCCCGGTACTTCTCCCTGAGCACCAGGCGCTTCTACAGGGCCAGCAGCAGCTGCCGCCACTCGGCGCGGCCCTGGTCGCTCTTGAGCTCGAAGGGCCTCATGTCCAGGCGGGTCGTGCGCCGGCCCGTCTGGGCCAGGACCGCGTTGTCGTAGGTCTCGCCCTCGGAGAACAGTCCGCGGCTGGCCAGGCCGACGCCGATGAACAGCAAGGTGACCGGGAACTCGTTCGCGATGTACTTGAAGTGGTTGCTCACCTCGACGCCTCCGGTCGCCCTCCACCGCAGGAAGTGCAGATCATCGACGATCAAGAGCTTCACATCACACGAGAGCACGCAGTCCAGGGCGCGCTGGGCGAACTGGGCCGTGGTGCCGGTGGTGCGGCCGGGGTGGCCGAAGAACTCCAGCATCGCCCGGTTGAAGTCCTTCATCCCGGTGTTGCCGGTCAGGCCCACCCGGCAGACCGGGAGCCGTTCGTGCCCGCCGACGGTGAACGCGCCGCCCTCGGCGATCTCCCGGCGGTGGAAGTCCCGGGCGAAGGCCAGCACCGCGGTGGTCTTGCCGAGCCTGGGGAAGGCGTCCACCGCGACGGCGCCCTTGGCCTTGTCGCCGTCCTGGAGGTTGCTGTCGACGATGTCCCACAAGTCCTCGTGCAATTCGGCCAGCTGCGGGGTGCGCAACGGACCGAGGTTCGCGTGCCACAGTCGCCGGGCCTGGTCGCACTCGGCCCGCGCCCGCTCGCCCAGCGCCAAGTAGTCGCTGCGTGCCAGCAGTTCGGGCTGGACGCGCGCCTGTGCGTCCGCGAACGCCGCCCAGCCCTCCTTGCGGGACAGCGTCAGCGCGTCCAGGCGGTGGGCGTCTCCCGGTGTCCAGGTGCTCTCGTCGTTCACGCGTCCTCCAGGGCGTCGGTGTAGAAGTCGCTGTCGTCTTCCAGCCCGACGTCCTCGACCACGTCGTCGTCGCCCATCTCCTGCGCGGCCTCGGCCGCGGGGTGCGGCTCTGCCTCGTCGGGGAGTTCCATCAGGCGCCTCACGCTCGGCAGCGTGGCGACGCTCTCCTCGGCCTCGGGCAGGTCCAGGGCCGCCTGTTCCCGGGCGAGCCGCAGCGCCATCCGGCGTTCCACCAGCGAGGTACCCAGGCCGAGGTTCCACCGCTCGAACAGGTCACGGACCGCGGCCTTGTCGTCCGGGAACCGGTCACGGGCCGCGGCCAGGCGCCGGGCGAACTGCAGTGCCTCCTCGCTCACCGGCATGTCCCGCCCCGGTGCGTGCTCCCAGGCCAGCGCGTTCCACCGGCGGCTCTCGGGATCCCGGAAGTAGACCGTGTTGACGTCGTCCGGGTTCACCGCGATCGGCCACTTGCCGTCCCGCTCATCGCTGAGCAGACCGCGATAGGGGTCCAGGGCGGCACCGTTGTAGCGGCGTGCGTCGAGATCGATGCCGTAGTGCTGGATCTTCCTGCGTTCCACGCGCAGGAACTCGAACGCCAGGTCCGGATCGCGCGGGACCTCGATGTAGCCGGCCCTGTTCAGGCCGTGCTCGAACATCGCCGCGGGCGACATCCGCAGTCCCGGCACGCCCGGGTCGATCAGACTGGTGTGCGGCCTCACGTGATACACACAGGCCACCCATTCACGGATGATCGCCTCAAGTTCGTGGAGGAAGAAGAACGCCTCCCCCTCCGGGCGCTCGCCGCGCGAGTGCAGATCGGGCCCCTTGTAGCCGGGCAGGCCCTGCAGCAGGTCCTCGCGCAAAGTCAGAAAGAATCTCTCCAGCGGGCCCTTGTCCCGGCCCGTCCGCAGCCGGGCCGGCTGCACTGAGATACCCAACCGGCGGCAGACGCTGGTCAGATGCTCCGAGACGAACACCTTGCCGCGATCGACCAGCACCGTCTCCGGCACCAGCGCCGGCGACGCCGCCGAAGGCATCGGCCCCTCCAATGCTGTGACGTCGATCAGCACCGAGCGCGGAATGCCGTGCTCGGGCCAGAGAGCGTGCGCCGGCCAGTCCTCGCCCGCGGAGCGGGGGCGGAACGCCTGGTAGAGGGCGACTCTGGCGTCGACGGCCTTCGTCGACACCGGCGTGATCCTGATCCCGCAGATGCAGCGCGTGTACCAGTCCATCGCGACGGTCAGCTCCGCCTGCAGCCACTGCAGAGTGACCGGGTCCAGGGCGAAGACGTCCAGCCGGTTGGTGTCCATCAGCAGGTACTCGCCCGGCCGGGTCGGCCGCAGCTTCCCGTAGACCCCGCCGGGCCGGGAGGCGATGTCCCGGTTCCGCTTCATACTCAGCCGGACCGTCGGATGACGCCGCTCCAGATCCTCCAGGAGGCGGTAGGACGTCGCCCGGCTGGGCAGGTCCTCCTCGTCGAACCCCCTGGCCAGCAGCCGGGCCCGAGTCCGCTCGATCACCATCTTGCGCGATGGCTTGGACTGGCCCGTGTGCTCGACCATCACCTCCAGCGCCGCCTCCGACCACGGCTCAGCGTTCCGGTGCCCCGAACGCGGCCCGCTGCGGGCCGGCACCAGTCCCGCCTCGCCGTCCTGGCGGAAGGCCGCGACCCACCGCTTGACCGCGCGCGCGTGCCACCCCCAGCTCGGCCGCCTTCGCCGCGTACCGACTCTCCAACGGCTCGCCGGCCGTGTAGGCGGCGCGGGGCTCCCCCACGGCCGACAGTTCCTCGCTGCCGCTGCGGAACCCGGTGAGCACCTCCCTCACGTGCACGGCCCGCTCCAGCACCATCTCCCGCTCGCCGGCGTCCAGGCGGGCCAGCACCACCGCCGCCGTCTCCTGCGGGTCGCCGGAGGCAGGCCCAGGCCCGTCCGGGATGATGCGGGCCCGGTCGGAGAGCAGCAGCTCCTTGACGGCCAGGCGCAGCAGCCTTCCCCGGCCGTCCTTGAGGACCACCTCACCGCCCGCCTGCGTGCTGGCGAGCTCGACCACCTCAACGATCTCGCCGTCGTAGGAGAAGCGACTCCCTACCCCCACGCGTACTGCGGCCCGGCTCACGACGCGCTCCTCAGCACGCTGCGGGCGCTCAGCGGAACGCTCAGGTCGGTCAGCCACTGCTGTTTCCACAGCAGATGCAGGATGGCGGCCCGCACCAGCGGAGCCGGACGGTCCGGCAGACAAGCGAACGCCTCTCCCAGCGTGCCCCCGTCCGCGACCCGGTCGCGTACTTCGTTGAGGATGACCGGATCAAAGAGCCGCTCCGGCTGCGGCTCCTCGTCCACCGCCTCGTTGTGTATCCCCTCGGACGCGTCCGGCTCGAACAGCCAGTCGCGGCGGTAGCCCGCGAGGAACCGGACGTTGGCCAACTCGGCGTCCGGCGGTTCACTCCACACCTGGTAGCGCCAGCCGCGGGACTCGACTGCCTCGCGGGTCCAGGCGAAGGTGAACGCGTGCTCCGGCCGGACCACCCGGCGGCGCGGCTTGACATCGACGACCAACGGGCCCGTGGTGGAGGTCATCAGGTAGTCCGGAATGTGCCGGCGCAGCGCGCCGTCCATGTCGGTTCTCAGCAAGAAGGGCTGGGCCACGATGGCCGTCACGTCCCGGTCGAAGTCGGCGTACAGCAGCCGCGCGAGCTCCAGCCGCGACTCGTAGATGACGTGATCCGACTGCGTACTCGACCAGTACGAACCCGAGTAGTGCTTCTGCCCCATGTACCAGCGGAACGTCCGCCACGGCTCGGCCGAGTACAGCATCTCCAACGGCACCGACTCCCAGGCGAGGCCCTCGGACGCCTCATCCTCGGCAAGCCGAACACACACCTCTACATCCACCGTCCACCCCAGCGCTCGGGTAACTGGCCTTGCATCGCAGGACAGTTACACGGGCACTGCGGCGCGAACGAGCACACGTACTTTCGACTACTCGAAAGGGTGATCATTCCAGACCGGGAATCTCAGCGCCGCGTCATAAGTGCTATTCAGAGGTCATCGCTCACGAGAACATGACGCAGATTCTGAGTACCTACAGTGGGCTCGGTGAAGTCCCGTGTGCGCTCACCCCTCCTGGGCATTGCGTCCCTCTCCAGCAGCCAGACTGCGATGTCCGCATAGGAGGCCCAGTCGCTGTCCGACCAGGTGCGAAATGCCTGGTCGACGTAGGTCATCGGGTCCTCCAGGTAAGCCAGGTACTCGTAGGTGGTGCGAGGACTCGCGTGTCCCAGAGCGCGCTGGACGACCAGCAGCGGGTTCATCGAGATGTGTTCGGCCAACGTCACCAGCGGCCGCGGGTCGGCCCGCCGCAGTTCCGCCTCGATCAACATCTGGGTGAGGTGCTTGAGCAGCCGCAGGGCGAACGTGTGTCGCAGGTCGTGGAAGCGCCAGGGCCTGCGCGGAAGCACAGGCGTCGGCCCCCGCTGGGCGAAGGCGGACACCCTCTCCCAGGCGTGGCGCCGGATCCGGTCCCAGGACGAGGGCCCCAGCATCAACCCGCCCTGGCCCAGGAAGACCGCCATCGCCTCCAGGCCGCCGTCGCACTCGCGGACCGTGATCCGCCGCAGCTCGGCGGCATCCGAGCCATGGCGAACGTCCGGCGCCGCCCTTTCAGCACCCCGAGAGGCGGCCGAAGTCGTCGATGTCGTCAACCACTCCCGCTTGCGCGTCCCGGTCATCAGCGCGAGCTCGGCTCCCGCCCGGTTGCGGTGCGGAAACCCGCCCCGGAAAGCGACGTCGACCTCGCCGTCGGGGCACTGCCCGCCCAGTCCGACGTCGCGGAAGAACAGGTACTGATCGAGCGCGAGATGCCGCACCTGCATGCCGTGCGACATCCCCGAGCCGTAAGCCTTGGGCATCCGCAGCGGCCCGCTGGAGCGGTGCCCGGCCTCGGTCAGCCAGGCGAACAGCCCGTTGACCGTCGACGCCTCCCGGTCCCACGTCACCGGGTCGATCGGCACCGCCTGGACGTCCAAGGGTTGGCGCCGGTACGCAAGCAGATCGGCCTCGCCCGCAGCGAGCAAGTCCGTCTGCCGCGAGGCGAGGTACTCGGCCAACCGCAGCACGAGGTACCCGTACGAACGCATCGTCTCCGGGACCCGGCCCAGGTAGGCGAGGTGACGGAACCACGACGACAGCGGCTCGACCGGCCGCATGTCCGGCCCCAGCACGATCGGCGTCCCGTCCGGGATCACCTGCCGGTCCAACAGGGCCACCGCCGTACCGCCGGCGAGCCCATCCCCGTACCGCTCCACCAGCGGCCGTCTCACGAAGAACAGGTCCAACTTCCCCTCCTCTGAAACACCAACCCAGAACAGAGAAGAGCAGGACCCGGAGTTCGCGGAGTCGGCCGTCGACCTGTACGCACGCCGGCCGGCCCGAACGCTGGGCCTCCGACGCCACCCTGGCGCCCGGCTCACGCAGGCCACGGGCCGACAGATCACCAGCCTGCTGCGCAAGAAGAGTGACCGGGTTCGGTGATCCACTGACGACGGTGCGGCCACGGGCCTCGTCCACGCGTCGGCGCACAGCCGCCTCTGTACTCGATCCATGCCCTGCCGACGGGAGAACACCCGCAACTACCCTTGCTTGCCAGAGGTCTTGACATCCCAATTGGTCTGGACCAAATTCGTTGCTCAGGCGGTGGCCACCGTTCCGTAATGCCCCCCACCCGTCCTCTCTCCCCCATCGGAGGCTCAAGTGGACCGCATTCCAGGCATGTTCCGTCGCAGACGCACCCTGGCCGGGGCTGCCGTCGCCGCACTCGCCCTCTCCTTCCTGGGCGCCGGGCCCGCAACTGCCGCAGACGTGAACAACGTCAAGAACACCGGCTTCGAGTCGGGCCTGAGCGACTGGACCTGCTCCGCGGACAGCGGGACGACCGTGTCGTCCCCGGTGCGCGGCGGTACCGCCGCGCTGAAGGCGACGCCGTCCGGCCAGGACAACGCGCAGTGCACCCAGACAGTCGCGGTCGCGCCCAACTCGACGTACACACTGAGCGCTTGGGTGCAGGGCGGGTACGCCTACCTGGGCGCGACGGGCACCGGCACGACGGACGTGTCCACCTGGACGGCGGACGCGACGAGTTGGAAGCAACTGTCGACGACGTTCACCACCGGCGCCTCCACGACATCAGTGTCGGTGTACCTTCACGGCTGGTACGGGCAGGCGGCGTACTACGCCGACGACGTGTCGGTGTTCGGCCCGGACGGAGGCGGCGGTGGCCCGGCCCCGACAGCCCCTTCCACCCCCACGGGCCTCATGGTCTCCTCCACGACGTCCTCCTCCGTCTCGCTGGCGTGGAACACGGCGCGGGACGCGACGGGTTACAACGTGTACCGGTCCGGCACCAAGGTGGCGGCGGTGACGGGCACGTCGGCGACGGTGACCGGCCTTGCGCCCTCGACGTCCTATCCCTTCCAGGTGACGGCGACCAACGCGGCGGGCGAGTCGGCGAAGTCGGCGTCGGTGACGGCCATGACGACCTCGTCCGGCGGTGGCAACGGCAATGGCGGTTCCCTGCCGAAGCACGCGGTCACGGGTTACTGGCAGAACTTCGACAACGGCGCGACGGTCCAGAAGATCTCCGACGTCCCCTCGCAGTACGACATCATCGCGGTGGCCTTCGCGGACGCGACCGGCACGCCGGGCGCGGTGTCCTTCTCCCTGGACTCCAGCGGCCTAGGCGGCTACACGGTCGACCAGTTCAAGGCGGACATCAAGGCACAGCAGGCGGCCGGGAAGAAGGTCGTCATCTCGGTGGGCGGCCAGGACGGCACGGTGTCGGTGAGCGACCCGACGTCCGCGGCGAACTTCGCAGACTCGGTGTACTCCCTGATGCAGACATACGGCTTCGACGGGGTGGACATCGACCTGGAGAACGGCCTGAACGCCACCTACATGGCACAGGCGCTGCGCCAACTGTCGGCCAAGGCGGGCTCGTCGCTGATCATCACCATGGCCCCGCAGACGATCGACATGCAGTCGACGTCGATGGGCTACTTCCAGACGGCGCTCAACATCAAGGACATCCTGACCGTCGTCAACACCCAGTACTACAACAGCGGTTCGATGCTGGGCTGCGACGGCAAGGTCTACAGCCAGGGCACCGTGGACTTCCTGACGGCCCTTGCCTGCATCCAGTTAGAGGGTGGCCTGTCCCCGTCCCAGGTGGGCCTGGGCGTCCCCGCCTCCCCGAGCGGGGCGGGCAGCGGTTATGTCTCCCCCACGGTGGTGAACAACGCCCTGGACTGCCTGACGGCCGGCAGCAGTTGCGGCACCTTCAAGCCATCGAAGACGTACCCCGGTCTGCGGGGCGCGATGACATGGTCGACGAACTGGGACGCGGCCTCGGGCAACGCCTGGTCGAATGCGGTCGGCCCGCACGTCCACGCACTGCCGTGACGGTCTGACGTCTCCGGACGGACCACCGGGTCCGTCCGGAGACGGTGGAGCACGACTCGCGTCGAGCCGCGCTCCACTGTCGTCGGCAATCGGCGCGAGATCAGATACGGGGGCGGACCGTGCCCATTTCGGATATGAACGCTGCTGGATCACTGTCGGACCCGCAGATCATCTCGTGCATCTCCCACGCGCCGGAGTCGTTCCTGGCGAACTCCGCGACCGTTGTCGTTCGCGCTGCCGCCACGCCCGAGAAGTCGTCGGCGAGCAGTTCCTGGTAGCCCTCGACGATCACCACTCCGGCGTTGGACATGTCCCCGAAGGTGCGGGGATCCGGCTCCTGGTGGATGATCACGCCTACGACCACCCGCGAGTAGGCGCTGGACAGGCGCTCGAACTCGAGGGACATCACCTCGACGAACCCGAAGCCCATGCCGGTCTGGCTGTGCCGGTTCATGTTGATCGTGCCGTCCGGCGAGCGGCTGTCGTAGTGCACGACATACACCGGCCTGCCGAACGGATCGTCCACGGCATAGGTCGCGGCGACTATGTCGAGATGGCGTGGTGACTCCCCCACCGGACTCGGGTCCCACTTCAGCCGTACTTCGACCTTCTCCAGCCCCTTACCGACCCTCACCGGTCGTCCCCTCCCACAATGCCACCAGTCGTGCGGAACCTCCGCACACCGTCAACCCTGCCCTGTGACATGCGCTTTGACGCTTCCTTGACGCTATCGGTTCACAGCAGGTCGGCTGCCGACCCCCAGCCGGGAGGCAACTGCCGCTGCCGGACGCGGTGCGCGTAGGTGAGCACATGAGGACACCGACCGACGTCTCACTGGAGGACCGCTACGGGGGGCAGGCTGTCGTGGGGCGGGCCGTCAGGGGGTCACCCCGGCGGCCCGCCCCTGCCTACATGCCGACCATGCCCCGCAGTGTCTCCTCCGCCGTCTCTTCCCAATCGATCCGGTGGAAGTGGAGCGCACGGAACATCTCCTCGGGTGCCGACGGCGCGGGCGGGGCGCTCTTGCCCGCCTTGACCTTGTTGGCGGCCGCGGCGTTCATCCCGACGGCCTCCACACGCGGACGGCGGAGCGCTTCATAGGCGGCGAACGCCTCGCCGTACGTGGGGAGATCACGCAGACACCGGCCCAGTTCGACCGCACTCTCGATGGCGAGCGAGGCCCCCTGCCCGGAACTGGAGGACGGCGCGTGCACCGAGTCGCCGACCAGCACCATCCGCCCGCGGTGCCAGTACGGTACGGAGGGCATCCGCTCCATCTGGCCGACCACCATGAGCGATTCGGGTTCGGTGTGCCGCAACAGGTGCTCACCCGGGAAGTGACCGGCATACAGCTCGCGCAGCCTTCCCATCCACTCGGCGGCGGGCACACGCGCCAACTCGGCCTGGCTCGGCGGGTTGTCCATGGGCAGCCCGGCGAACCAGATCATCTGCCCGTCCGGGCCCCGCCAGTACCCCATGAACGCGCGGCCGAACGCGAAGTACATCACGCCCGGTTCGACCTTCAGCTCCGCTTGGAGGTCGTCCGTCACCGCCGCGTAGCCGCCGAGGCTCAGCACGCCGCCGTACTCGGGCGCGGGTGCCTGGGCGTCGATCACCCTACGGACGGTGGACCGGATGCCGTCGGCGCCGATCAGCAGGTCTGCGGTGGCGGTCGAGCCGTCGGCGAAGTGCGCGGTGACGCCGTCGGCCGTCTCCACCGCGTCGACCAGCCGCTTTCCGTAGACGAAGCGGACGCCCTCGGCGACCGCGTGATCTGTCAGCGCCCGGAACAACCGGTCGCGCGGCATCGTCATCGTGGCCGGCAGTCCAGGGAAGCCGTCGAAGCGGGTGAAGTGGTTCCCGGCGCCGTCCGCCATCACCACACCGGGCACCGGCTGCCCGGCCGCCCGCACTGCCACATCCGCGCCGACCGTCGCCAGCGCCGCCTGACCGTTCGGCGCCAGGCCGAGCCAGGCACCGATCCCGTCCGCCGCGGTCGGGTACGCCTCGTGGACCGTCGCCTCGATCCCGGCCTTCTGGAGGGCGAGTGCCGTCACCGGACCCGCCACACCCCCTCCGATGACGAGCGCCGTCCGTACCCCGGCGGCGTGACCGCCCTTGCCGTTACTGCCCTTCACGACCCCTCCCAGGCTTCGCGTCTTGTTGGGTGTGCGGGTATTGCCAAACGCCCGCGTCGACCGGCTCGCCTCTGCTCGCCGCCGCGCCCACGCCTATAGTTGCAAGGCAACTAGTCTCAGTGCAACTAGTTTGCACGATGACTACGATGCCGTGCATGACCGCCCCCGTGAAGAACTCGCCGCTCGGCCTGACTGTGCTGGTCCTGCTGCACCACCGACCGCTGCATCCGTACGGGATCCAGCAGTTGCTCAAGCAGTGGGGCAAGGAACTGGTGGTCAACGTCGGCCAGCGGGCCGGGCTCTACCGCACCATCGAGCGGTTGCAGGCGGGCGGGCTGATCGCCGTCCGACACACCGAACGGGACCAGCAGTACCCGGAGCGGACCGTCTACGAGGTCACCGACGAGGGGCGGGTCGTCGCCCGCGAATGGCTGGAGCAGATGGTGGCGGTTCCCAAGGCGGAGTTCCCGGTGTTCCCGGCGGCGCTGGCGAACCTGGCCATGCTCAGTCCGAACGAGGTGGCACCCCTCCTGGAGCGGCGACTGGAGCGGATCACCGCCCGGCGCACCGAACTGGAGCGCCAGATCGCCGGGCCCTCTGCGGACCTTCCACGCATCACGCTGATCGAGTGCGAATACCTTCTCGTTCTCCTCGACACCGAGGAGCGCTGGCTCCAGGGAGTGATCGACGACCTACGGGACGGCAGTCTGACGTGGTCGCCGGAGATGCTCGCGGCGTTCGAGCAAGCCGCCGAATAACGGAACTCCGGTCGTGCAGGGCCGGTCTCACGGAGACCGCCCCTCGAACGTGCGACACCGCCGCGGGTAGTGACAGCGGCGGGCGACCGGCCCGGCAGCCGGTTCGCCTTCAACGTCGGCGGCGGCTTCGTCGGCGTCACCCACCCGGAAGCGCGGGCCCGGCCCGCCACTCCCTCACTCGGCTCGCTGATCGAGCAGATCGCCGCCCGCGACTACGGCACGCCCCCGATCCGCGCAGTCCGTCGTGAAGGCGAACCCGATGTCGAGGTGATAGTGGTCCGGCTCCCTCTCTTCCGGGCGCGCCGGAACGCGTCCGAACTCGACATACGCGGGAACCGGATCCGCCAGGAACACGGCGGCGGCATCGAGGCCGGTCTCTTCGGAGGGCTCGCGCGCAGCCGCGTCTATCAACGTGGTGTCAGTCGGCTCGAGATGGCCGCCGGGCTGCAACGTGATCCCGTAGGCCTGGTGCTCGCACCACCAGCGCGCCGACCGTTACGTACGTCAGGAACCTGCGCAGCGAGGCGAAGTTCTCACCGCTGGCGAGCGTCTGCACCGGCTGGGTCAGCAGCTCCGCCTCATCCGGGTGGCGCTCCAGGTACGCGGCCAAGGCATCCGAGATGGTGGCATCACTTCCTGGGCCCGCGAACACCATCCTCGGCGATTCGGCCAACCACCCACGTTCGCATACCTGTTGCGGCGGTTGGGTCCGTGCATCCTCCACGCGCCGCCGCCCGCTCTATCTCGGGATTCCAGGATCGACCGAAACACATGTGTTCGATATCCCGGCCGGGTCGTTGAGCCTCACGACCACGCTGGACGACCGTCAAGGGGGACCCACGTTGACCTCGGCCGCTACGAACGAAGACCAGGCCACCGCGCCTCCTCCGCCACCACCGGCGGAGATCACCTACAGCGGGCAGTACTCCGTCAATCCGCTCGCCGAGGTCTCCTTCCGGCGGATGTGCAGGCAGATCCCGGCCGTGCTGGGCCGGATCGCCCGGCTCTCGTGGCGGACCGACCGCCGCGCCGTGCAACTGCTGCTGAGCTGCCAGGTGGTCACGGGCGTCTCGGCCGCCGTACTGCTGACCGCCACCGCCCAGGCCATGAAGCCCGTCCTCGGCGACGGGTCGGCCGGCGACCGGCTGCACGGAGCCGTGCCGGCGCTGGTGGCGGTCGCGCTCGCCGCGGCTCTGGGCCGCGGCGCGGCGGCGGTGGCGACCTACGCGGAGCGGCGGATCACCCCTCGGCTGACGACGGAGACGGACAGCGCGCTGGTCGAGGCGGTGTGCCGGGTGGAGGCGTCGGCGTACGCGGAGGAGGGGTTCTCCGATCGGCACGAGGCGGCCGAGATGGGGGTGATCCGCACCCAGGTGATGGTCACCGACGCGCAGCGGTTCCTGTCCGCGCTGATCCGGATGGTCACCGCGGGCGGGGTGCTGTCGGTGCTGAATCCGCTGATGCTGCCGCTGCTCCTGCTCGCGGTACTTCCGGCCGGGGTGGGGGCGGTCCTGACCGCGAGGGTCGACTACGAGATCCACTACGCCAACATCGCCGACCGCAACGTGCGGGGGATGATGCGCTGGTGGGCGACCACGTCGAAGTACGGCGACGAGGTCCGCGCCAACTCGATGACCGACTACCTCGTCTACTGGTACCGGGCCTTGTCCGACCGGTGCGACCGGCGCACCCTGGCCGCCGCGCCGCGGACCTTGCGGATCGCGGTGCTCTCGGCGCTCGCCGGCGGGGTGTTCTTGGTGGCGACCTGGGGGGCTCTGGCGTGGCTGGCGGTCTCGGGCCGGATCGAGTTGGCGGTCGCGGCCACGGCCGTCATCGCCGTGCAGACCACGCTCGCCGCGCTCTCCCAGGTCGTCGTCAACGGTGCCGCGGTCTTCCACACCAGCCTCTACCTGAGCGACATGCAGGCCTTCCTCGACGATGCCGCGGCCCGCACTCCCGAGCGCGGCGCGGGCAGGCCCGTCGACCGGGTCGAGCAGATCCGGCTCGAGGAGGCCGTCTACCAGTACCCGGGCAAGGACAAACCCGCTGTCGACGGTGTCTCCCTCACTCTGAAGCGCGGTCAGATCCTTGCGATCGTCGGCGCGAACGGCTCGGGGAAGTCGACACTCACGCGCCTGCTCACCGGCATCTACCTGGCCGACAAGGGCAAGGTCCGCTGGAACGGCACCGACCTGGCCGAGGTAGACCCCGCCGGTGTGTGGGCGCAGACCGGTCTGGTGCCGCAGATCTTCGCCCAGTGGCCGATGCCGCTCCGCGAGAACGTCACCCTCGGCCAGCCCCGTACCTACGACGACGTCCCCGTGTGGGAGGCGATCGATGCGGTCGGCCTGCGCGAAGCCGTCGACGACCTCCCCGCGGGCCTGGACACCCTGCTCTCCCGCGAGGTCTTCGGCGGCTCGGAGCTGTCCGGCGGGCAGTGGCAGCGCATCGCATGCTCCCGTGCCCTCTACCGCCGCCCGGGACTGCTGATCCTGGACGAACCTACGTCCCAGATGGACCCGCGTGGCGAGCACCAGATCTTCGAGCAGATCAAGGCCATCGCCGCCGACCGCATCACCATCGTGGTCACCCACCGCCTGGAGAACACCAGAATCGCCGACCACATCATCGTGATGGAGCACGGCCGGATCACCGAACAGGGCCGGTACGACGACCTCGTCCACGCCAACGGAACCTTCGCCGAACTCCTTCACCTCTCACAAGACCGCTGACCACATGCGCCCCGCCCGTCGTCCCGCCCAGGAGCAGACTGTGCCCCCTTCCCCGAGCCCCGCCGACAGCCGCAGCCGCCCGGCGCCCGCCGCGCACCGGAACGTGAGGTGTGCGGCGTGAGGCAGACCAAACCCCTGCCCGCGACGGTTCGGCGCTGGGCGGAGCAACACATCGGACCCATCACAGCCGTCCGCGACGCCTCGCACGACTGGTACCGCTCCCGGGTGTGGGAGCTGGAAGGCGACGGCGGGGGCCGTTGGTACGTGAAGGTCTCGCCCTCGGTGAAGTTCTTCACCCGCGAGACCCGGGCCTACCGCCACGTCGTTCCCACCCTCGGACAGGGCCGCGCACCCCACCTCATCGACAGCCGTGCGGAGGACCTGGCTGTGCTGCTCACCGCGGCGCCGGGCGTCCCGGCGCCGGGGCTCGGACTGGCCGAGGGCGAGTGGCAGTCAGTGCACCGGCAGGCCGGCGTCCTGTGCGCCCGTCTTCACGAGTCTGGTGCTCTCGACCGCGACGACCGGGCCGAGGCCGAGGCGTCCTTGCGGGCTGCGGCCGACGGGGCGGAGAAGTACCTGGCCCGCGCCGGAGACCGGCTCACCGAAGACGAGCGGCAGGTGATCCGCGACCACGCCGCCCAGCTCCGCCGCGTCGGCCCAGTCCCCGTCGGCTACATCCACGGCGACAACCAGCCGCTTCATTAGGCAAGTCGACTGTCGGGTCTGAAGTTGTCGGAACTTTGGCCCCTGGATCTCAGCTATCGAAGGTGTGGGTGGCTTCGCCTGGAGGCGCGGTAAAGAATGGTTCTGTGTCTACCTCCGTGCCGCAGTCCTCGCACGTCCGGGTCTCAATCGTTTGTTCCTCATTGAGTTGGCCGGGAGGAAAGTCGGTGTAGCCGCAGCGCGGGCAGTCGACAAACTGGCGGAACTTCTTGTGCTTCCCGTACTGCTGGCTGCTCTCCGTCGTCATGGTGCGAGCCTCGCACGCCCGACGTCATTGTGATGCCCGGTGACGGCCCATCCCTCCACGTCCTTGAGGTCGATCCCCCCAAAGTCTCCTGCCGAAAATCCGGCATGCGCTGGGCCGAACCTCGGGAAGGCGGTCCACGTCCTCCGCGAACAGCCCTCCGCGCGGGGCGGGCGCCTCCAGTCGGGCAGTGCGGTCATGGCTTCGCTGTAGCGGTGCGTCGGGTCCGGAAGGCGGCGCGCGGCGGGGCTGTCCTACTCGCCCGGCAGACGGAGCATCGGTTCGAAGGGCGCGTCCTCCTCGCCCTCAACCGAAGGGAGGAAGCCGTCCGGGACGGTGCGAGCGGCCGTGGTGAGGAGGCGGGCCAGGACCTCGGGCTCGGTGGCCAAGGGGAGGCGGAGGGCGGCGAGGAGGCGGTCGCGGACCTCGGGGTGGTCCGGGTTGTCCTCAAGGTAGTCGGCGTTGAGCGCGGGGGGACGGAAGCCGGCCAGGGCGTCGTGCCAGGAGGGGAGGACGATGGCCAGGGTCAGGGCCTCGGCGAGGGACTCCGCGATGAGGGAAGCCTGGCCCTCGGAGTCGGTGTAGAGCACGGGGCGGACGCGGTCGGAGCCGGCCGGGCCGCAGAGGTAGTGGGTGCCTCCCGCGTTGCAGCCGGCCACGGGCTCCACCGGGAGACCGGCCGGCAGGGCGATCGACTCGATGGGGTCGGTCCGCGCGAGGTCGAACTCGCCGTCGCAGGCGAGGTACGCCTCGACCTCGGGGTCGGCGGCGATCCGGCGGAGCAGGGCCTCGTCGGAGAGGGCGGCCGGGTTGAGGCCGTGGGCGGCTTCGGGGGTCAGGGGGTGGCCCGCGAGGACGTGGCGGACGGTGTCGAGGGGGACGGGCCGCCCGTAGTCCTCCTCGAAGTGCGCCTGGACGGCCTCGGAAGAGCGGTCGGTGAGGAGGCGGAAGAGGTGCCCGGAGCCGTCCGGGTCCGGGCTGCCCGAGGGGAACTCGATGCCCGAGCCGGTGCGCCAGGCGCTGCCGCCGGTCTCCCACCACAGGCAGGCGGTGACCCGCGGGGCGCCGAGGCCCTCGTCGACGAAGGCCGGGTCGTTCAGGAGCGGGCGCAGCGCGGCGGGCACCTCGTCGATGACACCGGGCCAGACCTGTTCGTCGTCCGTGGCGTACGGGCTCATCTCCGACTCGTGGTCGAAGCCGCGGACGAGCACACCGGCCGGGGTGAAGAGGACGGAAAAGTCGTCACCCGAGCCGTTGTCCATCATGGCCGCCTCCGTCCCAGGCCCCCAGGTGGTGGAGAAGGAGTAGCGGGAGAACCGCGGGTCGCGGCAGATCGCCTGGTCCAGCACGGCCAGCGCGCGCAGGTGTGCGCGGAGCTCGGCGGGGTCCGGGAGGAGGGCGGCGGTCGTGTGCACGGTGTCCATGGGCTCATGTAAGCAGTCGGCACTGACATCCAGGGCGGCGGTTCGGTCACACCCGCTCTCTCAGCTCAGGGAACGAAAAGCCCAGCTCCCGCAGGCGGGGCAAGCACACTGCGAGGCATTGCTCCACAGACGCGGCATCGGTTCGCACAAGGACGTCCTCGCGCAACGGCGCTCCACTGGCGACGAAAGTCCAAGGCTTGCCCCTCTCTGCCATCCGCTCAGCGTCGGCCTTGAAGAGCACCGTTACGCCCTGTTCAGCCAGTGCTTCCATAATCGCGACGACGTCCACCGGCACTCTCCCCTCCCGAAGCGCTTCGAACGCGCCATCGGACGAACATACTCACTCCGGGCCGGACCCTGGACACCGCCCGCATGACCCAAAGTGACCGATTGGGGCGCTCTGAGCTGGAATACGCGACACCGCAACATCGGTCGCGAGTAGCAGCGGTACAGCGGTTAGCGCTAAGGAATGATCTTCGCTGCCGGGGGCGGCCCGGCCAGAACGGGCGCACGCTGGAGGTGTGGCTGAGGACCGGAACGCCGAGCTTGCCGCTCTCGCCCGCCAGGCCGTGGCAGCCGCGGGCGGCCTGCGGCTGCTGGTCGAGCGGATGGGCGATCTCGGCTGGCGGATGCAGGACTACCGCGACGAGGACCTGCTGAACGTCGCCTCCGCCCTGCGCGGCACCGCGATCCTGATCGCCCTCGACACCGAGGACATGGACCTGCACGGGGAAGGCACCGGGCGCCGGGTGCACGAGGTGCACGATGTCGCCGAGTGGCTCCGAGAGCACGGCGAAGGCGACGGCCGGCCGTTACCCTGCCGACCCGGGCCGGTTGTCCCGGCCGCCGGGGATGACCCGCAGGACGGGGCCGGCGGGGGCGAACTCGCCGAGGTCGAGAGCGGCGTCGCGTCCGCCCGCGCGGGACGCCGGGCCCCGCCCCCACCCCGGGCGGCAGCGGCGCGAGGTCCTGGGACACCCTTTCCGTCCCAGCTGTGATTCACGTCACTGCCGGCGGCTCGGTGCAGCACCCGGCCCCGTTCCGCCGTCATGGGGGCAGTGATCGGGACGGGACGAGGAGAGGAGGTCGGCGGGTGAGGTTTCGCAGGAGCGGTCCGGGCATCGGATTCACGGAGTTCGTCGCACAGCGGTCGGGAGCGTTGTTCCGCACCGCGTATGCGCTGACCGGTGACGTGCACGTGGCCGAGGATCTGGTGCAGGAGGCGCTGGAGCGGGCGTGCCGACACTGGCGGAAGGTCGAGGTGGCGGACTCGCCGGAGGCGTACGTGCGCAAAGTGCTGGTCAACCTGGCCAACGACCGCTGGCGGCGGCTGTCGCGCCTGGGCGAGCGCCCCGGGCTGTCGGGGGTGCCCGAGACGGCCGACCCCCGGGACCGGTTCGGGCAGGTGGATCTGCGCGCGGAACTGATCGAGGCACTGCTCGGGCTGCCGATGGGCATGCGCAGCGTGGTGGTCCTGTACTACCTGCACGATCTGGACGCCCGGCAGGTCGCCGGCGTCCTGGACATCTCTTCGAGTGCGGTGAGGTCCCAGCTCGCCCGCGGCCTGGTCAAGCTGCGCGATTCCGTATCGGGCGCCCAGGCGCCGCACACCCCGTCGGCCGCTTTCGGAGGTACGAAGTGAGGAACACGTCGTCCGGACCCGCCCCGTTCGAGCCGGGCCTCGAAGCCGAGCTGCGTGCCGCGGTGGCCTCCTTCGCCGACGGGCCGACGGCGCCGGTCGTCGACGCGGCCGCGATCGAGCGAGTCGTCAGCCGCAGCCGCACCCGCCGGGCGCTCCTCGGCACCGCTGCGGCGTGCTGCGTGCTGGCGTGCGCCACGGTGGGGTTCTTCGCGCTGAAGCCCGTGCCGCCCGCGCCCGGCGCCTCCCCGTCCCTGTCCCCACCGGCGAACGGGGCGTGCACCCCGCTCGCCACCGGCACCCCCAAGAGCAGAAGCGCCGATGCGACTCCGACACAGGAGCAGGAGCAGACCACGGGAGCGGGCATCGCGCTGCCGGACCTGGCCGGCATGCCGGTCGAACAGGCCGGAAGCCTGCTGCGCGGACTCGGACTGAGCTGCACGATCATGCGGCACACGGACTGGAACGCTCCCGCCGGGCAGGTGATCAGCAGTGACCCCCGGGGCGGCGCAGAACCGGTGGCACCGGGCTCGTCCGTCCTCCTGCTGGTCTCGACGGGCAAACCCGGCAGAACCTGAGCGACCGGGCCCTTCGGCCCGCGCACCGGCAGGACGGCGCCCCGTCCTGCCGGGCAGGGGAGCCACCCGGAGCGGGGGAACGGCTGCGGGTGGCGGGCTCCGATGCCGTCAGCCGCGCAGCTCGCTCGGCATCGTCTTTGGGTTGCGGAGGTCCTGCCCGAGGCGGCGGCCCCGACCGGCGCGGACGCGGGCCCGGCGCGCCGCGTCCGCGCAGGTCGTACCGGACGCCGGTCGACCGGCGTCCGGTGGTGCTGACGCCCTATAGAAAGAACCGGGTAAAAGAACCCGCCCTCCCTCCCGGAGCGGGAAGGGAGGGCGGGTGGGGGCGTTGCCCCGAGGACGGCGTCGGGGATCAGCATCACGAGGCACCGCCGGCGGTGAAGGTGGCCGGCACGGACGGCACCGCCTGGGCAGGCACGGGCGAGCCAGCGGGGGCATCGTCCGGGCCCATGACGTCCTCGCCGTGGTTGCAGCAGGCCCCGCACAGCAGGCGCCAGCCGCCGGGCCTTCTCGGGATGTTGTAGGCCACGTGGTCGTCATCGCCGTCGTTCTTGCGCAGGTCCCAACCGCACTCGGCGCACAACAGGCCCATCCGGGCGGCCTGCTTCTCGCTCCACCACGGCCAGGCCGCCGCCATGTTCGTGCGGATGCAGAGCCCCATCTGCCCGGGGGAGGGCTGGAAGTACACGAAGCCCCAGCCGGGCGCGTCCTCGGGCATCGGGGTGCGACGCTCCTTGAGGGAGGGCATCCACACCTCCAGCGAGGGCAGGTCCTTGGTCGCGATCCGCACCTCGTAGCCCTTGCGGGCCCGCTTGGAATGGTCGTTCGCCAAGGGGAACCGGTAGGCCGTCACGATCTCGCAGGGCACCTGCAGCACCGCCAGGTCCGCGGCGACCTCGTCGGCGTCGGGCCAGTACTCCCCGCAGTCGGCCTCGCGCCAGAACGCCAGACCGTCACGGTTGAGCACCCCGCCGCAGTTGACCCGCCCGACCATGCGGCGCTGGGCCGCCCTCTGCTCGGCGGTGGCCACGTTCGGCACCTTCCACTCCCTTCGCCGGTGCGCGGGCCCGGGCCCGCGCACCGGCTCAACGACGCCCCAGCCCGCCCGTTCCTCGCGGTTGGGCCGCCGGAGCTACTCGTCGTCCTGGTCGTCGTCGTCCACCGCGTCCGGGTCGCGCAGCGGACGCAGAGCGCCTTCGGGCTGGGAGGGGGTGAAGGCGTACCGGCCCAGGACGTTCAGGTGGCCGGCCTTGAGCGGGGACAGGCGGGCGACGTCCTCGTCCAGGACGTCGTGCTCGCGCTGGTCGGCGGGCAGCGCCCGCAGCTGCTCGACGGCGGCGTCGAGGTAGCGGGTGTTCCACAGCACCACGGCATTGAGGACCAGTCCGAGGCTGGCCAACTGGTCCTCCTGGCCGTCCTTGTAGGCCTGCTGGATGTGGCCGCGCTTGCCGTGGCAGATCGCGCGGGCCAGGGTGTGGCGGGACTCCTGCACGGTGAGCTGGCGGTTCATCCGGCGCCGGTAGGTGTCGTCCACCGGGTCGACCAGGTCGAAGAGGTGGAAGGTCTTCTCGATCCGGCCGTACTCGGCGAACGCCTGCCCCAGCGGGGTGGGGTGGCCTTCGCGGCCGAACATCCGCAGCAGGTCGTAGGCGCGGACCTGGTTGGTGATCAGCGACCCGGCCACCCGCAGCATGTCGGGCCACTGCTCGCGGATCTTCTTGAGGTTCACCTTGTTGCGGGCGATGGCCTCCAGCGGCCCGTAGCCGCTGGCCGGTTGCTCGCCGGGGATGTCGGCGCGCCAGAACCGCTGGTCGGCCAGGTCGCGGAAGCGCGGCGCGAAGCGGAAGCCGAGCATCTTGAAGATCCCGAAGACCATGTCGGAGTACGAGGCGTTGTCGGTCGCCACCATCTCCGGGCGCACCCCGCCGTCCAGGTTCAGCAGGGTGTCCAGGATGAACAGGGAGTCGCGCGGGGTGCCGGGCACCAGCATCGCGCCGATCCCCGACACCTGGTCATTCAGTGCGTTGAGCCAGGTCAGACCCCTCTTCTGCCCGAACTACTTGGGCGAGGGCGCCGAGTTGATGCTGCGCTTGGGCACGACGAACCGCAGGCCGTCCACCGAGGCGAGCATTCCGCCGCCCCAGCTCTGCGCGAGCGGCACCCGCGCCTGGGCCGAGATGAGCAGGGCGTTGCTGGCTGCGATCGTGTCGGCCCGCAGGTAGTTCTGGTCCACGTGGGAGAGCCGGCTGCGGGTCAGCTCCGGGTAGGCCGGGTTCGTCACCGGGGTCAGCCCGATGTTGCAGCTCTCGCTCACGAGCAGCGCCACCAGGCTGACCGGCAGGCCCTCCATCCGGGTCGCGCTGGTGGAGACGTGGGTGAAGGCGTCCAGGAACCCGGTCCAGGAGTGCACCTCGAACAGCAGGTCCGGCAGGTCGATGCGCGGCAGCATCGCCAGCGTGGTCTTGCGCAGCCAGTTCAGCGACCGGCTCTCGCCGAGCGCGCCGAGCTTGTCCACGCTCAGCCGGGCCCGCCCGCCCTCCGGCGGCACCACGATCTCCACCTTCGCCGCCGGGCCCGCCTCCTCCAGCCGGGCCGCCATCTGCCGCCACGCCGTGTCCAGCCCGCAGGTCAGCCCGTCCAGGTGCTCGTCCACCGGCTCGGTCAGGCTCAGGCCGGCCAGCACGTCCTCGCGCACCGCCTCCCACCGGGCGCCGTCCAGCAGCCGCGCCCGAGGGTCGGACCAGCGGTTCGACGGCGCGGCGAAGACGTCGCGCCGGGTCAGCGCGCGGTGCAGCTGCTCCAGCACGCACACCACGTAGGCGTCACGGTCGACCGCGCCCTCGGGCAGCGCGGTGTTGGAGTACACCGCCTTGCGCCAGGCCGGCGGCACCAGCTCGGCATCGATCTCCTTGGGCAGCAGCGGGCGCTGGGCCACCTTGCGCCGGGCCAGCACCGGCAGCCGCCGCACCGCCTTCAGCACGCGGCGCCCGCCCTGCGCGGCCCCGAGCGCGTCGCTGTCGCCCAGCAGCGCGAGGAACGGGCGCACCGTGTTGTACCGGCCGGTCAGCTGCTGGCGCAGCGCGATCTCCGCCGAGTCGTCGTCCTCGGGCACCAGCTGCTCGACCACCCGCACCGCGCTGTTCACCGCGGCCCGCGAGACGACCTCCTCCAGTGCCCGCCACAGCGCCGCCACATCCAGATCCGCCTCGACCTCGTCGGTCAGCTCCAGCTCGCGGATCAGCACCCGGGCCGCCTTCGCCACCGTGCGCGACGCCTTCTCCAGGTGCGGCAACATCACCAGCCGCTCCCGGTCGGAGACCCGCCGGGCCGGGTTGATCAGCCGGGTGGCCATCAGCAGCGCGAACAGGTCCAGCGCGTCGTCGATCGCCGCCGCCTCCAGGCTGCGGACCACCGCGGTCAGCAGCGCGGTGCGCTTCGGCTCCGCCGACCGCTCCAGCGTCTGGGCCTTCGAGGCGAGCCCGTACCGGGCCAGGGTGGTCAGCCGGTTCACCGGCACCCGGGTCAGGTTCACCCGGCCCAGCTGGAACGCCGAGATCTCGTTCACCCGGTCCAGCGCCCGCGCCACCGCGGTGCCGGTCGTGCGGGTCGGCGGCCGGCGCAGCCGCTCCAGCTCGGAGACCCGGGCGCCGTCAGGCACCTCCAGCAGCCGCACCAGCTCCCCCGGCAGCGCGGCGTCCGCGCGGTGCGCGGCCCGGGCCACCGTGGCGTGCAGCCGCTTCTCCGCCACCGCCCGCCGGCACCTGCCGGGCCAGCACCGAGACGCCCGGCAGCAGCACCCGGTGCCGGCGCAGCCACGCCACCGCGTGGTCGAACAGCGCCACCGGCCCCTCGGCGTGCGTCCAGGCCCGGCCATGCAGGAAGGTGCGGAACCGCCGGCCCCACCCCGCGTCCTCGAAGTCCCGGTAGCCGTAGGCGTCCCGGATCTCCCAGGCGTGCTCGTACGGCGTCATCTGCCGCTCGGTGTACCGCTTCACGCACGAGGCGTCCTCGACGCCCAGCTGCTCGGCCAGGTAGTCCGTGATATCGGGCCCCCGAGCGTGATCACCCTCAGCGCCAATCACGGCCGCTGACCTGCCCCGGAGGCTTAGCGCTAACCGCTGTACCGCTGCTACTCACGACCGAACATGCGAGCTCACCAGTCAAGCCCGAATACCCGCGAGGTCCCCGACGCCGTGGCCCGACGCTGCCCGACCTGACCGCACCGTGGAATGTGCCGAGCTTCAGCCGGGCATTCGTCCAGTTCCTCGCGGACCCGGAAGCCGGGTGACCTGTTGCACCGCTGCGAGTTCTTCGCGGGTCTGCTCCAGCTCCAGGGACAGCTCGGTGGCAGCGCGTACCAGGGCGTGAACCCGTTCTCACTCCGCTGTAAGTTCCGCCTTGATCTTCGCCAGGGCTTCGCGCAGCGTGGTGTTCTCCTCGGCCATGCTCTGGACGACCTGCGGGGTGAAGTTCTGTGCCTTGGCTCGTGCCCGGAACTCGTCCACGAGCTCCTTGTGATCGCCATAGACGACGTCGCGCCGGAGCCCGCACTCGGCGATCAGCTCGGTCCCCGTGAGCTTTCCGACGGGCGAGCGCAGGGGCGTCCCGGCCAGAAGGCGTTCTGCGGCGGCGCGTATGTCCTGACGTTCGGCTTCCCGGTCTCGATTCCTTCGTGTCATGCGACCCGGCCTCCTTCCATGTGTGTGACTTCCGGGCGTGACGCCTCGTGCTGCTCGATCACCGCGCAGATCTGCGCCGCCTTCGCGGCAGCTCGGTCCCGGCGCGGACGTGGAGTCATCGGGTCACGGGCCTCAATTTCCAGGACGGGCAGTCGCCTGCGGTGTTCGGCGATGTCCCGGTCGGTGTAAGCGAGGTTGGCGCAGGTGCTGTGGCACAGCGATTCGTCGGGCCCATCGTCGGCGGGCAGCCCCAGCAGCAGCTTCTCCTTGCGGCACTCAGCGGTTTCGGCGCGATGGACGCAGGTCATGGCTTCGCCGTGGTGGATGTCGGTGTCGCTCTGCTCAAGGAGTCGCTTGACGCTCGCCTGCGCGCGTACGGTGCGGCCAAGAAAGGCCGCGGCGCCAGCGGACCGGCGTCGGTACTCGGCTGCTGCCGGCCCGCTGACGTGCTCGTTGTCCTCCGCCAGGCGGGTCCAGTCGTCCTCGGACTGCTCGAGGACCATCTCCAGACGCTCCACTGCGACGTCGTCCAGCCAGGAATCGTCGCCGGCGGCGGCGTAATTCAGAGTGACCTTCGTCTTGAGATGGCCGTACTGAAGGCCGACGCACGATGAAATACGCGAGCGTGCGGCGAAAGCGCGACCCGTGCAGGTGCTTGATGGGATCTGGAGGAATCGCCACTGTCCCATCGGCGGGGGTGAAGGTGGAGTTCACCCAGTCCTGGAGCCTCTGCAGCTCACGGATGACCTTGCTGGATCCCCACGTCATAGCGCCCATTCGACTCCTGCGGCCGCCGCTGCCGGGCAGCCGGGTCGGGAAGAGCAGGTCGGTTGCGTGAAGCGTCTCCAGCAGGTCGATGGCGAGATGCACGGGGCGGACGACCGCCCAAGGGCGGCTGGCCGGCCTGCGCGACTCGGCCGCGGTGCGGTCGTGGCCTTTGCCGAGGTGCCCGAGCAGCAGTAGCTCCCCGGAATCGGGATCCTCCGCACGGCAGCCGCGGCGGAGATTGGACACTTCCCCGGGGCGCATACCGGATAGATAGGACACGATGACGAAGCACGCTGCCGTCACCACCCAGACAAGGTGCGGGAGTTCGGACGCGGCGATCGGTTTGTCCCTCCATGGGCGCCCGTCGACCTGACCAGTGACACTACCGATGAAGAAGTCCCCGGCCACCGGGACCCCGGAGGCTTCGGCGATCGAACGGAGCCCGAGGCCGATGGAATTGGACGCCACGGGAAGCCCGAGGAGGCAGGCCAGGTACTTGTAGTGAATCGCGCCGGGGTTCTCGGGGTCACCAGGCAGTGCGATGCCTGTGCGGCGTGCGTCCCGGAGGAAGAGATTCATCCGCTCGGGACGCGGCAGACCGGCGAACCGCGCCTGACCGGGGTGGGTTCCGGTGTGCAGCTGACGGAACTCTCGCCAGGCATCACGGACATCCGGGCCGATGTCTTCGACGATCCGCAGGGCCCAGTCCAGCAGGGGGATCATCGTGTCCACCGCGATCCTCGCGGTCTTGTTGCCGTGGCCGGTCTGGATATCCTCCGCGAGCTCGCCCGGTGAGCGTCCCTGCCACGGCTCCGTGACGAACATACGGCATTCTGGAGGCAAATGTGGCGCATAGGCCCACACGGCCCGAACGGCGCTGAAGAGCTGACGGCGTGTGCTCGTGCTGGCCTGTATGGACCGGACATGATCCAGATACAGGTCGAGATCGCGGTCGTTCACTTCGTAGAGCCGATCGATGCCGCGATGCCGCAGCCAGGTCGCAAAGGCGCGCAGGCGCTTGAACCAATTGTTCACCGTGGAGACGCTCGCCTGCTTGATCCCCGTGAACCTACCCAGAGCGGGCGGGTACGGGCTGTCGAGGGTTGCCAGGATGAAGACCTTGAAGTCGTATTCCAGCAGGTTCGGGAACGTCGGCCAGTGGAGCGTGATCGGTTCGAGGTGCCGGTCCGGCTGGGCTTCCGCCAGTGACCAGACGCGATCCCCGACCCTCGACAGTGCCGCGCGGTCGATTCCGTGCCACAGAGACCGGGTATGGAGAACTTCCCTGTGCGCAAGCTCGCTCAGCAGCGCCGGCGGAGTAGCGGCAGCGTCATTGGCCGTGGTCATCGCAGGTCCATCCGTCCGGCCATCAGGTCATTGATCATTTCCGACTGGCGCCCGGTGAGTCGCCGGCGTGCCTGGTCCTGCTCGGACTGGTGGTACTGCCCCACCAGGTCCTCGAGTCGCTCATGGTGCACCGCGTGTCTCGCGTTCCACGTCGCCACGTCGGTGTGAACCTTCAGGATGCTCATTTGATCCAAGGCCGCTATTTGCAGGGGGAGTTGGTGGGGTAGGGCGCGGGCGTTCTCGCATCCCAGGCAAGCCAGGAACGATTCCGCGCAAGGTTCGCCCGGAGGGGCCCCCGGGCTGTTGAGGTGATCGGTGCACCCCGCCAGCACGGTGTCCTGTTCACCGGAGACCAGACGTCGGAGGATCGTAGGATCCAGCCCGGCGTCCCGGGCGGCGCCCTCCAGGTCGGAGGCGGCCCGGGCAACCAGCGCGGCCGGCAGTACGGCGATGCTGCGTCGCTTGCGGGCAGCGGCTACTTGGGAGCGCAGCGCGTCCGCGACGACGACGCGGGACTGGGTGGCGACGTCCTGGCTGCGGGCGAGGTAGTGGTCGTTCATGGTGGACCGGCTGTGGGCCACCGGGCGCCGCTTGCGCTCGATGCCGGTCTGCCGCAGTCGCCGCGCCTCCACCGGCTCGACTCCGTCCTTGGTGGGCTCCTTGGTAGGAAATCCGTGCTGAACGGACCATCGAGCGATGTTCTTGGCGTCGGCCCCCCGCGTCCAGCGTTTCGCTCCGGATGTCTGCGTTCGGAATCCGGCGAAGGCCGAGCTGTGGCCGCCGTGGCGCCGGGCGAGCTGAGTCAGGTCCAACAGCAGCTGGTAGACCCGTAGCGGTGAACGAAACAGCCGGTGTTCTGGATCATCGGCGATCAGCAGATCGGCCAGTTCTTCCGGCACATCTTCCACAGGTGTCACCATGTGCTCGCGCTCCGGGCCAGGCCGGGGCTTGGATGCCTCGATCAGCGCGACCTGGGGAACTCCCTCGACTCCACCATCCGGCCGGTAGTGCGCGGCGGGCCAGGCCGCCACCGTGCCGAAGTTCTCCGCGGTCAATGCCGTCAGCAACAGGCCGAACGCCGTCAACTCCCGCGAGGAAAGGCACAACCGCCGAGTGATCACCTTGGACCCTCCCAGCTTCCACACCACGCTCACCATGGTGCCTCCAGGCACCCGTGGAAGATCACCTGTGCGCTCGAAGACGTCCAGTAGCATGCCAAGCTCGTGGTCTGGATGCCCGGATCCGACCTGTCCGGCTCGGAAGCGGGCCAGGAGATCCTGGCCGGACCGGATGCGGTCCCGCGCCACCCGAATGTCGTGCCGCAGGGCGACCATGATCCTCTGCATGGCGTCGTCGTCGTACTCCGGGACGTCGGCAAGCTCCGTCACCTCCGGCATCGGCTCCCTGTACAGCGCGTCTCGCACCTCCTTCGACAGCTTCTCGTCATCGCGCCACAGCTGCCGGAGCCGATGAAGGTGGGTGCACTGCGAGGCGGCGTTTCGTCCTTCCGTGTGCGTCCACAGCTCCACCACGTGCGCCTCGGTGACGTCTCCCGGCCCCCGGACGGCTGGGCTCTGGACGGAGAAGTAGCGGGCGAGCCAGGACAGTACCGAGTAGAGGCTCTCGGCCCCTCTCACCCGTTTCACGCCCGAACGAGGCGATGTACGTTCCGCGAAGGCGGAGGCGAACCAGCGTTGCAGGCCCTCATCAATCACGACCTGCTTCCCCTTGGGGTCCTGGATGTTGGCGAAGTCGAAGACCCGCGAGCGGTCGCCGGACTCCTCGATGACGCGCACCGCAGTACCCCCGGATGCCTCCAGTAGCCGCTCGGGGGGCCGCCAGTCGCTCGGCGGCATGCCCGCCTGGCGCCCGCCGCGCCCTCCGCCGCTCACGCCCGGTCCCCCGTCTGAACATGGGCGCTCGGGCGAGCGACACTGGTCAGTGTCCGTCCGCCCTGCTCCGCCACGGTGCGGATCAGCACTTCGACCGCTTGGGCCTCCTCGCTGTCAAGCAACTCCATCAAGTAGTCGACCTGCAGTGCGGTGAACGGCTCCAGGTACGTGTCCCGCGTTGTGGACGGGTCGGCGTGACCCAACATGAGGGACAGCGCCTACCACACGCCGCCGAACAGCTCCCGGATGTCCAGGAGTTCCTGCTCGGTGAACCCATCCAGCTGGGGCTGCCACACAGTCGAGAGCAGCGAATACCACTTGAGGGCGAAGGAGTGCCGGCACATGTGCGGGCGGCACCACAACGGCACGAGCCCCTCCCCGCCCGCCTGCGCCCAGACCCGCTGGATCCGCTCGTTGGCGGCGGTGAACGTGTCCTCCCAGCCCTCGAACTTCTTCGGCAACCCGTTCGGCGACAGCCACAGTGCCAGCGGCTCCAGCCCGGACGCGGTGCGCCGGAACAGCAGACGGCGCTCGTCGGGGCCCAGTACGTCTACCGAGAGCGATCCCCCGCTCTCCAGATACAGCAGCCGGTTTCGGGCGTTGTAGCCACGGACCACCCGCTTGTACGAGATCCTTTCGTAGGTCCCTCGCCGTTGAGCTCGGCGTATCGCCTGCGTCCGGGAACCCTCCAACGGGTCGGCGTAGCCCTCGATCTCCCGCAGTACCGCCCTCGGTATTCGGTACCACCGCCCCTCCTTGGCGCCCTTCACGCACGCCGCCGCCAACCAGGCCCGTGGAAGACGGCCTCCAGCGGAACGCGGGATCTCTACATCCAGGACGCTCCCCCACTCCTGAAGGCGCAGCCCCGTGCCGTACAACCCGTCGACGAAGACCGCGTCCCGGTCCTCGTTCGCTCCTGACCAGCCGGCTCTGCGCAACCCGTCGAAGCCGTAGCCGCGCAGACCGATGTCCCGCCACTGCTCGAAGGGCGCACGCAGCATCCACTTCACCTGCCGACCACGTGAACCCGCTGGCCGGAGCCCATCGCGCCGCTCTCCCCCAGGACCGATCCCCTGTCCAGGACGACCACCGGAGCTCGACGCCAGAGCGACCCCGGACACCGGGTTCTGGACCCCGTACTTCCCCCACGCCCAGGTGTAGAAGGTGTTCAGAGCGGCACGGTCCGTGTCGAAACTGACCGCCTTGATCCGGTCGTCATTGCGTACATCGGTCAGGCGCCAGTCCTTGAACGCCTCCACGTCCCGCGCCGTCGCCTCCCGCCAGCCCTTGTCGAACACCTGCAGGAAGTTCAACCACACGACCAGCGTGTACGCGTACCGTTTCCAAGTCCGAGCCCCGCGCGCTTTCATCGGCGAGACGCGAAAGAACAGATTCACGCCTGGATCGGCAAAGCCCGAGACAGTGACAAGGACCGGCGTGCCATGCTGAGCTCCATTCCTCGCCGCCCGGTCGTGCAGATCACTGAATTCTCCGAGTATGCCCTCACCCAAGGACGGCGGCGGCTTCAGAAAGTCGTAGAACTCGACACTCCAGCGATCCCACATCACTTCTCCAAGGGCGAGCCATGAGCCGATTACCCGACAACATTGGGAAGCCTAGTGAAAGCCGCGGAACTGGCTGTGGTCCGCCTCCGGACTCGCGCTCGTCGACTTCGAACGCACCCGTCCGGCCGCCCGTGTGCAGGACCTGGTCATCCTCACCGTCACCGAGTGGCTTGACCACCCCGACCGCGAGACGGCGTTCCTCCGTTCGTACGGGCGGGAGCTGACCGGCGCCGAGCGGCACGCGCTGCGCTGCCTGACCGCGCTGGACGCGGTCAACTGCCTGGCCTGGGGCCCGGACAACGATCATCCCGAGGTCACCACGCGGGGCCGGCGAACCCTGGACCGGCTCATGAAGGAGGTCGCGCTGTGAGCGGCATCCGCAGGTGCTTCCTGCGCGTGAAGGCCCTGCTCAGGTGTCCCGGAGAGGGATGGGGCCTCGTAGTGAGAGCCCGGCGGGTCGCGCCCGCCTCGCACGCTCCCGCGGCCGTGCCGACTGCCCGGAGAGGAACACCGTGACCATGACCGGGTCCACGGCGAACGCCGCCTACTGGGAACCGCTCTGGGCCGAAGGCCGCCGGTACCGGCCGTTGTACGAAGCCGAGTTACGGCTGATGCACGATCACCTCGGTCCTGGCCGTGCTCGCCCCGCTCTCGACATCGGCGGCGGAGACGGCATCCTGGCCCGCTACCCGCATCACGAGCTCGGATACCGCACGACCGGCGTCGACTGCTCCCCCAGCGCCCTCACCCTCGCCGCCGCCCAGGACACCGGCACGGCCTCGGGACCGGCCTGGCGATGCTGGGACATCACCACCGGCGACCCGGCCGCCCTGCCGGATGTCGCCTACGCCGTCGCCACCTGCCGCCTGGTCTACCGGTGGATGGACGACAAGGCCGCGTTCATCGACCGCGTCCGCCTCCTCCTGGCACCCGGCGGCACGTTCTGGGTCGTCACCGAGATCGCCCGCCGCCGCACGACCACCGATCCCGCCCTCCGGAAGCTCGGGATCACCGCGGCCGACGAAGAGCTGCTCACGGCCGACTGGTCCACCGTCCGCACCGCCGACCTCGATGTCCTGCGCTGCTACACCCTGCGCCCCTGACCACCCTTCTTCTTGCTGCTGGAGAGCACTTGATGCCGGACACCGATGCACAGAACACAACCGCCTGGACCACGTACGGCGCCCACCAGCTCGCCCGGGGAATCGAGCTGCCTGAACTGGAGGGGTGGGCCTGGGACATCCCCGAGGTCGGCCCCGGCGTCGAGATCTTCGGCGATGTGAGGGGGCTGCGCGTGCTCGACCTCGGCAGCGGGCTCGGCCAGCACGCCGCCCGCTTGGCCGCCCCCGGCGCGCAGGTCACCGCCGTGGACTCCTCCCCCACCCAGCACGAGCGCGCCACCGCCCGCTACCAGAACACTCGCGGTCCGCGCCTGGAGTGCACCGACGCGGCAGACCACCTGCGCGCCGCGCCCCCGTACGACCTGGTCTACTCCGTCAGCGGCCTCCCGTTCACCGACCCGCGACGGCTGCTACCCGCCCTGGCCAACGGCATCCGGCCCGGCGGCCGACTGATCTTCTCCGCGCTGCACACCAACTCCACCGGCCGCGGGCCCTCCAGCGAGGTGGCCGCGCGACCCGAGGTTCTGCGGCTGCCCGGCACCACCGAGGACCACACCGTGCACATGTGGGTGCTCACGCCGAGGCTGTGGGAAGACCTCCTCGGCGAGCATGGGTTCATCCTGGAGTCGGTCACGGCGATCGACTCCCCGCAGCCGAACAACGCCGTCTCCTACCGGCTCTACAAGGCCCGCCGCCCGGAGCGCGTGCCGCTCCCGCAGTAGTTCGCTGCCGCCAACGAACGCCGCGCTGGGGGGTCAGGGTGATCGTCCATGGCGCCGAAGGTGTCCTTCTCGGCCGTCACCGGCGTGGCACGTAGGAGCTGGCCGACGGGTCCGTGGAGCCGGGCGAGTCCTTCGCCGAGGCGGCGGTCCGCGAACTCTACGAAGACGTCGGCCTGCTGGCGGACCCCGGCGGCGTACGGGTGCTGGGCACCCTCCTCGACCAAGTGGGCGAGGTCATCCGCCTGACGGTGCCTGTCCTCGCCGTACCGGACGGTGCGGCCGCGGCACCGCGCCGCTGGGACGTACGACTCGAAGCGCTCAGGCACGACCTTGCCGCAGATGATGATCCAGCCGCCGAAATGTGGCGACACCTGCGCACCCCGCTACGCGTCAGCCCTGTCGGCGAGCAGTTCGAACCCGCGCTGGCGGCCGGCCTCGATGCTGTGCTCGGCCCGCGCTCTCTCTACGGCATCCACTTCTGACGCTGCCCGCGGTGCCACTGCCCTCTGGTCCGCCTCGACTTGGGAAGGAAGTCTCGACGGTCACGTGCAACGTGCGGTTCGCGAGATGTGCATGGCTCGGCAAGAACGGCTGGCAGCATGGACGAAATGACGACGAACCCATTTCATGACGTCACGCACGTTGCGACGCTCGGAGCCGATCTTGGCCAGTTGGGAACCGTCTTCCAGAGGTTCGAAGAGCAGGACTCTGGCTGCGTCTCGTACGGACTGCTGGCATCAGGGCAACGCTGGTTCGTGAAAGGCGCTTTGACGCCGCATGGGATCTCCTCCCTGCTGCGGGCGACGTCAGTTCACCAGAGGATCGCGCACCCGGCCATCGTGCCCCTGGTGAATTCCTTCACCACAGAAGACGGCCTTGTACTGGTCTACCCATGGATGAGTGGTGAGGTTCTTTACCATCCGCCCCTCTCACGCCATGGGGGTCGAACAACCGCTCACAGCCCGATGGCACAGTTCAGGACTCAGCCCCTCCCCCGAATTCATGCCGCACTGGAATCCATCCTCTCTGCCCATCTGGCCGTGGAAGAAGCAGGGTTTGTCGCAGTTGATTTCTATGACGGATGCATGCTGTACGACTTCAACGAGCACCGCATGGTGCTGTGCGACTTGGACGAATACCGGGCGGGGCCCTTCGTCCTGGAGGCGGACCGACTGCCCGGGTCGACGCGTTATATGGCGCCAGAGGAGTTCATACGCGGATCGCTGATCGACATTCGGACAACCGTGTTTACTCTGGGGCGGACACTCCGCCTCCTCTTGGACGCGGGCGACGAGGAGAAGGAATGGCGCGGGACACCTGAGCAATTGGAAGTCATCAGGACAGCTACTGCCGCAGCCCCGGAACGCCGGTTCCCCTCCGCGCGCTCACTCGTCAGCGCCTGGCAAATGGCAGCCTGATCCTGAGCCGTGCGCCCGGGTGCGCCGAATACGCCTGATCATCAGGGAAGTCACCGAGGCCGACTTCGCCGGAAATCCGCTACTGGGCACCGTCGTTGGTCCTGGCCCAGGACCACGTGGCTTCGTTCACTTCAAGCAGTTCTGCCTCAGATTCCGTGAAGCGGTAACTGATCGTCACCTGGCAGATGTCTTCGAGGCAGCCCAGGTACCGACCACTCCTCCCAGGGCCGGACCAGCCCATACCGCGATGGCGGCGGAGACGGACCAGAGGTCCCAGATGACCAGGGCGGTGATCAACACGCCCAGCAACAGCATTTGCAGCCCCGCAGCGGTAGTTACCTTGCGCCGTGTACTTCATTCACGCATTGCCGACATCGGTCGCATACGTTCCCCGCCCTCTGTCTTCTGTGCTTCGGCACGCATCTTGGCACTCGCGTGACATCCACGGCCAGAGCTGGATGACCGTGGTGCTTGGAGCTCGTAACAGGATCTTGTTGAGGTTCTCTGGTCGGGCGTGACTGATGCGATGATTCGGCCGTTCGCGTCGTGTGACGACTCGGCCGTGGATCGTGGAGGACGACTTGTGGGCACGGATCGAACCGCTGCTCCCACCGTGGCCGAGCGGTCGCCGGGGCCGAAGCCGGCGGATGACCGGCTGTGTCTGCAGGGCATCTTGTACGTCCTGCACCAGGACATTGCCTGGCAACTCCTGCCTCCGGAGCTGGGGTTCGGCTCCGGACAGGCCTGCTGGCGCCGTCTGGGCCGCTGGCAGAAGGCTGGCGTCTTCAAGTAAGTGCACCGCATCCTGCTCGCCGAGCTGAACGCGGCCGGTGAACTCGACTGGTCCCGTGCATGCGCGGACGGCTCTCACATCCGCGCGAAAGAGGGGGGCCGCGACCGGTCCTTCGCCGGTCGACCGGCGGAAGACGGGCAGCAAACACCACCTGATCTGCGACGGGAAGGGCACTCCGCTGCACGTGATTGCCACGGCGGCGAACGTCAACGACATCACCCAGACCCTCAATCTGGTGGACGGCATCCCGCCCGTCGCTGGCCGGCCCGGCCGACCGCGACGGCGCCCCGAGTCTGTCCTGGGCGACAAGGCGTACGACTCGAAGGCCGTACACCTGGAACTGCGGCGCCGCAGGATCCTGCCGATCATCTCCCGCAAGGGCGCCCCGCACATCAAGAGCCTGGGCAAGCTTCGCTACGCCGTCGAGCAGACGTTCGCCCTGCTCCACCAGTTCAAACGACTCGCCGTCCGATGGGAACGACGCCTCGAACTCCACGACGGCTTCGTCTCATTGGGCTGCAGCCTTATCTGCTGGAGGCGCCTCAATGAGGTCGGATCATGAGCTTGCGCTGCCATTCTAGGAGTTACGGCTCACAACTGAGTTGGCGTATGACGCGAGATCGTGGACCCAAATCTGCAGGCGCCGTCTCCTGAGCATGTTCAAGAGAGGGAGGGCGTGCTGGTAGGTCGCTGACCAGGTGATGTCGGTGCCGCCGTGGGGGGCTCGGGCCAGGTCCACAGACCCTCGATGAGATGTGAACAGCCCTGCGGCCTGTTCGTAGCTGAACCGCTGGTCGGGAACCATCTCGATGACGCGCTCGCGGCAGCACACACGTCCAGTGCAGGAACGGATGGTGCGCAGATCGTCCACACGTGCCGGTCGGTCGACTCCCGCAGGCACATCCCACTCGACGTCGGCGTAGGCGGACCACGACGGCCAGGATTCTGCATCCAGGAGCGCCGCGTAGACGATAGCGGCAGACGCCGATGAGTGCGAAGAAGCGGTAATAGCGAGGGAGGACACCCCAACAAAGATAGACCGCGTCTCACCATGATCGTGTTACGAGCCCTTAGCCGGCGCCCTGGCTGACACCATCCGACACGCCTTCCTCGACCAACTCGCCGACCGACAAGGCCATGGTCGGCACCGACTCGCCCGTCCACGGCACCGCTACCCCGGCGGGCAAGAGCTCGGCAGGCTCACCATCCACAGGCGGCGTCGCGCCGGTGCCCCGAGGCCTCCGCCGACACAGCAGCCCGATCCCGTGGAACCACGACAACGACGGCCCCCCGCCCCGCTACCCCGCTCTACCGGGTGCGGGAACACGAAGAGCGTTCCTACCGTGCCGCCGTCCCGCTGCGGGTCAGTAGCTCCTGTGCCAGATCAGTGAACGAGCACAGGAACCACCGGTTTTGGATGGGGCCAGCGGCAAGCAGGGTACGTCGAAGGAGCCACACCCTGCTGTGGGGGCGCCGTCGACAGTCGCCATGAGCGGCGGCGGCTGTCGGCGGCGCCCCCAAGCTGTGGCTTGGGCGCTGGCCCGTGCTGATGCGAGCCAACAGGGCGGTAGCGGTGGCGTGTTCGATGGCTACCGTGCGGTGGTCCCACAGTGCCTTGAGAGCGTGGACGACTGGCAAACCGACCCGCAGCTCATCGACCAGGACGTACGCCTACGGGCGGAACGGCTGGCAGCCGACCGCACCCTGCCCGCCAGACCGCCCGACCAGCAGCTTCCTCGGTCTCCCCACCACAGTTCCGGCTTTGCATGCACTCCCGTCCCGTTGCTCGATCGTCGCTGTCAGGATGGAAGCTGGAGTCCCGCACGTCAGGCCAGCCAGGGAACCGGCGAGAGTTGCGCCTGCGAAGTCCGACGTTCGGTCGGTACGTCGCGAGATGCGCCGATCGTCGTCTGCACCTCGTCTCGTTCTTACGATCACTGCGTGACCTGTGCGTACCGGTCACGTTCATCGGCTGTGCGAAAGATCATCACGTGTGGCCGCTGGATCTGGTGTGCTCCACGGGTCGGCATTCTCGGTAGCGTGAGCATCTGCCGCATGGAGTGCCCATGTGTCCGGCTGGTCCGTGCGACGGCTTCCGACGGAAAGTGATGAGGCTGCAATGAGTGAACTGACGAAGCCCGAGGTCGACGTCCCGGAGGGTGAGGCTCCTACCGAGCTGACCATCCGGGACCTGGTCGTCGGGGACGGGCCTGAGGTGAAGCCGGGCATGGTGGTCAGGGTCCACTATGTCGGTGTGACCTTCGAGTCCGGGAAGGAGTTCGACGCCTCCTGGGACCGGGGCCAGCCGTTCAAGTTCGCTCTGGGCAGCGGCAAGGTCATCAAGGGCTGGGACCGGGGAGTGAGGGGGATGAAGGTCGGCGGCCGGCGCGAGATCATCGTTCCCCCACGTCTCGGCTACGGCAATCAGTCGCCCTCGCCGTTGATCCCGGCGGGCTCGACCCTGGTCTTCGTGGTGGACCTGCTGGACTCGTATTCCAGCACAACCGGGTGGAGTAACTCCTAGGACCTGTCCGGCGGATCATGTCGTCGGACCGTACTGTCCAAATTCGGTTACGGCATGTCAGCCCGACCGCCTAGGATCCCGGCCATGCCAAGACCCTTCGGTTTCACCTATGACCAACGCCCTGACGGCACCGTGACGATCACTCATCAGGGCCGTTCGGCCGGCACGTTGCGTGGTGCACGTGCCCAGAAGTTCCTTGCGGAGGTCGAGTCGGGTGACGCCCAGTTGGTGATGGCTCGCTGGACAGGTGCGTACAAGCACGGCAATGAGCGCACGGCGCGTAATCACCCGCGCAACCGGCGCTAGGGTTCGTCCGGCGGATCATGGGCCGAGCCAGGGCCGGACCGAGGCGAGGGCCGACCAGTGCCCTCACCGTGTTGACCGCCCCCGGCAGGCAGTACTGGAGTCGGCACGTGGACAGCATCCCCGCCAACCGGCGGCTCTGGAACCGGATCAGCAGCACCTACCAGCACGAGCACGACCCGTAGATCGGCGCCCCACCCCAGCTGTGGGGTATGTACTCCATCCCCGACGCGTACCTGCACGCCCTGGGCGATGTCACCGGCAAGCGCGTCCTCGAACTCGGCTGCGGCGCCTGCCAGTGGTCCAGGGCGCTCGCCGCCGAGGGCGCCACCGCAGTCGGGCTCGGCCTGTCCGAAGCCCAACTCGCCGCAGCGGCCCGCCGACGGGCGATCGAGCGGGACGACGAGGCAGTCAAGGTGTGGAAGAAGGAGACCTGGCCGCGGGTAAGACCACTGCGGCAAAGCGTGGGGCCTGGATCGTCTTCGGGGACGAAGCTGGGCAATCGATGACTCCGCCGCGTGCCAAGACCTGGTCCCGGATCGGTCAGACCCCGGTCGTGCGGGTACGTGGCCGCGGTTCCGGCCGGATGTCGATGGCGGGCATGATCTGCTACAAGCCTGGTGAGCGGTCCAGGCTGATCTACCGCGTGCGCGAGTACCGGGGCGTAAGAGCGAGCCGAAGGGCTTCGGGTGGCGGGACTTCCGCGACCTGATCGTTCGTGCCCGCATTCAGCTCGGCGGTCCCATCGTGCTGGTCTGGGACAATGCCCGCCTCCACTTGACCGCAGGGATACGCGAGTTCATCGATGCGAACGCCGAGTGGCTCACCGTGTTCCAGTTGCCGTCCTACGCACCGGACCTCAACCCGGCCGAGGGTATCTGGTCGCTGGTCAAACGCGGCATCGGGAACCTCGCCGCCGCTGACCTCGGCCAGATCACCCGCGCCGTGAAGCGCAAGCTCAAGATGCTGCAGTACCGCCCCGAGGTGATCGACGGCTGTCTCTCGGATACCGGCCTGGCTTGCTGCGGCGTTCACTTGAACCGTGATGAGGCAGGATGCACGCCAGACCAGTACCAGAGAGAGTGAGGCCGGCGATGACCGAATCAGACGCGGTAGACCTGATCCACTTGGAGGACTCGGATGGCGACCGCTGCATCGTTCGCGTGGTCGGTCGCTACGAGCACAGTGTGCTGCCGAGTCCCAACGTTCTCGAGGCTGAGGTCTTGGCTCACGCCAGCTTCGTTGATGCCCGGCTAGAGCTCTATCTCTCCCAGCGGGACCTCGACGCCTGGCAGCAGGAGCTGACCGGCCTCGCTCCCGGCGCAGCTGCGAGCATCGGTGGGGATCGCGGGCTGAACCTCGTTCTCCACATGCAAGAGGACCGCTCTCTGGACGTGACGATCCACGATCCCGACCGCCTCAGCGCGGTGCTGTGGATCCAGCCGCAGGAGAACTGGATAGAGGAGCACCTCGAACGGCTGGAGCAGGTCCGGAAGACCTGGCCTAAGACGGCCCCTATTACGTACGAATGGTATCCACCCCAGGAGAGCTGAGTACGGTTTGGCTCCGCGAGACCGACATCACGAGTTCAGTTTCAGTAGCGGCGGATACGCCAAGGGGAATAGGCCTTGTCGCCCCCGAGGTGGTCCGGTCGGGTGCGGGACCGTCAGGCGCCGAGTCGGCCGACACGGATTCGTTCCATGAGAGGACGAGTTGCCGGGCGTCGCCGCACTGGCCCGGGGTGATCGCACGTCCTCCCCGAGCCGAGCGCAAGCCCGGCACAACGACGACCGGTTCACCTGCGCGAGGGCCCGGCTGCCCGGGATACCGCTGCACCTCCTCGTACGACCCCCGCTCGAAGAGGCGCAGGGCCAGGACGAAGTACACGACCAGCCGGGCGGGCAGGAGTCGGCGGCGGCGCTCGAGTGCTGTGCACCACCCGCCTCAAGTTCGCGGTCGTCCACGGCGACCGGCGCGTCGACCTGGACACCGTCCGCCGACTGTTCGACGCCCGCTACGTCAGATGACGACGTATCTGCCTGAGTGCTGGATTGGTGATCGAGTCCGCTGCGAGGTCGCGCAGGTCCCGGCCGAGCGTAGGCCGGTCCGTCGGTTATGCGGCGGTGGCGCCCAGCAGGAGGTCGAAGGCGTCATTCGCCTCGCGGAGCACCGCCGTCGCGTCGTGGCCGCCGAGGCGCCACGCCGCCTGGTAGCAGGCGACGGTCAACTGGGCGGCAAGAACGGCGGTGGCCGGTGGGGTGCCGTGGTCGATCAGGTGTTTCTCGAGGAGGTCGGCGTAGTGCCGGGTCTTGCGGGTGTGGCGGTCTTCGAGCTCGGGGTGCTGCTTGACCAGACGGTGGTAAACCGCGTAGTGGCTGGGGTTGCGGGCGGCCTCGGTGCAGATCACGAGCAGCAGCCGCCGAGATGCGGCCAGTGCCTGCGCGAGATCCTTGAGCGGCTCGGTGGGCGCATCGCTCATGGCCGCGGTGAGCGCGCGCAGGAAGTCGTCCTCGGTGGAGAAGACGACTTCCTGCTTGTCGCCGAAGTAACGGAAGAAGGTGGTGCGGCCGATCTCGGCACGCTGGGCGATCTCGTCCACAGTGACGACATCGAACCCCCGCTCCATGAAGAGCACGAAGGCCGTCTCGATGATCCGTTCCCGGGTCTGGCGGCGTTTGCGGTCCCGCAATGACTCCACCGGAAACTTGTTCGCGCTCATTCGGCCAGGATATCCGCCCGTTCCGCCCCGCGGTCGGCGTCGACCAGGCGGCCGGCCTCGCGCCACAGCTCCTCCTCGCGGGCCTCGTCGTACGACTCTGGTGACGACGGCACGTTGCGGCCCCGATCGAGGTAGGACCCGGTCCCGGCGGTCAGCCCGGTCAGGATCGTCTCAGCGAGCCGCGCGCCCGCCTGTTGCGGCGTCATGCCCCGGCCGAGGAATCGCTGAAGCTGGAAGAATCCGTTGAGCACGGTCCGCACGGGCCCCGGGGCGTGGCGGAAGAAATCGGTGCCCGCGACGAGTGCCGGGTTGTAGGAGTAGACGCCGACGCTCTCGGGCAGGCGGCGGGCCAGCGCGTGGGTCAGGTGGACGACGCCGAGTTTGCTGGTCGCGTACGCCCGCCCGGCCTCCCGCGCGCCACCGGCACGAGGCGTCGCCAGTCGTTCCGGCGCCTCCCAGCGCGGCGGCGGCGTGGCGCCGAGCGTGTAGCGGAACTGCCCGAAGTGGCAGTCGCTCGAGGTGAGCACGATCCAGCCCGGACCGGTGAACCGGGGCAGCAACTCCCTGACGAGCAGGTAGTGGGACAGCACATTGACCCCGAAGGTCATCTCGTACCCGTCCGTGGTGCGCTTCTCGGTCGTCGTGACCGTCAGGCCGGCGTTGCCGAGATAGCCACCGAGCGGTGGCAGGTACCCGGTGTCGAGCCCACGCAGGATCTCCTCCACCGCCCGCCTGATCTCGGCGAGCGAAGCGAGGTCACAGTCCAGGCCTGTGACCCCGGAAGCGCCGGTGGCCTCGACGAGTTCCGCAGCGAGGCGCTCGCCGCCCCGGCGAGCCAGCACGACGTAGTGGTCCTGCGGCCGTTCCCGGATCAGCAACTCGACGAACTCGCGGCCGAAACCGCGGGTCACGCCGGTCAACACGATGGTCCGGCTATCCATGACAGACTCCCTGGTACTGAGTTTCATGTGGTACTCAGTACCGTAACATGCGTGGTGGTCGGCAGAGCGGTTACGGCCTCCACCATCGCGGACCAGCTCGGTGCCGCGGCTGCCTGGCAGGTGAAGGAGCATCACGTAGGGGTGGCGCATTCGATTAGCGCGCCGATGGCGGAGGCTCCGTCCTTGCCGATGGTCAGGTCGCCCTCCCAGCGGCTGGGCACCGCCCGGTCCTCCGCTTCGGCAGGCCGTCGCCCGTCAACTCGCGGAAGCGGGGCTGACATTGCTGGGCCTGGCGACGGAACTTGCGGCAGGCCCAGCCGGTACGGAGGGCCTTCACCAGGTCCCGGCGCAGTTCTCCCCGGTCTTGGGCGGAGTCGGCGCGACTCGGCGCGGGCCTCGGCGGCGTGGTGCCGGTACTGGCCCTTGATGGAGTGACGGTTGCGGCGTATCTCGCGGCTGATCGTCGATGGGCTACGGCCGAGGTCCGCGGCGATCCTCCGGACGGGTGCCCTCGCCCACACCTGGTCGGCGACCGTTGCGTTGGTGTCGCTACGCCACCCGGCGCACACCCGACGCGACAGCCGGGCCCTCAACCTGCCCACAAGCATCAATTCCCCACTGGTAGCAACAGAAAAGGCCCGTCCGCGAGCTGACGGGCCCTCATGCAAGATCGAGGTTAGAACCTGAGGGAGGCGACAGGGGCAGCAGACGATCCACGACGGTGCGGGCGGGTGAGTCGTGGAGAACGCGACCACCGCGGCGACCAGGCCGACCGGCCGGCCGACAGCCAAGGCGTAGCTTGCCGGTGCGCCTTTTAGCAGAGCTTCTTGCTGCCGCCGTCCGGAAGGTTCGGGTTGTAGATCCAACCCGGCTGAATACGCCCGCTGTAGTGCGCTTCTCCATACGTCCATACGTTCTTGACGGAGTTAACGGTGGAGCAGTGGTAGTCGAACACGACACCGGCCGGAAGCGACACGTAAGGAGTGCAGTCGGCGTACGGCCCCGGGCGAAGGGCGGTACTGGATCCCTGGGTCATCACCGACTTCGTGTCTATGTCGCGGTGCGCATGATTGAGGTTGCACGCGGCGGCGCGAGTCGGCGCCGCTGCCGTGGCTGATGCCGACGCCGATGCCGTTACCGTCAGAGCCGAAGCCAGAACCGCGACAGCAATGGAGGCTGCGCTCAGCGAAATCCCTTTCAAGCTGCCTCCGTTGAGGAATAGCGGATGATATCCGCTCAAATGGATGTGATGGAGGAATCTAGCGACACTCTCACATCAAAGGAAGCTTGATTCCAGTCGCCATATGTCTGGAAAGTGCTGCTTGTTCTTCAGGGGAGCGCTGGGCACCACCATCACACCGCCCGTGCTCACCGGCACGCTCGCCTTGCCATCAACGAACTTCCTCGTCATCGACGAGCACACAGCGGAGTCCACCGGCCTGACGGCCGGGGACCGAGTGGTCACGCTGCTGCCGACCGGCGAAAGGGGCCGAGTTGTCATCACAGCAGTCATCGCGCGCGGTCTGAACGGCGACGACACCTACGTGTCCGCCGCTGACACAGTCGGAACCGGTAAACACTCCGACTCACCCGCCCCTAGCCAGACACCCCCGGCCCCGTGCACAAACACCGCCCGCCCTCAAGCCCGAGTCCAACTTCCGTGGTTGCAGGGCGTGATGAAGGCAACATGATCTTCGTCTCAGCGGTGGGGCAATGTTCCCGAAGCTATGTTGCAGCGATGAGCAACGACTCCCCCAGTGGCCGCGCTGTCCGTCTCGTTCCGCTGTCCGTCGATCATGCAGAAGAGCTGTTCCCCTCAGCGTCGGATCCCGAGGTCTGGCGGTGGATGCCTCGGCCTCGCCCCGGCTCCCTGGCAGAGACGCGGGAGATGATCAGCCAGATGCTGGCGGATCAAGCCAGGCGGTGCTTCGCTGTCCAGCGCCTGACGGACGAGGCAGTGGTCGGCTCGACCAGCCTGTATGAGCTTGACCTTGCTGAAGGCCGTGCTGAGATTGGT
This sequence comes from Streptomyces sp. NPDC104371, assembly GCF_055583785.1. NCBI lineage: Bacteria > Bacillati > Actinomycetota > Actinomycetes > Kitasatosporales > Streptomycetaceae > Streptomyces > Streptomyces sp. NPDC104371. The sequence goes on from NZ_JBVJNF010000001.1 coordinate 57,158, forward strand.
GCGACCTGGTTCGATCGTGCTTGTTGGGGCGGCCCGTACAACGCCGAGTCCAAGCTCTTGCTGTTGGCACACGCCTTCGACGATCTGGGCCTGGCTCGCATCGCCTTGCGTACCGACAACCTCAACGTACGGTCCCAGCAGGCGATGACCCGGCTGGGGCTGTTCTACGAAGGGACGTTGCGCAGCCACATGACGCGTCAGGACGGCACGCGCCGTGATTCGTTGTACTACAGCGTCCTCGTGGATGAATGGCCTTCCCTCCGCGAGAAGCTGATCGCACGGGTGGCGGCCAAAGCCGCTGCCTGAGGCGAAGCCGACGCGGCTGGGCATCTGCCGCTTGGAACATCCTGATCCGGCTGACGTGGCCCTCGACGACACCCGAGTTCCAGGGCGTGTATCGAGAGTGCCTGGTGAGGCTGGCGGGGAGCCGATGTTGTGCTCCACAATGACTTGATGGTCACGCTTGAGACTCCCCGTTTGGTCCTGCGTCGCTGGCGCGAGGAAGACGTTGCTCCCATGGCTGCCATCAATGCCGACCCCGAGGTCATGCGGTGGATCCGTGACGGCAGCGTCCGTGACGAACAGCAGACTCGCAGCGGGATCCAGACTTGGGAGAGCGAGTGGGAGTCGCAGGGCTTCGGCTTGTTCGCCGTGGAGATGCGCTCCACTGGCGAGTTGGCCGGGTTCACCGGCCTTTCGGTGCCCGACTTCCTGCCGGAGGCACTGCCGGCGGTTGAGGTCGGCTGGCGGCTGGGACGTTCCCACTGGGGGCAGGGCTTGGCCACCGAGGCCGCTGCGGCCGCCGTACGGTTCGGGTTCGAAGAGCGAGAGCTCGAGCGGATCGTCAGCATCACCCAGGTGGGCAACGACGCCTCCGAACGAATCATGACCAAACTGGGGATGCATCCGGTCCGTGAGACGGTCAATCCCACCGGCGGCCGACATGTCCGGGTGTTCGAGTTGTCGTCGGACCAGTACCTCACAACCACTCGTTGACGGCAGCAACAAGGACAACAGCCTCGTGGCGGACCGCGAGTCCGTCACCTTGCTTTCAGTGGTGTGACCTGCGGTATTCGCGTTTCGCCCAAGAGCCGCGACGTGTGATTCGGCCACACACCACGAACCCGACGGCAGCGACCAGAATGTATGCCGGGACGAGCAGCACCACGTCGGGTGTCATCTGCTCCACGGGCCAGCCCGCGTCACGTTCATTGCCCTCCAGCACGATCCGGTTGACCGTCAGGAAGGTGAGGTGCGCCCCGATCCCGGCCCACAACGGCGCGCCCGCCAGTGCGGTCCTGGCGGCGACGAGCATCAGCCCGAACACGGTCAGCAGGATGAGATAGTCGACCGGGTTCTGCCCGTCCGGGGCCAGCCCCACCGGACCGGGTTCATCGCCGATCAGCCGCGCCACTGCGGCATGTACCACCGACGCGACTCCCGGCACCAGCAGGAAGATTGCCGTTGTGAGCAGGGCCGAGGCCGTGGCACCGAAGCGCTCGCGCAGCGAGGTCCAGGTGTAGCCGCGCAGTGTTGTCTCCTCCGGCAGGGCTTCGAGCAGGAAGGCAACCGCGGTGTTGGAGAGGAGGAATCCGGTGAGGGACGCGAGGTCGGGCCGCCCCCAATGCAGCATGCCGCCGGCCGTTCCCGCGCCCAGAACGAGCGCCGCCGCGGTGGCCGTGACCCCCGCACCGGTGAGGAACGCCCGCGCACTCCGGGCCACACTGCCGAACCCGAGGGAGCCGGGGCTCGCGAGACGGAAGATCAGCGGTACGGCGAGCGCCGTGACTAATGCCGCCGGGATCAGCCGTGCGGGCAGGCCACCGACACCAGCGATGTCCGCCAGGGCAGGACCGAGCGCGGTGCCTGCGCCGAGCGCCACGGCCATGACCAGGCCACCGCCCAGTGCCCGAGCCATGACCCGGTACCGTCCGGATACAGGTGCGGAGGCAGGCGCACGGAGACGAAGGGCAGACACGGTACCTCCCGGTTCGGGGCTTACTGAGGAACTCGGGGCCAACCCCCGGGTGCCACTGCCTGAGGCCCTGCCTCAGGTACCCGTCCAGTCTCGGCTGCCAGTCCCGTCACGATGTCGTAGAAGCGGATGAACCGCCCGTACATCCTTCGATGTAGCAGCACGTTCGCCAAGGAGAACCTGCTGGTGGGCGGCGGGGTCCTGGAGGTGGCCGAGGAGCGCAGGGTACGCGGCGCGGTGGAACGGCACTACCGGCTGCGACAGGACCGGGCCGTGATCGGCTCCGAGGTGGTCCGCACGCTCACCGCCGAGGACCACCGGCAGGCATTCGCCACCGCGATGACCGCCCTGCTGGCCGAGTTCACCACCTACCTCGACCGCGGCAGAGCTGATCCTGTGGCCGATCGGGTGGGTTACCGGCAGCACGCACTCTGGCTCAGCCCGGCGGAACTGGAGGAACTGATCGGCGAGATGCGCGCGGCCATCGCTCCATAACTCACCAACCGGCCCAGCCCCGAACGAGCGCAGTACTTGCTCAGCCCCATCCACTTCCCGCCGGAAGCCCCTCAGGCGGAACCCGAACCGCCCACGACAGGAACTGAGCAGGCGACGGACACACGATCGGTCGGACAGCTCGTAAGCATCGTGGCGGAACACCCCTGCGGATACGGGGTGTTCCGCCCGCTCCTTCAAGTGCCGCCCGGCAACGCCCGGTTCATCCCGTCGACGCGGAGGTGTTCCGGCCTGGGCCCGGTTGATGGTGGAGTCGGCGGCGACGGTCCACCCCACCCGGCCCACCGCGTCGTCACGGACTTGGACGTGCTGCGGCAGCTTCACCCATGTACCGTCCGCCTCCCCACGGACGAAACCGTCGTAGACGGTCTGTCACGGGCCGTACCGCTCGAGCGGATCGCACCGTGGAGCCCCGGTCCGCAACCGCCACAGCACTCCGTTGACCACCTGTCGGTGATCACGCCACGGACGACCGCGCCCGTCCGCCTGCGGCAACAAGAGCTCTGTCCGCTCTCACGCCGCGCCGGTCGACTCACCTCGACCTGCCCCACGGTCAATTGTCAGACAGGTCCTGGTCCACGCCGCCGCCCGGCGGCAGCCGTCGGGTGATCCGGTCGAACAGGTCTGTCAGCGGCTCGCTCACCTCACGGCCGAACTCGGTCAAGCCGTAAGTGACTTGAGGTGGCGTCGTCGGCTCGACCTTCCGCCAGACCAGGTCGTCCTGGACCAATACCCGCAGGGTCTGGGCGAGCATCTTCTCGCTGATGCCGTGGATGCTCTCGCGCAGTTCGAAGAAGCGCAGGTCGTTGCTCCGCAGGGAGATCAACACCCAGACGCCCCACCTACTGGTGACGTGGTCGACCATGTTGCGCGCGGGGCAGTCAGTGTGAAACACGTCATACCGACTGCCTGCCTCGGTCCCTCTGTACTGCACGCCTCCCACCATGTCATGAGCTTACCTCCAGGTATGTCCTTACCGGGAGTTGGTCCGTCCTCCTAACGTCGGAGCCACCCAGGACATCTGACGAGGAGCTGATCATGATCGTGGTGACCGGAGCGACCGGGAACATCGGCCGACCGTTGACGCAGGCGCTGGCCGAGGCGGGGCAGCAAGTGACCGCGGTCTCGCGGCACTCGGCGACGGTGCCGAACGGCGTCCGCCATCTGAAGGCCGGCCTGACCAGGCCGACCGAGCTCAAGCCCGCGCTGGCCGGGGCGACGGCGCTCTTCCTGCTGCTCTCCGGCAACCTGCACGCCGCCGAGAACAGCCCTGCCGAACTCATCGGCGAGGCCGCGTCCGCCGGAGTCCGGCGGGTCGTGCTGCTCTCCAGCCAGGGCGTGGTGACCAGGCCCTTCGGGTCGACGCGGATCGCGATGCGCGAACTCGAAGACACGCTGCGGGAATCCGGTTTGGAGTGGGCGATCCTGCAGCCGGGTGGCTTCGCCTCCAACGCTCTCTGGTGGGCCGGGTCCGTCCGTGCGCAGGGGCTCGTTGCCGCGCCCTTCGGCGATGTCGGCGTGCCGATCGTCGACCCGGCGGACATCGCGGCAGTCGCGGCGGCCTGTCTGCTGGACGACCGGCACGCGGGCAGTGTGTACCAACTGACCGGCCCCGAGGTGATCACGCCGCGTCAGCAGACGGCGGCGATCGCCGAAGCGCTGGGGTCGCCGGTGCGGTTCCACGAGCTCACCCGCGCCGAGGCCAGGACCGCCATGAGCCAGGCCATGCCGACGGAGCTGGCCGACGACACCCTGGACATCCTCGGCGCACCGAACCAGGCCGAACTGCGCATCAGCCCTGACGTCCAGCGGGTCCTCGGCCGCGCCCCGCGCCCCTTCTCCGCCTGGGCCGCCCGCAACGTCGCCGCGTTCCGCTAGGACAGGCGTGCGGGCCCGGCGGGAATGGCCGGGCACACCTAACGAACTCGCGCACGGCAAGCGCGGAGACGTCGCGAACTTCGGTGTGGCCCGGGTTCACTTCTGACGTGTCGGGTTCAGGTCCACAGTCTGTCGGTGGGACAGCAGGCTGGCGATGGTTTGGACGGTGTCGCTGATGTGCTCGCGGCGGCCGAGGTGTCGAGATACGGCTCGCCGGTTCTTCAGATGGGCGATGCCGTGCTCGACCCGGATACGGAGTGAGGAGTGCGCCTTGCGCTGGCGTTCGCGCATCTTCGCGTACCAGTCCGGGGCGTTCTTCTCGAACTTGCGGTGCGGTGGTCTCACTGTCCGGCCGGCTGTCTGGGCGCCCAGTCCCTGGTAGCCGGCATCGGCCAGGATTTCGACCGCGGTCCTGTCGGCCAGGAGCCTGGCCGGTCCCAACTGGCGAGCACGCGGCCTTCACCATCCATGACCACCATGCTCTTCACAACGTTCTGCTTGTTCTTACCGGAAACGGCCCCGTCGCAGTCCTTGCGTCCGGCGGCGGGACGGCGGGCCTGGATCTCGGTGCCGTCTACGACGCCGGTCGTCCCGCTCGCGCCGAGGTGGTCGACAACCTCTGCCAGAGACCGCAGCCGCATGCCACCGCCGGTCCCCGCCGACACCGCGCAGGAGCGTGAGGGCCATCTCGGTGTCAGCGGCTGCCTGGGCGAATTGCCTTACGGTGATTTCGACTTCGGCGAGGCGGAACAAGGTCATGCCTTCCCAGAGCCGCTGACGGCTGTCGCGGAACGCCTGGAGAGCCTGGTGCAGGCACTCACTCGCCTCAGAGAGTTGTCCGCTCTGCGTGAGAGCGAGCCCAAGCGCGCACTGGCCGCCAGCGACTTTCAAGGCGTGCCTGATGTCCTCGTACATCGCCGTGCCCCGACGGGCCAAGTCCACAGCGCTCGCTGGGCGGCCGGTGGCCAGGTGGATGCGCGAGAGGTTGCACAACGCGGTTGCCTCGCCGGGCCGGTCTTCCAGGGCACGGAAGTCCTCGATGTCCATGGCGCGGGTGAAGCGCTCCTCCCCCTCGGCGTGCCGGTTCTGGTAGAGCGCCACCACACCGCTGACGTTGGCTGCCCAGCAGCCGGTCAGCGGGTCGCCGGACCGGCGCGCCAACTTGTCCTTCTCCTGGTCGTACTCAGCGACGACGAGCCCGTGAAGCACTGCCAGTCGCTGTCGTACTTGAGGCTGGCAGCCTTGCGGAAGAACTCACCGTAGCCGCCGCGTAGCGGCTACCCGAGCGCCTGGCGAAGAACCGTAAGCGGGTCAAGGTCCGGGAACTGAGCGCGAATCCGGGCCAACGCCTTCTCAATCAATTCTTCAAGATCAGGGCTCCGGTACTGGTGGTACCGGGGTAGTTGGCGCGCTCGGATGCGGGTGCTGCCGCAACCCCGGTGCCTCGTACCCGAGTTGGAAAGGGGTTCTGACCTGAGCCACCGAAAGTCAGCCACACCGTCGGGTGCACCGAACGAGCACCCGGCGCCTGTCGTGTCAACGAGGAGACAAGACCGTCCCCGCGGATGCAGGGACGACTCGCCCTCGATGAATACGGGAGTGGCGACCGGCGAGCTACTCCCGCAGACGCGGGGACGACTTCAGCGGCTCGGGCGTCTCCTTCGTGCCCATCGAGCTACCCCCGCAGACGCGGGGACGACCGGTCGGTGTCGCTGTTCACGCGGTGGCCCCGCGAGCTACCCCCGCAGACGCGGGGACGACCGGCGGTCCACGCCTGCCCGTGCGAGAGGGCGAGAGCTACCCCCGCAGACGCGGGGACGACTCGACGTGCCCGCCGGGCAGAGCCCAGCACCCCGAGCTACCCCCGCAGACGCGGGGACGACGAGGCCATCTTGAACCCGTGGGCGGAGCAGCGCGAGCTACCCCCGCAGACGCGGGGACGACGTCGGTCAGTTCAGCTCGGCCACCTGCGCGGCCGAGCTACCCCCGCAGGTGCGGGGACGACGCGCTGGCCCTCTCCACTCTCAAGGCCCACCAGGAGCTACCCCCGCAGGTGCGGGGACGACCTCACGCACGGCCGGAACGGTCACAGCTCATGCAGAGCTACCCCCGCAGGTGCGGGGACGACTACCGTTCGACGCGGCCGGCGTGCAGCTCCCAGGAGCTACCCCCGCAGGTGCGGGGACGACCCGGTGGCGCCCATCACGGCCGTCAGCGCCGTCGAGCTACCCCCGCAGGTGCGGGGACGACGTGTGTGCAGGGGTTGGGCATATTCGCCTGGGAGAGCTACCCCCGCAGGTGCGGGGACGACTCGAACGGCGTGCGGTGGCCGCCCTGGCCCTGCGAGCTACCCCCGCAGGTGCGGGGACGACCCTACAGGCAGAGGGCCCACCTTCTTGCCCAGTGAGCTACCCCCGCAGGTGCGGGGACGACGGACAGGCGGGCGAGTAGCTGAGTCCAGAACGCGAGCTACCCCCGCAGGTGCGGGGACGACGTCATCAGGGACAGGTCGCGCACGCCGGACAGGGAGCTACCCCCGCAGGTGCGGGGACGACCCAGTGCGTCCAGCCAGTCCGCCGCCTGCCTGCGAGCTACCCCCGCAGGTGCGGGGACGACGCGTCCTTTTCCCAAGCCGCTGAAACCCATCGCGAGCTACCCCCGCAGGTGCGGGGACGACGTGCTGCCGCTGCTCGTGCTCGCCTGGGTCGGGGAGCTACCCCCGCAGGTGCGGGGACGACCTCCATGAGCTCGACGTACCGGGGGAGTTCGGCGAGCTACCCCCGCAGGTGCGGGGACGACACTTCGTGACCTGCGATGTTGTCAGGGGATCATGCCATTTTGCTTCGAGGGCCGCCAGGGCGGCCTGGCCCGTCGTGGATGTGCTCGGCGGCCGTAGGGGCTACGGGCACAGGGAATCACCTACCGCGTTGGCCAATCCTTCCTGTCTGCCCCAGGCGAACTGCGGGGGAAGCGCAGGTCTGACTTGGCGGTTGTTGTCGCGGAGGCGGAGGGCAGTGGAGTGCGCGCTGATCCGAGAGCCTGAGCAATGTCAACACCGAGGGAAGCGAGCCGGGGCCTGCTGGTTGCCACGTACTGGCGGACCGACCTCTCGCTGCGGCAGTTGACGGCGCTGTCGGGGTGTCGAAGTCGGCCGCGTTCCGGGCGCGGTCGAGATGCGCCCGATAGAAGCTCATCGACCCGGCAGCGGCATCTTCCACAGTGACGCCAGCATCGATGTCAGTGGCAGGGCCTATGGTGCCCGGAACGGTGGATGGGGGGTATTTCCGTGGTCAGCGAGGCTTCGGTTGTCGAGTTGATGAAGGCGATGGGGCTGTCGCCGGAGGCCGTCGAGCGGGTGTCACGGCTGTGGGGGAAGTCGGCTGCGCGCAACGGCGGGCGGACCCATCTGCTGCTGGGGCATCTACTGGACACGGCTGCTGTGGCGGGGGTGATGTGGGATCGGTACGTGTCGGCCGCGTTCCGGCGGCGGCTGGACGAGATGAGCGGCGGTCGGGGGCGGCTATGGTTCATGTGGGTGTGTGGCATCCACGACTGCGGAAAGGCATGCCCGGCATTCCAGGCCATGGACGCGGCCGAGGCCGCGCCGGTACTGGCGGCGGGGCTGACGTGGGGACGGCTGCCGACGGACCGGCAGACGCGATGGCGACATGACGTGGCCGGAGCCGTGCTGCTGATGCCGAGGCTGGTCGCCGAGTGGGGCGGCGAGGAGGCCGCCGGGTGGGTGTGGCCGCTGGTCGCCGGACACCACGGGGCATTTCCGTCGGCCGCTGCTCTCAGGCCGCCACGCGGGGCCCAGGGCCGGGGCGCAACCTGGGAGGAGGCCCAGCGGGCGGTCGTGGACGTGTTCACGCGCGCCGTCGGCTTCGAGAACCTGGCGGATGCGCGGCCGTTGGGCTCCCTGCGGAAGGCCGAGCAGCTGGCCTTGTCGGGCCTGATCGTGATGGCGGATTGGATCGCCAGCGACAGCAGCCACTTCCCCGGCCTGGCAGACGCCGGATTGATCTCCTCTGCCGGGGCGCGCCGTCGTGCGGAGGCGGCGTGGGAGCGGCTGCGCCTTCGTGGCGGCTGGCGGGACCTTCCCCTGCCGGAGAACCCGCTGGACCCGCTGACCCACCGGCTGGGCGTGCAGCCGCGGGCGTCCCAGAGGGATCTGGTGGAGCGGGCATGGTCGATGCCGACGCCGGGACTGCTGGTGGCCGAGGCCCCGATGGGCGAGGGGAAGACGAAGGCGGCGCTCGCGGCCGCCGAGGTGCTGGCGGCGAGGTTCGGCCTGGACGGAGTGTTCGTGGCGATGCCGACCCAGGCGACGAGCGATCCGATGTACGAGCAGGTGTTGCAGTGGGTACGCACCTTCGACCCGGAACTCGAGCCACAGGTCGCGCTTCTGCACGGCCGCCGACGGTTCAACGCCTGGTGGCGAGCCATCTGGGACGGGAAGCCGCGCCCGGACGGCGGCGGGTGCGGATGCGAGGACGGGGGCCACCACGACGCTACGGACATGGCCGACGACGACTTCGGCGCGATCGACGAGGATGCCGATTACGGCATGACGTCCGCTCAGTCTTCGGCAGCTCGAGCTGCCGGCCCCGAGGCGGACGGGCCGGCGTACTGGTTCCTGGGTGACAAGCGCGGCTTGCTCACTGCGTTCGCGGTCGGCACGGTCGACCACCTTTTGCATGCGGCGACCCGCACCCGGCACGTCATGCTCCGGTTCGCCGGGCTGGCCGGGAAGGTCGTCGTCGTGGACGAGGTGCACGCCGCAGACGTCTATATGCGGCAGTTCCTCGTCGAGGCGTTGCGCTGGTTGGGGCAGGCGGGGGTTCCCGTGGTGTTGCTGTCCGCGACGCTGCCGCCCGCTCAGCGGCAGCAATTCGTCGACGCCTACCTGTCCGGCGTACTCGGCATGGCGGACGTGCACCGACCCGTGCCGGAGCCGGCCGGGTACCCGTGCGTCACAGTGGCCTACGGTGTCAACGGCCGGGCGGTCGCCGAGACGTCCCGGGAGGCGGTGCGGTCCTGGCGGGAGTCGGCGCCTGTGCGGCTGGACTGGCTGCCCGACACGGAGCCCTCGGGGACGCGGGTCGCCGCGGCCGTACGGAATGCCGTCTCCGACGGAGGGGTCGCCCTGGTGGTGGTCAACCAGGTCGACCGGGCTCAGGCGATCTACCGCGATCTGCGGGACGGAGGCTTCGACGGCGTCCTGTACCTTCTGCACGCACGGCTGTGCGCTGCCCACCGTGCGGTTCGGACGGCGGAATGCCTGCGTCTGATGGGGCCGCAGGCCGGTGACGACCGCCCGGAGCGCATGGTGGTGATCGCCACTCAGCTCGCCGAGCAGTCCTTCGACGTGGACGCCGACGTGCTGATCACCGACTTGGCGCCCACCGACCTCCTCCTGCAGCGCATCGGCAGACTGCACCGCCACAGTGGTATCTGCCGTCCGGCCGTACACCGGGTTCCCTGGGTACTGGTCACCGGCGTGGCGCCCGGAAGGGACGGAGCGCCGCGATTTCTGCGTGCCTCGGAGCGGATCTACGGCGCGTGGTCGCTGCTGCGGGCGGCGGCCCTGGTGACGAAGGCCGCGGGCGCTCTGACGACTGATGAAGCGGGCGAACCGACGGCATCGGGGTGGAGCATTCCCGCCGACGTACCAGGTCTGGTCGCACAGGCCTACGGGGACGCCGAGATCTGTCCGGCGGGCTGGAACGAGGCCGGCGCGTGGGAACAGTGGCAGGTGAAGGAACGGGAGCGGGAGAAGAGCGCCGAGGAGTACCTGTTGTGCCGTCGCCGGGAGTGGGCCTTTCCGACCCTGGAGGGGCTCCACTATGCAGGCAGCCGGGCCGCCTCCGAGGAGCAGCTTGATGCCGTCGTCCGTGACGGCGAGCCGTCCGTCGAAGTGGTCATCGTCCGACGGTCTTCCGGTGGCTTCCGAGCCGTCGACGGGACCTGGCTCGGGGTGCACGGCGAGGTGGACGACGACGAGGCGACCGACCGACTGATGGGTGGCATCGTCCGCCTCCCACCGCGTCTGACGGACGCCGCCCAGGCTGAGTTGAGCCCGCTTCCGGGGTGGGCCGACCGGCCCTGGCTCCGTTACCACCGAGCCCTCGTACTGGAGGAGGACGGCACGATACTGCTGGGCGCGGATCGGGTGTCGTACCACGACGTGCTCGGGCTGGTCATCGAGCGAGAGGTGAGGTGAGTCGGCCGTGAAGCCGGGCCAGGACCGCCTCACCCCGCGCTTGCGGGGACGACTTCTCGTACTGACCGAAGTAACAAGCGGGAACACCCCCGTACTCGGGGAGGGCTCCGGCTCCACGAGCCTTGCGCAGAGTACCTGCTCCCCGCGGGAACCACTGTGACCCGGTCGGCCCCCATTGCCGAGTTCGCCTGTTCCGCTTGAAGTAACAAGCATTGCGTGCCACGCTTTCAGTGACCGGTTGAGATCAACTCATCACCGTCAGCGAGGAGTTGACTCTTGGTCAACGCGTCCGCAGGGCGCGGGAATGTCAGCTCATGGAGGGGAACAGTCATGGCCAGCGAGGGAGACCTCGTCCACAGCGGACTGCTCGGCGCCGTCTTCCACGACGGCGTCGAGCAGTCCGTCGGCCTGGTGGGCGCGTTATCCGAAGCGCATACCGTCCGGCGTCTCCAGCTGCCGGTACACACGATGCTGCCGGTGGTGCTCCGGCAACTGCTGCTGCCCGTGATGATCGACGCCCTCGGGGCACCCCGTACCCGGCGAGAGTGGGGTGAGCGGTTCCACCGCGGCCACTTCTCGCAAGACGAACGCGACCGACTCGCGCACTACCTGGGGCCCCGCTACGGGGACCGGTTCCGCCTGTTCGACGCAGAGCGCCCGTTCGCCCAGGTCGCCGGCCTGGAGGCGCTGAGCGGGGAGACGAAGACGGCCGCTCAGCTGGTGCCGTCTGTGGCATCCGGGAACAACGTTCCTCTGTTCAGCGCGCTCAGCGAGGCTGACGAGCTACTGCTGACGCCGGGGGACGCGGCACTGTGGCTGCTGCACGCGCACTGCTGGGACACAGCGTCGATCAAGACCGGCGCCGTGGGGGACCCACAGGCGAAGAACGGGAAGACGACCGGCAACCCGACCGGACCGCTGGGCCAGTTCGGAGCGATCGTACCCACCGGGAAGACGCTGTACGAGACGCTGCTGCTGAACACTCCGATCCTGCCCGACGGACTTCGGCCGGAGGACCGGCCGCAGTGGGCGTGGGCCGAGCGCCCGGCAGGCCTGGGCTGCAAGTCACCGGCCGAGGCCGCCTGGTCCGAGCGCCCGGCGACCGGCCTGCTGGACCTGCTGACCTTCCAGGCCCGCCGGATCCGTCTGATCGCCTGCGAGACGGAGCAGGGAATGCGGGTGCACCGCGCGATCGTGTCGGCCGGTGACCGCCTGGCGCGGACGCCCGAGTTCGAGCCGCACACGGCGTGGCAGCACACCGCCAGGCCGAAGAGGGGGCAGCCTCACCGACGGCCCCGTCGGCACACCTCGGGCCGCGCTGCCTGGCAGGGCCTGGGAACGCTCCTGGCGATGACCCTGCCCGTGCAGAGCGACGGCCCTTACACTTCGCTGCTGCTGCGTCAGATCGGAGACCTGCAGGGTGGCAGGGTGCTGTCCGAGCGGTATCCGCTGGGTGTCGAGACGTCGGGGCTTGAGTACGGCACGCAGTCCGCCGTGGTGGAGAACGCCATCGGCGATGATCTGCCCCTGCCGGTGAAGGCCCTGCTGGCTCAGGACGACTGGCTGCGTGAAGCCCTGCTGGAGTGCGTGGCGCAGGTGGACCAGGTTGCCCGGGCCCTGGACGGTCTGAACAATGACCTGCGGCGCGCCGCCGGTGGCGATCCGCTGCCCCGTGACAAGGGCAACCGGCCGTCCGCGCAGTTCCTGCACTCCCTCGACGGGACCATGCGCCGTCTGCTCGCCGGTCTTCGGACCGTCGACGAGGACGACGAGGAACTCCTGGAGCGCGCCCAGCTCGCGTGGGAGCAGTCCGTGCAGATCGCCGCCGACCGGGAGGCCGGTCTCCTGCTCGCGGCAGCCCCGCCGCGGGCCGTGGTGGGCCGCACGGTGAAGAACGGCGACAAGGAGTTCGTCTACCGCAGCGGCAAGGCCGTCGGTGTCTTCCGGAAGAGGCTCGCCGAAATCCTGACGCGAGCTGCTGAGGAACGCCGCGTCAAGCGCGAGGAGACCGCCGTAGCATGACGACCACCAGCAGCACCCCCAGCGTCCGTCCCGCGGCGAGCCGGGCCTCGCTGCTCTTCTGGGAAGAGGCGGTCAAGGACTGGCAGTCAGCGCGCGAGGAAGGGCGGCGCCCGGAATTCTCCGAGTACGTCGCACGGAACCTGCGGGCTCTGCGCGAGGGCGTCGGCCGGGAGGCCGGCACCGTCCCCTCCATACGGTCCGTCCACCGTGTTCCCCTGCAGGGCGACGGCTTCGACGACCTGCCGGACCGCTACGTCGCAGAGCACCACACGCTCACCCTGTTCGGGCTGCATCAGCATGCCGCGTCCGAACCCGTCCATCAGCCGGGTGTCGGTCTGGGCACCGCCTGTCTGCTGCTGCGCCATGGCGACGCCCTGACGGAGGCCACCATGGAGCGACGGCTGATCGCGGCCGCGACCGCCCAGGACCTCCACGAGTTGGTGCAGCACCTTCAGCGGCTCGTGCCGCTCCTGCGACATGCGGGCATCGGCCTGGACTACACGCGCCTGTTCCGCGAACTGACCCATTTCGACAGGCCTGAGAGGAACCGGGTGCTGCGGTCCTGGGGCCTGCAGTACACCGATCCCGGCACACCGGGCCGGGGAGACGGGGAGGCCGCCGGCCAGGAGCGGGCCCCGTACTGGGTGACGTTCGACCCCGACAGCCCGGATGCCGGAGCGGAACTGGCCGCGCTGCGCTCGGGTACCGGCCGCGAGCCGGGCACGGTCGCCGCGATGTGGCCGTTCCACCGCACCCGCATGGCGTCCGAGTGGCGGAACAAGGGCTCTCTCACCCGGGACCTGGCGGCCGAGCACACCGCACTCACTCTCTTCGCCCGCCACCAGCAGACGCACGGCCGCCGTATGCACCTCGCGGGCAACAGCCCGGGTACCGCCGCCGGCCTGCTCCTCCAGAAGGCTGCCACGGGCAGTGAAGGCAAGGGTGCCACCGCGGCGCTGGAGCGGCGCTTCGGCGTTCTGCTCACCTCCGCCGACGCCGACGAACTCGCCATGCACCTGCGGTCCTTCGTCCCGCTGTTGAACCAGGCCGGAGTCGGACTCGACTACGACCTGCTCCGCACCGCTCTGCGGACCTGGGACGACCCCCGCCGCCCGGACGCCGCTACCGGCTTCCGTCAGCGGTGGGACCGCGACTTCCACATCGCCACTTCTTACTGACGCCACCCAGGCGGACCAGCAGGCCACGGCACCGGGCTTCCGTCCCGGCGTACCCGATCACCCCAACCCGCCTTCATTCGCGCCTCGTTCATGAGGCGCCCTCCTTCAAGGAGTCATGCCATGAGCCAGCCCGCCCTCTTCGTCGAAGTCCACATCCTGCAGAGCCTGCCGCCGTCCAATGTGAACCGGGACGACTCCGGCACCCCCAAGCAGGCCGTCTACGGCGGCGCCCGCCGTGCCCGCGTCTCCTCGCAGGCGTGGAAGCGGGCCACCCGCACCGAGTACGCCAAGCACGTGCCGGAGGCCGACCGGGCCACCCGCACCAAGCGGATCGCCGCCCTCCTCGCCCAGCGCCTTGCCCGCCCCGCCGCCGAGGTCGGCGCCGACCTCACCGGCGAGCAGGCCGACCGCCTGGCCGCCGCCCTGCTGGAGCCGCTCGGCATCGCCAAGTCCACCAAGAAGGACGACCATTCCGCCTACCTGCTGTTCTTCGGCAAGAAGCAGCTCGACGCCCTGGTCCGGCTGCTCGACGGACGAGCCGACGAGCTCGCTGCCCTGCCCGACGACGACCTCAAGAACGAGGTGAAGAATCTCGCCGTCGTCCAGACGCTGTCCACCGGGCACCCGGCCGAGGTCGCCCTGTTCGGCCGCATGATCGCCGACCTGCCCGCCCTGAACGTGGACGCCTCCGTCCAGGTCGCGCACGCCTTGTCCACCCATGCCGTACGCACCGAGTTCGACTACTACACCGCCGTCGACGACGAGAACACCGACGACCACGGCGCCGGCATGATCGGCACGGTCGAGTTCAATTCCTCCACTCTGTACCGCTACGCCGTCCTCGGCGTGCACCAGTTGCGTGACAACCTCACCGACAGCGAGGAGATCCGCAGCACCGCGGTCCGGTTCGTCGACGCGTTCGCCCGGTCCATGCCCACCGGGCACCAGAATTCCTTCGCCCACCGCACCCTGCCCCACCTGGTGCTGCTGACTGTCCGTACCGACCAGCCGGTGAACCTGGTCTCCGCCTACGAGGAGCCGGTCACCGGTGTCACCGGCCTGGCCTCGGAATCCGTCGTCCGGCTCGCCGACGAACTCAAGGCGGTTGGCGAAACCTGGGGCAACAACCCGCTGCGGACCCTGGCCACCTACACCACCGAAGGTGACAAGATCACCGAGGTCTTCGGTTCCTCCCTGCCCTTCCCCGCCCTGCTCGAGTCCGTCGGCGCCCTGGTCGGAGACTGGCTCACCGAAGGCGAAATCGCCCCCGCCGAGACCGCGGAGGCCGGCGCCCGATGACCGGCACCGACCACGCCGTCCTCGTGCTGCGGCTGGCCGCCCCGCTCCAGTCCTGGGGCGGACCGTCCCGCTACAACCGTCGTGAAACCCGCCCCCAGCCGACCAAGTCCGGCGTCCTCGGCCTCCTGGCCGCCGCCGAAGGCCGCGCACGCGAGGCCTCCCTCACCGATCTCGTCAGCCTGCAACTCGGCGTCCGGGTGGACCAGCCCGGCACCTTGCTGCGGGACTACCACACCTACAGCGACTACCGTGGGCTGCCACTGCTGTCGGCCAAGGCCAACACCAAGGGACAGCAGACCAGAACCACCCCACCCAAGTACACCGGCGTCACCCAGCGTTTCTACCTCCAGGACGCCGTCTTCGTCGCCGCCCTCCGCGGTCCGAAAGCCCTGATGCAGGGCCTGGAAGAAGCCGTCCGCAACCCCGTTTTCCCCCTCTCCCTCGGCCGCCGCTCCTGCCCGCCCACCGGACCCGTCAGCCTGGGACTCCGCGCCGACACCCGGCTGAAGGAAGCCCTGGAGAACGTGCCGTGGCAGGCGGGCAGCCACCGCCGCCGCCAGACCCACAGCACCACCGTGTCCCTCGAGGCCACCGTCGATGACCCGACCGGTGACCAGCGCACCGTCGACGTCCCTGACACCTACGACCTCAAGACCGGAACCCGGTTCGGCCAGCGCACCGTCCGTCACCTCTGGGTCACCGTGCCCACCGGCCGCACCCAGCCGGCCCACTGCGCAGCGGACACCGGCACCGCCGGACAGCCCGACCACGACCCGTTCGCCCTCCTGGGCTGGTGACCACATGCCCTACCTGTCGAAAATCGCCCTCAACCCGGCCCGCCGCGCCGCCCTGGCCCTGCTCTCCAGCCCGCACCGCCTGCACGCGGCGATCCTGTCCGGACTGGCCGTACAGCCCGTCACCGAACGCGTTCTGTGGCGCCTGGACAGCAACACCCCACACCGAGCCGAGATCCTCGTCCTCACCGAGAACCGCCCCTCCTGGGCCCACCTCGTCGACGACGCAGGCTGGCCCGGAGCCGATGGAGGCGACCCGCTCGTCGCCGACTACACACCTGTCTTGGAACACCTCGTGCGCGGCCGCGAGTTCGGCTTCCGCCTCACCGCCAACCCCGTCCACAACGTCCCCCGGCCCAGCCGGCCGAGCGAACAGCAGGCCGCCCGCCTGAAGGAGAGTGCCGACAACGGCAGCCGCCACCGCGGCTTCCGCGTAGCCCACCGCACCGCCGCCCAGCAGCTCGAATGGCTCCTCAAGCGGTGTGAACGCCACGGATTCACCATCCCCGACGCCACCGCCACTCCCCCTGCCCCCGGCTTGCAGACCGAGGGCCAAGACCTGTCCGCCGGCCCCGCAGTGACCATCGTGAGCCGCGACATCCTCCGCTTCCGCAAGCGCCCCGACGGCCCCCGCGTCACCCTGTCCACCGCCACCTTCGAAGGACG
This sequence comes from Streptomyces sp. NPDC104371, assembly GCF_055583785.1. Taxonomy (NCBI): domain Bacteria; kingdom Bacillati; phylum Actinomycetota; class Actinomycetes; order Kitasatosporales; family Streptomycetaceae; genus Streptomyces; species Streptomyces sp. NPDC104371. The sequence goes on from NZ_JBVJNF010000001.1 coordinate 73,706, forward strand.
CCTTCGCGTCACCGACCCCGACACACTGCGCGCCACCCTCCTCGACGGCATAGGCCCCGCCAAAGGCTACGGACAGGGCCTGCTCACCCTCGCCCCGATCCGCACCACCGAGGCGAACCATGGCTGAACCCTGGTGGCGGACCGGACCGCAGGACCTCCACCGGCTTGAGGACCGCATCACCAGCCTCTACGCCGAGCGCTGTCACATCGACCGCGACGACAACGCCATCGTCCTGGTCAACAGGGCACGCACCGTCCACGTCCCGGCTGCTTGGCTCGCCGTTCTCCTCATCGGTCCCGGCAGCCGGGTCACACACCCCGCCGTCACCCTGCTCGCCGACTCCGGCACCGCCGTGTGCTGGGTCGGCGAGCAGGGCGTGCGTCTCTACGCCACCGGCACCAGTACCGCGCGCGGCTCCCGACTCCAGCTCCGCCAGGCCTGGCTGGTCACACGTCCCAAGGAACGCGTCGCCGTCGCCCGCCGCATGTACGACATGCGCTTCCCCGGCGAGGACACCACCGGCCTGACCCTCCAACAGCTCCGCGGCCGCGAAGGCACCCGCATCCGCAAGCTCTACGCCCAGCACTCCGAGCGGACCGGGGTGCCCTGGACCAAACGCGACTACAAGCCAGGGGACGCGTTCGCCGCCGGCGACGACGTCAACCGGCTTCTGTCCGCAGCCAACTCGGCCCTCTACGGCATCTGCCATGCAGCCGTCACCGGACTGGGCGCCAGCCCCGCCCTCGGCTTCGTCCACACCGGCAACGCCCTCTCCTTCGTTCTGGACGTAGCCGACCTGTACAAGGCCGAGTACACCATCCCCCTCGCCTTCGACCTCGCCGCGCAGGGCCTCACCTCGGAGCGTGACGCGCGTACGGCTCTGCGGGACGCTGTCGTGCGGGGCAAACTCCTGCCCCGCGTCGTCGCCGATGTCAAGCAGCTCCTCGTTCCCGACGGCGGCGACCTGCCGGACGAGGACCTCGGCGTCCTCTGGGACGACGGCGACACCGTCGTCCGCGGCGGCCGTAACTGGAGCGCCACGCACCACCTCGACGTCATCCCGGAACCCACCGACCCCAGCCCCGAAGGGACGACCCCGTGAGCGCCGGGACGACCGTGATCGTGCTCATCGCGGCACCCCCTGGGCTCCGGGGACACCTCACCCGCTGGTTCGTCGAACTGACCGCCGGTGTCTACGTCGGCAACCCCAATCCCCGGATCCGTGAACGTCTTTGGAGCGTCCTCGCCGAGCGCATCCGCGACGGCCAGGCCGTCATGATCGAACCGGCGGCCACGGAACAGGGCTGGTCCGCCCGCACCGCCGGCCGCGACCGCTGGACCCCCGTCGACTTCGACGGCCTGACCCTCCTGGCCCGCCCTCGCCAGAGCGGACAGCCCTGGCGGCCCTCGAACGAGGTGAAGCAAAATGACATGATCCCCTGACAACACCGCAGGTCACGAAGTGTCGTCCCCGCACCCGCGGGGGTAGCTCGGTCTTCCAGGACCGGCGAGCACGGCGGGCAGCGTCGTCCCCGCACCCGCGGGGGTAGCTCCCTGGCGCCGCCGGGATTCACGCTCAAGGGCCCGTCGTCCCCGCACCCGCGGGGGTAGCTCTTGCCTTACGGAATCGGGGTTTTGGTCCGGGGTGTCGTCCCCGCACCCGCGGGGGTAGCTCCGCCGTGGTCGACGACGACCTGTCGTGCCGGGCGTCGTCCCCGCACCCGCGGGGGTAGCTCCCAGCCGCCGCGCGACGACTGGTACGTCGGCCCGTCGTCCCCGCACCCGCGGGGGTAGCTCCTCCAGCGCCTGGCCTACGAGGTGTGGTCCACCGTCGTCCCCGCACCCGCGGGGGTAGCTCGGTCGGCGCCCGGATGCCGGTCGAGATCAGCGAGTCGTCCCCGCACCCGCGGGGGTAGCTCCCGCTCGTCGCCGGGCTGGCTGTCGGTCTGTTGGTCGTCCCCGCACCCGCGGGGGTAGCTCCGGCACGCGTGTGCACCGCTGGACCTGTTCCATGTCGTCCCCGCACCCGCGGGGGTAGCTCGGTGCTCTTGCCGGAGGCGCCGGGGCCGATGGCGTCGTCCCCGCACCCGCGGGGGTAGCTCCACACTGATCGCCCCGGCCCGACCCGCGCGGAGGTCGTCCCCGCACCCGCGGGGGTAGCTCCCTCTACGGCGACATGGACAACGCGGCGGACGAGTCGTCCCCGCACCCGCGGGGGTAGCTCCCTCTACGGCGACATGGACAACGCGGCGGACGAGTCGTCCCCGCACCCGCGGGGGTAGCTCCTGGTCGTCGCGGGCCAGGCCGTCAGCCATGTCGTCGTCCCCGCACCCGCGGGGGTAGCTCGTCGTCCGGGTCGGGCTCGAACACGTCGCCGAGGTCGTCCCCGCACCCGCGGGGGTAGCTCGTCAGCGTGAACCTGGCGAAGGGCACCCACGGCGTCGTCCCCGCACCCGCGGGGGTAGCTCACCCCGGCGAGTAGCCGCCCGCTCGGCCCCGGAGTCGTCCCCGCACCCGCGGGGGTAGCTCCTGGGTGCCCAGAGGGCCGAAACGTCAAAGCCCGTCGTCCCCGCACCCGCGGGGGTAGCTCTCGTGTACTCGGCCACCTTGGGAATCTCGATGGGTCGTCCCCGCACCCGCGGGGGTAGCTCCTGGCCAGCGACTCCCACGACTACGCGAGGTCGAGTCGTCCCCGCACCCGCGGGGGTAGCTCCGGGAGTCGGGCGGCCGGTCAGACCGCGTTTCCGTCGTCCCCGCACCCGCGGGGGTAGCTCGCGGGCGAAGCGGGCGATCTCGTGCGGGGAGGCGTCGTCCCCGCACCCGCGGGGGTAGCTCCTCCCCGCCGCGGCCTTCGAGCCCGACGCCCTCGTCGTCCCCGCACCCGCGGGGGTAGCTCTGCTTGTCGGCGGCGGCGTCGAGCAGCACGGTGGTCGTCCCCGCACCCGCGGGGGTAGCTCGGAGTGCACCCCGTGACGCACGACGACCGTATCGTCGTCCCCGCACCCGCGGGGGTAGCTCTCTGACGTGGCCCCCGGTCGGCGTTTCTCAGGCGTCGTCCCCGCACCCGCGGGGGTAGCTCTGACTAAAGCCCGATATTGTTTTTCGATGGCTGGTCGTCCCCGCACCCGCGGGGGTAGCTCCCGCTCGACCGCTACCTCCACCGCGTGGATGACGTCGTCCCCGCACCCGCGGGGGTAGCTCGTCCTGCACGCGCTGCTCACGCTGCTCTGCGGTGTCGTCCCCGCACCCGCGGGGGTAGCTCGTGGGTGTGGGAGGACGGTGCGCGGGAAGCGGGGTCGTCCCCGCACCCGCGGGGGTAGCTCGCACGACCAAGGGCATCCCGACGGAAGCACGACGTCGTCCCCGCACCCGCGGGGTTAGCTCGCGTAGGGCGACGATCGGGCGGCCGTGGCGGCGGTCGTCCCCGCACCCGCGGGGGTAGCTCCATTCACGCCGCCGAGACGCTCGGCGAGCAGGTGTCGTCCCCGCACCCGCGGGGGTAGCTCCTTGACGTCGCCGAGATTCACGCTCCAGGGCCCGTCGTCCCCGCACCCGCGGGGGTAGCTCTCCCGGGCGCTAGAGCGGGAGTTGAGCGACCGGGTCGTCCCCGCACCCGCGGGGGTAGCTCCCTGGGGCGAGGGCCCTCGTGTCCGTCCCATCGGTCGTCCCCGCACCCGCGAGGGTAGGTCGATCCGCCCGGTCAAGGCCCTGCTCGTCGACGTGTCGTCCCCGCACCCGCGGGGGTAGCTCCTCCGCAGACTTCAGGACGGCCGAGATCTTGGCGTCGTCCCAGCACCCGCGGGGGTAGCTCGGCAGAGAAGAGGTGAAAGCACGTGTCCGTACAGTCGTCCCCGCACCCGCGGGGGTAGCTCGAGGCACTCCCGCTTCCTCGTCTTCCGCGACCTGTCGTCCCCGCACCCGCGGGGGTAGCTCCGGCCAGTGCGGGCACTGCGCCGGCACCGGCCGGTCGTCCCCGCACCCGCGGGGTTAGCTCCCCACGATCTTCCCGCCAGGCCGGGGAGGGGCGGTCGTCCCCGCACCCGCGGGGGTAGTTCGCTGTTGGAAGGCGGAGCGATCCTGTGCGGGGAGTCGTCCCCGCACCCGCGGGGGTAGTTCACGAACAGGAGCGTGGCGAGCGTGACGGTGATCGTCGTCCCCGCACCCGCGGAGGTAGCCCGCCGCTCGGCCAGGGCGTCGGCGAAGACCGGGGGTCGTCCCCGCACCCGCGGGGGTAGCTCTCTCCCGCAGTGTCGTCCCACACCCGCGGGGGTAGCTCCGTGCCCTCGCGCGTGTGTTCCGCCTGTGGCACCCTCGCGGAGAGGACGCCACTCGGTGTCCGTGCCTAGCCCGCCGCTGCTGCAATCACGCAGGCCCGCGACGGGCCGGTCGAGTGGGCCGTTGCGCAGGCCGGACAGCTATGCCCGCGCCCTCTACCCCGCAGGGCTGGGCCGACAGCTCGGCGCACTGCGCGAACTCTGGTGCCGACGTTGGTGATCCACGGCCTGGACGAATACTGATCGACCCCCGTGGGGGGCAAACGCACCGCAGGCCTGGTTGCCGGCGTCGAGTTCCTGCTGATCCCCGACATGAGCCACTACCGCCCACGTGAGCTTTGGCCCAAGCTCAGTTCATGTCGTGGCGAGTGCCTCGGTCGGGGTGAGTCGTGCCGCACGGATCGACGGGTACACGCCAGCCGCCACCCCGATGACCACGGCACCGCCCACGCCCGCACCGAGCACCGTCAGCGGGATGACGGGCTGCCAGCCCTCGTAGACGGCGTAACCGGCGGTGGCCAGTACCCCGATCGCCGTGCCCGCGACCCCGCCGAGAAGTGACAGCACCACCGACTCGGTGAGGAACTGACCTCTGATCTGGCCCCTGTTCGCGCCGAGCGCGCGCCGTAGGCCGATCTCCTTGCGGCGTTCCAGTACCGAGATGTACATGGTGTTCGCCACGCCGATCCCGCCCACGAGCAGGGCGACCCCCGCGAGGCCGAGGAACAGGGAGGAGAAGGCGCTGTTCGTCGCCCGTTTCGCCGCCAAGGCGTCCGAAGGGCGGCTGACCTGCACCAGTCCCGGCAGTTGCGGGTTCAGCGTGGCCGGCAGCACGGACGAGACCGCCTCGATGGCGTCCTCGTGCGCCTTCACGTAGACCACGGTCGGATGCCCGTCGAACGCGAGGGTCTTCTTGGCCGCCTCCCAGCCGACCAGGACCGAGCGGTCCAGGTCCGGCGCGAGCGGCAGCGGATCGAGGATGCCGATGACCGTGAACCACTCCGTCGCGACGAGGACCTGCGGTGCCGGACGGCCCGGTACCAGGCTGGTCACGCCGAGACGCGACGCCGCCTCGTAGCCGAGGACCGCTGTGGGCAGCCGGTCGGTCGCCGCGTCGAGGAACTTCCCCGCCCGTACCCGCCCGTTCACCACCGTCAGCAGGTCGTCGCTGCTGGCGAGGACCGTGAGGCCCAGTCCGTCATTGGGGTCGGTCCGGTCCGAACGGTGCACCAGTTGATGGGTGTTGGCGACCTCGCCGGTCGCCGTGACCGGGCCGATGCGGGCGGCCATCTTGTCGGCGGACGCGGGCAACACCACCGGAGGGTTCTGGTCCGGCTGGGCCACCGCGCGGAGCATGTTCGTGCCGAGCGCGGACAGTTGGTCGTTCAGCGCCCGCTGGCTGGACGTCGGGATGCCCGTCACGAGGACGAGGGTGGCGATGCCGATGGAGATGCCCAGCGCGGACAGCGCGGCACGCAGCCTGCGGGTCCGGATGCCGAGCAGCCCGAGCCGCAGCACGTCGGACGGGCTCTGCCGGGCCGGACGGGTGAGTGTCTCGGGGGCGGTGCTCATCGGTTCTCCCCCGGGGTCCGGTCGGCGCCGGGCGCGGACCGTCCTGTCGCGGCGAGTCCGGCCGTCGGCGCGGCGCCGGTGTCTTGGTCCGCCGCCGGGCCCCGGCACGGTCCCGTGTCCCCGACGATCCGCCCGTCGCGCATCTCCACCTGGCGTGGCAGCCGCGCCGCGATGGTCCCGTCGTGCGTGATCACAGCGATGGTGGTGCCCTCTCGGTTCAGTCGGACGAGCAGGTCGAGAACGGCCTGGCCGTTGGCGGAGTCCAGTGCGCCGGTCGGCTCGTCCGCGAGGACCAGGGCCGGCTCGTTGACCAGCGCGCGGGCGATCGCGACGCGCTGTCGTTCACCGCCGGACAGTTGATGCGGCAGATGCCCGACCCGGTGGCCGAGCCCGACCCGTTCCAGCGCGGCGAGCGCGAGCGGGGCACGCCGCCTGCGCGGCACCCCCGCGTACAGCAGGCTGGTGGCGACGTTCTCGGCCGCGGTCAGCCCGTCCGTCAGGTGGAACTGCTGGAAGACGAAGCCGAGCCAGCGTCCGCGCAGCGCGGACAGCCGTCGGTCGCTCAGGGACGCCACGTCCTGCCCCGCGATCCGCACGGTGCCGCGGGTGGGCCGGTCGAGCGTACCCATGATGTTCAGCAGCGTGGACTTGCCGGAGCCGGACGGGCCGACGATGGCGAGCAGTTCGCCCTCGTGGATGGTCAGGGACACGTCGTCGAGTGCCGTCACGCCGCCGGGGAACGCCTTGGTCGCGTTCGTGAGCCGCAGCACGGCGGACGGCTCGGCGGGTACGGCGAGGACGGGCGGCGTGGCCTCGCGGGGCGGGCGGTGGCGGGCTCTCACGACGCCGTCACCACCCGTTCCCCCTCCTTGATCCCGGCACCCGAGACCTCGACCTGTCCCTTGGCGAACAACCCCGTCTGCACGGCGACCAGTTGGCCGCCCGGACGCTGGAGCGCGTAGCCGCCCTCGTGGAGTGCGAGCAGCGCGCCCACCGGCACGGCGAGGACGTTCTTGCGGGTCTCCGTCGTGAACGTCACCTGAACGGACGCCGCCTCCAGGTTCTTGAGCGAGGCACTGTCCTTCGGCACCACGGTGACCTGCAACGTCGGTGGGGTGTTGGCGCCGGACGGGTCGGCTCCGTCACCCCCGCCGCCCTGCACCGTCGTGCCGACCGACGTCACCTTCCCGGACACCTGCTTGGTGTCGGGAAGGGTGAGGGAGACCTTGTCGCCCTGGTGGATCCGGTCCGCGTCGGTGGCGTCGACCGTCACTGTCACCGCCTTCTGCTGGGAGGTCACGGCCAGGACGTCCTCCGCCACCGGGTCGCCGAGTTGTGCCTTCACCGTGCCCACGCGGACCGGGCCGGGCAGTACGACCACCTGACCGACCGAGAGCGTCCCGGTCTGCGGCTGGCCCGTGTCGCGCTGCCAGCGCTTCAGCGCGTCGAGGAGGGACGACGTCAGTACGGTCCCGGGCGCCCGGCCGGTGCCGGTGGACGACTGCGTGGTGTGGGACTCGGGGCCGATGCTGTAGCCGAGGGCCTTCAGGTTGTCGGCGAGGATGGTCACGTCGGCGCCGCTGGCGTGGGCGTTCACGGCCGCCTTGTCCAGCGTGCGGAACACCGGGGTGTCGCCGTAGAAGACCATGACCGGCTGGTCGTCCTGCCAGTACAGGGGCTTGCCCTGGGTCACCGTCGATCCGCTCGTCGGCAGCTTGGTGATCAGGCCCTTGCCCGCGCCCTTGAGCGTGACCGCCGTGCCGTAGCCGAGTGTGCCGGGCAGCGTCTTGCTGTCGGACAGGTCGGTGCGCTGGACGAGGGTGGTCTGCGCGGACGGCGGCCCGGCGGGCTTGGCATGCCCGGCGTCCCCGTGTTGCTTCAGCACCGTCCCGCCCCAGGCTCCGCCCGCGACGACGGCGAGTACGGCGATGGCGACCGCGATCCGACCGCGGGTTCGGCTGCGGCTTCGGCTGTCGCCGTCGGCGGACGGGTGCGCGGCGGCCCTACTTCTTGCCCTTGCCACCGAACACCTCCAGGAGGCAGTCGTGGTCGGCCTTCTCGATGAGCTGTTCGCTGGTGCCGCTCGGGAAGTCGTCGTCGAACGTCCAGCCGTTGGCGGTCCCGGCGGAGTCGAAGGTCTCGTGGATCTTCAGGCCCTTCGCCTTGATGCAGCCGACGTAGGCGCGGTGGTCGTCCGCGTAATGCGGGTTGGTCTCGGGGCGCACCTCGACCGGCTGGAGCGGCATCTTGTACCGGCACGCCTGGTACTGCGCCTTGTACTTGTCCGTGGTCTTCTGGTCCTGGAACGGAGGCGCCTGCCCGCCGGATTGGGCGACCCGCGCGGTGTTCATCGGGACGCCGTGGGATTGCAGGCAGGCCCAGTACGTGTCCCAGAGCTGGTCGATCTCCTTCTGGGAGCTGTCGAGGCGCTCCTGCGGGCGCTTGGCCTCGACGGCGGCGTCGGAGGACTGCGTGGAAGGGGCGTCCCCGGCCTTTCCACCGCTCGACGAGGACGTCGGCAGGGAGGCCACGTCGCTGTCCGACCCTCGCTGTCCGCTGTCGGTGTCCCCGCCTCCGCAGGCCGTGAGGGCGAAGCCCACCGTCAGCAGGGCGGCGCTCAAGGCGGCGGTCCGGATACCGAGCCTTGAGCGTGGGGCGCGCGCCGTGGCGAGGGCGTCGGCGTCGGGGCGCGACCGGTCTGTCTCGTTGTTCATGGCACCGGAGCCTGCCGCGCAATTGTCAGAGGCTTGTCATGAAGTGATGGTCCTGCCGTTTTCCCGTTCTCGGCCGCGTTTGAGCACGTCACGGGCGTTCCTACACTCGTCGCATGTGTGCGCATGTTGTCGTTGCCGAAGATGACGTCAAGCAGGCGGAGTTGATCCGCCGTTACCTGGAACGCGAGAGCCACGGGGTGACTCTCGTCCAGGACGGCCGGGCCGCGCTCGACGAGATCCGCCGTCGGCTGCCGGACCTGTTGGTGCTCGACGTGATGATGCCCGGCCTCGACGGACTCGACGTCTGCCGGACCGTACGGTCGGAGGCCGGTCTCGAAGGGCTGCCGGTGCTGATGCTGACCGCCCGGTCCAGCGAGGACGATCTGCTGCTCGGGCTGGACCTGGGCGCGGACGACTACCTGACCAAACCGTTCAGCCCGCGTGAGCTGATGGCCCGCGTCCGCGCGTTGCTGCGGCGCAGCGGGCGCGCCCCGGCGGCGCCCGGCGCGGCGGGCGGTGTGCGAGGCGGCGATGTGCTGACCGCGGGCACGGTGACTGTCGACCCCGCCCGGCACGAGGTATGGGCGCACGGCGGGAGGATCGTCTGCACCCCGGGGGAGTTCCGGGTGCTGGAGGTGCTGGCCAGCCGTCCGGGGCAGGTGTTCAGCCGGTCGCAGATTCTGGAGCGGCTGCACGGCTTCGACCGGTACATCACCACACGGACGGTCGATGTGCACGTCATGAACCTGCGGAAGAAGATCGAGGAGAACCCGCGTCGGCCGATGTGCCTGGTGACGGTGTACGGGGTGGGATACAAGCTCTCCGACGGCCGGTTCCCGTCCCGGCCCGAGGGCGTGCGATGAGTCGTGACGCGTCCGCGGGCTCGGTGTTCGCCGTGCTCGCGGGGCGCAGCCTGCTCCTGCGGCTGCTTGCCGTGGCGGTGCTGGTGTCGGTGTGCTCGATCGCGGCCACGGCGTGGGTGGTCGTACGGATGACGGCCGTGGCGATCCGTCAGGAGCAGGGCAAGGCACTCGCCGACGACACGAAGACGTACGACGCGCTGGTCGGCTACGCGGCGCGGCACCGGAGCTGGGATGCGGTGGGACCCACCGTGGCCGAGCTCGGACGGGCGACAGGGCACCGGATCGTCCTGCGGGACGGCGACCGGACGCTGGCGGACTCCGCTCCGCTGCCCGGCCGCCCGTACGTGCCGTCGCCCAAGCCGACCGCCATCGTCAACCCGCTGGCGGTCGATCCGCAGTTGCTGCCCGCCGCGGCGCGCGACGGAGGGATCGATCCACGTGTGGTCGGCCCTTACCGGCTGTCGGACGCGGACCGCGCCCGGCTTCAGCAGACGGCCCGAAGCGTCGTCACGTGCTTGCGGAGCGCGGGCATCGCGGCGCGGACGGTGGTCGGCCCGAGCGGTCGGCCCGCCGTGCGGATGCCGGACGGACAGTCCGCCGCGAACCGGTGCGGGGCTGCGGCGCTGAACAGCCATATGCCCTCCGAACGCAAGGCGCTCGACACCCTCAACGGCCTGGTCAACAGCTGCCTGGCGCGACGGGGGCTGGGCGAGGTGACGGTGCTGCCGCTCGACGGGGCCTGGCAGACGGAACGCACGGAGTCCTCCGCGCCCCGCGCGCCCGACAAGGACGTACAGGACTGCGTCGCGAGCGGGCGTGCGGAGCAACTGGAGCCGTACGTGGCACCCGTCGCCCAGCTCTACGCCAGCAGCCCCGGCGACCGGACCGCCACCACCTTCCTGGACCTGTCGGCGTCCAACAAGCTGCGGATCGCCTGGAGCGCCGCGCTCGTGCTGCTGGTGACGGTCGCGGTCACGGCCTTCGCGGGCATCCGGCTCGTCCGGCCGCTGCGCAGACTCACCCTGGCCGCACAGCGGATGGAGGCCGGGGACGTCTCGGCACGGGTCGAGGTGACGGGCGGCGACGAGATCGCCCGGCTGTCGGCCGCGTTCAACGCGATGTCACAGCGGCGCGAGCAACTGGAGTCGGCCCGCAAGGCGATGGTGAACGATGTGGCGCACGAGCTGCGCACACCGCTGAGCAATATCCGCGGCTGGCTGGAGGCGGTCGAGGACGGTGTCGCCGAGCCGGACGAGGAGTTGGTGGCCTCTGTGCTGGAGGAGGCGGTGCTGCTCCAGCACGTCATCGACGACCTGCGGGACCTCTCGGCGGCCGACGCGGGAGAACTCCGGCTGATCACCGAGCGGCTGGGTGTGGCCGACGTGCTCGCCCAGACGGTTCAGGGGCACGGCCCGCGTGCCGAGGCCGCGGGGGTGCGGCTCGTGGTGGCGGCGGACACGGAACTGACGGTGCTGGCAGACCCGGTACGGCTCCGGCAGGCGGTCGGCAACCTCGTGTCGAACGCCATCCGGCACACGCCGCCCGGCGGCACCGTGCTCCTGAAGGCGGCCGGTGACCTGCCCGTTGCGGCTCCGGCCGAGAGGACGGCCGAGGCCACCACCGGGGCGGGCGTCCGGGTCGAGGTCTCCGACACGGGCCCGGGGATAGCGCCCGAGGACCTGCCGCACGTCTTCGATCGTTTCTGGCGGGCCGAGAAGTCCCGCTCCCGCCGGACCGGCGGCAGCGGGCTCGGCCTGTCGATCGTGCGCAAGCTGATCGAGGCTCACGGTGGCACGGTCGAGGCCCGCAGCACCCTGGGCAGCGGCTCGACCTTCGTGCTGCGTCTTCCCCCGGTCCCGCCCGCACCGCGGTGAACGGCCTCGGACCCCGCTGCCTGTCGCTGAGTCATGGGGGTTCTTGGGCAACGGTCCACCGCCCGCACGCGCGCGGTCGACAGGTCCGGGCCCGCTTCGGGGCCCCGCCGGGACGCCCGCGCACGGGAAGAGTCGAACGCCGTCGACGACCGGTCAGGTGCGCCGGGTGACGAAGGCACTGGCGGTGACGGCGAGGAGCAGGGATCCGGCGATCGCTCCGGCCACGGTACCGGCGTCGAGGTGCAGTCCGACGTCGGTGGAGGTGGTCTGAGACAGGCCCGAGGCCATTCCGGCGAGCGGCGGGAGGGTGACGAGGACGCCGAGGGCGGCGCCGACGGCCACGACGAGGGACGTCTCGCCGACAGAGAAGAGGAGCAGTTGGCGGTCGGTGCCGCCGACGGACTTCAGCACCGCGAAGTCACGGCGTCGGCTGTGGGCGGTCATGGCCATGCTGTTGGCGACGGCGATGCCGCTGTAGCCGACGGCGATGACGATGAGCATGACGGCGAGGCTGTCGGTGAGCTCGGCGTCGGTGTTGTAGTCGTCCAAGGCGTACTGGAGGGCGTCGTGGACGGCGGTGCCGGGCACGAGTTCGGTCGGGCGGTTGGCCTTGGGGACGAAGATGTCGTCGGTGAGGGCGGCCGGGTCGTGACGACGGACCAGGTCGCGGGAGACGACGAAGTCACCGCGGGCGGGGTCGTCCGGGAGGACCTGAGCGACGTGCAGGCCGACGCTCTCGCCGTCGGCGAAGCGCACGGTGGCCTGCTGACCGGCCTTGAGGTCCAGGGACTTGGCGGTCCGCTCGCCGAGCACGGCCTGGCCGGGCTTGCTCCAGCGGGCATCGCGGGAGCCGAGGACATCGATGACGGTCTGCCTGCCGGGCTCGCCGACGGCGGCGCGGGTGGGCAGGGCGGCCTTGCCCACGGGATGGGCGGCGACGACCTCGTCAGTGTTGCCGGGGGTCCCGTCGGGGGTGACGATCAACTGGCCCTGGACCTTGAGGGCCTCACCGGCCGGGTAGGCGACGCGCATGGTCTCGACCATGCCGCTGAGCAGGACGGCGAAACCGACGGCGGCGATGACGGGTGCGGCGAGCGAGGCGGCGCGGCGCGAGTCGGCGCCGAGTTCGGCGCGGACGAGCAGCGGACCGGCCGAACCGGAGTTCTGGAACGGGGCGGTGAGGGCCCGGCCGACGGGGCCGACGACGACGGGGGCGAGGAGCGCGGCGGCCACGATGAGCGCCATGGTCGCGAAGATGGCCATGGTGACGCGGTCGTCGGTGGCCGCCGTGGCGGTGCCGACGGCGAGGGCGACGCCGAGGCCGAGGAAGCCGAGGCCGCTGATCCAACGAGCGCGCCCCATGGTCTTGTCGGCGGAGCGGCTGTCGAGCAGCGCCTCGATGGGGGCGACTTTGGCCGCGAGTCGGCCCGCGGCCAAGGCACCGAGGACGCTGACGCCGACACCGATGGTGGCGGCGGTGAGCAGGGGCCAGGCGGCGACGGTGATCTTCAGGTCGGGCGAGGTGACGTCCAGGCTTTCGAGGATGTCCCGCAGCAGCGGCGCCGCCGCGACGCCGACGAGGCAGCCGACGAGCGAGCCGAGGAGACCGACGACGGCGGCTTCACCGAGGACCATGCGGCGGACCTGGTGGGGCGCGGCACCGATGGTGCGCAGCAGGCCGATCTCGCGGCGGCGCAGGCCGGTGGAGAGGACGAGCATGGAGGCGACGACGAAGATCGTGGTGAACAGGGCGAGGGTGGCCATGGCTCCGATGAGCTGGGTGCCGAGGAACCGCTTGTGCTCGATGTACTCGGGCTGGAGTTCGGCGCGTCCGTCGCCGGAGACGACGGTACCGGCGGCGCCTACCGCGCTCTTGGCCGGTTGCACGATGGTGCCCGCGGAGGTGCCGGGTTCGGCGATGAGGCCGATGGCTCGGACGCCGGGTTCCTGCCGTGCGGCGAAGGCGTCGCTGAAGTAGTAGCCGGGTCCGTCGACGGTGCCGACGACCTTGAACGGGGTGCGCCCGGCGGTGATGTTGACGGTGAGGTCGGAGCCGACCGGCACGCCGAGGGCACGGTCGATCACGACCTCGTCGTCCGCGGCCGGGGCGCGGCCCGTGACGAGCTTGTACGGGGCGAGCCGGGTGCTGGCGAAGCCGTGCCCGGCGTCGAGGGCGCCCTCGTCAGCGACAGGCCGGTCGTCGCGGAACGCCTGCGCGTAGAAGGAACGGTCGACGACGACGGCGTCCACGCCGGGCACCGCCTCCAGCTTCTCGACGAGTGGTGCCGCCTCGGCGCGGCTCCACGGCATCCGCTCCTCCGTGCCACCTCCGCCCTGGGCACGGACCTGGTTCGGCAGGGCGAGGGCGGTGGTGCCGCCGTAGCGGGGCTGGACGTCGGGCCGGGAGGAGTCGTAGATGACGAGGGTGGTGGTGATGAGCGCGACGCCGACCAGGACGGCGACGAACGCGCCGAGGAATCCGGCCCGGCGCTCACGGATGTTCGCGAGGATCAGCATCACGCCTCCAGCCGGGCCATGTGGGCGGCGATGGAGGCGGCGTCGCGTCCGTCGGGGTCCCGGGTGAGGGTGATGCGGTCGGCGACGCGGCCGTCCTTGAGGAAGACGACGTCGTCGGCGACGGCGGCGGCCACCGGGTCATGGGTGACCATGAGGGTGGTCTGTCCCTCCCGGTCGACGAGCATGCGCATCATCTGGAGCACCTCGCGCGAGGTGACGGTGTCGAGGGCGCCGGTGGGCTCGTCCGCGAAGAGCACGTCGGGGCGGGTGACAAGCGCTCGGGCGAGAGCGACGCGCTGTTGCTGGCCGCCCGAGAGCTGACTGGGGCGGTGCCCGGCCCGCTCGGCGAGGCCGACGGCGGCGAGGGCCGCGGCGACCTGCTCGTGGCCGACCCGGCGACCGGCGAAGCGGGAGGGAAGCTCCACGTTCTGAGCGGCCGTCAGCGACTCGACCAGGTTGAACGCCTGGAAGACGAAGCCGATGCGCTCGCGGCGGAGCCGGGTGCGCTCCTTCTCGTTCTGCTGTCCGATGTCGACACCGGCGAGCATGATCCGGCCCCCGGTGGGGCGGTCCAGGCCCGCCGCACACTGCAACAGCGTGGACTTCCCGGAACCCGACGGACCCATGATCGCGGTGAAGGTACCGCGGGGGAAGCCGATGGAGACTCCGTCCAGTGCGGTGACGGAGCGGTCGTCGGCCCCGTAGACCTTTCGTACGGTGAAGAGTTGGACCGCATCCTGTGCGGGGGCGTGGCTGGTGGTCGTCATGGCTCTGATTCCAACAAGGGGGTACGAGGTCCCGCACTGACCTGCGCTCTACTCCTCAAGTGGAGCTAGCTCTACTGGGAGAAACGGACGCCTGGGATAGTTTTGCGGCATGCGTTCGAAGACGGCCTGGCAGGCGATGGCTCAGCGACCGCTGAGCTTCCTCACGTCCAGTTGGCCCTGGCGTTCACTGGCCTATCTGGCCAGCGGGGTCGTGGTCGGCGCCGCCGCCGTGCTGGTGTTCTCCACCGGTCTGGTGGCGGGGCTCGTGCTGCTGGTCGTACTCGTCGGGGTGGCGCCGCTGGTCGGGGTGGTGCTGTCCTCGACGGCGGTGGCGACGGCCGAGCGGCACCGGCTGCGGCTGGTCGACCTGGACAGCCTGCCGAATCCGCACCGGGAGCCGGAGGCCCCGGGGCTGCGGAGCTGGGTGTCGACGCGTCTGACGGAGCAGGCGACCTGGCGGGAGTTGGTGTTCACGCTGATCTCGGCAGCCGCGCTGTGGTGGCTGGATCTGCTGGTGCTCTGCTTCTCGTTCGGCGTGCCGGTGCTGACCTTCGAGTCGGCGGGCCAGGACCGGAGCACCTGGCCGTGGGCGGTGTTCGGCGCCGTGGTGCTGCTGGCCTCCCCGTACACGGTCACCTCGTGGGCAGGGGCGCGGGCCGCGCTGGCCCGGACGTTCCTGGCCCCCCGCGACGAGGAGTTGGGCGACGACCTGACGGAGGTGCGAGCCTCGCGGGCGCGGCTGCTCGACTCCTTCGACGCGGAGCGGGTGCGGATCGAGCGGGACCTGCACGACGGGGCGCAGCAGCGGCTCGTGTCTCTGGGCATGACCTTGGGTCTGATGCGTCTGGACATACCGGAGGGTTCGCCGCTCGCCGACCGACTCACCGAGGCGGAGAGGCAGTTGGCCACTGCGCACACGGAGCTGCGGAGCCTGATCCGGGGGCTGAATCCGCCGGTGCTGGCGGACCACGGGCTGGTCGCCGCGGTCCAGGACTACGCGAGCCGGTTCCCGATACCGGTGACGGTGGACCTCCAGCTCCCGGGACGGCTGCCGAGACAACTGGAGACCAATATGTACTACCTGATCAATGAGGCCATGACGAACATCGTCCGGCACAGTGGCGCAGCGCACGCCGCGGTCCGCGGCCGTTACCACTCCGACCTGCTGGTCCTCGACGTCTCGGACGACGGGCGGGGCGGCGCCGACCCGGAGGCCGGAAGCGGCCTGACCGGGCTCGCCGACCGGCTCAAGGCCCTCGGTGGCCGGATGCGGGTCTCGAGCCCGAAGGGCGGCCCCACGCTGCTGCATGTGGAGGTCCCGTGCCACTTCGCGTGATCGTCGCCGAGGACGCCGTTCTGCTGCGCGAGGGCTTGGTGGGCCTGCTGCAGCGGTTCGGGCATGAGACCGTCGCCGCCGTCGGCGACGCGGACGCCCTCGTCGAGGCCGTCCGGAAGGACCCGCCGGACCTGGTCATCACGGATGTACGGATGCCACCGTCCAACGGTGACGACGGGCTGCGGGCCGCGGTGGCCCTGCGCGAGGTCCACAAGCGACTGCCGGTCCTGGTGCTGAGCCAGTACGTCGAGCGCTCGTACGCGATGCGGCTGCTCGACTCCTGCGGCGGCGCCGGGGTGGGGTATCTCCTGAAGGAACGCATCGGGGCGGTGGCCGACTTCATGGCCGCGGTGGACCGGGTCGCCGTCGGCGGCGCGGTCGTCGATCCCGAGGTGATCCATCAGTTGGTGCGGCTGCGTCAGGACCCGCTGGAGCGCCTGAGCGCCCGGGAGAAGGAGGTCCTCAGCCTGATGGCGGAGGGACACTCCAACGCCAATCTGGCGGCTCAGTTGTTCATCAGCGCGGCAGCCGTCAACAAACACATCGGGAACATCTTCAACAAGCTGGATCTGCCGGTGGACACCGATGGGCATCGCCGCGTTCTGGCCGTGCTCACATTCCTCAGGGCGTAGCGCCTGCGGCAGAACTCATGGCTCAGAAGGCTAGGAACGTCAGATAGGACGATCAGCTAAAGTGCGCGCGTCGGCAGTCTGGTTGCTTGAGGAGGGGAAGCGTGACCGCCACCAGCGAAGCACAGTCTTCGGACGGTGCAGGGCAGGCGACCCGGCCGAGCCGACTGCGCCGCCTGCTGCGCTACATCCCTTTGATCGCCCCCGTCCTGCTGTGGACCGTGCCCTGCTGGGTGCTGCTTCACGCGGGCCAGCACTGGCCGCTTCCCGTAACGCTGGGCGGCACCGCCCTGTTCGTGCTCGGTCTGATCGCCATGCCGCTCGCGATGATGCGCGGCCACGGCCGACGGCAGCAGGACTGGGCGGCGATCGTCGGAGACACCCTCCTCGGGACGAGCTGGGTACTGTTCACCTGGTCCGTCCTGCTCGGCGTCCTGCTGCGCCTCGCCCTGGCCGTGGCCGACGTAGGCGACGGTCAGAACCGGGCCCGGATCGTCACTTGGGCGGTCCTCGGCGTAGCCGCCGTGCTGCTCGCCTGGGGGTACGTCGAGGCCCGCAGAGTGCCACGGGTGCGCCAGCTCGACATACAACTCCCGCGCCTGGGAGCCGGGTTGGACGGCACCCGCGTCGTCCTCATCACCGACACCCACTACGGCCCGCTCGATCGCGCCCGCTGGTCGGCGCGGGTCTGCGCGAAGGTCAACTCGCTGGAGGCCGACCTGGTCTGCCACACCGGCGACATCGCGGACGGCACGGCCGAACGCCGCCGCGCCCAGGCCGCTCCGCTCGGCACGGTGCGAGCCACCCGGGCCAAGGTCTACGTCACCGGAAACCACGAGTACTACAGCGAGGCCCAGGGCTGGGTCGACCTGATGGACGAGCTGGGCTGGGAGCCGCTGCGCAACCGTCATCTGCTGCTCGAACGCGGCGGCGACACCCTGGTGGTCGCTGGCGTGGATGACGTCACCGCCGAGTCCTCCGGCCTGGCCGGCCATGGCGCCCACCTCGCCGGAGCCCTGAACGGCGCCGACCCCGACCTGCCCGTCCTGCTCCTGGCCCACCAGCCCAAGTTCGTCGACCGGGCCGCAGCGGACGGCATCGACCTCCAACTCTCAGGCCACACCCACGGCGGCCAGATCTGGCCCTTCCACCACCTCGTCCGCATCGACCAGCCCGCCCTCGCCGGCCTCAGCCGCCACGGCACCCGCACCCTTCTCTACACCAGCCGCGGCACCGGTTTCTGGGGCCCACCGTTCCGCGTCTTCGCCCCCAGCGAGATCACTCTGCTCGTACTCCGCTCCCCGCAGCGGCCTTCCACGCCGTAACACGACGTGGCCCGGCGGAACCGGTGCCTCGGCCTACTTCTGGGCTACTCCTACGTACAGAGGAAGGCGATTTCCAAGCCCCTGCTCGGCGGCTTCGGGGCGCCAGTTGGTCACGAACTCTATTCCCGGCTCGATGAGTTCCAGGCCGGAGAAGAACCGTGCGAATTCGGTCCTCGAACGCACTTGCACCGGGGTTCCGTTGCGGCGATACACGTCCACGACCGCATGCCACGTATCCGGCTCGAAGTCTGCTGTCGCATGAGAGAGGACGAGGCAGCTTCCGACCGGCAGAGATTCGACCAGGCGACGCACCACGTCGAACGCCCCGAACTCGTCAGGAATGAAGTGAAGTAGGGCGACCATGGAGAGTGCCACTGGCTCATCGAAGGACAGCGTCTCTTTGGCAGCTTCGATGATCAGTTCAGGCATGCATGCATCTGCCTGTATGTAATCCGTACGCCCCTCAGGAGAGCTCTTCAGGAGTGCCTGTGCGTGGCGCAGCACGATCGGGTCGTTGTCCACGTAGACGACCTTGGACTCCGGGGCGACTTCTTGAACCACCTGATGCAGGTTGGGTTCGGTCGGAATTCCCGTTCCGATGTCGAGGAACTGCCGTATTCCCATCTGCGCCAGTGTGCGGGAGGCTCGGTGCATGAAGTTCCGGTTAGCCCGCGCAAGCTCTTCCACTTGCGGGAAGAACTCCTTTACCTGTTCGGCCGCCTCCCAGTCGACCGGATAGCTGTCCTTACCTCCCAGAAACCAGTCATACATGCGGGCGGAGTGCGGCTTGCTGGTGTCGATGTGCGGTAACGACGGTTCTGTGTTGGGCATGGGTCATTCTCCCTGAAGAGGCGGTATGCGCTTGTGCCGGACGGTCAGCCAGCCTCGTGCAGTCTGCCACGCTGCCGGCTCGGACAACAGGCTCCGCCTCCAACCGCGCAAGTTGCATGATGCCGCTTGCCAACTTCTCGACGGGAAGGCGTAGTTACAGTTACCTGGTGGCCTAGCTTACGTGGCACAAATACGCGCTCCCCCACCTTCGCTTCAGGAAGTCCGAGATGCCCACCTGCGGCGACGACACGACACCTTGGACGTCGACGGACTCCGCGTCCGGCACAGTGACGAAGTGACAGGTCACGCACCGCGTAGGGCGCCACTAGGTCGTACCGGCGGGTCAACCGTGCTTGCGGGGCGAGTATTTCGGTGAACTCGTCGATGATTCCCACTAATTCGTCGTACGTCCCGGAGTCCGCGTGGACGCGGTTATCTCCGCCCCAAAGGAACTGATCGTCTCCCCTCCGTCGACGCCCCCCCGACGGCGGGAGGGTCCGTCTCCGCTCGTACGGCGGGGCGTTTCGGCCGAAGCCCAAGACCGCGTACTCGTTGGCCAACACCTCAGTCGCCGAGGGCGAGTCGGAGACCGAAGGCGGCGATGACCGTACCGGTGATGCGGTCGAGACAGCGGCGGGCCGAGGGGCGTTCGTCCCTCGAGTGACGCCAGGTGGCCCACAGCATCCTGCCGCCCATCCACACCAGATACGCGGCCCCGGCGCGTTCCATGGGCACCATGGCCAACACACAGGCCGCAAGCGGCAGAAGGAGATTTTCGGTCCGCCGTCCCAGCCGTCTCGCGAAATCGCCGTCGTGCCTGATGTTTTCGCAGGTCGCCTGGGTGGGACGTCCCAGAATCGGGGCACTTGCCGGTGGACTGTGGCATCACCGCCCGGCTGGCCCCCAAGCTCGGTGGCACGTCAGTCCGACGCCTCAAGGAACCCTTGCGGGAGGAATACATGCTCTCTCTGCGTACACGCAGCGCCGTGGTGGTCGGCGCCGCGGTTCTCGGCCTCGGTGGTCTGGTCGCGACCGCGCCGGTCGCCACCGCGGCACCCGCCCGGCAGTACAGTGTCACGGCCTCGTGCAACGTCAAGTGGCGGGTCAGCGCGAACTACCACGGTTACACGGCCGGCTACAGCTGGGCGTGGAACGTCGTGGTCAGCAAGGGCGACACCGGGGACCGGGTGCGGGAGATCCAGTGTCTGACGCAGTTCTGGGGTTCCAACCCCGGTGCTGTTGACGGGATCTTCGGCCAGAACACCAAGGACGCAGTCATCGAGCAGCAGAAGGCCTGCGGCATCACCGCCGACGGCGCCGTCGGCCCGGCAACCTGGCGTTGTCTGCGGGACGGTGGCCACAACTAGGGCCTGCTCACAGGCGCGCGAAGCCGGCTGTCCGCCTCGGGGGGAGGCGGACAGCCGTTCGTATGGGACCCTCGGCTTCCGAGCAGCACAAGGAACTCGGCGGCATGCGGCCCGACCCCACTCGTCGGTGCGGCCACCGGATCCGAGAGTCCGTCGCGGGGGGGGGGACCTACGCCGACGCCGACGCCGACGGCCGTATCGGCTGGTCGATGGTGAGCGTGAACCTCACATCCCGCCAGCCCACCAGCACACCGCCGCGGCCCGTGAGCGACGCCCGGCCGATCAACGACCTCACGAACTCACGGGCCCCCGTTCGGCAGAACCCGGCGTGCGCGGGCACGGTCAGTTCCCGTGACGGGCGCGGCCCACGGCGGCGGCCACGGTCAGCGGGACGCTGAGGATCGCGGCCGTCAGGAACATGCCCTGGTAGGCGTGGTGTTCCGCGGCGTCGGCGGCGAGGGCGCTGGCCAGGGCGCTGCCGACGTAGAGGGCCACGCCGAACATCGCGACGCCGGTGGCACGGGCGGTCGGGCACAGGGCGGTGGCCCAGGACTGGATCGTGGAGTGCATGAACGACCAGCCGCCGCCGAGCAGCAGCGCGCATCCCGCCGACGCGGGCAGGGACAGGCCGGCCGCCGCCAGACCGAACGCCACCGCCATCTGCGCCCCGCCGACCACGATCAGCCGCACCGGCGTCCAGCGCCCGACCAGCCGCTTGACCATCTGCGCCGCCAGCATCGAACCCACGCCGTACAGCGCGGACACCGCACCGGCCAGCGTCGCCGAGGCGCCCCGTGTCTCCAGCGCCGGGGCGATGTACGTCAAGAAGCCCAGCAGGACAGCGCCTTCGAGCATCGCGACGGCCATGACGTACCACTGCTGGCGGGAGCTCAGCACCACCTTGAACGGAGCGAGCAGCGCACCGGGTGCGGCGCGCGGCGGTTCCGGCAGCCGCCGCAGGGCGACGATCAGGTAGGCGGCGATCACGCCGGGAAGTGCGAAGACCAGCCGCCAACTCCCGTAGTGCGCAAGCACCCCCGCGACGACGGTGGCCACGGCGGTGCCCAGCGCGAACGCGGTCATCAGCTCGCTCAGCGGGCGCTGGCGGACCGCGGCGGGCACGGTGTCCCCGACGTACGTGATCGACGCGGCGATGGACGCCGCGAAGCACGCGCCAGCCGCGACGCGCGCCACGATCAGCACCGTCGCACCGGGCGCGAGGGCGGACAGGAGCGCAGCGGCGGCGGCCCCGGTCAGCGAGATCCGCATGACCCGCACCCGGCCCAGCCGGTCGCTCGCCAGGCCCCAGACCGGCTGCATCAGGCCGTAGGCGAGGAAGTAGCCACTGGCGGCGAGCATCGCCGTGGTCAGCGGGACACCGAACTGGGTGCCGATGGCCAGCAGCATCGGGGGGATGCAGAAGCGGTCGAAGTTGCTGACGAAACCGGCCGCGCGCAGCAGGCGTAACGAGGCGGCGGGCATCACCCGCGCGACCGGGTCTCCGTCCGCGGTGGCCGGAGGGGGCGTGGGGGTGCGGGGTGAGTCGGCGGTCTCCATGAGGCTCCTTGTCGTGCCTGCCGGTGTTGTCGGACAAGATCCAGCTCACCAGCGCGGCAGGTCGGGACGGCCCCGTAGCCGATTACCCTTACTCACACCCTGGGCGGGGTGCGCCAACCCGGGGAGCAGGCCTGCGGTGCGGGGAGGAGCGGGGCGTGTACGGCAGCGGAACCGAGGGCCCACGCCGGGAGTTGGGCGCCTTCCTGCGCTCCCGCCGCGAGCGTCTGAAGCCCGCCGACGTGGGGCTGCCCGGCTCGCCGCGGCGCCGTACCCCAGGACTGCGGCGCGAGGAGGTCGCCGCCCTGGCCGGGGTCAGCCGGTCCTGGTACGCCTGGCTGGAGCAGGGCCGGGTCCGTACCTCGGAGCAGGTGCTGCGGTCCGTGGCGCGGGCGCTGCGGCTGAACGCGGACGAGACCGCGCATGTGCTGTCGTTCGTGGAGCACGTCGGCCCGGCCGGGCCCCCGCCCGGGTGGGTGTCACGGAACCTGCTGTCGTTGGTGGAGTCGCTGGTGCCGAACCCGGCCGCGGTACTCGACCCGCACTGGGACCTGTTGGCCTGGAACGCGGGGTACACGGCGCTGCTCACCGATCTGGCGCGGCTGGCGCCCAAGCAGCGCAACCTGCTGTGGCTGGTGTTCCGCTGGCCGCCGAGCCGTACGCTGCTGGCCAGTTGGGAGCCGGAAGCGCGGAGCCTGCTCGGCCAGTTCCGCGCGAAGGCCGCCCGGCATCCGGAGGACGGCCGCTACGCGGAGATCACCGAGGAGCTGCTGGCCGACCCGGACGCGGCCCGCTGGTACGGCCGCCGTGAGACCTCGGCGTTCCATCCCGCCGTACGCCATTTCCGGCACCCGGTGGCCGGGGACCTCCGCCTGCGGTACGTGAAGCTCGCCGCGGTGGACGAGCCCGGCCACCATCTGCTGGCCTACCTCCCCGACGACGGGGCGACGAAGGAGGCGCTGGAGACGCTCGCCGGGTGAGCCGGCTGGTCGATGATTCAACTGGCCCTGCGTGGCGCGTGGCGATCCGCTCCGTCACAGACTCCCCGTCGACTCGCAGGTGAACGTCAGCGCGGGGTGCCGAGGACGCAGAACTCGTTGCCCTCCGGGTCTCCCAACACTCAGAACTAGAGGTTCTGGAGTGTCGGCATGGTGGCATCGGCCCTGGTCAAGCCTGGTAGCGGGAATCCCTCGGCCCCTATACGTGGGGTGAAGAAAGAAGGACGCGGGATACCTCCGCTCTCCCGTAAAAGCGTGGAGCAGAAAGAATGCAGGAAACCTCTGCCCTCCACAGAGTACGTGGAGACGACGCATGACCCCGGGAACCCGCTCGCGGGGACGGTCTACACCGAGACGCTTCGGGGGGTGCGGTGTGTCCGTCTGTCCGTGCTCACCGACGAGACCACCAGCCCCGAGCGGCAGCGCGAGGCCGACGACCAGGCGGCAGCCGCGCACAACATCAGCTTTGGCGAGGGGGACGCGCTTCGCGAAGCGGTGGACCTTGACGTATCCGCTTCCAAGATCAGTCCCTTTGACCGTCCCGCGCTCGGCGGATGGCTCGCGCGGCCCGATGAGTTCGACGCCCTGGTGTGGTGGCGGTTCGACCGTGCGATCCGGTCTATGGCGGACATGCACGAACTCGCCAAGTGGGCTCGCACGCACCGAAAGGTGTTGGTGTTCGCCGAGGGGATCGGCGGGGGCGGGCGCATGGTGTTCGACTTCCGTAATCCCATGGACCCGATGGCAGAACTCCAACTGACCATGTTTGCTTTTGCCGCTCAGGTAGAGGCGCAGTCCATTTCCGACCGTGTTACCGGGGCTATGGCTGCCATTCGGAACATGGTGCTGCGGTGGCGCGGTTCGCGTCCGCCGTACGGCTACATGCCCGCGCCCATGCCCGAGGAACACGGCGGGGTGGGGTGGACGCTCGTCCCCGA
Organism: Streptomyces sp. NPDC104371; assembly: GCF_055583785.1. NCBI lineage: Bacteria > Bacillati > Actinomycetota > Actinomycetes > Kitasatosporales > Streptomycetaceae > Streptomyces > Streptomyces sp. NPDC104371. The sequence goes on from NZ_JBVJNF010000001.1 coordinate 97,266, forward strand.
TCCGGATGCGGTCGAGGTGATCGCGCGTATCGTGCGGGAGTTGTTCGAGGGCAAGACCGTTTCGGCTATCGCTGTGGGGCTGAACGCGGACAGTGTTCCGAGTCCGCGTGATCACTGGGCAGTGAAGAAGGGTCGGAAGACCGGCGGGCGGACCGGTGGAGTCAAGGGGCTCGTTAAGGACGCGTTCCTGTGGAATCCGGCGGTCATTACGCGGATGCTGCGAAACGAAACGCTGCTCGGCTGGAAGATGCACAAGGGCAAGCCCGTCCGTGACGCCGAGGGCAACCCGATCTTGCAGACCGAAACGCCGATCATGACACGCGAGGAGTTCGACCGCATCGGCGCGGTACTGGACGAGCGCAGCATAGAAAACGGGGACCGCAAGGACACGGATGCGCTGCTGTTGCGGGTCATTCACTGCGACTCGTGCGGCGGGCGCATGTACCTGAACAAGCAGGAAGGCAAGAAGAACCAGCACCCCACGTACAAGTGCAACCCGTACTCGCGCGGGTTCAAGTGCGAGAAGTCCGCGAACATCAGGGGCGATTGGGCAGACGAGTACGTGACCGCAGAGTTCCTGCGCCTGGTCGGCCCTATCGAGACGACTCACGTTGTGACCATCCCCGGATACGACCCGGGTCCCGAACTGCGTGCCACTATTGCGGAGTTCGCCGAGCACCAGGAGCAGAAGGGGCGGCAGAAGTCCAAGCACGCTGCGGCCGAGTGGCAGAAGCGGGCGGACGCGCTCGACAACCGCATAGCCGATCTGGAGTCCCGGCAGAAGACGGAGCCGCAGCGCGTAGTGACTCCCACGGGCCGTACGTTCGCCGACGAGTGGGCCGAGAAGGACACGGCGGGACGGCGGGCGCTGCTGATTGAAGCCGGGGTGCGTTTGAACGTCCGGCGTGGCACCCGTGGCGGTTGGCGGACGCTGGACACGCGCCGCGTGGACTTCATCATGTCCGGTGAGCTGGACCCCGCGGCGGAAGCCCTCGCGGACGTGGCGTCAGCGCTCGAATCGGAAACGCGCGGGGACACCCTGCTCGAAGGTTCCCATGTGCGTCTGGCCGAGCCCGCCCGGGAGCTGGTCGCCGCATAGCCCCACACGCCCGCTACACCCCTCAAGAGCCCTGGACGCCCCCTGTGGACGCCGGGGCTCTGGCGCGCCCGCAGGCAGCTGCTCAGCGGGGAAGCCGACAGCGAGAGAGGAGGAGATGAGAGATGACGAAGTGACGATTCTTGCTGTCTTTTGGGAAGAACCAGAAAAACCAAGAGAGAAGAGAGAACGGCCCTCTGTTCGTCATCTCGTCATCGCACCGTCATGCCTGCCGAGATCCTGTTGCTCTCCACAAAGAATGAGACGCTAGGACTCATCCTCGCTATCGGTCACAGCCGCTTGGGGCTGCTCGCCGGCTCACCCCGGCGGACCGCAGGACAGCGAGAGGCGAAAAGGTGTTGAGGGCGTCGAACCTCGACTGCTTTTGGGAAAGCCAAGAAAAACCTATTGATCCGAAACTCAAAGGGTTCTATTCGAGTGTGTAGCGGACGTGTGGGCCGCCGAAGTAGCTGCGGACGATGTGCGGCTGGCGTTGGCGGCGGTGAAAGAACCGGCGGGTCTCGGCGGCGAGCTGGGCCTGGCCTCGGGCCCGGCTGTGCATGGGCAGGCTGCGCTTGAGGTCGGCGTTGACCAGTTCGTCGGGGTTGAGCTCGGGCGAGTACACGGGCAGGAAATGCAGTTCGATCCGGTCGGGGTGTTCGGCGAGCCAGGCGCGGACCTTACGGGAGCGGTGGGCGGAGTGGCCGTCCACGACGAGGTGCACCTTGCGGGCGAAGTGGCCGATGAGCCGGTCCAGGAAGCGGCACATCACGTCGGCGTCGAAGGTCTCGGTGAACACCATGAAGTGCATCCGGCCCTTGGTGCTGATCGCGGACATCGCGTTCACCGAGAACCGGTTGCCCGAGCGGCGCACGATCGGGGTGCACCCTTTGGCGCCCCACGTGCGGCCGGTGACCTGGTCAGAACGGATGCCGACCTGGTCGGCGAAGAGGACCTCGCCGCCCTCGGCTTTCGCCTTCGCGCGGACCGCCGGCCACGTCTCCTCGTGCCAGACCCGCACAGCCTCGGGATCCTGCTCGACGGCCCGCTTGTCCGGGCGCTGGAACGACAGGCCCCAGCGGCGCAGGTACTTGCCCACTCCCTGCTCGGTCAGCCGCACTCGGTACAGCTTCGCGATCAGGTCTCCCACGCCAGCCCGTGTCCACAGCTGCCCCGTCAGCCCCAGATCACAGGGCCGGTGATCCAATACGGCCTGCCGGATCGCCTGCTGCTCGGCCTCATCGAGAACCTGATGTTCACCGATCCGGCGTCCACGTGGCTGGGCTACGAGCGCTTCGCGCCCGCCGACCAGCCACTTCGCCCACCAGTTGTCCACCGCCTTGAGCGAGACCTGGAACACCGCCGCGACATCCTCACGAGTCCGGCCCGCCACCAACGCAGCCACCGCCCGCAGCCGAAGAGCCTCCTGCGCCGACGGCGACAACTGTCGTGCGTCCCCCACCAGTTCACTCACGCAGGAATCAACAACCCAGAACACCTACCGTTTCGCATCAATAGAGAGAAGGGAGATCGAAGTCTCTGCCGTCACCCTCAACACCCCGCCATTGCTTGCCGTCCGCTGCTCGGTCCGCGCCGACGATTCCAGTGCATTGAAATGTTGCCTGCATCACACTTGGTGTCCGATTCATCCGACCTGAACAGTTTTGCGGGCGACCTTTGGTCCCTACTACCCATGAACCAGGCGGCGGCACATACTCGCCGACAGCCAACGCCGAGGGCGCGGAAACCTCTGCCCTCCCGTAACCACCAAGAGAGCCTGTACGGCCCTCTCCCTGCACCAGTGAGGAACGATGGACACCACACGACACATTGAGGTCTGCGCGCTGCTGCGACGCGCTGAGAGCGCCGCACAGAATGCCCTGAACGGCGACCAGGCCGCCGCACGCACGACGCTGGCTCTCATCGCCGACGCACGGCAGCGAGCCGAGGACACGGGGCCCGGTACGTGCGCGCACCCGAACTGTTCCAACGAACTGCACTACGCGGGGCGTGGTCGCCGTCCGCTGTACTGCTCGGCTGACTGCCGCACGGACGTGTACCAGGCAACGCAGATGGCCGCTCGTGCGCTGATCGGCGCTCCGGAAAAGCTCTCTGCGTAGAGGCACCCTCGCCCGCAATACCAGAACTTCAACGACAAACCCCTGACGTGACATACGCAGGGGCTTTTTCATGCCCAAACACAGAAGAAGGAAAGAACCATGAGTGAATATCTCAACCGCGCCGAATTCCTGGATGGGAAGCGCGACAAGGGCCAGAGCCGCGCCGACGCGTTCAAGCGGGATGAGCGCATGGAAGAACTCGCCAAGCTGCGTGACTCGCGTCCCGAAGTGTTCGAGAAGCTCGGCACGTCCATCCGGATAAGCCTTGGTTACTACGAGAACGACAAGAAGATTGCAGCCGAGCACGGCCGCGACGTGACGAAGGGTGCCAACTGATATGGCCAACAACGAAATCGAGAAGGCCGCAGAGCGTGTAGCCAAGCTCCAGGCTCAGGCAGAAAAGCTCTCCGCTCCGCTCGCTGACGCACAGGCGCAGTTGGAGGCAGCGCAGGAAGCCGAGGCGACCCGCAGGGCCGAGCGCGGGGCGGTCTATGACCGCGAGTTCGCCGATACCTGGCAGTCCCGGGCCGAAGAAGCAGCGAATTCCGGCGACGACGCCCGGACACGTTTCTACGAGGCGCTTTCCGCTGAACCCTGGTTCGCTGCATACGTCGAGTTTCGTGCAGCTCGCCATAAGCGCAGGCACGTACTTGATGAGGCACAGCGCGCACAGAGGGCAATACGGGAAGCCGTCACAGTGCCGGAACAACGTTTCTATGCTGTCGCCATTCTCAGCGACCTTGAGGACCACGCCGAGAAGATGGCTGCGGAGAAGGCCGCCGACTTCGCCGAAGAACTGCGCAAGACTCGTGATGATTTCCTGGACAGTAAGGACTGATGATGGCAGTAGACGCACTCGACCCCGGACCGGACGGCGACTACCCGTACTTCCCGAGAAATGAGGACGGGCGGCCCGCATGGGCCGATACTGCGACAGACGCTGAGACCGTAATGCCGAGGGGAGTTCAGCCAATGCGGCACGCTGGCCGGCTCACGCTTATCGACCTCACACCCCGCCACCCGGACGGAACTCCGATTGACCCCCCGGTGATCCCACCGAACGGCCCCCATGCCGCGTGATCCCCGTACCCCCTGCCCGATACCCGGATGCCCCGAGTTGACGGCAGGGGGCCGCTGCAAGGAACACCAGCGACAGGCAAACAAGGAACGCGCCTCACGCGGTGGCGCTGCTACACCACGCAATGGCAGCGCACGCGGAGGGCTTACCTGTACGCCAATCCGTGGTGTGTGCTGTGTGGTCAGCCCGTGAATGTCGCTGACCATTTCCCACACAGCCGACGCGAGTTGATAGCACGCGGTGAAGCGAACCCCGACGCGTGGAAGCATCTGCGTCCGCTCTGCTCGGCGTGCCATAACCGAGAGACAGCACGCAATCAACCTGGTGGATTCGCTGCGGAAGCGCGGTCACGTCGCGAAGCGACCGAGCGTCCGCCGTATTAACCAGGGGGGTACCCCCGACCCGCCCGTTAGTTGAGCGGCAGGGAGGCAAAAAACTCGCATGGCTCATTGAGGCGTTTTCGCGGAGGTGACCCCGACTGATCTAACAGAAAAACCCGCCCCCGTGCGCATCATTCACTAATGAATGATGAGTGCGGGGGCTTCCTTGTTTTACGCTCAGACCGCAACCGGTGGCGGGGTGACGAGCCGTGCGCGCTCGTAGAGACTACGGGCAGTCTGATTCTTGAGGTAGGGACGAATCCGAGCCTGCATCGTTGACATGGCTTTGTCGCACTGCCCCGATTGAACGTCGGGGTACATTTCCACGACCTTGACCCATGTGGCGCACGCGCTTTCGAGGTGGCCAATTTCTAGCTGACGTTCGGCAAGCATGGACAGATAACGAATCCGGTTTCTCTTGAATGAGCTATGCCGCAGCCTATCGGATTCCTCTAGGTCTTTGACTGATCCCCGAACGTCGCCCAGTTCGTACCGAACTTGCCCCGCGTGGTAGGTCAGGGAAGAAGGGTTGTACGAGCCAAACGTCTTGGTTTGGGATTCAGCCTTTTCCATCGCCACTTCGGCCTCTCGCAGATACATAAGCGCTTTTGTGCGCTCTCCAAGCTGCGCAGAGGCGTGCGCTTGCTGCCCGGCCAGAAAGGCGCGCATTCGGGGACCAGCCTGCGGAGACGCAGAAGCGGCTGCATCAGCAAGACGCATCGCAGTCTTCCCGTGGCGTAGATCAACTGCCTGAACGCTCATTCCGCGTAGGGTTGTGCAATACGTTAGGTGGTCTTCCGCGGCCCCTGCTAGCTCTAGCGCCTTGAGGTAATACTGTTGCGCCAGACCGTGAACCCCCTCATCCACGGCCATATATCCGGTGAGATAGCAGAGATCCGAAGCCGCTGACATCATGGCTTTGCGTACTTCTTCTGTCGCGTCGGCTCGAAGGTAGGGGGCGACCGTGTTCACGAGGAATGCCGCTGCCATCGGGCGAGCGTGCCGACCCCCGAATTGGTCGTCCAGGTCAGACACGCGTTCTGTCATAGCGATGACCATGTTCACGTCGGCCATTCCTATGCGTTGCGTCTTTCCCGACTGAACCGCTTCCATGCGCCCCACAACATCCGGCCACCCAGGGACAGTAAGGGCCACGGAGAACAGCCCCGCACTCAGGACGCTACGGCGTGAGGGGTCCATGTCTTGCCTCCCGAGGTCTACCAGCCCTTCAACGGTAGTCGGGTGACTGTTGGACTCTTCCGGGGGTGCCGGGAATCCTGCGTCGGCGTGCGTGATGGGGCGGAAGAGTCTACGGGCGAGTGCTTCCAGAATCAGCGGCCCCACAGTCTCTTTCGGCAGGTGGCCACTCAACCACTGGTGCACTGAGGGTTGTTGGTACTTGAGAGGGGTTCCGCGCTCGGTCCCGATGCGGTTGACCTCTTGGGCGAACTGCCGCAGGGTCCAACCGCTCTCGCGGTACAGCCGCTCAAGTCCGGCGTTCGGCTGTCGTGTCGTCACTGGTCCCCAACTCCCGTGCTCTGACTGCTTAACGCTCTTAACTCCTGCCCTCTTCCCAACGGTACCGCTGTGCGTGGTCGGACGGTTGCCTAGTGCGAGCACAGCCACCGCAAGGGATGACATCGCAGGGAGGGCCCGGACATGGAGAAGCACGCACGAACGGCCACGGGGAACCCCGAGCGGTCCAGTGCGGGAATACCGGCTCGGTCCTACTGGTGTGAGGTTCGAGCGGAAGGAGAGGTGTTCGGGACGCGCGAGACGGTCCCGTACGTCCTCGGCACCTTCCGAACGATCTCGCCAAAGTTCGCGCTGCGGTGGTTACAGAGTGAGGCGGAGCGCATCGCGGACCGACTCGACCCGGACCCGGAGCGCTCAGCGTGGGTTCAGCCGTGGATGCGCGTGGACACCGTGCCCGTGCCCGACTGCCCCACGGAGTTGCGGTTCTGGAGTCTGGACCCCGAGGAGCACCACGCGGCCCGAGACCAACTCAAGGACGGGGCTCCGTTGTCCGTGGTCATCCCGGATAGGGGATGCCGCTTCACCTTGACTGTCTGGCCCGTGGCCGTTCCCCCGCCCGAGTCCAGCACCACGCTGCCCGCCGACGACGGACAGCCCACAAGTCCCCGCCCTGGTCGCACGAGCCACAGGAAGCCGCGCCGCAAGGTGGGTGGGCTCATCCCCTTTCTCTGTAACCAGGGCGGGCCGCTCGGCACCGTATGACGGACACGGCGGAGCCGAGCACCCCGAACCTCAATCGCGCACCATGACCGAAGGAGAACAGTCGTGAACACCCTTCCCCATGCCGAGCGCACCGCAGAGCGCGCACGGGAGATCCTGACGGCCATCGAGGCCGATCCGGAGTTCGCCGCGTTCAGGGCCGCGAGCCTGCGTTACGACGAGGACTGGACGTGCTTTACGGGCGGTCCGGTCATCAGCGAGTACGACCAGGCCGACGACGCGGCCCCGCTGTTCATCGAGGGGCTGCGGGCGCTCTGCCTCAAGGCCGCCGTGTTCGAGGCGACCGGCGACGAGCGCGCGGCGGAAATCCCCATCGCCGTGCCCGTGGACGAGATGACGCACGCGATGATCGCGCAGCCGCAGATCCTCGCCCGGATCACGGCACGGGTCGGCGCTCAGATCATCCACCAGACCGACCAGGAGCACACCGACTGGACGCGGGATGACTACACGCACCAGGCGTACCGCGCGGCGTGGGGCGAGCCGCCCGCCCGGTATTGGCTCACACACGCGGAGGTGGCTCGCCGGCTCGGCATCCTGCGCAGGAGGTACGAAGCGGCGGGCTTCCGCCGGATGGGGCTCGCGCACAGCATTACGTTCGAGCCCGTCCCCGCGTAGCGGCTAGCTGAGTGCCTGCCGCATCACCGTGAGCGGGTCCAGTTCCGGGAAGCGCTGCCGGATCTGCTGCTGTGCCTGAGAGATCAGGTCAACCAGGAGAACCGGGGCCGCGCCGTACAGCACGTCATGCAGGTACGGCACCACCGCGGAAGGGTCGGGCGGTAGCTGCAACTCGACCGTCAGCGGCTCGCCCTCGCTCTTGTAGCGCTTCGCGGGCAGCCCGACCTTTTCGGGGTGGACACACACCGGTGTCCCGTCGCTCAAGTACCGGTGCCCGTCGGCCTTGTTGAACGGGCATTCCGGGGTCGGACGCTCGAACACGTCGAACTCGCCGACCGCATGAAACCGCGACGGACAGATACCGCACGCGCGGTGGTGTACGTCGCCGTTCACGAAGGGCTCGGGCATGACCGGAGCCTAGCTCTCACTAGCACCACAGACGCCCGTTTCGGACCGCACCACCCCTTCGCGGGGGATGAGCGGCCCAAGCGGGTTGCCAGACCCGTTGCGGGGCCGCTGGGCGCGTTCAGCAGCGGATGAGGGGCCGAACCACGGTGCGCACCGTGCGAGGTTCCGCCGCCCCGTTCGCGTGCTGCCCCGTGGCACACGGGCGGGGCGTTCCTATCCGATCTCACGTAGAAAGCTCAGCCGTGCCCGCACTCGTGCCTTACGTCGCTGCATACAGCAACGAGCTTGGCCCCCGCGAATCTGAGTTGTGCATCGAGGTACCGCGCAACGGCGTGCCCCGCATCGCGTACGTGCACCCTCGCCGGGACGACCGGGACGCGCACGGGAATCTGTGGGCGCGCATGACCAGGCCGCCCGAGGGCGAGCGGGGGCGCGTCATGTTCGACTGCATGGACCCGCTGCGGCAGCGCGAATGCATGACGGGGCTGTTGTGCCAGGTGTGCGCTCAACCGGCGGAGACGAGCGCGGGCACGGTGTTCGTGGAGTGGCAGCGACCAGGGGAGAAAGGGCCGAAACCGCTCGACCGGATCACCACAGACACGCCCCCCGTATGCGGTGCCTGCCTGCCCGTATCGCTGCGCCGCTGCTCATTCCTGCGGGAAGAACAGAGCGTGCGGGTGCTGCTGGTCCGTAAGTCGGTGATCAGCGGCGTATCCGGAACGCTCTACCGCGTCAGCGAGGACATGAGGCGCTGGATTCCGTCCGAGCAAGACGCCTATTCCAGCTTCAACAAGCCGCGATACCCCGGGATGCTCGCCCAACGGCTGTACCGCAAATTGCGGGGCGTGACCGTGCTGGGGACGAACGAGATCCCGCCCGCGCTGCTCGCAGCCAACTGAAACCCAAAGCGCCCCGAGGGACCGCGTAGGACCGGTCCGCCCGGGGCTTGCCGAAACAGCTAACCAGGAGCTGAAACGACCATGCGTGACTCTATCGCCCGTGCACTGCTGTGGGCGCTCGCCCTGTTCATCCCCAACAAACCGGGACGCCACAGCGCCGCATTCCTCACCGCGCCGACCACCACACCCGAACCCCACCCCCTGTCGCCCTGGTCCCGCCCGTGGACCGCTCCGTCAGCCGAGGACGTACGGGCCATCTTCAAAGACGCGCGCTCGCGACAACTGCCCGAGCTACAGCGCGAACGCGTATGGGCCGCCGAGTTCGCCGCCCTCGGACTCGACTACGACTTTCCGACGCTGCCACTCGGCAGTCTCGTGAAGCGGGAGCGGGTGAACGCGTGACCTCCGCCGACCACAGAGCCGCGCTGCTCCGTGCCGAGCTTGCCCCCCACGGGGCCGAGTGCTGCCGCTGCCGACAGTGGACGTACGCGCCCGTCCCGGTGCGGTACATCGAGCGGCAGAGCGGCCCCGGGGTGACCCTGTACGCCTGCCCGAGCCACGCTGTGGCGCTCGGTGCGGGCCCGACCCCCGAGGACGTGTTGCGCCACTCGTAGACGCGCGCAGACAGCAAAACGCCCCGTGCGGCCAAGTGCCGTGCGGGGCTCTGTCGTTGGCGCTGACGTGCGCGTATCCTCAGAACTGGTAGTCAGGAGTGTTGGGGTCGGCCAGGACCTTCCACGGCGTATCGCCCTGGCCGACATCGGCGGGGGTGGCACCCAGGCTCCGCAGCCGGGCCACCTCCGCCTCCTGATCATCACCGCGGTACGGCATCACGTCGAGATGGACGCGGTTCCGTACGGTCTTCGCGTCGGACGTGCGGAGGAACTCCAAGTACGGGCCTACGCCCTTGGCCGAGCGGAACCGCGCGTGATCGTCGGTCACCTCATGCAGGGTCCAGTCCATCGCCTCGTCCCAGAACCGTGCCATGGCTCGCGGATCCGCGCAGTCGACCACTATCGCGGCGATCGGCCCGGTGTCCCGGTAGATCTCCCGAGGCTCCAGCACGCAGAACACATTGCCTTCAGGGTCGGCAAGGACCGTCCACGGAACATCCCCCTGACCCACATCGGCGGGCGTGGCACCAAGCTGCTTCAGCCGCGCGACCAACTCCGCCTGATGGTCCGCGGAGGTGGTGGCGAGATCGATGTGCACGCGGTACTTCACCGTTTCGGGGTCCGGAACGGTGACGACATCGACGCAAACGGCGGCGGGGTCCGGCCAGTTGAAGCCCACGGGTTCGACGTTGGTCACGCCGGGTCCCTCGCTGGAAACACCCCAGCCGAGGGCCTCCGCCCAGAACTGGCCAAGCGCCGCGTCGTTCCGAGCCTTGAAGTTCACATTGACAAGTCGCAGTGCCATGCCGCCGATCATATGCGCGGGCATCACTTCTAGGCTGTGCCGGATCGGTGCTCATACAGTGGCCGCTGTCGAGCCCCTCTCGCAAGGAAGATGCCAAGGAAGAAGCCTATGAGTGAGCCCTGTCCCACGCTTGCGGTGACGCCGGCCGGAATTGACGCGTTATGTGCGGCCGGCGGCAGGAGCCGCGATGACATCCTCGATGTCGAGGCCCTTTCCCACACGACCGGACTGTCCGAAACGGTGCAGTCCGTCGCCTCGGACCTCGACGTGGTCCGGGACCGGATCCAGCGCATGGTGAACCCGGAGGGCCGGCGTTGAAGAAGCCCACTGCGCGAGCGATCGCCAAGGAACAGCGCAAGCTCGTCACCGGCCTCGGCGCGGCCGTCGCCGACAAGGTCGACGTTCCGACCGTACCGCACACCTTGTTCACCACCCTGTGCGACGTCATGAGCGAACGCCGAGGCGGGCGACCGGTCGCCCTGCTCACGCGCGCCTTCCCAGAGGCCATGGCCGACACCACAGGCCTGTGGCTCGACTTGCGGGACCAGGACGTCATCGTGGTCGAGGAGAACCTCCCGCCCGATCACCAACTCGTCGTCCTCGGGCATGAGTTGTGGCACATGCACGCCGGTCACCGCGGACACGACCTGGGTGATGCCGCGGTGGTCGCACGAGCGGCGCTGAGCGACCGGATCCAGTGGGCCGAACTGGCCCGCCACATAGCCGCCCGCTCTCGTTCCAACCAGGAGGACGAACTGGCGGCGGAAGGGTTCGGTCTCCTCCTGGGCAGCCACATGACCAGATGGCTCGCCACTCCCGACACCCGACAACTCGACGGCGTGGCGCGACGCATCGGTGCCTCTCTCGGCTACACCGGCCTGCAGGGCTGACGTTGACGATCAATGACGCATTCTGGATCACGGCCGGTGTCCTCGGTCTCGGGCTGGTCTACAAGGTGCCGACCGTCTTACGCACGCGCCGTGACTCCATGGCACGACAGGTCGGCAGGCTCCTGACAGTCGCGGTCGCGATCTTCTTCTTCGCCGCACCGTCCACCATCGCCGTGGTGAACGACCTGACCGGGATCACCAACTTCTCCGCGCCCTGGGTCTACAGCCTCCTCACCGGCTTCAGCGCCTCCTGCCTGTTGCTGATCATCAAGTGGCGGGGCGGCACACCGGAGAGCGTCCGGCGCGCCATCTGGTGGGTCTACGGAAGCTACGGCACGTTCCTGATCGGCCTGTGGGTGTGCTTCCTGCTCGGCGACCACCACGTCGAGCGCCTGCGGGACTTCGACACGTACTACGCCGCCACTCCGTGGACGCGCGAGATGATCCTGTTGTACCTGCTCGCGCACACCGTGGCCGTCCTGTTCACCTCCGCGCTGCTGTGGACCTGGGAGAGCCGCGTCCGCGGCACCGGCTGGCTGCACACCGGCGTCGTCCTGCTCACCGTCGGCTACGCGATGAACCTCCTGTTCGACCTCTCCAAGCTGACGCCCGTCGTCGCACGGTGGAACGGCCGAACCGATCTCGCCTGGCTGAGCACCAGCGTCGCGCGGCCTGTCGCCGCGCTGTCCGGCCTTCTCATCGGCATCGGCTTCGTCGCCCCCCACGCCGGAGAGCGACTGTCACAACGCCGCGCCGCGAGCCGCGAGTACAAGGATCTGGGCCTGCTCGCCCACACGCTGCACCACGTGCCGGCCGCGTCCGCGCCCGTCGCGATCGGCCGATTCGCCTCACCGCACCTACGCCTCACCCACCGCAGGACCTTCGTCGGCGACGCCGTACGGCAGCTCCAGGCCTACGTGGACTTCGATCAGCGCGATCGGCTCCTGAAGACCTACCTCGCTCAGGGCAAGGCCCCGGCCGAGGCCCAGGCACTCGCCGATGCCGCCGCCCTCAAGGCCGCCGTCGTCCTCCTTCAGTCAGCCGACCGCCGGGCTCCGCGTCCGGCACGCCCGTCGGCGAAAGGCATCAGCGACCTCGTCTCCGTCTCCCACGCCCTGCGCGATCTCCCCAGCGACGCGGTCCGCCGGACCGCTACGGAAGGAAATGTGGCCCCATGACTGCCAGTGCGCGGGACACACCCGGTCCCGGTCGTCCCCGACGCGCCGTCGTCATCGGCGGAGGCCTGACCGCCATGCTCACCGCGCGGGTTCTCGCCAAGGTGACGGACGTCGTCATCATCGAACGTGACGTCCTGCCGGACCGACCCGAGCCCCGTATCGGGCTCCCCCAAGCCCATCACACCCACATCCTGTGGTCCGGTGGCGCCGAGGCGATCGAGGCCCTGATTCCGGGTACGACCAAGGAACTTGACGCGGCCGGGGCGCGCCGCGTCCCGCTGACCACCGGCATGGTCGCCTACAGCCCGAAGGGCTGGTTCCGACGCTGGGGCGAGAGCCACTACGCCATCGCCTGCAGCCGCGACCTTCTCGACTGGGTGGTACGCAAGCGGGTGCTCACCGACGTCGACCGCCGTATCACCGTCATGGAGCGCTCCACCGTGACCGGCCTGACCGGCGACTCCGCGGCGGTCACCGGCGTCACCGTTCGCGCCCGCGACACCGGCGAGGAGGACACGCTCCTCGCCGACCTGGTCGTCGACACCAGCGGCAAGCAATCACGCACACCGCTCTGGCTGAAGGACCTTGGCGCGCACGAGCCCCTCACGCGTGAGGTCGACTCCGGCCTTGTATACGCAAGCCGCGTCTACCAGGCCCCCGAAGGGCTGCCCGACTCCTGGCCCATCATCAACGTCCAGGCCGATGCGCGGGCAGGTGCTCCTGGCCGGGCCGGAATCATCATGCCCATCGAGGCCGGACGCTGGCTCGTCACGTTGTCCGGAACCCGCGGTGGTCAACCCACCGACGACGCCCAGGACTTCCAGCGCTTCGCCCTGGGCCTGCGCCACCCCATCGTGGCTGAACTGATCGGCAAGGCAACGCCGCTCGGCCCTGTTCGCGTCACTCATATGACGGCCAATCGCCGACGCTTCTACGAGAAGGCGACCCTGCCTGACAACTTCCTTGTACTCGGTGATGCGGTGGCCGCCTTCAACCCGACCTACGGCCACGGCATGTCGGTCGCGGCCCAGAGCGCCGTGATCTTGGACAAGGTCATCCAGCGCCACGGTTGGGGAACTCCTGGCCTCGCCCGCCGCGTTCAGAGAGCGGTCGCGCAACCGGTCGACACGGCATGGATGTTCGCCACGGGAACTGATGTCTTCTACCCAGGTGCCACCGAGGAAGGGCCCACGCTCGGTGAGCGGGCGGCCGCACGATTCGTCGACCGTCTTGTCCTCACCGCAACCGGATCCGGCACCGTGGCACGAGCCCTCACCGACGTCATGACCCTCCAGGACGAGCCGAAGAGGCTCGCCCGTCCCGGCATCATCGTCGCAGCCCTCGCCGGACCGCTGAAGCCTCAACTCCAGGGCCCACCGCTGACACACGAGGAACGGCAGGCCATCGGCACCATGTCCTGCTTGACCTTACCCTCAAGGGCAAGGTTTAGCGTTCTTCGAGGTGAGAGGCATGCAAATCAGTGAGCTGGCCCGCCGGGCGGGCGTGACGACGAAAGCGGTGCGCTACTACGAATCGCTGGGCTTGCTCACGCCCGAGCGGTTGGCCAATGGCTACCGGAACTACGACGAGCACGACGTACGACTCACACAGGAGATCCGAGCGCTGGGCAGTCTCGGAATTCCTGTCGAACGTACCCGCCCGTTTCTGGAGTGCCTCACGGCCGGTCATCGACACGCAGACGACTGTCCGGCCTCGCTGGCCGGTTACCGGGACGCGATCGACGAGCTCACCCAGCGGATCGGGGGACTCACTGCCCGCCGGGCAGCACTGATCGCGCAACTGCGACAGGCCGCCCACCGCGGTAGCCGCGTCTCACCGGTCGACGAAGGAGAGGACCTGATGACTGACTACACGAGCGTGCCCGCCGACCTGCCCGTCCCCGCGGACGACGGCGCGGCTGCGCATCTGCCCGGCATGAAGGTGCCGCACCTGGAACTCCAGGGCACTGACGGCGCGACTGTCCGCCTCGACGCGCTCGGCGCGGGCCGCACGGTGATCTACATCTATCCGCTCACCGGACAACCGGGCGTCGACCTGCCCGACGGCTGGGACTCGATCCCCGGAGCGCGCGGCTGCACCCCCGAGGCATGCGCCTTCCGTGATCATCACCAAGGTCTCCTCGCCGCCGGTGCGGACGGCGTGTTCGGCCTCTCCAGCCAGGAGACCGACTATCAGCGCGAGGTCGTCGAGCGGCTCCACCTGCCGTTCCAGATGCTCTCCGACCCTGAACGGAGCCTGGCGCGGGAACTCGGCCTGCCCATCTTCGAGACCAGCGGATTGACGCTCTACAAGCGGCTGACTCTGATCATCCGCGACGGCGTGGTCGAGCACGCCTTCTATCCGATCTTCCCCCCGAACGAACACGCCGACCAGGTCCTGACCTGGCTCCAGGACAACCCCCTGTAGAGGTCGACGCTCAGCGCCTGCTGGCACCCAAAAGCTAGATTGCTCCCATGTTGCTCACCCCTGAAGACGAGATACGCACACGCGCTGAGCTGGTCGCGTTCGTCCGCGACCTGCACCAGGACTACCTTCGGCGAGGGCACGACTGGGAGAACCACACCCTCGACCGCTTCCTCGAAGCCCTCGCCGCGTGGACAGCCGACTCGGACGGCTGGTACCAGAACTTCGGCAAGGAACTTCCGGCCAACGGCGACTGGACCTTCCTCGCACGAGCCCTCGACGCGGCTACCGTCTACGAGTAGGCGAACAGGCCCAGTTGGCGTTGGGCCTCTTCCGCTTCTTCCACCTCTTCCGTCCTCACTCTGAGCGCCGTTCCGGACAACTTCGAGAAGGTCGGCCCCAGTTGGTCTGTCAGACGTCACACCTAGGCTGTCCGCAGTGATTCGATCAAGGAGCAGGCCCGTGCGGATAGAACGTCACCAGGTGAGCCGGACCGTCGTCGCGGCAGCTCGCGAGGACTTCACGAACCGGATCGGGGGGCAGGTGTGGACCATGTCGAAGGCCGGCCGGATGACCACCTACGACTGGCAGTTGATCGCCGACGAGTTCCTTGACTATCTGGGTGCCCTCTCCGTCGAGACACCCGACCTCGGCACCCCGGAGGCCAAGGCCGCCCTCAAGGACGCCTCCGAGGCCGCGGCCGGTGCCGTCGCATACGCCGCCTACCACCCGCACGCCAGCTTCCATATCTTCCTGAATTACGTGAACTTCGGCATGGACTACGACCCGGACGAGGATGCCCCCGAGGAGAGCGTCACGCTTGGGGAGTGGATCGACGCGCTCTGCCTGACGCTCCTCATGGACAA
Source organism: Streptomyces sp. NPDC104371 (assembly GCF_055583785.1). NCBI lineage: Bacteria > Bacillati > Actinomycetota > Actinomycetes > Kitasatosporales > Streptomycetaceae > Streptomyces > Streptomyces sp. NPDC104371. The sequence continues at coordinate 112,898 of NZ_JBVJNF010000001.1, forward strand.
GGCCAAGCGGCACGGTGAGGCCTTCTACTTCGCCCGGCAGAAGTTCGCCGAACAGCAACGGGCAACGCCCATCGGCGAGTTCGCCACCGGACTGATGGCCGTGGTCCTGGACGACACCGGCGACGACGATGACGAGGAGTACCCGCCGAGCGCGCAGTCCAAGCTCGCCGCCGTCGACGCGGCCCTGGACCGGATCCGTACCCGCGCCGCCGAGACCGGCGAACCACTCCTGGACCGGCCGCACAGCGCGGCCCTGCGCACGCTGCGCGCCCTGGCCGCCGAGGACCGGGAGGCCTTCGATGCCGCGCTGGCCGACCTCCTGGTCAGGCACGCCAGTGTGCACGGCCACGCCGCCTCCCCGAGCTCTCTCCTCCCGCTGATCCCCATCGCCCTCGCCGCTCTCGCGTACCGGACCCTGGGCTGGGCACCCGCCGTCAGCTCCGACTACCTCCCGCACGCACTGATCACCGGTTTCGAGACCCGAGGCCCGAGGGTCGGCGGCTTCGGCCGCGACCGGCGCCCGGACGCGGTCGACGCACTCGCCGCGGGCCCCCTGGTGGTGGAACGGCCGACCTGCGAGCGGACCGTGGCCCCGCAGATCGAGGCCAGGTACGAGGAGAGGCTCCGGGAGGCGTTCACCTCCGCCGAAGGCGAACCCCTCATGGTCTGGCGGCTGGCCGACGTGATGCGCGATCAGGAGTGCCTGTTCAAGCGGCGCGCGGGCGCCCTCGGCGACGTCACGGACGCTCAGCTCGCGAACCTTCGTCTGGCCTCCCGGACAGGGGCGGCCCTGTTCCGTATCGCCCTGGCAGAGCCGGGTACAGAGGCCGAAGTGACCATCGACGGCCGTACGCTGCGCTACCCGGCCGAACGCGGCGAGGAAGCCGATGCCGGAAACTGGCAGACGGCCGTTGCCCTGGCCCTCATCACCGGCGCACGTGAGGACCTCGCCCCGCTGGTCCTCACCGGCCCGACCTTCGCCCGCCCGGACGGCTCCGCCTTCGCCCCGTACCGCGAGGCCCTGCACGCCTACCTGAAGGGCACCGATCCCGAGACGGCGGCGCGGCGGGCGCTGCAACAGCATGAGAGGGCCAAGGACTGGGGCTTCGCCATGCCGCCGGCCGTGCTGCTGTCGCAGCTCGTAGAGGGCGACGAGGAGAGCTTCAACCTCGCCCTGGCCGACGCCCTCGAAGCCCACCGCGACCACTACCGGGTCGCCGACCGCGCCGACGACCCGGACGCTTCCGTCAACCTCGACATCCTGGCACTGGCCTGCCACGCCCGCCGCCGCGGCTGGACCATCCGCGTCGAATCCCCCTACCTTCCGCAGACTCTTCTACGGTCCGCTGAGCCCTTCTAGGGCCTGTTGCGGAAGTCCCGCCTGCCTGACGACGTCCGGCACGGCACCTCGCCGGGTTGGTCGTTCTCGTGGTTGGCCGGTGCGGTGACGCCGTCCGGACAGTCCCAGCCGACCTCGTCTCACGGACGGACCCAGCCCTCGCGGTAGGCCGTCCAGTCGGCCTCCGTTGCGGCGAAGTCGACGTACAGGGCGACGCCGAAGCGGGCGCGGTCCGCATCCGTGCGGGAGAGACCGAGACGGACGCCACGCGCGGCGGCCGGGACCGTCTCGGCGTGTGCCCAGTGACCGAAGCGGTTCTCGTGGAAGAAGGGCAGGCCCATCAGAAGGTCGGTGGTGGGCGGGGTGACCTCCAGGGCGAGAGAGGTCTGCTGGGCGACATAGCCGCCGTACAGGCTCTGCAGGGGCTGCATGGTGTCGTACGACATGACGGCGATCTGGTCGACCCGCCGGGCGACCTGGCCGAAGTACGCCTGTGACCACCACTTGGGGTGGCCTGCGAGCGTGCCCCAGACGGAGTGGAACGCCGGGAGCGGGTCGATCTGGTGGGCGGCGACGGACAGCAAGGCGTGGTGGGCGCGGGTGAGTGCGCGCAGGTTGTCGAGGAGAGCGAGGTAGTTCCGGTCGCCGGAGTGCAACGGCTCCAGGTCGAAGTGGACACCGTCGAAACCGGCGGCCAGGATCTCCTGGGTGGAGTCGACCACGGCCGCCCGCGTCCGCGCCCGCTCCAGCCTCAACCCGTCGGGGCTCTCGGTGGCCAGTACGTCGCCCAGCCACGCCTGCACGCGGACGCCGGGCAGGGCCCGGTGCACGGCCGGGATCAGCCAGCGGGCGTTGCGGTAGGCCGACGCGGGCAGCGTGCCGTCGTGCTCCAGCGGCCCGGCGTGCACGTACAGATCCCGGATGCCGGTACCGCCCAACTGCTTGGCCAGGGCCGCGACATCGGCGTCGGTCTTCCGCCCGTCCACCCAGGCATGCCCCAGCCAGATCGCGTCCCGGCCTCTGGTACGCGCCCCGTCGACGGGGTCGCCCACGTAGTTCACCCGCAGGGCGGTTTCGGCGGCGAGGAGCGGCAGAAGCAACGCGAGCACGAGGGCGAGGACGGCACGACGGACCCAACGCCAGCGCCGCCGACGGCGGGACGGGGCCGAGTCGGACTGCCCCTCCGACCCGACGCTCGTCGTGCCCGTACCCGTACCCGTATCCGTGTTCGTGGCTGGGATCGCCGCCTCTCCGTCTGGGCGCGTCCCGTCTGCCCCATCGGCCTTCGCTTCCTCGCCCGAGGCTGCCGTCTCCTCGGATTGCGGCTCGGCCTCCGTCGCTTTGCCCTCGGTATGCCCCATTCGCCTCTCCCCTTCCGCCCCGCAGGTCACGCCCGCCCCGGTATGTCCCGCCTGGTGACGCAGCCCCGGTCATGTGGCCAACTGGACGGCCACACGCCCCCGAACGCGACGTCATTCCAGCTCGCTCCGGGCGATCTCGCCGCGGTGCGCGCCCTCGTCCTGATCGGCGCGGGCAGCGGGCACTGTGCTGGGTGATGCGGCGGGGATCATGTCACTGGCGCTCCCCGGCAATGACGATCAAGGGCCCGCCACGGTTGCATCGCAAGACGGAGCATCGCTTGCGTACTGGATGTACTCGGGCGATGCGCTACGCCGAACGAGCCGGGACGGACTATCTGGCCTACGCATCCCCGCATACCGGCGGGGACAGCAGACTCCCGCTTCCCGGCCCACCGATGGCCAGCCACGACCAGAATGACTGGCGGACGAGATCAGCGTCGGCCTTCTGGGTCGACGTCCTCTGGGAAACCCAGCCGATCAAGCAGCTCAACGAACAAGTCCTCCACGAAGACCTCTCGCGAGCGCAGTACCTCTTCGATCGACGCCATAGCGACCGAGTGCCCGAAGCCTGCGGAGCGGGCCCAATCCAGTGCCCCTTGCGCATCGCCCGGCACCCGGGCGTCCAGCTCGGCGCGCTTACGGTCGACGGCCTCAGCGAATGCTGGCGTAATGACCCACTCGCTCATGTCATCGACATCATCAGGAACTTCCGCCCACAATCCGGCTGCTGTCTCCAGGTTCAGGCAGGCGCCCCAGAGCTCCACGCCTGGCCCTAGACCATTCACAATGCCAACGTCACTGTCATAGACGGAGGTTATGCAGGCCGGAGCACCTGTCCACTCCACCAGCGCCCGCAGCGTCGCTTCCGGGTTCTTGATGACATCGTCGTCAAACTGCAGCGTCTGCCAGCCACCTGCGCGTGGCCGATTGACTTGGACCATGTCCCTGCCGTGGATTCCCTCGAACACCGGCGCCTCCAGCAGTGGACGGTCGCTGCGGCCGAAGACCACCTCTCCCGAGAACCCCATCGTTGCTCCCCTCCAAGATCGTAGGGACAGGCTACGGCCGCTCACTGACAGCGGTCCTGTTGTCTGCGGCAAGGGGCAAGCGGTGCCTACCGTCGTACAGCCGCCGACCGGGAAGGCGTTGACCGTCCAGGCGGCGGCCGACGTGTTCCTCGACTCACTAGTGCGCCGAGGACACGGTCCGGGATGTGATTCATGCGTTCAGCGAGAAGGGCCTGGCCGCGCTGGACCCTCAATGAGTGGGAGGCCGTCCCCGCCTGATCAGCGATGACAAGGGCGAGTTCATCGTCGCGGCGGCCAAAACCCGCCCGGCCAGGCTGGGGTGTCCCTTCACCCACTGGAGCATCCGCAAGCTAACTTCCACGGCTACTGCTTCCCGGGCGACGATCAGCTCTGGTGTGACCGCCGCCGCAAAGGCGGCGACCACTCCCTGGCTGCCCTTGTACGAGCGGGCCGTCAGAAGCAGGATCGGCGCCGTCGAGAACACCGACGCGGGCGTTGTGTTCCCGAATCAGCGCACTGATCCGTGGTTTCACAGCCTGTTCACCGGCACGGCCCTTGCTCTCACGGACACGATGCGTGTCTTCGACCCTGTCGCGACCTTCCCCTCGATCAACATCAGCTCGGGTCAGGCGCTGATCCGCCCCTCGTCCCCTCAACTTCTTATGGAACTCCTCGAGGCCCTTCCCGACGCGGTGGAACGGGCGCCACGACTCATAGCCCCTACGCATGGAGACCGCCCGATCAGAGAAGCTCGCCGTCTGGCAACCAGCATCGCCGCCCTGGGGACGGAGACCGTCGGCCGCGGTGTGGAGGCGGAGCCGGAAGCCGCCAACTTGCTGAGGGTGGCGGCTATGTTCCTCGCAGACCGCAGTGACGGGATCGAAGTCGAGGCTATGTGCCGTGACATCGCTCTCGGCATCACCACCCTTCAGGACCGCGCGGACGGCATCATCCCAGCACGCGAGGTGGTCCTCCTGGTGCGCGCCTGAGGGCCACACAACACGACCCCGAAGGGGCTGTGGCGATGCGACGCGGTCTGAGTAGCGGTCGGTAGAGCCGACTTCGACCACATGGTCCGGCTCGGCTGAGTCCGCTCCCCGTCCTATGCCCGGCGACGCCGCCTCTCCCCCGATCCAGTGGGTGGAGCGGCGTCGCCGCACGGCAACTGACCCCGCGGTCACCAGAGATGGCCGGGCGAATCACACCAGAGCCCTCGAAAGTCAGTACCGTCAGGCCGCCCAAGAGCTCCGCGCCGCAGTCACCCACGAGCGCCATCTGCGCCAGAACCTCGACCAACAGGCCAACCCTGCCGCCGACGCCGGCACCCGGATCATCTGGCACGACCTGTGTGACGCCATGGCCAAGAAGGTCTCCGGCCACAGCACCTTCTCGGCCACGGTCACCGGACCGCGCCAGGGAAGGCTCGCCGAGGTCATGCCGCAACGCCTATATTTGGGAAAGTATTTAGCTTTGGAATCGGTTGTTCCCGATCTGTTGGATATGAGAAATGGGGGGCTCTTGTTACGCCGATTGATCGCCGCAGTGGTGGTGATGGCCGGGCTGGCAGCGTCAGTCACCGTTCCGGCCGCCGCCACCGATTTCCCCGCGGCCACCACGCCCTTGGTCACCTGGAACATGCAGGGGGCCAGTAACGAGGCGCAGAACGGCAGCAAGTGGACCAACACGGTCCAGCGGCTGGCGCTGCAGGTGCCGATCCTGATGCTTCAGGAGGTCGGCCCGCACCCGCCGCAGAACAGCGTCGCACAGCCTGACCAGACCTTCACCACGGTCGACAGCCAGGGCGGCACACATCAGTTCACCGTGCAGCACCGGACCTGGACCGTCGGCAGCGGTTACCGCAATGCCATCCCGACCCGTGAGGTCTACTTCCTGCAGTCCGACGACGACGCGACCAACCCGCGCCGGATCGGCGGCCGGGTCAACAACGCGCTCGTCCTGACCGAGGCGCCCGACGAGCTGATCGTCGTCGGCAACCCGGTCGACGCCGGCCGGAACGCGCTCGGTGCGCGGTTCGGCAACGAGTGGTACTTCACCGTGCACGGCCTGTCCGGCGGTGGCGGTGACTCCGCGGCGATGCTGGACGCCATCGACGACGAGATCGCGCGCCTCGAGGAGCAGCGTGGCGCCACCTACCACGCGACGATCGGTGGCGACTTCAACGTCGACCCGGACGACCTCGCCAACCGGGCGAACTTCCCGCCGAACATGCGAATCAACAGCTCAGATCACGCGACCCACCAGAGCGGTGGTGAGCTTGACTACTTCGTCACCACCCACCTCGACCAGAGGCCGACGGTCACGGTCCGGCCCGAGGGCAACTCCGACCACCGGCCGGTCCAGTCCGGCCAGTTCAACGCGGCCGGCGCCAGCCCGTCGATCGACGAGCTCCGGGTGATGCCGACCGGTGACGGGATCACGGCCGGTATGTACAGCACCGACGACGTCGGCTACCGGGACGAGCTGAACACCAACGTGAAGAGCCTGACCGCCCTTGCGGTGCTCGGCGGTGCGTTGGCCAGCCTCTTCGAGCGCGCGGATTTCGTCGGTGAGCTGAAGAACGGCAAGCGCGGCGACCCCGACCACATGGGGTTCGACGGCAAGGGCATCGACGACATCCAGGCCCAGTCGATCCCCGCGCTGCAGACGCTGCGGCCGAACATGATGACCCTGGTCGCGGGCACGGCCGACCTGGCCGGCGGTGCCGACGGTACGGCGACGGCCGGGAAGATGGAGGGCTTCCTGGACGCGATCTACCGGGCCTCGCCGACGACCACGGTCCTGCTCGGGACGCTGCCGCCGTCGACGAACCCGACGTACCAGGCCCGGATCGACGCCTACAACAGCGCGCTCCGCACGATCGCCTACGACAAGATCAAGGGCGGCGCACGGCTGGTGCTGGTCGAGTTGGGCTCGGTCACCCCGCAGGACATCACCAACGAGATCTACCCGACCGACGCCGGTTACCAGAAGATCGCGGACGCCTTCACCGAAGGCGTCCGGATCGCGGTCCTGCAGCACATGATCAGCGGCCGCTCCTACGCCTGGGAGCCGATCGGCAAGATCCGGGACGCCGCCGCGACCGGCTCGAAGATCGGGTTCCCCGATCTGAACGGCGACGGCAAGGCTGACTACGCGGTGGTCGGTACGGACGGCAAGGTCACCGGCTGGCGTAACGACGACCCGCGCAAGGCCGCGGTCTCGCTGGGCGACATCAGCCCGGCCGACCGCGGGAACGACCCGTCGCTGGTCTACTTCGCCGACCTGGACGGTGACGGCAAGGACGACTACATCCGGATCCTGCCGGCGGCCGACTCGCCGACCGGCGTCGCCGCGATGCGGATGTCGCGGAACACCAGCAGTGGCGACAAGGTCAGTTGGGGCAGCGAGACGATCGTCGCGAACAACCTCGGCTACGAGCCGGAGATGTACTTCACCGACCTCGACGGTGACAGCCGCGACGACCTGATCACGCTGGACCGGATGAGCTTCCCGACCGCCTGGCTGAACAAGGGCACGGGAATGCCGACTCAGGGCGGCTGGGACAAGGTCGAGGGTTTCGCCACCCCGGGTGAGGCGCGCGGCGCGCAGGTCGCCTTCGCCGACATCACCGGTGACGGCAAGGCCGACACGGTCCGGGTCGAGTACACCACCGGTGAGGTCCGGGCCTGGCAGAACACCGGCGCTCCGTGGAGCGTCACCAAGGGCTGGAAGTCACTGGGCGTGATCCGCGCCGACGATCCGTTCCAGGGCACCTACGGGACCTTCGCCGACCTGGACGGCGACAAGATCGAGGACTTCGCCGTGACCCGCTCCGGCACGACGGCGAAGACCGCCGTCAAGGCGGCCGCGGCGAGTGGTGCCGGTGACATCGAGGGCTGGCTGGTGCCGAGCTACGGCGACGGCAGCCGCAGCGACGGCGGCGCCGGTGATCTCGGTGTCAACGGTGGTGTCGGTGACCCGATGGAGTCGCACCCCGGTGGCGACGACGGCGGTTCGCGGCCGGGTGCGTCCGGCGACTGCCGGCCGGACGGTCTGGCGACCACGCCGGGCGTGGCGACGCCGTACTGCAAGGTCTATCAGAGTGACGGCCGGGAATGGCTCGGCCAGGGCCGGGACCGCCGGGTCGTGGGCTACTTCAACGGTGGCCGCACGGGTGCCGACGGCACGCCGCACTACCTGGTGAAGAACATCCCGTGGTCGAAGGTGACCCACCTCAACTACGCGTTCGCGTCGGTGGAGAACAACCGGATCAAGGTCGACTCGAACGCCACCCAGAAGGAGTGGCCCGGCGAGGTCGGCGCCGAGATGGACCCCTCGCTGCCCTACAAGGGGCACTTCAACCTGCTGACGAAGTACAAACGCCTGCACCCACGGGTGAAGACGCTGATCTCGGTCGGTGGCTGGGCCGGTTCCGGTGGCTTCTACGCGATGACCACCAACGCCGACGGCTCGGTCAACCAGGGCGGGATCGACACGTTCTCGAGCTCGGTCGTGGACTTCCTGCGGACCTACGGGTTCGACGGTGTCGACATCGACTTCGAGTACCCCACGGTCCTCGAGGACACCGGCAATCCGACCGACTGGGCGGCCTCGAACCCGCGTCGCAAGGGTCTGCCCACGACGTACGCCGCGTTGATGAAGACGCTGCGGGACTCGCTGAACCGGGCTTCGGTCGCGGACAACAAGTACTACCTGCTCACCTCGGCGTCGTCGGCCTCCGGCTACCTGGCCCGCGGGATGGCGAACCAGACCGCGCTGGACTACCAGGACTTCACCAACCTGATGGCCTACGACTACCACGGCACCTGGAACGACGTCGTGGGTCCGAACGCGGCGCTGTTCGACGACGGCAAGGACCCGGAACTGGCCGATCAGTACGCCACTCCGGAGTACGGGAAGATCGGGTACTTCAACACCAGTTGGGCGATGAAGTACATGCGTGGCGCGATGCAGGCCGGGCGCGTCAACATCGGTGTGCCCTACTACACACGCGGCTGGCAGAACGTCACCGGCGGTACGCACGGTATGTGGGGCACGTCGCAGAAGCCGAGCGGCTGCGAGCCGGGTACGGGCGTCAAACGGCCGTGTGGTGACGGTGCCTTCGGTATCGACAACATCTGGCACGACGAGACCAACAACGGCAGCGAGCTCGGCTCCGGGACGAACCCGCTGTGGCACACCAAGAACCTGGAGAAGAACATCACGCCGGTCTACGCACGCAGCGTCGGGCTGACACCGGAGACCGACATCACCGACCGGCGTACGGGCCAGTACACCCGGTACTGGGACGACACCACGAAGACATCGTGGCTGTGGAACGCGGACAAGAAGGTGTTCCTGTCGACCGAGGACGAGCAGGGCATCGACGCGGTCACCGATCTGGTCAAGTCGACCGGTGCGGGCGGCGTGATGATGTGGGAGCTCGGCGGCGACTACTCCTGCCCGGCGGACGTCCAGCCGGACACCCCGTGCGGGATGGGGTACACGCTGACCACCCGGCTGAACGAGAAGCTGGGCAATATCGGTGCCTATGACAACAGTCTGCGCACCGGCAGCGAAGGTGCCGCGCCGACGGTGACCGCCGACCTGAGTGTCGAGATGGTCAACTACCCCACCTCCACGGCGAACTTGTGGCCGTTGCAGCCGACCGTCCGGATCACCAACAACACCGGGCGCACGCTCGGCGGTGGCAAGGACACGAAGCTGTCGTTCGACATTCCGGCCTCTACGTCACCGCTGGTCAAGGACGCCAACTGGCAGACCGATGCCCAAGGCGGCCAGTGGAAGCTGGCACCCGGTACGACGTTCCACCGGGTCAGCACGACGCTGGACTACTGCCAGATCATCCCGGCCGGGAAGTCGCTCGACTTGCCGATCATCTACTTCCTCCCGATCACCGGTCCGGTGAACACGAGTCTGTCGATCGGCGGTACGGCGTACGCACCGGTGACCGACAACCTCAAGGGACTCGGTACGGCGACCCCGCCGGCCGGTGGCTGTAGTGCCGGGAACTGGGACGCGACCAAGATCTACTCCCCGGCCGGCCAGCCGATCGAGCAGACCACGGTCAAGTACAACGGCAAGGTCTGGAAGGCCAAGTGGGAGACGAAGGGCAGCGCCCCGGGCACCGGTGCCGACGCCGACCACGAGCCCTGGAAGCTGATCGGCGACGCCGGCTGATGGCTCTCAGCCACCCAGCCTGACGGGCCAGGTATTGATCAACTAGCCGGAGAGTGCTTCTGACCTGCGACGGTGGGACTTCTACCAGAGTCCTGTCGGCTGCACGGACAGAAGCACTCTCCGGGTGAGCAAGCTAGGGCTAGTGCCGCATCAGGCAACGTTCGCCCTGTCGACGACGGCGCGTAGGCGCTGGTTGTCGGCGTGGTCGGTGCCGTCGAGGGTGAAGTAGCACAGCGCCGTGAACTGGGCCTCGATGCGGTTGTGCCAGGAGGAGTTGGTGGGGGTGTAGGCGATCTCGACGTTGTTCGCAGCCGCCCAGGTGCCGACCCGCTGGCACCTCTTCGTGGTCAGATGCGGGGCAAAGTTGCCGCAGACGATCGCGATCCGCACCGTCGGAGGGTGGAGGCTGCGCAGGTAGCGGCAGAACTCCAGGAACTGCGTCCGCTCATTGACCGGTTTGATGTGGCCGTAGAGCTTGTCCCTGGACAGGTCCAGGGCGGCGAACAGGTGCCGCACTCCGCCGTAGCGGTTGTAGGTCGCCCGCCGCCTGCGGCGTGGTTCGCGGTCGGGGTCTTTGTGCTTGCCGCCGCGCTCGGCCCATTGCCGACCCGGGTGGGGCATCAGGTTGAGTGGTCCGAACTCGTCGAGGCAGAAGATGACTTCAGGCTCGCCGTCCTCGGATATGACCTCGCCGTCGGCGATCGCGTAGAGGTGTTCGACGCGTGCCTTGTCGCCCGCGCGATGCCCACCACCCAGGCGCTGGACGGTATACGCAAGTCGCTGCTGGTCGACGCCGTTCTGTCGCAGGTAGCCCCATCGCTCGTGCACATGGCTCTATGGGCGGCCGTGATGCTGCCCGTCGGGGTGGCTACTTTCGCCGCCGGGATGTCAGGGGCCCGGCGCGAGGGCTCGCTCGGCGAGTACTGAAAGCACCTGTAATGAAAGGGAGTTCAGAATCTCTGCCGGCCCTGAAGTGAACTGCTATGCTCTGTAGCATGTCATCGCATCGGGGATCGGCAGAGCGCGAACCAGGACGTCAGGGTCTGGCGGCTCACTTCGGGCCGCTGGAGCTGGCGATCCTCAATGTCATGTGGGCGAAGGGCGAGACGGACGTAGCCGGCTGCGCCCGAAATCTCGACAGCGGCCAGGCGTACACGACCGTGAAGACGGTGATGGAACGCCTCGTGGTCAAGGGCCTGCTCGACCGGCGCAAGGAAGGCCGGCAGTACGTCTACTGGCCGCGGCAGACCCGCGCCGAGGTCGAGCAGCGGGTGGCAGACGAGCAGGTTCGCCAAGTGGTGGACGGCTTCGGCGATCTGGCCGTGGCGAATTTCGTCCGAGCGGTGAGCGGCGACGCCAAACAGCTCGCGCACGTCCGCGCCCTGTTGGCCGGCATCGCCGACCCGCCCGCCGACCCCGGCGATACGCCGCAGTCGCCGGAGGGGGCCGCATGAACATGAGCTGGCTGGGCTATCCGCAGGTGATACTCGCCGCATGGTGTCCCGCGGCCACCGTCGGCCTGTGGCATCTGCTGCGCCGCCTGACTGAGCGGTTACCCGCGCGCGAACGGTTCGTCCTGACCGTAGGAACGGCCCTGACTCCTCTGCTGGCCATGACGGTTCCCTACCTGCCGCACAGCCCGCTGAGGGAAGCACTGCCCTGGCGGGCGCCGATCGCCTGGGGTATCAGCAACGGCATCACGGACGCCGATCCCGAGCGGGTACTGTCGGCCGTAGGCGCGCAGCTGATGCTGGCGGCCTCGATCGTGCCGCTGCTATCCCTGGCCGTGTCATTCGTGGCCGGCGCGGTGCACGTGGTGCGTACTGCGCGCACAGTCGCGCAGCTGGCTCCCCGCCAGTGTGGCGACATCTGGATCGCGGACGGTCTCGCGGGCGGTGCCGGGGGCGGACTCGGCGATGAGGCGGGGCAGGCCGTACGGAACCTGGCGAGTACCGTCGGCCTTGCGCGGCCCCGGATCATCCTCTCCTCTTCCGTAGCTCAGTCCGCCGAGGCGTCGGCGATCATCCGGCACGAACAGGCCCATGCCCAGGCGCGCCACCCCATGTGGATCTTTCTGGCTACGTGCGCTCTGCGCTCATGGTGGTGGATTCCCGGGCGCAAGGCGATCCTCGGTGAGATCCGCCTTGCCGCGGAGCTGTGGGCCGACCAGGACGCCCGCGCGGCCGACGGAGCCGCAGCTGTGGCGCGGGCCCTGTGCGCACAGATCGACACCCATACCCGGCTGACCGGGCCCGACTTCGCCCCTGTAGGCGGCGGTGTCGGGTTCCTGGACCCCGGCGTCGAACTCGTCCACCGCGCCCAGGCGCTGGCCGTTCCTCCCAGGGTGTTGCCCGCCTGGCAGTCCTGGACTGTCCGCGCGCTGATCATCGCGGCCGTCGGCGCCGCCGCCGTCCTTCTCTGAACTTCCCCGGTTTCCGGGAAGCTACCCCCCCACGTGCGCACGCCGAGGATCCGCGGGCGTGATCGATACGTCGTGCTGCGAGCGACCTCTCCCGAGAGCGGGCGCACCCCTACCCAAAATTGCTACACCGCGTAGCAGAAAGAAGTGTCATGCCAGCGATTCCCGAACTGCAGCAACTTGTCGGAGAACCCCCGGTGGCACCGGTGATCGAGACACGGAGCCTGTCGAAGGTTTTCCGCCGCCAGACCGCTGTCGACTCGGTCGACCTCATCGTACGGCCCGGCAGGATTTACGGCCTGCTCGGACCCAACGGCGCAGGCAAGTCGACCACGCTGAAGATGATCCTGGGCCTACTGCCACCCACTCAAGGCGACGTACGGCTGTTCGGGCGGCAGTGGGAGCGCCAAGCCCTGTCCCGCATCGGCGCGAGCATCAACGGCCCGAGTTTCTATGGACACTTGTCCGCCCGGCAGAACCTGATGATCCACGCCCAGCTGCTCGGACTGCCCGAGACCGAGGTCGATCGAACACTGGACACGGTTGAACTGAACCGCACCGACCGGAAGAAGGCGAAGAGCTTCTCCACCGGTATGAAGGGACGCCTGGCGTTGGCCATCGCCATGCTGGGCGACCCTGACCTGCTCATCCTGGACGAGCCACAGAACGGCCTCGACCCGGAAGGCATCGCCGCTCTGCGGGCCATGATGCGCGGCTTCACCGACACCGGTCGCACCATCGTGCTCTCCAGCCATCTGCTGGGCGAGGTCGCCTCGGTCGCCGACGACATCGGCCTGATCGCGCAGGGGCGCCTGCGCTACCAAGGAAGCCTCGCCGATCTGGCACCGGACGGGGACCTCGAACGTGCCTACCTTACGTTGGCCGGATCCTCCGGCACGGCCCGGACGGTGGCCCCGTGAGTGCTACCGCCCCCATGACGCCGGTTGTCGGCCTGCCCGAGATCCTGCGCGCGGAGTTCGCCATCTGGCGGCGCAGTGCCGTCGCCTATCTGCCTTTGGGCGGAGTGGCGTACGCGCTCGCCGACTGCGCGATGTTCCTCGCCACCGGCTCCGGCAAGACCTGGAAGGACGTCCTCGGCTACCAGAACCTGTGGGCGATGTTCGTCGGCCCGATGCTCACCGTGCTGCTGGCGGTCACCGCGACCCGCATCGACCGTGGCGCCCGGGGCGGCGGGACCTGCTACCGTCCGGTGCCCCCGGGCTACCGGCACCTGAGCCGGTTCACCGCTCTGGCCGTACGGTCTCTGCTGCTCAACGTACTCGGGGCCAGCACGCCTCTGCTGCTACTCGGCCTGCTGTCCAGCGACCATCGGGTCCCCGCGGATCGCGCGATCGAGGCTGTACTGATTCCCTGGATCTCCCAACTCGGCCTGCTGGCAATGACCTTGTGGCTCGCCCGGCAGATGCACTCCGGGGCGGCCCTCGCCGCCGGGTTCGTGTGGACGGTGCTGGGGGTGGTCAAGGCCGAGTCCACCGCCTGGACGGTCCTGCCGTTCACCTGGCTCGACCGCGGCGCCCTGCCGGTCCTCAGCACACACGCCAACGGCGTCGCCCTAGAACCCCACTCCGCGCTGGCCGGCGCCTCCCCCTGGCCGCCTGCCATCCTCGGGGCGCTGCTCGCGATCCCCTTCCTCTTACTGCCCCGACTGAGCCTGTCCGGACCCCATACCGCCAAGCACCGCACGGCAGTTGAACGGCCGGCCTACTCGCCGGGAGCCACCGCGATCCTGAACACGGTGACAGAACCAGCCCCGCACCCTGCGCCGGCCAAGCCACGCCTGGTCGGCGCCGTACTCGGAATGCTGCGCGGCACCGCGCTGATCTGGCTGTGCCCTGGCGCCATCGCACTGATCGCCCTGTGGCTGTCCTGGCACGATCCGGACACCAGCATCCAGCTGTTCACGCTCCTGGCCCTGCCCATCGGCACCCTGGTCCTGGGCCTGGTCGTGTGGAATGCCGCCGCTCAAGGCTGGCGGGCAGTAGCATCCCGCGCCACCGGCACCACCGGCCCTGCCCTCGCCCTCACAGCCGTCACGACCGCCATTACCGTCGGCCTGTCGCTGATCACCGCGCTGCTCTACCTGACGGCAGGCATCCCGGCCAGCCACGCCTGGCCCCTCGGGCTCACCGGTGCGACCGTCGGCGCGATGCTCACCACACTCACCCTCTGGCTGACCATGCGCACCTCGCAGGCCGTCGCTGTGGTCGTCGGAATCATCGGCATCCTCTTTGGCGTGCTCGTCGGCGGGACCTCCATGCAGCAGACGCTTTGGCCGCTGATCCCCTACTCGTGGGCCAACTACCTGGACCTCCACCGCATGTCCGTGACTATTCCCGTGAGTCTCGCCTCCACCGTCCTGCTCACCTTCGCCATCACCCACGCCACCCGAAAGGCAGCCGAAAACTCATGATCACCCGCATGCGCGCGCGCACCTCCCGAGCCGGCGTCCTGCTCGCGACAACGGCCGCCCTGATCCTCCCCCTGGCCCTGTCCGGCTGCTCATCCCAGGAAGGCGACGCCATCACCAAGTGGCCAGCCGCGACGAAGAACCCGCAGCACATCACGGCCAACCAACTCGGCGCCGCCTGGCCCGTGACAGTCTCCTCGGGCGACGTCCGCTGTGACACGACCCCCTACAGGGGCTTCGCCATCACCTTCACCGCACCCGACGGCAAGGTCTACGCCCTCAACAACGTCGCCCAAGACGAACAGCACCACCCCAGCATCGACACAATCCAGAAGCCCTCCTCCAAGACCATGTGGCGCCTGCGCTCCTTCGGCACGCAAGTCTGCAGCGTCTACCGCGCCAAACACATGAATCAGACCCCGACCCCGCCCAAAGCCCCGTGACCGGCTGCCGACCACCGATACCCTTAGCGCAGGGGTCTGTCAAAACGAACGGCTCTGTCCCGTAACCGGCGGTAGCGGTGTGTAGTGATCACTGGAGGAGGAAGCGGTGGCGGAGCAGGGAGAACCCGGCTCGGCCGTGCATCTGCCTCATGATCCGTTTGGTTCGCGTGTTGACGCCATCGGTGCGGCCGTTGTGGTACGGGAGGGTGAGTCCGGTGTCGACGGCGGCGCGATCGAGTTCGAGTTCGTTCGCGAAGGGGTGCAAGTGGGGTAGATCAGCGACGTTGACCGTGGCGACCCAGCCGGTGAGCTTGGCGTCGTTGCCCTCTGCTGGGGTCAGTAATTGAGCGAACTCTGCAGTAAGACAGGCGAGTTCGGTCATCTCGGCAGGCTTCGGTGAGTGACCGCAGGAGCGCGGTGTTCTTGTCCCGCAGGTTCTCAGGGCGGGTGAGCAGGAGGCGGGCGAAGCGCTGCGGGGTGGTGACCGACTTGTCGCCTTCGGCGCGGCCCTGGTGGTAGAGCAGGTTGAGGCTTCCCGACCGACTCCTATCGCCTCGCCACCACCCGCGCCCGCGCCCGCGCCGGACAACGGGCCTCAGCTAGCTGATCGTGGGCATAGTCCTCTGGTGGTGTGATCGCGCCCCACCGAATCATCGGATGGCATACCCGTCCCACAGCGGGCCGCCAGCCCGGTCCAGCACCTCCGCGACGACCGCGGCGAAGACGCTCGTATCTCCGGCGA
The DNA here is from genome assembly GCF_055583785.1 of Streptomyces sp. NPDC104371. Lineage (NCBI taxonomy): Bacteria > Bacillati > Actinomycetota > Actinomycetes > Kitasatosporales > Streptomycetaceae > Streptomyces > Streptomyces sp. NPDC104371. The sequence goes on from NZ_JBVJNF010000001.1 coordinate 128,859, forward strand.
CCGCCTGCGCGGCTGCCTCGGTCAGCGCGCGGTGTACCCCGGGGCCGGCCGCAGCCAGCCGCCGCGACAATCATTTGCCTCCGCCAAGCCAGTGCCCGCCAACTAACAGGACCAGTGCCGCGGCAGGCAACGTTCGCCCCGTCGCAACGCCCGGCACGCTCCCCCAAGCTCTTCGAGCAGGGGGGACCCCCACAGCGGCGCGGATGTCATCGGTCGACAGGCCGGTCAGCGGGCCCATCCCGCTGGCGTCGCCCGCGGTGACCAGCACGTGGTCGACATGCCCTGCCCTGTCGAAAGCCTCGTTGAGAAGTACTCATGGGCTATGGCGCGGAGGGCACCAGACGGCGGATCTTCACCTGCCGCCACGGCCGAGTTCGCCGAGCACGGCCTGTCCGGGGCCAGGGTCGATCGGATCGCAGCGGCAGCCCAGGCCAACAAGCAGGCCATTTACCTGTACTACGGGAACAAGGAGAAGCTGTTCGCCGCCGTCGATCTCGTGGACGGCGGCACGGTTCCCCATCTCCCCGAAGACGCGCGGGTCCGCGCCGCCCAGGACCTGTTGTTCACCATCATGGGTCTGATCTCATGGAACTTCGCCGTTCCCAGGATGTGCCGGATCGCCCTGGGCGAGGAGAGCGAACAGGCCGCGTTGGCCCGCCGCCGCGAGACCGTGATCGAAGCCGCGCGCGCACTCGCCGCCGCCCCGAACACTTCTGCACAGACACCTCGGGACGACCGGGCTGGCGTGCAGGCAAGCGGGACTCCCCCCGTACCGACTTCGTAGGCATCAGCCGCGATAGCGCCGCGCCGACGTGCGGCATGCGCCGACAGATCCGGGCCGCCACCTCCTGCGGGCCGTACGAGCAGCCGGGCCGGGGCGTCGACGAACCGGACCGGCCCGCGGCCGGGTCACTTCCATCATGGCGGCGTGGCCCGCTCCACACCGGCCCCCTCTCCGACCCTCGCGGCGCTCGAACGGCGGGTTGAACGGCTGACATCTGCCGCGAACGGCGGGTGTCGTCGGCCAGAGCGCTCCGGCAACCTTGAAAGCGCACGTCACAGGGGTTGTGAGCACCGGAATACGTCGTAGGGGCGCGCCATGGTCCGGCGCTGCGGCGACTGTCACGGCGCCGATACGACCGCTCGGATACGCGTCGGCGGACACGAACCCGGGTCTCGGCCTGGCCGCCGATGCTCAAAGGAACGCACGATGTCTTCTTCCGCTCTCGCCCGTCCGCCGTTCGACCCGGAGGTCGAGGCTGTCCCGACTGTCAACGCCGGGGTTCCCGCGGGCGCGACCCGACGGGTCATCGCGATCCTCGCGACGAGGACGTCGCCTGCGTGACCGCCCTGTGCAGCTCGGGCGTTCAGGCCGAACCGCATGTCCGGCTCCGCGGAGTCCACGGCTTCGGCATCCTCGCGCCGCACACCGCGATCGCGTACGGAATGACCGCCGCCCGCGGCGCATGGGTCGGGCGCGCCTTCGGCGTCTGACCGGCCAGGGCCACCACCACACCACCACAGTCCGACAGCGAAAGGTTCACCACTCGTGTCCACGATGAAGGCCGTCGTTTGCAGCCAAGGCGAGTTCACGGTGCGGGACATCCCGGCGCCACGGCCGGGGCCCGGCCAGATCCTGCTCCAAGTCGCCCGCGCGGGTATCTGCGGCTCGGATCTCCATTTGCGTGCCTACCCGGACCAGTTGGCCGACACGTTCGCGTCCGTCGGCTACAACGACTCTCCGCGAAGCAGCGACGAGGTCGTCTTCGGCCACGAGATCTGCGGGGAGGTCGTCGGCTACGGTCCCGACACGCATCGCCGGTGGCGTCCGGGAAGCCTGGTCGTGTCGATGCCGATGATCCGTACCGGCCGCACGCCGTATCTCGTCGGCTCATCCGCGCAGGCCACGGGCGCCTACGCCGAGCAGATCGTCGTGCAGGAGTCGATGACGTTCGACGTACCGAACGGGCTCTCGGCCCAGCACGCTGTCCTCACCGAGCCGATGGCCGTCGGTTGGCACGCCGTACGACGCAGCCGGATCAGCAAGAAGCAGACCGCCTACGTCATAGGTTGCGGTCCGGTCGGGCTCGCCATCATCGGGATGCTCAAGGCGGGCGGCGTTCGCACCATCATCGCGTCGGACTTCTCCCCCACGCGGCGGAGGCTGGCCGCCCGGCTGGGCGCCCACGTGGTGGTCGACCCGCGCACTGCCGACCCGTTCGAGTCGTCACCGAACCCGCCCAAGCTCGGCACCCTCCCCGAGTACATCAACCTCGGCTTCGACGCGATGGAGAAGATGCGCAAGGCGCCCAAGGCGCCGTGGTGGCTGGCCTTCCGGGCGATGCACCAGCTCCAGCTCGGTGATTCCGGTGCCGTCGCGTTCGAGTGCGTCGGCGTCCCCGGGATGATCGACAGCCTCGTGGAGGCGGCCCCGATGATGAGCAAGCTGGTCGTGGCCGGTGCCTGTCTGGAGCCGGACACCATCCAGCCGATGCGGGCGATCGGCAAGGAGATCGACTTCCTGTTCTCCGCCGGCTACAACCCCGGCGAGTACCGCGACACGCTGCACATGCTGGCCGACGGGACGGTCGACCCGGCTCCGCTCGTCACGGGCACCGTGGGCCTGCACGGCATCGACGCCGCGTTCACCGCGCTCGGGGACCCCGAGCGGCACGCGAAGATCCTGATCGATCCCCTCAGCACCGCGGTCGCTCCCTGACGGTTGTGTCCTGCCGAACCGTCGACACCGCCACACCGGCCGACGCATCCGTCATGTCTGACCACCCACCCGCAGAGGAACCCTCATGGCCACCCCCGCCATCCCCCGGCCCCCGTACGACGCCGAGCTAGACGTCACGCTCACCTCCATAGCGAACGAGATTCCGCTCACCTTCACCCACGAGATGATCCCGCTGATCCGCCAGAACCCGGCGTACCAGGTCACCGCGGAGGAGTTCGACGCCCTGGGCCTCGCGGTCCGCGACGTCACCATCGCCGGGCATCAGGGCGGCCAGATCCTCGTCAGCACCATCGCGCGGAAGGACCACCAGGGCGTGGGGCCCGGGATCTACCACACCCACGGCGGAGGCATGATCACCGGCAATCGTTTCGCCAGCATCCAGCACATGCTCCCCTGGGTGATCGAGCACGACGCCGTCATGGTGACCGTCGAGTACCGGCTGGCCCCCGAGTTCCCCGACCCGTACCCGGTGGAGGACTGCTACGCCGGGCTGGTGTGGACGGCCGAGCACGCCGCCGAGCTCGGCATCGACCCCGAGCGGCTGATGGTCGTCGGTGCGAGCGCGGGCGGCGGTCTGGCCGCGGGCACCGCGCTCCTGGCCCGCGACCGCAAGGGCCCGTCGCTGATCGGGCAGGTCCTCATCTGTCCCATGCTCGACGACCGCGACCAGACGGTCTCGACCCGGCAGTTCGACGGTGTCGGACTGTGGGACCGCCAGAGCAACCTGATGGGCTGGAACTCGCTTCTGGGTGACCGCCGTGGGACGGACGAGGTGACGATCTACGCGGCGCCGGCGCGGGCGACCGACCTCTCCGGCCTGCCGCCCACCTACATCGACTGCGGGTCCGCGGAGGTGTTCCGTGATGAGGACGTCGCCTACGCCTCGCGGCTGTGGGCCGCCGGTGTCCAGGCCGAGCTGCATGTGTGGCCGGGCGCGTTCCATGGGTTCGATGTCACGGCGCCGGACAGCGTGCTGGGCAAGGCGATGATCAGCACCCGTGACGCCTGGGTCGGACGCCTCCTCGGCGGATGACGGCATCACCCGCGCGGGACAGCGGGCGCCCACGGGTCGTGCGCGGAACCCGGGTTCCGCGGCACGACCCGGCGCAGGCGGCGCCGGTAGCCCGAGCGCTTGAGCCACCCGCCTCCTCGAAGGCGGAGCGCAGATCGGTACGCAGTACGCTGCCCTGAGATGCAGACACAGATGCAAGAACTCGTGGGACGGCTGACCACCCTTGATCCCGAGGCGAGCGAGACCCTGAAGGTCGTCGTCTACTTCGACACGCTCATCGCTGCCGGAGCGGGTCTGGACAGTCTGCTGCGCGGCGCCGCCGCCCTGTCCGGCGTCGTGGCCGGCGCAGAGCGGCGCGGGCGCGTCAGTCGGCGCGGCCCCGATGGACAGAGCCCCCAGGCCGAGCCGCTGACGCGTGGGCCGGAGCGGCCGTGTTCCGTCGGGGCGGTGTGGTTGGAGCGCGTAGGACCGCGTCATGCCGACGACGAGATGATCGTCGAACGCCTCGCGTTTGCCCTCGACCTCCTCGAGGCCCGGCACAACCAGGTCGGCGAGCTTGAGATCGCCATCGACCCGACCCGCACCCTCGCCGAGCGGACGACCGCGCTCGCCAGGCTGCGACTCGAGCCCGGATCGCGGATCCGGATCGTCGCGACTCGGTCAGACGCACCGGCGGCCCCGTCCTCGGTGGTTGTCCCGACCCGATACGGGCTCATGCGCGCGCAGTTGCGCCGAGGGGACGAGCAGCCCTCGGCAACGCCCGCGGGGCTGGGGCCATGGGTGCGGGCCGATCACGCACCCGACTCCTGGGAGGGCGCGGCGATCGCGCTGCGGCTCACCGAACCGGCTGTGCCCGTGGTCGACGCGACCGATCTCGGGGCGCTGCTGATGCTCGCGCGAGCCCACGACCCCCGGGCTCCGCACGACGACGTGATGGCGCTCGCCCGCCTGGACGCCCGCACGGCGCAGGTGTTGCAGGCACTCGTCGGAGCAGAGAGTATCCGTGCCGCCGCCGCTGCCCTCGGCATGCACCACTCCACCCTCCAGGCACGCCACGAAGCACTCACGCGCGAACTCGGATACGACCCGCGCACGGCTGCGGGCAAGGTCCGTTACGGAGCTGCCGAGTTCCTCTTGCGGCTCACCGATATCCGCGGCGTCGAGCGGCCGACTCCGAGGACCTCCTAGGGCCATGGCGGCGAGGTACCTTCCTCGCCGCCATGGCCCCCGCGTCGGAGCAGAGGGGGCAACAGAAGCCGCTACGAGGCGAGCGGGTCCTCCCCGCTGACCAGCATCCGTGCCGACGGGTCGGGGCCGTGACGGTCGTCCGTCTCGGCGAACGCCTGCTCGACCTCGCGGTACAGGTCACGGACGAGCGGTTCGAAATCGCCGTGGGTGAAGATGTAGAACTTCCTGCCCTGCATCGCCTCGACCACCTGCTGTCCGACCATGTCGGGGTCGGCACCCTGGGCCAGCACAGTGCCCATCTGCTCGGTGAGAGCGGCATCAGGCTGACGGCCGAGCAGCTTCGCCTGCGCGTCCTCGGCCGAAATGTTGATGCGCGTGGCCACCGTGCCGGGACACAGCACGGAGACACCGACGTCCGATCCTCGGAGCTCGTCGCGCAGCACCATCGAGAAGCCGACACTGGCGATCTTCGAGGAGGAGTAGGCGCTCAGGCCCGCGGTGGGCAGCAGGGCGGTCATCGAAGCGGTGTTCATGATGTGTGCGCGCCCGCCACGGCTCTTGATGCGGGGCAGAAACGTCGAGACGCCGATGAACTGGCCCTCGGTGTTGATCCGGTAGATCCAGCGCCAGAGTTCCAGAGGTGTCTGGTCGACCGGGCCCCCGCCGGAGACGCCCGCGTTGTTGCACAGGATCGAGATCGGCCCGAGCGCTTCTTCGGCACGGTCGGCCGCAGCCGCCCACTGATCGGCGTCGCTCACGTCAAGCTCCACCGTGGTGACCGTGCCCCCGGCCTCGGTCAGCTCCCGGGCCGCCTCCGTCAGCCTCGCGCCGTCGATGTCGGCGAGCGCGACCTTGGCCCCCGCGGCGACGAGCGCCCTTGCGATTCCGAGCCCGATCCCCGATGCCGCACCGGTGACGAACGCCGCTTCTCCTGCCGGCCAACTCATGACGTGCTCGCTCTCTGCCTTGATCGCTTCGTACTCTCCACGGCTTGCGCCGCTTCGGCTCGATACTCACACCGGTGCACTGCCGCCGAGCACCGCCATGCGCTTCAGACTTCCGGCCACTCACCCGCCATTCGTGCGGGGCTGTCGCAGCCGACCCGGTAACCCTCGCGGCGAGGACCGACAGCGGCGTCGAAGGATCAATTTCGCGCGGTGGAGGCCACCGCCCCGCGCGGAATCGCCGCAGGCCAGGCCCGGAGCCCGGATGTCCGAGCAGGGCAGCTCCCCCGGGCGGCCTCAACTCCCCATCGGCTCCAGCCTGTTGCCGTCCGCAAAGGTGCCGATCCGGCAGACCGTGGAGCGGGCGCGTGGGACCGGGTTCGTGGCCGGTGCGTTCCACCTGGACGAGACGTACGGGTCGTTGGAGAGCCGGGTGGCGCGGCACGAGACCCAGTACGCCTGGGCGGAGGACCCGCCGTCCCGTATCCGCCACTTCGTGACCGGCGTCAGGGCCACCGCGGACGCCGAGGATCCCGACCTCGTGCACGTCCGCAGCAACCTGCTCGTCTACCGCACACGACAGGAGCAGACGCAGCCTCAACTGCTCTCAGGTGAGCGGCACGGCCAACTGTGCAGGGAAGACGGTGCGTTGCGCCTCCCGCGCCACGAAGTCCTGCTTGATCTCACGGCGATCGGGACGCACGACCTTTCCATCTTCTTCTGACGCACGAGAGCCGACGCGCTTCTCGACGAACTCGCCACGGGGCTCGTGTACGGCGAGATCCCCGCCGGACTGTTCGGCAACCAGGAGGTCTACGACCTCGAACTACGGAAGATCTTCGGCCGGTACTGGGTGTACCGCGCGCACGAGTCGGAGGTCGAGGCCAAGGGCGATTACGTCCTGCGCGAGATCGGCGAGGACAACTTCATCGTCATCCGCGACGAGGAGGGCGGGATCAACGTCCTGTTCGACGCGTGCCGGCACCGCGGTGTGCGGGTGTGCCGGGCGGACTCGGGCAACACGGGCTGTTCACGATGCTGGGCTACAACTTCTCGCCGCGTTTCAAGGACCTTAACGACCAGCGGTTCTGGCGGGCTGAGCTGCCCGGCGTGGAGACCGGCGGGTACGGGCCGCTGGAGGACCTGGCCCGCAACAAGGTGAACCTGACCAAGGTCACCACGCACTGGCCGGACATGCTGCGCGTCGCCGGATCGCTGGTGACCGGGCAGGTCCGCGCGTACGACCTGCTGCGGATGTTCGGCCGCGAGGGGCGGTCCACGCCTTTGGGGCAGGCGTTCGCCGAGTACGGGCGGATCGCCAAGACCTTGCATCTGTTGCGGGTCGTTGACCCGGTCGACGACACTTACCGCCGGCAGATGAACCGGCAGCTCACCGTTCAGGAGTCCCGCCACAAGCTCGCCCGCGACATCTGCCACGGCAAGCGCGGAGAGATCATGCAGGCGTACCGGACGGGGCAAGAGGACCAGCTCGGCGCGCTCGGCTTGGTCCTCGATGCCACCGTGCTCTGGACGACCCGCTACCTCGACGCCTCCGTCGCGCACCTGCGGGCTCTCCTCGCGGAGGAGCGGGAGCACGACGTCCTGGACGAGGACGTCGCCCGTGTCTCCCTACTCAAGCACGCCAACCTCAACTGCCTGGGCCGCTACAGCTTCGCCGCCCGCCCGCCGCGCGAGGGCCTGCAGCCCCTGCGCGACCCGGCGGCCGTCCACCTCAACGAGGACGGTGGCACAGAGGAGTGAACGACTGCCTCAAACGGAGTCGGGCGGCAATGCGCCGAGAACGGCCGCGAGGCTATGCGGGTCGCGGCGGGCGATGTTGTGGCCGACGGGAATCTCGTGAACCCGCCAGCCTGAGTCGTTGCGCAGCCGTTCGGTCAGGGAGACAAACGGGCTACCCGGCCACGCGCCACCACTGATGAACGTTCGGCCGAGCGCGTGGCTGGGGTTGCCTCCCAGCCTGATCGACTGGACGAAGCTCGCCAGTGGGTGCGGTCGCGCGCGAGGGTCGAGTCCTTCGGGGACTGCGACCCATCGGCCGTCGGCGCGGGCGCCGGCTATGAACAACTCCCGGAAGCTGTCGCTGGTCAAAGACCAACACGAATCCCCGTCGTCCGGGACGTAGGCGTCGATGAAGACGAGCTGATCGAGGCGGTCGCCGAGCCGATCCGCGACACCGGCGATCACCATCCCGCCGTAGCTGTGTCCGCACAGCGCGACGGGCATTCCGTCGCCACGGTCAATGATCTCAGCTACCTGGTCAATATGGGTGTCAAGGTTCGGCGGGCGGCCCACATCGACTGGGCCGTCCGACTCCAACCCCGACAGGGTCACCGCCTCGACGTGGTGACCGTCTCGGTGCAGCTCAGCAGCCACCGAGTCGAACACCCATGCGCCTTGCCAACCACCCGGCACCATCACGAACTTCACTGCGTCATCGTAGGTCAAGCAGAGCCCGAGGAGTACAGCCGGTGATCGCGCTCCTCGGCAACGCTCGGGCTGACGGCGGCAAACCGTAGGGCGAATCTGTACGCACCGGCCGGCTCCGACAAATAGGCCCTCAATGCCGCGCGGTTCTCACAAACGGTCCTTTGCCCGAGCAAGATCAAAGAGGGCAGCCCGGTGATCGCGAAGCGCCGGTTCGGTTCGCAGAACTCGTTCTCACCAAAGGTGAGTTCGGGTACTTCTGAGAATCGTTTGTGACGGCATCTGGGGCATGACGGCCCCTCAAGGGGCGTTCCCGAGCGACGCGGACGACGTCGAGCGCTACCCCTGCCCCCGCTGCCGGGCCGAGCCCGGCTCGCCGTGCCGCTCGCGTTCCGGCGCGGTCGCCGGGACCTACCACACCGGCCGCTTCACCAAGGTGCCCCGGCTCGCCAAGCTCCTGCGCATGCCCACCCCCGCCGACCGCGGACCCGGACAACCGTGGCGCCCCGGCACCGCGGTCCCGCTCGCCCTCGCGCCGGACACCCCGAGCGCGGACATTCGCATCGGGTACGCGAGGTGCTCGACACTCACCCAGGAACTCCAGTCCCAGCTCGACGCGCTCGCCAAGCACGGCATCCCGCGCGACAAGGTGTTCTCCGAGAAAATCAGCACCCGGGTACGGGTCCGCCCCCAGTTCGAGGCCGCGCTCGCACTCGCCCGGCAGATCAAGGCCCACGCCCCGCACTGCCGCGTCATCTTCACCGTGTACGAGATGAAGCGCCTCGGCCGCGACGCCGCCGAACTCACCGCGCACGCTGACCACCTCACCGCCCACGGCCTGGTCCTGGAGATGCTCGCCGGACCACTGCCCGGGATGTACGACCCCAGCGGGCCGGGCCGCCTGCTGTTCGCGTTCTTCGCCGCGATGTCGGAGACCGAGCGGGAGAACGTCCGCGAGTCGACGCTGGAAGGACTCGACGCGGCGGCCCGCAATGGCAAGCACGGCGGCCGACCCCCCGTCATCACCGACGACATGCTGCACACCGTGCTCCGACGCCGCGCGAACGGCGAGTCAGTCAAGCAGATCCAGCCCGACCTGATCATCCCCATCGGCAAACGCAAGGGCCAGACCCCCAGCGTCGCGAGCATCTACCGCGCGCTCGCCGAGCACGAGAAGAAGGAGGCGTACCCCGAAGCCGTCGCGGCGGCCCGCGCCGACTTCAACGACCTCCAGGGCGCCGACGACATCCCCAGCCCACGGCGTGCCCTCATCCGGCGCCCGGACGCCCCGATCACGCCCGAGGAAGCCGAACTCCGGCAGCGTCTCCAGGGCCAGGTCCATCAGCTCACGGAGACTGAGTAGCCAGCAAGACCAGCCCTTAGCGCCAACGGCTGTCCCATTGTTCCCCGGGGCCGATTTTGGGGTGTCCGGCCCCGTTCGTGCTCGCTCGACCGACCGGCCGCGCATGATGTGGGCGCTGATTCCCACCGTTATCGGATCGGACCACGGGCTGGGTCAGCGCCACCCGCGTTGTTCGTCCAGGATGGCCGCGGTCCTGCGACGCGGTCAGGCGTCGCGCCGACGCAGCACCGTGTAGCCGCCCACACTCGCGGCGAAGGCCCACAGCAGCAGCTCCACCAGTGACGACGCCCATGAGGTGAGGCAGCACCATCATGATGAGGGTGGTGATCGTGTCGGCGGCGCTGCGCAGCGCCAAGTGGGTCGGTACCCCCTCGTCACTCCCGAAGGTTGCGTGGAGGCCTCGGTCTTGGGCAGAGAGCGCGTCGTTGGCGCCCTGCGGTATTGACGGAAGAGGCGGGACCGGAACACGTCAGAAATGTGCCGTAGTGACCGGTAAGCGCTGGTTAGCGAGTAGCCGAGCTTGGACTGGCCAGATCCTCGGTCACGGGCAGGCACTCGGAGAGCAGGTCGACGACGTCGCGCCAGGCTCGCTGCGCGTGCCGTGGGTGGTAGCCGACGCCGGGGCGCACGGTGTGGTCGACCGGTGGGTGGTGGAAGGCGTGCAGGGCTGCGCCGTAGACCACGAGGCGCCAGTCGACGCCTGCGGCCTGCATTTCGGCGGTGAACGCGCCCCGTTGCGTGGGCGGCATGATCGGGTCTTCCGACCCGACCCCGGCCCACACCGGGCAGCGAATGCGCGCCGCCTCGCCCGGTCGGCCCGTGGTCAGCGCGTTGACTGTCGCGATCGCGCGCAGGTTGACGCCGTCACGTCCGAGTTCCAGCCCGATGGCGCCCCCGGTGCCGTAGCCGACGGCGGCGATCCGGTCGGGGTCGGTCCGCGGTTCGGCGCGCAACACGTCGAGCGCCGCATGACCGATGCCCCGCATCCGGTCGGGGTCGGCGAGCAGCGGCATGCAACGGGCCAGCATCTCCTCAGGGTTACCCAAATAGCGCCCGCCGTGAAGGTCGAAGGCCAGCGCTACGTATCCCAGTTCGGCGAGAGCATCGGCCCGGCGGCGCTCGACGTCGCTGAGCCCCATGCCCTCTGGCCCGAGCAGCACCGCGGGCCGACGGTCATCACCGGCCGGGAGCGCGAGGTGCCCGATCATCGTCAGACCGTCGGCCGGGTACTCGACCGTACGCGTCGTAATCGTCGTCATGAGACTGGACAGTAGTGATCGTCCAGCCCGGTCCGGCCGGTGTTCTGCCGCTGGCAGAGCAGCGCGGGTGTCCCTCTGAAATACGGCGAGGGCTCACAAGCACCGTCACAGACCCCGTTCCCGTGGCAGCACTGTCAAATCCCTGCCCAGGCCACGGTGTTGGAGGCTGACCCTCGCGGCAGAAGTCTGGCGTATACCGGCCCGCTCCCGTGAAGGTCGTCACCAGCTAGCCACCTTGTTCGTCACCGCGGTCACCCGTCGGCGAAGCGGCGCATCCGACAGATACCGAAGGAACTGCACGGTGCGGATCACGCGGCCGACCTCGCGAAAGGCGGCGTAGGTGGCGTTCTTCCGGGACCCGGAGCGCAGGCGCTTGAGCAGCGTGGAGGAGGAGATGGCGCCCTCGCGTACGAAGACGGCCACGCGCATCAGGTGGCGGAACTGGGTCTCGATCAGGTCGAAGTCGATCGCTCGGGATACTCATACTGATCTCGGGCGGGAGTCCGCAGTCTTGATCACCCGTCATGTCATCGGCCGAGGCTGTCACATCCGGAGGCCGTCGAGGCGCTTCCGCAGTTCCTCGCGCTCCGCGTTCTTGCCCGACTTCCTGTCGGTGAAGAATCGGCTCCTGGAGGGCGGTTCGAGGATCAGCAAAGTCACCGGAGTCGATCTTTCGGGCTCGCGGAGCCGGTGGCCACGGCCCGCGCGGCGGCTGCCGCTTCCAGCAAGGACCAGCCGTCGATCTCCACCACCCGCCGCTCTCCCGGCTGCCATCCGTGGGCCAACGCCGCGTCGAGCAGGGCTCGGACGGCGCCGGGTTCGTGCAAGTTCAAGGAGGCGCCCCGGACGTGTCCCACGTCTCCAGAGCCCAAGGGAGCCCCGCTCACGTACCGGTCCGGGCCCTCAGCAAAGACGATGCGCAGTGGGCCGCCAGTGCCAGCCGGTTGCGGGTTCAGCGTGAGGGTCTTACAGCAGGAATGGACGCCGTCCGCCACGCTGTGACTGTGGCGGAGCCTCCACAGATACGCGCGCCCGGCGGCAACCAGCCGACGGGACCTCTTCGATTTACGGGGCACGGGGCCGAGGGTACGCGACCTGATCCAAGCCCTTGGCCGGCGGCTTCAAGACGGCAGTCCACAGAACGCCCTCTCAGGTGCCAGTTCACCGCAGCTTGCGCGCGTGTTCGCTGCCGTGGTTGCACATGGAACCCGTGAGACGGATGAGGCGATACTCGCGCTGAGTCCAGGACCAAGGAGAGCGCATGGCCACCACGTACAAGGTGCACATCGCACTGGCTCTGCTACTCGCCGCACTGAGCACACTCATCGTCGGGCTGACGCTCCTACCGGGCAGCCCGCTCCTGCCGCGTGCAACGACTCTTGTGGTCCTCGGCCTGACCTTCTCGCTGTTCGGCCTAGCCGCGCTGCGTGCCATGTCAGCCGCGCGGAGCATCGGGCCGGGCAAGCTGCTCCGCATGGCTCCGAGCCGACTCGTCGTCACGGCCGGGGTACTCGTCGGTGGCGCTGTCGTGTGCCTGGCCGTGGGGGGTCTCCCGTCCGGCGGACAGCCGACGCAGGAAGACGGCGTCTACTACCTGGCCAACCATGCTGACCTCCGCAAGGTGACGCGTGAGGTCTATGAGGAGTCGATCAAGGCCGAAATGCGCCTCGTTGTCACTTGGTTCACCGTCCTCTCGGCCTACGCGGCTGTTCTGGTCGCCTGCGCTTACCGCGCGGCGGCACCGGAGCCGGTTCGCCACACCCCCGCCCTGACTCCCCCGGCGCCACTCCCGGCTGCGCCCGGGTTCCCCTCCATGACCGGTCCACCGGCCTGCCGGACACTCGCACGTGAGCGCGCTCACCGAGTATGGCGCCCAACGGTCTCTGTAGCCTGGCGTCGGTTGTACATCTCGGGGGGAGCTGACCGTGGGGAACATCCTGTCCGTGGCCATCGGGGCCGCTATCGGCCTCATAGGGGTGGTGTTCGGTTCGTGGTTCACCGCGCGCCGACAGGACCGCATGTGGCTCCGCGAACAGAAGCTCAAAGCCGGGATCGGCTTCAACACGGCGGTAGTTCAGTTACTCGACTACCTGAAGGAAACCCAGTTGAGTGACGACGGCCCCGGAGCCAACGAGTTGGCGAACCGGATGCAGGAAGCACGCTCAGCCCTCTACCTGTTGTGCGCCAGCGACACCGTCGATCTCGCCGATGCTCTCGCACGTCGGGTCTGGAGCACCCGGCCCACCGACGGCAGGGACGACCGCCGGGCCGAGTTCCAAGAGACGCTGGACCTCCTGCGTCGCTTCACCCACCAGCTCCGGAAAGAGATCGCCAGGTCGTAGTCTCCGATGGAGCATCGGGCGGACCAGAGGAAGATGCGAACCTGACTTGCTGCTTCCCGAACTCGTGGGCGGGCACGTGTTGCGGCCCGACGGGAGAACGCTCATCGCTCCCGAAGACGAGCACTGCACGGAGACCTATCGACGCACCCTCGGAGTCATCGAGCAGCGCTTCGGCCTCTCGCTCTCCCCGGCCTGTCTGAAGGACGCCCGCCTGCTGGCGTACGCAGTCCGCGGCATCCCGGAGATGCGCATCTGAGCGATCGCAGCGATCGCCGACTCATGTGCGCACCCGCCAACTGAAGTGCTCAGTCACCCCCGTTGTGACTGAGCACTTCATTGGTGCTGCGATGTGGAAAGCCCCGAACCCGCCCTCGCCGCCTCGGATCTGCACGTGGTGATGTGCTGTGCGATGTGCACCGTCACCTGTACGCGGTACTGAGCTGCACTGTTGATGGGGAGTCGAACCCCCGCGTTGCTCTTCACGCGCCAGGAGTGGGCTGGAAAACCGCCAGCCCTCGGTGTGTGCACGCCTCCGAAGCCGCTACCTGCTCCACATCGTTCCCACCCTGCTGGACTACTCAGTCCAGCAGATCGACCTCCCAGTTCGTACGCTGGATCCGCACATCGACCTCGCGGATCTCCCGGGCGAGCGCATCCGCCTGACCGCGCAGTTCGGCGACCGGAAGCGCGGAGAGCATCAACAGCTCAGACCGAAGTTGCCGGCCGTATCCCCGCTCGCTCTTACCCGCCGCCGCGTCCGCCGCCGCGGTGACCACGGAGTGACGCAGCCGCAGGACATCCCGGCGTGCGAGAGCATCGGTCAGCGTGCCGTCCGGACCCATCTCCACGGTGGCATTGGTCCGGTTGATCCGCCGGATCAACGCTTCCAGAGCGTCCATCACCTCACCGGCCTCAGCCAACAGCTGAGCCGCGTCCTCGGCGAGGGTCTCCCCCTCCTGGTACCGCGCGCTGCCGACGACGCGCGCTCGCAACTGTTCTACACGGCGCGTCGCTTCCGCACGTTCTGCCAGTGCCTCAGCAAGCTTCACTGTCTTCGCCTCCCCCTCCATGAGCCCGCATGAGCATACGAGTGCCAACCAGCTTCTACGCACCTGGATTTCGCTCCGCTGGAGCCATGACCAGCACAACCGGCCTGCCACCAACTTCGGCCCTGGTGACCGGCTCGCGCCACGGCGGCAACAGCGGCTCGATCAGCGCCCGCAAGCCGTCATCCACGATCCACGGCCGAGACGTCACACCCTGTCGAACCGTCTGATCGCTACTGGGGCTTCGTCAGCTACCCGGCGCGTAACGCTGCACAGCGCGGGTCGAAACGCCACGGCGAGTCGGTCCAGTCGCGCTCCGGGAAATCAACATGCGAAATCGTCAGCCACGCCCTTCCCGGTCACGAAGAGCGGCACGCGAGAGTCGACGCTCAGCGAATTCGGAACGCCGGTCACACTGAACAACTCACCACACCCCTACTTCACTTGAGGGTGTCGCGTTTGCCGACGCGCGGCTCCCGGGGCGCTGTCAATCGCGAGTGGTGTTGCGGAGGTCTCGCAAGGTGGAGCCGAGCGTGCGCAGCGCAGGCGTCGCGGCAGCGAGTGCGGCGCGGTCGTCGGCGGACAGTGCGGCCAGCGCGTTGGCGAACAGGCCCGCCCAGGCGTCTTCGATCCGCGCCATTCCGTGCTGGGCGTCCGACGTCGGATACAGCCTCACGGCTCGCCGGTCCTGCGGATCGGCCTCACGGCGGATCAGACCCTGGGCAACGAGGCCCCGCACGGTCGTGCTCGCGTTGCTCCCGTGCAGCCCGAGTTCACGCGCGAGTGCGCTCGTTCCCGTGCCTGGGGATTCCAGCACATAGCGCAGGACCTCCAAGTCCGACGGCGGTAGCGGAATGAGCCCGGCCTCGGCGACCCCTCGCAGCCGCAGGACGCGCGCGAGGGCGTAGACCGCTGGGGTCAGCTCCCTGGCTTCGCGCAGCAGTGCCTGGTCGTGGAGTTCAGCATCATCCGTGGTCACACACCCATCCTAGCTTTCCCTATAGCTATATATCTATAGTTACCCCGCCTGCTGTCCCCTCGATCCTCGGAGCGGCGATGACCTCCCATGCCTCCACCCACGTCGACCAGGCGGTGTCGAAGTCGGCACCCCCGTCCCCGCCGGGCCGTCTCACCGCGACCCTCGCGCTGCTGTCGTTCGTGATCCCGCTGTCCACGGACATGTACCTCCCGGGCTTTCCGGTCATGGCTCGGGATCTGTCCACGGACGCCGCCGGTGTCCAACTCACCCTCACCGCCTTCCTCGTCGGGCTCGCGGCCGGTCAGCTCGCGCTCGGGCCGCTCTCCGACCGGTACGGACGCCGCAAGCCGATCCTCGTCGGAACCGGCATCTGCACGTCGGTCACGGCGCTGTGCGCCGTCGCTCCCTCGCTCGAGCTGCTGACCGGCCTGCGGTTCCTCATGGGATTCAGCGGCGCCGCCGGTGTCGTCGTAGGTCGGGCCGTGGTCTCGGATGTCGCGTCCGGTACGTCCGCCGCGAAGATCTTTGGAACGCTGATGGCCCTGGGCGGCATCGCCCCCATCGTGGCGCCGCTGGCGGGCGGCGCGATAGTGAACGGCCCCGGCGGCTGGCGTGCGGTGTTCTGGGCGCTGGCTGGCGCGTCCGCGCTCATGTTCCTTGCCGCGCTGTTCCTCGTCCCGGAGAGCCTGCCCGCCGAGCACCGACATGCCAACGGCATCGGCGGCACACTGAAGACCGCTGTCTCGGTCCTGACCGACCGCTCCTATCTCGGCTACACCCTCGCCTTCTGCTTCGCCAGCGCCACCCTGTTCTGCTACATCTCCGCCTCCCCTTTCCTCCTGCAGAACGTTCTGGGTTTCAGCGTCAACCAGGCATCCATCGCCTTCTCCGTCGGCGCCCTCACCGCCACCGCCTCCAGCGCGGCCACGACCCGCCTCGTGGGCCGCTATCGCCCCTGGCTTCTGCTGAACTTCGGGCTGGCCGTACTGCTGGCGTCAAGCGCCGTGGCCCTGCTCGTCACCGCCACTGGGCATCTCAACCGGGCGTGGGCCCTCTGCCTGATCGGCATCGGCTTCCTCGGTCTCGGACAGGTCTTCGCCACCGCCACCGCGCTCGCCCTCGGATGTGTGCCGCATGCGGCCGGCACCGGTTCGGCAGTGCTCGGCACACTGCAAAGCGCCCTCGGCGCGGCCGTCGCGCCTCTGATGGGCATCGCGGGCGGACACACCGTCATGCCGCTGTTCCTCGGCATGACCGGCTGCGCGCTGATCGCCACGCTCGCGCTGCGGTTGACCAGGCAAGACCGCGAACCTGACACGACAGAGGCAAGAGACACACGACACGACTGACAGTCGGCACATGAGCGAACCACCCAAGCGGACGGCTCGGCTTTCGCTGTGCCATCTGGTCGGCCCACTCCGGGGGCCCTGCCATCAGGCCCTCGAATACCGACTGCCATCCGGCAGGGTCCACGGCCACCGCTGATCTTCGTTTGTCGACACATGATCGGCGGTGGCCGTGGCCGTGTCCGTCTCCAGGCGAGGGTGCCAGACCCGTCGGCCGACGCTTGACGCCGGTGGTGGCCCCGGTCAGGCCTCATGGACAAGGCCGTTCGGTGAACCGGGGTGCCCCCCGTACACCCACCGCATGAGGGACGTGGTCAGACCTGCGCCTGGCCTCCGTCGACGAACCAGTCGGCGCCGTTGACGAAGCTGGAAGCGTCCGAGGCCAGGAACGTCGCCACGGCGGCTATCTCATCCGGGCGGCCGATCCTGCCGAGCGGCACCTCGGAGGCGAGTTGGTGGTCCGAGCCTACGGCGCCGATCAGGCCCGGGGTCTCGGTCGGGCCGGGACTCAGCACATTCACCCGGAACTTCCGTTCCTGCGCGCTGAGCGCCCAACTGCGCACGAGGTTGCGCACCGCTGCCTTCGACGCGCCGTAGACTTCCAGGCTCGGTTCGGGGCGGAGGTTGCTGGTCGATCCCGTCACCACGATCGAGGCGCCGTCCGACAGCAGGGGCAACGCCTTCTGCACGGTGAAGATCGTGCCCTTCACGTTCGTACCGAAGGTGGCGTCGATGGCTTCCTCCGTGATCTCGCCGAGACGCTGAGGGACAGCGCTGCCGGCGTTGGCGACCAGCACGTCGATGCGGCCCGCCTTCTCGCGTACGACCGAGTAGAGGTCATCGAGGTCCGTCTGTACCGAAACGTCGGCCCTCACACTGGTGGCCATCGGCCCGATCTCCGCGACGGCCGCGTCAAGTGGCTCCTGACGGCGACCGGCCAGGAACACCCGTGCCCCCTCCGCGGCGAACCGCCTGGCGATGGCAAGCCCAATGCCACTGCCGGCTCCGGTGACCACCGCCACCTTGCCTGCGAGTACTTGCGTCATACCGCACCCACCCTTCAATTCTTGACTGGTTCGTCCATAACGCTAGACCGTTATGGACGAACCAGTCAAGAATGGGTAGGCTGACCCCATGGCGCGACCTAGGAAGTTCGACGAGCAGCAGGTGCTGGACACCGCCCGGGAGCGGTTCTGGTCAGGTGGGTACGCCGCCACGCGCATGGAAGACATCGCCGAGGCGACGGGGCTCGGCAAAGGCAGCCTGTACGGCGCGTTCGGCGGGAAGCGGGAACTGTTCCACCGCGTGTTCGACGACTACTGCGGCTCCGTCGTCGACGCCGTGAGCCAGCAGCTACGTGGCGACGACGCGGACGCCTACGCGCGACTGTCCGCCCACGTGTACGCGGTGGCGGCGGCGACTGTCGCGGACACCGCCCACCGCGGATGTCTGTTGGCCAAGGGCGCCGCCGAACTGGCCGAACACGACGAGACGGTGGCCAAGCGGGCGCGCGCGGCCATCGAGGCGCTGCAGGCGCTCCTGGAAGACGACATCGCGGCCTGTCAGCGCAATGGTGATATCGCCGCGGACGCGGATCCGGGAAAGCTGGCCGCACTGGTGCTCGCCGTACTGCGCGGCATCGAAGCGCTGGGCAAGGCGGGAGCGAGCGAGGAGAGGCTGACCGGTATCGCCTCGACAGCCCTTGCTGTACTGCCTCGCCCCGCCCACTGAGCCCTTCCACTCCCTTCAGACGATCAGGACCCGGCGCCCGCGCGTGTGGCCCGCCTGGCTGTCGATGTGCGCCGCCGCGGCCTCGGCCAGCGGGTACGACTTCTCGACCGGGATATGGAGCTTCCCTCGGGAGATGAGGTCGACGGCCTCGGCGAGCGCGTCCGGTACGCTCCCGGCCACGCCGGAGAAGCGGACACCGAGCGCGGGTGCACCGAGATCGGCGATGGAGATGACCTTCCGCGGATCCCCGGTCAGCTCGACGAGTTCACGGATCACGCCCGACCCGGCCAGGTCGAGAGCCGCGTCGACATGGCCGAGCTGCCGCACTCGCTCGACCCAGCCCTCGCCGTATGTCGTGGCAAGGGCGCCCAGGTCGCGTAGATAGCCCTGGTTCGCGGTCCCAGCGGTGCCGATCACGGTGATGCCGCGGTCGCGGGCGATCTGCAGCACCGCAGATCCGACTCCCCCGGACGCGCCGCTGACCAGCAGTGTCTGCCCGGACCGCACACCGACCTCACGGATGATGCGCAGCGCGGTCTCCACCACGGAGGGGTACCCGGCCGCTTCTTCGAACGTCAGCCCCTCGGGCATACGGGCCCAGGCCGACAGCACGGCGAACTCGGCATAGGTGCTTGAGCCTTCGCCGAACACATGGTCGCCGGCCTCGACCCCCTCGACACCCTTGCCGACCTCGTCCACCACTCCGGAGGCGTCCAGCCCGACTCCGGAGGGCAACTCGATCGGATGCGCCCCCAGCTTCTGGCCTTCACGGATCCTCCAGTCCACGGGGTTCACGCCTGCCGCGCGCACGGCGATGCGTATCTGGCCGGGGCCCGCGTGGGGCTCCTCGGCGTCCACGAGTCGTAGCACGTCCGGACCGCCGAACTCGGCGAAGCTCACTCTCTTCATGCGGCAGACCGTAGCACTAACGGTTAGCATTTAACATCTGTTTTGGTTTTGCATCTGGTAGCTTTGGATCATGACCGTGCCGTCCGGACGCCGTGAGCGCAAGAAGGCCGCGACCCGCCAGAAGATCGCCGACACCGCCCTGCGACTCTTCCTGGACCGCGGCTTCGACGACGTGGGCATCCGTGACGTGGCCGCCGAAGCCGACGTGGCCGTCACCACGGTCTTCTCCCACTTCGCCTCGAAAGAGGCCCTGGTGTTCGAGCAGGACAAGGACTTCGAGCAACGCCTCACGCAGGCGGTCACCGGCCGGGCGCCCCAAGAGCCGCTCATCCCCGCGCTGCGCCGCGAGGTCCAGGCCCTGGTACGACACTGCACGGCGGACAGCGCCGCCCCGATCTGGCGCATGATCGACGCATCACCCGCCCTGCGGGAGTACGAGGAATCGATGCGGCTGCGTCATGCGGAGGCACTGGCAACGGCCATCGCCGCCGACCCCGCCCTGCCACAGACCACCACGGCCTGCCGGACCATCGCCAGGTTCGCGATCGACGCCTATTCGCTGGCCCGTGAGGCGGCCGATCCACAGACCGCGCTCGACGAGATCTTCGGGATGATCGAGGCAGCATGGGCCGCCACCTGCCCTCCCGGAAACTCCGGACACTCCGCCGACACGGCCGGACCGTAACCGGCTTCCAGGGCAGCCTGCCGACCGCTGCGGCCAGCAGGCCTCGCCACGCCTCGACTCACGGGCCGCTATGGATGAGCGAGGCCCACAGGTCGGGTCGGCCCTGGTAACGGTCGCGCAGGGCGAGCGTCGTACGGTGCAGCGCTCCGGCGGCGTCGTCGGCCGTGTCGGACAGTTCGGCGTAGAAGGCGCGGGACGCCACCGCGCCGAAGGTGTCGGCCAGCGGCCACAGGCTCGCGATGACGTGCCGGAACCCGGCGAGCTGGAAGGCGGAGGCGAGGTTCAGCGACTCGTCCACGTGCTCCGGGCTGCGGTGGCCGGTGGAGCATGCTGACAGGTAGGCGAGTTGCGCGTCGGCCACGGCGAGCCGGCTGATCTCCGGGATGGTGAGCATGCCGTCGCTCAGGCGCAGCCCGCTGCGCGAGGGCGCGGCGTGGTCGGCTAGCGCGTGGCAGGCGAAGTGCGCCCAGGTGGAGGTGGACAGGGCGGCGGCGACCTGCCTTGTGGTGGCGTCCTCGTTGAGCAGCGGCGGCTGGTCGGGACGGTGACGGTGCAGGTCGAGGGCTTCGGCGAGGGCGCCGGGCAGCCCCGGCAGGCCGGGCGTACTCGGCAGGGCGACGGTCAACTGCCGCCGGGCCGTCGCCGCGGGGCGGTCGTGGGCGTGCGCGAGGATGCGTAGCGTCGGGGTGTACGAGGACACGAACGCGTCCAGGGCGCCGGGCCGACCGGGGTGACCGGCGGCGTGCAGCGGGAACATCCCGAGCAGCCCGATGGGCAGCCACCAGACCCGGCGCGGCCCGTCGCCCGGAGGCAGCGCCTCCGCGACCGGCCCGACGACCGTGTCCCACAGCCAGCCGAGCCGGTCCGCCATGGCCTGGTCGCGCCGCCCGGCGGACGCGGAGCCGGCCAGGGCCTCGGACTGGGCCTCCACGTCACCGGCGGCGAGGTCCGGCAGCGGCACATGGTGGAGGTCACCGTCGGATCCGACCAGGACCGCGTCGGCTCTGTTCCGGGCGGAGTTGACGACGACCACCGTGCCGCCGTCCGCAGCCCTCCGCAGCTCTTCGACGCGGGGCGTCAGCAGAAACCGGGTGAATCGGGGGTGCTCGCGGATCCGGGCGACGAGCTGCCCGTACCGGTCCCACAGCACGGCCTCGGCCGCCGACCCCTCGGCGAGCTCCTTGCGTACCTGACGGAACGGCCGGGCCAGTTCCGGCAGTTCGCGTTCCAGGTCGGCGAGGTCGTCATGGGCGTCGAGTAAGGTCGCCAACTGGATGCCGCGGCCCAGTTCGGCCTGCTGGACCGCCTGGAGCGGTTCCCCGCGGGCGCAATGCGCGGCGAACGCCTGGCTGGCCAGGCCTCGGGGCTCGCCGAACCGCCGCTCCTGGTCGGTCCAGTCGGTGCCGCGCAGCGGTACGGCGGGCGTCAGGGCGATGGCGGCGTCGAGCACGCGAGCGGCCAGGTCGTACTCGCCCAGAGCGTTGGCGAGTACGCCCAGATTCCGCCCGGCCACGGCCCGTCTGCTCGGCGTGGCCCCACGCGCCGCCGCGAGCCGTGCCTCCCACGCCTCCAGCGTCCGCCGGTCGGGCGCCCGTTGCTGCGCGCCGGGGACGAGGTACGCCCTGACCAGCTCGGCGAGGACGTCGGCCACGTGCGGTTGACCATCGGGCGCGGCGTCCAACGCCCGCCGCAGGTCGTCGAGCGCGCGGTCCAAGGGTCGGTCGGCGGCGGGGCCCGGCGAGCTGTCCCGCCTGTCCGCCGACTTGCCTGCCAGGCCCGCCACATGGAGCTGCAACCAGGCGCTGCCCCGCGCGGCCAGCCGGATCGGCAGGGCCGGGCTGTCGTGGGGGGTCGCCGCGACCGCGCGGTCGGCGAGGGGCAGAGCCCGTTCCAGGTCGGAGAGACGGCGTCGGCGTTCGTAGCGCTCCAGGTAGGCCACTGCGAGGTTGGCCATGCGGCCGGCGTACCGGGGGTGGCCGGGTGGGGTGGCCTCGACGACGGTGTCCTGGAGTGCGATCGAACGGTCAAGGTCGGCCTCGTCGCCGCCCTCCCGGTGGCGACGCAAGTACATGAGGCCGGCGCCGGCCATGGCGGGCAGGTGCTCGTCCGGGTCCTCGGTGGGGGCTGCCATCGCCCGTTCCAGGAAGGCGATGGCCCGCTCCAGGTCGGCGGCGGCCGCGGTGGACTCGTGGCGGGCCCCGTAGGCGACGCCGAGGTTGGCGAGGATGCGCACCTGCTCGGGGGCGTCGACGGCGGCCAGGTCGAGGGCCTGTTCGTGGCAGTCGATCGCGTGGTCCACGTCCGCGGGCAGTCCATGGCAGGCGAAGCGCCGACGGTAGGCGCTGCCGAGTTCGGTGAGGCAGGCGGGGCGGTCGGCGACGGAGGCGGTAGCCGCGGCCAACTCCAGGTATGCCAGGGCGCTGTCGATGTCGCGGGGGTCGCCCTCGCGCACGTAACGGGTGAGGTGGCCGCGGCCGAGGTCGGCCAGCCGCTCGTACGGCAGCGTGAGCCGCGAGCGGGCGTCGTCGGAGCGCAGGTGGGACCACAGCCAGGTGCGCGGGCGTGGCGCGCTGATCGCCCGCGGGATGCCCACGCAGCCGTCGCAGCGGGCCGCCCCCGACGCGACCGGGCCGCCGCAGTCCGGGCAGTGCGACAGGCCCGACTCCCGCAGCAGCGCCGGAGCTTGCGGGTTCCCGAGGTAGGCGGCGTAGGCGACATGGACGGCCCCCTGCTCGGGCTGGCCGAGCGCGCGCAGCGCCACCCCGAGAGCGAACCGGCCGCCGCCGTCCTCTGGGTCGAAGTACACGCACAGCGCCAGCGGATACAGGGCACCGGCGGTATCGCCGCTGTTCCACCTGCTGGCACCCAGAATGAACTGGAGGCCCGCCGAGGTCGGGCCCGACTCAGCGGCCGGAGCGAGCAGTTGTACGGCCTCTTCGTACTGGCCACGCAGGAAGAGGTCCCTGCCCTGTTCGAACAGCGCCTGGACGCGGGCCCGTTCGGACGTCACCGGCCGTCCCGCGCCCGTTGCGCCCTTGCCTGGAGGCGACTGACGCAGATCCAGCACGCCAGCCAGCCCTTCCGGTCCGCGCGGGGCGGGCTCAGCGGCGGAGTCTCCAGGACGCCGGACGCCAAGTACGCCTCCACCGTCCCGGCCCCGATCCGGCCGGACAACTCACCTTCGTAGATCTTCTTCGCGCACAGGTCGCACGTTTCGCCGACCGTCGGCTGCTGAACGCCTGCCGGCCAGCGGCCCACGACGTGCTCCCACGCGGCGGCGGCGACGAGCGCGAAGCCTGCGGGATCGACCGCGCCCGAGCCCTCGGGGACGGTGCCGCGTCGCGCGTGCTCGCGGGCGGCAGCGCGGTCGAAGACGAACCACTCGCTGCACTCCTCGCAGACCAGCCAAGGGGTGTCACTGCTCCCGGACTGGGTGATCAGCCGGCCGAAAACGCCGGTCTGGGCGCGCTCGTCCCGGTCCAGGACGCGCACGATGCCGATCACGGTCTGGAAGCCGATGCGCCAATACGCCTCCGACATCACCACATCCTTGGTCGGCAGGTGATAGCCGCTTGAGCGCAGTGTCGCTGTGCCGCAGGTGTCGCACACGGCTTGCTCAGGCATCTGGTCCCCCATCTTCGTTGATGTTGTGGTCAGTTGCTCGCCGGGCGCCAGGTGCCGGTGTCGGCGTCCCAGTGCAGTTCGGCTCCGCGTACGCCGTCCGCGCCGAGGTTCAGGTCGATAGCCGCGAGGCGCGCGGCGTCGTCGAAGTCCTCGGGGAGGACCAGCGTCGTACGCCCGCCGGGCGTGAGGACGTCCAGGTCCCGGCGGCCACTGCGACGGTCCCACAGCAGCCGCAGTCGGCCCACGGCGGTGACCGCTGATTCGCCCAGCCGCTCGCCGAGCTTGCCGGCGAAGCTCTCCACGAAGGGCCCGAGGAACTTCACCGCGACGAAGCCGCAGGCAAGCTCGACGACCGGGATGCCGGTGAGTCTGACGGGGGCGTCGTCCGGGCGCCCGCCCATGGCGTAGGACGAGTCGGACCGCGCGGCGGCGGGGCTCGCGAAGAAGCCGGTCTCGTCCCCGCCCTCCAGCAACACGGCCCGCCACCGCTCCCCGAGCGCATCCAGCTCGGCAAGGGGGTGGCCGAGCGCACCGAACGCCGCCTCCTCGGCCTGCCGGTCGCCGACCTCGGCGGCCAGGCCCGCGGCGCGGCGGCACAGATACCGGCCCTCGCTCTCCCGGCCGGCCCGGGTCAGCGCCGCTCCCAGGTCGCACAGCGCCCGTGCCTCCGCCCCGCGATCGCCGACCGCGCGGGCCCGGACGAGGGCGTCGGCGGCGAGTTCGGCGGTGGCGTCGGCACCTGCGGGCGGGACATGCGCAGTCATACGATCTCTTCTCGCTTCTCTCTCGGGCGGGGCCACGCCTGGTGCGTACCGGCGCTGACATGGAGGGCGGCCGACGGGAACACCGGTTCCAGTGAGTAGGCGTCGGCGAGCTCCATGACGGTGTCCGGGGTGGGGAAGCCGGTCCACTCCCACTCGCGGGCGGTGCACGCGCGGCAGGCGGTCCCGTGCCGTACGACAGGCCGCCGAGAGGGCGACGTGCTCGCTTGTCATCCAGGGCTCGCGGCTCTCGGCGTACCAGATCTGGGAGCACAGGCGGGCCTCTTGCGGCGAGCAGCCCTGGAGCGCGCAAACCTCCTCGACGATCTGTCGGGGGGCTCGCTCGACGTCCGGGTCCAGCACCAGGACCTCCACCGTCCTGTCCGGCTCCATCCGGACCGCGACGGTCCCGTCCCGCTGCTCGGGCGCCCCCGATCCGTACCGCTTCATGAGCGCGGCCGCCAACTCGCGCTCAGCATGGGGCGTTTGGGGATGTTCCGCGAGCGCCGCCCGCAGCGACTGGAGCCGACGGAGGATCGACGTGGAGAGGGCGCCCTTCGGCTCGTTCGGTCCACCGGGCGCGACCACGCCACATCCTCCCAGAGGTACACCGCGGCTTCCTCGGTTGAATTGAACCAGATGCCGCCCCGCACCTCAGCAGAACGGGCGAACTCCGCGACCGTCGCCGCCGCGTGGGGCCGACAGCCCGTCCAGTGCGCCGCGGCGGTACAACGTCGACGGCTCAGAGCCAGTGCGGGGCCGCGCCCCTGCGGGCGTTCGCCGAACGGTTCGCTCGAACCGGCTGCGTGCCGATGCTCCGATCCCTTGCTACCGGCTGGCGGAGGCGACGTCGTACGTGTCCGGTACGACGGGACGGCGGCCGATGACCGGTCATCTGAAAGGGAGTTGGTCAGCTGTGGGCCACCACACGGTGTGGACTGCGTGATCGTCGCCCCGGAAACCGGGGCACCGGTGGTCAGGCGTCGCGCCGACGCAGCACCGCGTAGCCGCCCACGATCGCGGCGAAGGCCCACAGCAACAGCACCACCAGTCGGGCCTATTGACAGCGGTGGCTCCGCAACATGCAATATATTGCATGCCAGTTCCGCAGAGCCGAGGGCTCGTTTCCAGGTCGCTCCTTCGCGAGAAGGCCTACCAGGCGATTCGAGACGCCATCGTCGAGGGCACACTCGCTCCCGGGGAACGCCTCAACGACGGTGACCTGGTGGAATGGCTCGGCGTCAGTCGTACGCCGGTTCGGGAGGCTCTGGCGAGGTTGGAGCAGACCGGTCTGGTGCAGACCAAACCCGGCCGCTACACCATCGTCAGTCCCTTGGACGTCCGGGCTGTGCGCGCCGCTCAGTCGGTCACGGCGGCCATGCATGAACTCGCTGTTCGCGAGGCCGTTCCCCACCTGTCCGCGGCCGAGCTTGACGCCATGCGCGAAGCCAACGCGCGCTTCGCCGACGCGCTGCGCCGCAACGACGTCGGCGCAGCGCTCGCCGCTGATGACGACTTCCACGGCGTTGCGGTGGCCGCCTGCGCGAACGCCGCCGTCCGCACCGTCCTCGAGCAGTTCACACCGGTGTTGCGGCGTCTGGAGCGCTTGCGCTTCTCCTCGTTGAGCGGTCGCGGCTCGGTCGCTCAGCATGACCGGATCATCGCGCTGTGCGAGGCCGGGGATGTCGACGGGGCAGTGGCCGCAACCCGGACCAACTGGCAGACGCTGTTGCCGCTGCTCGACACCATGCTCCTCGATGACGAGGAACCACCCACCGGTCGCGGCAGCGCTACTTCCTCACACTGACCCCAGCCCGGACAACGGGCGCATCCCTGCAAGGAGTCACCCATGTCCCTGAACGACTTCGAGCGTTACCCCTTGCTGTTCGGCCCCAGCCCGGTACACCCGTTGGAACGGCTCAGCGATCACCTGGGCGGCGCCCGCATCTGGGCCAAGCGGGAGGACTGCAACAGCGGGCTGGCCTACGGCGGCAACAAGACCCGGAAGCTGGAGTACCTGCTCCCCGACGCGCTCCGGCAGGGCGCTGACACCCTGGTCAGCATCGGCGGGGTGCAGTCCAACCACACCCGCCAGGTGGCCGCGGTCGCCGCCAGGGCCGGGCTGAAGGCCGTGCTGGTACAGGAGAGTTGGGTGGACTGGCCGGACCCGGTCAACGACAAGGTCGGCAATATCCTGTTGTCCCGCATCATGGGGGCCGACGTACGTCTCGTACAGGCAGGGTTCGGCATCGGCTTCAAGGAGAGCTGGCACCAGGCTCTGGAGGACATCCGGGCCGCCGGCGGCGCTCCGTACCCGATCCCCGCCGGAGGCTCGGACCACCCCCTCGGCGGCCTCGGCTTCGCCAACTGGGCCTCCGAAGTGCAGCAGCAGGAGCGCGAGTTGGGCGTCTTCTTCGACACGATCGTCGTGTGCAGCGTCACCGGCAGTACCCAAGCGGGCATGATCGCCGGCTTCGCGGGCCAGGACCGACCCCGCCGCGTGCTGGGCATCGACGCCTCGGCGAAGACAGCCGAGACCCGTGCGCAGGTGGAGAAGATCGCCCGGAACACCGCCGAACTCATCGGCCTCGGCCGGGACCTGCGCGACGACGAGATCACGGTCCTGGAAGGCTGGGCCGGTGACTACTACGGGATTCCCGTCCAGTCCACCCTGGATGCCATCCGGCTCACCGGACACCTCGAGGGCATGATCATCGACCCGGTGTACGAAGGCAAGTCCATGGCCGGACTCATCGACCTCGTACGCAGCGGAGACATCCCGAAGGACTCCCATGTCCTGTACGCCCACCTGGGCGGCCAGCCCGCCCTCAACGCCTACAGCAGCGCCTTCCACTGACGCGGCAGACCAGGCCGACTCCTTCAGGTTGTCCTTCAACCGCGCAGGGGTGCGGGCGCCGATGATGGGTGCCCGCCCCCCCAGGTTCCGCAGGGTCCACGCCAGCCCGATCTCAGGAGGTGCGGGCGTCGTTGTTCTCGCGGTTGGTGAGGACCTCGGCCATATGTGTCTGCGCCCAGTCTCTGAGTCCGCGCGTCATGTGGTGGAGCGAGAGGCCGAGGTCGGTCAGCTCGTAGGAGACGGTGACAGGGACGGTCGGCGTCACGGTGCGGGTGAGCAGACCGTCGTGCTCCAGCGACCGTAGCGTCTGGGTCAGCATCTTCTGGCTGACCCCGGCCAGAAGACGAGAGATCTCGGAGTAGCGCATCGCCTTCGGAGTGGCTGCGTGCGCTGCGCCGGAGGGTCCTGGGTTGTTGTCACCGCCCAGCGCACACAGGATCAGGACGACCCACTTGTCCGAGATCCGGTCGAGCAGTTGCCGGCTGGGGCACCCTGCCAGGAACGCGTTGTACTCCACCTTGGCCTGAGCCCTCTTCTCGGCCGCCTTCATCGTCGTCACTGATCGCACCTCTCACCGATGGGTGGGTTACGCACTCCCAAGTGCCTACTTTCCGAAGGGAAGTTCCTCTCCCATGCTGATGCAGGGAGGCGGCGGACGCCACCCCCCGAGTACACGACGAAAGGCAACACGGTGAGCACGCCCTCCCTCTCTCTTCCCGGTGGCACCTGGACTCTGGGTGACCTGACCGTCACCCGGTTCGGCTACGGTGCCATGCGACTGTCCGGCCCGTGGGTCATGGGGCCGCCCGCCGATCGCGAGGGTGCCCTGGCCGTACTGCGTGAAGCGGTCGGCCTCGGTGTCACCCACATCGATACCGCGGACGCCTACGGGCCGCGCGTCACCAACGAGTTGATCCGCGAGGCACTGCACCCCTACCCCGAGTCGCTGCACATCGTGACCAAGGTGGGCGCGACCCGCGACGAACAGGGTGGCTGGCCTCCGGCCCGACGTCCCGAAGATCTACGCCGCCAGGTCCACGACAACCTCAGGTCCCTCCGGCTCGACGTACTCGACCTGGTCAACCTCCGACTCGGCAACGCCGAAGGTCCCCAACCCGGCTCGCTCGCCGAAGCGTTCGAGACGCTCGTGGAACTCCAGCAACAGGGCCTGATCCGCCACCTCGGGGTCAGCAACGCCACCGAGGAGCAGGTCACCGAGGCACAGAGCATCGCGCCGATCGTGTGCGTGCAGAACATGTACAACCTCGCCCACCGTCACGACGACAAGCTCATCGACCGGCTCGCCCGTGACGACATCGCGTACGTGCCCTTCTTCCCTCTCGGAGGCTTCACCCCGCTTCAGTCCTCGGCGCTCTCGACGGTCGCCGCTCAACTGGGGACGACACAGATGTCCGTCGCTCTGGCCTGGCTGCTCCAGCGATCTCCGAACATCCTGCTCATCCCCGGCACGTCCTCTACGGCACACCTGCGCGAGAACATCGTCGGTGCGGGACTCTCCCTCTCTGATGAGGACTTGGCCGAACTGGACGACATCGGCCGCTGAACGGCCCACAAGCAACTACGAAGCCACCGTTCACGTGTCGGCCTCACCTGGTCCTCGCCGGGGAGGGCCTACGCCATGTCGTGGGCGTCGAGGAACGTTTCGAGGCCGGCCAGGTCGTCGGTGTTCAGGAAGTCGACGCCGGCGGCGAGCAGTTCACGCCACAGCGCGTCGCGGGCCGGGCCCGGCTCGTCCGGCGTGGCCCAGAAGCGGACCTGCTGTCCGCGCGTGTGGGCGGCACGGACGATGCCGCGCAGCTTGTCGCGCTCGGCGGCGGGCATCGGGCCGTCGCCCTGCCAGGTGAAGTTGAGGGTCCAGTTGTCGCTGATCAGTGAGGTGAAGGTGGCCGGGGTCGCCGTGCCGAGGTCGGACAGCCGCCCGTCGTAGAAGGCGTGGCGCACCTTCTGGGCCTCCATCGGGCCGCGGGCGGCACGGTCACCCGAGATGACGGCCGTCAGAGCGGCGGGGCGCACCTTGCCGTGTGCGTACGAGGTGAACAGGTGCCGGTAGCGCTGGAGGCGGCGGTCCAGTTCGAGGTAGGTCGACGCGCCGTCCGTCTTGATGTCGATGAGGAGTTGCAGGGGTTCGCGCCAACCGCGGTAGACGGAGCCGTGGTTGGCCTTGATGCGCCGCGCCAGGGGCTGGAGGTAGAGCGATTCGAGAGTGCGGGAGGGGTCGAGATCCGCCGGGTCGTGGGCGACGAGCAACTGCCCGCCGACAAGGTAGATATCCGCCTCGACGCTGCCGAAACGGTGGTCCAGCGCGTCGAACAGGGGCCGGGCGTGATCGTAGTCGTTGTGCGCGTGGGCATGGCGCAGCGGGCGGGGGTCACGGCGGCGCTCACTCCCCTGTGCGTACGCCGCGGGGGCGGTGACAGCGCCGACGAGGGCGGCGCCGAGGGTGGTGAGGGCTCTGCGGCGGGTGGTGTGGAGCATGCTCTGCCTCCCTGGAGTGCCGTATGTATGCCAGTGAGTATGGGGGCCAATGCGCTCGAACGGGCCTGTGTGGAGCGTGAGTTGGCCTGATTGACTTCGCCGGTTCACTTCGGCGGACGTGGCGGGAGGAGGGTTCGCGCGGATGCGGACGCCCTCTTCGGTTCTCGGGCATCGCCACCAGCGCAATACCCGGCGGGGAATTCCAGCCGGGTATTGCGCCGAGTGTCCGCACCTATCCCTTTCCGACCTGCCCCCGGCGCCGGGGCCTGGCCGCAGGCAGCAGGCAGCAGCACGGCCGGTGATCTCAAACGGCCGGTCTTCTCACAGCGGATCCTCAAATTCCGTTCCCGAAACGCCGCTCCACAGCGTCATGGAATCTGGATCTTGAAATCTGGATCATGGCGTCGGGATCGGAATCGGAGTTGGAGTCGGAGTCGAGGAATTCGATATCCCGAGTCAGAGTCAGACCGCGGCCGTCGAGGGCGCGGGAATGCGAGCCGGGTCGAAGGTGGTGGCGGACAGGGTGCCGTCGGCGTCGATCAGGCCGAAGACCGGGTAGCCGGTGATGTCGAAGACCTCGCCCAACGGACCGTCGTTCGACTCGACCACGACATGGGCGACCTCGGACAGCGCGGCCACCTGCGCACGGGTCTCCTCCTCGGTGCCGTGCACGACGGCGAGAACACTGCGGCCGGTCTCACGGGTGACCGCGCGGGCCTGGTCCACGAAGAGCGGCAGCCGCTCCTTGCACGCCTCGCACCCGGGCGTGAAGAAGCCGAGCATGGTCTCGCCGAGGCTGTCCCGACTGACGCGCTCACCGGCGGTGGTGACGGCCGAGAAGCCGGGCACGGCCGAGCCGACCGGGATGATCAGCCCGTCGACCACCCGGTCGGCCTTCTCCTTGACCTGGGCACGGAGCTTGCGGATGACGCCGAAGGTGAGCAGCAGGTTCAGCAGGCAGAGCACGGCGATCAGGACGACGGCGGTGACCAGATAGGGCATGGGTGACTCCGGGGTCTCGTGTCATCGTGGGGGCGGGTTGGCCGCCAGGACGGATGGCGCGACGCGCGAGCCCGACGCCTGGGTCGGACGCGGCCCGCACGAGGTGCGGCAGCTACGGGGAGGTCCTGCGGACCCGGCTCGGGGTGCGGGGAGCGTCGTCCTCGAAGAGCGTGCCGAGCTCGTCCGTGAAGATGACGAGCAGAGCGCCCGTCAACGCGCCGAACGCGGTGACGGCGATGCCCGCCGCCTCGGAGGGCATCGCCGTCCCCGACAGCGCGGCAACCAGGCCGAACGCGGCGAGGGCGAGCAGCACGGAGTTGCGGACCACATGGCGGCGGCCGATCGGCGCGGTCGAGGCTCCGAAGCAGGCGCAGGACGCCTTGGTCCCGCTCCGCAGCGTACGGACGATTCCCACCGTGAAGGCCGTGAGCAGAAGCAGGGTCAGGGCGAAGCCGGGCGCGCCGCCCGGCCCCAGGGCGAGAAGCAGCACGGCGGCGCACTCCCCCGCGACCACGGCCACCGCCACCGGACGGCTCAGCCTGGTCGGCACCCCCATGGCGCGGGCGGCTTCCTCGAAACGGCGAAACGCCGCGACGCCGCGCACCTTTCCGATTACGGATGCCGCGAATACGACACCGATGAGGAGTCGCACCGCTAACAGGACATACGCCACGTGCAGCCCACCTCCCTGAGACGACCGGGCCAACGGCAATGTAGACCGAAGTCGACTCGAGCAACAGTGGTCACATTCGAGATCAGTTGCCACACAGTAATCTTTAGGTAATTCATCAACTTGCTTACTCTTGCGCTCCTTTGACATCGCGGCGTAACTTCTGCCCCGTCCGGATCTCACCCATGGTTCCGGTCTCCACTCTTTCGACGGAGGTCCACGATGACCCGTGTGATCGGCAAGCTGGGCGACAAACTCCTCGGCGTGCTACTGAAGGAGGACAAGGCGGGCGCTTGCGTCCCCGAGCACGGCTCGTTCTGCAAGTGCTCGAGCCACAAGAAGTACATCTACAGCTGCAACGGTCCCTGCGTCGTGAGCGGCACGTGCTGACACAGCCCCGTGCCACGGCTCGCACCATCACACCGATGACCGGGACGTACACATGAAGCGCGTGATCGGCAGCATGGGCCACCGGCCGCTGCGACTCGTGCCCGACAGGCAGCGCGCGAACTGATGGCGTCTCGCGATCCATCGGCCGGTTCCCCGGAGGCCACCGCGCCTCCGGGGAACCGGCTCAGGGCCCGTGCCGCCTGGGCGGTGGTCGTCCTGCAGTTCCGTGCGACCCCCCTCGGGGCCTCGCTGCTGTTGGCCACGACCGTGGGGGTCGGGGTGATGCCGGCGGCCATCGCCTGGCTCACCAAGCTGCTCTTCGACGAGCTCGGCCGCGGCACACACACCGACACCCACAAGGCCGTCCTCCTCGGTGTCACGACAGCCGTCCTCGCCGCGCTCGTGGCCGTACTGATGCAACTGGCCTCCTACCTCGACGAGTTGGTCCGTCGGCGGCTCATCGTCGAAGTCGAACGGACCCTGTTCGCCAAGGTCGACCGGTTCCGGGGACTGCGGCGGTTCGAGGATCCCGCCTTCCACGACCGGCTGCGGCTCGCCCAGCAGGCCTCGGAGGACGCGCCGCACAACGTCACCATGTTCACTCAGGAGGCCGTTCGCGCGGTGGCCGCGATCAGCGGCTTCACCGGGGCCCTGCTCGCCGTCTGGCCTCCTATGACCGGCCTGCTGTTCCTCGTCGGCGGTGCCGCACTGCTGGCCCGGCTCTCGCTGGCTCGCCGTCAGGTGGTGGTCTGGGAGCTGAGTTCGGCCCGGCTGCGCCGGCATCTCTTCTACCGCTCGCTGCTGACGGACCCCCGTGCCGCCAAGGAGATCCGGCTGTTCGGGCTCGGCGGCTTCCTGAACGGGCGGCTGGTGCGCGCGCTGAGCGACGCCACCGAGGCCCAACTCGCGGTGGCCCGGCGCGGCGCCCTGGTGCAGGCGGGCTTCGCCGCGCTCAACGCGGTGGTCACGGGGCTCGGTACGGTCGTGGTGGTCGTGGGCGCGGCCCATGGGAGGTTCACGGTCGGCGACGTGACACTGTTCATCGCCGCCGCGGCAGGGGTGCAGGGGGCGTTCACCGGGATCGTGCTCCAGGCCGGAATGGCCGCCGAGGGTGCCCGCCTCTTCGGCCACTACCTCGATCTGCTCGACGAACCCGACGACCTGCCCGGGGGCGAGGACCGTGCCCCGGCGCTCACCGCGGGCGTAGAACTGCGGGACGTCTGGTTCCGCTACGACCCGGCCGGCCCCTGGGTGCTGCGGGGGGTGAACCTGACCATCCCCGCGGGGACCGCGCTCGGCCTGGTGGGCCGCAACGGGGCCGGGAAGAGCACCCTCATCAAACTGCTGTGCCGGTTCTACGACCCCGAGAAGGGCGCGATCCTGTGGGACGGCACCGACATCCGGACCATGGACGTGACGGAGCTGCGCCGTCGGATCGGTGTCACGTTCCAGGACTACATGACGTACGACCTCTCGGCGGCCGAGAACATAGGCATCGGTCATCTGCCGCACCGGGACGATCTGGAGCGCATCCGCGCCAGTGCGACGGAAGCGGGCATCGACGAGACGCTGCGGAGGCTGCCCGAGGGGTATGCGACCCAGCTCAGCCGGGTCCATCTCGACGAGGACGACGGCACGCCGGGGGTCACTCTCTCCGGCGGCCAGTGGCAGCGGGTCGCGCTGGCCCGCTCGCTGATGCGCGCCGACGCCGATCTGCTAATCCTCGACGAGCCCAGCTCGGGTCTGGATCCGGAGGCCGAGCACGAGGTGCATCGCGCCCTCGGCCGACACCGGCGGGGGCGGACCGCGCTGCTGGTCTCGCACCGGCTCGGTGCGCTGCGCGAGGCGGACGCCATCGCGGTGCTGGTCGACGGGCAGATCGGCGAACTCGGTTCCCACGCCGAGCTGATGGAGCTGGACGGGCACTATGCCCGGTTGTTCAGCCTGCAGGCGTCGGGCTACACGGACGGTCTCGATGAACGGGCCCCGGACGAGAGGACGGTCGTATGACGGGGGTCGCGCGGGCCGGGGCGGCAGTCGCCGCAGGCGCGGGTGTGCTGCTGCTCTCCTACCGTGTGCTGCGGTCGCGCTTCTCGATCGTCCGGGTCACGGGGTCGAGCATGGCTCCCACGTTCGCGGACGGCGACCGGCTGGTGGTGCGGCGCACCACGCGGGCGCGGGTGGGTGACGCGGTGGTCTTCCGGAACCCGTTCGTGTACGGCGAGGGGGACGATCGTCTGGACTGGCTGGTCAAGCGGGTCTCGGCGGTGGCGGGCGACGCGGTGCCGCCCGAAGTGCGTGACACGGTCGAGGACGCGGTGGTTCCGCCCGGTGCGCTGGTCGTGCGCGGGGACGCCCTGCGCAGCCAGGACTCCCGGCACTTCGGGTATGTGGCGGAGGGGGATCTGCTGGGGGTGGTACTCAACCGGCTGGGCGGCGGCTGAGAGTGGTGTACGGGTTCGCTGCTGAGGACCGCGGATGGAATCGCGGTTGGCCTGAACCGTATGACGGAACGGAGCGGACCCCCCTCCAACGCAGAGGGTCAACAGCCCATCACTGATGGCCTGTTGACCACCCAGCTCGTTCAGTTGATCCTCTCGGCGAGGATCCGGGCGACAGTGGTCGGGGCGTCCGGAGTGATCGTGGGGTACACGCGGCGTCCGACGTCGATCACAAGCGCGACGTTCTTCTTGGGCCGCTTCCGATCGAGATTCCACCAGTGGACGAAGTCTCCCGAGCCCCAGATCCGCCACTTCCGCACCCTGTTCAGACCGGTCAGAGGGAGTGTTTCGACGCCCCTGATCGAGGTGTAACGGATCCGCTTCGCTCCCCAAAGGTAGTAGCGGCGGATGGTGAGCCCCTGATCGTCGCACCGGATCCCACCGTCGTCATAGGCGGCCGTGTTCATACCCATCTGCGTCTCCTGACGCCCCCGTTGACGGACAGTTCGTGTGAGCCCGACAGGCATCACCCGCTTGTTCCCCCACCGTGAACAGCGTCAAGTTCGAGCCCCTCGAGCAAGTAGCCGGCATCGCGCCGCACACCGTCGTCGGGATCGTCGCTCCGCATGGACGCGGCGAGTTCACGCAGGGACGGCCAAGAGCCCAGATAACCGATCGCCACCAGCAGCGCATGGCGTACGTCCGGGTCCGGATCCGAGGAGGCTTCCCGGAAGTCAGCCGCGAGGCGTCCGCCCTCGCGGGAGGGCGCGCTCACCGCGGACAGGTAGATACCGTGGATCTTCTCGTCCCGGTCCCGCGCCTGCGACAGGAAGTCCAGCGCCTCCTCGTGTGTCCAGCACGGGAATTGACCGGTCACGAGGTCAAGGACACTCTCTTGCTGCGCTCCGTCGATGACGAGATAACGAAGTCCAGTGATGTGGTCTCCGAGGAACGTGATGACCGTGTCACCGTTCTTCGTCTGCCAGACCTCGCGCTCCGGGAGCTCACCTTTACGACTCAGCGCAACGGTGTTCCAGTCCTCACGCCAGGAGAGAACACCCACCGCTTCCAGGGTCACCTCGCGCTGAAGCACCACACGCACCGCTGTCGACATGTCTCCCCTTCCCATCAATGTAGGCGCGGCCCACTGTACTGCGTACTCGGTTCGGTGGAATCGGTCTCCATCTGAATGACGTGGGCACCGTTTCGGCCGAGGCCGTTGGTGTGACCGGGGCCCATCTCGCCGGGCCAGTGGCAAGTGGTGGGCGGCCATGGCGAAGGAGAGGTCTGCGCTCGTGCCGTGGCGGACGGCGATGTGGCGGACAGCGATGGTGTTCCCGCAGCCTCCTGTCGCACCACCGCAGCGCACCGGGACCGGCCCGGGGGCAGAATGGCGATCATGACGTCGTCCCCGACCTACCTGCCGGTCCTGGAGCGCGTCGCCGAGGAGATCGGGCACACGCCCGGCCGCGGGCGCTCGGCCGACTACATCCCGGCGCTCGCGGCCCGTGACGCCCGCGCCTTCGGCATGGCCGTCGCGGAACTGGACGGCACGGTGTACGGCGTGGGCGACTGGCGGGAACCGTTCTCCGCGCAGTCCATCACCAAGGTGTTCACCCTTGCCCTCGACCTGGCGCGCGAGGGCGACGAACTGTGGGAGCACGTGGGCCGCGAACCCTCCGGCAACCCCTTCAACTCCCTGGTACAGCTCGAGTACGAGAACGGCATCCCGCGCAACCCGTTCATCAACGCCGGCGCCCTGGTGGTCACCGACCGGCTCCAGACCCGTACCGGCGACGCGGCGGGCGAGTTGCTGGGCTTCCTGCGCGCCGAGAGCGGCAACCCTGGGCTGGACTTCGACGAGGAGGTCGCCTCGTCCGAGACCGTGAACGGCGACCGCAACGCCGCCCTCGCCCATTTCATGGCGTCCTACGGCAACATCGACAACCCGGTGCCGATCCTGCTGGAACAGTACTTCCGCCAGTGCTCGATCACCGCCTCCTGCGCCGACCTCGCGCTGGCCACCACGTTCCTCGCCCGGCACGGCCTGAGCGCGGACGGCACCCGGCTGCTCGCCAGCCGCCAGGCCAAGCAGGTCAACGCGGTCATGCTCACCTGCGGGACGTACGACGCGGCCGGTGACTTCGCCTACCGGGTGGGGCTGCCCGGCAAGAGCGGCGTCGGCGGCGGCATCATCGCCGTCGTGCCGGGCCGGTGCGCGCTGTGCGTGTGGAGTCCGGGCCTGGACGAGCGGGGCAACTCCGTGGCCGGTGTGGCGGCCCTGGACCGCTTCACGACCCTCACTGACCTGTCGGTGTTCTGAAAGACGCTTCCGGGGAACCAGCCGAGGCCTTCGGCGAGGAGCCGGGCGGCGTCAGCGTGCCGTCGCGGTCACGGTGACCGCGGTGCCGGGGCGTGCCACAGGAAGCAGTACGTCCGCCTCGCCGGGGGCGCTGTGAACGACCGTGGCGCGCGTGCCCTCCACCGTGATGCGCGCGCCTCTGGGGTACGCGGCGGTGGGGAGGGTGAGCGTCGTCCAGGCGCCGCGGGTCACGGGCGTGGCGGTCAGGGTCAGGGTGTAGGTCCGGGCGGCCGGGTCGTAGGTCTCGGCTCCCGGAGAGCCGGCGACGGCTCGGGCGTAGGGCGCGAAGGCGGGTTCCTTGCCGGGTGCGGGGCTGCCGTCGCGGTCACGGGCGCAGTAGCCGCCGCCGTCCGTGGCGTCGCAGTCGTACCACATGGCCCAGCCGGTGGCGAAGCCGTGCATCGACAGGACTTGTCGGCGTACGAGCTGGGCGTTGCCGGGCGTGGTGGCCTTGGGCGGCCCCCATTCGCCGACGACGACGGGCAGCCGGTGTGTGGCCGGGTAGGCGCCGATGGCGGCTTCGTACCGCTCGATGAACTGCCCGGCCGGGTCCCAGTCCTGACCCGACTCGACGGCGGTGTCGTAGGCATGCGGGGCGTAGCCGATGCGGGCGGCGCCGGGGCGCGGGTCGGCGAAGCCGGGAAGGCTCGTGGGGACGCCTTGGCCGACGAGGACGGTGGGCTCCACGAACAGCCACGCGTCGCGGTCGACGGCGCGGACGGCCCGGATGAGGCGCCGGTACATGGCAGGCAGCCGGCCCTGTTCGAGCGCGGTGGAGGCGGCTACTTGGTCGGCGGGGTCCGTCGGGTCCCCGGGGACGGGGCCGAAGGGCTCGTTGAACAGGTCGTAGCCGAGCAGCGAGCGGTGTCCGCGCAGGGTGGTGGCGACCTTCGCGTAGGCGGCGGCCTGGGCGGTGCGCAGGTCGGGGTCGTCGTACAGATGGGTGAAGGCGGCCTGGACGGCGGGCTGGAAGTAGTCGGAGAACCAGTCGTCCGGGTCGGGCTCGAAGGGCAGCCCGTCGGTGCGGGTGGCCCAGGCGGGGATGCCGTCGTGGCCGAAGGCGGGGCCGTAGACGTCCTGGTGCCAGTCGACGAGGACCAGGACGTGGTACCGGTCGGCCCAGTCGAGCACCTGGTCGAGGTAGCGGAGGTAGGCGGTGTCGTACCGGCCTCTGCGGGGTTCCACCTTCTCCCACTGGATGTCGAGCCGCATCAGGTTGAATCCGTCGCGCGCCAACCGGGCGACGCGGTCGCGGGTGACGATGTCGTCCTTGCCGAGGTTGAAGCCGTGCAGCCGCAACGCCCGGCCCTGGCTGTCGGCGAGGTGGACCACGCCGTCGGGCGTGGTGACGGTGCCGGTGGGCCGGGTCGTGGCCCCCGCTCCCCATGGCGCCTCCATGCGGGCGGGCGCGCTGAGAGCCTGGGCCGGAGCCACTGCGGGCAGCGCGCACAGGAGGGCGGTGCCGAAGGCGAGCGTGGTGGCGGTGCGACGCAGACGCATGGTGCCTCCGGTGCGGTCGGCTGGGGGCGGAGTTGCCTGGCGAGTGCCGATCCTGGCCAATGGCTCACGCGACGGCAAGACTTCGGGACGCCAATTCCTGACAGTTGCTCAACTTCCTGACGTTGTGGCACTCGTCAGCGCTTGTCGCGTCCAACGGCTCTGTGCCCCCGTTGACATTGAAGGGCGACGCTTTGGTCGCTGACACCGCGGAGTACGCGAGCCCTTCTGCCGCTGGTGCTGGCCGTGGCCGTGGTCGTCACGGACGCGCTACAGACAGTCGTCGGCATCGGCCTCAAGCACACCGCGCCGAGTTTCGCGTCGACCTCAATCTGCTACGAACTCCCGGCAGTTGTCGCCGCTCCGGCAGCCACAGTCGGAGGGCTCGCCGAAGCGGCCCCTGCTGTCCTACGCACCGCAGGTGGCGGTCGCTTCGACAACACCACCGCGACCCCTGTGAGTGCCCACCGACAGGCAGTCGCCGCTGGCACCGGCGTCCGCACCGAAGGCGTGGCACCTCTTTCGGCGACCTCGCCGAACTCACAGGCGGTTTCAAGGAGCACGGGCAGAAGCAACCCCTCACGGTCATGAGCCCAGACACATACATAAGGGCGAACGCGACCCGTGAGAGCGAACTGGACCCGCACCACGCAGGTGGTCATCGACGGCAGCAGCCGCCTCGCCGCGGCCCGCGAAGCCGGTCTGGTCCATGTGAAGGCGTGGGTCGACGACGACCAGGGCGGCGACTCCGAAGCCCTCCTCGAATCGGCGCTCGTCGCCAATATCCACCGCCAGGATCTCGCCGAACTCGACGAAGCCCGCGCCCTGCAATGACTCCTGGCCATTCACGGCTCCCAGTCCGCGCTGGCGAAGCGGCTCCACAAGTCGCAGGGCTGGGTGTCCCAACGCCTCGCCTTGCTGAACCTGACGCCCGAGTTGCAGCAGCGGATCGGGCAGGAGCCCATCAAGTACCTGCGGGCGGTGGGCAACAAGAAGTTCCCGTACGACGACGGGGTCTTCGCCGCGCAACTTGTGATCCACAAGATGCCGCAGGACGAACTCGCCAAGCTGACGGACCTGCTGAACAAGCACCGCGACCGGACAGTTCCGAACCCGTCCTGAGTCAGCGCGCCTCGGCCCAGTACCCCTGCTGTATCTGGGTGCGGTGCCGAAGTCGTGTGCTGCTGGCCGCAGCGCGGCTGGAGCGACTGCGCGAGCAGGGTTTGGCTCGCACCGGAACGGGGACGCGCCCGAACGGGGGTAAATCACCTGCAACATAAGGGAGTTGGCCATTCGGAGCTTGCCGGTCGGCAGGCGTGGCTACCGTCTCCGTATGGCGCTGGACGAGGAGATCGAGAAGGCCCGGCGTGGAGCGGGACCGGCAGGACGCTTCGGAACAGCCCGGTTCAGCCGGTGATCCAGTCCTGCTTGATCTCGTGGGCGAGGTCGCGTACGTCGAGCCCGTCGCGGACCCGGGCGGCGAGCGCGGCGGCATCCTTCGCACCCACCGTCACCGTCAGACCGCTCGCCGTGAGGTACGCCGCGGCGACGACCGCGCTGAACAACTCGTTGCGTGTCTCCAGCGCCGGTACGCGGACCAGTTGGTGCATGAGGGCTGCTGCCCGGTGGTGCGGTTCGGCGTACACGGGGACGTCGAGAACCTGATCGGCGTGCCGGGCGACGGCCGCGGCGAGGCTGCCACGTTAACTGAACTAGTTCTCTTCTTTTCGCAGGTCAGGTGACGTTCCTGAGATCCGGGCGTTAGTCCGTCCATGAGCAAGTCAGAGACGCCTGTACGTGATCTGTCGGCCTTGGTCGTCCCTCAAGTCGGCAAGCTGCTGAAGACGGGGGACGAATGGGAGCCATACCGGATGGTGGACGCCTCCGGGGCGACGGTTGAGCCGGTGGCGGAGTACTTCCGGGATCTGCTGGGATGCCACCGGTCCGCGTCGACCGTGCACGCGTACGGCAACGGACTGTTGCGATGGTGGCGGTTCCTGGCAGCAGTTGAGGTCGGGTGGGGTCGGGCAACCCGAGTGGAGGCCCGGGATTTCATGCGCTGGCTGCAGCACACGGATATACCGCGAACCGGCGGCTCACCGCGACGGTCGGAGGGCTCGGTGAACGCGGTGACGGGCAAGCCCAGGCCGGGCCGGAAGTATCAGGCGTCTACACGGGCTCACACCGAGACGGTGCTGCGGAAGTTCTACGAGTTCCATCAAGAGGCCGGAACCGGGCCGCTGGTCAACCCGTTCCCCCTGGTCAGGGACCGCACCAGAGAGAGGGCGAACGCCCATCACAACCCGATGGACCTGTTCCGCAACGAGCGTCAGGGCCGCTACCGGCCCAAGGTTCCCAAGCGGATTCCTCGGATGATCCCGGACGAGCGTTTCAACGAGATCTTCGCCGCGCTCGGCTCGAACCGCGACCGTGCTCTGGTGGCGTTCTGGATTTCCACTGGAGCCCGTGCCTCCGAGCTGCTGGGTGCCCGGTTCTGCGACGCCGACCCCGGCCAGCAACTGATCAGCGTGGTCCGCAAAGGCTCCGGAGCGGTCCAGCCGCTGCCCGCCTCACCCGACGCGTTCGTCTGGCTGCGGCTCTACCAGGCTGAGCTACGGGGCCTGCTGCCCAAGGGACGGTCCCGGCGGCTGTGGTGGACTCTGCGCAGACCGCTGCGGCCGCTGACCTATCACGCGGCTCACCGCATGTTCGAGCGCGTGAACGGAAACCTAGGATCCAACTGGACCCTCCATGACCTGCGGCACTCGGCCTGCTACCGCATGTCGAGGGATCCGAAGATCCCGCTCGTCGACGTCCAGTGGGTTATGGGTCACGCGAGCTTGACGACCACTCAGATCTACATGACGCCCACTGGCGACGAGGTGATCGAGAACGTTCTGGCTCATCATGCCCGGCAGGAGGCGAACGCCGCCGCCCGGCAGGCGCCGCCCCCGGCTCCTGGCTACTCGTCCGAGAGTCTGGATGTGTTGTTCGGGCGGGTGACTCCGTGAACAGGACCGGGACCGTCGCTCGTCGCACCGGGCTGCGGCTGCCAGAGCAACGCGAGGAGCCCAGTATCGGCGCCCAGAGCCAGGCTGCTCTTCGGGCCCGCTACCCTGCCCGCGCCAACCCTGCTTCCTGGCCAGCGGCCGAGCAATCACCTGAGGACCTGGTCGAGTTGCTTTGCACAGGGGTGCGGCCCAGTACGCTGCCGAGCGTCCGTCGCGGCGTCGCGGCGGTGCTCGGCTGGCTGGGCATGCACCCGGGCCTGAACTGGCAGGAGAAGTGGCTCGCCTCCGGAGCCGAAGAACATCTGGGCCAGGACACTTGGAAGTCGCTGGCAGAGCCTTGGCTGGAAGCCCGCGGCTGGGACAAGAGCTATAGCCTCAAGGACCTCAGCACGGGCCTTCGCCGGCTCATCTGCGCGGATGCCTTCCGGCCCAGCATGCAGTGGATGCTCAGCCAGCCCTTCACCAGCCTGGCCACCGCCATGGAGGAGATCCGCGACCCTGAGGGTGTCGCCCGCCTGCGAGACCAGGTCGCGAGCATGACGCCAGTGCCGCGGCGCTTCGCCTCCAACGTCGCCCTCAAGCGGATCGCGACCATCCTGGCCACCAAGGGCGGGACGGTCGCCGACATCACTGTCGGCGACTGCATCGAGATCCTCGACACTCAAGACACCACGCACTCAAGGGGCGGCCAGGGCAAAACGCTCTTCTACCAACTCCTCGTGGGCTACGGGGCCTTCCCGCCCGACGCGCCGTT
The DNA here is from genome assembly GCF_055583785.1 of Streptomyces sp. NPDC104371. Lineage (NCBI taxonomy): Bacteria > Bacillati > Actinomycetota > Actinomycetes > Kitasatosporales > Streptomycetaceae > Streptomyces > Streptomyces sp. NPDC104371. Next base: position 170,713 of record NZ_JBVJNF010000001.1, read on the forward strand.
GAGCGCTCGAGCCTTCCGCGCGGCTCAAGGCCAGATGACATGCGAGCAGCTCATCGACCGCTACGGCATTCGCTGCCGTCCCGTCCGGGACCTCCTCGTCGAGTACCTGAAGGAACGCCAGGCGGCGCTCGACTACACGACCCTCAAAGCGCTCTCCTACACGATCGGCCTGCTGTTCTGGCGCAACCTGGAAGAACACCATCCCGGCATCGACTCGCTGGACGTGCCACCGGATGTCGCCGCGGCCTGGAAGCAGCGCATCATGTTCAAGACCCGACCTGCCCGCGGAGCGGACGGCCGCCTCAGCGAGATCAAAGAGCCACGGACCAACGTCAACCACTGCCTGACCCTGGTGCGGGCCTTCTACCTGGACATTGCTCAATGGGCCGCCGAGGAGCCGGCCCGTTGGGCAACACATGTCGCCCCCTGCCCGATCCGTGCACACGAAGTCAGCCAGCGCAAGCAGCTCGAACGCGCCCGGGCTCGCAGCCACCAGCGCACCCGTCATCGGCTACCCCTACTACCGACCGTGGTCGCAATCGCAGAGCGCCGTCGCAGAACCGCCGCCCATCTGCTGGCCGCAGCTGAGGAGACCGAACCCGGCACCACTCTCACCGTCGAAGGCATCACCTACCTGCGGCCAACCACCGTCCACCGAGACGCAAACACGATCCGCGTGACCAACACCGCCACGGGTGCAGTGCGCAACCTCACCCACGAGGAGCACGCCACTTTCTGGGCTTGGGCCTCGATCGAAGTCCTGCGGCACACCGGAATCCGGATCGAAGAACTACACGAGCTCAACCATCACAGCTTCGTGCAATACCGGCTGCCCACCACCGGTGAACTCGTCCCCCTCCTCCAGATCGCGCCGTCCAAGACAGACACCGAGCGACTCCTGTTGATCAGTCCTGAACTTGCCGATGCCCTCAGCACCATCGTCAGCCGCGTCCGCGGAGCCAGCGGCGCCATCCCGCTCATCAGCGCTTACGACACCCACGAACGCGTCTGGAACCCGCCCCTCCCACTACTGTTCCAATACAAGCTCGGCACCGAGGACCGGCCGGTCACGGGGACCGTCCTCCGCAAGTTCATCAACGACATCCTCCAGGGCGAAGGCCTGACCGACCCCGAAGGCAATCCCCTACGGCTCACCCCGCACGACTTCCGCAGGATGTTCGTCACCGACATGATCATGAACGGCCTGCCGCCCCACATCGCCCAGATCATCTGCGGCCACCGCGACATCAACACCACAATGGGCTACAAGGCGATCTACCCCCAGGAAGCGATCGAACAGCACCGCGCCTTCATCGCCCGGCGCCGGTCCGTGCGGCCCAGCGAGGAATACCGCATCCCCACGAACGAAGAATGGCAGGAGTTCCTGGGGCACTTCGAACTCCGCAAGGTCTCCCTCGGCACCTGCGGCCGCGCCTATGGCACCGCCTGCATCCACGAACACGCGTGCGTCCGCTGTTCGATGCTCCGTCCGGACCCCGACCAGCGGCCCCGCCTGGTGGAGATCCGCGACAACCTGATTGCCCGCATCGAAGAAGCCGAACGTGAAGGTTGGCGCGGGGAAGTCGTCGGCCTCCAAGTCAGCCTCGATGGGGCGAAGGCCAAGCTCGCCCAGCTCGACGGCCGCTCCGCCGTCCACCTCGGCATGCCCGACCTCAGCCGGGTGGTCGGGCGAACCGTCACCAGCCCGGAACCCTCAGCAGACGATGACTGACGCAGCGAGCCCAGGCTCGGCTCATCGCCAGCCCGGGTTGTCGGTGGGCACGAACTCTCCAAAAAGAGAGTCGTATTCATCCCCCGACTCGGTGACTACCAGGTGGTTCGGTTCCGTCCTCATCACCGCATTCCTCAGTCGGGCGACGAGTTCGGACACAGGCACCCTGTCCAGCGACAAGGCCCCAGCAACCTGCGCCCGATACTCAACGATCTCAGGCTCATCGCTGACTCGATCCTTTTCGAGGAGTACAGCAGCGGCCTCCATGGCCTCCAGCCTTCCGCCGCCTGAGAACTTCAGGCAGTCCTGCCACACAGCCAGACCAGTGATGATCTCCAACGCTTGCTTCAAGTCATCGGCGATCAGCCCGCCCTGGCCCTCGGAGCTGGCATACATCACGGGGCGTCGCCCGTCTTCGTCATGGCACAGGAAGAAGGTCCCGCCGGCCCAGTCACCGGCGATGGGCTCCAACGATGCACCGGAGGCTGCGCGGACCGCCTCACCGTGTTCATTGCGGAAAATGCCGAACTCGAAGGAGGAATGGAGCAGGTCAGCGACGTCCGGGGTGTCCCGGATCAATGCGAGCAGATGATCGGTTGAGGTCACGGCGCGGACCCTAACAGGAGCCACCGACACAGACCCGACCTCAGAAACAAAGAAGCACCTCGCCGGAGGCGAAGTGCGAACGTGCATCCCTCACTCGGAGGCTATTCAGTTAGTTCAGAGAAGCCGTAGTCGGTGACGTCCGGGTCCGTGCTGAGTCGCTGATGAGCGATGTCGAGGAGCCAGGCCCGGTCGATGTAGAGGATCACGCAGCAGCACCGTCGGGGCGGACCGGCCCGAACTCCTCGTCGAAGGCGGGGCCCCAGGCGGTGGCGAAGTGCTGGGCGGCGGTGAGGAATCGGCGCTTGCCGACGTCGTGGGCGAGTACCTTCCCGACCAACTCAGGGACGGTAATGCCGACGCGCTCGGCTTCAGCCTCGAGCACCGCATAGGCCGCGTCGTCCACGGGAACCTCGATGCTCTTCGCCATGCCGGAAGCGTAGCAGCGGGGTGCTGTTGCTACAGGAGGTTCGGAAGAGGGACGGCTGCCTGCCCGGGGAAACGGGCGCCTCGGGATCATCCCTGCAGGTGCGGGGAGCACCTTCGAGACGAGTCCGCGCAGTGTCTCCACCAAGGGACCATCCCCGCGGGTGCGGGGAGCACGCCGACAGGATGGGGAGGTTCGCAACTGGCGTCGGACCATCCCCGCGGGTGCGGGGAGCACGCCTGGACGAGAGGTGTGAATCCGGGCAGCATGGGACCATCCCCGCGGGTGCGGGGAGCACGAGCAGAGCGGCCTGCGTCAGGTCGATGACGCGGGACCATCCCCGCGGGTGCGGGGAGCACCCTCTCCCAGCCAGACCGTGCCGTTCGCCTTGGGGACCATCCCCGCGGGTGCGGGGAGCACAAGGGCCGGACGATCCTCGCCTACAACGCCGAGGGACCATCCCCGCGGGAGCGGGGAGCACCATCCCGGCCGCCCTCGGCCGGGATGCAGCGAGGGACCATCCCCGCGGGTGCGGGGAGCACTTATGTCGGCCGACATACGCCAAGCTTCAACAGGGACCATCCCCGCGGGTGCGGGGAGCACGTGGCAATCACCCCTGTTGATGTCGGAGAGCGGGGACCATCCCCGCGGGTGCGGGGAGCACACTTCGTGATCTGCTGTTTTGGAATTGCAGCGCCTGGTTTTCAATGACTTTCGCTGGTTCCGGCATACTTCGCACTTCGGTCATCCGGTCAGCTCGTGCGGAATCTGCGGCGCTTGGATGCCTTGCTCCAGCCGGGCTTTGGCGCAGCCGCTGACGGGGTGTTCGGGCGGCGGATCAGGGTGAGGCCCTCGTGGTCGGTGGGGTGCCAGTTGTGGTCGTGGGTTCGGAAGGTGAAGCCCTGTTCGTTGTTGGTTGTGTGCGTGAGCAGTGCGCGGCCTTGGCCAGCGTACTCGCGGACCTCGTTCCACAGAACGTCGCGTACGCGCGCTGACGGGTTGCCGATGAAGACGCCCGGTGAGATCTCGAGGAGCCAGCGTGTGAGGAAGCCTCGCAGGCCAGGTGGGCAGTTGGTCAGGATGATGACGGTCACCAGAGCCTCGCCCGGTCTGTGAGTCCTCCGTCGATGTCGGCCAAGTTCTCGTCGTCTGCGGCGTAGTTGCGGCCTGCCGGGACCTCTCGTCCGTGGTCGCTGTGCAGCGTCACTTGGTCCAGGTCTTCGGTTGCCGGACGCGTGCCGCCCTCCGGCAGGAGAAGGCGTTTGATGTCGTCGACGCAGCGGTTGAGCAACGCTGTCTCGTTGATCCGGTCGCGAAGTGCGCGGCGGGTGCGGGTTCCTACGTCCTGTTCGTCCTCGGCTGCGACGTCGAAAGCCAGTGGGATGCCGATCTCGGTCTTGTAGAGGTCGGCGATGTCGAGGACGAAGGACAGTTCGTGGCCTGAGTGGACGAAACCGAGTGCCGGGCTGCAGCCCAGGGAGGCGACGACGGCATGGGCGATGCCGTACATGCACTGTGCGGCGGCTGTGATGGCCTGGTTCACGGCGTCGCCGCTGGTGAAGTCGCCGGGGGTGTACCTGCGGCCGTGCCAGCGGACGCCGGTTCGTGCGGCGTGCTCTTGGTAGCAGGCTTTGACGCGGCGGCCCTCACGGCCGAGGAGTCCCTGTCGTGTGAGGCCTGCGGGGTCTTCGTCCGGGAAGCGTAGTCGGTACATGGCTCGGGCGACCGCGAGCCGGGTGCGCGGGTTGGCCCACTTCAGGGCCTGGGCTTCGGCGAGGGCGGAGGAGCGGGTGAGGGCTCGTCCTGCGGCGTAGTAGCGGACACCGTGTTCGCCGACCCAGGCGACGGCGGCTCCGGTCTCGCCGAGCACGCTCATCGCCTGGTGGGTGATGCGGGTGCCGGGTCCGAGGAGGAGTGTGCCGATGGTGGCGGACGGGATGTGGGTGGTGCCATCGGCGTCCTCGGCTGTGATGGCGTTGGCGTCTCGGTGGACGACGCATCGTTCCAGGTAGACGAAGGAGGTTCGCTCGCCGGTGCGGGTGAGGTGGCGTGGGGTGAGGGTGCTGCGTTGTCCGACCGTTGTCACTGGCTCACCTTGCCGACGTGAGCGGAGCGAGCGTCATCAGTCCGCAGCCATATGCCTTCGCTTTGCCCAGGCCCTGGACAAGGGTCCGACGCAGTCGCTGCGGGTCGGTGACTTCGAGACGGCCGTCGTAGGTGACGGTGACCAGGCTGACCGGGGACCTCGAGGGTCCGCGGGACTTGGAGAAGGACAGGTGGCGCTGGTCGCGGACGGTGAGTTCGTAACGGTCGCCGTGGTGTGGGTGGCCGGTGTGGGTGGTGCCGTCCGGCAGGAGCCGTTCGGCATCGGGCTTCTCGACGACGCGGAAGCCAGCGCGTTCTTGCCGGGCTGGGTCGAGGAGCCACTTCATTTGGTGCACGGGCGTGATGTGCGCAGTGCGTTTGGTCGGTTCACCGTCCTTGCGGCGGATGTGATGAACCGGGTTGGCGGTGAGCCTGAACGCCCAGACGGAGCCCGGGGCGAGCCGTTCGAGGAAGGGGCCATAGGGGCGGGTCTGCCAGCCGGGCTTGCCCGGCTGGGACGCTGCGGGCCAGCCGGCCTGCTCCACGAGATGGGTCAGGTCGGGCTGGTCGGGGCTGACCAGGTACAGGAAGACCTCGGCCGGCTTGTTGCGGTCCAGCCGCCACAGCACGCGCTGCCCGTCGGCCGTTGTCGGAGCGGCCGGGTCTGCGGGCAGCAGGTTAGGGAACGACGACATCACGGCCGCGTGCAGGGACTGCGGGGAGGACAGCAGGCGCCGCGCGCCGGGCCGCGCGGTGTTGAACCGGAATCGTGACAGGTACATCAGGCGGTCTCTTCTTCCAGCTCTTCCAGCCATTCCAGTGCGGCGAGCGGATCGTGCTCGGGCGCCGAGGCGGAGGCGTGTTCGCGGTCGGGGTTCGACAGGTCCACGGTCTCGGTGACGACGGTGCGCAGGGCGTGGCGGCGGTGTTCGGCCGCGAAGCTCAGTGGCTGGTCGCGCAGCGTGTCCGCGCTGTCCTCGTCGGCCTCGGCCTCACGTAGGACGCTCACGGACACGGTCACGTCCTGGCGGTGTCCCTTGCGGTACCAGGCGGCGGCCTGCCAGGGTTCCTCGCGCAGAGCCTGCCGGAGGCCGAGCCCGTGATGCAGGCCAAGTCGTACGGGGCGGGCCGGCGGGCAGGAGCGGCGGCCGAGGTAGGGCGCGTACACGGGTGCCTGAAGGGCGGCGTCCAGTTCCTCGAGGAGTGTCTGCTCGCCTTCGAGGGCGGCGACGAAGACGGCGTCGGCGAGGTAGTAGCGCTCGGAGACCGGCATCGACTTGCCGGTGATCTGATGCTGAGCTGTCTGGTAGTCCCGCACCCGGGTCCCGGGCTGGTCGATGCGGACGCCGAAGCGCAGCGCGGCAAGCCGGGCCAGGGCTGCGTCGTCGCCGCGGTCCAAGCCCTGGGCTGCGGCGAGCATGCCGATCACGCCACTCTTGGTCGGGGCCGACTCAGTGGTGCGCCGGGCGAACCGGGCCGAGGCCCCCCACGCTTGCAGGGGGCCGGCCAACCGCAGGGTGAGCACGCTCATGCGGGCTTCTCCATGCGTTCGGCAACGCTCTGCCCGACCGCCTCGACGAGCGCGGGCAGGCTGGGTACTTCCGCGCCGATGCCGGAGAGCTTGTCGGTGGCGGACCCGATGCGCAGCACCCAGGTCTGGGTGGAGGCGTCGTCACCGTAGGCCCGCTCGATCTCCGGGATGTAGTCGGCCAGGCGGGCGGAGGCCTCCCGCAGGTGGCCGCCGTTCATGTCGGCGGTGACGGGTTCCTCGAAGGCGGCGACGAAGCTGATCGGGCGGGTGGTGCGGAGCTTGACGACGACGGTGTCGGGCAGCGTGTGGTGCCCGAACGTGTTGATCTTCCCCTTGGGCAGGGAGGCGACGAAGGCGTGCACGAACGCCTCGACAGCGCGCCGGACAGGCGTGATCACAGGCTCGTCCTCGCGCAGCCCTTCGCCGAGATTGGCGGCAAGCTGGTGCACTCCGACGGCGGCGTAACGGTAGAGGGTCGCGGAGTTGAAGTCGACGGTGCCGATCATCCCCGCGCCGCTCTCAGCATCGGTGTTCTCATCGTCGACCGCCGTGTAGTAGTCGGACTCGATGTCGACGCGATGGACGCTGATGGCATGGGCCACCTGGGCCGCGGCATCGACGTTGAAGTCGGCGGAGTCGGCGACCATCCGACCGAACAAGGCGATGTCCACCGAGTGCCGGGTGTCGGCCACCTGCTTGGCCTGAGCCTTGTTGTCCTTCTCCTTCAAGAACCCGGCGATGTCTGCGGCACCCTCGACAGCGAGCGCGGCCAGACCGTCGAGCTGACGGGAGCTGAGGAACATCAGGTACTTCGACTGGGGCGCTGCCTCGCCCCCGGCGGCCTCGTCCGCGTCCTCGGACTTCCCCTTCGCCTTACTGGTCTTCCGCTTGGGCGCCTCGATCTTCGACCCAGTGGCGGTCTCGACCACAACGGCCGCCAGGCGCAGCGCGTCCGCCTCGTCGATCGACTCGTCAAGGGCCGTGATGCGAGCGGCGACGACCTCGGCGACCTTCTTCGTACGCACCCCCAGCTCGCTGGGGTCGAGCAGATGCTCGTCGGTGAAACAGGCGCGGGTGGCACGCTTCCACGCCTGGCTGGAGACCCGGGCCCGCGGAACGCCGCCGTACACCGCGCTCTTGGGGGCCCCGGTGTCATCGCGGTTGAGGTTGCTGGGCGGCACGGTCTGCAGGGCGTGCACATCGAGGAAGAGGCGGTTCACGAGGCGTCCTTCACGGTGGAATCGGAGTCGGGGTCGGTCGTGGCAGCAGACGTGGTCCCGGCTGGGCCCTCGGTGCCTGCACCGTTCTTGTTCGAGGCGCGGTAGGCGTGGAAGGAGCGGCCCCACGCGCGGCGTACGGCTTCCCGGCCGCCGGGTAGCTGCCAGAGATACAGCTGTCCGGCCAGCAGGGTGTAGTCCATGGGGAGGTCGTCGCGGCGCAGCAGCATGACGATCTCCCGTAGCCGCTGCGCGAGGGCGCCGAGGTGCGGGGCGGTTCCTGCGCGAATGAGCCGCTTCAGGACGGCTTCGTCGATGTCGCCCGCGGGCATCAGGCGGCGGACCGCGGCACCCAGACCGGCGGGCTTGTCGCGGTGGTGGGGCTGGTGCATGCCGGTGCTCCGGGACTGCTGGTGCAAGGCCCACAAGGTCAGGGCCACGTGCACGGCGTCTTCGGCGCGGGCGAGATCCTCCTCGCGCGGGCGACGGCCGCTGTCGGGGGCAGGGTCGTAGAGTCCGCCGGTGTCGACCAGGCCCAGCAGATCGGGCACCTGGTGGGGTTCCTTGCCCGCGCCCCGGCGCAGCCGGGCCAAAGCTCCGACCGCGTAGCTCTCATCGGCCAGGTAGCCGCGCTGCAGGCGGACGATGTGGTCGCCGACGGTCTGCCGGACGCGTTCCGGCATGTCGAGGCTGGTGATGGTCATGTCGAGGCCGGTGGCGGTGGTCACGAGAGAGCCCTTTCAACGGGGAAGTCGGTACCGGACACGACCTCCGGACCGGGGCCCTCGGGGGTCCCGCGGGAGCCGGTGCCGGAGCGGTCGGGCCAACCCAGAGCGGTGCCGAGCCGGTAGCGGAACCAGCCCTCGACGGAAGCGGAGTTGAGCCACACCGGGCCCTTGGCGGACGAGACGATCCGGCCCTCCCACGCCGCGTCACCGGCCTCCGCCAGCAGACGGGATCCGAGTCGGCCCACCAGACCGTGGACCTCCTGCTGCCACCTGACGCGTTCCGCGTGCGGATCCGGCGCCGTGGCCAGGTTCCGTAACCACAGCCGGTAGGGATCATCCAACGTGGCGAACCCGCGTTCCCTTGCCCTGGCGCGGGCACCCTCAGGCTCCGAGCCGGCCGCCTTCGCCAGATCGGTCGCCAGGTCACCCAGCGCGGTCACGGCTCTCTCCGCGTCCGTCACGGCATCGACGGCCTGCCGCGCATGAGCCCGGTCCTGACGGTGCAGCAGCACCACAGCCATGGACAGGCGGTCGTCGACGATCTCGTCGATCACGGACTGCTGAGTGCCGTAGACGGCGCCCACTACCCGCGTGCGGATCAGGAACCCACGCGGCAATACACCTTCGGTGGCAAGGCGGGCAACCCACTCCAGGATGCCGGGCCGCAGCCGGGCCGCGGCCTCGCTGCCCTGAGTGGCCACCGGCCGCTCCGCGATCAACGAGGACAGCCCCCGCCACACCGCCCGCGCCGGGTCATGCTCCAGCGGCAGATACACCGGGGTCCGGCCGAGCTTCTTCTCCTGCGCGGGGCTGCGCCGCCAAGCCGTCATGGGCTCGCGGGTGTGCAGATTGCGCGGGGCGAGCGGATCACCGTAACCGAGCACGACACCCTGCACACCGGTCTCGTCGAAGTGGAGCCGCAGCCGCCGCGTCTGCCACGTGTACACGTCCCTCACCCCGGACGGCCGACGATCGGTGGCCGCCCCGGGCCCGCACGGCTCGCGCCGCCAGGCAGGCCGGTCGTCCTCGTTCGACTCCAGACCTGCGGTGTCAGCCGCGACCAGGTTCAACAGCAGCGTCTCGCGTAACGTCGCACCCTCCACGAAGACGCCACCGAGACTGCCGGCCCAGCCGACACCGAGCGGATACACCTTGCCGCCCTTGGCCCGGCTGTCGCCCACCACACCGGTCTTGATGCCAGAGGTGTCGTAGGCGTGGGCATGCACCAACCAGCGGGCCGCTTCCGCGAAGTCCAGCCGCTCCACCGACGGCATCCGGGCGGTGAAGAACGGCTCCCCGTTGGGGACATCGGCAACGATCCGGTTGAGGGAGAACACCTCGTCCCGCGCCGTCCGAAGATCGGCCACCTGGAAGAACGGCATGCTCGGGTGCAACAGATCGAATCTGCCGCGGTGTTCATCAAGGTAGGCGGCCACCGGCGCGAAGCAGTCCTTGTCCGCCCACAGTTCTGCCCACTCGTCGAGGTCTCGGGGCCCCTCCAACGCGTCGTGCGCGACCGCGAGCAGCAGCCGCAGCAGCGCGAACTCCTGCGTAGGCACATCCCCGACGATCCGGCGCAGCTCACCGGCCCGGCCGAACGCCTCTCGTAAGGACACCTCGTCCTTCGTGCCGTCCCGCCTGAGCACCCCGATCCACGGCCGCGCCGTCAGATCGAACGACAACCGGCTCTCCCCCAAGGGCCGTTCACGTCCCGTCACGAGTCACCTCCAGTCCGTCCATAGGGCTGTATCGGAGATGAAACCCTGCCAGACGGGTCTGACAATCGGCGTCCAGCACGAGAACGAGCTGGCCGGCGAGCCAATGGCACTCCTTCGACTGCCAAGCCGGAACGTACAGTTGCTCAAGTTCCGCGATCGCCCGGTCCATCACTTCCGCGTACGAGAACTGCACCGGCAGCCGCAGCCCACACGAAGCCGCCGCTTTCGCCGCCCTCGCCGACGGCGCCCGGTCCACCGGCAGCTCCAGCCCCGCCATGCGGTCAGCGATCCAGTCCGCGGTGGCCAGCGAACCGTCCGGCCGCCGCTGCACCACCACGACCTCCAGGCTCTCCCGGCCGTCACGGACCTGCGCCCGACCGGCCCGGGTATCGTCCGCGTCCCCCACACCCGCCGCGACCCAGCCGATCACAGGCCGCCCCGGCCTGCCCGGCGCGTCCAGCCGGAACACACCGGCCCGCGCCGCCTGGTCCTCCCGGTGCGCCTCGTACTCCACGAACGCCTTCTGCAATGCCTCCGCCCACTCGGCCGGAGCGGCACAGCCCTCCCCGTAGGCGCCCTGCACCAGCGGGCTGATGTCCTGCGGCAACCGCACCGTCCGCCCGTCGAGATGCTCGACCAGGACCGCCGCCGACCGCAGCAGCCCATACGCCCCGTACACCGCGACCGACCCCCGCACCGGCACCGGCACAGCCCCCGACCAGTCCACACCGGTCACCAGACACCGTGCCGTCCGCAGCCGCACCGGCCGCTCCGACTGACCCTTGCCGCGCTGGTGCCGGTGCAGGCGGCCCATCCGCTGCAGCAGCAGGTCCACGGGGCACAGATCACTCACCAGTACATCGAAATCGACGTCCAGGGACTGCTCGGCAACCTGACTGGCCACCACGATGTGCGGCCCGCGCGGTCGCTCGACGGCACGGTCCGGCGGCCCGAACCGGGCCAGCAGGGCGGCGTCCTTCGCGGCCCGGTCCACGTCTACGAAGCACGAGTGGGCCACCGTCACCGCATCCGCGCCGAACCGCTCACGCAGCACCCGCGCCGTCTCGAGTACCCGTTTCACCGTGTTGCGGACAACCAGCGCACACCCGCCGCCCTCCAACTCGACGGCCAGCCGGTCCGCCAGGACCTTCAGATCATCGTCGAGACGCTCCAGGCGCACCTCCGTCCCGCGAGCGGACGCCGCGGGCGACTCCACCACCGGGGTCCCGCCCGGCGCCACCGCCGTCAGCAGCGGATACGCCGTCGCCCGGCCCACCGCTTCAAACCGCGCCCCCTCGGCGGCCACCGGCCCCGCTCCCGCGTAGGCCTCCACCAACTCCCGCCGCCGCGCAGCCGGCAGCGTCGCCGACAACACCACGACCGGCACCCGGTACTCGCCCAACCACGACAGCACCCGGTCCAGGTACGTACTCATGTACGTGTCGTACGCATGCGCCTCGTCGATCAGCACGACCTTGCCCGCAACGGCCAGATGACGCAGCGCCAGGTGACGGCTCTTCAACCCGGCGAACAGCAGTTGATCCACGGTGCCTGCGGCGAACGACGACAACATCGCCTTCTTCCGGCCCCGTAGCCAGGCATGGGCCACCAGGTCCGCCGATGCGGAACGCTCATCGCGCGCGGGTCGCCACGTCGATCGATAGTCACCCGCGTCGACATCGACATCGACGGCGGCGATACGATGCGCGCTCGCACGCATCAGGTCCGCGAAGTCCTCGTTCAGCGCGGCCTTGGAGTGCGCCAGCAGCACGGACCAGTTGGTGCCTTCCTCTGCGGGCAGCCGGTCCAACCACTCCAGGAGCCGCGGGAACATCGCGTTCCCCGTCGCCATCGTCGGCAGCGCGAAGAACACCCCACCCGCGCCCGAGCGAGCGGCGAACACCTCGGCCACCGCCAGCGCCGCCTCGGTCTTGCCTTCTCCCATCGGTGCTTCGACGATCAGCAGACCCGGCTCCGGCATCGACCGCGCCAGCCGCACCGCCGCCTCCTGCACCGGCCGTACGGTGGCACCCACCGGCAGATCGAACCGGCTACGGAACAGCTCCCCCACGTCCACGGGCGGCTCCTCGGCCTGCCACCCGGGCGGCAACTGCAGCCCTCGCCACGCCGCCGCGACCCGCTCCTCACTGCTCTGCCCGGCGGCATCGGGAAAGTACGGGAAGAGGTCGGTGTTGCTGGCAATCCAGTCGGACACGATCACCAGAGCCGACAGCAACACCTGCACCGGCTGCGGCAGCTTCACCGACCGCCATGCCGCGAGCCGTTCGCGCACACCGAATTCGTCGGCGCAGGCGTCCAGCAGATCGTCCTGCACCTGCTGCCACAACTTCTCACTCACGCCCGGCGAGCGCAGCAGGTGGAACCGGTCGTCCAGGTCCTTCAACTGACCGTGATCCGGCGGCACGCCATGGTGCCCGCCGACCACCACCGCGAACTGACCGGACTGCCGCCCGGTCCACCCATGCCGCTCCTCCAGCCACTGCGTCAGCAGCAACTGCCCGGCCACGCCGTGAGGCGCCAAGCGAACATCCGGCCCGAGCTGCCGACGTGTCCCCATCTCCAGACCCGCGGCCCGCATCACGTCAGCCAGCGGATCGACTTGAGACGCGAACGCGGGCGTCGCCTTCCCGATGTCATGCACCCCGGCCAGCCACACCACCAGCCGCCGCGCGTCCTCCTCGCCCTCTGGCAGCACCTCCGATACGAGACGACGCACGTTCGCCGACAGCCACCGATCCCACAACAGCCCGGCCACGGCGGCACTGTCCTCCATATGCCGCCACAACGGCAGCCAGCCGTCGCCTTGCCGGTCGTACTTCGCCCAGGCAAGCCGAGCCAGACAGCTCAACCGGCCATGCAGCCCCGAACGGCCCTCCCCGTCCCTCTCACGTTCCATGCCAGATGACTACACGCAGAAAGCCCAGCTCGCGGCGCTTTCCACGGAAATCGACTCGATCTTCCTCAAGCCGCTCAGCCATCATCCAAAAGCACTCTAAAATGCACCGTCAGCTCATCCCGAAGGACCGAACGGCACACTATGGGACATATGTCGGAATCCTTGGAAGTGCCGGAAACCCCACGCGCTGCGTGACAGAAGCACAGGTCACGCAGCCTGCTCCCCGCACACGCGGGGATGGTCCCCGTCACGTGGGCGCTCGGCGACCGCGACCACGCTGCTCCCCGCACACGCGGGGATGGTCCCGGCAGACCGCCCCCGCGCCGGACCTCGGGCGACTGCTCCCCGCACACGCGGGGATGGTCCCCCGGTCGACGGTTCGTCGGGCGGGACGCGACGCTGCTCCCCGCACACGCGGGGATGGTCCCAGGCCCATGACGATGATGAGGAAGGCGGCCAGCTGCTCCCCGCACACGCACGGCAGGGACCATCCCCGCGGGCGCGGGGAGCAGAGCAACCAGGCAGACACGGTGAACGTGCCCTGGGGACCATCCCCGCGGGCGCGGGGGGCAGACGCTCGGGTCCCCGGTGGTGACACGCCACTCGGGACCATCCCCGCGGGCGCGGGGAGCAGGTCCTCGAATCCAAGAAGCTCGACACGCTGGAGGGACCATCCCCGCGGGCGCGGGGAGCAGGGCGCCGTGAATCCGTAGGCGACCACCACGTCGGGACCATCCCCGCGGGCGCGGGGAGCAGTGAAGCGCCCAGACTTCGGGGCTGGCCCGGTCGGGACCGTCCCCGCGGGCGCGGGGAGCAGATCGACTACGGCAGCATCGATGTCAGCGCCTTCGGACCATCCCCGCGGGCGCGGGGAGCAGGTCGCGGTCGAGCACTCCGGGCACGGCGGTGTGGGACCATCCCCGCGGGCGCGGGGAGCAGGTGCCCGCCGAGCAGGGGACGGGCGCGGACCTGGGACCATCCCCGCGGGCACGGGGAGCAGGTGCCCGCCGAGCAGGGGACGGGCGCGGACCTGGGACCATCCCCGCGGGCACGGGGAGCAGACTGCATGACCTGTGTGTTTACCACCGGGCAGGCACGTTTTTCGACACTTTCAGGAATTCCGGCATATCCACTGAACTTCGCGTTTCGCTCCGCGAGTTGTGAGGCGGGCGCCGGTGTCCACCGTGACCGTGCGCGGAGCTCGGTGGCATGGTGACCGAGTTCGAGGCGGCACAGTTCCGCGCTCTTTGGCTCCGTGGTGATGGAGTCGGCCAGTTTCGGTCCGGCGGGGTAGCCGCCGAGGACGTTGTTCAGGGCCGGGATGCGGTAGAGGTCGCGGCACAGAGTGTCCGGTTCGACGAGGATCGAGCGCAGGTCGACGCTGGCGGCCATGCGGGCGGCGGCGCAGCCGACCGGGCCGCCGCCGATGATGACCAGGTCGGTGTCCTGAGTGGCGGGCCATAGGGCTATTCCAGCACCGGGGCCCCGGCGTACGCAGTGAGTTGTCCCATCACGTGCCCGGAGGTGGCGAGTTGGCCAGTTCCGATCAGACGGCGGGCGACGGGGAGGCCGGCGTCGCTTGCGGAGGCGTCGGTGACGATCCAGAGTGCGTTTCCGTGCTCGACGGCGTCGGCGGCGGACTTCAGGACGCAGCTTTCGGTGGCGATTCCGCAGAAGACGAGGTCGGTCCAGCCAGCCTGGCGGATCAGTTCGGTGGCCTCGGGGGTGAAGAGCGTATACCCGGTCGTGGGCAGCGGCTTCAGCGAGATCGGGGACGATGTCGGTCGCGGGAGGTCCCTGGGGCCGGTGCCAATGGAAGACGTGGCGGCTGTGGTGGTTCACGAGGCCGTTCTGCGTGTCGATCACGACCAGCGCGACGCTGCCAGCGTCCATCCGCCGTCTCTCCATGCCCCGTGTTCTCAGCCGATGCTCTCGCGTAGAGCGTCCTGCGCGGCGCGCGGCCGTTCGGCCAGCCCGCTGGTCTTCATGATGGCCTCGCGCATCAGGACGTGTTGCGCGGTCTCCTGGGGCGCGGGCTGTGGTGAGCCGGAAGTACGCGGTGCGCAGGAAGCGCCAGCCGTACCGCTCGGGTATGAAGGGGGTCCTGCCCGTCCTCGACCATCTGCTGGATCTGGCGGGTGAAGCACCACCGTGTCTGGACCGCCAGTTCGCGGTTGACCAGCTCGATGGTGAGGCTGCGTTCGCGGGAGTGGGACGCGTAGGCGAATCCCCTGGCAGTTCACCGAACTGCGCCTCTTGCCCACCTATCAACGCGTGGGACCCGGCCTTCAGCGACCAGTCCAGTAAGTGGGGGATCTGTTCTGGCGAGTTGCCTCCGGTGTGCTCTGCTACAGCAGCGGGCACTGACGCGCACCCGCTGCCGCAGGGAGCATGACCCAATCCTTTTACCGACAAAGCGTATTCAGCGGCACAACGGGCCAGGGTGGGTAGCCGGGCGCACCAATTCTCCAGCACCCGCCCCTCGTTCGAGCAGACCGTTCTCGTCCGCGCCAGCGGCGCGATCACCCTTCGGCGACTCGCCGAACAGCCCCGACTACACCGGACGTCCTCGAAGTCGAGAACCGCCGATTACGGGAGGCGGTCGGGGCTGACAGGGTCGTCCGAGGGTTCCCGGGCCGCCTCGGTCAGTAGTTCGTTCAGCAGGTCGCGGACGCGGTTCTCGATCTCGTCGCGGATCGGGCGGACCGCGTCGACGCCCTGCCCGGCGGGGTCGTCCAGCTTCCAGTCCACGTACTGCTTGCCGGGGAAGACGGGGCAGGTGTCCCCGCAGCCCATGGTGATCACGACGTCGGACGCCTGCACGGCCTCGTTGGTCAGTACCTTGGGTGTCTTGGTGGAGATATCGATCCCGGCCTCGGCCATCGCCTCGACCACGGCCGGGTTCACCGTGTCAGCCGGGGCGGAGCCGGCCGAGCGGACCTCGACCTTGCCTTGGCCTAGGTGGGTGAGGAAGGCGGCGGCCATCTGCGAGCGTCCGGCGTTGTGGACGCACACGAACAGCACCGACGGCTTCGGGGCGGTGTCAGACATGGGTGAGGCCTTCCTTGGGTGCAGCCGGAGGGGCTGACGGGGGCTCAGGAGTGGGGAAGTAGCGGCGGGCGGCGAGCGCGACGTAGACCAGGCCGATCAGCACGGGCACCTCGATGAGGGGGCCGACGACGCCGGCGAGGGCCTGTCCTGAGGTCGCGCCGAACGTCGCGATGGCCACCGCGATGGCGAGTTCGAAGTTGTTGCCCGCGGCGGTGAACGCCAGCGTGGTCGCCTTGGGGTATTCCAGGCCCACGGCCCTGCCCAGGGCCATGGACCCGGCCCACATCACGGCGAAGTACACCAGCAGCGGCAGCGCGATCCGCGCCACGTCCCACGGCTGTGACGTGATCGCGTCGCCTTGCAGGGCGAACAGCACGACGATCGTGAACAGCAACCCGTACAGGGCGAACGGGCCGATACGGAGGATCAGTTGTGTCTCGTACCAGTGGCGGCCCTTGGTCTTCTCGCCCAGCTTGCGGGTCAGGAACCCGGCGACGAGCGGAATGCCGAGGAAGATCAGCACGCTACGGGCGATCTCCCACACCGAGATGTCCAGCGTCGTCCGCTCCAGGCCGAGCCAGCCGGGCAGGGCGGACAGATAGAACCAGCCCAGGGCGGAGAACGCGACCACCTGGAACACGGAGTTCAGGGCGACCAGGACGGCGGCGGCTTCGCGGTCACCACAGGCCAGGTCGTTCCAGATGATGACCATGGCGATACAGCGGGCGAGCCCCACGATGATCAGCCCGGTCCGGTATTCCGGCAGGTCCGGGAGGAAGAGCCAGGCCAGGGCGAACATGACGGCCGGACCGAGGACCCAGTTGATGACCAGGGACGGGATCAGCAGGCGCTTGTCGCGGGTGACGGTGTCCAGGCGGTCGTAACGGACCTTCGCCAGGACCGGATACATCATCACGAGCAGGCCCAGCGCGATCGGCAGCGAGACCCCGGTGACGGTCACCTTCGCGAGCGCGTCGCCCAGACCGGGGACCAGACGGCCCAGACCGAGCCCGGCAGCCATCGCCAGCACGATCCACACGGCCAGGTACCGGTCCACGACGGACAGCCGCCTGGCCACCGAGGCCGACGGAGCGGCCGTCGTCTCCTGGCTCACGAGACGGCCCCGGCCGAATCGCCGCGAGGCTGGCGGGGCTGGCGGGGCTGACCGGGCTGATCCTTCGGGTCGCCGGGACGGGTCAGGATCGCGGCCAAGCGGTCCGTCTTCTCGGGCAGCAGCCGGTAATACACCCACGTGCCCCGCCGCTCGGAGGCGATCAGCCCGGCCTGCTTCAGCAGCTTGAGGTGATGCGAGATGGTCGGCTGTGACAGCTCGAACGCCGGAGTCAGATCACAGACGCAGATCTCGCCGCCCTGCTGTGAGGCGATCATCGACAGCAGCCGCAGCCGCACCGGGTCGCCCAGGGCCTTGAACACCGGCGCCAGCTCCGCGGCCTGTTCCTCGCCCAGCGGAGCGCTCAGCAGCGTCGGGCAGCACCCCTCGGCCTCGTCGTCCTGGTCGAGCACCACAAGCTCTTGTTTCGACATACTTCTATGTTGACGAACTTCGATTCAAGGCGCAACCTTGCATCGAGGAACGTCAATACAGTCCCATCCGGGCTGCTCAGTCCGGTCGTTCGAGGAGTCATGTCATGAGCGAGCAGAACACCGACCTGCGCGAGACCGT
Source organism: Streptomyces sp. NPDC104371 (assembly GCF_055583785.1). Classification (NCBI taxonomy): domain Bacteria; kingdom Bacillati; phylum Actinomycetota; class Actinomycetes; order Kitasatosporales; family Streptomycetaceae; genus Streptomyces; species Streptomyces sp. NPDC104371. The sequence goes on from NZ_JBVJNF010000001.1 coordinate 188,406, forward strand.
CCGCCGCCGCTATGCCGCGGCTGCCCTTCAGGTCGCCGAGGGTGGCACCGGCTGCTGCGGCCCGCAGGCCATCGAGGTCGACGACACCTTCGGCTCCGCCCTCTACACCGCCGACGAGCGGGACGTCCTGCCCACCGAGGCTGTCGCCGCCTCGCTCGGCTGCGGCAACCCCACCGCCGTCGCCGACCTCCGTGAAGGTGAGCGCGTTCTCGACCTCGGCTCCGGCGGCGGCATCGACGTTCTGCTGTCCGCGCGCCGCGTCGGGCCCACCGGCAAGGCCTACGGACTGGACATGACCGAGGAGATGCTCGCCCTCGCCCTGACCAACGCCAAGAAGGCAGGCGCCACCAATGTCGAGTTCCTCAAGGGCACCATCGAGGCCGTCCCGCTGCCCGCGAGCACCATCGACGTCGTGATCTCCAACTGCGTGATCAATCTGTCCACCGACAAGCCCGCCGTCTTCGCCGAGATGTTCCGCGTCCTGACCCCGGGCGGCCGGATCGGTATCTCCGACGTCGTCGCCGACGACACCCTCTCCCCCGCTCAGCGAGCGGAACGCGGCGACTACGTCGGCTGCATCGTCGGCGCGCTCTCCTTCACCGAATACCGGACGAGCCTCGAAGCCGCCGGGTTCACCGACATCGAGATCACTCCCGCCCACACGGTCGCCGACGACATGCACTCCGCGATCATCCGCGCGACCAAGGCCATCACCGAGGGCACGGGGTCGGCCGCCGCCGCGGCACCGGGCTCCTGCTGCTGAACGGAGCGAGACAGCGCCCGAGCGGCCACCCTCGCGGCCTTCGCCATCGCCATGGCCGTGTTCAGCCCCGCCACCGCCACGGTGGCGGGCGCACTCCGCGGCGTGATGCCGCTCATCACACCGCGTTCATCACACCGAACCAGGCCGTCGGCCAGGCCACCGTCCCTCTGACCTCCGACTACGCGACGAAGCACGACAGCGACAGCGACAGCGACAGCGCGGCGTACCTCTATCCGCTACGGAGCCCTGGTCGTTGTCGCCGCTCCGGTAGCCACAGTCGGAGGACTTGCCGCGCTGTGGACGGCTCTCGCCCTGGCCAATCTCCCCCAGGCAGTGAGCAAGGCCTATTCCTTTTACCGGCACAGCGCATTCACCAATACCCGCGAATACGCATCAACCGCCACACCACCGACTCGTCGGAAAGCGCGTCGGCGAGCCGACCGAGTGCCGTCGCCGTGCACGCCTCGGCGACGTACGCGCACATCGGTCAGCGAACTACGTGGCCTCGGCCGCACTCGGCAAGCGAGTAACCGGGAACAGCGGGCGGAATGAACTTCCCTGATGCATCCTTCTTTGGCGGCCCGTTACTTCGGCGCACGCTATGCAGCATCAGCAGTCCTTGGCAGCCTTCTTGGATTGCCATTTGGAATGGATGGAAATGAGTCAGACAATTACCCGACAAACCTGGAGAGTTGACGATCAGATGCACCGCCCCCGTACGTCCCTCCGTCGCACAGCAGTCATCGCCGCCGCTCTCCTCGCCGCGCCCTTACTTCTGACCGGTCCCGCCGCGCAAGCCGTGTCCGGCGTGCCGGAGACGGATACTTCACATGCGTTCACGGCCCGTCTGGACATAGGTGACGGAACGAGATCGTGTTCGGCCGTACTGGTCGACGCGCAGTGGTTGTTGACGGCGTCGACATGCTTCGCCAGCGACCCGTCCGACCCGACGTCCTTAAAGGCCGGCGCTCCCACGTTCGCGACGACGGCGACCATCGGGCGTACGGACCTGACCGGGACCGCCGGGCAGGTCCGTAAGGTCACCCAACTCGTGCCGCGCAGCGACCGGGACCTCACGCTGGCGCGCCTGGACAAACCCGTCACCGACATCACCCCCGTACAGATCGCCACCAGTCCTCCTGAGGCGGGCTCCTCCGTGAGCGTGGCCGGGTACGGCCGCACCAAGACCGAGTGGTCGCCGCTGAAGCTGCACACCGCCACCTTCGCCTCCTCCGCCGTCCAGGGCGGCGACCTGCCCCTGACCGGTCAGGACGGCGCCGCGGTCTGCGCCGGTGACACCGGCGGCCCCGCGATGACCGGAAGCGGAGCCACCCTCCGTCTTGTCGGCATCAACTCCCGCTCCTTCCAAGGCGGATGCTGGGGAACCGACCCGGCCGAGACCCGCACCGGAGCCGTCGACACGCGCGTCGACGACCTCGCCGACTGGATCGCCAAAAACCGGCTGGCGACCATGCACGCCGATGTCACCGACCTGATCACCACAGCCGACTTCAACAACGACGGTCGCCCCGACGTCGCCGCCATCCTCAAGGACGGCAACATCCACGCCTTCTACACCACCCCCGACGGCACCCTGGTCTACGGCCGCGAACTGTGGAAGCACGACGGCAGTTGGAGCCGCAAGACCCGCATCTTCGGCGGCGACTTCAACGGCGACGGCAATGCCGACATCGCCGCCATCAACGTCGACGGCAACCTGAGCCTCTACCCCGGCACCGCCACCGGCCAGTTGGGCTCCCCGCTGTCCATGTGGAAGGACGCGACCTGGGGTTCGTTCCCCTCGATCGCGACCTACCGAGCCAAGGGCTGGACCCGGGACGGACTGATCACGGTCGCTCCGACCGGGCGGCTGTGGGCGTACCCCACGGCTGCGAACGGTGTGCTGGACGGCTCGCGCAGCGAGGCGTGGAACGACGACAGTTGGAACAAGAAGCTGATCGCCAGCAGCGACTTCAACGGTGACAGCCTCAACGACGTGGCGGCGATCGCCCAGTCCGGGCAGCTCGACCTCTACACCGGTACCAGCACCGGCAAGTTCAAGTACGGCAACGCCATGTGGTCCGACCCGACATGGGGTTCGTTCCCGGTCCTGATGGGCGGCGACTACAACGGTGACGGCAAGGCCGACATCGCCGCCGTGAACAGCTCGGGCGGCCTGTACCTGTACCCGGGTGACGGCAACGGCAAGCTCTCTGCCCGCAGCAGCATGTGGCCGACCATCGGCTGACACTGTGAGCCAGGGCGGGTGCCGGGGGGGCGCACCGACTCCCCCGGCACCCGCCCTCGTCACATCCACGACTCCACTGCTCCGCCCCCCGATTCGGCACACGCTGGATTGACGGCCGGAGATACGGGCCATACGGTCCCTGCGTAGTGATGGCTTGAGGAAGCTGGTGGGAATCCAGCACGGTCGCGCCACTGTGAGCCCGCCACCGCGAGGTTGCGGGCGAGTCAGATACTGAGCCCTCACTCCGCCCGCATACGCAAAGGGACGCACGATCCCGAAGGAGGGCTCGCCTTGAGTGGCGTTTCCAGGCCCGATTCGGCACCGTACGTCCGGATGCCGCCCCCCTCGCACGAATCGGACCCCGTCCCGGCATGACCAGCAACCCTACGGAGAGCACGGTGATCGAGGAGATCGCCGCGTTCGGCCCGTTCTTCGCCGTACAGACCCACCCGCCCGGTACGCACCCGTCCGAGCCCTGGCAGTCACTCTCCCGTCCGCTGCTCGACGCCCGGGTGAGTGACGTACGGGACCGGTTGGCCGCGACCGGCGGGCAGCCGCCTGCCGCGGTCGAGACGCGGGTCGCGGCGTCTGTCGCACACTTGGGGCTGGCCGCACGGCTGGTCTCCCCGGCGCTGGCTGCCGCCGTACTGCACGGTCTGGTCCTCGCGCCCGGCCTCGCGGATCTGTGGTGGCAACCCGTGCTCGGCGGCCCGCTGCCGCTGTCGCTGCCTGACGACGCCTTCACCGGCGGCGGGGAGGGCTCGCTCTCGCAGCTCGCTGACGACCTGAGCAGCCGCCTGCTGGACGGCCCGCTGCGCGAACTCGCCGACGCCATGGCGCGGTTCTCGGTCTCCCGGCACATCCTGTGGGGCAACACCGCCTCGGCCGTCAACGGAGCGGCGACCATGATCACAGTGTCCCGCCCGGAGGTCACCGCGCGGACCCGCGCCCTCACCGCGCTTCTCCTGGAGAGGCCCCCGTTGCGTGGTGCGAGCGCCAGGACGCCCGGCGGAACGTACCGGCGCCGTAGCTGCTGCCTGATCTACCGCGCCGCTCCGGGCCGCAAGGGGGCCCTGTGCGGAGATTGCGCCCTGTCCCGCTGACCAGGCCGCTCGCCCCGCCGTCCGCACCCGAATGTGTCGGACCCCGTGCGTAGGACGGCGGTCGTTCCCGCTCACCGCTGTCCCGCCCCTGCCGGTGCCGCAGGAAGGGGCCGGGACGCTGGTGGCGTCCCGGCCCATGGGTTGCTCGGTCAGGAGGTGGGCAGCTCGCTGCGGACGGTGCGGGCGGCGGCGACCAGGTTCTCCAGGGAGGCGCGGGTCTCGGGCCAGCCGCGGGTCTTCAGGCCGCAGTCGGGGTTGACCCACAGCCGTTCGGCGGGAATCGCCTTCAGGCCGGTGCGCAGGAGGGCCGCGGCCTCGTCCGTGCTCGGGACGCGCGGGGAGTGGATGTCGTAGACGCCCGGCCCGGCCTCGCGCGGGTAGCCGTGAGCGGCCAGTTCGCGAGCGACCTGCATGTGGGAGCGGGCGGCTTCCAGGCTGATGACGTCGGCGTCGAGGTCGTCGATGGCCTGGACGATGTCACCGAACTCGGCGTAGCACATGTGGGTGTGGATCTGCGTGTCCGGCCGCACCCCGCTCGTGGTGAGCCGGAACGCCTCGGTCGCCCACGCCAGATACGCCGCACGGTCGGCGGTCCGCAGCGGCAGCGTCTCGCGCAGCGCGGGCTCGTCCACCTGGATCACCGAAGTCCCGGCCGCCTCCAGGTCGTTCACCTCGTCGCGCAGGGCGAGGGCGACCTGCCGGGCGGTGTCGCCGAGGGGCTGGTCGTCACGGACGAAGGACCAGGCGAGCATGGTGACCGGGCCGGTGAGCATGCCCTTGACGGGGCGGTCGGTCAGGGACTGGGCGTAGGACGTCCAGCGCACCGTCATCGGCTCGGGCCGGGAGATGTCGCCGACCAGGACCGGCGGCCGGACGTAGCGGGTGCCGTACGACTGGACCCAGCCGTGCTGTGTGGCCAGGTAGCCGGTGAGCTGCTCGGCGAAGTACTGCACCATGTCGTTGCGTTCGGCCTCGCCGTGCACCAGGACGTCGATGCCGGTCTTCTCCTGGAAGGAGATGACCTCCTGGATCTCCGCCTTGACGCGCTCCTCGTACCCGGCCGTGTCGATGCGCCCGGTGCGCAGGTCGGCGCGTGCGGTGCGCAGTTCGGTGGTCTGCGGGAACGAGCCGATGGTCGTGGTCGGCAGCAGCGGCAGACCGAGGTGGGCACGCTGTGCGGTGGCCCGTTCGGCGTACGGCTGAGAGCGGCGGGCGTCGGCGTCCGTCACAGCCTCGGAGCGGGCTCGTACGGCGGGGTCATGGGTGATCGGCGAGTCCGCGCGGGAGGCGAGATCGGCGCGGTTGGCGGCGAGTTCGCCGCTGATGGTGTCGGTGCCGTGGGCAAGTCCCTTGGCGAGGGTGACGATCTCGGCGGTCTTCTGCCGCGCGAAGGCCAGCCAGCGCAGGATCTGCGGCTCGATGTCGCGCTCGGCCGCCGCGTCCAGCGGCACGTGGAGCAGGGAGCAGGAGGCGGCGACGTCCACTCGGTCGGCGAGCCCGAGGAGGGTGCCGAGCGTGGACAGCGACTTCCGCAGGTCGTTGATCCAGATGTTGCGGCCGTTGACGACACCGGCGACCAGGCGCTTGCCGGGCAGTCCGCCGACGGCGGCCAAGGCCTCCAGGTTGGCCGCGGCGGCCTCGGTGAAGTCCAGGGCGAGGCCCTCGACCGGGGCCTTGGCCAGCACGGGCAGCGCGTCGCCGAGCCGGTCGAAGTAGGAGGCGACCAGCAGCTTCGGCCGGTCGGTGAGGGCGCCCAGCAAGCGGTAGGCGTGCTCGGCGGCGTTCAGCTCGGCCGGGGTGCGGTCCTGTACGAGGGCGGGCTCGTCGAGCTGGACCCACTCGGCACCGGCCGCGCGCAGGTCGGCGAGGACCTCGGCGTACACCGGGAGCAGCCGGTCCAGGAGGGTGAGTGGCTCGAAGTCGGCGGGCACGCCGGGGGCGGACTTGGCGAGCAGAAGGTAGGTGACGGGGCCGACCAGCACGGGCCGGGCGGTCAGGCCCTGGGCGAGGGCTTCCTCCAGCTCGGCGACCTGCTTGGTGGAGTCGGCCGTGAACACGGTGTCGGGGCCCAGCTCAGGGACCAGATAGTGGTAGTTGGTGTCGAACCATTTGGTCATCTCCAGCGGAGCGACCTCCTGGGTCCCGCGGGCCATCGCGAAATAGCCGTCCAGCGCGTCGGCGTCGACGGCGGCACGGTGCCGCTCGGGGATCGCGCCCACCATGACGGTCGTGTCGAGGACGTGGTCGTAGTACGAGAAGTCACCGGTCGGCACCTCGTGGACACCGGCGTCGGCGAGCTGCTGCCGGTTGCTCCGCCTGAGCTCGGCGGCGGTGGCCCGGAGGGCGTCGGCGGTGACGCGGCCCTTCCAGTAGCCCTCGACGGCCTTCTTCAGTTCACGGTTCTGTCCCTGGCGGGGGTAGCCGTACACGGTGGCCCGTGCTGCCGCGGCTGCGGACTTCGTTGTCACGGAGATCTCCTTCGCGAGATGAATCCCTGAGATCCCGGAGACGGGACGAGAGCGCGAAGGGAATGACGAACCGGACGGCCATGACCCCGCGCGGCACAAGCACGGTCGTTCCGTCTGGTGTGTACGCCGACCCGCCCTCGAGGTCACCGGGATGTCCGCGCACGGAACGGTCCGTACGCGGGCAGTCGGCAGGTCTTCGGACTCGCGGGCACGCCCTCCTGGACGGAGGACACCTAATGGCCGTCGCTTCCCAGGCCCGGTACGTCGGACCCAGTGCGTATGACGGCGGTCGTTCCCGCTCACCGCTGCGGGGCAGTCCCGGATTCCCACCGGGTTCCCTCTTACGACACCCCGCCTGGCGGACGGGGCGAACCAACTGCTGCGGTCAGCCTACGGGGTGGCGCCGCGAATGGAAGAACGCCGTCCAGCATGCGGAAGGTGAGAAGGTGCCTGCCGAATGAGGTACGGCGAGGGGCGGGACGCTCCGCACTCGCGCTTCCCGCCCCTCGCCGTACCGGGCCCTCAGCCCTGGTCGTAGCGGTGGAACCCCCGGCCGGTCTTCCGGCCGAGCAGTCCCGCCTCCACCATCCGCTGGAGCAGCGGCGGCGGCGCGTAGAGGGGTTCGCGGAACTCGTCGTAGAGGGACTCGGCGATCGAGGCGACGGTGTCCAGGCCGATCAGGTCCGCGAGCTTCAGCGGCCCCATCGGGTGGGCGCAGCCCAGTTCCATGCCCGCGTCGATGTCGGCGGCGGTGGCGAACCCGGACTCCGCCATCCGCACGGCGGCGAGCAGGTAGGGGATGAGCAGGGCGTTGACGACGAAGCCCGCCCGGTCCTGGGAGCGGATGACCGTCTTGCCGAGGGTGCCGGTGGCGAAGGCCTCGACCACGGCGATCGTCCGCGCCGAGGTGTGCAGTGAGGTGACCACCTCGACCAGCGGCAGGACGGGGACGGGGTTGAAGAAGTGCAGTCCTACGACCCGGTCCGCGCGGGTGGTCGCCATGCCGAGCCGCATGATCGGCAGGGAGGAGGTGTTGGTGGCGAGGACGGCCGCCGGATCCTCGACGATCTTGTCGAGGGCGGCGAAGACCTCGGTCTTGGCGTCCGGGTTCTCGATGACGGCCTCGACGACCAGGTGCCGGTCGGCCAGGTCGTCCAGGCTGCCGGTGAAGACGAGCCGGGCGTGCGCGTCGTCGGCGGCCTCGCGGCTCAGCTTGCCCCGTCGTACGGCGCGGTCGAGGGAGGCGGCCACCCGGTCCCGTGCCCTGCGGGCGGCCACCGCGTCCACCTCGCAGACCACGGTGTCCAGCCCGGCCCGCGCACAGACTTCGGCGATACCGGCGCCCATCTGGCCGCCGCCGACCACGCCGACGCGGGTGATGCCCGCGCTCATGCTGCGGCCTCCGACTTCCGTACGAGGTGGCGGGTGTAGGCGTCGGGGGTGAAGAACAGCGGCAACTCACCGCTGATCGCGGTGCGTTCGAACAGGGCTCGGATGTCGTCGGCGGGCGCCCAGGGGTACTCGGCTCTGAGCGCTGTGATCTCGTCGTCGAGGATGTGCTCCACGGTCTCGCGGTCGATGACCCGGTGCCGCAGCCATTGCCAGATCTGTACGCGGGCGATCTCGGCCGTGGCCGCGTCCTCCATCAGGCCGTCGATGGCGACGGCGCCCTGACCGCGCAGCCAGGCGGCGAAGTACCGCAGTGCGGCATGGACGTTGGTGCGCACCCCCTCCGGCGTGGGCGGGCCGCTGATCCGGCGCACCGACAGCAGGTCGGCCGGGGTGACCTCGACGTCGTCACGGGTGCGGTCGAGTTGATGGGGCCGGTCACCGAGGACACCGTCGAAGACGTCGCGGCAGACGGGGACGAGGGCGGGGTGGGCGACCCAGGAGCCGTCGAAGCCGTCCTCGGCCTCACGCTCCTTGTCGAGGCGGACCTTGGCGAGCGCGGCCTCGTTCGCGGCCGGGTCCTTGCCGGGCACATGGGCGGCCATGCCGCCGATGGCGTGCGCGCCGCGCTTGTGGCAGGTGCGCACGAGGAGTTCGGTGTACGCGCGCAGGAAGGGGGCGGTCATCGTGACCCGCGCCCGGTCGGGGAGAAGGAAGTCGGTGCGGTGGCCGAACGTCTTGATCAGGCTGAACAGATAGTCCCAGCGGCCCGCGTTCAACCCCGCGCTGTGCTCGCGCAGTTCGTAGAGGATCTCCTCCATCTCGAACGCGGCGGTGATCGTCTCGATCAGGACCGTGGCGCGGACCGTGCCGCGCGGGATGCCGAGCAGTTCCTGAGCGAGGAGGAAGACGTCGTTCCACAGCCGTGCCTCGTACCGGTTCTCCAGCTTGGGGAGGTAGAAGTACGGGCCGTACCCGGCGTCGATCTGCCGCTGGGCGCAGTGGAAGAAGTAGAGGCCGAAGTCGACGAGCGCGGCCGGTACCGGGCGGCCGTCGAACTCCAGGTGCTCCTCCTCCAGATGCCAGCCGCGCGGGCGGACCATGACGGTGGCGAGCTGTTCGCCCAGCCGGTACTCCTTGCCCTCGGGCGTGGTGAAGTCGATGCGCCGCTCGATGGCGTCGAGCAGATTGAGCTGCCCGCCGATCACGCTGTCCCACAAGGGAGCGGTGGCGTCCTCGAAGTCCGCCATCCACACCTTGGCACTGGAGTTGAGCGCGTTGACCGTCATCCGGCGGTCGGGCGGGCCGGTGATCTCCACCCGGCGGTCGGTGAGACCGGGGGCGATGGGTGCGACCCGCCAGTCGGGGTCGGCGCGGACGGCGGCGGTGACCAGAGGGAAGTCGAGCGGAGAGCCCGACGCCAGCCGCAGCGCCTGCCGTCGGCGCTCCTTGAGCAACTCCTGGCGCCGCTCGCCGAATGCGGCGGCCAGTCGGCCGACGAAGTCCAGGGCGGCGGGGGTGAGTATCTCGTCGTGCCGGTGACCGGGGGCGGCGAGGACACGGACGTCGTGGGTGAGTGCGGTGGTGGTCATCGGGCTCTCCTGAGGGATGGGAGCGGAGGGGGCGGAGACGGTCGCCCGCCTCCGCTCGGCCGAGGGCCTGGAGGCCTGTCAATTCCGTTGGAGCAGGCGAGAATTGGCAGTCGACAGGCCCTAGTGGAACTGCTCTTCCTCCGTGGAGCCGGTCAGGGCGGTCGTGGAGGAGGAGGGGTTGACGGCGGTGGAGACCAGGTCGAAGTAGCCGGTGCCGACCTCACGTTGGTGCTTGACGGCGGTGAAGCCCTGGGCCTGGGCGGCGAACTCCTTCTCCTGGAGGTCGACGTAAGCCGTCATCCCCTGCTCGGCGTAGCCGCGGGCGAGGTCGAACATGCCGTGGTTGAGGGAGTGGAAGCCGGCCAGCGTGATGAACTGGAAGCGGTAGCCCATCGCGCCCAACTCCCGCTGGAACTTGGCGATCTGGTCGTCGTCCAGGGCCGCCTTCCAGTTGAACGAGGGCGAGCAGTTGTACGCCAGCATCTGGTCCGGGTACCGCGCATGGATCGCCTCGGCGAACTCACGGGCCTGCTCCAGGTCCGGGGTGCCGGTCTCGACCCAGATCAGGTCCGCGTACGGTGCGTAGGCCAGGCCGCGGGCGATGACCGGAGCCATGCCGTTGCGCACCCGGTAGAAGCCCTCCGCGGTGCGCTCGCCGGTGGCGAACTCCGCGTCGCGCTCGTCGACGTCGGTCGTGAGCAGGTTGGCGGCGAGGGCGTCCGTACGGGCGATGACGACCGTCGGCACGTCGGCGATGTCGGCGGCCAGGCGGGCCGCGTTGAGGGTACGGATGTGCTGCGAGGTGGGCACGAGCACCTTGCCGCCGAGGTGGCCGCACTTCTTCTCGGAGGCGAGCTGGTCCTCGTAGTGGATGCCCGCCGCGCCCGCGGCGATCATCGCCTTGGTCAACTCGAAGGCGTTCAGCGGACCACCGAACCCGGCCTCCGCGTCCGCGACGATCGGCGCCAGCCAGTCGGTCGTGTCACCGGCGTTCTCGGCGGTGGCGATCTGGTCGGCGCGCAGCAGCGCGTTGTTGATCCGACGGACCACCTGGGGCACGGAGTTGGCGGGGTACAGGCTCTGGTCGGGGTAGGTGTGGCCGGCCTGGTTGGCGTCGGCGGCGACCTGCCAGCCGGACAGGTAGATGGCCTGGAGCCCCGCCTTGACCTGCTGGACGGCCTGGCCGCCGGTCAGTGCGCCGAGCGCGTGGATGTAGTCCTGCTCGTGCAGTTGGCGCCACAGGCGATCGGCGCCGCGCCGGGCCAGGGTGTGCTCCTCGCGGACGCTGCCGGACAGTCGTACGACGTCCTCGGCGCTGTAGGTGCGCTCGATGCCCTGCCAGCGTGGGTCGGTGGCCCAGCGCCGCGCCAGTTCCTCGGCCGCCTGCGTCCTCACTTCTGCCATGGCTGTCTCCGTCTTCTTCTGTCTGTACTGGCTGCCAATCCCGCCGTCCGGATGAACAGAGGTGGCACTGGGTGTCGTCTGCTGGATGCGGCTCGCCGTCACTGGGGAGGTGGAGTTGAGCGATGATGCCGGTGCAGGTGGCTGCCGCTGCCGGGATCTCCGACGTCAGGGCGGAAGTCGTGCCCCGGTTCCGGGCTCTTCCTACCGGGTCCGGCGGGCCGCACTACGACTCTGGCACTGGCACTGAGTGCCCTCAAGCGGGGACGCATGCCAATCTTTGCGAATCTTCCTGCCGCCGATTGCCAATCTTGCGAAGGGTCAACAGGTGGATTGCTCCCTTACGCTGACCGCATCGGGTCCCGGTAGGGAGGAGCGGTTCGGTGAGCAAGATGTACGCGGGCGCGCGGCTGCGGCGGCTGCGCGAGGAGCGGCGGATGAGTCAGGCGGATCTTGCCCGCGTGCTCGGCATCTCACCCAGCTACCTCAACCAGATGGAACACGACTCCCGCCCCCTCACCGTGCCCGTCCTGCTCCGGCTGACCGAGACGTTCGGCGTGGATCCGGGGTTCTTCTCCGAGCGCGACACCACGCGTCTGTTGGCCGACCTCCGGGAGGCACTCGCCGGGGAGATCGCCGAGTCCCGGGTGTCCGCGGCCGACCTCGGTGACCTGGCTGCCCGGCTGCCCGGTGTCGCCAAGGTCCTTCTCGACCTCGGCCGACGCAACCAGGAGTTGTCCGAGCGCCTGGCGGGCGCGGCGGACGGCCGGGGCCGGAACCGGGACACCACCTCCACGCCCCACGAGGAGATCCGCGACTTCTTCTATCGCCGCCAGAACTACCTGCACGACTCCGACCTCTCGGCCGAACGCCTCGCCGGTGAGATCGGCGTCCGACCGGGGGAGGTGATCGGGGCCCTCACCGCGAGACTCGCCGAGGCACACGGCGTGCGCCTGGCCGCCGAGCCCGGCGCACGGCTGCACCGCTACGACGACAGAAGCCGCACCCTTCATCTGTCCTCGCGACTACGGCCCGGTCAGCGTGCCTTCCGGATGGCGACCCAACTCGCCCTGCTCGAACATGGCGAGGACCTCGACCGGCTGGCCACCGAGGACTTCCCACCCGGATCGCCCACCCACGCGCTCGCCCGTATCGGCATCGCCAACTACTTCGCCGCCGCCCTGATCCTGCCCTACTCCGCGTTCCACACGGCGGCCGAGGAAGCCCGCTACGACATCGAGCGTCTCACCGACCACTTCGGTCTCGGCTACGAGACCATCTGCCACCGCCTGAGCACCCTTCAACGGCCACGACTGCGCGGCGTGCCGTTCTCCTTCGTACGCGTCGACCGCGCGGGCAACCTGTCCAAACGCCAGTCCGCGACCGGCTTCCACTTCTCCCGGGCGGGCGGCACCTGCCCTCTGTGGAACGTCTACGAGGCCTTCGCCGCGCCCGGACGCATCCATGTCCAAATCGCCGAAATGCCCGACGGGCAGCGGTACTTGTGGACCGCGCGGGCCGTCACCCGGCATCGAGGCGGCTGGGGTGAGCCCGGCAAGACCTACGCCGTCGGCCTCGGCTGCGAGATCCGCCACGCCCACCGTCTCGTCTACTCCGACGGCCTCGACCTCGCCAACGCCTCCGCCGCCACCCCCATCGGCATGGGCTGCCGCGTCTGCGAACGCCTCGACTGCTCCCAGCGGGCCGCCCCACCACTGGGCCGTCCGCTGCTCATCGACCAGAACAGCAGCACCTTCGTGCCCTACCCGGTGGAAGACGACCAGGCCGCCGGGTGACCTCGTCTCAGCGACTGTGCAGAACGGCTTGCGTCTGGATGATGAGTGCGACCAACTTCTCGTCGGTGTCCCGGATTTCGGTGTGCACGACGATGGTTCGACCGCCGACGTGAAGGGGGTGTGCGGTTGCGGTGACCTGTCCGGAGCGCACACCGCGGAAGAAGTTGGTCTTCGACTCGATCGTCGAAGTGGCAGCGCCTGAGGGCAGGTTCAGGTAGGCGCACACGCCACCGACGCTGTCGGCCAGCGCCATCAGTGCGCCGCCGTGCAGGATGCCACCGGCGGTGCAGCGCTCTTCGGCCCAGTCGAGGGTGCCGACCACCTGTTCCCTGGTCGCCTGGGTGAGCCGGATTCCGACCGACGCGCCGAACGGCATGAGCTTGAGGAGCGTCGCCGTGTCCGGCGTGCCGGACTGAGCACTGGTGTCGGTGTCGGTGGGATTCGGTGCCTGGGACATGGCTGGCGGCCTCTCGATTCTGTCCGGTTACGCCCAGTTGGCGATGATGTCGCGTCCTTGAGGGTGGCCGCTCCGGGCGGACTTGCTGACTGGCAGTGCGAACGTCGCGCAGGCCGACTCTCGCCACGCCTTCCACCGTACCGAACATGTTCGGCACCCACGAATGTTCGCCGGAAGCCGACCTCCGCGACTGAGCAGGCTCAGCATGGCGGCGGTTAGGATCCAGCCTCGATGAAGACGCATGCGGTGGCTGTACTGGCCTTCGAGGGAATGGCGCCCTTCGAACTGGGCGTGGTGGTGGAGGTCTTCGGTCTGTCCCGGCCCGAGCTGGGCGACCTGCCCTGGTACGAGCTGCGGGTGTGCGCCGAGGAACCCGGCCGGGAGCTGCGGGCAGTCGGCGGGTTCACGCTGCGCGCCGAGCACGGGCTCGATGCGCTGGCCGCGGCGGACACGGTGATCGTGCCGGGGGTGGCCGAGGCCGGGGCGGAGGTCTCCCCCGCCCTGGTGGACGCGCTGCTGCGGGCCCATGCACGAGGGGCGCGCCTGGTATCGATCTGCTCGGGGGCGTTCGCGCTGGCCGCGACCGGCCTGCTGGAGGGACGGCGCGCCACCACCCACTGGCGCTACGCCCGCACGCTCGCCGAACGGCATCCCGAGATCGAGGTCGACCCCGACGTGCTGTACGTCGACAACGGCGACGTCCTCACCAGCGCGGGCAGCGCGGCCGGTATCGACCTGTGTCTCTACCTGGTCCGGGCCGATCACGGTGCGGCCGTCGCCAACGCGGTGGCGCGCCGCTTCGTCGTCCCGCCACACCGGGAGGGCGGGCAGGCCCAGTTCATCGAGGCGGCGGTGGGAGAGATCGTCCCGGAAGACGACGGCGTCACGCGGAGCATGAACTGGGCGCTGCGCCATCTGCGCACACCGCTGTCCGTGCGCACCCTGGCTCGGGCCGCGCGCATGTCGGAACGCTCGTACGCGCGGCACTTCACCCGCCGCAACGGTGTGAGCCCCATGCGCTGGGTCATCGCCCAACGGGTGGCCGCCAGCCTGCCATTGCTCGAGTCCGGCGAGGGCACCGTGGACGAGATCGCCGCCGCGGTCGGCTTCGACAGCACCGCGACGTATCGGCACCACTTCACCCGCCAGATGCGTACGTCACCCACGGCCTACCGCAAGACGTTCACGCGCGTCCCCGCGCTGCCTGGCGGAATCTTGACGACCTGAGGCGTTCACGCCACTCGTAGGGGCGGGCGCAGGGGTCAGAGGATGGAGCCGTCGCCGACCGGGGAGACCCGGCACGGCCCGCAGGATCCCGGACCGACCAGTGAGAACCAGAGGTACCCCCATGTCTGCCGCCGCTTCCGCCGAGATCACCAGCGCCGTCCTGAACGTGCCCGCCGCGGCTCCGGCCGAGGCCGCTGCCCACTACGCCGCCCGTCTCGCCTTCGAGACGGATGTCTCCGACGTCCACGCCGATCTGGCGTCCGGCGCACCCGGGGTCGTGGTGGTCGACACCCGCGGCGATGCCGCCTGGGACCAGGGCCACGTCCCCGGCGCCCTCCACCTCCCCACCGCGCAGATCGCCGATCTGGCACCGCAGTTGATCGACCCGGACCGGACCGTGGTCACGTACTGCTGGGGCCCCGGTTGCAACGGCGCGACCCGTGCGGCGCTGGCCTTCGCACGCCTCGGCTACCGGGTCAAGGAGATGCTCGGCGGCTTCGAGTACTGGGCGCGCGAGGGCTACGCCTACGACTCTGCCACCGGTACCGAGCAGCGCCCGGTCGACGACCTGACCGCCCCGCGCTCGGGCGTCTCCTGCGCGTGCTGAAGGACGCCGTACGGCCCGTCTGTGCGTCACCCACGCCGCCTCGCGTCAGCCTTGTCGGCGCAAGTCCAGCATGGAGAAGACCTTGTCGTAGCGCTGTTCGCCGACGGCGACGAAGTCGGGCAGACGGCCGTATTCGGTGAAGCCCAGCGACCGGTAGAGGTTCAGGGCATTGGTGTTGTCGCCACGGACGTCCAGGGTGAGGACCTCGATCCCCGCCTTCCGGGCGTCGGCGATCAAGGCGGTGGTCAGCGCCCGCCCGACACCACGGCCATGGGCAGCGGCGGCTACCGCGATCTTCTCCAGATCGGCGTGGGGCCGATGGGTCGGTCGGGCGTAGCGGAGCCAGTACCCCAACCCGACAAGCCGACGGTCGAGGTAGGCGGCGCGCAGGGCCGCATCCCCGGCCCGCACCGCGGAGACGACGTGGCCGAGAAGGTCCACCACCTCGTCCCTGGAGGGCGGTTCGACCCACCCCAGCGCGGCACCTCCACTGACCAGGTCCGCCAGGATCCGGTGGGCCGACTCCGCGAACCGGGCGTCCAGTTCAGGATCGGAAGTCAGCTCCATGGCATCGAGGACGGCGGGCTCCGGGGTCACTCCGCTGATCATGGCCGACAGCATAGCCAGCGGATTCCCGTCAGGGACGTCCGGTCTCAGGCCCTGCGGCACGTCAGTGGCTCACGAGTCGAGCACGGCGGCCACGGCTTCGATCTCGACGAGTTGGTCCTTGTAACCGAGCACGGTGACGCCCATCAAGGTGCTGGGGACGTCGTGATCGGCGAACGAGTCCCGGACCACCTTCCAGGCAGCCACCAGATCCTCCTGCCGGGCCGACGCGACCAGAACCCTCGTACTGATGACGTCCTGGAGAGACGCGCCGGAGGCGGCGAGAGCGACCTTCATGTTCTCGACGGCCTTCAACGCCTGCCCGGCGTAGTCCCCGACCGCCGCCGTCGAGCCGTCGTCGTTGAGCGGACACGCCCCGGCGAGGAAGATCAGACGGGAGTCGGCGGGCGCCGTGGCCGCGTAGGCGTACTCGGCGACGTCGGACAGGGCGGTGGAGCGGATCAGAGTGACGGCACGAGCCACGGTCGTTGGGTCCATTCCTGTCGAGTGCGAGGCGCGCACATTCTGCCCACACCTCGGGCTCATCCGCCTTCCCATTTCTCACCGGGACGTGTCAGGGGAAGATCACGGCACGTCCTGGTTCCTTGTTCGCCACCGCGAGATAGGCCTCTCTGCCGTTCTCCAGGCTGTAGCGGTGCGCCACGGGCAGGGGTTGGAACTGTCCGGATTCGAAGGAGGGCGCGAGCCGGTCGAGGTAGGCGTTGCTCTGGGTGACATCCAGTTGACGGCTGTCACAGCCCAGGATCCGGGTCTCGTTGTGGTACAGGTCGACGAGGTCGATCTCCACGGTCCGGGCCCCTACGGCGCTGATCTTGTGCGTCGTTGTCGAGCGGGACGAAAGCGTCCATGGCGGATGCGGCGGGGGTGTTGTCGGCCGGTGGTGTCCGGGCGAGCCCGATCACGTGGGCTCCCAGGGAGCGGGCGATCTGGGCAACGACACCGCCCACGTCGCCTGTTACGCCGATCACCGCGATGCTCTCCCCTTCGGTCAGCCGCGCCGTCTCGACCGTGCCCAGCCACGCGGTGACGAAGTTGACTCCCGTGGCGGCGGCTTCTTCGAAGCTCAGCCGGGGGGGTTGCGGGCGAGCGCTGTGGTGGGGATGGCGAGCAACTCGGCGTGTGAGCCATCGCGGGTGAAGCCGATGTCGCCCCCGGTTCCCCACACCTCAACCCCGGTCCAGTCAGGGGGGCCGTCGATGACGACGCCGGAGAAGTCCCGTCCCGGGATTCGGGGAAGGAGGGTTCCTTCCATGCGTCCCGCCACGTTCTTCACGTCCGAGGCGTTGACCGAGGCAGCCTTGACCGCGATGACGGCGTTGCCCTGCTGGGCTGTCGGGTCCGGGCATTCGGTGAGAGACAGAACATGGGGGTCACCGAAACGGTCGAAGCGCAGAGCACGCATGACGGCGGGCCCCTTCCGTGCGGTCCATTGCGATGGAGGCGGTGTCCTGGACGCGGTGGTGGCCGGTTCAGGGCAGCGTGTCTTCTTGCGGTGATCCAGGCAGCGGAGCACCGCTCTCCTGGGTGCCGCACAGCCGGTAGGTCAGGGCGGCTCGGTGCTTGCCCACCCGGTCCCAGGGGGGCAAGCCGGGAAGCCTGAAGGAAGTGCCCGACGAGGTAGACGATGAGGCCCATGCTGGCCGCTTCCGCGAAGAACAACTCGAGGGCGGTCCAGCCCGCGCCGGGCTGGAGTACGGCGTAGGAGGTGGGTGGTCGGCGGGCCGGTGGTCCCCAGGCGGCGCCGGCCAGGAGGACGCCGAGGGTGGATCCGATGAGTTGCGCCACGATGTAGGGGACGACGGCGACTCCGGGGAAGACGCCGAAACGCCATGTGGCGAAGGAGATCGCCGGGTTCATGTGTCCGCCGGTCATCCGGCCCGGTGGGCTGAGGACGAGCGCGGCGATGAGCACCCCGACCGCTACGCCGACGATCAGCAGTTGCAGGTGGATCCGAGGGACCCGGTCGGAGAGGGAGGACGGGCCCATCACCCACCGCAGATCGTGGTGACGCCGAAGAGGAGCACCAGCGTCAGGAGGAATTCCAGGGCGCTGTGGCCCGCGATCACCCCTGGTGTGGGAGGAGGGTGGTCGCTTCCGTCGGCTGCCTTGGGCGTACTGGAGGGCGCGGGGGTCTGTGACATGGCGATCCTCCGGGTCGGGGACGGGTGAATCGGCGGCGCCGCTGGGGCCGTTGGCCGCGGGCGGGCAATCGTTGAGCCCCGGGATGACGCGTCGGTTGAGCGCGTCGATGACGCGGGTGTCCGGCCCTACGAAGGGAGCGATCCACGCGTCGTCGCCGATGGCGACGATCCGTCCGCCGCGTACGGCCAGGGCCGCGGCGGTGGGCCGGGCGCGGTGGTGGTGGGCGAAAGCCGACGTCGGGCAACGCACGAGGGAACGCGGGCCCGCCGTTTCAGCGTGCGGTGCCGGCCCTGTGACGCGGGACCGGCACCGAGAAGGCGAAATGGACTCGGGAGGCTAGCCGCAATCCTGGGGGCAGGCGTCTCGGTCGGCCCGCGCGATCGAGTGCCTCCCCGTGAGGGGTTCCACGCCGGTCCGGCGGTGAGGGATGTCACCCGTCCATCGCTCGACGCGAACCGGGCAGAGGGTGCAACCATCTACTTGTGCAACTTTCAACCATCTTGCCCGGCCGCCTGCCGGTGCCCTCGATCAGGCGGGCGCACCACCTCGTCAGCGGGTTCCGTCACCGGCGGTCCCGCCAGTTGGTCTACGGGATCAAGGCGCTGACGGCAGCGCTGCTCGCCTGGGTCATCGCGGGCCCGGCGGCTCCCGAAGGGCGCGCCTATGTGGCGGTCGCCACCGCCTTGCTCATGGTCAACGCGTCCACGGTGTACCGCTCGGTCACCAACGCCCTGCAGAGCATCGCGTCGAAGGTCGTCGGCCTGGTCCTCGCCCTGATGACCGTCCGGCTGCTGGGGCCGACCGCGGGTGCCATCGCGGTCATCGCTCTGCTCACGGTTCTGGCGGGACCTCGCCGTACGTCCGACGGACGGCTGCAGGTCGCTTCCACCGCGGTCGTCGCACTGGCCGCGATGGCGGGCGATCCGATGGGCGGCCTGGTCTCGCCCGTGCTCCAGACACTGGCGGGCGCGGCCGTCGGCATCGCGGTCAACGCCCTGGTGCTGCCCCCGCTGCACGTGGACGACTCCGACTCCGCCGTCAGGGCTCTCGCCCGTGCCGTCGGGGAACTGCTGCACGACATGGGCACCGGCCTGGCCCAAGGGGACCTGCGCTCCAAAGCACACGGCTGGCTGCACCGGGGACGCCAACTCGAGAAGCACCTGGCGTTCACTCAGGAACAGGTGCGCGAGGCCGACGAGAGTCTGCGCTGGAACGCGCGCTGCGTCACCCATGGGCCACATGACGTGACGTACGGCGAACTGTTCAGCGCCCTGCGCGGGGTGTCGCTCCAGGTGCGCGGAATCGCGCGGACCCTCGCCGACAACGCCTACGACCACCACCCCGACCAGCATCTGGGGCTCCAGTTCCTCGAGCGCTACGCCGAGACCCTGCGACTGGCGGGCGCGGCGGTCCAGAGCCTGGTCGACGACCTGCGCACGGAGACCGGCCCCGCAGGCCCTCGCGAGCGGCTGCGGGAGGCGCTCGAGGGCGCGCTGACCTGGCACGACACCCTGACCGACCTGATCGGTCAGGGAAACCTCACCAAGCCGGGCGCGTGGCACGTCTACGGCTCACTCATGACGGACGTGGAGCGGTTGCTGGCCGACCTGGACTACGCGGGCACGCACCGCAGGCGAGGTCAGCGAGAGACGTCGTGGATCTCGGCGATGTAGCCGCCGGGGAACCGCACGACGGCGCTGTCACGTCCGCCCGAGCGGTGGGGACCCGACAGCACGGTGGCACCGGCGGCCTCGGCCTTGCTCAGGGTCGCCGCGAGGTTCGCCACCCGGTAGCCGGTGACCTCGCGCCCGTACGGGTAGGGCAGGTGTCCGTTGGTCACCGAGATGACGGTCCTGCCGAAGGGGGAGGTGACACGGATGCGGTGGCCGCGCCGCTGGCACGGGCCTGCTGGATCCCCGCGGGCATGCTCGTCACCAGCCACCCGGTGCGCTCCGCCCCGAACGGGTACGGGACGGGCGTCTGGAAGTCGAAGACCGACAGGGTGCCGACGGGCGAGAAGAGGAGCTGGGACTTGGTCCGGCTCGGGGTGGGGGTGACGTCGGTGACCGAGACGGCGGTGCTGGTGCCGCCGAAGGTGGCCTTCCACGCGGCGGCGAAGGCTGGCATGGTGCCTGGTCGGACGTATACGTGGGTCGTGTTGTACTGCGTGCCGACCGCTGTTCGGGAGCTGGTCCGGACGGCCGTCGACGGGGCGTCCGCCACAGCCGGCGCCGTCTGCCCGGTCAGCAGGCCGGTGGTGGCGGCGAGGGGCACAGAGCAGGAGAGAACACGATTCCTCATGGGGGCTCCTCCGATTCGAGGCGGCTGCCAGGAGCTTCCTCGGGCCGTGCCGGTTCCTGCCGGGCCGGTGCGGCGACACCACGACTTCACTGCGGAATCGCACGCCCACAAAGAGTAATCACGTCCGTGTGACGGCGCATGCCGAGGGAGGAGCGCCACCGCGGGCACAGCGGAGCGGAGAACCGACCGCGGCGACGGACGTGTCAGGACGAGGGGTTACCCTGTCGGTCGTACCGGACACGGGGTGCCCCAACGAGGGCTGAGATCACACCCGTTGAACCTGAACCAGTTCGTACTGGCGGAGGGATGTCTTCCATGCCTTTGGCGCATGTTCCCGGCGGGGTGCCCGCCGACGACCAGCGGGCCGTCTTCAACGGACGGATGCCCGCGGCCCCCGGCGATCTCCACATCGAGGCGCACGGCATCGAGCCGGTCCCCGAGAGCGGTCGCTACGGCGGTCCCGGGCGCCTGTTCACCGTATGGTTCGCCCCCAATCTGACCATGACCGGTGTGTTCACCGGGACCGTCGGCATCGCCCTCGGCCTGGACTTCGCCACCGCGCTCACGGCCGTCGTGGTGGGCACCGTGGTCGGGGCGGTGCCCACCGCATACCTGGGCACCTGGGGAAGCCGGACCGGGGCCGGTCAACTGCCCCTGGCCCGGCTCGCGTTCGGCCGGGGCGTGGCAGTGCCCGGCATGCTCCAGTGGCTGTCCACGGTCGCCTGGGACGCGCTGATCGGACTGTTCGGCGGGGACGCGCTGGCACGGCTGTGCGGCTGGCCGTTCTGGCTCGGCGTCCTGGTCATGATGCTGGCCCAAGGCGCCCTCGGCGTACTGGGTTACGAGGCCATTCACCGGCTCCAGAGCGTCATGACCTTCGTGCTCGCCGCCGCGTTCGCGCTGATCGCCTGGCGGCTCCTCGACGGTGTCCACCCCGTCGGCACCGGCCCCGCACACGGCGCCGACCGGGCCGGTGCGGCCATCCTGACCAGCACTGTCGCCCTGAGCCTGGCGCTCTCCTGGGCCCCGTACGCCAGCGACTTCAGCCGCTACCTGCCGCCCACCACCTCACGGCCCCGCATGTTCTGGTGCACCCTGCTCGGCCTCGTGGTGTCCTTCACGGCCGTCCAGACACTCGGGTTGTGGGGCGCGTCTGTCATGACCGACCAGACGGCCGCGGGCGTGGACAAGTTGCTGGGCGGCGGGCCGCTGGGCGCGTTCGGGCTGCTCGCCGTGGCGTTGGCGGCTCTGTGCAGCAACGCCATGAACGACTACAGCGGCTCCCTGGCACTGCAAACCGTCGGGGTGCGGCTTCCGCGTCCGGTGGCCGCCGCCCTCGCCGCCGTGCTCGGCTTCCCTCTGGTGCTGTGGATGCACGCCGCCGACACCACGGCCCGCTTCCAGAACGTGCTGCTGTTCGTCGGCTACTGGATCCCCGGGTTCGTGGCGATCGTCATCGTCGACTGGCTCGCACGGGCACGGGCACGGGGCGGCGCCCCGGTCGAACTCGCCGTCGAGACCGCCCGGCCGCGACCCGCCCGGCCCGCGCTGCTCGCGTTCGCCATCGCCTTCGCCGCCGCCGTGCCGTTCATGAACACCAGCCTGTACGAAGGTCCGGTCGCGGTCGCACTGCACGGCGCCGACCTCTCGTACTACGTCGCGTTCCTCGTGGCCCTCGCCGTGTACACCCCGCTGCGGTTGCGCCGAAGCCCCTGGGTGGCTTCTGGTCAGTGAGCCGATCTAGAGTCGGCCTGAGCGGCAACGGCCCACCGCTGCACCGGAGTTGCCGGGCTGGATCGACCGGATCGACCACAGGAAGGTATCGGCATGACCGCTTCCAGGGCGCCCCTGAGCCGGGACAGCCTGCGGGTGAAGATCGCCGTGCAGCGGGTGCGTCTGGCGGGTACGGAGTACCGGGTGATCCGGCCGGCCAGCCCCTTGCGGAACGGCGCGCTGTACAAGGCCCGCGGTCATTACGAGATGTACGTGGACCGGACGGACGGCAGACGCATCGGCACACTGTGGCTGCTGGCGGCGCGATCGCCGCGGTCCTTGGTCTATCTGCCGATGCGTACCGCTCCGATGTTCCCCGGCTGGGAAGGCGAGCAGCCCATGGACCTCGTACTGGCCCCCCGCACCATGCAGTTGCGCCCTTCCCGCTGGAAGCGAATCCGGGAGCATCTCAACACGGGGAACGCCGCCCGCGAGTTACACACCGCCAGTGTGCCGGAGCGCGACCTTCCCGACCTCGAGGCCGACTCCAGCGTCCCGGACAACCCGAAGGAGGCGGACAAGTTCGCCCTTCGCAAGGATGTATACGCCGAGACGCTGCTACTGACCGGCGGAACCGCGGCCTTCCGGAAGGGAGCGAAGGACATCTTCGCCGTCACCAAAGACGGGCCACCCGCCGCGGCAACCGGGCTCTACCTTCCGGTCGGATGCAACTACCACGTCTGCCGACCCATCTACGACTGGGACTTGACTCCCCCCTCTCGCAACTGGGTTCAATTACATGTGGCGTTCTGCCCGTCATGGGCAAGATGAGCTGTTGGGGCATGCCCGAGTGGTGCTCGTGTGAGTGCCGGGCACGGTGCGGGGATTCCGGAGTTCGCGAGCGTACTCATCGGCGGTGGGCGGTGGCCGCGACGGCGGGCAGGAGGGCGAGGGAGAGGACGCCGCCGGTGAGGGCGAGGACGGGGTAGCTGGTCGTGGCGACCATGATGCCGGAGGCCATGCCGCCGGTGGCCCCGGCGACGGCGATGGAGACATCGACCAGGCCCTGGGTCCTGGCGCGGGTGGCCAGGGGCACGGTGTCCGTGATGATCGCGGTGCCCGAGACGAGCCCGAAGTTCCAGCCCAGCCCCAACAGGGCCAGCGCGAGGGCGAGGAACACGACGGAGTCACCGGGTGCGATGGCGGCGAGGAGGCCTGCGGCCAGCAGGGTGATGCCGGAGGCAGCGGCGATCTTCATCCGCCCGTAGCGGTCGACGAGCCAGCCGGTCAGGGGTGACGGCAGATACATGGCGCCGACATGGATGGCGATGACGAGACCGGAGGCGGCGGTGCCATGACCATGGTCGTGCATATGGACCGGCGTCATGGTCATGATCGCGACCATGACGAACTGGGTGAGGATCATGACCAACGCGCCAACGACCACGCCGCTGCGGCCCTCGCTCGTGTCGGCGGCATCGGCGGCGGCCGGGTCGGCGGTGGCGTCGGCTTCCTGGGCCTGGGCGACGGTGCGGGCCAGGAGCAGCGGGTCGGGGCGCAGCCAGCGGGCGAGGACGAGTGCGGCGAGTGCGTAGGCGACGCCGGAGAGGATGAAGGGGCCCGCGAGGCCGGGGATGCCGAGGGTTTCGGCGAAGGTGCCGGTGGGGGCGGCGAGATTGGGTCCGGTGACGCCGCCGAGGGTGGTGGCGACCAGGACGGTGGAGACGGCACGGGCGCGGTGGCCGGGTGCGGCGAGGTCGGCCCCGGCGTAGCGGGCCTGGAGGTTGGTCGCGGTGCCCGCGCCGTAGACGAACAGTGCGAGGAACAGCAGGACGGGGTTGTCGAGGACGGCGGCGACGATGACGCCGACCGAGCCGATGGCACCGGCGAGGTAGCCGGTCGCGAGGCCGGGACGACGGCCGCGGGCCTGGGAGATGCGGCCGACGACGACGGCGGCGAGGGCGGAGCCCGCGGTGAACAGGGCGCTGGGCAGTCCGGCGAGGCTGGTGGAGCCGAGCATGTCCTGGGCGAGGAGGGCGCCGACGGTGACGCCTGCGGCGAGTCCGGCGCCGCTGAGAATCTGGGACGCCACCAGGACGCGCAGGACGCGGCGCTGCGCCTGGTCCGGGTCGGAGGCTATGGGGACGGCCGTCGAGCCGACGGGTGCGGTGCTGGTCATGTTCCCTTCCGGGGCGGGGTCACGGGCATGGGCATGGGCAGGGCGGCGGTCGACGCCCAGTGCGGTCGGAGTGTGCGCAGCTACCGCCGAACATGGGACCCTTCCTCCGGGGAACAGAGTGATGCTCATAGCTGCTGGTTATGTCGAATGAGCGGAGACCTACCGTAGGTGCGACCTGAACAGCTTGGTAGGGGACATCGGCGAATGGAGCGATAAACGGTGGCTATGGCTGATCGCTTGAATCTCGAAGGGCTCCGGTACGCGCGGGCGGTCGCCGAGACCAAGTCGTTCAGCGCCGCGGCACGCGCCTACGGGGTGACCCAGCCCGCGCTGTCCAACGGCATCGCGAAACTGGAGGAGCGCCTGGGAGAGAAGCTGTTCGACCGCTCCCCGCGCGGTGTGACCCGGACGGCGTTCGGTGCCCGGGTCCTGCCCCTGATCGAGCGCGCCCTGGACGCGCTCGACGCCGTCACGACAGAGGCCAGGCGGCTGACCGAACCCGGCGGTCAGAAGATCCGTGTGGGTCTCTCCCCGCTGATCGGCTCCCACCTGGTCGCTCGCGCCTTCAGCATGGTCCAGGACCTGCCCGTGCCGCGCGACCTCGTCCTGCGCGAGGCGAACATGCGAGAACTGCGCGCATGCCTACAGGCCGGCCGCCTCGACCTCGTCCTGATCCCGGCCGTGACCGCGATGCCGCGCTTCGAGCACCGTGTCATCGACGTCGAGCCGATCGTCGTCGTCAGCCCCGACACCGGGCAGACGACTCCTGTCGAACTCGAAGAGGCCTGCAAGGAGTGCTTCATCCTGGTGCCGGACGCCTGTGGCCTGACCACGTTCACCACCCAGCTCTTCCAAGCGCACGAGATGCCCCTGCGCACCTACCCGGGCGAAGCCGCCAGTTACCAAGTCCTGGAGGACTGGACGAAGTTGGGCCTGGGCTCGGCCTTGGTCCCCCGCTCCAAGCTCACCTCGCCCGATGTCCCCCACCGACCGCTGCTGAGCGAGGGCCGCGAGGTGCAGATCTCCTTCGAAGCGGTCTGGAGCGCCAACTCGCCGCTCGCCGCGGACCTGCTCCAACTCGCCAACAGCCTCGCGGCCGCCCGCGGTTAGTGCTCTCCCGAACGCCGACGGGGCAAGTTCAGGAGAAGGACAGCGGCAGAAGGATGGCTCAGGAGGCGAACGGCTCTATCTCCCCCGCGAAGACGATGACCTGGTCGATGAGGCTCCGTCGCAGATGGACGACGTCCGTTCCGGCCAGGCGGGGGCCTCCATCAGGCGTGGTGAAGACCCATTGGTACCGGGCCCATTCGTCCGGCATGTCCACCGCTGAGCAGCGCACCATCGTGCCGGTCCCCGCCGGGTGGCGCCGGATGTCCAGCACGAACCGCTCGACCGCCACGATTCCTTCGCTGCGGCCCAACGGCCCCCAGAAGACCACGTCTGAGGTCAGGGCCTGGGAGAGCAGGGCGGTCACATAGCTGTCGTCCGAGGCGTTGAACGCGGAGATGAACGTGTCGATCGCGGAGCGTGCGGTCTCTTCCTGCATGCCCCAGTAATACCAGCCGTTTCGCGTGCGCTCGACCCACGAGCCGCGTTCCGGTCACGGTGAACCTTCCCGGTCACAGCACCTCGCGATGGAGTTCGCCGCGCACGGCATCCGCGTCAACGCGGTCGTACGCACCCCCATACAGGAGGACTTCATCCCCGTGAACACGCATACGCGGTAGCTCGCCGATCCAGCGGATGCTAATTTGGTTTCCAAACGGAAACCATATGGCCGGCGCTCGGGCGGGCGACCGTCCTCGACGGGAGGAACGAATTCATGGCGGCCCGGCGGGAGCGGCACACCGAAGACTGCATCATTCTCCAGGGCGCCCGGCAGAACAACCTCAAGAACGTGTCACTCACCATCCCCAAAGGGGAGTTGACCGTCTTCACCGGGGTGTCCGGTTCCGGGAAGTCGTCCATCGTCTTCGGTACCGTCGCGGTGGAGTCCCAGCGCCAGCTCAACGAGACGTACAACTGGTTCATCCGCAACCGTCTGCCGAAGTACGAGCGCCCCGACGTGGACGTGATCAGGAATCTGTCCACCGCGATCGTGGTGGACCAGCGTCCCGTGGGCGGCAACTCGCGGTCCACGGTCGGCACGATGACCGAGGTCAACCCGGCGCTGCGCGTGCTGTTCTCCCGTCACGGACATCCCTCGGCCGGTGAGTCCAGCGCCTATTCCTTCAATGACCCGCGCGGTATGTGCCCGGAGTGCGAGGGCCTGGGCCGGGTCGCCCGGCTCGACCTCGGCCGACTGCTGGACGAGGATCTGTCACTCAACGAGGGGGCGATCCGCTCGCCGCTGTTCGGTGTGGGCGGCTTCCAGTGGCAGCTCTACGCGCAGTCGGGACTGTTCGACCCCGGCAGACCGTTGCGGGAATTCAGCCGGAAGGACCGGGAACTCCTGCTGTACGGCGAGGGGTTCAAGGTCGAGCGCCCAGGCCGGAAACACACCTACTCCAACGAGTACGAGGGAATCGTCGTCCGCTTCAACCGTCGTTATCTCAAAGGCGGCTTGGAGAAGCTCAAGGACAAGGAGCGGCGGGCGGTCGAGGCGGTCGTCACTGCCGGGGCCTGCGAGGCGTGCGGAGGCGCTCGCCTCGGCGAGGCGGCGCGCGCATCGAAGATCAACGGGAAGAACATCGCCGACTACGCCGCGATGGAGATCGGCGACCTCATCCCTGAGCTGGAGAGCATCGACGTCCAGGCCGCCAAGCCCATGGTGGACGCCGCGCTGTCGGTACTGCGGCGTGTCGAGTCGGTGGGTCTCGGCTATCTGAGCCTTGCCCGGGAGACCTCCACACTGTCCGGTGGTGAGGGCCAGCGGCTGAAGATCGTCCGCCACCTCGGCAGCAGCCTCACCGACCTGACGTACATCTTCGACGAACCCAGCATCGGACTCCACACACACGATGTGCACCGGCTGAACGAACTGCTCCTCGCCCTGCGGGACATGGGCAACACCGTGCTGGTCGTGGAGCACTCCCGCGACGTGATCGGCATCGCCGACCATGTGGTGGACATGGGGCCGGGCGCCGGGACCCACGGCGGTGAGGTGGTCTTCGAAGGCACCGCGGTCCAGTTGAGCGAGGCCGACACCGTCACCGGACGCCGCCTGAGCCGCCACACCGGACTCAAAGAGAGTGTCCGCGTACCGCGCGGCAAGCTCGCGACGAGACGGACGAGCCTGCACAACCTCAAAGGCCTGTCGGTGGACATCCCCGAGGGAGTGCTGACCGTGGTGACCGGCGTCGCCGGATCGGGCAAGAGCTCCTTCGTCCACGGCGCGCTGGTCCCGCAGTTCCCCGACGCCATCGTGATCGACCAGGGAGCGATCGGCTCCTCCTCCCGCTCGACGCCCGCCACCTACGTCAACATCATGGACACCGTGCGAAAGCTCTTCGCCGAGGCCACGCACACCGAACCGGGCATGTTCAGCTTCAACTCCGCCGGAGCCTGCCCGGCCTGCCAGGGGCGGGGTGAGATCCAGAACGACCTGGCCTACATGGAGCCGGTGACCACCGTCTGCGAGCAATGCGAGGGACGCCGTTACCGCGACGAGGTGCTGGACCTGCGCTTCAACGGCAAGAACATCGTGGAGACCCTCGCCCTGACCGTCGAGGAGGCGCTGGACTTCTTCACCGAGAAGTCCGTGGTCCGTCGGCTGGCGACACTCAGCGATGTCGGCCTGCCCTATCTCCCCCTCGGGCAGCCGCTGTCCACGCTGTCCGGCGGTGAACGCCAGCGCATCAAGCTGGCCGACCGGCTCAAGGAGTCCTCAGGGCTGTTCGTCTTCGACGAGCCCACCACCGGTCTGCACATGGCCGACGTGGACCGGCTGATCGACCTCATCGACACCCTCGTCGACAAGGGCAACACGGTCGTCGTGGTCGAGCACGACCTCGACGTCGTCAAACGCGCGGACTGGATCATCGACATCGGCCCCGGCGCGGGACGGGACGGCGGCCACCTGGTCTTCGAGGGCACCCCGCGCCAACTCCTCGACGCGGAGGGCTCCCTCACCGCCACCTACCTGAGGAAGGACCTCAGCCGAGCCGCCAGGTGACCGGATGCGCCGATCGGCCTCCGCGGCTTCATGTTCTTGCGGAACGCGGCTCACAGATCGCGCAGGGGAAATGACGGAGGCGCGGCGTTCAGGGCATTCGCCACCTTGCCGCACAGTTCGACGAAAGCGGCCTGTTCCTCCGCCGACAGGGCGTCTTCGACGAGCCTGGCGTTCTCCCGTCTCCCCCGGGCGGCGCGGGCCAGGAACCGGTGTCCGCGCATCGTGATCGAGGTGGTCTGCTCGCGCTTGTCCGCGCTCTGCGCCGACTGCTCCACCAGATTCTGGTCCTTGAGAATGCGCAGCGCTTTGGACATGGTCTGCCGCGAGACCCCCAGGGACTCACTCAGCACCGAGGGCGTCATCGGCCCCCGGAGCCGCAGGAGTTCCAGCACGTCGTACTGCTGCCACGTCACGTGTTCGGGCGTGGCACGCGTCCTGCGGGCGACCAGTGAACACGTCAGGTAGGCCAGAGTGTCCTCGATCTCCGCCCGCAGACCGGCCTGTTGAACGGACGACTCGCCACTGGTCGCCATCTGCCTCACCCATGGTCTGCTCGATATTACGGAAACAGTGAATCGGCTGAATCTATCATGATTTACCGGCTAGTTGAACGAGAGGTCATACACCCTCTCGAAGCGGTCCAGGTCTTGACGGAATTACACAATGGACGCATTGTGCTTTCCCGGCAGAAATCATCGCCGCTCCACGCGGACAAGGCCTACGACATCCCCGTGCTGTCGGTCGTGTTGTTCCGTGGTGGCTGGGCCGCTGTGGACTTCGTCGCCGGTCGTGCCGGTCATTATGCTGCCGGGATGACCGCGCAGTCGCCCCCGCCGCTGACCGTGGAAGCCGCCAGGGAGCTTCAGAGCTTGCTCCGAGCCGAGATCGGGCCGGGCCTCAGCGAGAGGGAACTCGACGCGGTCGAGGCACGGTTCGGCTTCACGTTCTCGGCGGACCACAGGGTCTTCCTCGCCGCCGGGCTCCCGCACGGGTCACGGCACTGGCCGGACTGGCGCGACGGCGACCCCGAGGATCTGGCGGATCGGCTCTCCCGGCCGGTCGAGGGCGTGCTCTTCGACGTCGAGCACAACAGCTTCTGGCACCCTGCCTGGAGTCCGAGGCCCGCAGAGACATCCGACGCGTTGCGGGTCGCACGGTCGGAGTTGGCGACCGTACCGCAACTGGTCCCTGTCTACAGCCACCGCTACCTGCCCGGCGCCGCAGGCGAACGCGGCCACCCCGTACTGTCCGTCCACCAGACCGACATCATCATCTACGGGCGCGACCTCGCCGACTACATACGACATGAGTTCACCGGCCGGGCGAGCAGTCTCCCGGCCCACACGACTGTCGGGTTCTGGTCGTACTTCGTCCACGGCGGTCCCGGCACCGACGTTACCGCGCCCACCCCGCACACCCCCTACGCCGTCAACGCCCAAGAGGCTGTCGAGTGCCTGCGGATGCTGGCACTGGAGCGCCTGATCGGCCGCCAGCACTACCCCCACCAACTGATCGAGGCAGGGCTTACGGCCCTGGTCCTCGACGTCGAGACGGAGTCACTTCCGCTGCTCGCCGGACTGTCACGCACCGAGCACGAACGCGCCGACGGGCTCTTCGACAGGGTGCTGGCCGAACTCGGTCTGTCTGAGAGCCTTCCCGGCGATGACACCGGCATCCCTTGGGAGGCGGCACGCTGGGAACTCGTGCGCTGGTGGCTCCGGCTGATCGTGAACGGGAGCCTGGCTCCCGGCGCGGGCGGTGACGTGATCACGTACGAGGGCTGGGGCGCACTGGCCCGGCCCCGGTCGCTTCAACCGCTTGTCGACAAGGTCGATGCGTACAACGACGGGGAGACAATCCAGCACGGGACACACGAACAAGCGATCGTCACAGAGGCCGAACGGCTGCTCGCGGGTCCGTGGCCTCCGCCGGACTGACTCCCGAACAGCCGAAGAAGCACGGCTTCCGGGAAGCGGAGCGCGGGGAGAGCTTCCGCGTGGCCAAGGCGGTCGGCCCTCTGGTGGGCTCGGTGACCAAGATCCGAACGCTGGCTTGGGTCAGATGGGCCGATGGCCCGGGACGTCCGGGTGGGGCCGCATCAGCAGCAGGTCCTCACCCCAGGCGTCCAGCACCGCCGCGTGCCCGGCGACCCGGGCAGCCGCCTCGACGCGGACGAAGAGCCGCTGTTGCAGCGCGACTTCGCCGGTCGCGGTGATCCGGGCGACGGTGTCCAGCAGTTCGGCGCTCTCCCAGCCGGGCAGCGGGAAGCGGTCCAGCTCCCAGGCCAGGTACTTGTTGTAGGGGCGCGGTCGGCGGTCCAGGGCGAAGAGCAGGTCGAGCAGGAATCCGACACTGGTGGCCGCGTCGAGGTGGCCGGCCAGGGGGTTGCCATCGCGGTGGTTCTTGACCGAGCGGTAGAGCGAGTTGGCGTAGGCGTCCAGCAGGGTGGCGCCTGCCCGGAAGGCCTCCTCGGCGCCGAGCCGTCCCATCGCGGCGACGATCCGGGCGACTTCACCGTCGCGGCGGTCGAGCAGCACCCGGGAGCGGGCAATGGCGTACCGCTCCCAGTCCGCGGGCCGACGGAACTGTTCGAGAGTGGTGACGACCAGGTCGAGCCGCGCCGAGCGGTAGCCGTTGAGCACGGCCAGCTCGCTCGTCGGGTCGTCGGCGAGGATGACGTAGAGGTCGTGGTCGGAGTGACGGGTGGTCATGCCGTCGTGGGCCTGGGAGCCCTTGAGGACGAGCCCGACGACGGCCGGGTCGGCCGTTGCCTCGGCGACGAACGCCGCGAAATCCAGCGTCATGCCAGGTCCTTGCGCATCAGCGTGCACATGGTCTCGTACCGCTGGAGCGAGCCGTCCTCGGCCTCCACGTCCCAGGAGTCAAGCTCGCGACCGAAGGCCCGGTAGCCCAGGCGTTCGTAGAGGGCGCGGGCGCGCGGGTTGCTCTCCTCGACGCCGAGTTCGGCGCGGGTCAGGCCCCGGGCGCTGATCCGCTGCTCGGCGGAGCGGATCAGCAGCGTGCCGATCCCGCAGGACTGCAGGGCCGGGTGGACGCTGAGTTGCCAGAGCGTGCCGGTGCCGGGCTTGACCGTGTAGTCGACGCCGCCGACCGCCACCGGGAGCCCGGTCGGCGCGCAGACCGCCAGGTAGTCGATCTCACCCGCCTCGGCTCGGCGGATCTGGTGGACAAGCTCACGCACGTGCTTAGGTGAGCCGGCCCAACTGCACGACGGCAGGTCCGCGTCGGTGAGGTCGCGCACCGAGAGGTGCAGCCTGATCTCGGTCATCGCCGCATCCCTTCGACGCCAACAGCGGCCGTCCCCCATTTCAGCAAGCCGGTTCCCGCACCGTCCAAGGAGTTTCGGCCCGGCCCCGACACCAGCCGGAAGGACTTGCGCTCGTTCCGGCGGCTGGGCGTCCGGGGCAGCAGGGACTCGATGTCACAGGTATGCGCTTTCCAATCTCAAGCTCTCATCAGATGATCGGTCATATGGCGCTCTTCTCTTCCCCTGTCCGGCTCTGGTTGCTCCCCAATGCCCTCCTGCTCGTCGTGCTGTCGACTTGGGGCGCGCTCCGCTACCCACACCTGCCAGGGCGGATACCGAAGCACATCGGGGTCCATGGAGTGGACGCCTGGACGGACAGGTCGATCGGCAGCGCGTTCGTGCTGGTCTTCGTGTATGCGGGAGTGACGGTATTGATGACCGGCTGTGCGGAGATGACGCTGCGGCTGACACCACGCGACGAGTTATCGAACGCCAACGCCGCACCGTTTGCTGCCGTACAGGCGACATCATCCCTGTACAACAGGCCCGGCAGCCGGGCCTCGGCACGCCGGATCGCAGGCGCCCTGCTGCTGCTCAACACCTGCATCGGTATCTCCTTCCTCGTGGGCTGCGGAATGCTCTGGCGTGCCACGCCGGACCCGAACGTGCCCGCATGGCTCCTCGCGGCGATGCTTCTGCCGGTCCTCGTCGGCACGGCGGTGACGGTCGCCGCGGCCGTGCGCGACCGGAAGCGGTGAGCCCGGTCCTCGTGAGACCTTGATCCACAACCGCCGACCGGCTCCATGCGGCAAGGGTCGGTCAGGCTCACCCATAGTCGCCGGACCCGGCGAGGTGCGCCCTCGTGTCAGGGCTTCAAGGCCACGGCGCCGAATTGGGGAACGACACCGGGCGCGCCCGCGTCGGGGCGCCACTTCGCGCAGGACACCAGACCCGGCTCTACCAGATCCAGTCCCTCGAAGAAGGCGGCCACCTCGGCGCGGGGGCGGGCGGTGATCGGGGGTGTGGCGTTCTCGTTCCAGAACGCCATGGCCGCCACATTGTCCTCGCCACCGAGGTCGGCGTCGAAGGTGGGATGAGTCAGGGCCAGGAAGCTCCCCGACGGGACCGCGCTCATCACGCGGCGGACGACGTCACACGCGGTGTCGGTGTCCAGGACGAAGTTGAGGATGCCGAGCATCATGACCGCGACCGGCTCGTCGAAGTCCAGGGTGGCGGCGGCGCGTTCCACGATGGCGTCCACGTCGTGCACGTCCGCGTCGATGTAGTCGGTGACACCCTCGGGGGAACTGGTCAGCAGGCTGCGGGCGTGGGCCAGGACGATCGGGTCGTTGTCGACGTACACGACCTTCGACGCGGGAGCGATCCGCTGCGCTGTCTCATGGGTGTTGTCGACCGTCGGAAGCCCGGTGCCGATGTCGAGGAACTGGCGCACCCCGCGTTCGGCGGCCAGGAAGCGGACCGCCCGCCCGAGGAACTCACGGTCCGCGCGGGCCACATCACGGATCACCGGGAACAACCCGGCCACGTGCCCACCGACCTGTTCGTCGACCTCGTAATGGTCCTTGCCGCCCAACCAGTAGTTCCACACACGCGCGTTGTGCGCCACACCGGTGTTCACCCTTGGCGTCTCGACCGACGAGGTGCGACTCTCACTCACGTCTGCGCTCCTGGTTCGTCTCGTCGTGCGGGGCCTTCACGCCTTCGCCGCCATTGTGCCGCGTGATGATCACGGTGTCCCGGGAATCGGCCGATCTCGCGCCCGCGCCCCGCCGACCGAACCGCCGTCGCTGTCCGTCAGACCGGGCTGGTACGCGCTTCGATGACGCTGAAGAAGGAGTCCGGAAGCGGAGTGACATCCGAGATGTGCAGCCCCGCGCGCTGGAGCAGAGACCTGTACTGGTCCAACGTGCGTTCACGTCCGCCGAGGACGACCATCATGCCCAGGTCGCTCCACCAGGCCGGATGCGGTTCGTTCGAGTCCGGCAGGAGCATCTCGCAGATGAGCAAGCGGCCGTCCACGGGGAGCGACTCACTGCTCCGGGTCAGGATGGTGATGGCGTCCTCGTCCTCCCAGTCATGCAGGACACTGCACATGAGGTGTGCGTCGGCTCCCTCGGGGATCTCCTTGAAGAAGTCGCCCGCCGCCACCTGGCAACGGTCCCTGAGCGGCGCGAGTTCCCCCGAGAGCTCGGCCCGCTCGACGACGCTGGGCCGGTCGAAGAGGATTCCGCTGAGGTGCGGGTTGGCCGTGAGGATCGAGGCGAGCACGGCGCCCTTTCCACCGCCGATATCGAGGACACAGTGAGTGTCCTTCCAGGCGGGGAGGGTGGCGAGGACCGAGTAGAGGCGGCTTGCCCGTTCCCGCATGCGTTCGTCGAACATGGCGCCCAACTGATCGTTGTGGTCCTTGTGGGCGAAGAATCCGGCCCCGAACTCGCTGTCGAAGGCGGGTCGGCCGGTGGCTATGGTGTCGACCGCGCCGAGCCAGGCCCGGTACGACTCGACGTTGCTGAGGGTTGCCCGCATCGATACGGGCGAATCGGTCTGGAGGAGTTGGCCGAGTCGGGTGAGGGAGAACCGGCCCTCACCTTCGTCGGTGAAGAACCCACAACTGGCGAGGGTGCGCAGGAGGCGTTCCAGGGCTCCGGGTGCCACGTTGAGCGACTGGGCAAGGTGCTCAACACTCCTTGCGGAGTCGGTGAATTGATCCGCGATCGCGAGGTGCCCTGCGACAGACAACGCGTACGGCAGTACGGCGACGATGCTGTCGTCGGCCATGCGGAGGAAGTCGCGGACCACCGGGTCGGTCGCGGTGGCGATGACACTCTCTCTGTCGGCATTCACCTGGCTGGGCCTTCCGTTCAGTACGTCGGTTCGGTGGCAGTTGTTCAAGAGTCGCCGCTTGTTGAGGAGTTGACCTCGTCATGGCGCCCGCCAGGCTCTTCGGGCACACGTGGACGGTCCACCCAGTACGACGGAGGAGGCAGGCGGCTCAGAGGGAGTTCTCCGGGCGTGAGGCAGTCAGTCGGCGGAATTCCGCCGCGACCCGAAACTCACGCAGCGACCAACCATGCCATCCACCCCTGAGCGAGCCGATACGTGCGATGTTATTGAGTGGCGAAGGCAATGATCTGTTTCATCTTCAAATCACTGATCGTGGGGCAGGCGTGGGCGGGATTCAGGTTCCCCCATGCGCCGCACCGCGCACACTCGGCAAGGCCCTCCTATGAGCGCGACGCCACCCTCTCCGCGCCGCCGGTCACATTGAATCGGACGATGTCGCGAACCTTCTTCTCGAGTTCGGGTTCGCTCGGGGCGGACACAAGTGCCTGGCCGACAAGGCCGTAGGGGCCGGTCGGCGCATCCGGTGACGAGTCGTAGTTGATCTCGTCGAACTGGAAGGCGCGCTCGAAATCCTCCTGGGTCAGATGTCCGCTGTCGGGACGCCGTAGGAGGATACAACCGTAGAAACGGTCAGGCGCTCCGTCGCGCCCCGACTGGGTCGGCGGCTCACCGAGTGCCAGACCGATCTCGACGTCGAACAGATCGACGCCGTATGTCTTCTCATAGATCTGCGGGGAGAGCCCACCGGGAATTCGAATGGCGCACTCGCCGAACGTGAGGGCCGTTTCTTCCTCGAAGATCTCCAAGTGGAAGACGCAGTCGGGAGCGCCGAGGCTTCCGAGGACCTGGCGGGCGATGGTCTCGGACTGCTGGAACAGCTCGGGGTGGAGCCTTCTCTCCAGCACCCATGCGGCGAGGGTCCCGTCCTGGGCGGCGTCGACCGGCGCGTCGTGGTAGCGGCCCATCGCGGACCACTGGAGCTCACCAGCTCGCCAGATGCCGTCGATATAGACCTCCGGCCCGTCGACGAACGACTCGGCGACGGTCTCCACGTCCGACGTCCCCGAGAAGAGCGCGAGGGCCTGTTCGTACTCCTCGGCGGAACGAATGATGCTCGTACGCAGGGCGCCGGCCCCGGCCGCCGGCTTGACGACGAAGACCTTGCCCAGATCGTCGACGAGTTGCTCGTAAGAAGTGTCTCTCGCTACATGTCGACAACGCGCCCGCCGGACCTCCGGAGGAAGTCCGCTCTTCTGGAGGTACTTGTCACGGAAGGAGAGAACAGTGCGCGAATCCGTATTTCCAGGAAGGTTCAACTGCTGTCGCAGACAGGCTGCGGTGAACACCCCCATCTCATGGACGGACAGGGCACCGACCACGTCATCGAGCCCTCGGGCGAGCACCGCGCGCAGCACTTCCTGAGCATTCTCGAAATCGGTGACCCAGCAGGATTCCCGGTCGTCCGGTGCGCCCCTGGGAGGCTGGACCACATAGAAAGGATTCAGACCGCGGCGTCGTAGCGCCTGGTCGAGATCGCCTCGATATCCGATGACGATCATTGTCGACATACTCGCCCCCGTATTTGATTCAGACGATCGATGGACCGGACCGGATGAACTCTTTTGCCTTGCCCGAGGATGGCACGCTGGCATCGTTGCATAGGAACCCCGGGATGTGGACACACGAAGACATGATCATTTACCCGGATGCCGTGACAAAGATCACAGCATAATGCACGGGTGTGAAATCGAAGGTGGCAACTCCGATCGTGAATTCCACCATTACCGGCAAACACGGCAAGTGACTGCCAGGGGCGGCCGACTCCCCCAATTCGACGCGAACGGACCGCCTCTCGTCAGCGGTGTCTCGGCCCGCAAAACCCATGGCGGTGAAGGACTGAAGCCGATGGTCAGCCCTGGATACGAGCGTCGTCCCCGGAGCTACCTGGCCTTTCCGGTCTCGCCGCCGCCCCGTGCCGCTCCGAACATCTCGCCCGCCTCACCACACAGGGCACCAACTTATGGATGAGCACGCATCGTTGTCGTACTCTGTGAGCGCCTGTTCACGCGACAACACGTTTCGCGGCCTTCCGATGAACCCCAGCGACCGGTTTCATCGACGCTGCGCGTGGTCGTGTTCGCCGACTGCCGCTTTCGGAGGTTCCGGTGAGGAAGTACTGCACGTACTACCCGTTGGGCTTGGCCGAGTTCACCGGCAAGAAGACCCTCATCGGCGCCGACTCCTCCGGCATCGACCCCATGTCCTACCGCCACGTCGAAGCGCACCTGGGCACCGCCGACCTCTCCTTCCCCGGCAGGGAGTGCGACGGCGCCCCGTTCATCCGGCTCCACCCGGCGCCGCTCACCCCCGCGATGGGCGAGGAGCCCTGACCGGGCCACCTCACGCGACGACACATCGACCACGCACGTCGACGGCACCTGCCGAGGACCGGCACCAGGTCAGACAGACCAACGGAGTTCATGACCTGGCGCCAGGACCCGGCAGCGAGGCCGGACACCTGTGCGGTCGGCAGGAGTGGCGCTGGTAGCCGATCAACATCCCGTCATCGGTCCTTCAGGAGGTACTTCTGTGTCGGTCCACGACATAGCGCACGTCGAGCTCTACACGAAAGACGCACCTTCCGCCGTCGACCACTTCGTCGGCGGGATGGGCTTCCTCCGCGTCGCGGACGCCGTGCAGTCCGACCGGAGTTCCGTCCTGCTGCGGCAGGGCACGACACATCTGATCGTCACCTCGGGCCGGGGAATCTCGACCTTCCTCGACCAACACGGCGACGGCATCTCTGACATCGCGCTGACCTGCGACGACGTGGCGGAGACCCGCTCCGCGGCAGTGGCGGCCGGTGCCAAGCCACTCGACGCCGAGTACGGCCACCCGGTCGTGTCCGGCTTCGGCGACGTCACCCACACTCTGCTGCCGCACCTCGACGACGACGCGGAGCCCGCCCTGCCCCCGGGCCGCCCTTGGGTGGCCGCGCCCGAGCCACCGGCCGAACCCACGGGCCGGATCCGGTTGCTCGACCATGTCGCCGTCTGCGTCGAGGGCAACCGGCTGGCGGAGTACGCCGACTACTACCGGGACGCCTTCGGTATGGACCGCTACTCCTCCGAGTACGTCGCCGTCGGTGGACAGGCCATGGACTCGATCGTCGTCCGCAGCGCCTCCGGAGGCGTCACCTTCACCCTCGTCGCCCCCGACCTGACGAAGAACCCCGGGCAGCTCGACGCGTTCCTCGACCGCAACAGCGGTCCCGGCGTCCAGCATCTGGCCTTCCTGGTCGACGAGATCATCCCCACGGTACGTGAATTCCGGGACCGCGGCGTGGAGTTCCTCACCACCCCCGGCACGTACTACGACATGCTCGCCGAGCG
Organism: Streptomyces sp. NPDC104371; assembly: GCF_055583785.1. Taxonomy (NCBI): domain Bacteria; kingdom Bacillati; phylum Actinomycetota; class Actinomycetes; order Kitasatosporales; family Streptomycetaceae; genus Streptomyces; species Streptomyces sp. NPDC104371. The sequence continues at coordinate 226,058 of NZ_JBVJNF010000001.1, forward strand.
ATTCGCCGAAATGCGTGGGGAGATCGCCGAGTTGCGCGCCGGCCAGATCCTCGCCGACCGCGATGAGTGGGGCTACCTCCTGCAGTTGTTCAGCCGCTCGCCCTACGAGCGCAACACCCTCTTCTACGAGCTCATCCAGCGCCAGGGTTCCCGGGGGTTCGGCAGCGCCAACATCCGCGCCCTGTACGAGGCCGTGCAACACGACCACCTGGCCGCCCGATGACCGGCGCGGACGCCCCGCGGGGCCTGCACACCCTGGCCGACTACGCGGTCCGGGCCTCGGTGGCCCTCCCTCGCGCCACCTGGGACTTCCTGGAAGGCGGCGCCGGGGAGGAGCGGACGCTGGCGGCCAACACCGACGCCTTCGACCGTACGCGGCTCCTGCCGCGCGTGCTGTCGGGCGTCGGCCGACCCGACACCGCGACCCGGATCCTGGGGCGGACCTGGGCCGCGCCGCTCGCCGTCGCCCCCGTCGCGTACCACACGATGGCCCACCCTTCCGGGGAGGTCGCCACCGCACGGGCCGCCGGGCGCGCCGGACTGCCGTTCGTGGTGAGCACCTTCGCCGGACGCACCTTCGAGGACATAGCCGAGGCGGCGGACGCCCCGCTCTGGCTCCAGGTGTACTGCTTCCGCGACCGCGCCCTGACACGTGAACTCGTCGAGCGTGCCGAGCGTGCCGGATTCGAGGCGCTGGTCCTCACGGTGGACGCGCCCCGGCTCGGCCGACGGCTGCGCGACCTGCGCAACGACTTCCGGCTGCCGGAGGGCGTCACGCCCGCCAACCTCACCGGAGACGGATTCGCCTCGCCCGCGGACCACGCACGCACCGCCTTCGATGACACCCTCGACTGGTCGGTCATCGACTGGCTGCGTTCCATCAGCTCCCTGCCGGTGCTGGTCAAGGGGGTCCTCACCGCGGCCGATGCGCACCGCGCCCTCGCGGCCGGGGCCGACGCCATCGTCGTGTCCAACCACGGTGGCCGCCAACTGGACGGATTTCCGGCCACGTTGGACGTCCTGCCGGAGATCGCGGCGGCTGTGGCGGGGAACTGTCCGGTCCTCCTCGACGGCGGTGTCCGGCGAGGGCGTGACGTGCTCTCCGCGCTGGCGCTCGGTGCCGACGCGGTGCTCCTCGGACGGCCCGTGCTGCACGGGTTGGCGGTGGGCCAGGAGGACGGCGTCGGGGAGGTGTTGGACATGGTCGTCGAGGAACTGGCGGAGGCGATGACCTTCACCGGTACCGCCACCGTCGCCGATGCGGGGCCCCACTTGGTGGCCACTACGACGGACTCCCACCGGCCCGCACCCCACCCGGCGAACTCCCACCGGCCGACGCCCCACCCGACGAACGCCGCCCACGCCACCCACTCCGCCCTCTCTCCGTCCGCACCCGCCGGACGTAGCGGATCCGACGACTTCGCCCTGAGCAAGGAGGAGTTGCACGGCAGCGTCCGTGACCCGGTGCTGGACACCATGACCTTCCTCAACGACATCACGCACCGCTACCCCGACGCGATCTCCTTCGCACCCGGCCGCCCCTACGACGGATTCTTCGAGGCCGACCACGTCCTCGCGTACCTGCGCCGCTATCTGGACCATCTGGAGGCGGGCGGAGCCTCACCCGGGCAGATCCGCTCGGCGCTCTTCCAGTACGGCCCCACCAGCGGCCAGATCCGCGAACTGATCGCCGACTCGCTGCGCAAGGACGAGGGCATCGACGTGACGCCCGAGTCGATCGTGGTCACCGTCGGCTGTCAGGAGGCGATGCTCCTGGCGGTGCGGGCGCTGATGTCGGGGCCCGAGGACGCCCTGCTGGTCTCCAGCCCCTGCTACGTCGGGATCACCGGCGCGGCTCGGCTGCTGGACGTCGAGGTGACCCCGGTCGAGGAGGGCCGCGACGGCTTCGACCGCGCGACCCTGGAGGCGACGCTCTTCGCCGAGCGGGCACGCGGCCGACGCCCGCGCGCCTTCTACGTGGTCCCCGACCACTCCAACCCCTCCGGCACCACCATGCCGCTGAGCGCCCGTCGGGAACTGCTGGAGCTGGCGGACCGCCACGACCTGCTGATCCTGGAGGACACGCCGTACCGGATGGTCAGCCCCGGAACGCAGCTACCGACCCTGAAGTCCCTGGACCGGCACCGCCGGGTCGTGCATCTGGGCTCCTACTCCAAGACGCTCTTTCCCGGCGCACGCGTGGGCTTCGTGATCGCGGACCAGACCGTCACGGACGCCCAGGGGCGCACCGGGCTGCTGGCGGACGAACTCACGAAGATCAAGAGCATGGTGACCGTGAACACGTCGCCGGTGAGTCAGGCGGTCGTCGCCGGTATGCTCCTCACCGCCAACGGCCGGACCTCACGCTTCAACACCCGGACCGCGTCCCACTACGGCGAGGCCATGCGGGTGACCCTCGAAGCACTCGACCGCTGTTTCCCGGAGAGCGACCGGGCCGCGCTGGGCATCCGATGGAACGAGCCGAGCGGCGGCTTCTTCCTCTCTGTCGACGTCCCGTTCCGCGCCGACGATTCCGCGCTGGTCCGCTCGGCTGAGGAATTCGGGGTCATCTGGACACCCATGTCGTACTTCTATCCGCAGGGCGGTGGCGACTTCAGCCTGCGGCTCTCGGTCAGCTATCTGACGCACCGGGAGATCACGGACGGCGTCGAACGGCTGGCGCGCTTCGTCAAGGCCCAGACGGGATAGCCCGGAATCACCCGGCCCGCCGAACCTGCTCCACCGTTCGGCGGGCACCCCGTACGTCAGCCAGGTTCCATCTGCCATGGGTGGGCGAGGGCCCCGGTGGGGTCCCGCCCGTAGCGCAGGAGTACGTCGGCCGTGTCGCCGAGGAGGCTGCGACTCAGGGCGGGGAACCAGCCGCCGCGCAGGCTCACGCCGACGTCCGCGGCTCGCCAGAACCAGGTGAGCGACTCCTCCGTCCTGCCCGCGACGGCCAATTGACCGGCTGCCACCTGCAGCGCGTCGGTGTCGCCCTTGAGGGCCGCTCGTTCGTACCACGGAAGCGCGTTGTCCAGACGATCCGCCATCACCAGCCGGTCGGCCGCCCAACGCAGCGCCGCATCGCTCCCGTCGGAGGCCGCGCGCTCGAACCAGAGCTGCGCTTCGAGGAAGCGTGCCGCGTTCCACAGTTCATGGGCGGCCTTCCGTACGGCGTTACCGTCCCCCTGTGCGGCTGCCCGCTCGTACCAGGGAAGCGCGTCGTCCAGACGATCCGCCCTCACCAGGTGGTCGGCCGCCCAACGCAGCGCCGTGATCCGCCCGTTGTCGGCTGCCCGCTTCGCCCACGTCAGAGCTTCGTCCAAACGGCCCGCCGACGCGAGCTGTTGTGCCATCGGCTCCCAGGCATCCGGGCCGCAGGCTGCGGACGCGCGCGCCGACCAGCGCTCGGCTTCCTTCCAACGACCCTCGGACGCGAGCGCGTTGACTGCCCAGTGGAGAGCGGCGTCGTCACCGTTGTCGGCCGCGCGCTCGAACCACGCCAACGCCTGGTCCGTACGGCCCGCCTCGAACAGCCGGGCGGCTGCCCAGCGGAGGGCGTCCATGTCCCCGGCTTCCGCCGCGTGTTCGAACCACGGCAGCGCCTCTTCCAGACGACCGACCTCCACGAGTCGGTCGCCCGCCATCAACAGCGCTTCCTCATCGCCGAATTCAGCCGCCCGCTCGTACCAGGTCAGTGCTTCGTCGAGACGCCCGTCGTCGGCGAGCTGGTCGGCGATCTCGGACAGAGCGCGGTCATCGCTCGCGCGGGTCTCACCCGCTTCGGCCGCCCGCCTGTACCAGGTGAGGGCCTCATCCAGGCGCCCCTCCTCCGCCAACCGGCCACCCGCCAGCAGGAGTGCCCGTGCGTCGCCGTGCTCAGCGGCACGCTCGAACCACGCCAGGGCTTCTTCCAGACGCCCCTCCCCCGCCAACCGGTTACCGGCCAGGCGCAGAGCTTCCGTGTCGCCGCCTTCGGCCGCCCGCTCGAAGCACACCAGCGCTTCGTCCCACCGTGCCGCGTCGGCGAGCCGCTCTCCCGCCAGGCGGAGGTGACGCGGTCCCGACCGGGCGGCGGCGCGTCCGTACCAGGGAAGGGCGTCGCTCAGACGTCCCGCGTCGGCCAGCCGATCGCCTGCCGCGTGCAGTGCGGCGACATCGCCTGCGTCGGCTGCCCGCCCGTACCAGGTCAGGGCTTCGTCCAGACGTCCGGCCGCGGCGAGCTGATCGCCCAGACGGCGCGGGGCCTCCTCATCGCCGAGACCGGCCGCCCGTTCCAGCCAGGCCAGGGCCTCGTCCGCGCGGCCTGCCGTCACCAACTGCTGTGCGGCCCAGCGAAGCGCTCCCGAGTCACCGGCGTCGGACGCATCCTCGTACCACCGCAGAGCCTCGTCCAGGCGGCCGACGTCCGTGAGCCGGTCGCCCGCCACCAGGAGCGCGTCCCTGTCCCCTGCATCGGCCGCACTCCGGTAGCAGACGAGAGCCTGATCCAGATGATCCGCCTGCACCATGCGGTCGGCCGCCCAGCGGTACGCGCCCGGGGTCCGCTGTGCCGCGGCGGTCCGCGCGTACCAGACCACGGCTTCATCGCGATACCCGGCCCTGGTCAGGTCTGCCGCGACCCAGTGCAGCGCCTTGGGATCCCCCTCGGCGGCAGCTCGCTCGTACCACGTCAGTGCCTCCTCCGGACGCCCCGCCGTCAGAAGGTGGCCGGCGGCCATCAGGAGCGCGTCGTCGACGCCTCCGGCCGCCGCGTTCTCGAACCGCACCAGAGCCTCGTCGAGGCGCCCCGCCTCCGCGAGTTGGTCACCCGCGTCCAGGAGAGCCTCCGTGTCACCGGCGGCAGCGGCACGTTCGTACCAGTCCAGGGCCTCATCGGCGCGACCCGTCTCCGCCAGACAGCGGCCGGCGTCGCGGAGAGCCCGCGCCCTCCCGTCGGCCGCGGCGCGCTCGTACCACGGCAGAGCCTCGTCCGGCCGCAGCATCTCCGTCAGAGCGTGCGCCACCTTCTCGTGGTCACCGGCTTTGGCCCACAGGCGGCATGCGGTCTCCGCGAAGCCTCGGGCCGCCGCGGCCGATGCGAGGGCGCGGGCGCCTTCGGTGTCGCAGTGCCGCAGGGCTGCCTGCCAGAACAGTGGGGGCACACGTTCGAGACGGCGTTCGCCTCGGCCATGGTCCTCGAGGAAGTCGGCCAGTCGATATGTCTGTCCGGGGGCCGGACTTGCCGACCCCGTGGAGCCCCGCGGACGCCTTTGCGGGTGCAGGGGGCCGCGTGCTCCCTTGATCGGATCGGTGAGCTGATTCAGGGCCTGCTCGAGCCAGTTGTCCGGCAGAAGCTCCCACTCGCTGTCGGTCAGGTACGCCTCGGCCGCGGCGGCGAGGAAGGGCAGCGGGAGGCCGATCGGGTGGCCGAGCCGACGTGCGTCGATCGCGGCGTCGAGGAGAGCCCTGGTTCCAGGGGGCGCCGCGGCATAGATGTCGATCAGTTCGAACGCGGCGGCCAAGTACTGGGTGATCATGCCGTCTTGAGCCGACGCGGCAGCCGCCGCGAGACGTGGGTCGTGCGACTGCCGGAGTTCCTCGACCTCGGAGGGAGAGAAGGCCGACGGGACGTGGAGGACTCGACCCGCGAGGAGGACCCGCGCCTGGGCATGCGGATCCGGGCGGCCGGGGGACGGTGTGGTGCGCAAGGCGTCGAAGTAGCCGGGACCGGGCCAGATCGTGCCGAGGACAAGGACCGGAGCCCGCGTGTCGTCCGACAGGAGCGTACGCAGACCGGCCGCAATGGACTCGCCGTGCTCGTGGTGCAACAGGTAGTGGTGGGCTTCGTTGAGCCAGACCACGGTCCTGGGGCCCACCTGGCCGAGCGCGGACAGCGCGGCCTGGGGCCGTTCCGGATCTATGGGGTGCCACAACCTCCAGTCGCGCGGCAGATGTCGGACGGCTTCGAAGCATGCCCTGGTCTTGCCCGTTGACGACGTCCCCACCAGCAGCGCGAGTCGACTGGCACCCTGAGCGGCCTCGGTGACCAGCCGACGCAGTTCGATGTCGTGGTCGCGTTCCACATAGGCGGGCAGGCCGCCGACGCCCCGCAGCGTGATCGCCCGATGGACTTCGAGATCGTACGGATCGATGTCGGTGACGGGACGGCCGAGCGGCTCGGCGAGCTGGGCTCGAGTCCACAACGAGGCCGCGTCGCGGGCGGCTTGCTCCGTGTCGCCTCCGGCCATCCGCGTCAGCACCGTCACTAGCGCCGTGACGTCCGCCTGCTTCCCGGCCGTCGTCGCCTCGCCGATCAGACGGTTGACGGTGTCCCGGGACGGACAGGCGCGCAGTGCGTCGTCCTCGGCCACCGCCAGCGCCATGTCGTCAAGGGTCGGCGCACCGGCCGCCACGTATGCCCCGTAGATCAGGTTCTTCAAGGTACGCAGTGGGCCTGGTGCCACCGCGGGCCGTGAGATGAGCCGCTTGCCACTGCTTCCGGTTCTCGCGGCCCTCTCCTGGCCGTGCCCCGCCCGCGCCCCGTCGCGTTTCATCGCAGCGTCCTGCCCAGGAGCGGATACGGCATGCCTTCGAACTGGGTGATCTGTGACCAGGATGCGGGCGTCATCGCACTTCAGCGTAGGGCACTCACGGCTCCTGAACATGGGAGACCGGAAGGCCGACCGTCCGTGCAATCCCTACGACGTCAGGACATCACCATGTCGCGCAACCACAACCACCGCCCGCAGCACCGGCGTTCACAGCTCACCGAAGTGCGCAAGCTGACGTTGAGCGCCGTCATCTCCGCCTCTGTCCGCTTCCTGCTCGATCAACTGCGCGATCTGCTCTGACAGGAGAGGGGCCCTTGCACGTGACCGGCCGCGCGCACCGCCGCGTTGACCGCCCCCACGTCGATCAGCCCCGCCGCCTGGCACAGCCGCATTCGCTCTTCGCCGACAACGGCCTCACCCATACGCCTGCCCTCGAAAATTCAGTGGTCACGATGGTCGGGAGTGGGGAGAATCCCTGGTCATGAACCTGCTGACCCACTGGCCGCTCGCGGGCCTGCGGTTGACCACGCCGCGGCTGGAGTTGCGGTTGCCGAATCTGGATGATCTCGCCGCGTTGGCGTCGTTGGCCGCCGATGGTGTGCATGATCCGGCGGTGCAGCCGTTCAACGTGGCATGGACCGATGTCACGCCCGAGCAGCGTGCTCAGAATGTCCTCCAGTACCACTGGCGCTGCTGGAGCGAGTGGCAGCCGGAGAATTGGGTGCTGAACCTGGCAGTCGTGCGAGAGGGCATCGTCGTGGGTACGCAGGGCATCAGCGCCCGGGACTTCTCGGTCCGCCGTGAAGTAGGCACCGGATCCTGGCTGGGCAGGGCTTATCACCGCCAGGGCCTGGGAACCGAGATGCGCGCGGCTGTCCTTCACCTGGCCTTCGTCGGGCTCGGCGCGCAGCACGCTGTTTCCGGCGCATATGCCGACAACACAGCCTCGCTGACGGTATCGCGCAAGCTCGGGTATCAAGAGGACGGCATCGAACGTCATGCCGTACGAGCCAAGCCCGCTGTGCTGCACAGGCTCCGCCTCACCGCTGAACAGTGGCAGCAACACCGACTGGCCCCGGTGAAGGTGGAGGGGCTGTCGGAGTGCCTGCCGTGGTTCGGCCTGACGTGACCGTGTAGCGGCGCGGCGTCGTAGGTCACGTCACGGGGGCAGACGATCACGCGAGTCGCTCCCTGAAGCGAAGTGATCACGATGTTACATATCACCATATGCGCACATTGTATGAAGGTTTCACCAGAGTAAGGTGTCTGGTCGCCACTGTCGCAGTAGGCGTCCTCATGGTGACCGTCACCAGTACGGGATCCGCTGCCGCGGCGGACAGCCCGTCCGACAACGGTGTTCCGCGTCCCAAGATCATCGGCGGCATGTACGTCACGCCCGGAGACTTCCCCGCCACGACCGCGATCCAGAGCACCGGTGCCTCCGGCTCGGAGTCGTGCAGCGGAACCCTGATCGGCCATCACTGGGTCGTGACGGCGGCCCACTGCGTCTTTCCCCTCACGGAACGCACCACGACCGTCCACGTCGGATCCGTGGACCGGACCGGCGGCGAGGTCGCGAAGGCGGTTGCCGTGTACCGGCATCCCAGCTACAACAGCGGCGGCGCGGCAGGGCCCTTCGATGTCGGGCTGCTCAAGCTCGACCATGATGTGGCCGCCCCACCGGCCTTCCTCGGGCCCAGGGTCCAGCCTGTTCGCAGTGCCTTCCGGGTCCTCATCGCCGGCTGGGGACGCACCTGCAACGACCCCTCGCCTGCTTGCGAACCGCCTGTCCGGCTCAAGTCGCTGTACACGTACGTCCTGCCGCCGGAGACCTGCAATCGGCCCCCGGGTGGCTTTCGACCCGACATCGAACTGTGCACGGCCAGCGCTACGTTCGGTTCGCCCTGCCAGGGAGATTCGGGCGGCCCGGTCTGGGCCGACTACCAGAACGGCCGAGGGGTCCTGATCGGAGCCATCAGCCGCGGCAGCGCACCCGCCTGCGGCTTCTCCGACACGATCGCGACCGATCTCACCGCTCCTCCGATCAGCGATTGGATCAGAGGCGTTCTCCAGGGGCCCAGTGGGTGAAGGAACGGCCGAGCTCGGCCGGTCGGATCCTCGCCGTCACCGCTGCCGTCACCGCTGAGCAAGCGGTGACGGCCTCCCGTGGGTCAGGGCCAGGACCCCAGCGCGTGGACTGTCAGAAAGACCCGGTGTCCCTCCGGCCCAGCCCTCGGACGGCGAGCACGATGACGACCAACAGCGCGGCGGCCACGTCCGCTGTCAGTACGAGAAGCAGGAGACACCCTCTGAATGAGACTCCCCGCAGGGTGTCAGCAGCCGCAGGAGTAGTACAGGGCGTCCCAGTGGGTGCCCTCGTCCGCGTAGATGTTGCCGGAGGCCGCCTTCCACTGGGGGTAGCCGTCGCCGCGCAGCCCGATGTAAGTGAAGGCGTTGTGAACGTAGTTGGTCAGGCAGGTGTTCTTGCCGTAGTCGAGCTTGTAACCGTTCCAGTGCGAGTACGTGCCGCTCGCGTGTCCGGTCTCGGTGCCGCCGGTGATATTGATGGCGCAGCCGCTGGCCTGCTTGAGGGTGACCGCTCCCTGAGCGGTGGCCTGGTTGAGTCCGTCGAAGGACGTGCACGTCGAGCCGTTTCGGTCGGAGCAGCCGCCGGACGAGGACCAAGTGATGCCCGCGGCGCGGAACATGGCGGTGGCCTGGGCATGGGTGAGCTTGGTCGCCGCGAAGGCGTCCGTGGAGGCCATCACGCCGACGCCGGGGGCGAAGAGTGCGGTGGCGACGAGGGCTAGCGTGCTCAGTACAGCACGAACACGAAGTCGCATGAATTGCCTCCTACTTGACTCACGGTATGGGCGGTGTGCAGCAGGAGTATGCATGAGCCCTAGTCGCCCGCCAAGCGTCTTGTAGTGAACTCACCTTGAACGACGGGGCTTTCATGTCGTTCACTGGTCTACGCCAACTTTCGCCAATACGTCCGACCGCGTTGCGCGAAACGGTATTTCGTGACCTGTTCCAGAGGTGGTTACGGTCGGAGCCATGGAATGGAATCTCCTGACGGCTGAGGAACTCGCGGCTGCCTTGCGTGCCGGTGAAGTGACCTCGGCGGAGCTGACCGACGAGGCGATCGCCCGTATCGAGCGGGACGACAAGACGATCAACGCGGTCTGTGTGCCGGACTTCGACCGTGCGCGGGCCGCCGCGCGCGATGCCGACCAGGCGCGCGCCCGTGGTGAGGACCGGCCGCTGCTCGGCATTCCGGTGACGGTCAAAGAGTCCTACAACGTCGCTGGGCTGCCCACGACTTGGGGCATGCCCGCACACCGGGACTACGTACCGGCCGAGGACGCGGTGCAGGTGTCGCGGCTCAAGGCCGCGGGCGCGGTGGTGCTCGGCAAGACCAACGTACCGTTGGGGCTGCAAGACATACAGAGCTTCAATGAGCTGTACGGCACCACCAACAACCCGTGGGATCACGGTCGTACGTCGGGGGGATCCTCCGGTGGATCGGCGGCGGCCCTGGCGTCCGGATTCGGAGCGCTGTCCATCGGCTCCGACCTCGCCGGTTCGCTCCGCACCCCCGCGCACTTCTGCGGTGTCTACGCACACAAGCCGACACTCGGGCTGACGGCGATGCGCGGTATGGTCCCGCCGCTCGCGCCGGTACTGCCCGCTGAACACGACCTCGCCGTGGTCGGGCCGATGGCGCGCTCCGCCCGCGACCTCACGCTCCTGCTCGACGTCATGGCCGGACCGGACCCGCTGACGTTCGGTGTGGCGCACGAGGTGACGCTGCCGCCCGCGCGCCACGAGCGGCTGTGCGACTTCCGGGTCCTGGTCCTCGACCAGCATCCGCTCATTCCGACCGGGTCCGCCGTGCGGGCGGGCGTGAACCGGGTGGCCGACGCGCTCGTCGACGGCGGCGCCCGTGTCGAACGACACAGCCCGCTGCTTCCCGACCTGACCGAAGCCGCGGTGATCTACACGCAGTTGCTGATCTCCAGCTCCGTCGCGCACTTTCCCGTCGAAGCGCACGAGCAGTTGCGGGCCCACGCCGCCCGGCTGAGCGCGGACGACCGGAGTCTCGACGCGGTGCGGCTGCGCGCCATGGTGTTCAGCCACCGCGACTGGATCGGGGCGAACCACCGTCGTGAACTCCACCGCCATGGCTGGCGGCAGCTCTTCGCCGAGTTCGACGCGGTGGTGTGCCCCATCACGCCCACTCCCGCGTTCCCGCACGACCACAACCCCGATCCGAGGGAACGCCGGATCGACATCGACGGGGTCGAGCACCCGTACCTCGACCAGCTCGTCTGGGCCGGTGTGCCCACTATGCCGGGCCTGCCCGCCACCGCCGTACCAGCGGGCCGGTCCCCCGAGGGCCTGCCGGTGGGAGTACAGCTCATCGGCCCGATGTTCGAGGACCGCACCCCACTACGGCTGGCCGAGCTGCTCGAACAGAAGATCGGCGGTTTCGTCAGTCCGTCCTCGGACGGTACGCCGGGATCGGCCCAGACCGCCGGTCAGTGACGCGAGGCGAGCAGCGCGTTGAGTTCCGGGAAGGCGATGCCGTCCGTGAGGGAGTCGTAGGCACCGGTGTCGAAGAGTTCCCGTGCCGCGCGGCGGGCGGCGGCGTACGCGGCCTGCGCTACGCCCGGACCGAGGCTGACGCGGGCCACCCCGAGGGCGCCCAGCTCGGCAACGGTCGGGGCGCCGGGGGCGGCCATGACGTTCAGCGGTACGGAGATGCCCTTGGCCAGCGTCTCGATCACGGTGGTGTCGGTGACACCGGGGACGAAGATGCCGTCCGCCCCGGCGTCGACGTACCTGCGCGCCCGGGACAGGGTCTCCTCGAGTCGGGTGTCCGCCTCCCCGAGACCGAACAGGTACGTATCGATACGGGCGTTGAGGAAGAGGTCCACGCCTTCGCGGTCAGCGGTCTGCCGGGCGACGGCCAGCCGCTTCGCGAGCTCGTCCGGGTGCCGGGTGCCGTCCTCGATGTTGACGCCGACGGCGCCCGCCGCGATCACCCCGGCGACGGTCGCGGCGACGTCGGCCGCGTCCTGCCCGTATCCGCCTTCGATGTCGGCCGTGACCGGGACCGCGACCGCGGCGGTGATCCGGGAGATCAGCTCCAGCGCTTGCTCTCGGCCGAGGGCGTCGCCGTCCGGGGAGCCCAGCGACCAGGCGACCCCGGCGCTGGTGGTGGCGATCGCGGGCGCGCCCGCGGCTTCGATGACACGGGCGCTCGCGACGTCCCAGGCGTTGGCGAGCGCGAGCGGTTCGGCGGGGGTGTGCAGAGAGCGGAAGAGGCGCGCGTTGGCCATCTGTTCGGTGGTCATGCGGGTAGTCAAACAGTGCGGGGCGGCCGTCCGCTGGCAAGAATCCGACATCAGTGTCGAGCTTGACGCACACGGCCGTCCGTCCGGGCCGACCGGTCGGTGACAGCCGACAGGCTCAGGTCCGATCACCTCGTACGGGCCCTCGGTGAGAGTCGGCCGCACATCGTCTCACTGCCCCAGCGCATAGACCTGCTCGGTGGTCAGGGCGGCGTCGAAGACCTGGACGTCCTTGATGGCGCCGCGGAAGAAATCCGTCTGTTTCCCGTCGACGATGGCCCGGCCGATGACCAACGGTCCGCTCTCCGTGATGGGCTGTGTCGCGGTCTCGGTGCCCTGGTACTTTCCGTCGACATAGAGCCGGAGTTGGCTGCCGTTCGCGACGTAGACGCCGACCAGATGCGTCCAGCGTCGTTCGGTGGGCGCGCTGGAAGACAGGCTGCGAGCGCCCGCGTTGGAGAACGCCCAGCGGTGGTCGGCACCCGAGTACTGGAGGAAGAAGCCGCTCACGTCACCCGAGTCCTGGCTGACCGCGGTGGCGAAGGCGTCGGGCCTGCCGGTGTCGAGGTAGACCCACGCGGAGATGGTGAAGCCGCGTCCAGGGCCCGCGTCGGGCACGGACCCCCTGGTGGTGATCTGGCTGCTGACGCCGTCGAACTCGGCCGCCCCGCCAGGTCCGGCGCCCCACGCCACCCCGGTGGCGATGCCGTCGTGCGCTCCCGCGGTGTCCGCCGCACCCGATCGCTCGTCAAGTGGCCATGCGCCCACCGGCTTGGGCTTCAGAACGAGGGAAGCGTCCGCGGAACCCACGTCGGTCGACGCGTGGATCCGATACATGCCCGCGGCCGCTGTGCCCGGGGACGCGAGGGCGCAGTGCGGCTTGCTGCGGCGGCGGTCCCAGTGGACGACCAGACCGAGCGGGGAGCCCTTCACCAGGCGTGTCCAGCGCGAAGTGCCGTAGCGGCCCGGACAGTCCGTGGGGGACCAGACGTGCGCGCCGTGGGAGTCCTCGACCTCCACGTGCGTGGCCCTGCGCCCCAGGTCGACCCGGCAGTCCCGGCCGCTGCCGGCCGCCCCGGAGGTGTGCGTGAAGGCGAGGTGGATCGCGGGCTTCCCGTCCGGTGTGTACGAGGCGCTCCCGGGTCTCGCGGTGACCTTCACCTGGTCCTTCCCGCACCGGGCGAGGGCCATGATCTCCGGGGTGTTGACAGCGACCGGGCTCTCGGGAGCGGACACCGGGTCCTTGGGCGCGTCGGTCCTGGTGGCGGGCCGCGCCTGGTCGTCGCCGAAGCGGACATGGGCGGCGCCGAGGCTTACCAGCGCCACCGCGCCGACGCCGACACCGGCCACCACGGGCAGGCCCAGCACGGTCCTCCACACCCGCCGACCGGGCACCAGGCCGCGCAGTGGTGTGCGCGGCCCCTTGGCGAAGGTCTCTGCGAAACCGGACCGGGACGGGTCGTCCGGGCCGGTGTTCTTCTTCGGCTGTGACAACGGTGGTTCCTCCTGGGGGCGGGCGAGGCGGGTCAGGCTCTCAGGCCGGGGGGACGGGAGCGCCGGAGCCGGACGGGAGCGGTTGCGGCACGCTGGGGGCGGGCTGGTCTACGCGGTCGACATCCCGTACGTCCGATTCCCGTACGCCCAAGGCCCGTACGTCCAATTCCCGTACGCCCAGGGCCCGTACATCCAGTTCCCGTACGCCCAGGGCCCGTACATCCAGTTCCGGTACGTCCAGTTCGGACAGCGAGCGCAGGTCCGCCCCGGACGGCGCGTCGTTCTCCGCGACGCGGTACGCCTGCCGTTCCGTCATCGCCTGGAACGTCTGCCGGGCCGAGCGCCCGTTGCCGAACCGGCCGTCCCGGGGGACGTGGTCGAAGTAGCCGACGAGCGTGGCACGCGCCGCGTCGGTCAGTTCGTACTGGTGTGTCGCCGCGTGCTGTTCCACGATGCGCACCAGGTCCTCGGTGCCGTAGTCCTCGAACAGCAGCGTGCGGTTGAAACGGGAGGCGAGGCCGGGGTTGGAGTCGATGAAGTGCTCCATCTCCGCCGGATATCCGGCGACGATGACCACGACGGCGTCGCGGTGGTCCTCCATCAGCTTCACGAGGGTGGCGACGGCTTCCTGCGCGAAGTCGTCGCCGCCCGAGCCGTGCGCGGGCGCCAGGGAGTACGCCTCGTCGATGAACAGCACGCCGCCCATCGCCTCCATGAAGACCCGCTGGGTCTTCGGCCCGGTGTGGCCGACGTACTCGCCGACCAGGGCGGAGCGGTCGGCCTCGACCAGGTGGCCGCGCTCCAGCAGGCCGACGGCGGCCAGGATGCGCCCGTACAGGCGGGCCACCGTGGTCTTGCCGGTGCCGGGGTTGCCCGCGAAGACCAGATGGCGGCTGAGCGGCGGCGCCGCGAGCCCGGCCGCCTCCCTGCGCTGGACCATGCGCATCAGCTTCACGAGTGAGGCGACATCCTGTTTGACCCGCTCGAGACCGATCAACCGGTGCAGTTCGGCGAGGAGATCGTCGAGGTCCTCCTCGGTGGCCGGGGCCGTGGTGACGGTGCCCCTGGCCGGGGGACCGGCGGGCGCCGCGGTGACCGTGGCCGGCACGAGCGCCTGCGGCGCGGGCCAGTGGGCGTCCTTGACCCGCCAGGAGACGCAGTCGCGCACCTCCGGCTCGGCGCCGGTCTCGCCGCTCAGGTCGGCGTCGGCGTCCTGTACGCGGATCCGGGTCAGCACGGGGGTGGCTGCCTCGCCCAGGTGGACGGCGGGATAGCCGGGTGCGGTGATCTCGCAGTCCTCGAAGACACCGGCGCCCCCGGCGTCCACGATCAGGCCGTTCTTGCCCGCGCGGACGATCCGGACCCGGCTCAGGTGCGGGGCGGCGTCGGCCGCGACCACTGTCCCCGACCCGGCCGCCTCGGTGATCTCCACGTCCCGGACGCGTACGGTGGCGCCGTCCCGGACCACAAGACCAGCGGTACCGGCGCGCAGCACCCGGCCGCCGACCAGTTCCGTGTCGTCACCGGGACCGAAGCTGAACCCGGCGCGTTCGGTGTCGGTGACCGTGCAGTCGGTCAGGCGGACGGGCCCCTCGGAGGCGGTGACGGCACCGTCGCGGCAGCGGACGACGGACAGTTCCGTGGCGTCGGCGCCTGCCTTCCCGGACAGGTCGAGACCGGACATGCCGCAGTCGGCGAGGTGCACCTCGGTCAGGGTGAGCCGACTGTCGGCGACAGCGTGCAGCCCGTGTTCGGGGGTCCGGCCGACGCGCAGCCGGGTCAGCGTCACCTCGGCGGCACCACCGATGTGTGCGGCGCTGAACCGGCAGTCGGTCACTTCGCCCTCGGTGAGCCGGGCGGTGGCGGAGTCGGTGACCAGCAGGCCGTTGGCCGCCGAGCCGCGTACGGACGTGCCGCGCGCCTCCAGCCGGGCCGTACCGTGGACCGTCAGGGCCGCCGAAGCGGTTCGTACGATCCGGGTGTCGGCCAGCCGCACCCGGGCCCGCTCCCCTGCCGTGACGCCGGAGCCGCCGACGTCCCGCAGGACGCAGCCGAGCAGCACGGCGTCGCCGCATCCGGTGACGTGCAGCGCGTCGGCGCCCGTGCCGGTCAGTTCGCAGCCGTACAGCAGCAGTCCGCCTCCGGCCTGTGGTGATGCTGCGGTGTCCGCCGCCTCGAACGGGTCGCCGTTCCGCGGTACCGGCGAGGAGTCCAGCACATGGACCGCGTCGCCGCCGCAGTCGCGTACGCGGCAGTCCACGAGCAGCACCGCCGACCTGTCCTCGCACAGCAGCCCGCTGCGGCCCGCGGCGTCGATCAGGCAGTCGCGCAGCACGACGGACGCGTTCTCGCGGACCCGCACTCCCGAGCCGGTGGCACCCCTGATCCGGCTGCCGGTCAACTCCGGCCGGGAGTGCCCTGCCACCACGAGGCCGGTGCCCTGGGCTTCTTCCAGATCGCAGTCCACCAGCCGCACCGCACCGGTGGTACGGATGAGTGCCCCGGCCAGTGCCGCGCCCGTCAGGCGGGCGCCGGTCATGGTGAGCGCGGCGTCGCGCAGCACTTCGAGGCGTCCATGGCGGGTGCCGCCGCCGTGCCAGTGCGTGACGCCACCGGACAGCAGGACGGCGGGCCGGTCCGCCGCACCGCCCCGTACGGTCACCCCCTCCAACGTCAGCCGGGCACCGGGCAGGACTTCGAGGGCCAGGGTGGTACCGGCGGGCGCGGCGAGGACGACCCCGCCGCCGTCCGGGGCCCGCAGCGTCACGTCCCGCGCGACACGCAGCGTCTCCTCGTACGTCCCGGCCGCCATCCGCACTTCGTCACCCGGAGAGGCGGCCTTCAGGGCTGCGGCCAGTGCGCCGGGGCATCCGGGAGCCACTTGGTGCACGGTGGCGGCAACCGGAACCGTCTGGTCCGTGGTCATCGGACGCCTCCCATGGGCGTGTCCGGGTCGCCGGGGGCGTCGAGCCGGGCCTTGCCCTTGGCCGGGCGCGGGCGCTTGGGGCGGGGTGCGCCACCTGACGCGCCCTCATCGTCGTGGCCGCGCTTGCGACCCGAGGCCGGGGCCGGGACCGGGTCGCCGCCGGTCACGGTCCAGTGGCCGCCGTCCGGGAAATGCACCGGGTCCATGCACTGCGGATTCGTACAGAGCGCGGCGTTCGGACCGTGCACGGGGGTCGTCACGGGCGTCCACTCGATGTTCACCACCGGCAGCCTCGTCGTTCCCGCCCCTTCGGGGGTGACATCGGTTGTGCTGCCGTTCGCGAAGGTGATGCGCAGTTTGCGTCCGAGGGCGTTGGCATAGCGCTGGAGCGCGAAGTCCTCGGCCGCGGCCCGGACGGAAGCATGTCCCAGGTCATCGGACGCGAGAGTGAGGCCACGCAGGGGCTCGGTGATCGACGAGACGTCCGTCGACGCGACATCCCCGACCGCGGCGCGGTCGTCGGGGATGCGGCGCAGACGCCCTGTGGCCAACGCGAGGGACAGTTCTTGGGGAGTGAGGTCGATGCCCGGGTTGCTCTTGAGCGCCGCGTCGATCACTCCCTGAATCCCCTTCTTGGCGACCGCACCGCCGCGATGTCCCAACTGGGCCCGCACGTCTCGCAGAAGCTGCTCCGCCGAGGGCAGACGCAGGTTCTCGGGTGGGCCGTTCTCGAAGGCGTACAGGACCGAGGTGGGCCGCGGTCGGCGCGCGGCGTACACGATGGCGTGGTCGAGCGTGTTCAGGAGGCGCGACGGGGCCTCGTTGTGGGCGTAGGCGTAGGTGATGAAGCGCAGGTCCTCCTGGCGGATGCCGACGCGTACCGACGCGTCGTCACCCAGCTTGGCGGAGATGTGGGACCCCAGCACATTGGCGTCCGTGCCCAGCTTGTCGCTCAGTGCGGCGATGTCAGGGGGATGGAACGGCCGCAGCGGGTTGATCCGATCCGCGTTCTCCGGGGAGAGCTTGAAGCGCTGGTCACGGATTTCGCTCAGCCCCAGCCCCTTCTTGAATCCCTTCTTGCTGAACAGCCGCTCCACTTGCGCCAGTCCGGCGTGGTCCTGGGGCAGCTTCTTGCGCTTGCCGAAGAGCCCGGCCATCATCCGGGAGACATCAGTGGCGATGGCCGCCTCCTCGAACTCGGCGACGAAGGCCGTGCCGCGGACCGGCAGCGTGTGGTTGCCGGCAGCGATCTCCCGTTGCGCCTCGCGGTCGACGATGGCGCCCGGCCGCTGCCTGAAGTCGCCATGACTGAGGCGGGGCAGGGTGCTGTCCAGCTCCCAGGCGTTGAACTTGTTGAGCGCGTCGCACAGGTGGTTGGCTTCGGATTCCATGGGGCCGAACCGCAGCGGCAACCAGCCTTCGCTTCCTGGAATCCTGTCCACCAGTGTCGCGGTGGCGTCCACGAACAGGTTGGGCTCGGGCGGGTACGGCAGCAGTGGGTGCAATCCGGCGTGCCCGGCTCGGGCGCGCATGTCCGCGCCGATCCGCAAGGCGAGGTCGGGTCGGTGGTCCTTGGTGACGCGCCCCTTCGCCCCGTCCGCCAGGCGCGCGTTGGTCTCGGCCAGGAGCAAGTCCGGCTCGCCAGGGCCCGGCGGCTCGGGCACCCGGTAGCCGCCGGTCATCATCAGCGGGCGCAGCGGCGCCGTCTCCGACGGTTCCCCCGCCCGCTCGACGCCGCGCATCTCGAACTTCTTCTCGAAGTAGTCGAAGACGTGCTGTCCGCCGGGCACGGTGTGCGGGTAACGGTCGAAGTCCATGAAGGCGAAGTACGGATGGGAGGGCGGCACGCCGTCACCGCCGGCCATCATGGCGTGCACCATCGACCGGCTGGCCAGGCTGGTCATGACGGTGTTACGGATGGTTCCGTACGGGAACTTCCCGGTATGCCAGCCGATACCGACGACGGCGATCGGGAAGTCCGCGCGAACGTCGTCCAGGGCGCGGCGCACCGCCTCGTTGATCTTTCCCAGTTCCTCCTTCGGACCGTTGATGCCGATCACCACACCGAACCGCCCCCGGTAGCCGTCCGGCAGTCCGGTGGTGACCGCCTTCAGGAAGTCGGGGATCGACGTCAGGGAGGTGTCGGTCTGCTGACCGCCCATTCTCTTGACTGTGCCGATGTCGTCGAATCTGATGTCGTCGTATCTGACGACGGTGTTGACGACATAGGAGATCGGGCGCTGTTCGTCCACGCTGTGGCGCAGGTTGTTCAGGTACTGCTCGTCGGACAGCGACCACTGGTCGCTCTTGCCGAGGCGCTGGAACGCGTCGGTGAACGCGGTGTTGACACGAATGTCGCCCGGTGTGGTGTGGCTGGTGAGGTCGGGTTCCCACCGCAGCCCAGGCATCTGGTGGTGGTCGCCATGGTGCGCGGGGCCGGTCATCTCGACGTCGCGCGCCTTCGGGTGGTGGAACGGCGCGCCGCCGGGCCCGGGAACGGGCCTTCCGCGCTTCCAGCACTCGGCGGCGATCGCGGTGTAGGCGTCATCGATCTGCTGCTGAATGGTCTGCGGATCCATGCCCAGTTCATCGAGGCGGGCCTTGGCGTCAGTGAACTCGGCGCGCTTGGCACTCAGCCTGTCCAGGGCCGCGAGGGCCTTGGCGGAGGCGGTGGACGAGCCGGGCTGATCCGCCTTGGGTACCCGGTCCAATTCTCCCCGGGCTACGGCCAGGCCGTAGGACGCCCGTTCGTACTGATCCCAGGCGTCGAGCCGCAGCCTGGCCTCCCAGCCCGCGGTGCCTCCGGTGACGATGCGGTCCGTGGCCCGGCTGCGGGCGCCCAGCGCGTCGTCGGGCCCGAAGCCGAGCCGGTCCTTCGGTGCCGGGTGTCGTGGGAGGAGGCTTCTCGGGGCGGGCTCGGGCTCGGGCTCCACGAAGTCCGCCTTCGCCTTTCCCTTGTCGACAGACGGGATCGCCCGCGTCTCCGGTCGCGGGTGCGGCGGTGGACCGCCGCCGACGGCGTGTTCGCCGAAGATGCCGCCGGTGAGGGCGTTGATCTGCTGACGGGTGCGTGCCGCGTCGACGCCCAGTTCGTCGAGCTTCGCCGCTGCCCCGGCGGCCTCGGCGCGCTTGGCGCCCAGGTCGTCCAGCGCCTCGGCCAGGGCGGGCGAGGGTTCACCCCGGTCGGCGCCCGGCGGCACCAGCCCACCCACCTTGCGCTCCGCCTTGCCGAGCTGCGACAGCGCGTTCTCGTACGCGGCCCACGCGTTGAGCTTCGCTCCGGCTTCGGGACCGGTCGAACCGCCGAGGATCAGGTCGTCGCGGGCGCGCAGCCGCTGGTTCATGGCCGCGGCACCGGCGAAGCGGTTGCCCGGGGGCGCGGGGACGGAGGTGGGTGTGGGCGGGTGTCCGGTGGGCCTGACCGCGGCCGGAACGGCGGTGTCCGCGGCCTTGGCCGGGCTGCCGCCCGGGTGGGCGATCAGGTCGAGGGCGCTGTGGTCCACGGTGCCGGACGCGCCCGCGCCGTCGAGGTCCTGACGGGCCGACACCCCGGAACCGCCCCGGTCCATGGCAGCACTGCGGCCGGTGGCGCGGACCGGTTCACGTCCGCCGGATTCCAACAGGCTCATCGTCACGTCGTGTTGGTCGAGAGCCGGTCGAGGAGCCGCCTTGGTCGTGGAACCGGCGCCGGACGGGACGCCCGCCCTGGTACCCGGCGCCTGATCCGGGATCTCCGCCCTCAGCGGGGCGTGGGCACCGCCCGTCGCCGGACTGCCCACCGGGACCTTCACGTCCAGCCCGCCCGTCAGGTCCGTACGTGCCGTGCCGCCGGGCACGGTGTGCGCCAGGTCCTGCGCGGTGAACGTACGCGGCGCCGCGTCGCCGATGCGGACGCTGATGCCCTCCCCGTGGAACGAGGTCACCGCGACGTCGCCCGAGGCCAGCGCCTGTAGCTCGGGGAAGGACATGTCCTCCAGGGCCTCGCCGTGTCCGATGGCGCCGCGGGCCATCGCCTGGCCGTCGCCGATGCCGATGCCGTGGACGGAACCGGCGCCGGAGGAGGGCTCCGGGACGCGGACGGTGGGAACGTCCGTCACCGCATGGGCTGTCGGCGCCGACACGTGGGCATCCTTGAGCAGGTCGATGGCGGTGTGCGCGGGCAGCAACAGGTTGTTGTCCAGGCGGATGTGCCCTGCTTCGAAGTCCACCTGCTGGATGAGCCGGGTGGCACCGGAGCCGTGAACGTCCGGAACGGTCAGGCCACTTGGGCGCGCGGTCATGCCGGGGAGTCCGCCGGGCGTGACGTGCACGCCCTGGACGCGGCCCGCCGGGAATCGCAGGCGCGACAGGTCCACGGATCCACCCGGTACGACGGCGTCCGGGACGGGCCCACCGACGGGCCGCGTCGGCGTCGGCGTGCCGGGCGCACCGACCGGCCGGAACGGCACGAGCGCGCCGTTCCTGTCGAACGTGCCGGTGCCGCTACCGACGTCGGCGCCGCCGCGCAGCGCCGCTTCCGTACGCCCCGCATGGGCCAACAGCGCGTGCAGTTCCGGGTACTTGATACCCAGGACCCGCTCGCCGAAGGCGAGTCGCGCGGCGCCTGCGAGGCCCAGGACGCTGAGTTCGGCGTAGTCCAAGGGCAGGAAGGTGACGATGCCGATCCGGCCGGCCCGCCCGGCGGTGATCTTTCCGTATGCGCCGAACTTGGCCCAGGCGCCGTCGACTTGACCGGTGAACTTCACCCAGTCCTTGCTGACGGCACCGGCCAGGGACCCCCAGCCGCCCTTGGCGAGGCTCCCCACGCCCTTCACACCGTTGAGGGTGTGGACGGCGACGACCAGGGGCGCCACCGCGGTCTTGGGTACGCCGTACAGAACGGAGAAGCGGCCGATCTCCGCGCTGATGTTCTTCCCGGCCTGGCTGATGCCCTGGACGCCTCCCTTCAGGACGCCGCCCAGGCCCTTGATGATGGCGCCGACCGGCAGGGCCCTGGTGGTGGGGAAGAGCACGCCGAGGAAGGCGAGCCCGAGTTCCAGGCCCTTGGCCTTGCCCTGGCTGAAGTCGACGATGGCCTTGATCAGCATGACCGCGTTCATGCCCCAGGCGAGGATCGCGAGGGCGCCGCCGGTGAAGATGCCGATGACCGTGAGGACGATGGTCAGCCACTTGAAGGCTTCCCAGAACAACTCGCAGTCGCTGACCGGCATGACCATCAGCGACCCGGCCTCGGTCAGCGTCCTTTCCAGGGTGCGCGCCGCGTGGGCGAGCGTGGTCTTCGCGTCGTCGGCCCGGTCGATGTGGGTCTGCCGTCGCGGGTCGTCGTGGGCCAGTCCATGGACGGCGGCCAGTGCCTGGTCGGCGTCGTTCTGCGCCTGTGCGAGGGCGGTGGCGTACGTACGCAGCGCCGCCTCGGCCTGGTGGAAGGACTCCTCGACATGGCCGACGAAGTTGTGGAGGTGGTCGTCGACCATGCCGCGTAGCTGGTCGGCGGTCCTGCCGATGAAGCGGCGGCCGTCACCGGAGGTCTGCTGAAGCACCTTGAGGCCGTTGTTGATGGTGCCCGCGTCGGCGGCGAGGGCGCGCATCGCGTCGGCGATGGTGGTGAGGGCAGCCACGTCACCCGGGGTCGGGTCCGCGCCGAGACGCAGAGCCCCCCAGTCTCCAGGACGCGTAGCCACACCCTGCTCCTCCCCCGTGGCAGAGCGCTCACAGATGTAACGCTCTGTGACTTCGATCGCCGCAATGGTAGAGCATCAAACCGACATATACCCGCATTGTTAGCTCGATCGGTTGAATTCCTCGACGCCCGGGTGAAATCGCTCGCCCTCGCCGCGTTGGACACGGCAGTCGAGGAGACCTGAAAGCGATCGCGCTCGCGCGAAGGGGGTGGCCGTGTCCGACATCGCCGTCGACTACGAACTGCTCAACGACGTCGCGCAGAAGGCAGGCGACCTCAAGGAGCAGGTCCGGCATGCCCGGGAGAGCAGGCAGGAGTCACGGCCGTCCGTAAGTACTACACGACGTGGAAGAGCGCCTTCAAGCGCTCCGAGGAGAAGTTGGAGAAGCTCAAGAACCTCTACGAGGGAGTGGCGAAGCAGTGGGCCGACTGGGACTTCGACCTGGCGAACAAGGCGGCCAAGCAGAGCGCCTCGATCTCCTCCGAGCTGTGGAACACGCGCAACGAGCAGTGGCAGGCCTGGCACGAGGCGGTGGAGAAGGCCAAGAAGGAGCACCCGGACCTCGATCCCTCCCTGCTGCCGAAGGAGCCCGAGAAGCCCGGTGAGCGCCCCCACGAGTGGACCACCGACGACGGGCACGGCAACAGAACCACCACGACGTACGAGTTCGGGCCGGACGGCAGTCCGACGAAGGTCACCACATCCATGGAGACGAGGACGGGCCTGAAGGCGACCGACACCACGAACTACCACGCCGACGGCACGTACGACTCGACCTCGACGGACGTCTTCGGCAGCGTCACGCACACCACCGGCACATCGACGACGACCGAGACGCCGGAGAGCAAGACCACCAAGGACGAGTTCGCCAGCAGGACGAAGAGCGCCGACGACAAGGAGAGCACCACCACCGGTACCACCACCTCGGTCGTCGACAAGGACACCGGTCACCGCGACACGACAACCACCTACACCACCGTCGGCCCCGACAAGGGCGGCAAGGAGAAGACGGTGAAGGGCACGTCCCACACCTCCGTCGATCTTGATGGCCACGAGGTGACCACCACCATCGAGGTCAATGCGGACGGCAGTGGCACCAAGACCGTGGTGACCGACGGCAGGACGGAGGAGTGGACCAGCGACGACGCCGCGGGGGACACCGGCTGGAAGCCGAAGAAGTCCGCCGCCTGACGGCCCCTCCCCCGGCCCGACACGCCCGACCCGACGCACCCCGAGCCCGGTCGGGGTTCCCACCCACCGTCACACCGACCCAGGGAGTCAGCACCATGCCCGCAGGCAACATCAACCTCAACTACAACGAGATCCAACGCGTCGCCGGTGTGATGAACCAAGCCGTCAACGACATCAACCCCCTGCTGCTGAGCACCAAGTCCACCGTCGAGGGCCTGCTCGACAACGGCTTGTTCATGCAGCAGAGCAGCCCGGCGCTCAAGGAGTCGTACAACAACCTCACCGCGTCACTGCACAAGGCGGTGGAGAGCATCAACAGCTTCGCCAGTCAGTTCAACCAGATCAAGAACACCGTCGAGAAGATGGACGGGGACATCGCCGCCGGCACCAGGAAGGGCGGCTGACACGGCCGTACGACACGACGGCGCCCTGCCGACGGACGAGAGGTCCGGCGGCAGGGCACCGTCGTCCGGTCAGCCGGTGTCCCCGTCGCGCAGCACCGTCTCCGGCACCAGCACCGACACCAGCGCGCCGGTCACCGGATCCACGGTCAGGCCGCGGCCCGGCGTCGGACGGCCCCGCAGCAGGTCGTACGGCACCCGCACGCCGAGGATGTCGCCCTCGCCCGGCGACTGGGGCGACAGCAGCACGCCCTTGCGGACCCGCCGCACCAGGCCGAGCCAGCCGATGCCCACCGCGGTGAGCGTCTCGGCGGTGGCGGCGGCGACCAGGCCGATGCCGCGGTCCCGGCCCGTGGTGGCGACCTCCCGCAACGCCGCGTCGGCAGCGGGCAGTTGAGCGAGCAGATCGGCATCGTCCACCAGGACCACCGTGGGCCCCGGTTCGGTACTCAGCGCCGCGGTCACCTCGTCGGCCAGCGGGTTTGGATCCCGGAGAACGACGGCCCGCGGATGCCGGGCCAGGCCGCGCAGCGGCGACTCCCTCGGGGTGAGCGCGACCACCCGGGTACCGCCCGCCAGCAGCGACACGGCGAGCGTGATGAGCGCGGTGGACCGGCCGCTGCCGGGCGGCCCGCTGACGAGGAAGGACGGCGCGTCGGCCGCGAAGTCCACCCCGATCGCGCCCAGTTCGTCGCCGCCGACGCCGAGCAGTCCCCACAGGGGGCGCCGGTCGGCCGCCCGCACTCTGTCGTACGCGTCGGTGAACGACACCTGGCGGGGCAGGCTCAGGACGCGTGCGGGGCGGCGGGCGGCGGGCAGATCGCGGTCGCGCCGCGCGGCCCGCGCACCGATCCGCCTGAGCGCCTCGGCCTGATCGCGTCCGGTGACCGGGCTCCCGGTCCGTTCGCCGAGCAGGGCGACCTGGACCTCGATGGCGCTGCCGCCGCGCCAGCCGCGCCCCTGCGGGACGACGGCGGGCACCTGCTTCGGCGGGATGCCCGCCAGGCTGTACTCGTTGCGGTCGGTCAGCCGGAGCAGCAGCCGCTCGTCGTTGAGCGAGGCGACCTTGCCGGTCATCAGCGCGCGTTCGGACGTGGCGACGACGTGCAGGCCCATCGGGGCGCCCTCGCGGATCAGCGCGGTCAGCTCCTGGACCGGCCGGCCGCCGTCGTGGTCGCCGAGCAGGGCGGCCAGCGAGTCCCAGCCGTCGATGAGGACGACCACGTGCGCGGGGCGCGCGGCGGGCGGCAGCAGGGCGCGCAGTTCGGTGAGGTCGGCCGCGCCATGGGAGGTGAGCAGTTCCTGGCGCGTGCTCATCTCGGCGGTCAGCCGGGCCAGCAGGCGGCCGAGCCGTTCCAGGTCGGCGCGCGGTACGACGGCTCCGCAGTGCGGGAGTTCGGACAGCGGCGCCAGCGCGCCACCGGCCGCGTCGATGCCGTACAGATGCACGTCGGCGCTGGAGTGCCGCTGGGCCAGTGCCCCGCCGATGGTGCGCAGGACCTGGGAGCGGCCGGAGCGCGGGGTGCCGAGAACGTACAGGTGCCCGAAGCGGGTCAGGTCCAGTTCCAGGGGCTCCTGGCGCTGGGCACCCGGCAGATCGGCCAGGCCCCAGACGACCGGGGCCAGGCGCCCGTCGGCCGGGTCGGGCCGCTCGGGCAGTTCGGCCAGGGCCACCGCGTGCGGCAGCGCGGACAGCCAGGGGCTGGGCTGCCGCTCGATCCGCAACCGCGCGGCGGCTTCCGTGACCGCGTCGACCAGGGCCGTCAGGTCGGTGGGCGCGTCGCGGTGGTCCATCTCCCGCTGGACGACGTCGAGGAGTTCGGCGGTCTCCTCGACGGGTTCGGCCGCTCCACGGCCCAGCAGCGACCAGGTCAGTTCGCTGGTCCGGACGCCGGGGCGGGGCTCCGTACCCGACGCGGTACCCGCGCTCGCGGCCCCGGTGTCCGCGGCTGCGGCCGGTCCGTCGTCGCGTACGGCGCCGACGAAGGCGGTCTGGAACGGCAGTACCGAGCGATGACCGACCCTGGCCAGGGCACGGCCCGGAGTGTCGCTGGAGATGCCCACCGCGTCGTTGACCTCCAGGACGTCCTGGCTGTCGAGGGCGTCGGTGACGCGCAGCGAGATCCGCAGGTTGGTGTTGGCGCGGATGTCGGCGGTGACCACGCCCGCCGGGCGCTGGGTGGCGAGCAGCAGGTGCAGGCCGAGTGAGCGGCCACGCTGGGCGATGCCGACCAGGCCGGGCACGAACTCGGGCACGTCGCGGGCCAGGGTGGCGAACTCGTCGATGACGAGCAGCAGCCTCGGCAGCGGCGCCAGCGCGGGGTCGCGGTGGCGCTTCGCCCGGTACTCGGTGTGGTCCTTGGCGCCCGCGTCGGCCAGCACGCGTTCACGGCGGGTCAGTTCGGCGGTCAGCGAGGTCAGCGCCCGCTCGACCAGGTGACTGTCCAGGTCCGTGACCATGCCGAGGACGTGCGGCAGCCGCTCGCAGCCCGCGAAGGCGCTGCCGCCCTTGTAGTCGACGAGGACGAACGTCATCTCGTCCGGCCGGTTGACCGCCGCCAGGGAGGCCACCAGCGTCTGGAGGAGTTCGGACTTGCCGGCTCCGGTGGTGCCCGCGATCAGGCCGTGCGGGCCGTCCTTGACCAGATCGAAGGTGACCGGGCCGGTATAGCCGGTGCCGAGCAGAACGCCGGTGGAGGCCGGGTGCTTGGTCCAGCGAGCGGTCAACTCCGCGGCCCGCGGCGGCTCCAGGCCGAGCAGGTCCAGCAGCCTGACGCGGTTCGGCAGGCCGTCCGAGCCGTCCGGGGTGACGTCGCGCACGGGAGCCAGGGCGCGGCCGATCCGCTCGCACCAGCCGGTGTCCACCAGGTCGGGGCGGACACCGGTGAGGTCGGCGCTGCCGGTGCGGCGCAGGGTCACCTCGCGGGCGCCGACCGCGCAGACGGTGACGCACTCCTCGGGGAGCATCCGCTCCTCCTGATCGAGACAGATCAGGAAGACGCGCACGGCCGGGCCCTCCTTGAGCACCCGCACCATGCCGGGCACGTCGCGCAGCCGCCGCGCGCCGTCCATGACGACGACGAGGTCGGGTTCGGCCAGCAGCGCGCCGCTCATCGCCGACTCACGGGAGCGGGTCCGGGAGCGGATCGCGGAGACCAGTTCGGAGACCCGGTTGGCGACCGTCTCCGGGTCGTTGCCCACGGTCACGGTGGGCCCGCCGGGCGGCGGCGCGGCGAGACCGCCCGCGCCGGGGCGGGTGTGCGGCAGCCAGCGCACCCACTGCCAGGCGGGCGCGCCCGCGGCGTCGGTGAGCACGGTGATCCGT
The DNA here is from genome assembly GCF_055583785.1 of Streptomyces sp. NPDC104371. Lineage (NCBI taxonomy): Bacteria > Bacillati > Actinomycetota > Actinomycetes > Kitasatosporales > Streptomycetaceae > Streptomyces > Streptomyces sp. NPDC104371. Next base: position 252,966 of record NZ_JBVJNF010000001.1, read on the forward strand.
ACGTCGCGCGGGCTGTGCAGGATCGCGGCCTGCGCGACGGTCCAGCGGGCGAGCGCTCGGGCCGCGTCGGTCTCGCCCGCGATGCCGACGACACCGTCCCGGCAGAGGTTCACGCCGATCGGCATGTCGGGGATCTGCCAGGTGACGGAGCGGTGGTTGTCCTCGCGGGAGCTGTCCTCGATCGTCAGCAGCGAGGCCTGGCGTACGGTGCCGACGCGCAGCAGCAGGTGATCGGAGTCGCCGCGGCGGCGCTCCCACAGCCGGGCGCCGGGGCCGACGGCCCACAGACCGGCGGCGGCCGGGTCGGGTCCGGCGTTGACCCGCAGGCCGCGCTCGCGCGCGATCATGCTCTTGACGTCCTCCTCCAACGAGGAGCGCCGGGCGCGGTAGTGGGCGACCGAGGTCAGGTAGTCGCGCCAGCCGCTTCGTCTGGAGCTGATCCAGTTCCCGAGGGCGAGCGCCGGGCTCAGGAACGCGAACATCAGATAGAAGTACGAGTGCAGGAAGACGACCATGCCTGCGCCCATGAACAGCGGCGCGATCATCACCAGCAGCGGGACGGTGCGCCGGGGCGGCGGCACCGGCGGTGAGGGCAGTGTGAACCGTTCCGGCACCAGCGGCGGCACGATCCGCGGCGGCCGGTTGAAGTCCAGGTACGCGCCGTCGTCGGAGACCGTCACGGCGGCGTCCGCCTCGGTGGGTTCGGCCACCCGCAGCAGGTACTCGCCCATCCGCAGCTCATCGCCGAGCGGCCACTCCACCCAGCCCTCGGGGACGGGGGCGTGGGGGTCGGCGTACAGGTCGGGGAGTTCGGGCGGCGGCGCGGGCGGCAGGGGTGCGGCGTCGGCGCGGGGCCGGGCGGGCGGCGGTTCGGGCGCGGACAGGCGTACGGCGGTACGGTGGCCGACCGCCGGACCGGCGTCCAGCAGCACGGTGCCGTCCGGGCGGACGGTGACGCGGATGCCGTCGGCGGGCACCTCACGGCCCTGGAGCCGCACCGCACTGCCCTCCGCCGGGCCGACGGTGTGCGTACCGCAGTCCAAGGGCCACACCCGTCCGGCGCCGCGTCCGCCGATCAGTTGGAGTTCCACACGGGGCGGGCGGGGCAGCCGCTCGCCGTCGGCGGAGCGTGACGGCGGTGGCAGGTCGGCACGGCCGGGTCCGTATCCGCCGCCGGGCTCGGGCGGTACGGGACCGCCGAGGCCGAGCGTGGCGCCGTCCCGGATACCGGTGGCGGTCAGTGGCAGGTCGGCGGGGAGTCTGCGGTCGTCGAGGAAGAGCACGGGCGCCGTGCCGCCGGTCGCGTGCTCGCCGTGCTCGCCGTGTTCGCCGACGAGCCGTGCGGCCAGTGCGCCGACGGTGGTCGAGCCCGGGGCCCGCAGGACCAGGTCGCGCGGCGCGGGGGCGGCGTACGGGGAGTCGGACCGGGTCGGCGCAGAGGCCTGCGGGGCGGCTGGGGTGACGGTGACCAAGAGTTTCACGGGGTACGCGGGGTCCGTTCCTGAGGGTCGGCGGCGGACACCCCGGCCGGTCCGGGGGCGGGGACCGCGGCCCGGTCCGGTTCCGCAAGGTCGAAGTCGTCCTCCGGGGTGTCGGCTGCGCACCGGGCCGGACGGGGTACGGGTGTTGTGGCGGCCGGTCGCCGCCCGGGAACGGGTGCGGCGGGGGCCGCCGGAACAGCCGCGGGTTCGTCGAAGTCGGCGTCGCGGCCCAGGGGTTCGCCCGATGCACGGCCCGCACCACCGGCCTCGGCGGGCCGGGCATCCCACTCGGGACGGCCCGGCGCCGCCTGCTCGCGTACCGGATCGGTACGGTCCGACGTGGGCTCGGGCGGGGCTGTGTCCCGTACAGGGCCGGTGGCCGAAGGGCCAGGTCCGTCACCGGCATCCGGCAGCACGCGATGCGGCCGGGAGAACCCCCGTCGCACCGCACGGGCCACCGCCCCGCCGAGCGCGAGCGACTCCACATCCACCTGCGGGCCGGGCCCGAGCAGTCGGCCGTCCGGCTCGGCGTGCAGGACCCAGCAGGGACCCGGCAGTCGGCCGCCCGCGAGCACGCGAACCTGTCCACGCGCGCACAACTCCGTGAGCCGGGCCGCCTGTACGGATGTCGGCGCCCAACAGACCACCACCGGCGGCGCTTCGTACGGAATCTCCGACGCAGGCGCTTGTTCCGGCAAGGTCGACCGGTCCGTCAGTTCCGCGAGGACGTCGTCCAACGGGCGCCCGGGGAAACGCGGGTGCACACCGGAGGTGACCATGACCGGGGGACCGTCCGGAGCCCGGTCCACCTGCGCGGCCAGCGACTGGAGCACGCCGCGGGAGACCCGAGCGTCGCCCTCGATGCTCAGTGCGGCGGGGCCGCGCAGCCAGTCGACGACCACGACGTCCGGCACCTTGCGGTCCACTCCCAGGACGAGCGGCAACCGTACGCCGCTGCCTGAGCCCGCGGGCCGCGCCCGCAACGCGGCAGCGGACGCGGCCCATGTCCACGTCCCCGGCTCGCCCGCCACGTCCGTCCAGGGCATCGGCGGCCCGGCGGAACCGGCCGGGTCGCGCCCGGCGATGACGACGCGGACGCGGTCCCCGGTACGAGACACGTGGGCGGCGGGCGCGTAGCAGCCGTCCCCCGCGTCCGCGTCCGCGCGGTCGAGGGCCGCCCACACCACATCGACGGCGGCCGGGGCGGCGAAGTACCCAGTCAGCATCCGGGCGGAGCGCCGGTACCGCAGACAGGCGCGCGGCGGTGCGGTGAACGCCCGTGCGGTCGTCCGTGTCTCCCACACGATCCGGCGGCAGGCGCGGCGGAGACCGCCCTGCTCGGTCACGGCACGGGCGAGGAGTCCGACCAGCAGGACCAGGGCGACGAGGAAGCCGATGAGGATCAGCCAGGAGTCGCGGTCCGGCATGCCGAGGGCCAGCGGTACCGCGTGGCCGGAGAGACTCACCCGTACTCCCGAGCGGTGAACGCGGCGGCCTGCCACGGGGGTTGCGGCGCGCGGTACAGCCGGGGCTGCGTCGTGCCGGGCAGGTATGTGTACACCGGAACCTCTCGATGGGGCAGGGCAGTTGGGCGAGCAGCTCTACGGCATGCGTCCGCTCTACGGCGCGCGCGGCCTCGTTCACTACGCGGACAGGGGTTGACGGTACGTCAGGAGGAGTGCGCTGATGCACTCCTCAGCGGACGGACGAGCGGTCCGCGCACCCACCAGGCCGGGCGGTTGTCGTCGTCTCAAGTACCGCAGCCTGACGAAAGCCTGACCGACGACTACCGAGCGCGGCCATCACCCCAGGACAAACAGCTCTCCTGCTCGATGTGTGGTTCGCCCTCATGGTGGTTGACGTGATCGAAGGCATGCTCGACACCGCCAGTCGGCGGCGCTACGGGAACCGCCTAGGCGTCGGCCGACGGCGCGGGTTCCCGGCGGTGCTCCAGCCATGTGCGGCTCAGGTCTTCCCAGACCGCCTGGTATCTGCCGAAGACCTCACCGAGCTGGTCATGCGTGAGGTCGTCGGCGGGCGTGGCGGCCAGGAGGAACTCCAGGTCGTCGGCGAGCCGTTGGAACCGGTACTGCGTCTCCTCCATGAGCACCCACCGCGAGCGCCAGTTGAAGAACGGTTCGACGGCCCCCAGCAGTGTGCCCAGAGCCACGAGGGCGAACGCCAGACCGGCCCAGGTGTTGAGGTTCTGCAAGCCCAGGATGACGGTCGACGCGGCGGACAGCGCGAGCGTGAGCATCTTGGTCACCGAAGCGCTTCGTCGGAACCTCTGCTTCCTGGCACGTGCGTAGTCGTTGCCCTCATGAATCTTGTTCAGCAGGAGGGCGGCCGTCTCCCTGGGACTGAGACCCACACCTGGTCCGCTTCCCGGCTGCACTCCGCCCCCAAAGTCCCGTTGTCTCCCCACAGTTCACCCCGCAGGACGCGGCCCCCGCCTGCGCGGTTCCCTGTGGGCGGCCGCGTCCCGTAGATGATCTCCTGCCGGTTCTACACGTCCCGGCGGCTGACGACCCCGACGGTCACCGCGGCGGACGCCACGGCCCAGGCCGCGAAGGCCGTCCAGGAGACGGTGACCGTGGGCAGGGCCGTGCCCACGGGCGGACGGCGCAGGGACAGGCAGTGCGCCCAGTCGTAGAACGGGAACCACATGTAGAGGTCGTTCACCCATTGATGGACCGTCGGTTTGAATGTCATCGGCAGGACCACCAACAGGACGATCACCGCCACGACCGTACCCGCCGTGTGCCGCAGCAACGCGCCGATCCCCATGCCGACCAGCGCCGCGAGCGGGGCGAGCAGGGCGTTGGCCAGCAGCACGCGCGGCACCCCCGGGTCGTTCACCGATACCGCGATCCCCCGCCCCGAAAGGATCGACTGGCTGACCGCGAACGTGCTCAGCGACACCACCACTCCCGTCACCAGCATGACGGCCGTGGTGACGGCGAGCTTGGCCAGGACGACACGGTGCCGCGCGGGGACGGCACTGAAGGTGGTGCGGATGAGGCCGGTCGCGTACTCGCCGACGACGGTCAGCGCGCCGATGACGCCCGCGCCGACGACGAGCAGGATGGCACTGATGTTGCTGAACGCGGTGGTCATCGCGTCGAAGTGGGCGCGCTCGAGCGCGTGGTAACTCGGCCAGGCGTTGTAGTCGTCCCAACTCTTCTGCACGGTACCCGCGAGGAGCAGCAGGACACCCGCGCCGAGGACCCAGCGGGTCGAGCGCAGCGACCACAGTTTGGTCCACTCGGCGGTGAGCAGGCCGCGCCAGCGTACGCGCGGATCGGCGGCGCTCGACGGTGAGTTGGCCGACACGGGGGCGGAGGCCGAGACGGACGCCGGGGCGCTCATCGTGCCTCCTGCGCGCTGTACTGGGCGTGGTGTGCGGTGAGTTCCATGAACGCTTCTTCCAAGGACGCGTGGTGCGTGGTGAGTTCGTGCACGACGATGCGGTGGCGGCAGGCCAACTCGCCCACCTGCGCGGCGGGCAGGCCCGTGACGGCCAGGGCGTCCGCGCCGTCCGGGGTGGCGGTGGCTCCGGCGGCGGCCAGCAGCGGTACGAGCAGGGCGGCCTGCGGGGTGCGCACGGTGACATGGGCGCGGGCGCCGCGGGCGGCGAACTCCGTGACGGTCTCCTCGGCGATCAACTCGCCGCGTCCGACGACCACCAGCCGGTCCGCGGTGTTCTGCATCTCGCTCATCAGATGGCTGGACACCAGCACCGTACGGCCCTCGGCGGCCAGGCGCCGGAACAGACCGCGGACCCACCGCACGCCCTCCGGGTCCAGGCCGTTGACCGGCTCGTCGAACAGCAGGACGGGCGGGTCGCCGAGCAACGCGGCGGCGATGCCCAGCCGTTGACGCATGCCCAGGGAGAATCCGCCGACCCGGCGATGCCCGGCGTCGGCGAGCCCGACCTCCTCCAGCACCTCCTGTATCCGGCGGCGGGGCAGCCCGTTGGTGTGGGCCAGCGCGGACAGGTGTGCCCGCGCGCTGCGTCCCGGATGGACGTCGCCCGCGTCCAGCAGCGCACCGACGTGGTGCAGCCCGGCTTGCCGCGCGGTGAAGGGGCGACCGTCGATGGTGGCGGTTCCGGAGGTGGGACGGTTCAGCCCGAGAATCATGCGCATGGTCGTGCTCTTGCCCGCCCCGTTGGGGCCGAGGAAGCCGGTCACGAGGCCGGGCGGCACGGTGAAACTCAGGTTGCTGACCGCGACGACGTCCCCGTAGCGCTTGGTCATTTGGTTGACTTCGATCACGCGGTCCACGCTGCCGGAGGGCACCGGGGCCCGGCATCGGCCGCCCGGCAGATCTTCCGGCCCGCGGATCTGTCCTCGGGCGTATGCCCGCAGGCATACGTCCCAAGTCTGACGTCACGGTCGCGGCCGTCCCTCTACGCTCCGGCTGTGGCTCTTGGAAACCTGATGCGGATCGCGTGCGCCCCGGCGGCCCTGGCCGTGCTGCTGACCGCCACCTACACCGGTGGCCGCGCGCCGGGCAGTCCGGGCGGTGAGGCGCTCACGCTCGTCGTACCGGCGGCGGTGATCGCGGCGCTGCCTGTCGTCTGGGTCAGGGCGCGTCCGCGGCCGGTCCTGGCGGTCCTGCTGGCCGAGCTTGCCGGGAGCGCGGTGGTGGGTCTGCGGTGGGAGCAGGTGTGGCCGCTGCTTCTGACGGCAGGCCTGGTCCTGATGTATGTCACCGCGGTGCGGGACCGGCGGGACGGGTTCACGGCGATGGTCCTCACGCTCCTGGTCGAGGAGGCGTCTTGGCTCACCGGCCTGGTGACGAGCGGCGGTTGGGGACAGTTGCTCGTACCGGGCTTCGCGGGGCTCGGGGTGCTGCTGGCGCTGAGCGTGCTGGCGGCGTGGCTGGCCGGGACGTCCGTACGGCAGCAGCGTGAGTACGACGAGAGCGCGCGTAGGCACCAGGCCGCTCAGGCCGTCACCGACGAACGGCTGCGCATCGCCCGCGACCTGCACGACATGGTCGCGCACAGCATCGGTGTCATCGCGATCCAGGCGGGAGCGGGACATCGGGTCATCCACGTCTCCCCGCGGCAGGCCGAAGGCGCTCTGCGGACCATCGAGGACACCAGCCGCCACACCCTGCGTGACCTGCGCGAGATGCTCGGCGTCCTGCGCCGGGCCGACACCGGCACCGGCGGCGATCCCCCGGAGGTCGCACGCACCGACGCGCTCGCCGGGCTGGACGACCTCGACCGGCTGACCGCCACCACGCGCGCGGCAGGCGTGGAAGTGGACGTGCGCCGACAGGGCGTCCCGGACCGGCTGCCGCCGACGATCGACCACGCGGCGTTCCGGATCGTCCAGGAATCGGTGACCAACGTGGTACGGCACGCCGACGCCGGCCACTGCCGCGTGGCGATCGAGCACCGCCCGGACGCACTCGCCATCGAGATCACCGACGACGGGCCCGGCGGCACCACGGGCACGGGCGAGGACGGTTACGGCATCCGCGGCATGCGTGAACGTGTGGCCTTGCTGGACGGGCGGTTCAGTGCCGGACCGCGGCCCGAGGGCGGGTTCCGGGTGAGCGTGTGCCTGCCCCTCCGGAGGAAGGAACGATGACATCCATGACGGCCACGACCGTCCGTGTCGTCCTCGCCGACGACCAGGAACTCGTCCGCGCCGGGCTGCGGATGGTCATCGGCGCCACGCCCGACATCGAAGTCGTCGGCGAGGCCGGGACGGGCGCGCAAGCCGTCCGGCTCGTGCGCGAACTGCGCCCGGACGTCGTGGTGATGGACCTGCGCATGCCGGGCATGGACGGTGTCGAAGCCACCCAGATGATCACCACGGACGTCCCCGCCACCCGCGTGGTCGTTCTGACCACCTACGACGAGGACGCCAACATCTACGCCGCGCTGCGCGCCGGAGCCGGCGGCTTCCTGGTCAAGGACATGGCACTGGACGACATCCTCACCGCCGTCCGCGTCATCGCACGCGGTGACGCGCTGCTCGCCCCCGGCATCACTCGCCGTCTCATCGCCGACTTCGTCGCCTACGGCGGCACCCGCCCCGAACACGCCGAACTACCGAGGATCACCGCACGCGAACGCCAGGTGCTGGCACTCGTCGGGCGCGGACTGTCGAACGCCGAACTCGCCGAACACCTGCACATCAGCCCAGGCACCGCCAAGGCTCATGTCGCGAGCCTGCTGACCAAGCTCGGTGCGCGTGATCGCGTTCAACTGGTCATCCTCGCCTACGAGTCGGGCCTGGTGGCGGTCGGAGAACAGAGAACCGGGCCACCAGGCGCGCCCGGTCGCTGACGCGGAGCACCGGCAACGGTGCGTCGAGACACGGGAGATGTGCGGTGCCGCTACTTCTGCCCGGACGCGGCCCGGCAGGTCAGGTCCTTGTCGGGGAGCCTGCCCGTGGTCAGGTAGCGCGTGGCGGCCTTGTCCGCGCAGGAGTTGCCGTCGGGCGCGTAGAGGACGCCGTGCCCCTCACCGCCGGCGACCGTGAGCATCCGGGAGCCGCGCAGGGCCCGGTGCAGGGCCTGACCGGCGAACAGGGGCGTCTGGGAGTCCCACTCGTTCTGCGTGATCAGCGCACCGACCGTGTTCCCGATCGTGGTCTGTGGCTCACTGCCCTGCCCCCAGAAGGCACACGGTGTGATGGCCGCCGCGAAGTCGCCGTACAGCGGATACCGGGCCTGATCGCGGATCGCCTCACGGCGGTATTCCTCGGGATCGTGCGACCAGGTACGGGTGTCGGCGCACATGACGGACCAGGCGACGGAGGCGTAGTTGTCGTCGGGTTCCTCGGTCTGACCGGGCGCGCCGGACTCAGCCGGGTCCTCGCCCCCGGCCGGGTTGTCGCCCTCGGCCGCCTTCTTGAGCGCGGCGATCTGTTCGGTGGCCGTGCGGAGGTGGAAGAACGTGCTGTTGTCGGCGCGGATGTCAGCACCGGTGAGGGTCTGCCCGTCGAAGGAGATGGGCTCGCGGTCCGCCCGCGCGATCAGCTTCCAGTAGGTCTCGCGGACCTCGGCCGGGGTGTCACCCAGTGCGTAGGTCGCGTGCCGCTCGGCGGCCCATCGGGTCCATCGCGTGAAGGCCTGCTCGGCCGCCTTCGCCATGTCCTGGAACATGCCCCGGTAGACCCGCGTGGGGTCGGTCGCGCTGTCCAGGACGATCCGGTCGGCGTGCTCGGGGAACATCTGCGTGTAGACGGCGCCGAGGTAGGTGCCGTAGGAGATCCCCAGGTAGGAGATCTTCTTCTCGCCCAGCGCGGCGCGGATGACGTCCATGTCGCGGGCGCTGTTGCGGGTGGTGAGGTGCGGCAGTACGTCACCGGCCCGCGTGCGGCACTTCTCGGCGATCGTACGTACCCGGTCCACGTCCTTGGCGAAGGTCTCGGCCTTGTACGGATGGTCGGACTGTTCCTCGGCGGTCAGACCACAACTGACGGGGGCGCTCCGCCCGGCGCCTCTCGGGTCGAAGCCGACGAGGTCGTAGCGCCGCTTCACTTCCGCGGGGAACTTCATGAGCGGGTCGGTGGGCAGGGTCAGTCCCGGAGCGCCGGGGCCGCCCGGGTTGAGCAGCAGAACACCGCGGCGTTCCTTCGCGTCGCCCGCCTTGAGCCGGGACAGGGCGAGGTCGATCGTCTTGCCGCCGGGGTCGCTGTAGTCCAGCGGCACCTTGAGGGTGGTGCACTCGAGGGCGTCGGGGCTCTTCGCGTCGCAGCGTTTCCACTGGAGCTTGTGCTGCGTGTACTGCCGCAGGGGGTCCTTGGCGGCGGAGGCGTCAGCGGGCTTGGGCACCGCGCAGCCGGTTGCGAGTGTCAGGGCCGAGAGGCAGGTTGCCGCGAGTCCGGCGGTGAGCAGGGTGGCTCGGCGGGTGTCTCTGTTACGCATGGTGATGCTCGTCCTTGTCGAGGAGGGTGGGCGGCGGGTCAACTGGTAGCTGAGTCCGGTCAGTTGAGGTGCTCGCGGACGCACTGCGTGTACTGGTGGAAGCTGTCCGGCCGGTAGCACGCCTGCGTCTTGTTCGCGTACCAGACCACGAGCACTGCGACCAGAGCGGACAGCACGATCGCGAGGGACGACGTCACCAAGGCGGTGACGGCCTTGCCCCGGCCGGTGCCGGTCCGCCTGGCCGTCATCAGCGCGGCGATGCCCAGGATCAGGCCGACCACGGCGAGCGGGCCGCCGATGAAGACGACGGAGGTGGCGAGGCCGCTGATGCCCAGGATCATGGCGGCTGTGGCCAGGCCGTTCTTCGGTTCCGTCCCAGGCCGTACGGCCTGATGCTGAGCGGACGCCGTGCGGTCCAGCGGCGTCTCGGTTCCCTGGGCGTTCATCAACGTGTCCTTCCGTCCCGTCGGTCAGTGAGGCCCCGATTGTGGGTTTCGGGAACCCGCGAACACATCACGGGAAGGCGGGAGGATTCGCTCCCCCGATCGGGGGAGGGTGCAGGTGGGCCGTCCGGTCATACTGATCTGGCTATGTTCAGGGGAATTCGGCCGCTGCTGCGCGGCTCCACGTACGCGGGTGCGCTGTTCGCCTACTGCGGCGCACTGGCGAGCCTTCCATTGCTGCCTTTCGCGGCGCTGCCGGCGCTGGCGTGGTCGTCCGCCCCGGTGGTGGTGCGGTTCGCCGTGACCGTGCTGGTGTGGTCCGTGCTGATCGGCGTGCTCGGGCTGGCCCGTACGACGCGACGGGTGCTGATCGCGTGCGCTCGGCGGATGCTGGGCGTGCCGCTGCCGGATCCCTTGGACGAGCGTCCACGGGCGGGCTCTTTCGGTGCCGGGCGGACCTCTCCCCCGGCATCGGGCGCCGACCGCTGGCGGACCCCGCTGTGGCTGCTGGCCCATGTGGCGCTGGGGTGGGCAGGGGCGCAGCTCGGCGTCGTGCTGTTCATCGCCGGTCTGCTCCTGCCCGGTGGCTGGGCGGGCGCCGAGGCCGGGGTGAGTGTGAACGGCTGGTCGCTGCGGCCGGAGAGCGGCTGGCAGAGCTGGGCAGCCGCGCTCGGCTGCCTGCTGCTCGCGGCGGCCCTGTGTGTGGCCGTGACGTACGCCCTGCGGTGGCTGGCGCCCAGGCTGCTCGGCCCGTCCTCGGCCGAGCGGCTCGCACTGGCGGAAGAGCGGGAGCGGACGGCGGCCGAACGCAACCGGCTGGCCCACGAACTGCACGACTCGATCGGGCACACGCTGACGGCGGCCACGATCCAGGCGGCGGTGGCGGGCGAGGTACTCAACGCCGACCCGGTGGCGGCACGGGCCGCCCTGCGCAGCATCGAGGAATCGACCCGGGCCGCCCTCGAGGACCTGGACTACGTCCTGGGCATGCTCCGCGAGGAACACGCGGGGACGGCGCCGACCCGGACCCTGGCCGACCTGCCCGAACTGCTCGACCGGCTGCGGCACGCGGGCGCGGTGGTGGAGCCGCGTCTGTCGGGCGACTTCACGCACGTACAAGGGACGCTCTCCCGCGCGGCCTACCGGATCCTGCAAGAGGGACTGACGAACGCGCTGCGGCACGGAACGGGCGGCCCGATCCACCTCACGGTGGCGACCGCACAGGACGCGCTGGAACTCAGCGTGGTCAACCGAACCGGACCGGAGATGACGTCGGGTGCCTTCCCGACGTCCGGGCATGGGCTGCCGGGACTCGCCGAGCGCGTACGACTGCTGCACGGCGAGTTCGAGGCGGGCCCGGACGGGCCGGAGCACTGGCGGCTCGCGGTCCGGCTGCCGGTACGCTTGCCCGCATGATCGGCTCACCCGCCGGCGCGGCGGTCACGACCAGCGCTGACGCCCACACAGCCGTCACCACCGGCGCCTGCGAGAGCACCTCCGTCACCCTCGTGATCGCGGACGACGACGCGGTGACCCGCAGCGGTCTGCGCACGCTCCTCGGGATGCAGCCGGGGATCACGGTGGTCGGGGAGGCCGCCGACGGCATCGAAGCGGTCGAGCGATCACGGCAGTTGCGGCCGGACGTGATCCTGATGGACGTACGGATGCCACGCCTGGGCGGCATCGAGGCCACCCGGCAGATCCTGTCCGGAGCGACCGAGCCGCCGAAGGTCGTGGTGATCACCACCTTCGAGAACGACGGCTACGTCACCGCCGCACTCAGCGCCGGAGCCAGCGGCTTCGTCCTCAAGCGGCTCCCGGTCCCGCAGATCGCACAGGCGGTACGGGTGGCCGCGACAGGCGAAGCGATCCTCTTCCCGGCAGCCCTGCGCCAGATGGTCACCGCCCGCCCGCTCGACTCCACCGAAGCCCTGCCGCACGCGGCCCTGACGACCCGGGAGGAAGAGGTACTGCGCCTGATGGCCACCGGCCTGTCCAACCCGGAGATCGCGCAGTCCTGCGGCGTGGGCCCGGAGACAGTGAAGACACACGTCGGCAACGTCCTGACCAAACTCGGCGCACACAACCGCACCCACGCGGTGGTGATCGCGTACGAAACGGGCCTGGTCGTACCGCGAGTCACGCACTGACGTTCGATCAGTTGCCCGCTCCCTCACCCAGGCCCACGGTTCCCCGGACGGCTCCGCGTGATCTACCCGGCCTGCGGAACGGTGATCGTGCACAGTCGCTTGGTGGCCCGGGTGAGGGCGACGTACAGGTCACGTTCGCCTCCGGGGCGGGCGGCGGTGATCCCGTCCGGGTCGACCACGACGGCGGCGTCGAACTCCAGGCCGCGCGCCTGTGAGGCCGGTACCAGCCGGGCGTGCCGCTCGATCCCCGCAGCCGCGAGCTGCTCCGTCCTGCCGTCGGCGCATACCACCCCGATCAGCTCGTCCGGGTGCGCGGCACCCTGCGCCCGCACCTCACGCACGAGGGCGGTGATGAGCGACTCCGGGGTCGCGGCGAGGGTCCGAGGCGCCTCACCGCGCCGGATCGAGCGGATCGGTGGCCGGTCCGGGGCGATCCGGGCGAGCAAGTCCTCTGTGACGGCGAGGATCTCCTGCGTGGTCCGGTAGCTGACGGTCAGCGTGCGCAGGTCGAAGCGGTGTCCGAGGTGCGGGCCCAGTGCCTCCTTCCAGTCCAGGGCCACCGTCGCCGGGCCCGCCTGGGCGAAGTCTCCGACCAGCGTCATCGACCTGCCCGGACAACGACGCACGATCATCCGCCATTGCATGGCGGTGAGTTCTTGCGCCTCGTCGACGACGACGTGTCCGAATACGTGCTCGGGCGGGCCGTCGACCAGGCTCGCCGCCTCGTCGAGAAGGGGCACGTCGGCGTCCGTCCAGGGCGCACCGGGTGTCCGCCGCAGCAGGGCTCGTTGGTCGTCGGTGAACTGCCGCAGGTACGCGGGCAGCGCGTCGGCGTCCGTCAGCAGGGTACGGACCACGTCGCCGGGCGTGAGCCGCGGCCACAGGTCCTCGACGGCGCTTTCGAGCAAGGCGTCGTCCATGAGGTCCGCGCGCACGGCGTCGGCGTCGAACTCGTCGGCGCCTGTGGCCGGCGGGCCGTCGACGCCGAGGCGGCGCAGGTCCGCCGCGGCGACCCGATCCAGGTCGAGGCCGGTCAGTTGCGTGACCTGAGCGTCGATGAGTTCCAGCGCCTCGGCGCCGCTGCGGGCCAGCTCGCGCACGAGGGCATCGACCAGGAGCTCCTTGAACAGCCGACGGGCCCTGTTGTGCGCGAGACCGCTGGTCCGCGCCGTCTCCCGCGCCTGTGCGACATCCCCGTCCGGCAGCCGGATCCACTCCTGACCGACCCGGACGGTGAAGTCGCCGCCCGGGGCCTGCCGTGAGCGGACCACCGCGCCCAGCGCGTCGGCCAGCGCGGCACTCCCCTTCAGGCGCGCCACCTCGAAGGGGTCCGCGGCGCCCGGCACGACACCGGCCAGTTCCTCGCACGTCGCCAGGACGACGTCGTTCTCCCCGAGCGAGGGAAGGACCTGGCAGATGTAGTCGAGGAACCGTGCGTTCGGCCCCAGTACGAGCACGCCGTGCTCGGCTGCCTTCGGGAACGCGTACAGCACATACGCGGCGCGGTGCAGCGCCACCACCGTCTTCCCCGTGCCCGGACCACCCTGCACCACCGTCACCCCGCGGTGCGACGACCGGACGATCGCGTCCTGCTCGGCCTGGAGCGTGGCGACCGCCGCACCCATCCGCCCCGTACGCCTCGCCTGGAGCGCCGCCGTCAACGGGCCGTCGGCGACCACGTCCTGTCCGGTGGGTGCGGAGCCGTCGAGCAGCTCATCGCTCACCCCCACCACCGTGCGGCCTGTCAGGCGTAGATGGCGGCGCCGCCGCAGCCCCATGGGATGGACCGGCGTCGCCTCGTAGAAGGGCCGTGCGGCCTCGGCCCGCCAGTCCACCAGCACCGGCAGGTCGTCCGAGTCCCGGTGCAGCCCCAGCCGTCCGATCCGCAGGACCGTCCCGTCCGTCAGGTCGATCCGGCCGAAGACCAACCCCTCCTCAGCGCCTTCCAGCCGACGGGCCTCCCCCGCCAGACGCCCGGCCGTCACCTCCCGCTCGTACGCCTCGCCCGCGCTGCCGGGCGGCGCCGCGAGCACACGAGCCAACTGCGCCCGTACGTCGGCCAGCCGTTCGTCGAACAGCTCGCCTATGCCGGACACCTGAACCCGCTCAAGCTCCACCTCGCGCGCTGCACCATCGTCGATCTGCGACAAGAAAGGCCCCCTCGGTACAACCCGCCACTATGTCGAGGCGCCACTATGCAGACGGATTCCGCAAAAGTAAATCTTGACCGAAGCGGGTGGAACGTGTCCTTCGGCGCGGCACCACGCCGACTCATCGAACGGACCGCGAAATCGCGGGCCCACGCGGCGAATTGCCGGTACCTGTACTGTCCGTACATGACCTTGACCGACCTCAGCGACGGCTTTCGTGATGACGAGCAGCGGCGGCGCGTCCAAAGGGTCATTCATGATCGCCTCGCGGACGACCGCGATCCGCAGGAATGCCGCTTCCTCATGCGCTTCTGGTGGCAACTGCGCATGCCGTACCGAGAGGTGTCGACGGACGAGCTCGTCCGGAACGTCGGCAAGCCGAAGCTGGCCGTGATCGAGGCGCTGATCAGCGCCATCAGGTCGTCCCCTGCCGAGATCGACGCCTGGATCACCACCACACAGCACGCCTTCCCAGTGGTCCAGGACCGAGGCTTCAAAGCCGCCCAGGACAGGGACAGTTGACGTCGGCCGCGCCCACCCCAGACCTCCGGATCACCGGTCTGCTTGTCATCCTGGCTTTCGTGGCCGGTTCTCACGGGACTGCCTCGGCCTGAGCCCCTCCCCACGCTTCACCCGGTGTCAGCCCTCGCGCGACGGGCTGCCCAGAACGCGACCAGTCCCGCCAGGTAGAGCAGCAGGGCCCCCAGGGGGACACCCGCGGGCCCTTCGCCCTGGAAGCCGCCGACGGTGAGCTGGATGATGCCGACGCAGGTCGCGGCCGTGCCGATCAGTACCAGGACGACGGCCGACCGCGCCGTGCCCCCCGGCCCGGTGGCCGTCGTCGCTCTGCCGCGCGGGCGTTCGAAGCGTGCGAACACCGCTACCAGGATCCCCAGCAGCAGAGCGCAGGCCACCACCCACACCGGACGCCAGGCGAACCAGTTCGCCGACCCGATCTCCGGCTGGGGCATGACGCCGGTCGGGTAGAGCGCCAGCGCCGCCACGAGGACCGGGACCATGTGCCACAGGAACAGCGTCATGATCCCGCCGTTGACAGCGATCACCGCCATCCAGACGCGCCGCCGCCGCAGCCAGGGCCGCAGGAGCCCGGCGAGCAGCAGGAACAGTCCGGTCTGGGCCACGGCCAGGGCGAGCAGCGCGAGGGTCGGCGGCGAGGTGTTCTGCACCTCGGCCCCGGGCACGCCGACCATGCTGACCGGATACGGCCCGACCGTCGTGAGAGCGACCAGCGCGGCCGACCCGCCGAGGAACAGCCACCAGGGGCGCGCCGGAGTACGGGTCAGCGTGCCGTCGCGCCACGCGAATCCGAGCTGAGGAAGGATCAGCCAGACGAGCAGGAAGTTGGCGGCGCCGAGGTAGCCGACGCGCGTACTCAGCCGCAGGGCGTCGAAGCCGGCGGCGACCACGGTGAGGGCCGCCGGGACGGCCAGGCCCCAGCGCCGGTGGGCGTCCAGCATCGCGGGGGTCAGGGCGACGACCACCAGATAGACGGCGAGGAACCACAGCGAGATGGCCACCACCCAGGCGGCCAGCCGCACCAACTCCGGGTTCACACCGGCCAGCCGGGCAGCCGCGGCGACCGCGACCCCGACCACGATGAACACCGTCGTCGGCCGCAGCAGCCGGTCCGCACGCAACCCCAGCCAGTCGGGGTAGCCGTCCCCGCGGCCGCGGGCCGAGGTCCAGGACGCGGCGTTGGCGTAGCCGCCGACCAGGAAGAAGATCCCCATCACCTGGAACAGCCAGGTGAGCCAGTGGGTCCACGGCAGCACAGCGAGCACGTGCTCCCCGCCGAGTCGGCCGTCCCGGAATGTGATCATCACGGCCAGCCAGTGGCCGATCACCACCATGACGATGGCGAACGCCCGCAGGAAGTCGACATAGCGGTCACGGCGCGCGGGGGTGGCGTCGGCGAGGTCCCGAACCCGCACCCGGTGCTCCTTCCTCGCGCGTCCGCCCTTGCTCCGTGCACCCCGGCCCACTTCCGTGAACAAGGACTGCACCGTGTCCCATCGGTGTAATCGCACAATCGGGCAATTCACCCGGCGCGCCCCGCACGTCTCGCCCCCGCTCCACGCTGACACTGCGGGTATGCGCGAGTACGAGAGCCCGTCCACGATCCGGATTCCGCCGCAGGACCAGCTCGCCACGACGGTGTTCCGCAGCGATCGCCCCGATGCCGTCCTGTTCGACCGGCCGACGGGAAACGGCTGGGAGCCGGTGACCGCCGCGCGGTTCGCGACCGAGGTACGCGCCCTCGCGGCGGGCTTCCTCGCCGCCGGGATCAGGCCCGGCGACCGGGTCGCCCTGCTGGCCGCGACGCGCTACGAATGGACGCTGATCGACTATGCGCTGTGGACGGTCGGTGCGGTGCCGGTGCCGATCTACGACACCTCCGCGCCCGAGCAGATCCGGTGGGTACTGGAGGACTCCGAGCCCGTCGCGACGGTGATCGAGACCTCGGAACACCGCCGCCGTCTGGAGGAGATCCACGAGAACCTTCCCGGGCTGGAGCGGGTGTGGCAGATCGACGCCGGTGACCTCTCCCGGTTGCGGCAGGAGGGCGCCCACGTGCCCGCCGCCCAGGTCGACGAGCGCCGCGACGCGGTCCGCGCGGACGACACCGCCACCATCATCTACACCTCCGGCACCACCGGCCGCCCCAAGGGATGCGTACTCACCCACGGCAACCTGCTCTACGACGCCCGTGCCTCGATCGCGGCGCTGCGGGAGATCTTCGGCCAGGACGCCTCGACCGTGCTGTTCCTGCCGTTGGCGCATGTGTTCGCCCGGGTGATCCAGGTGGCCTGCGTCGAGCAGGGCGCCCGCCTGGCCCACACCGCCGACCTCGCTCGCCTGCCCGACCACCTGGCCGCCTTGCGGCCGACGTTCCTCCTGTCCGTGCCGAGGGTGCTCGAGAAGGTCCACGGCCGCGCCCAGCAGCGCGCGCAGGAGCGGGGCCGCGGCGGCGTCTTCAAGCGGGCCGAACAGGTCGCCGTCCGGTACAGCCAGGCGCTGGAGCGAGGGGGCCCCGGCCGGGGGCTCACCCTGGTCCATCGCCTGTTCGACCGGCTCGTCTACCGCGATCTGCGGGCGGCTCTCGGCGGGCGCCTCGCCTACGCCATCAGCGGCGGGGCCCCGCTCGACGCCCGGCTGGCCCACTTCTTCCGAGGTGTCGGCGTGACCGTGCTCGAGGGCTACGGGCTGACCGAGACCAGCGCCGCCGCCACCGTCAACCTGCCCTCCGCGGTCAAGGTCGGTACGGTCGGGCAGCCGTTGCCCGGCGTCACGGTCCGGATCGCCGACGACGGTGAGATCCTGCTCTGCGGCCCGGTGGTGTTCCCGGGCTACTGGCGCAACGAACCTGTCACGAGAGAGGCGTTGAGCGCCGACGGCTGGCTGCGCACCGGCGATGTCGGCGTCTTGGACGAGGACGGATTCCTGACCGTCTCGGGCCGCAAGAAGGAGATCATCGTCACCGCCGGAGGGAAGAACGTCCTCCCCACGGAGCTGGAGGACCGGCTGCGTGCCCATCCACTGATCAGCCAGGTGGTGGTCGTCGGCGATCAACGCCCGTTCATCGTCGGCCTGATCACCCTCGACGAGGAGGGCCTGGCGGCCTGGCGGAAGAGCGTCGGCAAGCCGACGGACGCCACCCCGGCGCAGCTTCGCGACGACCCCGATCTGCTGGCCCGGCTACAGACGGCGGTGGACGACGCCAACGCGGCCGTCAGCCCGGCCGAGCGGATCCGCAAGTTCAGGGTTCTCTCCGGCGACCTCACCGAGGCCAACGGCTATCTCACCCCGACCTTGAAGGTCCGGCGCGGTCGGGTGCTCCAGGACTTCGCGGGGGACATCGACGTGCTGTACGGGTCGTGAGGCCCCGCCGAACTTCACCGCAGTGCCCGGCTCCGTCAGCAGGCCAGGCGTGCGGCGGCGCGCTTCCGGGCCATCAGGAGTGCGGCGGCGTAGAGGGCCAGGACGGCGGTGAGGAGCACGTAGTAGACCGTCGGAAGAGCGATCAGGCCCAGCAACGACCCCAGGGGTGAGAGGGGAAGCGCCAGGCCGATGACGGCCAGGATGAGAGCGGCCCAGACGACCGGGGTCGGCCGGTGGTTCTCCGCGGTGCCGCGGCCGGCCCGCAGCAGCACCATCACCAGGGCCTGGGTGATCAGGTTCTCCGTGAACCAGCCGGTGTGGAAGACCGCCTCGTCGTCCCCCGGGCCCGGCCCGTGCACCACGAGCGTGAGAACGCCGAAGGTGGCGAGGTCGGCGACGGCGTTGAGCACGCCGAAGCGGGTGATGAAGCGCAGCAGGTCCCTCGGGTCCAGCACGGTCGGCCGACGCAGGGCGGCGGGGTCGGGCCGGTCGTGGGCGAAGGTGAGCTGCGCCGCGTCGAAGCACAGGTTCTGGAGCAGGACCTGTGCCGGGAGCATCGGCAGGAAGGGCGTCAGCAGACCGGCAGAGAGCATCGCGAGGACGTTGCCCACGTTGGACGACAGCGTGACCCGCAGATAGGTGGCGATGTTGCCGCCCGCGTGCCGACCCGCGGCGACCGCGTGCGCGATCGCGGTGAGGTCCTTCTCGGCCAGCACCACGTCCGCGGCCTCCCGGGCCACATCGGCGGCGTTCCTGGGCGCGATGCCGACGTCGGCCGTGCGCAGTGCGGGCAGGTCGTTGACCCCGTCGCCGAGGAAGCCCACGATGTGCCCGGCGGTGCGCAGGGCCTCGGTGATCCGGGCCTTGTGCGCCGGGGCGCAGCGCGCGAAGACGGTCGTACGGCCGACGGCGTCGGCGAGTTCGGTGTCCGAGAGGCGGTCGACGGCCTCGGCGGTGAGCACGCCGTCCGCGCCGACCGGGATCCCGAGGTCGGCGCAGACGCGGACAGCGGTGCCCGGATGGTCACCGGTGAGGATCTTGACGGTGACGCCCCGGTCGGTGAGGACCTTCAGCGCTTCGGCGGCGGTCGGCGCGAGCGCGTCCCGCAGGGTGATCAGCCCGCGGAAGGTCAGGCCGCGGGCGTCGGCCGGTCGGTAGTCGCGGGTACGGGAGGGACGTTCCGCGGTGGCGACCGCCAGGACCCGTACGCCGCCGTCCGCCTGCCGGGCAGCGAGCGTGCGCAGCCGTTCCCGGTCGTCGTCCAGCAGGGCACAACGCTCCAGTACGGCCTCGACGTCCCCCTTGACGACCAGGGTGTGCGTGCCGAGCCGACCGGGGGTGCGCACGACCGCGACGGCGAATCGACGGTCCGGCGCGAAGGGTACGGTCGCGACCCCGTCGTAGGCCATGAGCGCGTCCTCGTCGACGGCGTCCAGGATCGCCTCGTCGAGGGCGTCGGGTTCGGGCAGGTCGGCGAGTTGGAGCGTCCACCACGCGTTCACGGCGGCCCAGTGCAGGACCTCCGGGTCCTCCCGGCCGTCCGGGCCGAGGGCGCGGTCGGTGACGGGCCGGTCCTGGGTGAGGGTGCCGGTCTTGTCCAGGCACAGCACGTCGACGGCACCGACGTCATGCAGCGCCGGGAGGCGCTTGACGATGACGCCGTGGGTGCGGGCGAGCAGCGAGGCGCCGCGGGCCAGGCAGAGGGTGACGAGCACCGGCAGCATCTCCGGGGTCAGCCCGACCGCCACCGCCACGGCGAACGGCAGCGTCTCCAGGCCGCGGTCGCGCAGAGTCGCGTTGGCCATCAGCACCAGCGGAGGGGTCAGCAGCATGAACCGGATCAGGATCCAGGAGATGCCATGGACGGAGCGGTCGAAGGCGCTCGCCTCCGGTCGGCGGGCCCTGCGCTCGTGTGCGGCGGCGAACCGGGTGTGCGCGCCGGTCGCGGTGACGACCGCGGTGGCGCTGCCGGACGTCACGCTGCTGCCCTGGAAGCAGAGCTGCGGCCGGTCGAACTCCCCGGCCCCCGGCTCCGCTTGAGGACCCCTGTCGCCGACGGCGCGCGGCAGGTCGTCGGCGGACTTGACCACCGGTGCGGACTCCCCGGTCAGCGCGGCCTGATGCACGGTCAAGCCGCTGGCCCGCAGGAGTCGTACGTCCGCCGGGACCAGGTCGCCCGGCCCCAGCCGGATCACATCACCGGGCACCAGCTCGGCCACGGGCAGTTCGCGGGTCGTCGGAGCGCCCTCCTCGTCGGCCCGGCGGAGCACGGTGGCCGTCGCGGCGACCAGCTCGCGCAGAGCGGCCGCGGACCGGTCGGCCCGGTGCTCCCCGGAGGCCCTCAGTACGCAGCTCACCACCACGAGCAGAAGGATCACCGAGGCGGTGCTCCAGGCGAAGACGACCGCCGACACCAGCCCGAGGCAGCCCAGTACCGCGGTGAACGGATCGCGCAGGCTGCGCAGCAGCAGTCGCGGCCAGGAGGCGCCGTGCCGGGCGGGGCCGGTGTTCTCCCCCAGTCGCGCCACCCGCTCCTCGGCCTGCGCCTCGGTCAGCCCGCGCGGACCGCTGTCCAGTCGGCGCAGCGTCTGCAGCACGGTCGGCGCGGACAGCCCGGGAGCGTCCTCGTCCTGAGGCGTCTGAGCTGTCTGAGACGTCTGAGGCGCGGATACGGCCGACGAGCCAGGCGTCCCGGTGTCCCACGCCGAGGACGTGGTGGTCTCAGCCACCGGTCCCGCGCCGTTCGCGCACCGGAGCGACGGCGTGCTGCGACCGCGCGGTCAACTGCCCGACCATCACCCGTACCACGGTGACGATGTCCGGATCGTCGACGTAGTAGACCTGCCGTCGGCCCTCGCGGCGCGAGCGGACGAGTCCGGCGAGCTTCAGCTTGGCCAGGTGCTGACTGACGGCGGGCAGCGCACCGCCGACCCGGTCGGCGAGATGCGTGACATCGCTCTCGCCCTGCGACAGCGCCCACATCAGGTGCAGCCGGGCGGCGGAGGCGAGCAGTCCGAACGCGTTGGCGGCCTCGGCGAGAACCTCGGCGGACGGATCCTCGAAACCACCGCGGTTCCCCGACACAACCCTCTCCCGTCCCGCGCACAACACAGCCGACACCTCTGTGCGCACCAGTGTAGGTGTCCGGATGCCGGGGTGTTCCCGCGCCGGGGAGCAGGGGGTCGGCCGTGGTCGTAGGGGTCGTCGTCGAAGGGTGCCTTGCGGCAGGGGCTGTGCTGATCAGGCTTTTGGTTTGCTAGATTGCGCAACTACGCAACCAAGGCGGGGGGTTCCACCACGCCTGTCCGTACATTGCCGCTGACGCTGGTCGTAGTCCGAAGGCTCGTCCGGCGGCACGACCATTCATGGGAGTGGGAGATGAGCGACCCCCGGGACGGCACGGGCGGCCGGGCCACGCGCGACCGCGCCCGCCAGGTGCCCGGACAGCGTGCGGCCGAACGCGACGGAGGACGTCCTACGGGCGGCCGGGCCGCGGCGAGGGCGGCGTCCCGTGCGCGGGGCGGCGGCCGATCACGTCGCCGCGCACGCCCGACAGGGCGCGGGAAGCGGGCGTTGAAGTTCCTCGGCATCGGCATGTCCCTCCTCGTCGTGGTGATCGCCGGTGCCGGCTGGTGGTTCTACGAGCATCTGAACGACAACATCAACAGCGTCGCGCTCGACGGGAGAGGCGGCAGCGAGACGGCCGACGCCTTCGGCCGTACCCCGATCAACATCCTCGTCCTCGGCTCGGACGGCCGCACCAGCGCCGCCGACTGCAAGCTGGGCGGTGGCTGCGCGAAGACCGGCGTCCAGTCCGGCAACGGGAACGCGGACGTGGAGATGGTGGTGCACATAGCCGCCGACCGTTCCAACGCCACCGTGATGAGCATCCCCCGCGACACCATGACCGACGTCCCGGCGTGCACCGACCCCACCTCGAAGGCGTCCACGTCCGGCTACCACGGGCAGATCAACAGCGCTCTCTCGTACGGCCCGGCCTGCCAGGTGGCCACCGTCCATCAGCTCACCGGCATCCCGATCGACCACTTCGTCCAACTCGACTTCTCCGGCGTCGTGAAGATGTCCGACGCGGTCGGCGGGGTCGATGTCTGTGTCAGCGACGATGTCTACGACACCTACTCACACCTGAAACTGTCCAAGGGCACCCACACGCTCAAGGGTGAGGCAGCGCTCCAGTTCGTGCGCTCCCGGCACGGTTTCGGTGACGGCAGTGACCTCGGCCGTACGGTCTCGCAGCACATCTTCCTCAGCTCGATGATCCGCAAGTTCAAGAGCGCGGGCACGCTCACCGACCCCACCGCGGTCTACGACCTGGCCGACGCGGCCACCAAGGCGCTGACCGTGGACGACGGGCTGGGCAGTGTGAAGAAGCTGATCTCGCTCGCGGCGGACGTGAACAAGGTCCCCGCCAAGCGGATGACCTTCACGACGATGCAGACCTCTCCGGATCCGAACGACAGCAACCGCGTGGTGGCCGGTACGGGAGCGAAGGACCTGTTCTCCACCATCGCCAACGACCAGTCGCTGACGACCGGTTCGGGCAAGAAGTCCGCGGCGGCCTCGGCCACCGCCGAACCCACCGCCTCCGCTGTACCCGCGTCCCGGATCGCCGTGACGGTAGGGAACGGCACCACGGTCACCGGCCGCGCCGCGGACATCGCGACCGCCCTGACCGACCAGGGTGTCGGCTCCGCCACGGTCACCCACGACGCCGCCAGCTCCGCGACGACCACGCTGACCTACGGCACCGGTCAGAAGGCCGAGGCGCAGACGGTCGCGAAGCTGCTCGGGCTGTCCTCCTCGCATCTGAAGCAGGGCACCGGCACGGGCCTGGTCCTGGTGATCGGCGCCGACTGGCCGAGCGGTACCGGCTTCCCGGGCGGCGACTCGTCACCGGCACCGGCCGATGTCCACGCGGCGACGTCCAACGCTCACGCCTCCACCGCCGACGAGGCCAAGACCTGCGCCAAGGTGAGTCCCTACAAGACGGTCAAGCTCAACGGCGTCCCCATGACACCGTCCCAGGCGTATGCGGCGGCGCGCGGCAAGCCCGACTCCGATGCCTGAGGACGCCTGAGGACGACGTACGCGCGCGACGGGACGTCGGCCCTCCCGTCGCGCGGTCCGTCGGCGCAGCGCGCCGTGCCCCCTCAGGGACTGGCGACGTCGAAGCCGTACCTCAGCGGTTCGTCGGTCACGCCGCAGTCCCGGCGGTAGACGTACACGCCTTCCGCGCGCACGCCGGGCGGTGCGGCGTCGACGGGGCAGGGGTAGGTCACCTGGATCACCCGTGGCCGGTCGGGAACCCTCATGTGCAATCCGTCCGCCGGTCCGCCGTCGAGCACGGCGGTCTCCCAAGTCGCATCAGTCATCTCCACGATGACAGTTTAAAGGTTGCGCAAGTCTGCATGCACCGCGGTGAAAGTCGGGTGCGGGACACCCTGTCCCTCGCCGATGATGTCGATCGTGACTGGATACGTGGATGTTCCTGCCCGGCTGGGCGAAAGTGCCCTGTCCGACGGGCGGTTGCTCGGCTGGGCCGAGTGGGGGCCGTTGGACGGAGTGCCTGTTCTGTTGTGTCCGGGTGCGGCTACGAGCCGGTGGCTCGGGTTCGGCGCAGGCGTGGTCGAGGCGCTCGGGGTGCGCCTCGTCTCGGTGGACCGTCCGGGACTCGGTGCCTCGACGCCCGCCCCCGGACGGACCTTCTCCGACTTCGCCGGGGACATGCGGCAACTCTGTGCGCTGCGCGGGCTGGAGCGCCCGGCCGTGGTCGGGAACTCGCAAGGCGCACCGTTCGCTCTCGCCTGCGCCGCGGAGGGGGTCGCCTCGGCACTGGCTGTTGTCTCCGGCGCGGACGAGGTCGCCGCGCCGCAGTTCGCCTCGGTGCTGGAGGCGGGCCTGCGTGGTCTCGTCGAGCGGACCGTACGCGATCCCGCGGGCGCCGAGGAGTTCTTCGCGAGCCTCACCGCGGATGCGATGTGGGACATGGTCATGGCCGGGAGCCCGGCGTGTGACCTTGCCGTGTACCAGGATCCTGGCTTCGCGGCCGCTTACCGCCGGGCCTTGAACGAGGCATTCACCCAAGGGTCCGCTGGTTACGCCCGCGACACGGTCCTGGCGATGGCGCGGTGGCCGTTCGCCCTCGACGAGATCACCGTGCCGGTCGATATCTGGTACGGCGAGCAGGACACCAGCCACTCACCCGACAACGGAGCACTGCTCGCTTCCCGTATCCCCGGCGCACATCGCCATGTCGTACCGGAGATCGACGGCGCCCTGCTGTGGACACATGCCGAGTCGGTCCTCAGGTCGCTCTCACGCCGCGGGTGACCGGCTCAGCAGGTGCGGCGACGGTACGCGCCGTCCCCGGCCGGTACGACGTTCCGGTCGCGCAGGACCACCGACAGCTCCTCGCCCCAGGACTTGCAGACCTTCGCGAGCCCGTCAGCCGTGTACTCGATGACGAACACCCGGTTGTCGTACGCGTGGGCGTACGCGTCACATTCGTCGTACTGACCGCATTCCTCGGCGACCGCGAAGTCGAACCCGAGGTTCCGTCCCTTCCGTGCCAGCTCCACGGCGTTCTTCTGACCGATCGCCAGACCGGCCGCGTGGGCCCGGTCGGCGAGCAGCTTGCCGAAGGCCAAGTCGTCGGCGGCGGTGAGGAGTTCCTTGGAGCGCTCGTGAGAGTCGAGGTTGTCGGCCTCGACCGCCTGGAACCCGGCCGCGGCACAACCGTCGATCCACTCCCCCACGATCTTGGCAAGTCGCTGGCGCTTGGCGTCTGTTGAGATGTCCAGCAGTGCTTCGCCCCAGTCCCTGTCGACGACCGGTGCGCCACCGGAGTCACGGAGCAGCAGGTCGGGGTGGTGGGCCTGCCACCAGTCGGTGGCGTCCGGCTGTGCCTGGAAGGCGTTGACGTAGCAGACGTTGTACAGCCCCGGCGCGGGCTTCGCAGCACGGTCACGGGAGACCGCGCGCACACCGGACGGCGGCGAGTAGGCACCGCCGATCTGGTAGTCGAAGGCCATGCCCGGCTCGGGTACGGCCACCTCGGCGGGAGGAGCGGCGGAGGGCCGGTCCGTCGCCGCGGTGCCCTCGCCGCCGGACGTGGAGCACCCACTCGCCGCCACCACGAGCACGCCGCACAGTGTCACCGCCGTCAACACACGGTGCAGGGCTGAGCGTTGGCACGGAACTTCAGGACTCTCCACGTGCAGATCATCCCACTCGTCCGCCCGGCGTGATCCTGAGGTGTCCCGAGGCCGGTCAGGCGGGATCGGCGTCGAGGGTGCGTGCGGCGGGGCTGTTGGTGTGCGCCCACGCGGGGAGCGCGGTCAGCAGCGCGACGGCCAGCAGGATGACGAGTACGGCGGCGAGCAGCCACGATCCCGGGGGCGTGGTCTGCGTACCCAGGAGCCAGTACAGACCGATCCCGGTCGGGATGCCCAGCACCACTCCCGGTACGGCGGGCAGGAGTTGGGCGACGCAGAGCGCCGTGACGACCTGGCCGGGCGTGGCGCCGAGGGTACGGGTGATGGTCAGGGCGCGCCGGGCCTGGACGGCGGTGCCCCAGCCCAGGAGCACGGTGTTGATCGTGGACAGTGCCACCAGCGCGAGGGTGACACCGAGCAACACCTGGCCGGTCTGGTCGATGCGTACTTCGACGGGGCCGGTGCGCTTGAAGGCGGGTGCGTCGGCGAGTTCGGTGCGGAAGGTGAGCAGCGCGGTGACCATGAGGGTGGTGGCGGCCGTACCGGCGCAGGCCAGGACGGCGCGGCCGGGTCGGCGGGCCAGCAAGCGGACGCCGAGCAGCAGCGGCGTGGGCAGATGGGCCGTCATGGCGTTCAGGTGGGGGTGGTGGGTGAGCAGATGCGCGGGGTCGGCCAGCGCGTGGGCGGTACTGGTGCGGGCGGCACGCAAGGCGGGGCCGAGCGCGCCGGTGGCCGCGACCACGACAGCGAGGACGACCGCGGCCAAGACGGTGCGGGTGTCCGGAGGGCTGACGATGTGGACCAGTCCGGCGCTGGGATCGACCAGGCGGGGTGCGGCCAGCGTTCCGACGGTCAGTCCCAGTGCGGTGGCCAGGAGGGTCAGCAGCAGGTACTGCGCCAGCAGAACGGCGGTGACCGTACCGGGTCCGGCGCCGACCGCCTTGAGCAGGGTCGCGCGCCGGTTGTCACGGGCGGCGCGGGCGGTGGCGAGCGCGGTGAGGGTGACGAGCGCGGCGACGGCGAGCAGCCAGCCGCCGATGACCAGGGTGGGCCGGGTGAACTGGATCGTGACGGCGTCCGTGGTGAGGACGTCCTGCCAGTAGTGGAAGTTGAGCCCACCGTCGGCGGCGATGGCGTTGACGGCGGGCGAGCGGCCGAAGGCACTGGTCGCGGCGGGATCGGACAGCTTGAGGTACATCAGGTGGACGACGGGCGCGTCGCCTGCCGCCGCGCGAGCGTCCTCGGCGGTGAGCCACACCATGCCGCCGTACTCGGACGGTCCGGGCCCCTGCGCCGCGTCGCTCGACGGATAGACGCCGATGGCCGCGCTGATCGCGGTCCCGACGACCGGAATGCTGCGCCCGCGGAGGGTGATGCGGTCGCCGACGTGGACACCGAGTGCCTGCGCCAGGCCGCGCTCGACCACCACACCGCCGGGGCGTACCCAGGTCCCCGAGGTCACCAGCGGCCGGTCCACGGCGGACGGTGAACTGTCGCGTCCCATGGCCGCGGAGCGGATGGTCTGGCCGTGGGCTCGTACGGTGGTGTCGAACGCGAAGAACGGGCCGCCGAGCGCGGTGACACCGGGCGCGTGGGCGAGGCGGTCGGCGAGGCCGGAGGGGTCCGGACTCAGCGTCGAGGCCATGACGTCGGGGCCTTCGGTGGCCGCGCGGGTGTTCGCATACCCGGTGGACACCGCGTTCGTGGTCGCGGCGCCGAGGGTCAGACTGGCACCGGCGAGGGTGACGACGAGCAGGAACATGAGCGCCTCGCCGGGGTGGCGGCGCGTGTCACGCAGGATCAGGCGCGCTATCAGCAGCAGGTGTCCCATGGTCAGTTCTCCCAGCCGAACAGTGCGCCGAGTCCGGTGCCACCGGTGGTGTCCAGGCGGGTGTCGGTGGCCAGGATCCCGTCGCGCATGGAGACGATCCGGTCGGCGGTGGCGGCGACGCGTTCGTCATGGGTGACGATGACCAGGGTCTGACCGGCGGCGCGTAACTCGTCGAAGAGCCGGAGGACGTCGCGGGTGGCGGCGGTGTCGAGGCTGCCGGTGGGTTCGTCGGCGAGGACGAGCAGCGGCTCGTTGGCCAGGGCGCGGGCGATGGCGACCCGCTGCCGCTGGCCGCCGGAGAGCTCCGAGGGCAGGTGCCGGGCCCGGTGCGCGAGTCCGACCAGGTCGAGGAGTTCGGCGGCGCGCAGGCGGGCGGCGCGCGGTGAGGTACCGGCGAGCAGCGCGGGCAGTTCGACGTTCTCCGCCGCGGTCAGCTCGTCCAACAGGTGGTAGGTCTGGAAGACGAACCCGACGGTGCGGCGCCGCAGTCGGGCCAGCGCCCGCTCGCTGAGGTTGTCGACGCGCTGCCCGCCGATCCACACCTCGCCCTCGGTGGGCCGGTCGAGGCCGCCCAGAAGCTGCAGCAGCGTGGACTTGCCGCAGCCGCTGGGCCCGGTCACGGCGAGTGTCTGCCCGGCGGGGACGTCGAGGTCGACCCCGTCGACGGCCCGTACGAGGCTCTCGCCCTCCCCGTACATCCGCGTCAGGCCGGCCGCTCGCAGCACCGGGCCTGCCCCCTCACCCGGCCGACCGCCGGCCCATGCCGCGAGCGGGCCGTCGCCCGTACCTCTGGGCCGCGACCGGCCGTGCTGAGCGTTCCTCGTCATCGCTTTCCTTCGCCTTTCCCACGTGGTGTGCGGGCGGACCAGGTCCGCTCGCACACCTCCAGCCAGCGCAGATCGGCCTGTAACCGCAGCGCGATGCCCTCGAGGAGCAGACCGGCTTCCGAGTCGGTGTCGTGAGCGAGAACGGCGTGCTGGGCCTGGGCCAGGCTGCGTCTCAGCTCCTGCCGCCGGGCGTCCACGAGCGCGAGCGGATCGGCCAGCCCGGACTCGGCGGCAGCCACCAGCTTCAGGTGAACCTCCGTCACGTCCGCCCTGGGCCCCAGGCTCTCGGTCACCCATAGGGCGATCCGCTCCTGCCCGGCGGCGGTCAGCGCGTACACCTTGCGCCGCGGACCGCGTACCGGTACGTCCTCACGGTCCTGAACGACCAGACCCGCCTTCTCCAGCCGGGCGAGCGTCACATACACCTGCCCCGCGTTCAGCGTCTCCCCGAGCGGCCCGAGCGCCGCTGCCAGCCGTCTGCGCAGGTCGTACCCGTGCGATGGCTCCTTGGCCAGCAATGCCAGTACCACGTCCTGCACGGACCGCCCCCCTCAACGACCCTTCAATAGATAGCGGTTAGCCATTGAGGGCGTCAAACTCGGCTCCTGTCACCCGTGGTTGCTCAGGTGTGTGGGTGAAGTGCGGTTCAGGTGTGGCTGGTTGTGGAAACCGAGCGTCGGCGGGCGGGCGTTCGGCGGAGGTCCTCGCGGACGCCGGGTATCAGGGTCTGGACATCGGTCAGTGCGGTGCCGGTTGCGGGTCCAGGGCGTTACCGATGGTGCAGCCGCCCTCTCCGGGCATCCGCTGGATCCGGGACGGCACCCATACCTTGGTGTCGCCGGGGCTCACGCGGGCAAGAAGGCAGTCCTGCGCGTCGAAGCCGTTGCCCTGCACCGACAGGAGAACGCCGACCCGGCCGCCGTCCGCCTTCGTCTCGGTACGGATCGCCGGATCGAGGTCCAGGGCGACGAGCGTACGGCGCACCTCGGCCTCGTCCGCCCGGCCACCCTTCGGCACCTGAGGAAGCTTCGCGCGGAGTTCCTCGTACGGCAGTCGGGGCGGGGCGGGCGGCGGGTCGAAGGTCAGCGGAGGGCCGTGCGGGCAGTCCACGTCACGGGGTTCCTCACGCCATTCCGACGTGGGCGACACGCGTACCGCGAAACAACGCCGCACGACGACCTCCTCAGGGTCGAGCCATCCGTTGTACGCGGAGCCGGACGTACGGACGATCACGTCGACGCCGTCCCCGTCGTGCGTCGAGGTACCCGTCACCCGCAGTACCTCCACCCCGTCGATACCGGAAGCGGAGCGCCCGACCTCCTCCGCCGTACGCGGACGCTGCCCGTAGAGCCGCTCACCCACCTTCCTGGCCACCTCGCGCGCGGCATCCGTCGCCTCACCCTCGGAGGACTGCACCACTCCACAGCCAACGGTGAACAACAACAGCGGGGCGAGCAGCAGCAGTCGACGCATGCACCCATCCTTCCGACGCCGCGCGCGTCGGGCAACTGCTTGCGCACTTGGGCTGACGTGGGCGATCGCGCTCCGGTGGCGCGGCGGAGTTATCGACGGCGGGCGTATGCGTTGCCGGATTGCGGCGACAGGCGTCCGGACCACCGTTTACGCTCCCTCCGTATCCGGAATGCACGGGGGTGGCGGATGGATCCTGTGGTGCTCGGTGGCAAACTTGCCTCCAATCTGGTCGGCTCGCTGATCAGGAAGCTGTTCGTGGCGGACGGGCCGGGTGCTGGGCTGGTCGACAGGCCTGTGCGGTTGAAGGACCTGGTCTCGTTCCGCGGCGAGAAGCGCACGCTGGGCGAGAAGGATGTGCACAAGCTCGCGGAACACCTGGTCCAGCAGGCGATCGACTCGCCTGGCGAACGCCCGTTCCGCACCCGCGAGCGGATCGCCGTGGCGGACGCGCTGGCCCGAAGACTGCTCACCCTCGGCGACCTGGACATGGACGACGTCCAAGCCGTACGACTCGGTCACCGGGAACTGGCCCGCAGGCTGCGCCGGCAGGGTCCCGCACCGGACGGGCTGTCGAGTGACGCCCAGCTCTTCCTCGACTCCGCGACGGAGTGGGCCTGCCTGCAGATTCTGGAGTTCTTCACCCGCCGCTCCACCTTCGTAGCACGCACCCTGGTGGAACAGACCCGGACACAGGCGGAACTCATCGCCAAGGTCGACGAGTTGCTCGCCCGCACCCCGCGCCCGGACGCTCGGGACACCGCCTTCGAGCGCGGCTATCTCGACTACGTCGCCACGAAGCACGGCAAGCTCACGATCTACGGCATCGATCTCAGCAACTCACCGGACCGCTGGCCACTGGACGCCGCCTACCTCAGCCTGGATGTGATCGGACGCAGGGACGAACCGGACTTCGGGCCGGTGCCCGCCTCCCTCGTGTCCACCCCCGCCGATCAGGCACTGTCCGGCCACGAGCGGGTGCTGCTGCGCGGGGTAGCGGGCTCGGGCAAGACCACGCTGATCCAGTGGCTCGCGGTGTCCGCGGCGACCGGCCCCGGAGACCGTATGGCCTACCTCACCGGCCGGATCCCGTTCGTACTCCCCCTGCGCACCCTCACCCGGCACGGCGAACGCCTCCCGTCCCCCGCGCACTTCCTCTCCTCCGTCGGCTGCCCGCTGGCCGACACCCAGCCGGAGGGCTGGGAGCACCGCGTCCTGACCGGCGGGCGCGGACTCGTCCTGGTGGACGGCCTCGACGAGGTGCCGGAACCCGAACGCGATCGTGCCCGGACCTGGCTGCGCGACCTGGTGGACACCTACCCCGGCAACCGCTGCCTCGTCACGTCGCGCCCCTCGGCCGTGGGCGAGGACTGGCTCTCCGCCGACGGGTTCACCGAACTCGGACTCTCCGCGATGAGCCCGTCGGACGTGGCCTCCTTCATCAGCCGGTGGCACCGGGCGGCGGCCACCGGTGCGCCTGACGAGGACGCCCTTCTGGCCACCTACGAGACCCAACTCCGCAACGCCGTCCGCACCAAGCCCGACCTGGGCCGCCTCGCCACCAACCCGCTGATGTGCGGCCTGATCTGCGCCCTGCACCGCGACCGGCGCGGCTATCTCCCGTACGGGCGCAAGGAGTTGTACGACTCCGCCCTCTCCATGCTGCTGGTCCGCCGCGACCGCGAACGCGACATGGCGGTCCCCGAGTTGAGCGAGGAGCCCCAACTCCAGCTCCTCCAGCGGCTCGCGCACTGGCTCATCCGCAACGGCCGTACGGAGATGGACCGGAGCCGGGCGGAGAGCGTCATCGCGGAGGTGCTCCCGGCGATCCCGGCGGCGCAGGTCCTCGGGGACGCGAGCGCCGTGCTACGCCATTTCCTGATCCGTACTGGCCTGTTGCTCTCCCCCACTCCGGACACGGTCCACTTCGTCCACCGTACGTTCCAGGACTACTTGGGGGCGCGGGCGGCCGTGGAAGCCGGTGACTTCGGCCTGCTGGCGGAGCACGCCGCCGACGACCAGTGGTCGGACGTCATCCGCATGGCGGTGGCGCAGGCCCGGCCGCGTGAACGGGCCGAGTTGCTGGATATGTTGACGGCCTCCTCGGACAAGCGCGCCCATCTGTTGGCGATGGCGTGCCTGGAACACGCCACCGAGCTCGACCCGGCGGTGCGGTGCCGGGTCGAGGAAGTGGCGGCGACGCTGCTGCCACCCCGCACGGACGCCGACGTCAAGGAACTGGCGGAGGTCGGGCCGCTGGTCCTGGAACTGCTGCCGGGCCCGCAGGGGCTGTCGGACGAGGAAGCCGAGGCGGTGACGGCGACGGCGGCACTGGTCGGGACGGACGCGGCTGTGCCGGTACTGGCGCGGTACCGGGAGCACTCCGCGCAGCGGGTACGGATCAATCTGACGCGGGCGTGGAACCGCTTCGACGCGGATGTGTACGCCGACGAGGTGCTGGCTCATGTCGACACCAACGACGTCTACCTCTACCTCACCTCGCCCGCACAGGTGCGAGCGCTGCCACACCTCGGCGATCTGGCACGGATCAATGTAATGGGCGACCACGCTCCTGCGGATGTTCTGAGGGCACTGCCCGAGCGGGTGGACAGCCTCGGCTTCTACGACAACACCCTGCTGAGCGACCTGCGTCCGCTCGCCTCCCTGCCGTCGATCCGCCATCTGAATCTGTGGCGCTGTCCACAGGTCAAGGATCTCTCACCCCTGGCGGACATGGACCTGACCTCACTGTACGTGAACGAACTCGGCGGGGTAGCCGGGCTGGACCGACTCCACACACTCCAGGCACTCACCGTCGCAACGCACCTGCCCGGCGGGCTGAGCACCCTGCCTCAGGACGCTCCATTGACCTATCTGGGCCTGTGGAAAGAGGCCGCCGTGGAGACGGGGCTGCGCGGTCTGAGTACATGGCAGATGCTGGACCACCTCATCATCCCTGACGGCATCAGCGGACTCGGCCCCGAGGACTGGGCCGAGGTCGCCAGGCTCCCGCACCTCACCTACCTGGCCATCAGGGATGATTGCCTTCCTGGGCTCCTGTCCGCCCCGCACCTGCCCACGGTCGGCACCGTGCGAGTGACGAACGTCCAGGAGGACACCGATCTCACGCCGCTGTCCCGCTGCTGCCCACAGCTCCGCACAGTCGAGCTGATTCCGGAGCAGCACTCCAAGACGCTGGCCCCGACGCCCTACGAGGCCCTCCTCCCCGGCGTCGAGGTCACGGTCCAGACCGCCCGCCCCTTCCTCATCTGACACGTCCCGGCACAAGCCGTGCGGTGCGTCGGTGTCACACGATTCCCTTTGCGGTCGCGGCCTTGAGCCAGTGCGGGAACTCGCGCAGCAGGTGGTCGTAGAGCACTTCGTCGCTCACCGAACGCGGCGTGTGACCGGCGTGAAAGAACCCCGCGTTGTCCACGATCCGCTTGCCGGGGACCGCGAGGTCGTCGAGCTTGTGCAGGAAGTCGAACTCGTTCTCGTCGGGGTCGCCGAATCCGACGAACTGCCAGAACAACGGCAGCCGAGCCGCCTTGCATAGGTAACGCTCCGCGGCCAGACGGCTGGTGGGGCCGCCGTCGGTCTGGAACACGACCAGGGCCGGGGCGCCGTTCTCCGAGGTGAGGTAGTGGTCGATGACCGCGTCCATCGCCCAGTGATAGTTGGTGCGGCCCATGTGTCCCAGGCTCTGATGCAACTTCTCGATCCGACCCGCGTAGTCGGACAGGCTCAGGTCGGCGGTGCCGTCGACGTCCGTCGAGAAGAAGGTCGTGTGCACGATGCCGTCGTCGTCCAGGTGCGCGGAGAGCGCGAGCACCTGCTCCGCGAAGTGCTGCATGGTGCCGTCCTTGTAGTACGGCCGCATCGAGCCCGAGCGGTCCAGCACCAGGTAGACAGCCGCGCGCTGACCGCCCAACTCCCGCTTGCGCAGGCTCACCGCGGCCGACTCGTAGTGCTCCACCAAGCCGGGAGCGTCCTCGCTCAGCTTCACCAGACTGATCGCAGGACCGCGCGGCGACGGATCGTTCGGCATCAGATGTTCCCCTCCCGACCGCGGACCGGCCATCCGGCCCCGACACAGCCTTCCCACCAGCACCCTACCGACGGGGCCCGTGCATCCGGTGCCCCCTGGCGGTGGAAGTCGGCAGGCTACGCCGCGCCCGGTACCGCCCGCTGCCCCCGGCCGTCGTACGACGCCAATGGGCGGATCAGGGCGTTGTGGGTCAACTGCTCGGTGATGTGGGCGGTCCAGCCGGTGATGCGGCTCATCACGAAGATCGGTGTGAAGGCCGGGATGTCGAAGCCCATGAGGTGGTAGGCGAGCCCGGCCGGGTAGTCCAGGTTCGGGTGGATGCCCTTGCGGCTGATCATGGCGTGGCGCAGGGCCGCGTGCAGCGTGGCCAGGCGGGTCACTTCGGGGTCCGCGGCGCGCGCCACCAGCCGGTCCAGGGCCTCCTGCATGATCGGGACGCGGGAGTCGCCGTGCTTGTACACGCGGTGGCCGAAGCCCATGATCTTCCGCTTGGAGGTCAGCGCCTCGTCCAGCCAGGCCTCGGCACGCTGCGGATCGCCGATCTCCAACAGCATGTGCATCACGGCCTCGTTGGCGCCGCCGTGCAAGGGCCCCTTGAGGGCGCCGATCGCCGCGGTGACCGCGCTGTAGAGGTCGGAGAGGGTGGAGGTGACCACACGGGCGGTGAACGTCGAGGCGTTGAAGCTGTGTTCGGCGTACAGCACCAGGGAGATCTCGAAGCAGCGGACCACGTCCGGGTCGGGCACGCTGCCGAAGCACATGTGGAAGAAGTTCTCCGCGTACCCGAGGGCAGGGTCGGGCGGGATCGGGTCCAGGCCCCGGCGGCGGCGCTGGTCGGCCGCCACCACGGTGGGCAACTTGGCCAGCAGGGTGAGGGACTTGGCGCGGTTGGCGGCGAGGCTGCCGTCGTCCTCGGTGGGGTCCTCGGCGCCGAAGTAGCTGACGGCGGTGCGGAGTACGTCCATCGGGTGGCAGGTCTCGGGCAGCCTCGTCAGCAGTTCCAGCGTGGTGCGGTCCAGCGGGCGCAGGGCGCGTTCACGGGCCTGGAAGTCGCGGAGCTGTGCCGCGTCGGGGAGTTCGCCGTACCAGAGGAGGTAGGCGACCTCTTCGAAGGACCGGCGGGCGGCCAGGTCCTGCACCGGGTAGCCGCGGTACGTAAGGGAGTTGGTGTCCTGGATGACCGTGGAGATCTCGGTGGTGTCGACGACGACACCGGCGAGTCCGCGGTGGATCTCGGGTGCGGTGGTGGTCATGGGGTGCCTGCCTTCATGGGTCAGGTGCCTGGTCAGTTTCCGGGCGGGAGGGTGAAGTCGAAGACGGCCGAGTCGAAGGCCGAGTACTCCTCGTAGCCGAGGAGTTCGTACAGGCGGGAGCGGGTCTGCATACGCGGCAGCAGGGACTCCTGGGTGCCCTCGGCGGCGATCGTGCGCAGTCCGTCCTCGACCGCGCCCATGGCGATGCGCAGCAGCGTCACCGGGTAGAGGGCGATGTTGTAGCCGAGGTTCTCCAGGGTGGCCGTGTCGAGCAGGGGCGTCTTGCCGAACTCGGTGAGGTTGGCGAGCAGCGGCACGTCGATGGCCTCGCGGAACGCCTCGTACTCGCGGACGTCGGCGAGGGCTTCGGGGAAGATCGCGTCCGCGCCCGCGTCGACGTACGCCTTCGCCCGGTCGATCGCCGCGTCCAGGCCCTCGACCGAGCGGGCGTCGGTGCGTGCCATCAGCAGGAAGTCGGGGTCCCGGCGGGCGTCCACGGCGCCCCGGAGGCGGCGGACCATCTCCTCGCGGGGCGCGAGGGTCTTGCCGTCCAGATGGCCGCAGCGCTTGGGGTTGACCTGGTCCTCCAGATGCAGTCCGGCCAGGCCCGCGTCCTCCAGCAACTGCACGGTGCGGGCGGCGTTCATCGGTTCGCCGAATCCGGTGTCGGCGTCGATCAGGACGGGCAGGTCGGTGACCCTGGTCGTCTGCTGGGCACGCGCGGCGATCTCCACGGAGGTGGTCAGGCCGATGTCGGGCAGGCCCAGGTCGGCGGCGAGGACGGCGCCCGAGAGGTAGACGGCGTCGAAGCCGGTGTCCTGGATCAGCCGGGCGGACAGCGGGTTGATCGCGCCGGGGATGCGCAACAGGCGTCCCGAGGCGAGCTGTTCGCGGAAGGTCCGGCGGCGCTCGGCGGGCGTGGTCCGGGTGTGCAGCACCATCAGAACAGTCCCTTCGGCAGGCGAGCGTCGTACGCGGCGACCGTCTCCGTGTCGACGGCCGGGAACAGGCCGCCCAGGTCGTCCGCCGACAGTTCCGCGAGATGCTCGGCGGCGTTCAGGAAGGCGTCCTGCGCGGCCGGGGTGACGATGCCCTCGGTCAGGGTGCGGAACTTGCCCGCGTAGGCGGGGCGTTCGAAGGGACGGGCACCGGCCGGGTGGGCGTCGGCCACCGCCAGCTCGTCCTCGATCACCGAGCCGTCGTCCAGAGTGATCACCGCGCGTCCGCCGAAGGCCCGGCGGTCCGGGTCGGGGTCGTGGTAGCGGCGGGTCCAC
The DNA here is from genome assembly GCF_055583785.1 of Streptomyces sp. NPDC104371. Taxonomy (NCBI): domain Bacteria; kingdom Bacillati; phylum Actinomycetota; class Actinomycetes; order Kitasatosporales; family Streptomycetaceae; genus Streptomyces; species Streptomyces sp. NPDC104371. The sequence goes on from NZ_JBVJNF010000001.1 coordinate 288,924, forward strand.
TCCGGGTCCTCGACCGTCGTGATCTTCCGCCACAGTTCGACGGTCTCCGGGCGGGCGGCGCGCTCGGGAGCGTAGGAGCGCTCGTGGTGCCAGGTGCCGTCCTCCAGGGCGACGGCGAAGATGTACGGCACCGAGTGGTCCAGCGTCTCGCGGCTGGCGCTCGGGTCGTACTTCTGCGGATCGTTCGCACCGGAGCCGATCACGTTGTGGGTGTGGTGGCTGGTGTGCAGAACGATCGAGCGCACCTTGTCCAGCGGGCCGGTCTTCTCCCGCAGGCGCCGGGCGAGGTCGATGATCGCCTGGGCCTGGTACTCGGCGGAGTGTTCCTTGGTGTACGTGTCGAGGATCGCGCGACGCGGCTCACCGGGCTCCGGGAGCAGGACGGTGTAGTCCGACTCGGGGCCGTTCAGCATCCAGGCCAGGAAGCCGTCCTCGCCCTCGTAGATCGGCGACGGGGAGGTCTCGCCGCGCATCGCCCGGTCGACGGCCTCGATGGCGGCCTTGCCCGCGAAGGCGGGGGCGTACGCCTTCCAGCTCGAGATCTCGCCCTTGCGGGACTGCCGGGTGGCGGTCGTGGTGTGCACGGCCTGCTGGATCGCCTGGTACACGGTCTCGGTCGGCAGCCGCAGCAGCGCGCCGAGGCCCCCGGCGGTGGCGGCGCTGAGGTGCGCCACATGGTCGATGCGGTGCTCGTGCAGGCAGATGCCCTTGACCAGCGCGACATGGATCTCGTACGCGGCGACGATCCCGCGCAGCAGGTCGGCGCCGGTACGGCCGGTGTGCTGGGCGACGGCCAGCAGCGGCGGGATGTTGTCGCCGGGGTGGGAGTAGTCGGCGGCCAGGTACGTGTCGTGGAAGTCGAGTTCGCGTACGGCGGTGCCGTTGGCCCAGGCGGCCCATTCGGGAGAGACCCGAGCCCGTGTGCCGAAGACGGAGGCGCCGGGGGCGGTGGCGCGGTGGGCGGTGGCCTGGGCGCGGGCCACGGCGACCGGGCGGCGCAGCAGGGAGGCGACCGCGACCGAGGCGTTGTCGATCACTCGGTTGACGGCCATCGCGGCGCTGTCGGCGTCGAGTTCCTCGGTGCTGGTGGCCACGACGGCCAGTTTCCAGGCGAGTTGGTCCTCGCGCGGGAGCCGGGCGGCGCTGGGGTGGACACGGACGTGGTGCTCGATCACGGGACTCCTCGCGGTACGGACGGGCCGGTCGGTGCTGATGTCATCGACAGTGCCCGTTCCGCGGCTCCCCCACCACCTCTCCACTCTGTGGAATCCGTACAGCTCAGCGCTGCGAATCTGCGAATTCTGCGAAGAACGCGGATGCTATCTTCGCAAGTAGGCTTCGCAAGAAGTCCTCGTAAGAAGTCACGGTCCGGATGTCGTCCCTCACGGCTTGCGACAAGGAGGTGCGCCATGGCGCGAGGAGCGGCCGACCGCAAGGTCTACGCTCATGCGAAGCTGCGCAGACTGCGCCGTGAGCACGGCATGAACCAGGTCGACATGGCCCATGCTCTCGGCATCTCCACCAGCTACGCCAACCAGATCGAGCAGAGCCGGCGTCCGCTGACCGCCTCCGTGCTGCTGCGGATCGCGGAGGTCTTCGGGGTCGACGCGGAGTTCTTCTCCGAGGCCGCCGAGGACCGTATCTCCGCCGATCTGCGGGCCGCGCTCGCCGACGAGGCGTGCGGAGTGCCGTTGCCCGCCGCCGAGGAGATCACCGAGGCCGCCCGCGACCACCCCGAGGTGGCCCGCGCCCTGGTCGCCCTGCACCGCCGCTACCGCGACACGGTCGAACAGGCCGCCGCCCTCGGCTCCCCGGGAGCGGCCGACGGCCTGCTGCCTCCCGCCGAACCGCACGACGAGGTACGGGACTTCTTCTACGCCCACCACAACCACTTCGAGCCGCTCGACACCGAGGCCGAACGGACCGCCCGTACGCTGGACCTGCGTCCCGGCAAGGCGGCCGACCCGCTCACGGCGCTGCTCGCCGAGCGCCACCACGTCCGCGTCGTCCAGGCCGCTCCGGGCCGGACCGGCGACGCGCGGCGCTTCGCTCCCGACACCGGGCTGCTGTTCCTCTCCCCCTGGCTCAGCGACGGCCAGCGCGCCTTCCAGCTCGCCACCCAGCTAGCCCTGTTGGAGCACGGTCCGCTCCTTAGCCAACTGGCCGACAGCGCCACACAGTTGACCTCGCCGGAGTCCTCGGCGCTGGCCCGTATCGGGCTGGCGAACTACTTCGCCGGCGCGCTCCTCATGCCGTACGCCGCCTTCCACGCGGTGGCCGAAGAAGTGCGCTACGACATCGAGTTGCTCTCCGCACGCTTCGGTGTCGGCTTCGAGACGGTCTGCCATCGTCTGAGCACGCTTCAGCGCACCGGACGGCGGGGCGTGCCGTTCTCCTTCCTGCGGGTCGACCGGGCCGGGAACATCTCCAAGCGGCAGTCCGCGACCGACTTCCACTTCTCCCGGCTCGGCGGCACCTGCCCCCTGTGGACGGTGTACGAGGCGTTCTCCGCGCCTGGCCGGATCCTCACCCAGGTCGCCGAAATGCCGGACGGCAAACGGTACTTCTGGGTGGCGCGCACCATCACCCGAGGGGGCTTCGGCCATCATGCCCCGCGTGCCGAGTACGCCGTCGCCCTCGGCTGCGAACTGCGGCACGCCCATCGCCTGGTCTACGCGGAGGGTGTCGCCCTCGACGACCCGCGCGCCGCGACGCCGATCGGGCTCGGCTGCCGGATCTGCGAGCGCCGTGACTGTGTGCAGCGGGCCCGCCCACCGGCGGGCGGGCGGTTGGCCGTCGATCCCGATCGGCGGACGTATGTGCCGTATCCGGTGGAGAGCACCGCGCTGTGACGGGCTCCGGTTCCGCAGGGCGGGTTCGCGATCGGACCCGCGCACGCGCGTGGCCCCGGAGCGGTTCCGGGGCCACGCGCGTGCGTGTGGTTCAGTGATGCCGGAAGACGGGGGGCCGCTTGTCGGTGAAGGCGGCCATGCCCTCCTTCTGGTCCTCGGTGGCGAACACCGCGTGGAACAGGCGGCGTTCGAAACGGACGCCCTCGGCGAGCGTGGTCTCGAAGGCTCGGCCGACGGCCTCCTTGGCCATCATCGCCACCGGCAGCGACATGCCCGCGACGACCTCGGCGACCGCCATCGCCTCGGCGACCAGTTCGACGGCGGGCACGATCCGTGAGACCAGCCCGGCCCGCTCGGCCTCGACGGCGTCCATCGTGCGCCCGGTCAGCACCAGTTCCATGGCCTTGGCCTTGCCCACCGCGCGCGTCAGCCGCTGGGACCCGCCGATACCGGGGATGACTCCGAGCTTGATCTCCGGCTGGCCGAAGACGGCCGTGTCGGCGGCGAGCAGGATGTCACAGAGCATGGCGAGTTCACAGCCGCCGCCGAGGGCGTATCCGGCGACGGCGGCCACGGTCGGGGTGCGGAGCTGTCCCAGCCGGTCCCAGGCGGCGAACCAGTCGGCGAGGTACATGTCCATGTACCCCTGGGGCCGCATCTCCTTGATGTCGGCACCGGCCGCGAACGCCTTCGCCGAGCCGGTGATGACGATGCAGCCGCAGTCCGGGTCCCGGTCGAGGGCCTCGGTGGCGGCCACGACCTCCTCCATCACCTGGAGGTTCAGCGCGTTGAGCGCCTTGGGACGGTTGAGGGTGAGCAGGGCGGTGCGGCCCTTGCGTTCGACCAGGACGGTCTCGTATGCGGTGGTCATGTGGCGTCTCCGCTCCGTTCCCTGACGGTTCGTACGATGCCTGAGAAGTCCTCGCTGTCACCGACGCGTTCGGCGTAGGCCGCGTACAACTCGGCCGCGCGCAGCCCGAGTTCGGCGTGCACTTTGCCCTCGCGGACGGCGTTGGCGGCCAGGCCCAGGTCCTTGGCCATCAGGGAGACGGCGAAGCCCGGCAGGTAGTCGCGGTTGGCGGGGCTGGTCGGCACCGGCCCGGGGACCGGGCAGTTGACGCTGAGGGCCCAGCACTGCCCGGACGCCGTGGAGGCCACGTCGTACAGCGCCTGATGGGACAGGCCGAGGCTCTCGCCGAGGACGAACGCCTCGCTCACGGCGATCATGGAGATGCCGAGGATCATGTTGTTGCAGATCTTGGCGGCCTGCCCGGCTCCGGATCCACCGCAGTGCACGGCCTTCTTGCCCATGGCCTCCAGCAGCGGGAGCGCCTCGGCGAACTCGTTCTCGCCCCCACCGGCCATGAACGTGAGGGTGGCGGCCTCGGCGCCGACCACTCCGCCGGAGACGGGTGCGTCCAGGGCGCGCATCCCCGCGGCGACCGCGCGTTCGTGGGCCGTGCGCGCGTCGGCGACGTCGATCGTGGAGCAGTCGACGAACAGGGTGCCGGGGCGGGCGGCGGCGAGGATGTCGTCGTACAGGCCGAGCACATGGCGTCCGGCGGGGAGCATGCTGATGACCACGTCGGCGACGGCGACGGCGTCGACCGCGGATGCGGCGGGCTCGACGCCGGTCCGGGCGGCGGTCTCCACGGCCGCGGGGACGAGGTCATTGCCGAGCACCCGGTGACCGGCCTTGGCGAGGTTGACGGCCATCGGGCCGCCCATGTGTCCGAGTCCGATGAACGCGACGGTCCGGCTCACCAGGCCACCTCCTCGGTGGTGTCGGTCCCGTCGGCGAGGCCGAGTTCGCGCTCGCCGAGGGGAGCGAAGCAGCGCTGGACGTCCGCGTCGGTGACCTCGGCGAGCGTCGCGGGCGACCAACGGGGGTTGCGGTCCTTGTCGATGACCTGGGCGCGGACGCCCTCCACCAGATCCGGGGCGGCCAGCATCGCGCAGGAGACGCGGTACTCCTGATCGAGGACCCGCTCCAGGAGGCCGAGCCGGCGGGCCCGGCGCACAGCCGCCAGGGTGACCTTGAGGGCCGTCGGGGACTTGGCGAGCAGGGTCTCGGCGGTCTCCTTGGCGGCCGGGTCGCCCTGGTCGAGGAGCCGCTGGACGATCTCCTCCACGGTGTCGGCCGCGAAGCAGGTGTCGATCCACTCCCTCCGACCGGCCTGCTCTCCCGCCGGTGGGTCCTGGACATGGCGCGCGAGAGCCTCGGGTACGGGCAGCTCGGCGAGGTCGTCGACGAACGGCCGCAGCGAGGCCGAGGGCACGAAGTGGTCGGCGAGCCCGCACAGCAGGGCGTCCGAGGCGCCGACCGACGCGCCCGTCAGGGCGAGGTAGGTGCCCGACTCGCCGGGGGCGAGGGCGAGAAGGTAGGTGCCGCCGACATCGGGGACGAAGCCGATACCGGTCTCGGGCATCGCGATACGGGACCGCTCGGTGACGATCCGGACGCTGCCGTGTGCGGACACACCTACCCCGCCGCCCATGACGATGCCGTCCATGAGGGCGACGTACGGCTTCGGGTAGCGGGCGATACGGGCATTGAGGTGGTACTCGTCGCGCCAGAAGGCGGCCGAGGCACTGCCGTCGCCGTCCCGGGCGTCCTCGTGGATGGCGCGGATGTCGCCACCGGCGCACAGGCCGCGCTCCCCCGCGCCGGTGAGGACGACGGTGGCGACGGCCGGGTCGTGCTCCCACTCGGTGAGTGTCTCGTCGATGCGGAGCACCATCTCGTGGGTGAGGGCGTTCAGGGCCTTGGGGCGGTTGAGGGTGATGTGGGCGGCGTGGCCGCTTCGGTGGAACAGGACGTCGTCGCTCATCCGAACGCCTCCGTCAGTCCACGGGCCACGATGACGCGCATGATCTCGTTGGTTCCTTCCAGGATCTGGTGCACCCGCAGGTCGCGGACGATCTTCTCGATGCCGTACTCGCCGAGATAGCCGTAGCCGCCGTGCAGTTGGAGCGCGCGGTCGGCGACCGAGTAGCCGGTGTCGGTGGCGAACCGCTTAGCCATCGCGCACAGGTACGGCGCCTGCGGATCACCCCGGTCGAGCGCCTGGGCGGCCTGCTGGACCAGGGCGCGGGCGGCGGCGAGTTCGGTGGCCATGTCGGCGAGGCGGAAGCGCAACGCCTGCGCGTCGAGGAGGCGTTGGCCGAACGCCTCGCGGTCGGCGAGATGGGCCAGGCTGCGGTCGAGGGCGCTGCGGGCACCGCCGAGAGAGCAGGCGGCGATGCCGAGACGGCCACCGTTGAGGCCGTTCATCGCGATCCGGAAGCCCTCACCCTCACGCCCGAGGAGCCGGTCGGCGGGAACACGGACGCCGTCCATGACCACCTGGCGGGTGGGCTGGGCGTTCCAGCCCATCTTCCGCTCGTTCGGCCCGAAGGAGAGGCCGGGGTCGTCCTTGTCGACGACGAACGCGGAGATTCCGTCGGCGCCCTCGCCGCCGGTACGGGCCATCACGACGTAGAGCTGGGAGGCCCCGGCGCCGGAGATGAACTGCTTCACGCCCGTGAGCACCCAGTCGTCCCCGTCCCGGACGGCGCGGCTGGTCAGGGCCGCCGCGTCCGACCCGGCGCCGGGTTCGGTGAGGCAGTAGCTGGCGAGGTCCTCCATGGCGCACAGGCGGGGCAGCCACCGCTCGCGCTGGGCGTCGTCGCCGTAGTGGTCGATCATCCAGGCGACCATGTTGTGGATGGACAGGTATCCCGCGATGGACGGGCAGCCGGAGGCAAGGGTCTCGAAGACGAGGACGCCGTCGGACCGGGTGAGGCCGCTGCCCCCGGACTCCTCCCGGACGTAGACGCCGCCGAGGCCGAGCCCCGCGGCCTTGCGCAGCACGTCGACGGGGAAGTGCTTGTCACGGTCCCAGTCGAGGGCGTGCGGGGCGAGGTGGTCCTGGGCGAAGTCGAGGGTGGTCTCCACGAGGGCCTGCTGGTCCTCGGTGAGCAGGGTGCTGGTCATGGTCGCTCAACTCATCGTGGGGATCGTGAAACTGGCGCCTTCCCGCTGACCCGCGGGCCAGCGGGAGGTGACCGTCTTCGTACGGGTGTAGAAGCGGACGGCGTCCGGACCGTGCTGGTTGAGGTCGCCGAAGCCGGAGCGCTTCCAGCCGCCGAAGGTGTGGTAGGCGACCGGTACCGGGATGGGTACGTTGACGCCGACCATGCCGGTGTTCACGCGTCGGGTGAAGTCGCGGGCGGTGTCTCCGTCGCGGGTGAAGAGGGCGACGCCGTTGCCGTAGGTGTGCTCGCTGGGCAGGCGCAGGGCCTCCTCGTAGTCCGAGGCGCGGACGACGCACAGGACGGGGCCGAAGATCTCCTCCTGGTAGATCCGCATGTCCGGGGTGACCCGGTCGAAGAGGGAGGCACCGGCGAAGAAGCCGTTCTCGTGCCCGTCGAGCGTGAACTCCCGTCCGTCCACGACAAGTTCGGCCCCCTCCTCGACGCCGAGATCGACGTAGGAGCGGACACGGTCCACGGCGTCACGGCCGACCAGCGGCCCGAAGTCGGCCTCGGGGTCGTCACTGCGGCCGATCCGCAGCGCGGCGATCCGCTCCTTCAGGCGGGCCACCAGGGCGTCCGCGGTGTCCTCACCCACCGGCACGGCGACCGAGATCGCCATGCAGCGCTCGCCCGCCGAACCGTATCCGGCGCCGATCAGCGCGTCCACGGCCTGATCGAGATCGGCGTCCGGCATCACGATCATGTGGTTCTTGGCGCCGCCGAAGCACTGGGCGCGCTTGCCGTGGGCGGCGGCGGTGGCGTAGACGTGCGCGGCGATCGGGGTGGAGCCGACGAAGCCGAGGGCCGCCACGCGGGGGTCTTCGAGAAGGACGTCCACGGATTCCCGGGCGCCGTTGACGACGTTCAGCACGCCGGGCGGCAGACCGGCCTCCAGGAAGAGTTCGGCGAGCCGCAGCGGAACCGACGGGTCACGCTCCGACGGCTTGAGGATGAAGGCGTTGCCACAGGCCAGGGCCGGGGCGGCCTTCCACAGGGGGATCATCGCCGGGAAGTTGAACGGGGTGATCCCGGCGACCACGCCAAGGGGTGCGCGCAGGGAGTGGACATCGATGCCCGTGCCCGCGTTGTCGGTGAACTCGCCCTTGAGCAGGTGCGGGATGCCCGCCGCGAACTCGACGACGTCCAGGCCGCGTTGGATGTCGCCGTGCGCGTCGGCGATCGTCTTGCCGTGCTCGGCGGACAGCAGCCGGGCCAGCGCGTCCTTCTCCTGCTCGACGAGCTGAAGGAAGCGCAGCAGGACCCGGGCGCGGCGCTGCGGGTTCCACTCGCCCCACGCGCGTTGCGCGTTGACGGCGTCGGCGATCGCCGCCTCCGTCTCGGCGCGGTTCGCGAGGGGCACCAGGGCCTGGACCTCGCCGGTGTTGGGGTCGTACACCTCGCCGTAGGCACCCGATGTCCCCGGGGTGTGCTTGCCGCCGATGAAGTGGGTCAACTCGCGCACGGAGGCGCGTTCGTGCTCGCGGACCATGACTGCCTGCTCTCGTCAGGAGGGATCCGGGGATGGCCGCGCCGGTACCGCACTCGGACGCAGGGGCGTACGGGTGCCGGGGCGCGAGATCGCGTATGGCCGGAAGCCCCGTCAGACGGCGGGCTCACCAGGGTCGTGGGTATACACCGGTGCCATGCGTGTCAGCTCCATCCTCGTGGACAACACGGAACATCCCGCGGCCGGTATCCTGACTTCCGGATCAGCGCGCGCCGTCCGCCTTCCCGACATCCAGCTCGTCAGTGGCGTCCTGCTCGACGGCGTACTCCCCGGTCACAGTGGCGGGACCGCGCCGGAATCACACCGGCTTCCCTGCACCGCGGGCCTTGTACTCACGACTATATAGTTGGACGTCCTAGTAAATCCAGCGGTGCGGGATGTTCGAGGTGGGGCGGCGTCGGTCCGAGGTGCGGACGGGGGCCGACGGCGGGTTCAGCCCAGCAGTCGGACGAGCACGAGCAGGGCGACCGCGAAGACCACGCTCGCCACGAGGGTCCCCAGGCCGGCCGGTACCCCGGTGGCGTACCGCTTCACCTCGGCGGGCGGGGTGAGGCTGCTCGCGCGAGCCAGCCACTCGCGCGGCGGGTTGTCGGGGATGACGACCCTCCAGGGCTGCTCGGGGTCGTACTCGACTACCGCCCCCGACCGGTGCAGCAGCCCCTGCACATCGAGCGGGTGACGGACCTGGATCCGATAGGCGGGACGGCCGTCGGGCACCACGGTCAGGTCGAAGGCGAACACCGAGCCCGGTGCCCGTCCGTCGATGGCGGGCCGACCGGTCTCCTTGTGTACGGACTTCACCGAGTGGACCACGGCGGGCGCGAAGGCGCGGGGTCCGCCGGAGCGCAGCGCGGGGATCATGAGGTCCGACCGGGACGGCTCACCCGCCTTGCCGAACACCGCCAGCGCCAGGGCCGTCGCGGGCAACCCCGTCAGCAGCAGCCAGCGGGGGCCGTGCGCGGCGCCCTGGACCAGCGCGGCGAACGCGAGTCCCGCGAGGACGGTGGACAGCAGGCTGACAGGGCTGCTGAAGAGCCTGCGGGCGGCGGCCAGGGAGCGGTTTCGGTTCATGAGAGGCGCAGCAGCTTTCGGCGGGGTACGGCGACCCGGGTGCGTACGGGGTCGCCGGGGCGGTCGGTGTCGTACACGGCGAGGACGTCACGCCGGAGGGCGACGCGTTCCACGACGGCGGGGACCTCGTGGCGAACCCCGGCCAAGTCCTCGAAGACCACGGTGACTTCGCCGCGCTTGCGGCCCACCGACCGCCAGCCCTCCAGCACCGCGTCGGCTGTGGCGTAACGGCGGGAGAGCCTGCGCAGCCCGGCGGTGCGGCGCAGGCTCACGGCCGCGCCCCAGCATGCGGCGAGGCAGCCCGCCGCCGCGACGGACCAGAGGAAGGTGAGCCATCCCGAGACGGAGAACCGGCCGAGCGGGAAGAAGAGGTGGAAGCCGGTGACGGTGTCGTACTCGACCTGGCCGTCCGCGACCGCGTCGTACCAACCGGCAGCGCAGGCGACGGCGCAAAGCGCGACCACCGCGCCGGGCGTGGCACGGTGCAGGAACCGGGCGGAGAGCAGACCGAGGACGAGGGCGCAGACCGCTCCGACGAAGGAGGCCCCGGCGGCGAACTGATCGCTGGCGCAGCCTTCGGCCGCGTCGCAGGTCCAGCGGACGGTGGACGCCTCATGGCTGGCGATGTGCCACACCATCCAGACCTGCCACACCATCAGCGCGCAGGCGATGACTCGCATGACCTGCCCGTAGGCTCTCTGCCCCACTCCCCCGCCCCTGCCTTTCGACGCGCCACGGGGCCCAAGTGCCCCGGTGGACGGTACACATGCGATCGACGCCCTGTCCGTGATCCACACCACCTGGCGACGACGGGCGCTGTTGTACCGGGTTGGCAGGCCCGGCCGACTGGGCGTGGGCACGGACGCGGTGTGCGGTCGCCGCGGGCGTCACCGCCACCGCCCTGACGGTCAACAGCCCTCTCTTCAGAGCTACTTACCGGCCAGACCCAAGTTGGCCCCACTGCGCAGGTCCGCGAACCCCTGCGCGATCACGGCAGCCGGATCCAGACATGCCTCACGGGTGTCCGCTCGCGTCGGCTCCTGGGCGCATCCCAGGGTTTCGTAGGTACGCACGGCAGCTTGGATCTTGCGGGCAGCGGAATCGAGCGTCGCGAATCCTTGGCGCCCATCGATCTCGCTCAAGGCAAGGCCCGCAGCGTCGGATGTGGCATCGGCTGCCGCCTTGCACTTCGCGGTGAACATCTGCGGCGACGACGTCGAGCAGGGAGAGTTCGCGCCCGAACCGAACCGCTGCTCATCCGTCGAGATTCGCTCCTCAAGGGCGAGCTTCACACCCTCGGCGGCTTGCCCCTTCGCTGAGACCGGCTCACTCGACGGCGAAGGGGAGGCCGAGGGCCGGTCCGAGCGATTCACGTCTTCGGAATCGCTGCAGCCCGTGATGAGCACCCCTGACAGGCCCAGGATCGCCACCGCTCGCAGTGCACTCCGCTTCATTGCTCCCCCTTGCAACCGTGTCCTCATGTGGATGCGCAACCAGCCGGAGACAAGAGGCTCAGGCCGCGGGTGTCGCTGTGGCGAGTCTGGAGATCTCGGCGGCGACGGCGCTCGGGTCGGGGGTGACGGTGACACGGGCGATGTCGTCCAGGCCGGGGTGGGCGCCGACGCGGACCGAGTGCCGCGCGTTGCGCAGCAGGTCGAGGTCGTTGATGTCGTTGCCGAAGGCGTTGTACTGGTCGATGCCCAGAGAGGTCAGGGCCTCCCACTTGTTCGTGGTGCCCGGGGCGAAGTCGATGATCGCCTCGTCGAGGTGGTGGTTGACGGTCATCCCGAGCACGCGGCACGCCTCGGCGAGGGCTGCCATGTCGGTCGCGTCGACCACGAGGAACTTCACGACGGCGGGGAGGTCCGCGAGGTCGACCCGGCGGGCGAGGCGGCCTTGGTCGACGCGGCCGAGGATCGGGTGGTCGGCCGGACCGGTGTAGGCATAGTCCCAAGGGCCGTCGGCGAGGTAGCCCGCCTGGAACCGGTCGGCCTCGATCAGCAGCTTGCCGAGGTCACCGGCCTCGAACGCGGCCCGCGCCCGCACCTGGCCGTCGACGGAGACAAGGCTGCCGTTCCCACCGATCAGCGTGGCGGTGGGGAAGGCCCCGTCGAGAACGGGCAGCAGGTCGCGGACCGGCCGGGCGGAGGCGAAGACCAACTGGTGACCGGCGCGTTCGCAGGTCTCGATGGCGGCGATGATCCGGCTGTCGATCGTCTGTCCGTCGAAGCAGAGCGTGCCGTCGATGTCGAAGACTGTGGTGCGGGCGCTGGAAGTGGTCACGGCGAGATCGTATCGAGTCTGTACCGTGCGCGATCTACCACCTGCCGGGTGCGTACGGGGCGATGCCCTCGTCCCCTGTCTGTCAGTGGTGATCGCCATCATGGGGACATGACCGATCAGGACCTGACCACCGACCGTATCTGGCGACTTCACCACGGCGACCAGGAGATCGTCAGGCTGACCATGACGACGGCACCGTCGGCTGGCGCTGCCGCTTCTGGGGCGAGGAATCCGGCTGGGCCCGGCGACAAGGCACTGGTCGCCGCCTTGCTCGCCGAGTGGCAAGAGGCCTGAGGAGACGGGCGGTTGGCCGCGTACGAGAGCGTCTACGGTCTGCTCGGCGAACCGCCTGTCTTCGAGCGGGAGGGAAACGACCCGCGGCGGACAGGCTCAGGACGCGCCGGTACGTACGGCGGTCGCGGCCAGGGTGGTGTAGCCCATCGTGAAGCCACCGCCCAGAGAGTCGATGGCGCGTCCCACCGTGTCCAGTATCTCGGCCTGTTGATCAGGATGGAGCCGGGTGAGGCCTCCGGTGGTAGGGAGCAGCTCCAGCCATTGGTCGCGCGTATAGGACCGCTCCCAGTCGAATCGCCACTGTTCGGGGTCCTCGAACTGTTCGGTCTCCCGGATCCTGTCGCCGAACTTCGCGTACGCCGCCTGGTAGAGGTCGAGCGGGCGTCGGGACGGTTGGCCGCTGAGTGGGGAGTCGGGCGCCGTCCGCCGCAAGGCAGCGGCGAACGGTTCGGCCACCTCGGCGGGCGGCTCGTACACGTGCCCGAAGATCGCCAGCCGTCCCCCTGGACGCAGCAGACGGGCCGCCTTCACGGTGCCCGCGACCGGATCCACCCAGTGCCACGACTGCGCGGCGATGACCACGTCGTACGTCCGACCGGCCGACTGCCAGGCTTCGAAGGCCGCCACCTCGACCTCCAGGCCACGAGCTCGCGCGAAGTCGGCCATCCGCGCGTCGGGTTCGACGCCGAGCACGGCGCACCCGGCGGCTTGGAACTGGCGGGCCGCGATGCCGGTGCCGCAGCCGATGTCGAGCACGTCAGGACCGGGGCTCCCCGCGACGATCCGCGCTACCAGCGCGTCGGGGTAGCCGGGCCGGGCCTGGTCGTAGCGTGGGGCGTCCACGCCGAACGATTCGGCCGTCCGCCGCGCCAAATGCGGCTCCACCGGGGGAAGTTCGGGCTGCTCTCGCGGTAAAATGGGCATGCGCCCACCCTAGTGGGCACGCGCCCACTAGGCAACGGATGCCGACGGGCCGACCGTACGAGAGGATCTGCGAGTGCCGACTGGGGTGCACCTTCGAGACGCGCGGCAGCAACTGTTCGACGCCGCCGAGCGCGTGCTTCTGCGGGACGGACCGAACGGACTGACCAGCCGGGCCGTCACCGACGAGGCGGGCTGTGCCAAAGGCGTCCTGCATCGGTACTTCGCCGACTTCGACGCCTTCCTCACCGCCCTCGTGCTCGACCGGGCCGCGCGGCTCGAGACGCAGGCGAGTGCGCTGCGCGAGTCCGCCGGCACGGGCACGGTGGCCGACAACCTCGCCACCGCGCTGACGGCCCTGTTCGGACCGATTCCGGTGGCCATCATCCCGCTCATCACCTTCCGGGACGAGCTGCGCGCACGGCTGCGGCAGGCCACGCCCGGAGGGGGCATCGCGATCCTCGCCCAGGCCACGACCGCGGTCGCCGCGTACCTCTCCGACGAGCGTGACCGAGGCCGCATCGCGGCCGACGCCGATATCGACTCGCTCACTCTCTCCCTGGTCGGTGGCGGGCATCTCCTCTTCGCGGACCGCGACCCCGGCCCGCCCACCACGTCAGCCGTCAACAAGCTCGTGACGGCGGTCATCGCCGACGCCGTACAACGACGACCGACCGACCTCCCCTGCGAGGCATAGACCCTGGCGTACCCCCGGTCACGACGTCCTGGCGTCGCGTCGACGCGACGGAGATACGTCCCTGCTGAGCGTGCTCCCCATAGGCCACCTTCGCGCCGGACCCCGTACCTCAGTAGGACTCCGGCTCCAGGGAACGAATCGGCCCGGCAGTGGTCGGCCGTTCGGTTCGACCACTGCCGGGCTTCGCGGCGCGCCTGGCCCGTCCCCACGGTCCGGCGCGGCCGGGGGTGTCAGACCCGGATCTCGGCAGTCTCGTGTTCCTCACCCGAGGCCCGGGATCCGGCCTCGGGATGCTTGACGAGGCCCTCGCCCTCCACGTCGACGTTGGGCAGTACCTTGTCGAGCCACTTCGGGAGCCACCAGGCGCGCTGGCCGAGGAGGGCGAGCACGGCCGGGACGATGGTCATACGGACGAGGAAGGCGTCGGCGAAGACGGCGAACGCGAGGCCGAAGCCGATCATCTTGACCATGGGGTCGTTGGAGCCGATGAATCCGGCGAAGACGCAGATCATGATGGCCGCGGCGGCGGTGACGACACGGGCTCCGTGGCGGAATCCGGTGACCACGGCCTGGCGGGGGCTCTCGCCGTGGACGTATGCCTCGCGCATGCGGGTCACCAGGAACACCTCGTAGTCCATGGCCAGGCCGAAGACGACGCCCACCATGAAGATCGGCATCATGCTCATGATCGGGCTGGTCTGTTCGACACCGAACAGGTCGGCGGCCCAGCCCCATTGGAAAACCGCGACGACGGCCCCGAGTGAAGCCGCCACCGACAGAAGGAACCCGAGGGCCGCCTTGAGCGGGACGAGGATCGAGCGGAACACCAGGGTCAGCAGCACGAACGCCAGGCCGACCACGAGAGCCAGGTACGGGGCAAGTGCGGAGTTGAGCTTGTCCGACACGTCGACCTTCATGGCCGTCATCCCGGTGACCATGACGTTGTTGTCGGTGCGGTGGCGGATGTCGGCCAGGAGCGTCTCCGTCCTGCCGCTGTCGGGCGCGGTGGTCGGGACGACCGTGAGGATGGCGGTCCGCCCCGCCTTGTCGAAGGTGGCGGGTCCGACGGCCGCGACGTCCTTCAGCCCGGTGATCGTCTTGCTCACCCGGGCGGCCTCGGCCTTGATGTCACCGCCGTCGGCCGCCGCGTCCACGGTCACCAGCAGAGGACCGTTCACGCCGGGGCCGAAGCTCTCGGCGATCATGTCGTACGCCTTGCGCTGGGTGGTACTGAGCGGCTGGTCTCCATCGCCGGGCAGACCCATCGTCAGGTCACCGACCGGGACAGCGATCACACCGAGGGCGACCACGGCGGTGAGCAGGACGGTGACCGGGCGGCGCAGGACGAAGCGTGCCCACCGGGTGCCCATGTTGGGCTTCGCGGGAAGCCCGGTGGCGCGCGTTCCCTTGCGATCCTTGCGGCCCAGGACGCGTCGGCCCGCGAAGCCGAGCAGTGCGGGGACCAGGGTGAGCGCGATGATCACCGCGATGGCGACCGTGCCGGCCGCGGCCAGGCCCATCTTGGTCAGCAACGGGATGTTGACGACGGCCAGTGCGGCGAGCGCGATCAGGACGGTGAGGCCCGCGAAGACGACCGCGGAGCCCGCCGTGCCGACCGCGAGGCCCGCGGCCTCCTCCCGGTCGCGGCCCTCGGCGAGTTCGGACCGGTAGCGGGAGACGATGAACAGCGCGTAGTCGATGCCGACCGCGAGACCGATCATCGAGGCGAGCGTCGGGGTGGTGCTGGACAGGTCGAGGACCTCGGTGAGCGCCATGATCGAGGCGACACCGATACCGACACCGATGATCGCGGTGACCAGGGGCAGACCCGATGCGACGAGCGAGCCGAAGGTGATCACCAGGACGACGGCCGCCAGCGCGATCCCGATGATCTCGGCGGCCCCGGCCTCCGGAATCTCCGCCAGAGCCGTGCCGCCCGCCTCAACGGTCAACCCCGCGTGCCGCCCTTCGTCGAGGACCTGGTCCAGCGTGTCCAGGGATGTGTGGGACATCTCGCTGAACTGCACGTTGTAGGAGACCACCACATAGGCGGTGGTGCCGTCCTGGCTGACGGCATGTGCCGTGAACGGGTCGAGGACGGCGGCGACTTGTCTGTTGCCGCGGCCGAGTTCGGCCACGGCCGCCTCGACCGTCCTCTTGTTGTCCGAGGCGGTGATCTTCTCGCCCGCCGGGGCCCGGAAGACGATGTTCGCCTGAGCGCCGTCCGCGTGCATGTCCGGGAAGCGTTCGTCCAGCAGATCGAACGCCTTCTGCGCCTCGGTGCCGGGAATGGAGAAGGTGTTGTTGCCTGTGGAGCCGGCGCTGACCGCGCCGACACCGGCCACGGCCAGCAGGGCTACCCACAGCAGGGCGACGAGACGTCGCTTGCGGAAGGACCACCGGCCGAGTCTGTAGAGGAATATGGCCACGAGGAAGTTGCTCCCGGTCGGGTTGTCGGATGGACGAAAGAGGGCAGGGGGAGCCGCCCCGACGGCGAGAACCGCGTACGTCGGGCGGAGTCGAGGGGCAGGGCTGCCGAGGAGGAGGGCTTACGTCAGACGGTGCCGCGCGGCCGGATCACAGCCCGAGGGCGGGCAGGACCACGGCGTCGATGTAGCCGCGCAGGAAGGCCGGGTCGGCCGGCTTGTCCGCGACCAGCGGCTGGAACATCAGGGCGCCGAGCAGCAGATGGGGTACGTAGGCCAGGGCGGGAGTGTCCGCTCTGACCTCCCCCCGGTCGACCGCCCGCGTCAACAGCACGTCCAGCCCGGTCAGTTCCGGCGCGACGAACAGCTCACGCAGCGCTTGGAGGAGGTCGGGGTCGGTCTGGACAGCGTGGATGAGACCGCGCATGAGCGCGGTGTCCTTCTCCATCTGCTGGTCGTCCAGTCGCGACACCATGGCAGACAGGTCACCACGCAGTGTGCCGGTGTCGATCTCGGCGAGGGTGACGGGCTTCTGGTGGCGCAGCGCCTTGGCGACCAACTCCGGCTTGCCCGTCCACTGGCGGTAGAGGGTCGCCTTGCTGGAGTGGGTGCGCGCGGCGATGGCGTCCATGGTGAGCGCCTCGTAGCCGACTTCCCCGAGGAGATCGAGGATGGCGGCATACAGTTCCGCCTCTCGCTCCGGCGTCATCCGCGTGCGGCGCCCGCGCGGTGTGCCACCTCGTTCGGCCACAGCCGTGGTTGTCGTACGCCCGGCCACAGTGAATCACCCGCATCCTTATCGAAACAGAACCGTTTCGCACGACAGCAGACTAACCCCGCCGACAATGAATACGAAACCGTTTCGGTAGTGAAATGGCTCACCGGGGCTTTCGCGGCGCCGGACGCCCCGCGGCTCAGCGCGCACTTCACCTGAGAGACTGGGACCACAGCAGATCCAGGAGGCGACACACATGGCGAGCACGTCCCCGGCCCCGGCGAAGCCCGGCCGCCCCCGCGACCGCGGGGCCGACGAGCGCATACTTCGCGCCGTCGTGGACGAACTGGCCGAGAACGGCGTCGCCGGCTTCACCATCAACTCCGTCGCCGCACGCGCGAAGGTCGCCAAGCGCACGCTCTACTCCCGGTGGCCCGAGCGTGACGACCTGATCGTGGCCGGCCTGTCCACGCTGTCGGTGCCCCTGCGCGCACCCCGCACCGGCAGCCTCGCCGAGGACATGCGGATCCTCTACGACGCCGTCGCGGAGACCCTCGACAGTCCCCGCTGGGTGATCGCCGCCCGCTGTTCCATCGAACTCCCCGACTATCCCGACCTCTACGCGGTGTTCCGACGCGACTGCGTGGACCAGCAGTTGGCCGTCGTGGTGGAAGTCCTCGACGACGCACGGGAACGCGGCGAACTGAGGCCCGGCGTCGACGTGGCCGTGGCCGCGGAGTCCTTCGCCGCCGCCATCGCGGGCTTCTGCACGTACCTCGCCCGCTTGCGCGGGGTCAGCCCGCAAGGCGTACGCGACCGGTTCCTGGACATGTTCCTGCACGGGTTGTGTGTGGACACACAGGCCCAGCCGGACGACAGCTCAGCCGCACAGTAGACGCGCGGACCGGCGAGCACCGGTCAAGCACACTCGATGAGTTCGGACATCGTCGCGCTGATGGCCGCGGTGAGGGCAGCCCCTTTCACGTCAGGGGCCACGAGGAACCTACGCGCGCGAACGGTGACGGCGGGCCGGTTCCGCGCGCTCCAGCGCGGCAGTGTGCGCTCCACCGGCCACACGTCGTCCGTCCCGGTCAGCGTGAGCACCACCGACTCGGAGGCGCGGCGGGCGAGCCAGGCGGCGCCGCCACACAACTCCCCGACACCGTCGCGGCGTTCGCGATCAGGGACGATGCGCCCCTCGGCCGCGATCACCACCGTCCGGCCACGCGCGAGCAAGGCCTCGGGCGGCTCCCCTCCCGGTACCGGATGCGCGCGACAGCGACAGCCCGCCGGACCGCTCGGCCCCGGCGCGCGCCCGGACTTCGTAACGTCACGCGCCGTCGGCCTACAGCCAACCCCGGCGGGCCGCCTGGATTCCCGCCTGGAAGCGATTGCTCGCGGACAGTTCGTCGAACAGCCTGCGGGTGCGGCGGCGCATGGTGCGGGTGGACAGGCCCAGGCGGCGGGCGATCGCGGCGTCGGTCATGCCGCTGGCCAGGAGCGCGACCAGCGCGCGGTCCGCCTCGTCCGGGCCGTCAGGGGCCGCCAGGTCGTCGGAGTCCGGGCCGCCCGCCGCATGCGGCCCACCGGTCGCGGGCCGCCCGCCGGGTACGAGCGGCAGCGCCCGTTCCCAGTAGCACTCGAAGAGGTCGATCAGCGCGTTCAGCAGGGTCGACTCCCGGACGAGCAGGGCGCGGGAGGTGTCCAGGTCCAGGCTGAGCGGCAGCAGCGCCACCTGGCGGTCGGCGATCGCCAGCTTCATCGGGAGATTCGGCAGCACCCGGCTCTCCTCACCGAACCCCGCCAGCCTCTCGATCTCCTCCATCGCGCCCGGAACCTCCAGCGCTTCCGGCGTGTAGATCCCCCGCCACCGCACCCCACCCGCCAGGCTGGCCGGTTCGACCGGGTTGCTCTGCGCCAGCACGTACGGCGGCCGGTCCAGTACCAGCATCTCCTCGTGGACCTGGTGCTGGAGCCGGACGAACCAGCGGCCCAACGCCTGGGGTCCCTCCAGCAGTTCCACGGCGCCGCCCCGGCCGTCCCCGCGTTGGACCGAGTGGAACAGCGACGACAGTTCCACCGCGGTGGTGCGCACCGCCTCCAACTGCGTGGTGCGATGGCGTACCAACGCCTCCACCGCCGCGTCCGGCTCGATGGCGGTGTAGCGCCGTCGGCGCCCGGACAACCGGCTCACCAGTCCCTGGAGCCGCAGCCGGGTGAGCGCGCGGTCCACCCGGTCCGCGGGCAGGCCCAACTCCCTGCCCAACTCGGCGGGGGTGGCGTCGCGATGGCCGAGCAGCGTCCGGTACACACACTCGTCGAACCGGGGCACTCCGACCGCCTTCAGGCTGCCGCTGTCGTCGGGTTCTTCCATGCCACCTCCCAGACACCGCCATGGCCGCGCTCGAAGTCCGCCTCGATCTGGGTCAGTTCAGCAGGGAGCGACCAACTCCACATCAGTTCCCCCGTGTTGTGGAACGTGATCGTGGCCTATGAGTGCCAATGGCCGCAAGGGGACTTCACCCGGCGTTGCCGATCACACCGGTGGCTCGCTACGACTGGACGATGCGCCTCTCACGAAGACGAACTGCCGTGCTGGCCACGGCCTTTGCCGTAGCCCTGAGCGGGCTTGCCGTTCAAGGCAGCCCACGAGCAGCCGCCACCTCCGCAAGCGCCGCCGAGCGGGTCCTGGTGCGACTCGACGGCGGCCCCGCCCTCCAGTCGGTGGACCAGGCGCGGATCGACACCCGCGGCGAGGTCTCCGCCTCCGCGGTGCGCGAGGTACGGGACCGGCGTGCCGAACTGCGCACCGCCCAGGATCGGTTCCTCACCGCCGTGCACGACGCCGGGATCAAGGCCACTCCCCGGAAGAAGCTCACCGGGCTGGTCAACGGCGTGGCTCTCACCGTGTCACCGGACGACCGGAAGCGGCTGGCCGAACTGCCCGGCGTCTCCGCGGTACTCGACGACACCCGGATGCGGGCCAGCACCGACACCAGCGTCGACCTGATCGGCGCCTCCCAGGTCTGGCAGCGCAAGGACCCCGGCGGTACCAAGGCCCGCGGCGCGGGCACCACCATCGCCGTGATCGACACGGGCATCGACTACAGCCACCCCGACCTCGGCGGCGGCTTCGGCCCGGTCCACAAGGTCGTCGGCGGGCACGACTTCGTCAACAACGACGACGATCCGACGGACGACAACGGCCACGGCACGCATGTCGCGGGCATCATCGCGGCCGACGGACAGCGGCCGGACGGGGTGCTCGGTGTCGCCCCCGAGGCGCAACTCACCGCGTACAAGGTGCTGGACGCCGACGGCGCCGGCTACACCTCGGACATCATCGCCGGCCTGGAGGCCGCGGTGGACCCCGCGAACCCGCACCGCGCCGACGTGGTCAACCTGAGCCTGGGCGGGCCGGGCGACGGCACCGACCCCTTGGGGCTCGCCGCAACCGCCGCCACCAAGCTGGGAGTTGTGGTCGTCGCGGCGGCCGGGAACAGCGGCCCCGGCGTCGGCACCGTGGGCACCCCGGCCCTCGCCGACGGCGTGCTCTCGGTCGGCGCCTCCACCAGCGGGCTCACCCTGCCCACCGCCCATATGGTCACCCCACGCCGGGAGTTGCTCCAGACCTACCGCGCGCCGTACTCGGCCAACCCGCCGCGTAAGCCGGTGACCGGCGAGCTGGTCGACGTCGGTGACGGGACCGAGGAGGACTACGACCGGGTCGGCGATGTGACCGGCAAGGTCGTCGCCTACCGCGCGATCCTGCCGCAGAGCCTGTCGTACGTCTCGTCGCTCATGCTGGAGCAGGCGCGGCTGGCCGAGGAGCGCGGCGCGATCGCCCTGCTCGGATACGCCGAGTCCAGCGGCGGCCCGGTCCTCGCCCCACAGCGCACCGAGGCAGGCACCGGAGATCCGGCCGCCCCCGGCACCGTACAAGTGGACGTGGGCGCCCGGCAGTCCGGGGACAGCTTCCGGATGGACAAGATCACGGTCCTGGGCCTGGCCGAGACGCAGTGGCCTGAGCTGAGCACGGCCCTGGCCAAGGGGAAGGTGGAGATATCCGTCTCCGGCCAGGATGTGACCGACCGGATCGCCTCGTTCAGCTCGCGCGGCCCCGGCCCCGACTTCCAGTTGGCGCCCGACCTGGTGGCGCCCGGCGTGGAGATCCGCTCCACCTGGCCCAAGGAGCAGTGGGAGCCTGGGAGTTACCGGCTCTCCGGCACCAGCATGGCGGCCCCGCACGTCGCCGCCTCCGCCGCTCTGCTGCGCCAACTGGAGCCCGGCGCCTCGGCGGAGGAGATCCGCGCCCGGCTGATCGGCTCGGCCACCCCGGTCGAGGACGCTCCGACGACCGCGCAGGGCGCCGGTCGGCTGGACGTCGCGGACGCGGCCGACGCCACCGTCATCGCCTCCCCGACCTCCCTCTCGCTGGGTCTCGCGGACCTCTCACGGGACCGGGTCGCTCGCAGCGGCAAGGTCACCCTGCGCAACACCTCCGACCGGTCGACGACGCTGCGGCTGAGCACCCGGGCGGCCGGGAAGGACGCGGGCGACGCCCACGTCAGCCCGGCCCGGGTGACCATCCCCGCCGGGGGCACCCGGTCCGTCACCGTACGGGTGTCCGGCGACGTCGGCACGAGCGCCGACCGTGACCTCGCGGGCTGGCTGGTCGCCGACCCGGAGCGGACCGGCGAGCCGAACCTGCGGGTGCCCTACCTGCTGGCGGTCCGGCCGCTGGTGGTGCAGACCTCACCGGATCCCAGTGACGGTCAGTCCACCGCGTTCGTCTTCAGCCCCACCCCGCTCGCCGCTCCCCCGACCGTGACCGTGACTCCCCCGAAGGGCCGCCCGGTCGACATCGTGGCCGAGCTCGACCACGGCACCTGGTACCGGGCGCGGCTCGACGGCGACCGCGCGGGCACGTACACCGTCTCGGTGCGCGCCGACACCGCGAGCGGCGAGCGGCTGCGCGGCCGTTCCGCCTTCGAGGTGCTGCCGGAGGACAACCGGCCCGGCGGCCGACGGTGGGAGCCGATCGGGCCCAACGGAGCCGCGGGCAACATCGCCACCACGGAGGCCCAGCCGTCCACCGCGGTCCTGACGCAGTACGTCAACCGGGCCCCCTGGATGACCGACGACGCCGGAGCGACCTGGCGGCAGCTCTCCCGGCTGCCGGTGGCGAACGGCACCGGCTCCGCGCTGACCGACGCCCGCCATCCGGACACCCTCTGGTACGCCGTCAACGCCCAGACCGGCGGCGGCATGAACAGCGTGCTCGACTTCACCTACCAGGGGCAGCTCCTGCGCAGCCGCGACAGCGGACAGACCTGGCAGCGCCTGGACGTTCCCGACACCCATCTCTACGCCCTGGTCGGCGACCCCAAGTCCCGCGTCCTCGCGCTGGTCACCGCGGACGCGGTGCTGCTCAGCCACGACGGCGGCGACACCTGGACCGAGCGGCCGAACCCGCTCGGCACGGAGGTCCTGGACGCCGCGATCGGCGGTGACTCGCTCTACCTGGGCGGCCCCGCCTCGGTGTGGAAGCTGCCCGGCGTACTGGACGCCCACGAGGCACCGGCCGCGGAACGCGTGTACGACGCACCCGCCCAGGAACGCCTGCGGGGTCTGACCGCCGACGCGGACCTGGTCGCCGTGATCACCGAAGACCAGGTCGTGGGCTCCCGGGACGGCGGCGGCCATTGGAAGGAGCTGCGCCAAGTCGAGGACGGCGGGCTCCAGTCGATCACCTTGGCCAAGGGCACCCTCGCCGTCTTCACGGTCGGGGCGCAGCAGCACCTCAGCCGGGACCACGGCGCGTCCTGGTCGGTGGTGAACAAGCCCATCAGCGGCTCGGTGATGTCCGACCTCTCGCCCTGGACCGGCGGCTCCCTGCTGTGGTCCGCTCCGGGAGCCGGGATGTTCACCACCGGCAAGGACGGCAGCGACCCGCGGCGCGTGGGGGTCCAAGGGGTCAGCGCCTACGACCTGGCGGTCCTGAACGCGTCCGACGGTCCGCAACTGCTGGCCGGCACCGACTCCGAGATCTACCGCACCGCCCTGCCGACCGGGCCGGTCACCCCGCGGACCGCCGAGTGGGGACTGAGCGGATCGGAGGCGTACTTCGGACGGAAGATCGGCCAGCTCGCCGTCTCGCCCAAGCACCCGGACACGGTCTGGAAGATCCGCAAGGACGCCCTGTCCAGCTTCTACGTCTCTCGCAGCGACGACGCGGGGAAGACCTGGCAGGAGCGCGGCCGGACCAACGAGACACCGCTGAACCTGGCGGTGGGCCCGGTCGACGACGACCGGGTGGCCGTCACCTTCTCGAGCCTCGCCGGCCCCGGGGTCTACCGGACCCTGGACGGCGGCGCGACCTGGAAGAAGCTCTACCAGGACCGGCTGTTCCGGGCGGTCGCCACCGACCCCCGCGACCCCGACCGGCTGTGGCTGGGCGCGGCGGACGGGCTGTACCGCTCGGACGACTTCGGCACCACCGTCACCAAGGTCGCCGACGGCGCGGTCACCGCCATCACCCTCTCCAAGGACGGCAGACGCCTGGTGATCGGCGGCTCCACGCTCCGGGTCAGCGACGACGGCGGCGCGCACTTCCGCACCGCGGACACCGGGCCACTGCCTCTGCGTGTCTCGGAGATCGTCCTCTCCCCGAAGAACCCGGACACGATCTACGCGGGTACCTCGTCGTTCACCGCGAACGACCTGGTCAAGGGCGGTCGTGGAGTGCTGCGCAGCACCGACGGCGGGCGCAGTTGGACCAATGTCTCCGGTGGCCTGCAGAACCTGGACGTGATCTCGATGACCATCAGCCCGAACGGTGACTGGCTCTACGCCGGCACCGAGATGGGAGGGGTGCACCGCCTGCGGACCGGCTGAGCCGACAGCACAGAGCCCGTGGTGCGGGCGCGGCGGCCACCGTGGCTACCGCGCCCGCACCGCTGTCACCGTGCGCTCCTGGGTGGCCCGGTGACGCTGCGGGCAGCGGGCCGATGTGGGATCCGCCGCGCGGCCTCGGCCTGGAATCGCACCCGGCGGCCGTGCGGGCTGGGGAAGGGTGCGGCTTCTCGCTACAGTGACGCTGGCTCGGTACCGACAGCGAGGAGCGATCGTCCATGGCGGACTCGGCCGGATTACATGTCAGCTCGGAATGTCCCGCGATGCTCCAGCGGATCGACGCGCTCGGCGGGGCACTTGAGGCGAGCGCGGGCGCGGCCGAGGAACTCGGCAGACTCACCGAGGACACCGCGCGGGCCCTGCTGGACACCGGGATCGTCCGGGCCGGACTGCCCAAGGACCTCGGTGGCTACGAGTTCTCCCCGCGCCAACTGATCGAGACGATCGAGCGGGTCAGCTACCACGATGCCGCGGCCGGTTGGACGATGATGGCGCTGCAGATGGTCACCGGTACCACCGCGGCCTATCTCGGTGCCGTCGCGGCGGCGGACCTGTTCCCCGACACCGCCGGTGGGGACCACGCGTTGTTGGCGGGGCACGGCACCCGGCCGGGCCGCGCCGTTCCGGTGGAGAACGGCTATCTGGTGAGCGGCAGTTGGCAGTTCGCCTCCGGAGTGGCGCACGCCACGCACATCCACAGCGCGATCCAGGTCGAGGGCACCGGGGAGTTGCGGGTGCTGGCGATGCCGAAGTCACAGGTGGAACTCGTCGACAACTGGGATGTGCTCGGGCTGCGCGCGACGCACAGTATCGACTACTACTGCGCCGATGTGTACGTACCGGCGACGCACACGTATCTCGCCACGACGACAACTCCCGCCCATGGCGGCGCGATCTACCGCCTCGGCCTGGTCAACATGTCCGCGATCGGGCACACCGGCTGGGCATTCGGCGTCGGACGGCGCCTGCTCGACGAGCTGAAGTCGGTCGCCGCGGCCAAGACCGGCACCCGTAACGCCGTTGTCGACACCGCGCAGTTCCACGCGGAGTACGCGACCGCCGAAGCCAGGCTGCGTTCCGCGCGGGCGTGGGCGACGGAGGTGTGGCAGGACATCGAACGCACCCTGGACGCGGGCGAGTTGCTGAGCACCGAACAGGACACCCTGCTCAGGCTGGTACTCAACCACGCTACGCGGACCGCGTACGACGTGGGTCAGACGATGCATCGATGGGCGGGGACGACGGCGATCCGGCGCGGGCCGATCGACCGGTTCCTGCGTGATCTCGGCACGGGTACGCAACACGTCACCTCCAGTCCGATGGTTCTGCAGAACTGCGGGAAGTGGCTCACCGGTGCACAGCCCCAAGCCCATTGGGAGTTCCTCGACCTGGCGCCGTGATCAACAGACCGTTGCGGTACGGGGGAAGGGCGTGCCCGTGAGGGCGGCGCTGGTGGAGCGCAGGGCGAGGCGGGCTTCTTCGTCGTACGCCTGGTAGTGGGCGCGTACTTCGTCGGCGCGGTTGAGGTAGCGGCCGGTGCGGTGCGCGTACCGGGGGTCCTCGACGAGGCGCAGGAGGTTCTCGGTGCCTTCGGCAACGCTGCTCTGCGGTGTGTAGAGGTGGGTGACGATCTTGGTGGGCATGTACGAGGCCGGGTGGAGGGCGTTGACGGTCACGCCGTCGTTCTCCAGGGTGGCCGCCAGGTCGAAGGTGAGGATGATCTGGGCGAGTTTGGCCTGGCAATAGGCCTGTTCGCCGCTCCAGCGCTGTCGCAGCATGACGTCGTCGAAGTCGATGGCGGCCTGGCCTGCCGAGGTGACGTTGATGATGCGGGCCGGGGCGTTGCGGGCCAGGAGCGGGGCCAGGCGGACGCTGAGGATGTGGCAGGCGAGGTAGTCGACCTGGAAGGTCAGCTCGTGGCCTTCCTGACTCTCGCGGCGTCGCAGTTCCACACCCATACCGGCGTTGTTGACCAGGGTGTCCAGCCGGTCGTATGCCAGCAGGCGGGTGGCGAGGTCCTGGATCTCCTGGAGGCAGGAGAAGTCGGCCGTCTCGTAGCTGAGTTCGCGGTTGCCGGTGGAGGCGCGCAACTCGGCCAGCAACTGGTCACCTTTGGCTCTGCTGCGGCCGTGCAGGATCAGGGTGGCACCGCGGGAGGCGAGTTCTTCGGCGACGGCGCGGCCGAGGCCGTCGGTGGCTCCGGTGAGGAAGATGGTGCGGTCGCTGAGGTCGGTCATCTGTCGGCCTTTCGGTGAGTGGTGTGCTGCGCGAGTGCGGTACGGGTGTGGGGCGCGGGTGGGGGTACGGGTGCGCGGTGGTGGGCCCGCGTGTGCGTGGTGGTGGGGTCCGCATGTGCGCGGTGGTGGGGCCCACGTGTGCGCGGTGGTGCGACCCGCAGGTGTGTGCCCCTTCGCTTCGTTCAGTGCTTCGGGGTCGGGCGCGGGATCAGCAGGTGGACGACGGCGGCCAGGAGTGCGATGCCCGCGCCGGTCAGGCACAGGACGCGGGCGGTGACGCCGTCGTCGAGCAGGATGCCGCCGAGGGCCGCGCCGAGGGCCTGGCCCAGGTAGATACCGGAGGAGTTGAAGGAGATGACGACGCTGGGGAGATTCGGTGCCAGCTCGGTGAGCCGGTGGTTGTTGGGGGTCGAAGCGGCCCAGCCCGCGGCGCCGTTGAGCACCATGACGATCAGCACGGCGACGAAGGAGGTGCTGACCGTCAGTGCCGCGAGGGTGGCGATCAGCAGGGCGATGGCGAGGGTGAGGGTGCGTTCGGCGCCCAGCCGGTCGGTGAGCCAGCCGCTGCCGAAGGAGCCGAAGACACCGCCGATGCCCCAGGCGAGCAGGGCGGCGGCGAGCTGGGTGCCGTGGATGTGGGCGATCTGTCCGAGCACGGTGGCGGTGTAGGTGTAGATCAGGATGCCGGCACCGCTGGTCAGGAGCATGAAGGCGACCATGGCCAGGACGCGGCGGTCGGCCATGACAGCGAAGCGCTGGGTGAGGGGGATCGCGGGCGGGATCGGGAGGGCGGGCAGGACGACCAGGACGCCGAGCAGGGCGAGCGCGCCGACCGCGGCGACGAAGACGAGGCTGGCCTGCCAGGACAGGTGCTGTCCGATGAAGGTGCCCACGGGGACACCGAAGACGGTACCGACGGTCAGGCCGCCCAGGATCACCGACAGTGCGCGGCCCCGGTGGGCGGGTCCGGCGAGCGTGGCCGCTGCGGCGGAGGCGTTGGGGGTGTAGAGGGCCGCGCCGAGTCCGGCGATGACGCGGGCGGTGAGCAGCAGGGTGAGGTCGGTTGCGGCGGCGGAGGCGAGGTTGGCGAGGACGAACAGGGTGAGGGCGACGGCGAGGAGAGGCTTGCGGGGCAGTCGGCTGGTCAGTACGGCGAGGAAGGGTGCGGCGAGGGCGTAGGTGAGGGCGAAGGCGGTGATGGTCTGACCGGCGGCGCCGGTGGAGATGTGCAGGCCGTCCGCGATCTGGGGCAGGATGCCGGCCAGGACGAAAGAGTCCGTTCCCATGGCGAAGGAGCCGAGGGCGAGTACGGCAACGGGCTTGCCCCAGGCGGGAGTTGAGGGCGCCAGGGTGGGGATCATGGTGGTGGTTGACGTGGTCACGGAACGAGAATGCGGCGTCCGGCGAAGGGGGTACAGAGGGGCGATCATGCTGGTGTAATGACCACCAGGACAGGCGTGGAGAGAGGGTCCATGTATGGCGGGCATGCAGCGTGAGCTTCTGGCGGCGTTTCTCAAGTCCCGGCGAGGCATGCTCTCCCCTGAGCAGTTCGGCCTGAACCCGGGGTCTCGGCGCCGTACCCCGGGGTTGCGGCGCGAGGAGGTCGCCCAGCTCTCCGGAGTGAGCCTGACCTGGTACACCTGGCTGGAGCAGGGCCGGGACATCCGGGTCAGCCGACAGGTCCTCGAAGCCCTCGCGCAGACACTGAAGTTGACTCCGGCCGAGCGGCGGCATCTGTTCACGCTGGCGGAGACGGCGTTACCGGCCGAGCAGCCGCAACCGCAGTCGGGGACCATCAGCCCGACCCTGCGGAAGCTGGTGGAATCCCTCGACCCGAACCCCGCGCACGTCACCAACGACTACTGGGACCTGCTGGCCGCCAACCGTGCCTACGCGACCCTCGTGGGCGGCCTCCACCACCTTCCCCCGGAGGAGCGCAACAGCATCTGGCTGCTGTTCACCCGCCCTCAGATGCAGTCGCTGCTGGTCGACTGGCAACGCGAAGTC
The DNA here is from genome assembly GCF_055583785.1 of Streptomyces sp. NPDC104371. Classification (NCBI taxonomy): domain Bacteria; kingdom Bacillati; phylum Actinomycetota; class Actinomycetes; order Kitasatosporales; family Streptomycetaceae; genus Streptomyces; species Streptomyces sp. NPDC104371. The sequence goes on from NZ_JBVJNF010000001.1 coordinate 316,866, forward strand.
CGCGACATCCTCGGTCAGTTCAGGATCGCCGTCGGCAAGCACCCCGAGGACCCACGCCCCCAGGAACTCATCGACACCCTGACCAAGACCAGCAGCCAGTTCCGCACCCTGTGGTCCGAGCACCCCGTACAGGCGTTCCGGCCCACGATGAAGCGCTTCAGCCACCCCACGGCAGGCCAACTGAACCTGAACTACACGAAGTTGGATGTGGCAGAGAACCCCAGTCAGCATCTGGTGGTGTTCATGCCCGCCACCGACAGGGACGAGCGGGCGCTGACCCGCCTGGTCACCGACTCCCCCGAACCACCCCTGCTGTAACCACTACCTCCGGTGACCAGGCGGCTTGGGTCGAAAACGGGAGGACACCGGACGGAGTGGCCGGGCACAATGCGGCCATGGCTGATCATGCGAGTAGCGCTCCGTGCCCCGGCTTCCTCGACAAGCCCACGCTGAGCGGGGATCGGGTCCTGCTGCGGCCGGTCACGGTGGATGACGTGCCCGCGTTGATGCCGATGTTCCAGGACGTGGAGACATCACGGCTGACCGGCAGCCATGACGACGGCGAACTCGACGAGGCACGCATACGCACCTGGTACGACACCCGTGGGGCTCAGGACGACCGGCTGGACCTTGCCGTGGTCGAGCGGACGACGGGGAACGTCGTCGGCGAGGTGGTGCTCAACGAGTGGGACCCGGACAACGAGAGCTGCAACTTCCGCATCTGTCTCGTACCCGGGAGCTACGGGCGCGGACTGGGCACGGAAGCGACCCGACTGATCGTCGGACACGGCTTCCAGAAGCTGGGCCTGCACCGCATCTCACTGGAGGTCTACGCCTTCAACCCGAGGGCTCGCCGCGCCTACGAGAAGGCGGGATTCGTCACCGAGGGTGTCCTGCGCGACGCGCTGCTGTGGGACGGCACGTGGGTGGACGCGACGGTGATGTCGATCCTGGCGCCGGAGTGGTTCCAGAGCCAGCAGGCTGACGGGGCCTGAGCGCCCGCCGCCAGGCGTTGCCTGGGCTGCTCGTCCGACGCGTCGTACATGCCTCGCGCCCCGCCACGCTCTTTGGCCGTGCGCACCTGCTTGCTCAGGGTGAGCGACGGCTGCGACGCCTGTGTGATGGTCACCGTGCGCGGGTGTCCGCCCCACCGCGGTCACTCAGCCTCCGCGGCCGACCCGCAGGGCTTCTCCATGAGGGTGAACGACTTGGGTACGCCACCCGGCTGCGGCTTGCCCGCCTTGTGGCCGACGACCCGGTAACCGGCGTCCAAGTAGTAGGAGTTGAGGCGCGCGTTACCGGCGAGACAATCCAGACGGACGTACGCCCGCCCCGCCGCGGCGATGCGACGCTCCGCCGTACGCAACAGCAACCGCCCTGTTCCCGGCTGGGCGTTGCTCCGATCCACCATCAACCGATGCACGTACCCGGCCACTGGCGGCTGCGGCCCCCACGCGTCCTCGTCGTCCCACCACAGCTCCCACGCTCCGACCAGGCGACCAGCAGCCTCGGCGAGCCAGATCTCACCGTTCTCCATGGCCTTACGGAAGTCGCCCTCGCCGAGCTGACCAGGTTGCCACTGACCGGTGATGCCCTGGGCGAGCATCCAACGGGCCGCATCGTCACGCAGCCGAACAAGGGTGGCGAGGTCGGCCTCTTCGGCGAGCCGGAAGCGAAGATCGTTCATACCACGATCCTCGCACGGGCGTCGGCGTCCTGGTGCTCAGCACGGGCTGTACGGCACCACCTTGCCGCAGCACGCGAAGGGTACGTACCCAACTCGACTCGTCTTGGCGCCGGGCACTACGGTCGTGGGCGTGATGGACCACGATGCTCTCAGTGTCACCCGCGAGGCCTACGACGCCGCCGCCCCGGTGTATGCCCAGATGTTCCGCGACGAGTTACGTAACAGGCCTTTGGATCGTGCGATGTTGGGCGCCTTCGCCGACGTCGTCAGTGCGAGTGGGAACCGCCAGGTCGCGGATCTGGGATGTGGACCTGGCCATATCACCGCACACCTGGGGGAGTTGGGGCTCGCGGTACGTGGCTTCGATGCCTCTTCCGCGATGATCGAGTCAGCTCGGCAGGCGTACCCGGCCCTGCGGTTCGATGTGGGCTCGATGGCCGCGCTGGACATCGCTGACGGCGCGCTCGGAGGCGTACTCTCCCGGTGGTCCGTCATTCACACCCCGCCACGCGAACTTCCCGTCATCCTGGCGGAGTTCCACCGAGTGCTTGCTCCTGGCGGCCATCTCCTGATCGGCTTCTCCGCCAGCGAAGGTCCGTCCCACCCGACGCAGGTCTTCGATCACGCCGTCGCACCGGCCTATCGGTGGTCGCCGGATCACCTCGCTGCGCTGTTGCGTACGGCCGGTCTGACCGAGGTGGCCCGGATGGTTCGCGAGCCTCAGCCCACCGACCGGCGGCAGTTCAAGGAGATCTACCTGCTCGCCGGTAAGTCCGAGGAGGACTCCGCCCAGTTGGGCACATGACCACGCCCCGGCCTGCCGAACGGCTCCAGGGACCGGGCGAAGTCGGCGAGCGCGTGGAAGTCGTCCTCGCGCAGACCGACCCGTGGATTGACGTAGTGCAGAAGCCCCGGCCCGCGGTGGTGGGCGGTCACGTACGCCTGGTCCAGATCGCTCTGTTCGTCGTCCACCCAAGCGAACGGACGCCCGTCGGCGTAGTCCACCAGAGGACCGGTCTTCCAGTGGATCCCGTCGGGGCGTTCCCGCAACAGAGCGTCACCGAAGTCGACGAAAGGGAGTTCGGGCAGGCCGAGTACCGGAGCGATCCACCGATTGGCGTCGTCCATCCACGTGGTGGCCCAGCACAGTTCGTAGCCGAGTCGCAGCAGAGAACCCCCGTGCTCCGGGTTGAGCCAGACCCGCAAGGGTCTCCGCCGGTTCGAGAGCCCTCCGTGTTCCTCTCGCGTTCCACCGTCCCGGGGCACCCTGAGCGTGGTGCAGCCGTCGGGACGCCTCTCCGGCTTGGCCGCATAGGGATTGAGGGGGCCGTCGACGTCAAGGAACAGTAGTGGCCGGTTCACGCTCTCCCCCGGTTCCGCTCGCGGTGGACGCCTGTCTCGCACGGCCACCTTCGCGGAGAGTATGAAGGCCTCCGACCATCCCTCGTACGCGGGACGGCCGGAGGCCTCAAGTCGGTGGCGAGGAGAGCGAAGGGGCTAGTTCAATGAGTGATGAGAAGGAAGCCTCTTCATGGCCTCGCCACGGCTACGTTAACAGTCACCCGGGAATCAGGTCACGCAGATTTTCAGGCGTGACGACACGCGACCGCGGATGCAGCCCGTCGGGCTTCTCCAGGCCGATGTAGGTGACGGGGCCCGCCGGGAGAGTCGTCCCGTCCCACAGGGTGGTCGTCGTCGCGTCGTCGGTCATCAGGTCGATGAGGTAGCGCACCGTGAGGTGCTCGCGCTCGACGATGCCGCGCAGCAGCGTCGCGACCGTCACCTGGTTGCCCTCGACCCGGTTGGAGCTGGGATTCCCCTTCAGGTAGAGGTGCAGCCACTTGGCGCGCCACCGGCCGTCTGCACCGCGCAGGAAGGCCACTGGCAGCGCGACCCGGCCGGGACCGCGCAGCTCCGACTTCATGCGCACGGTGCGCGGCTCGAACGGGCGCCCGCTCTGCTCGGTCTCACGCAGCATGAACCCGAAGAACGACTCCTCGACCTCCTCGAAGCCCTCCCCGGAGTAGATGTTGACCTGCGGCACGATGAACGCGCCGCGCACCGCGTCCAGTTGGAGGTTGATGAACTCCGAGGCCCCGTCGGGCGCCTCCGTGATGTCGCCGGAGTGCTCGCCTCCGGCGTCGCGGAGGTTGGTGTACGACAGCCAGGAGTCGGTCTCGTAGTCGGCGTTCAGCAGCAGCGCCGACAGGTCGTAGTCGGTGGTGTGCTCGGTCTGCTTCCAGTACACGAAGAAGCGCAGCAGATTCCCCTCGACCGGGGAGAGCGAGCCGCGCGGCAGCACCCCGAGCCCGGAGGCGGTCGTCCTGCCGCTGAGCGGCAGCGCCACTTCCAGGACATCCGGGTCGATCAACAGGTGGTCCACGGTGGGCAGTCGGCGGCGCAGCTCCCCGTCCAGGGCGACGATCAGCCGCTCGCGCTCGGGTGCGGGCACCGGTGGGCGCGTGTCCTCGGTGGTCCAGGCCCGGCCTAGGCGGTTGACGAACACCCGGCGCTCGCCCGTCTCCTGCGCGCGGTTGTGCAGGTGTTGGCGCACCGAGAGCACGACCGGGCCGGAGACGTCAGGGAGGACCTCTTCGGCGGCGGTCACGACGGCGTCCCGTTCGTCCTGCGTACGGGCGTCGCGCAACAGCCGGTCCAGGGAGCGGAACAGCTTGCCGGGCGCCGCCTTCAGTACGTCTACGGCCCCGATGATGTCGCTCATGGCGAGCAGTCGCTCCGCCCGGCCGTCGACGGAGCGCACCGGCTTCTCGCCGCGGGCGACGGCGAACACGTCGGCCGCGTACGGCCATTGCGGGTACTCGTGCGGGTGCAGCCGCTCGCCGAGCCGCTTCCACATCTCGCGGTGCGCGTGTACGTCACCGAGCTTGGCCGGTGACGCGGCGACGACCGTGTCGACGCCGGCGAGCAGCGCCCGGCGCACCGCACGGGGCAGCCTCCGCAGCCGTGTCGGCTCCTGGAGGCTTACGTCACCGCCCGCCAGGGCGCAGGCCAGGCGGAGCACGTCGGTGACCGTGTCCAGGAGCAGGCCCGAACCGGCCGCCAGCCGGGCCTGGTTGACCACCGCGCGGTTCTCCCGCACCGGGATCTTCTCCGGCTGCGGCTCGTCCACGCAGTGACCGGCGAGGTCCCGCAGATCCCGTACGCCGTCCTCGTTCAGGGGCGTGCTGCTTCCTGCCAACTTCAGGTACAGGGCGCTGAGTTCGTCGTCCACATCGTCGCCCAGGTGCAGGACCGTCATACGGTCGCCCGCCGCCGCGATCAGTTCGTCGTGGTGGGTCAGCATCTCGGCGTAGGCGTGCGGGTAGGTGCCGTACGACGGGAGGGTCAGCAGGTTCACCACACCGGTGCTCAACTGCTCCAGCGTGCCCGCGCGCGTCCGGTCGTCGGCGAGCGCCTCGGCGATGCATCGCGTCCAGAAGTCGACGGTGTCCGGCACGTTGGCCGGGAAGTCGATGAAGTACACGTTGTGCCGGACGTGGTCGCCGACCATCTCACGGACGGTGGTCAGCGTCCGTACGGCGGTGTCCAGGACCGTGCCCTCGGACAGCTTCGACAGATGTTCGAGCAGGGGTGCCGAGAGCTTGAAACCCACGGACATCAACGCGGCGTCGAACTGCCGCGCCGCGATACTGCCGTCCCCGGCGGGGCCCTTGGGGAAGGGGATGCGGTGGGTGTGCCAGATGACCAGAGAGTCGAGTCGGTGGACCATTCCGGCATGCTCCCAAGGTCGACCGAACAGCCGCACCCGGATTTCGCGGGGCATGGCGGGTGCGTGTGACGGGGCCTGTACGTGACCGGCGTGCTCTACTGCCGGCACCGATCAATCAGTTTCGGCCAAATGTGACACGTACATATACAGGCGTTCACATCTTCGCCATGCTGACGCACACTCTCTTCACAACATCGACAGGAGCATGTCATGCGTCGTCGCCTCGCAGTCCTCGGCACCGGAGCTGCCCTCTTCGTGGCCGCAGGAGTGATGACCGCCCCCTCCGCCTCGGCAACCTCCTTCTGCTTCACGTCCCAGGGCAGTAACTGGGGCTCCGTGAGCTGCCAGACCACCCCTCCCAAGAACAGTTGGCAACTCGTCCTGGTCTGCAAGAGCGACACCGTCAACAACGCCCAGGTGACCGTCAACGGCCGCTGGCACACGGGCGACGGCTCCGACACCCTCTACTGCCCCACCGGCTACAGCGCCGCCTACACCCAGGTCAATAACAACAACTGACCTTACGGGTGGAGTGAGTTGTCAACGCACGAACTCCGGTCCCTTTGCACGGGACCGGAGTTCGGATGAGAGTGCCGGGCAGGCCTTGCACCTGCATCTCCCCGCAGGAAGCGGGGCGTCTTTCCTTGGACCACCAACGCAGCACCAGCCGACCCGAGTTGCGGCACGACCAGCTCGTGATCAAGCTTAGCGCAGGTCGTCAGTGCTCCCGTCGGCAGACCGGCCGCCGTCGGCTGACCCGCCGACGACATGTCCGCCGACGGGACCTGTGACCTGCCGTCTCACTCGACGATCTCGGCGCGCTCGATGACGACGTCCTTCTTCGGGACATCCTGATGCCCGCCCTTGGAGCCGGTCGCGACGGACTTGATCGCGTCGACGACCTCCCGCCCCTCGACGACCTCGCCGAAGACCGCGTAGCCCCAGCCCTGCATGTTCTTGCCACTGTGGTTCAACATGTCGTTGTCGGCGACGTTGATGAAGAACTGGGCCGTCGCCGAGTGCGGGTCCATCGTGCGGGCCATCGCCACGCTGTACTTGTTGTTCCTCAACCCGTTGTCCGCCTCGTTCTGGATGGCGGAGCGGGTGCTCTTCTGCTTCATACCGGCTGCGAAGCCGCCACCCTGGATCATGAAGTTGTCGATGACCCGGTGGAAGACCGTGCCGTCGTAGTGGCTGTCCTTGACGTACTGGACGAAGTTCTCGACCGTCTTCGGCGCCTTCTCGGCGTCGAGCTGCAGAACGATGTCACCGTGGTTGGTGACCAGTCGGACCTTCGGCATGATGTTCTCCCCGGCTGTTCAGGCAATGGAATGATCAAGAGGCATTGTGGCAGCACTCGCCTGAGCACGAGGGCAATGCACGCGCGGCGTTCGACGGATCCGGCAACTCCATCGATGCGACCCTGGTCGGGTCGGTCGCGTCGGCGAAGGAAATGAGCGAGAGCGGGGCGCCATCCACTTCAAGCGCGCCGTGGGCACGACCCGTACCAGCCTGTGCTCCCGCACTCAGGTCCGCGACGGTAGCCTCAAGGCGCGGGCAAGCGCATGGCCGACGCGCTCCGCGTGACCCGGCAGTTGCCCGGTGGCCCAGCGGGTGGCCAGGTCCAGGAAGTCGGCGAGATCCTTCTCCGCACCCGTCAGCAGGTGGCGAAGTTCCGTTACGGACACGTCGATCCACTGACTGATGTCCGCATCGGAGTCGACGGTCAGGCGAACCGTGGAGCCGTGGCGTTCGACGGTGGGTGAGGGATCGTGACCGAGCCACGCAGCGGAACCGTCACCGTCGAGGGCTTCCCACCAGTCGCCTCGGTCCTTCAGCCCACCGCAACAGCCCGGCACGAGACGGGTACCGGTGACGGTGTCCATCACTTCCAACCCGCCTGCGGCGAACAGCGGTTCCTTGGTCAGCAGCCCGTGGAGGAAGCCACCGAGCGGATCACCAGGGCGCGGCGGGCGGTCCGCTCCAGGATCGACGTCATTGCAGGCAGCCAGAGCCATCACCGCACTACCGACGTCGCCCGACGTCATCGCTCCGTCGAGCGCAAGGAAGGTGTAAGGCTCGACATCAGAGATCGGCCAGAGGTCAAAGCGCTCATGGCTGGGGATCTCAAGCACGGGTCGAACAGTGATCACCCATCGATGATGCCGCAAGCCATTCCCGGGCACACGCCCTCGTGTCCGGAACAGCCGGGGCTGCGCAACCCCGACAGGGCATCCCTTCTGCGTGCGATCAGCCTGAGTGGACAGCAGCGCGTCACCGTGGGCGGTGTCGGTGGTGCGGAGGTGGTGTGTGTCCGTTGCCTTCGCGTTGTGACTCGTGCCAGCGGTGGCGGGCTCGGCGTAGACGACGTCGTGTATGCCAACTCCTGGCCCGTCTGCGGCAGATGGTCCCCGCGCTCAGGATCAGCATCAGGGCGAGGAGTGCGGCTATGAGCGCCTGAGAGGCGCAGGCCACCAGCATGTCGGCGCGGAAGAGGCCATAGCTCGCCGCCGTCAAGGCGGCTGCTCCCACCCCCTCTGCCTGGAAGACCCGGGTCGCCGCGCCCGGAACCGCCTGCCCCTGGGCCGCCCACTGTTTCAGTCCCTCGGCGAACCAGAAGGCGGCCAGCGCTGCCACGTCCAACGCCGAGAGCAGAACCGCCAAGCCGATATCCACCACCCGCATCAGCATGTTCACCATGCTGATGCGGGCGGCAGCCACGGCGCCTGAGTACGGCTACTCAGGTTCGGCTGCGTGCCGGCAGTACAACGCCGATCGTTCAGCGGGCCGTTGTGATGAGGCGTCGTAGCGCGTCGTGGGCAGGTGGTCCCCAGGTGGGCTTGCCGCCGGGGCGTCCATGAACGCCCGCGTCTCCGATGAGGATGCCTACGAGCGCGCGTAGCACCGCCCAGCCGCGGGCGCGGCGCAGGGTCGCCGCGTCCGCGGTCGGCCGGTAGGCGGTACGGAAGTGGTCCATGGCTTCCTCCGGCAGCAACAGCCACGGGGCGGCGAGGTCGCAGGCCGGGTCGCCCGTGCAGAGGTCACCGAAGTCGATCACGCCGCAGAAGGTCCCGTCCGCGGTGAGGATGTTGGCCGGGTGCAGGTCGCCGTGGAGCCAGAGGGCCGGGCCCGCCCACTCGGGCGCGGCGACCGCGTCCTCCCACACCGCGCGAACGGCCTCCGGATCGGGGACCAGCCCCAACTCGTCAGCCGAGGAAAGCCACTTGGCGAAGTGTTCCGCGCAGTCGGTCAACGGGCCCCCGCGACCTCGACCGGCGGGCGCTTCGGCGGGGGCGGGGTGGTGGAGGGCCGTCAGGAAGGCGGCCAGGCTCTCGGCCGCCTGCGCGGCGCGCGTCACCGGGACACGATCGGCGGGCGAGCCGGGCACCCAGGTCGTGACGATCCAGGGCCGCGGAAACCGTTCGGAGGGCTCCCCGAGGCGTTGGGGGACGGGGACCGGCAGGGGGAGGCGTGGCGCGAGGGCGGGCAGCCAGGTGTGCTCCTTGCGCAGCAACGCGTCCGCGGACTGCGTCGCCCAGGGCAGCCGGACCGCGAGGTCGTCACCCAGTCGCCACAGTTGGTTGTCCCAGCCACGCGCACCCAGCCTCACCGGGCGATCGACCAGGTCGGGGTGCTGGTCGCGGAGGAGATCCCGGATCAGCTCCGCGGTGATCTCGATCTCGGTACTGGTCATGAGCGGCAACCGTAGTCGGGGCGGCCGTCCATCCCCTCTGTCCGTACGCCGATTCCCGGTTGCTCCCTCGTAAGTGGCCTCCATATAGCGGAGTTTGCCTGTGCGGAGAGAACTGTGGGAACCTCGTACGCCACCTCTCTGAAAGGGCTTGTCGTGATACCACTCGGCATGGTTCTCGGCGACTTCTCCTCTCGCGCTTCGACGCGGGAGCGGTAGTTCTACCCGCCCTGACACGTACGCCTGTGCGGTGACACAGGCCGTCTCCCCCGCTCCTCGTCGAAGTGCTCTTCGTGCCCCCGCACGCCCAACGCACGTTCGATCACGAGGAGTTCGTGGTGTCCGTCATCCACTGGACCGAAGCCCACACCGTCCGTTCCGCCCGCTGGCATTCCGAGAGCGCCGCCTCGCTTCCCGGACGGGTCGTCGTCGCCGATGACCGTATGAAGGCCGCCACCGCCCACCGACTGGCCTGCGAGGGCACGGCGTTGCTGTGGCGCGGCGACTTCCACAACGCGCGCCAGCTCCTGCGCGCGATGGGCCGCCGTATCGACCGGAAGCCTCCCCGCGCGGGCGACAGCCCGGCCGAGTCCTTCCATCTGCACCGCCGGGCCCGCAGCCACCGGGCCCGCGTGCTGGGCAGGCTCCTGGTTCTGCTGGAGGACGACTACTCCCTGGCTCTGCGCAGAGCCCCCGAGGTACGTCAGGCGTGTGTCGAGGCATACGGCTCACCGCACGAAGCCATGGTGGTCTCCCTCACCGAACTGCTGGGCGTGATCGGGGCGCAGCAGTGGCGCGAGAAGGACGTAACGGTGCCCGCCGTCAACGCCCGTATCCACCCGCACTACGGCGTGTTCTCCCCGATCCGGGGCGAGTACGTCGACCTGGTCGCGCGGACACCGCTGCCCGCGTCAGTGACCCACGGCGCCGGGCCTCGTACCGCGTTCGACCTCGGCACCGGGACAGGCGTACTCGCCGTCGTCCTCGCCCACCGCGGGCTCGACCGCATGGTGGCCACCGACATCAACCCGCGCGCCCTGTCCTGTGCCCGCGAGAACGTCCATCGGCTGAAGCTCACCGAGCGCATCGATGTCGTGGGACCTGACCTGTTCCCCGACGGCCGCGCGCATCTCGTCGTCTGCAACCCGCCGTGGCTCCCCGCCCGGCCGACCTCGGCGGTCGAACAGGGCGTCTACGATCCGGACAGCGCCATGCTCCACGGCTTCCTCGACGGGCTGGCCTCCCACCTCGAGCCAGGTGGTGAAGGCTGGCTCATCCTCTCGGACCTCGCCGAACACCTCGGTCTCCGGACACGTGGCGCCTTGCTGACCGCCATCCGCGCGGCGGGCCTGCGCGTGGTGGACAAGATCGACACCAGGCCGCGGCATCCACGCGCTTCGGACCGCACCGATCCCCTCCACGCCGCCCGCGCCGCGGAGGTCACATCGCTGTGGCGGCTGGCCGGTCCGACGTCGTCGGGGTACGGACCGGGGCGAGGGCTGTGAGGAGGTGGTCGAGCAGTGACGCCGCGCTGGGGTGGGGGTCGCGACGTGGTGTGATCGCGTAGATGCCACGGGTCGGGGGGTCGACGAGGGGCACCGTGGTGACGTCGGGCCGCAGCGCACGCGTCAGCACCCCGGGTATCAGCGCGATGGCGTGACCGGTCGCGACCAGCGCCAGCTTGCCGGGCAGATCGGCCGCGGTGAGGTCGATACGGGCGCTGACTCCGGCGCGGGCGGCGTGCTGACGCAGGAGCGCCGCCGATCCGTCGTTGTCCTCGACCCAGGTCTGCTCGGCGAGCGTCCGCATGTGTACCGGGCCGCGCCCGGCCTGTGGGTGGTCGACGGGCAGCGCGACGACCATGTCGTCCAGCCCGAGGAACCGGCGTTCGACCCGCGGGTCTTGGGGCAGCCCCGGCGGCGCGTCGGTGACGACGGCGATATCGAGATCGCCGGTCATCACGCGATGGTGCAGTTGTGCGCTCAGGCCGGGGTGCAGGGTCCATCGGAGGGGTCCTGCCTGCTTCAGCAGGGAGCGGACGGCCTCGGGGACGATGCCCGCGGCGAGGGAGGGTGTCGCGCCGACGGTCAGCGGCCGGTTGTACGCCCCGTCGACCGCGTCCCGTACGGCGCGTACGGCGCGGTCGGCCTCGTTGAGCGTGGCCAGTGCGTGGCGCCGGAACACCTCACCGGCAGGCGTCGGACGCACCCCGCGCGCATGGCGCTCCATCAGTGGTACGCCGAGTTGCCGTTCCAGCCCGGCGATCTGCCGGGAGACGGCCGACTGCGTGTGATGCAGCTCGGCCGCCGCCGCCGACAGCGACCCAAGTCGGCACACTGTCACGAAGGTTCGCCACACCGTCAGGTCCATGACACCAGTATGCCTCTACGGTATGCGAGTTCCGCAGGGCAGGCCTGCGAACTCTGCGCTTGTCGCAGTCCTTGCAGTGCAGCACGCTGGCACCCATGACCACACCGCACACGATCGCCGTCCTCGGCCTGGGGCGCATGGGCGACGCGATCGCGACCCGACTGGCCGCCCAGGGCTGGGACGTTGTCGGCTGGACACGCTCCGGACGCACCTCGGTCACCGTCCGGATGACCGGCGAGCCGAACGACGCCGTGGCGAAGGCGGACCTCGTCATCCTCGCGTTGTTCGACGGCCCGGCCTGCCGCCAAGTCCTCGACAGGGTCTGTGACTCGCTGCGCGCGGACGCGATCGTCCTGAACACCAGCACCATCGCTCCCGCCGAAGCGTCCGAGCTGGCCCGGCAGTTCGGCCCTTCGTACGTCCACGCTCCTGTACTCGGCTCCGTACCGGCGGCCTCGACCGGCGCCCTACGGATTCTCGCCGCCGCCGAGGCCGAGCAGGACGCGCTTGATCGAGTACGCCCCGTTCTCACAACGCTGGGCATGGTGCGACGAGTTGATGACGCCTTCACCGCCGCCGCACTCAAGCTGATCGCCAACAACAGCCTCACGGGCTCCGTTCTCGCGCTGCGTGACGCGCTACGGCAGGCCGACGCCCTCGGACTGCCCCGCGACCAGGTGCTGGACATCCTCGAACTCGGCGCGCTCGGCGGGCTCGTGGCCCGCAAACGCGCGTTCCTCCTCGACCAACCCGCCGCGTCCGCAGCGGAGTTCACCATCGGCGCGCTGGCCAAGGACATGGCTCTGCTGGCCGCCGCGTCCAACACCCCCTTGCGCAGCGCGACCGGAGTGGCCGACACCCCTGCCGACCTTGAAGCAGACATCGCCGTCGCCGCCACAACCCCCGCCGTGGAGGACGCCGTACTCGCACCGCTCCGCGCCTACATCCGCGGACACGCCACCGGTGACCCCTCCCACTTCCGCGACGCGTTCCTGCCCACCGCCCACATCGAGGGAATCCGTGACGGAGCGTTCGTCTCATGGCCGTTGGACGAGTACTGCGCTCTCTTCCACGGCAGACCCGCCCCGGACGAACCGACCCGCTCCCGCCCTATCGACGCCATCGACGTCCACGGCACCGTCGCGACCGCGACCATGACGCTCTCGCACGGCGCGGACACCTTCACGGACATCTTCCTGCTGGTCCACGTCGACGACGGCTGGCGCATCGCGAACAAGGCTTACCATCGGCACTCTTGACCTGGACGCAAGGGTGAGCGTGCCCGCGCCGAGTTCGCGGGACCGACTGCGCGTGATCCGTCGTCGGCTTCGGCTCACCAATTCGAGTGCGACGGAGCGCAGATGGCTCGTATGATCGTCGGCGGGATGGGGCTCGTAGCGCAGAGGTTGTCGCGCCTTCACTGCGTGTGGGAAGACACCGGTTCGAATCCGGTCGGCCCCATCCCGTCTCATCTCATCCCGGCGGTCACGAGTACCGGCCGTCGCACACTCACATTCTGTCGAGGCCGAGCATCCCGCTCACGGCCTGGCGGACGGTGAGGGTGTCCGGTTCGCGCTGTGGCGGGGCCGGTTGCGCCGCGGGCAGGGTGGCGGTGAGGACTTCGATTCGCTGGCCGGGTGCGGCCTGTGCGGCGATGCGGCCTCGTTCGCGCTCGGAGGCGGCGAAGAGGAGCAGCGGGGCCAGGCGGCGGCGCAGCGCGGGGACACGACCGGCTACCGGGCAGATGACCGCGTACGGCTTGCCACTCACGTACACGGGCACGCCCATGGCGAACTCGGGGCTGCCGCTGTCGGCGACGAAGGGGTAGCTGCCGGCCTCGTGGTAGACGAACTCCACCACCGGTTTGGTCAGCGCCTCCTGACGCTGGAGCAGGGCCTCTATCGCCGCCAAGTGCTGCTGTTCCTCACCCTGCCGCGCTTCTTGTTGCCGCTGTTTGACCGCGAGCAGCCGTTCGACCATCTGGGACTTGCGGGTCTGGGCCTGGAGTTGTTCCTCCTCCAGGTCGAAGTACCGGCGGGTGATCCATCGCCACGTGCCTTTGGTGTTCCAGCCGAGGCGCAGGCGGTGGGGGCGGGTGGTGTTCTTGCAGATCGCGTTCACGAAGCGGCCCAGCGGCAAGGGGTCGACCGCGCACCACCCACCGTGCCCCTCGCACGGCAACGGTACGTCGATACCCTCGTTGCAAGCCGAACAGTCGCATCCGCCGCATGCCCCTCGGTCCTCGCACCACCGGGGCTCGAAGCGGGCGGCCCCGGCGGTGACCTGCACGTCGCCTCCGTCGTCGGGACGGGCGATCCGGACGGAGGGGACGTTGTCGAGCCAGGGCACGGTCTTGCGGTCGGTGAACCAGCACACTTCGACCCCGGCCGCACGGTACCGGTCGGTGCGGGCCTCGATATCGGTGATCGAGATGGCGGCCATCTGTGCCTCCAGGGCGACGCGTCGGCTGCCGTCGGGCGAGGTGGCCATCACGTCCGCGCGCCAGGAGCGGTCAGGAGCGGCGACTTCGTACTCAGCGCTCCAGCCTGCCGCACGAGCGTGGTGGGCGAGATCGAGCTTGAGCAGATGATGGGCCATGCCTTCACCCGCGGTCCGTGCCTCGCAGTGGGGCGCGTTGTTGGCGTGGCGCAGGAACCACAGGTCGTACGCGCTGTGGGTCTTGTGGACCAGGTGAAGCCGCCAGTCGCATTCGTAACAGGTCAGCGGCGCGGGCTTCTTGGGCTTGTAGATGCTCTCCCTGCTCTGCCCGCAGCCGAGGTCGGCCTGGGTGACGTCGATGCGCCCCCACTCTCCGTGGACCCCGACGAACACCATCACTGTCTCCTTCGCTCATTCCGCAGCGAGCCTTGTCCGCAGCGGAGCTTGTCCGCGGCGGACGGTAGAGGCCGTCATGACATGGCATCCCCCGAAGAGAGCAACGCGATGCCTGATCAGGGGATTTCAGTCTTCGAAGGCTGCTTCCTCTGTGTGGTCAGCCGGTCAAGGGCTGCCATCGGTCTTCCCGCGCGGGTTCGATTCCGCTGAGCCACACCAGCGTCCCGCCGATCAGGCCGGGCTTGTCCCACGTGGCCAAGTCCGGGGCCTCGAGCGTGTCGGCGACCTCTTCCAAGTAGGTGACCAGCGTGTCGAGTTCGTCGTCGGGAGCTTCGTAGTAGCGGGACCATTTGCCGAGGCAGCCGGTCTCGATGTCCAGGTACAGGCCCGAGGTGTGGTCATCCGGGCCGAGGGCGACGACCGGAATCCAACTCGGCTTCCACAAGGTGATCCGCTCGTCCTCGGGGCGCTCGGCGTTGCGACTGTCCTCACCGGCCTGGAGGTTCATCCTCATCCGGTAGGTGGCGGCCACGGCGTCCAGCGTCAACAGAGCCCGGTTGCCGGGCAGACACCCCCCGCCGTCGACGCCGTCGTCACCCGCGGTCAACAGCCACAGGACACGCAGCGGTGAGCGCCTCGTCGGCGGGGTCGGAAGGGACAAGAGGTGCGGGTCGGCGGTCCTGGCCTTGGCCCTCCTCCTGTCGGGGCGCAGTCGGGTCCGAGGGATCCACCACGCTCACGTACCGGATCTCGATCCGGTCGGGCTCGCGGATGTAGCCGATGGCCAGGGCAGGGCAGTCCTCGAACACGTCGCCGTCGATCATCACGGTGAGGATGCCGGGCAGACTTGAGGGGCGGCCCAGGTCCGGTTCCTCGGCCAGTTGACCGGCCACGACCTTCAGAGCGTAGGGAACACCGGCGCCGAGCTGGGCGACCGTGTCGCGTATGAGCGGGCGGATCTCGATGTTCACGGCCTGGTTCTCCTCGCCGCCACCGTCTCCTGGACATGGGCACATTGGGTGACGATCTCATGGTCGCGACCGAGGGCGCATTCGAGGAGTTGGAGGGATGCTTGCGCGGCTGCTGTCAGCGTTCTTACCGGCACCCCATCACCCGGGCGCCTCGACCTGGGGCCGGCTGCCGCCGTGCCCCGCCCCCGCACCCCGGCGGACACCGTCGGCGTCGGGCCGGGCTGGTTGTCGTTTCGTGATCGGGTGTTTGGACGCCTCGGCCGGCCGACGTCATTGCCCGAGGGTTGAGATCGATCTGACGGTTGGCCATCTGCTGTCAGCGAATCCGCCTGGACCGGGCGGTGATCCCGGTGCTTGTGTGCCGGTATGGAGATCCTGGTTCTGGGCGGAACGGCATGGGTGGCTCGGGAGCTGTCGCGGCAGGCGATCGAACGCGGCCATCGGGTGACTTGCCTCGCGCGTGGCGAGAGCGGAGAAGTCGCGGACGGAGCGACACTGGTCGCCGCCGACCGGCGCGATCCGTCGGCGTACGAGCCCGTACTCGACCGGGTATGGGACGCGGTCGTCGAGGTGTCATGGCAGCCGGGCTTCGTCCGTGGAGCGCTCGACGTGCTGGGCAGCAAGGCCGGGCACTGGGTGTATGTCTCGTCCGGCAACGCCTACGCCTCCCACGCCACGCTGGGGGCGGACGAGTCCGCGGCCTTGCTCCCCCCGACCGACCGGAGCGAGGTGGACCGCGAGTTGTACGGCGAGGCGAAGGTCGCCTGCGAGCAGGCGTCGACGGCCGCTGTGGGCGACCGCCTCCTCATCGCACGGGCCGGGCTCATCGGCGGCCCGGGCGATCACAGCGGGCGCTCCGGCTACTGGGTCGCCCGCGCCGCACGCGATCCGCGAGGGCCGATGCTGGTCCCCGACACACCGGCCATGCCCACTCAAGTGGTCGACGTGCGGGACCTCACCTCCTGGCTGCTCGACTCCGCGGAGGCGGGAACTACTGGCACATACAACGCTGTCGGCCCGGTCGTTCCGTTCGAAGAGTGGATCGAGCTGTCCCGCGCCGTCGGAGGGCACACCGGTCCGGTGGTCACCGCCGAATCGGCGTGGCTGCTCGCCAACGGCGTGGCCCAGTACATGGGGTCCGAATCGCTGCCGATGTGGCTGGTCGAGCCGGGCTGGGAAGGGTGGTCGGCCCGGGACGGGTCCTCGGCGCGCGCCGCGGGGCTGCGTCACCGGCCCCCGGCGGAGATGCTGGCCGACACGCTGCGCTGGGAACGCGAGCAGGGGCTGGGCCGGGAAAGGCGCGCAGGCCTCAGCGCGCAGCGCGAGCGCGAGTTGCTCGACGCCCTCGGCTGACGGCGCTGGACCGGTCTCGCACACCCGAGCGTCTGTACAGGCGCCTTCCGTGCTGAACTTTCCGATCTCGTGGTGGATCCGGCCGAGCCCCGGGCACCGGGGTAAGCACGGGCGCCACCCCGCGCCCCCTCTACCCGACCGAAGGTGTTTCATGGGTGGTCACCTGTGAAACACCGGCCCGGCGGACCGCACACCTGCCCGATGTCCACCTGCGCGGCCCCCGTGGACTCGCCGTGCCGGACCGGCAAGCGCAAGGTAGCGATCCAGTACCACACAGCCCGTTTCCGCCTCGTGCCCCAGCTCGCCAAGATGTTGAACGTGCCGACTCCGGCCGTATCGCCAAGCGGCTCGTCATCACGACGGGCGCGAAGAAGGGCCAGCGCCCCATAGCGAACTCCACCTCCGCCGCCCGCAGCAAGGGCTCCACCGCGGTCGCCTCCGACTCCACACACGTGCGGGCCTACGATCAGAACCTGTTCACGGAGTGGCACTCGCTCTACGGCGGCCATGGGGGTGCTCATCTACTGGCACGTGGAGAAGAAGTCCACCATGGACGGCGAGGTCAACTACACAGACAAGTCAAAGGGACGGGACGACTTCGATCTGGTCCGCGACATGGAATCGAAATCACCGAGACGATTCCTGTTCAGTGCAATCCGTCTATTTCGTACACCACGTCTGTGAAATCACCGGTCCGCAGCGCACTCGCAGGGACCATGACGCGATGGACTCCATCTTCGCGGGGCCCGAGGATATCGCCGGAGAGCGTGAGGAGATGGGTGTACTCCTCGTCCTTCTTGTCCATCAGCCAGGTGTCGATGTATGGCCAGCCGAAGGCCTGGGCGGCACGGAACCACCTCCCTTCGCACCCGAGTCTCAGAACAGTCCGGCAGTGATCCCACCAGACACCACGAAACGGCTCCTGCACGAACCGATCAGCCGGGGGTTGCCAGTCGTCGTCATCAAACTCAGGCTCGATGCGGTAGTCCAACGTCTCCAGGACCGGATCCACCATTTCACCGTCCACGGAGGGCAGGGTGATGACCGGGGCGGCGTGCAGAAGACGTCGTTCGAAGGTCCTGGCCGGTGCCGGTGCGGACACTTCCACCGCGCGCGCCGGGTCGGCCAGGACGATCTGGCAGTCCAGATCGGTGTCGAACCGGCGGCTCCATTTCCTGTACCGCCCCAGCGTCTCCGCGAACCGGGGATCCTCGTCGTATTGAGGGTCCGGATCCAGGTGGAAGATGTTGACCAAGCCGGGCCGGGCGGGCAGTTCATCACCGAGCCATGGGGCGAGGGCGTCTGTGTCCAGCACGGCGACCACCGTGAGCGGTACACCCGCCCTGTTCTCCGGCCAGGGTGTTCCTGGCTCCAGGAGTGCCGGGCCGCGGACCTGACAGCGGCCGGTCGGCGGGGCGCCGTCACTCGCCGGCTTGAGCATGAAACCCCGCTGGGCCAGTGCGGCCACCTTCGGTCCCAGCCGCTCCCCCAAGCACTCCAGGCATAACTCCCGGATCGCAGCAAGCTCGCTCTCGTAGTCCACGGACCCATACAAGCAGATGACACTGACAACGCTCACGGTCGCGCACGCTCGCGCCGACCTGACCGTAGGCCCACGGGCCGCCCGCCGGTGCCGCAGCCTGCTGCTGGGCACCGGCTTCGATGACGTGACGGTCGAGGGACCCCGACCCCTGGGCAGTGAGCGGGTGTCGGTGCGGATCAGCCCACGCTGATGGTGTCCAGCATCGCCGCGGCGACATGGTCGGCCGCGTTGCGGTGGCCGCTGGCGTTGGGGTGTACGAGGGCCGGCTGGTCAGGGACGCGGGTGAAGATGCCCTCCACCCACTTGCCGGTGTCACAAACGCTGTGGTTCCGGGAGGAGTTGTAGAGGTCGACGAAGCGGGCGGCGTCGTGCGCGCCAGCCGACTTCTCGATGGCCTTGTTGAGGGGTTCCAGGACGTCCTGACGCAGCCAGTCCAGGTCGCCCGGAGTGATCGAGCCGAACTGTTCCAAGTCGTTGTACCGGCACTTGGAGGTGTCCTCGGGAATGATCGTGGGGTAGCCGACGGCCAGGATCTTCGCGTGCGGGGCGCGCTCGTGAAGCACGGTGAGCATCTCGTCGTAGTCCCTGCTCACCCTGTTCAGCCTGCTGGGGATGTCGCCCGCCAGGTCGTCCCGGCATGGGGTACCCGCGCCGTCGCTGCCCGCGCCCAGTTGCAGGCACTGGAAGAGGATGGCGTCGAAGCCGAGGGTGTTGCCGCCCGCGCCGACGGTGACCACGTCGGTACCCGGGCCCACCGCCGCGGACTGGGGAGGCACCGCCGGGAACGGGTAGTCCGGGTCCTCGGAGAAGGGCGGCAGATGGCGTCCGATCGGCTCCTGGGCTCTGAAGGTGATGTCATCGATGGTGGCGGCGCCGCAACTGACGTTGGTCAGGTCGAAGAGTGAGCCGAGGTCGCGGTCGATGACCTGCGGGTAGGACCGGTCGGTGCGCTCGCAGCCGTCGCGCGGGACTTCGAAGGTGTCACCGGCCGCGGGGATGACCCCGGCGGTGTAGGAGTCACCGAGGGCGACCCACTGGTGGGCTGCCGCCGCGGCCGCGTGTTGCGCGCCGACGACCTGCGCGGGCGCGAGGACGGCTGCGGTCAGAGCCACGGCCGAACCCAGCATGGCCAGACGAGTCGGGAAATTTGCCACGGATCCTCCAGAGAAACGGCATTGACGACGTTTTGACTCTAGAAGATCCGTCACGGATTGTGCAGCATCCCTACGGACAGTCACTCTCACGTGGATGTTCAAGTCGCCGCCCAGGGCGCATATCGGGGTGCAGTATCAGCGGCACGCCGCAATGCTCCTGAGGTCGTCCACTGCTCCTGCGGCTGAGACCGCACCACCGCGCCCGACCGCCACTCCCCCTCCCTTCTCCGGAACGGGGAGCAGCGGCACGGTCGTACGGCGGCTCAGGAAGCCGGCAGGGCGACCGTTCCGTACAGCGTCCAATGGTCCGAGGAACCGTGCGTGCTGGACACCGCGCAACTCTTGAACGGCGCATTCCGCTGCGCGAAGATGTAATCGATCTTCATCGTCGGTTTGCCGTCATCACCGGCGTTCGCCGTGGCCGCGCCCTTACGAGCGGCGTTCACGTCTCCGAGCTGTGCGCACTCGCGGTACGACGCGTACATGTTGGTCAGCACATCACTGTTCTTGCTGTCGGAACCGGTCCAACCCGAGTCCGGCGGCACCGAGTTCAGGTCTCCGCCGAACACCGTGTGGTAACCCGCGGGAGCCAGTTCGGTGATGCCTGTGAACTCCGCGGCCTGCTTCTTCCGGTAGACGCCGTCCGGATCGTCGAGGCCCTGACCGGCGCTGAAGTGGGAGGTGCACACCTGCACCGCACGCTCCGGCAGGTCCGCGCAGAGCGCCGGACGCTGTTCGGCCTTGGTGTCCTTGCCCTTCCATATGAACGAGACAGGAGACTGAAGCGTGTAACCCTTGTAATACGTGTTGGAGGCCGGCACGGCCAACGCCACTCCGAACGAGCCCCGGTCGAGTCCGTCCGCCTTGGCGCATTCCTTCTGCGCCATCACACCGTATTGACCGAGGGTCGACTCACCGAGCTGACCCAGGCTGTACTGAGTGGGGGCGAAGCGCACATCCCACTCGCGTCCGGTGCGCGCCTCCAAGGCCTGCTCCACCGGCTTCGCGTGCTTCTCACAGAATTCCTGGAAGAAGATCACGTCCGGCAGGATCTCGTGATCGCTGCCCGGCTGCGGCAATCGGGCTGCGATCTCCGCGCTCACCTGGTCCTTGCCCGCCAAGTTCTTGTCCCAGCAGTCCGGGTTGTTGTTGGCGCAGACATTCCACGTCATGACGTTCAGGTCGGACGCAGGTGCGGCGGCGGGAGCCGGAGCGCCTCCGCCCGCTCCGGCCTGGCCCAGTCGCAGCAGCGTGAACCGCTCCCAACTGCCGACGCTCGACGCGCGCGCCCGGAGCATGTCCTTGTTGTCGCCCTCAAAGGAGTGTTCGACACTGATGTACTTCTCATTGTCGGTGACCACCGACTTCAGGGCGATCTGCATCGGTCCGTCGGACTCACGGGATTCGACAGTGAATTGCTGCCACGTCCCGATGGATCCGCCTCTGGCCTGCATCATCCCGGTGTAGTCACCGGTCGCCCCGAACTCGCTCGTGGCGAAGAAGCCGGTTACTTCGGAACGCAGGGCTATGTTCTTTCCCGCATGATTGGTGTGCAGCGTGAATCGTTCCTTCGGGCCCACCGTGGAAGCATTCGCCGTCATCCGTCCGTTGTTGTCCGGGTCGACGGAGACATAGAGTCCGCTGGCTTCGGACCTCAACGCATATCTCTCACCAGCGGATTTGGCGACATTCTCCGCATCCGCGGAGACCGTTGCCGCCTGAGCCGGTGCCGCGGGCAGGAGTGACAACCCCATCGCCAGCAGCAGACCGGAAAAGAGAACGGACAATAACCGTCGCACTGACTGTTGCACTGCTTCTTCTCCCATTATGAAGTTCCTGTGGTGCCGTGGGAGTGTACTGTGCGGACGCCCTGAAATGGAGTGGTGAAGATCACGGGCACGAGGCCAACTTCCGTACTTTCAAAATCAGTTGACATTCGCATTTCTCCACTGGGGTAGTTGTCCGTCGGGTTCGCCGAGGTGCGCCGTTGGCGGAGAATGAGGGCGGTTTACACACGGCGAGGTGGGAGAGGGGTATGGCAGGCGACGGTGGTCCAGTGACACTGCGCGGGATCGCGGAACAGCTCGGGCTGCATGTGTGGACGGTCTCGCGCGTCCGTGTTCGCCGCATCAGTGTGGTGCGAGCGTCTTGAGCCAGTCGTCGACGGTGACGACATCTGCCCACTGCGGGAACAGGCGCTCGACAAGGACCCGGTGCACCTCGGGGTCGGGGTCCACGCAGGCGTCGGGCAGGACGGTGAGGCCGAAGTCCAGGTCGTTCGCCTGGCAGAGGGTGGAGAGAACCACGGCGCTGGTGGCGATTCCGGTGAGTACGAGGCTGTCAATACCGCGTGCCCTGAGCACCACGTCGAGATCGCTGCCCGAGAACGCGCTCGCCCGTCTCTTGGTGACCACCACCTCGCCCGGCCGGGGCGCGACCTCGGGGTGGATCTCGGTACCCGCGGCGCCCTCGACGTAGAGACCGGCCTGTGCGATGGCGGCAAGTGCCCTGTTGCGCGTGCCGACTTCGGGGAATCCGGGACGTAACGCGATGACCACGTAGATCACGGGGATGTCCGCCGCCCTGGCCCCGTCGATCGCCCGGCGCAGGCGTGGCAGGTATCCGGAGTCGTGGTCCACGACGTCCACGATGGCCTGTTGGACGTCCATCACGAGAAGTGCGCTGCTCATGTCGTCTCCATGTCCGCTCGGTGCAGTTCTCCGGCTGCCAGCACAGCGTAGGCGGCGCCGAGTGCCGGCACGCCTGGGATGGCGAGCGCCGAGCCGCCTTCTCCGTATGCACGCCGACTTCCCCCAGGAGACAGGCCGAGCACTGCGCCGTGCGGTGGCGGCTGCGGCTTCGGGAGACCTGCGCGTGCGGGTCGAGACGCTGCCGCTGGAGCGGGCCGCCGAGGTCCACCGTCGTATCGAGTCAGGTGCCACTACGGGCAAACTCGTGCTCCAGGTGGGGGCGTTGTGATGTGAGGCCGGAGTGCCGCGCACGGGAACGGTCGGTCGGCTCGGGGACAGGAATGTGGTTGACAGGCGGATCGGCTCGTCGATAGAACTCTGTGCCAGCGTCGCAGTGCACCCGGCAAAGAGACCGTCGCGGGCATGGAGGCGTGGAACCAATGGACTCACCTTGGTTACATCTGACGAACGCCTGAGAGGCTTCGGCACACAACTGATCGAAGTACACCTCTGGCTTCGCGAGGAACTCGCATCCCTCCGGGGAAACGTCGAAGCGTATCTCACCGAAGGCGCCCCGCTGCGCGAACTGCGGACGAACTGCCTCACGTTCTGCTCGGCACTGCACCGGCACCATCACGGCGAGGACGCCACGGCGTTCGACGTACTCGCCACGCAGTACCCTGAACTGACCACCGTCATCGAGGAGTTGCGTAGCGACCATCACCTGGTGGAGGCATCGCTGCGACGGCTCGAGGCGCTCGTCGCCGAACTCGGCACGGGCCGCGACCCGATCGAGGTCCAGCGCGAGATCGATGGCCTCGCGGCCTTGATGGAGACGCACTTCGTGTACGAGGAGAAGCGCATCGTCTCTGCCCTGAACGCCTTGGACATCCCGGCCTGGCGTGACACCCCACCCGCGTTCCTGCGTACCGACACCCCGCCATCCGGTTGACGAGCACCGCCCGTGCGTGGACCGACTCCTGGCATGCCCTGAAGGGACTTGCGTTGACCACCGACGTCTCGATCGAAGAACACAAGGTCACCGACCGTGCGAGCGGCCCGTACACGGTCACCGCGGGCCCGGACGGCGCGCTCTGGTACACCCAGGTCCACAGCGGCCGGATCGGCCGTCTCACCCTGGACGGTGAGCACACCGAGTACCCGCTGGCTGCGGACTGCGGGCCCATGGTCATCACCTCCGGCCGCGACGGAGCACTCTGGTTCACCGAGAACCGGGCCCACCGGATCGGCCGTGTCACGACCGCCGGTGTGGTCGCCGAGTACGCGCTGCCCACGCCCGCATGCGGCCCCTTCGGGATCACCCAAGGGCCGGACGGCGCCCTGTGGTTCACCGAGACCGCCGCCGACCGTATCGGCCGGATCACCCCGGACGGGCAGGTCACCGAGTACGACCTGCCCGTCCGCGGCGCGTTCCCCTCGGCGATCACGGCTGGCGGCGACGGCGCCCTGTGGTTCACCCTGAACCAGGCCGATGCCATCGGCCGCATCGACACCGACGGCGCGGTACGCATCCACCCGCTGCCGACCGAGGGCGCGGCGCCGGTCGGCATCACCTCGGGCCCGGACGACGCGCTCTGGTTCGTGGAGATCGGTGCGGGTCAGATCGGCCGCATCACAACTCATGGCGATGTCACCGAATTCCCGCTCCCCGACCGCGCGGCGCGCCCGCACGCCCTCACCACCGACGCGGAAGGAACCGTGTGGTTCACCGAATGGGGTGCCAACCGCGTCGGCTCCCTCACCCCCACCAACGGCACGATCACCGAACACGACCTGCCGACCCCCGCCAGTGAGCCGCACGGCATCACCCTCGGCCCCGACCGCTCCCTGTGGGCCGCACTCGAAACGGGTGCCCTCGCGCGCATCACTCCGTCCCCCACCGGATACGGAGACGTCGTACGCAAGTGACCTTCGCCCGCGGCGCGTTCGCGTCGAGAGACCGCCCCGAGTCGATCGTGCGGGCATAGCTGATCCGGCAGGTGCTACAGGCCGCGGCGCTGGGCACGGGCAGCGGCGTGGTCATCGTGCCCGCCGCCTTCGTGTTCCTCGCTCTCGGACCGCAGATCTCGTCGCTGCTGTTCGCCCACGACGCGGCCGACGCCGCCTCGACCCGCCCGCTGGGGTACATGATGCAGGCCTTCGGTCTCGGCCTTGTCCCGTTCTCCGCCCAGTACTTGCCGCTGCGCGGCTTCTACGCCTACGAGGACACCCGCACCCCCTTCTTCATGGCCGCCTGGACCGCCGGGGTGAACATCGCGCTGGCCACGGCCTGTCATCTGCTGCTGCCCGCCCGCTGGGCGGTGGTCGGTATGGCCGGGGCCTCCACCCTCTCCTACCTGGCCGGTCCCGCCCTGACCGCGTACCTGCTGCGCAAGAAGCTCGGGGGCCGGGCCTATCGCCGTCGCCTTGGCCGCCGGGGCGCTCACGACAGCCCTGGGGTACCTCCTTCTCGCTCGGCTGATGAAGGTGGAGGAGTTACGTCTCCTGCCTGGGATGCGGTGAGGCACCGCGATATCGAGGTATCGAGATATCGAGTGCCTGTTCGGTCGATTTCACCGCACCGTCAACCGGATCCGCGACGCCTACCCGCGAGGGTCGTACACAAGGTCAAGAGCGGCGTGTCCGTAGGTATAGGGACGGTCATGTCTGTATAGGTATCCGTGTCTTCGCGAGAGGGCAGATCGCGTCCTGTGCGGACCGAGTGCCGCCGTCGTTTCCCCGATGACCCACATCCCGCCGCTCCGGCCGACGATGCCCGGAATCCCGGGCCGCCCACCGATCACCGCTCTCGCCCCGCCCCTTGGAACACCAGGTCCTCAAGGAGAAGTCATGCGTTACGGAAGTGTGCTGAGGAAAGAAGTCCGGTCCCCGGGAACGACTCCGCTCATCGGCATCTACGACATGTACTCGGCGTCCGTCGTGGCCCGGCACTACGACGGGTTCTTCGTGTCCGGATTCGGCTTCGCCGCCTCCCACTACGGGCTTCCCGACATCGGATTCATCGCCTGGCCCGACATGTTGGCCTTCGTGGAGCGGCTGCGGCTGGCCTTCCCGTCCCACCACCTGCTGGTCGACATCGACGACGGATACGTGGACCCGGAGGTCGCCTGCCATGTCGTACAGCGGCTGGAACGGATCGGCGCTTCCGGCGTCATCCTGGAGGACCAGAAGCGCCCCCGCCGGTGCGGTCACGCGAACGGCAAGCAGGTGCTGCCACTGGAGGAGTACCTGGACAAGCTCAACCTCGTGCTGGAGAGCCGCCGGGACCTGGTGGTCGTCGCCCGCACGGACGCCACGGAAGAGGACGAGATCCTGCGCAGGGCCGAGGCGTTGGCCGCGACGGACGCCGATGTCGTTCTGGTCGACGGGGTCCGCAGCGTCGAGTGGATCAAGCGCATCCGCGATGTGATCGGTGACAAGCCGCTGCTGTTCAACCAGATCGCGGGCGGCAAGTCGCCGCGGCTCTCGCTCAGCGAACTCACCGATGTGGGCTGCCAGGTGGCCATCTACAGCACCCCCTGCCTGTTCGCCGCGCACTCCGCGATCGACACCGCGCTGACGGACCTCAAGCGGGCCGACGGGCGGCTTCCCGAGTTCGATCCGGTCACGGGAATCGGGGTGCGGCGGTCGACGGAACTGCTGGAGCGGAACATCAGCAGGCACCACCCCGTCCACGAGCCCACGCTCGTCTGACACACACGCTGTACCGCCCCCGCTCTCACGCACCCGACCACCAGGAACGCGCGGTCGGAAAGGAACTCCGGAACATGGGACCCACCTCATCGAAGGCGCGCGCGGCCCTGGTGGCCGCTCTCAGCCTGCTCTGCCAGGGCCAGTTGGCCGCCGGTACCGCCTGGGCCGACGCCCCGGCCGGTGGCGTGGAGACACACCACGGCCCCTCCCTGATCACCATCGACAACTCCAACGCCGACTCCTGGCTCGAAGTCGACCGCACGGCCAACGTGCTGGCACCACTGAGCAAGGGCACCGCGGGCAGCGACCACGACGGCGGAGGAGGCGCGATCGACCAGAACGTCTCGACCTCGCAGGGGGTGGGCATCCAGGCCGCTCCGAACGAACACGAGGGCGAGGAAGAGGGCCCGAAGACAATGGGCACGGCGCCCGAAGGAGACGACGACGAGGGCGACGCGGACACCGAACGCGCCGCCCATGACACCGGGGCCGCGACCGCGCCCCTGTCCGAGCCCTGACGGACGCGGCACTGCTGCAAGCTGTCGTGCCACACGAAGGGTCTATACGGGGTCGGTGGTGCGGAAGACCGGGTACGCGACGGAGTTCGACATGTGTGCACCCTGTCACGGCCGTCATCGGGCCCCTGCTGGTCACCGTCTCGGCTCGTTCGAATAGTGATCACGCCGAGACCGGGGTGTGTTCATCTCTGTAGGCCCGCTCACTACGGTTCCACCGTGCCGAGCAATGAGAATCTTCCCCCGCGTCATCACAGACCCACCGACGACAAGTGGAACGTGGTACTTGACGACGACTTCGTCCGAAGCGCTTCTATCAGGGAGGGGTCGGTTCCTGCCCGGAAGCGTGTGTGGCCCCGGAACGCCGCGCTGGGCATAGCCGCGGTTGCTGTGGTCGCGGCGGCCTACATGGTTCTGCGGCCGGACGCGGACTCCTCGTTTGACGTACACGAAGCTGCCGCGCCCACGCCAGCAACGTCCGCCTCCGCGGCAAGTGCCTCCGCGACGACCGGTAGTTCAGGAGAGCGGCCGATCATCCCCCTGTCCGAGGCGTTCCCGGCTCATGTGCCGGACGGCGACGGCGGCACGTTCACCAGGCTGGGCTCCGTCGTGTTGAAGTCCTGCACCGAACCCGATTCGGTCGGATCGGCGCTGGCCGCCGAGATCAACGCGGGCAAGGGATGTCTCGGCGAGGAGATCGCCCTCTATAAGGACGCGCGGGACAATCAGTTCGACCTGGCCGTCTTCACGATGAAGGACCCCCAGGAGACGGTGAAGTTGGTGACCCAACTATCCTTGAACTTCGGGGACTTCGAGGTCGCCGCGCAGGCTCCACCGCCCGGGTCCGGCCTGCCGACCCTCCCGGCCGACAGCGGAATGGTGCAGGCGTTCACCGGGCAGGGCCGCGCCATGGTGGTGGGGCTGGGTCAGTGGTCGGACGGCCGGACGAGCGAGTACCAGGAGCTGGTGGACCGCCTGCAACCGCTGCTGAACGCGGTCTCGAAGAACGACGCTCACTACGAGACCGCGAAATGAGCCGCTCCGATACTCAGTGGCCGGCCGCCTCCGCGGACATCGTGGCGGACCGCTCGATCAGGCCGTGGATCGCGTTGTCACCGCGGGCGTTCATGGGCGTGGAGTAGGCGCCGACGGCACAGAAGACACCGGAGCTGTCGGCCGGTGCCAGGTCGTAGAAGGTGTGGAACGGCCACCGGGTTTCGCCGTCGGGTTCCGACCGTCGGGACCGATCACGTGGAGGCAGAGATCAGCCAGCTCCGCGGTGCCGTCCCAGTGGCAGGTCAGCGGGTGACCGCCCTGCACCAGGTACTGCATGCCGGTGGCGTAGGCGCCGTTCGCCGAGAGCGTCGAAGTGCACGAGGCGCTGACGGCGGGCAAGTTGCTCACCCGGGGGATAGGCTCGGCCGCGTCCGCGAACGTGGCCGTGTTCGCGAGAGGATCGAAGCCCCGGTTCCGGGCCCGAGGAGTCGTCGATGCACCACCCTGACGCGCACTATGCCGCGCGGCTCGCCGCGTACGGGACCGTGGCCACGCGCCTGTCCCTCATGAGTGACCGTCGGCTCGGTGAGGCCGTGGCCTCCGCTGCCCCGCTCGGCGCCGGTGTCGGCGGCAGATCAGCGGAGTTGGACATCGACGGCACGCACGTGTTCGTCAAGCGAGTCCCCCTCACGGACAGGGAGTTGCGGCCCGAGAACATACGGTCGACGGCGAACCTCTTCGGACTGCCGATGTTCTACCAGTACGGGGTGGGCTCGGCCGGGTTCGGGGCCTGGCGCGAGCTGGCCACGCACATCATGACCACCCACTGGGTCCTCGGGAACGAGTACGAGGGCTTTCCGCTCATGTATCACTGGCGCATCCTGCCGGACTCCCCTCCCGAAGGGTTCACCGACGTGTTCGGGGACATCGACGGGGCGGTGAAGTACTGGGAAGGCTCGTCGGCCGTGCGCGAGCGCCTGGAGGCCATCGGCCGGTCCTCGGCCAGCCTGGTGCTCTTCTTGGAGCATGTCCCGCAGACGCTCGCCTGCTGGCTGCACGACCACCTGACCACCGCGCCGGAAGGCGGGGAGGGTTCGCCGTACCCATGGGTGGAGGAGGCCCTAGCGCGAGGGACGGCCTTCATGAGTTCACGCGGACTCGTCCACTTCGACGCCCACTTCGCCAATCTCCTGACCGACGGCCGGACGCTGTACTTCGCCGACTTCGGACTCGCTCTCAGCTCCGACTTCGAACTGACGGCAGCTGAGGCGGAGTTCCTCTCCGACCACCTCGTCTACGACCACGGCTACACCATGCGTCATCTGCTCCGCTACCACCTGCCCGAGAAGCTGCGCGGCGGTACGGACCACGAGGCGTTCCTGCGTGAGTGGATCGCCGGGCGTCGGCCCAATGGCGTCCCGCGCGAGATCGCCGCGATCATCGACCGGCATGCCCAAGCCGCCACGGTCATGGGCGAGTTCGCCCGTCGCCTGGTCAACGAGACCAAGCGGACGCCGTTTCCGGGCGCCGAGATCAGGAGGGTGTCGCGCACACGTCCTTGGTGAACACGATGCCGTCGATGCCGGGCAGGTGCGCCGGGTCGAGCGGGGCGTAGCCGAACCAGGGGGACACGCGGGGCGCGGGCGGTGTGTTGCCGAGGGCAGTGGCCAATTGCCGCGCGTCGATGAGACAGCGGTCTTCCGGGAGCCCGTACAGGAGTCCTTCGAGGGTGTCCGGCGGCGGTGTGTCCACTCCCTGGTGCCGGATCGTGCCGAGCGCCGTCGCCACGAAGGCGTACTCCTCTCCGAGTTGGGCGTTCACCAGCGCACCGGCGCTCCACCACTCCACCAGCCCCTGCCACATCCGCATCGCGCTCTTCTCCCGCTGGAGATGGGAGTTGTGGGCGTGGACGAGTGCCGGGCCGCGAGCGGCGAGGGCGAGGAGGTTGTCGGCCATCATCAGGTCCCGCAGGGAGCAGAGTCGTGTCATGCGGGCCGGTGAGGTGTCCGCCATCCCATGGTGGTAGCGCAGCAGGCCGGTGGCGGTACGTCCGTACAGGCGCGCCCGGTCCAAGGCGTCCGGCGAGGTCGCGGCGAGCAGATGCGGCTTCTGCTGGTCGAGCAGCGCGACCAAGTCGTCGGCGAGCAAGCGTAGTTGACCCGCGTCGGCGGACTGTCCCACGGACTGCTTCGGGTCCATCATCGCGGCGGGGTCGGTCCATCGGTCGTCGGCGCCGAGCAGGCGGTCGAGTGTGTCGGCGGTGCACGGGAGCAGGTCCGCGTCCACTCGGGCCGCGAGGTAGCCGTGGAGCGCGGCGAGGGCCTGCCGGGGGCTCGCGGCGCCGGTGATCTCCAGCGGACCGTCGAACCCGGCGAAGTGGAGCCGGTCCGATGCGGGCCGACCTTCGTTGAACGCGCGTATCCAGCGTACGAGTTCACGGTTGCCTTCGTGGGCGCCCCACTCATGGCTGAAGCCGTGTTCCATGACCTCGTCGAGGGTGCCTGTGCCCGAGGTGACGTAGTCGTCCACGACCAGGCCGCTCATGCAGTCGCTCTCGATCGCGATCGTCCGGTAACCCTCCTGCTCCACGAGCTGTCGGAAGAGTTCGTTGCGCAGGTCCAGCAGAGCGTTCTCGCCGTGGGTGGGTTCGCCCAGGGCGAGCAGCCGGGGCCGGGCCGGGAGCAGTCTCATGACGGCGTCGGCGTCGATGGGGTGGGCGGTGTCCTTGATGTCAGGAGCCATGCCTTCAACGGTATCGTTGAACGCTCGATTGAGACTTTCACTCGATATCGTCAGGATCATGGGGCGAAACCTTCAAAGCTGCGATCGACTCAGGCTCAGGCTCAGGCCCGTTGATCTGGCGCGCGAGCACGGTCTGTCCACGCAGGCGGTCAGGAACTACGAGGAGGCCGGCATTCTTCCGGCCGCCGAGCGCACACCTCACGGCTACCGCACCTATACGTCGCTGCACGCGCGGGCTCTGCGCGCGTTCCTCGCCCTGATACCTGGGCACGGTCATCGGACGGCGGCGTCGATCATGCGGGCCGTGAACCAGGGCGCGGTCGACGAGGCGTTCCGTCTCATCGACGAGAGTCACGCTCAACTCCTCGAGGACCGGCGGACCCTCCAGGCCGTGGAGAGCGCCCTCGGCAGCCTGGAACCGGCCGCGGCCCCCGAGCCCGACGCGCCCTCCAGGGCCGTCAGGTTCATCGGACCGCTGGCAGGGCACCTCGGCATCCACCCCGCCACGCTGCGCACTTGGGAGCGCGCGGGGCTGGTGAGCCCGCGCCGCGACCCGCGGACCGGGTACCGCGTCTACGACGAGGCCGACGTACGGGACGCCCGGCTGGCACACCAACTCAGGCGCGGAGGCTACCTGTTGGAGCAGATCGCCCCGTTGATCGCCCAGGTACGGGCGGCCGGCGGGCCCGAGCCGCTGGAGGCCACGCTGCGCGACTGGCACGGACGGTTGTCCACCCGCGGGCGCGCGATGCTGGCCGGGGCGGCCGAGTTGGAGGCGTACCTCCGTACCGTGCCATCGCCGCCAGGTCGTTGAGCACGGGTAGTGGATCGCGCGGCAACTGAGCCTGTCCGGCGGCCTTTCAGCCCTTCGTGACGTTCGGGAGCGTACAGCCGTCATTCGGTCCTCCCCTCCGCTCGCTGCCGCGACGGCTCACGCCGCAGTCGGTACATACGCTCGCGGTGACGGAAGTACCCCTGGACCACGGCGGACCGGTCCTTGGACTGCTGTGGCAGAAGTGCGACGGCGACGCTCGCCATCGCCGTACACAGCACCGAGCACAGCACCACCCACCAGGGGGCACCGACGTACGCCAGGACGCTGACCGTCGCCCCGCCGCCGATCGCACCGGTCGCCGGGAGCGGGAGCTGCGGAGCGCGCCGACGGCGAGTGGTCGGGGACTCCTCTGTCACCCGGATCGCAGGCATGGCCCCTCCATGTCTTGGGCGTGACGACGTCACGCGTGGATGGGCGGGCGACCGCACCTCGGACGCGCGGAAGGGTCGGCCTCCGCAGGCCCTGGTCGGTCCGGTACGCCGCCCGGACATGGGAAGAGAGCGCGCTACCGCGCGAGCATTACGCGGGTTCTCGAGAATTTCTGGAGCGATCTGCCGCCGTGCTCCCGGCGCCTGCCGCCGCTCCGCCCGTCAGCGGAGTTCGTCGAGGAGTGCCGGATTGACGATCGACACGATGGTCTCGATCTGCTCGGGATCGACGGTGGGCCACAGGATGTCCCGCGCGGCCCGGTACTTCGCCGCGAGGCGTGCCCGCTGCTCCGGGGGGAGTTGGGCGGCACGGTCGGAACGGGAGTTGTGCGCGTTGTCGGCGATCTTGACCAAGGTGGCGTCCCGGCTGGAGGTGATGCGCCGGATCTTGTCTTCGTAAGCGACACCGGGGGCGTTGGTGACGTCCTCCACGATGCGGACGACCCGGTCCGGGATGCCGAGGGCGCGGAGCTGTTCGGCCGTGCAGTCGGTGTCCTCGATGATGTCGTGGAGCAGACCGGCCATTTCCAGAGCCGGGCCGAGCGGCGCGAGTCCGGCGGCGACGGCGCGGACGTGGTCGACGTACCGCACGCCGATCTTGTCGACCTGTCCGGCGTGCGCCCGGTCCGCGAGCGCGTCGACCTCGGCGACGGTCACTTCACCCATGATCCATCCCCACTCGTCACAACTTCGCGCGTCTGGAACAGAATCATAGGAGCTTCGGCTCCGGCTCCGGCTCCGGCTCCGGCTCCGGCTCCGAGATGGTCGTCGCCGTACGACGGGGAAGCAGCAGCGGGGTCGCCAGCAGGAGCACACCCGCCAGGCCGATGGCCGTACGCGGGCCGAGCAGACTGCCCAGTACGCCCCAGAGGGCCGTCAGGAGCGCGGTCGCGCCCTTGGTCGTCACCGCCCAAGCGGTCAGGGTGCGGGTGACCCGGTCGGTCGGGGTGCGTTCGAGGCGGTAGGTGGTATAGACGGGGTTGAAGACCCCGCAGCAGAAGATGAGCCCGAGTTCGACGCCGATCACGAGCAGCAGGCCTCCCGTGCCCGGCCTCAGGAAGGCCAGGCCGATGGACCACAGTGCCCGCAACGCCCCGCTCGCGACCAGGACTTGGTGCTGGCCGTACCGGGTGACAAGCGGTCGGGCCAGCCGGGAGCCGAGCAGTCCGCCGATCGAGGGCGCGGCGAACGCGAGGCCGTACTGCCAGGGTGAGAAGCCGAGTTGACCGAGCATCAGGACGGCCATCAGCGGCGAGGTGGCCATCACCAGGCCGTTGAACAAGGCGGTGTTGAAGAACAGCGGACGCAGCGCCCGGTCGGTGAGGATGTACCGCCAGCCGTCGAGCAGGTCCCCGGCCCGCATACGTGGGGTCTCCCGGCGCTCGGGCCGCGGCTCGTGGCCACGGGTCGCACGGATGCCCAGGGCCGAGAGCAGGTAGCTGACCGCGTCGGCCAGTACGGTCGCCACCGGACCGAGGAGCCCGATGGCCGCGCCGCCCAGCGGTGGTCCGATGATCGTGGTCGTCCAGGACGTGGACTCGAAGCGGGCGTTGGCGACGAGCAGGTCCTCGGCCGGGAGCAGGGTCTTCAGGTACGCGCCGGAGGCGGCACGGAAGGTGATGTCGGCCGACGCGACGGCGACCGAGACCAGCAGGAGCTGAAGGAAGGTGAGGGCGCCGAGCGCGTACGCGGCGGGGATCGTCAGCAGCGCCGCGCATCGCACCAGGTCCATCGTGATCAGTACGGGTCGCTTGCGGCGGAACTCCACCCACGGGCCGAGCGGCACCGCCACGGCCGCGCCCACCGCGGCGCCGACGGCGGAGAGCGCGGCGACCTCGGTCGGTCCGGCGTGCAGCACCTGGACGGCGATCAGGGGGAACGCGCCGAAGGCGAGCCATGTGCCGAGCGCGCTGGTCCCGTACGCCGCCCAGAGCCACCCGAACTGCCACCCCAGCCGGTGGCCGAGCAGATGTCCCAGCCGATGCCCGCTTCTCATACCCGCCGTCCCTCGCCGCTCGCCGCTGTTCACTCGCACACCCACCTGTACAACCGGTCCGCACTCCCCCGTACAACTGATCCGCGTTCGGTGACATCAAATCGAGCGCCGTATCAAGGGATCAAACAACTACAGGGCAGCCTGTCACAACCACTGGTTGTGTCTCTAGGGTGTCGGCATGGATCTCGACACCGTCCGGACCTTCGTCGTCGCCGCCGACGCGGGGCAGTTCCAGGAGGCCGCCGCCGAGCTGGCGGTCACGCAGCAGGCCGTCTCCAAGCGCATCGCGGCGCTGGAGCGCACCCTCGGCGTGCGGCTGTTCACGCGCACCGCGCGCGGCTCCGGGCTCACCATCGACGGACAGGCGTTCCTGCCCCACGCGCGCGAGCTGCTGCGCGTCGCGGAGCGCGCGGTCGCGTCCGTGCGCCCCGGCCGCCGTCCGCTGCGCGTCGACGTGATCAGTTCGCGTGGCGCGCAGTCGGGCCTGCTGCGCGACTTCCACCGCGCGCATCCCGAGATCGACCTCGACGTGGTCATGCTGTTCGACATCGAGGCGGCCATCGCCGCCATCCGGTCCGGCACGATCGACGCCTCCTTCCGCGCCGTCGCCATGCCCGGCCGCCCCCTTCCCGAGGACATCGAGTCCGTGCGGGTGCTCGACGAGCGGCTCCAGCTCCTCACCGGCCCCGCCCACGCGCTGGCGGGCGCCCGATCGCTGAGCCTCGCCCAGCTCGTCGGGCACCGGATCTGGATGCCGGGCATCGTCCCCGGCACGGAATGGGGCGCCTACTACGACGATCTCGTCGCCGAGTTCGGCCTCACCATCGAGGCGACCGGCCCCAACTTCGGCTCCGACGCGCTCCTGGACACCGTCGCCGACACCCCGGCTTTGGCCACCTTCATGGGCGAGTCGACCCGTCTCGTCTGGCCCGCGGGCCACGGTCTGCGCCGTATCCCGGTCACCGACCCGACGCCCGTCTACCCGCACTCGCTCCTGTGGCACCGCGACAACCCCCACCCGGCGCTGGCCGCCCTCCGCGCCCACCTCGCTGCCACCACGGCCGACCACGACGCCGCCGGTACCTGGGTTCCCGGCTGGGCAGTTCCGGTATAGCGATCAAGTCCAGGCACGTTCAGGCCCGTTCTGGATTCCTGATCACGTGCATCGACGCCCAGGATCTCGTATCGCTATCCAGGTGGCCTGAATTCGGCTGCCGTCACAACTCAGGATCACTGAACGGGTTGACACCTAAGATCAGCCGCTCATAGGGTCACGGCCGCGGAGTACCTCCCGTTCTTTCCTGTCTATTCCACCGACATTGCGCATCACCTCTGACGCGCTGTCGATCAGGGCTTGTTCACGGCTTGTTCGCGGGACCACAGATTCCAGGCGAAGGGTACGTACATGAAGAGAGTGCTCCTGACAACGGCACCTAAAGAGGCGTTGATAGAGCCGAATGGAATAGGCGGGAACTGGTACGACCGGACCGATACCTACCAGGCCTGGACCTGTTCCGTGGATATCGAGGACCGGCTCTCCGTGACGTGTCCGCCGACCGGTCTCCGCTTCATCAAGCACAATGTGCCGGACGTCGAGATCCTGGAATACCCGACGTGGCAGGAGTATCTCGACGCCCTGCATTCCGAGCCGTGGGACATGGTCGGGATCAGCTTCTACACCTGGTCCACGCCGGTCGCGATCGAGATGGCCAAGGCCGCGCGCGAGGCGGAAGTACCCGAGATCTGGGGCGGTAACTACGGCGTACTCACGCCTGATATCGACCAGCACTTCACCAGGCTGGTGAAAGGGGCGGGCGAGGCGCCGATCCATCAGTACGTATACGACAGGCCGTTACCCCGGGTCCGGCACCCCGCGATGATGGGGCAGAGCGGATTCAGGGGAATCAGCTCTCCCGTCGGATATCTGTACTCGAAGCGCGGTTGCAACATCGGTTGCACGTTCTGCTCGACGCCGCTCTTCAATCCCAAAGAAGAAGCCATCTTCATGGAGGACACCTACGCGGCGCTCGACGCGTACCGGGACGCGAAGGTGGCTCACGTCATCATCTACGACGAGAGCTTCTTCCTCACCAACTCGCTCGCGGAACAGGTGGTCGACGCCCTGGCGGAGCGTGAGTTGCCCTGGATCTGTCTGACCCGCGCCGATCTGATCCGGGGGCGCATCCCCGAACTCACCGACCGCTACATGGACGGCGCCATCGTCGGCATCGAGTCGTACCGCGAGAAGAACATCGCCGATGTGAAGAAGCGCGACGACGTCTACAACGTCCGGCAGACGGTACGTGAGTTGATCGACAACGGGCGCCGGGCGCTGGGCACGTTCATGGTCGGGTTCGCCGAGGACAGCATCGAGGACATGCAGTTCGACATCGAGCAGCTCAGCCAAGAGGGGCTGTTCGCCTGCCAGTTGACGCTGCTGACCCCGTTCCACCGCACCCGGCTGTACCGGCAGATGGAGCATCTGGTCGACGAGCCGGATCTCAGCAAGCACGACCTGTACAACCTGGTGTGGAAGCACCCGAAGATGAACCGCAGCGAAGCGCGGGACCTGTTGGCCTGGGCGCAGCGGCGGGTCAACGACCCCGACCGCATAGCCGCCAAGCTCATGCAGGAGATGAAGGACAAGGTACGCAAGGAGTTCGCGCGCCGGCACGCCGCGAAGGAGATCACGTCGTCGGGCCCCGCGTCATGACGGGCCTCAACATCCTCTGTGTGCAACTGGGGTTCCACGAGGCGTATCCCGACGCGTCGACGCTGGCGACCACCTACAACGACGGCATCTACTACGTCGCCTCGTTCGTCCAGCAGGAGTTCCCGCAGGCCCGGGTCGAGATGTGTCAGATGTTCTGGGGCGAGAAGCCCGAGGACTTCCCTCTCGCCGACTACGACTACATCCTGATCTCGGCGCTCGCGACGCACTTCTGGTCCAACATCGAGACGCTGGAGCTGATCCAGCGCCACAAGCGGTCCGACTGTGTGGTGATCATGGGCGGGCCGCACGCGGCGTTCGCGCCCTACGAGGCGTTGCGCTACGCGGACTACGCGGTGACCGCCGAGGGAGAGATCCCGACGGTCCAGCTCATCACGGCACTGGAGGCCGGGCAGCCCGCCACCGACGTGGACAACCTGGCCTACATCGGTGCCGACGGCGAGCTGACCCTGAACAAGGTCACCCGGTTCGGAGGTTTCGCCAACGCGATCAACCCGCAATTCCTCACGCGGGCACCGAAGTTGCACTGGGCGACGGTCTCGATGTCGCGCGGCTGCCCGTTCAACTGCTCGTTCTGCTACGCGATCCGGCTGCTCGGACGCCGCTTCCGTACCAAGACGGCGCAGGACGTACGCAGCGAACTCGACGCCATCCACGAGCAGACCGGCTGCACCCGGTTCTATGTCACGGACCTGAACTTCACGACCCGCAAGAGCTATTGCCGTGAGATCGCCGAGACGTTCCGCGACCGCGACTACAAGTTCATCGCCATGAGCCGGATCAACCACGCCGACGACATGGACCTGGTCCTCGACCTCAAGCGGTCGGGCTTCGAGGAGTACTGCCTCGGGGTGGAGTCGGAGGATCCGAGTGTCCTCCAGGCCTTCAACAAGCGGGTGGACCCCTCGGAACAGACCCGGCGCCTGGTGCGCTTCGCGGAGAACGACATCGCGATCCACTCCGCGATCATCTTCGGGCTGGACGTCCAGGACCGTCAGGCGATCGAGTCCACCGCGTACTGGTGCGCCGAGGCGCGGATCATGCACCCCGTCTTCGTATGCCTGGCGGAGTACCCGTTCCAGGATCTGCTGTACGGGGCGCGCCAGGACATCGAGGACCACCGGATCATCATGGAGGTGCCGACGTACCAGCACTACTCGTTCGTCGGCATCTTCCCCCGCCACATGCGCCCCAGCGAGTTACAGCAGGGCATCCTGGACAGTTACGGGATCTTCTTCAAGCGGGCGTTCGAGATCGAGCGGCGTCCGCAGCGACGGGCCCGGCTGAAGGCGTACCAGCGCAGCGTCGAGTGCGGGCGGGCCGGTATGGAGCAACACATCCGATTCCTCACGGAGTTGGAGAAGCCGTACTACACCTCGTCCGGCACCTTGAAGGAGGACCTGCTCAAGGCCGACTTCGACGCGCGGTACGGCGACCTGCGCACGTGGCTGGGACGGTCGTCCAAGCGCTCGGACGTCGAGTTCGTGAAGGGATACGCCCGATGACCGGCGCTCACCCGGCGGCGACTGTCATCGACGCGCTCCTCGACAGCGCGGCCCGCACCCCGGACCGGTCGGCGTTCCATGTCATCGAACGCTCCGAGGACACCTTCTCGCTCAGCTACGCCGATGTGTGCCACCTGATCGCCCGGAGCGTCTCCGGGCTCGCGGCGCAAGGGATCGAGGCGGCCGATCGTGTGGTCGTCGTCCTGCCCACGTCGCGGGACTTCCTCTCGGTCTACCTCGGCTGTCTCTACGCCGGGGTCGTACCGATCGTCGCGGCGGAGCCCACCACCGGTGACACCTCCCGCTACGCCGCACACCTGAGCCGGCTCGTGACACACGCGCAGGCCAGGCGGGTCATCACCACTCCCGAACTGGCGGCCGTCCTCACCCCCTCGCTGCCGGTGCCGGTGACCACGCCGGACGCCCTGCGCGGCGCACCCGTACCGCTGGACGCGCCCCGCGCGACACCGACGTCGCTCGCCCATCTCCAGGCCACCTCCGGCTCGACCGGCGTACCGAAGCTGGCCATGATCCGACACGGCAACATCGTCGCCAACGTACGGGCGATCGCCGAGGCGATCCGGGGCACGGCCGACGACACGCTGGTGAGCTGGCTCCCGCTCTTCCATGACATGGGGCTCATCGGGATCTCGTACGCTCTGCGGGCGGGCGTCCCGATGGTGCTCTCCGATCCCGTCAACTTCCTGCGCAATCCGATGTCCTGGCTGCACTGGATGAGCCGTTACCGAGGCACCCTGTCGCCCGCGCCCAGTTCCGCGTTCCACATCTGCGCGCGCGTGGCGCGGCGCCGACCGCCCACGGATCTCGACCTGTCGACGTGGCGTGTCGCGCTGTGCGGGGCGGAACCCGTGCACGAGGGCACCCTGAGCGAATTCCAGGCGGCGTTCGGCCCGTTCGGGCTGCCCGAGACGACGCTCAGGCCCGTGTACGGGCTCGCGGAGGCCACGCTCGCGGTCACCATCTCCGATGTCACACGGCCGTACGCGGTCGACCGGGTCGACGCCGAGGCCGCCGCGGCGAAGGGATACGCCGAGCCCCGCCCGGCCGGTGACCCGCGCACGACGGCCATGATGTGCGTGGGCCCGGTCGTGCCCGGTCATTCGCTGCGGGTGGTGGGCCCGGACGGGAAGCCGCTGCCCGATCGCGTGATCGGTGAGGTCGAGGTCGCCGGGCCCAGCGTGATCGACGGGTATCTTCCTGAGCCCGGCGACACGGTTACCGGCGCGCAGGGCACGGACGGGGCCGACGAGGAACCGTTCAAGGGACCGGACGGTCATCTGGGCACGGGCGACCTCGGCTATCAGGTCGACGAGGAGCTGTACGTCACCGGCCGCAGCAAGGACATCGTGATCATCGCGGGCCGCAACTACGTTCCCGACCAGGTGGAGCGGTTCGTGGAGAGCGTGACCCGGAGCCCGCGCACTCCGGCGGTCGTCGCGGTCGGTGTCCGTGACGCGACGCTGCACACGGAGCAACTCCATCTCCTGCTCGACGAGCGGCTCGCCGAGGGCCGTGACCGGCAGCAGGTCACCGGCCAGGTGAGCCGCGCGCTCGACGAGGCGTTCGGGATCAGCGGTGTCACCTACCACTGGGTGCCCCGGGCGCGACTGCCCCGGACCACCAGTGGCAAGATCCAGCGCCATCTGTGCCGGAAGCTGATCGAGGACGGGGCCGTCGGGGCCGCGTCCGCAGCCTTCTCGGCGGGTACCACCGACCGCGCGACCGACGGCACCGCACCACGGGCCGCCGCACCAGTGAGCCGACGAGCATGACCTCCGAAGGGGAACCCGCGATGCAGGAAGAGAAGCAGGAAGAGAAGCGAGAAGAGCGGCAGGACGCGACGCAGGACCAGGAACTCTTCGCCCGGATCGTCGGGCACATCGGTGAGTTCGTGGAGCGCGACGTCTCGTATCTGACCCCGCAGTCCCACATCAGCACCTCCATCGAGGGGATGAGCTCGCTCAAGATGATCGAGCTGCTCCTCTACCTGGAGGACTGCTTCTCCGTGGACTTCGACGAATCCGTCATGGAGAAGCTCGAGACGATGCAGGACCTCGAGAGCTATGTACGAGAGGCCCAGGACGTGTCCGGACAGCAGGCCTGACCCGGTCCTTCGGTGCGGCGCAGACGTGTAGTGGTCACCGGTGCGGGAGTGGTCTGCTCGCTCGGCTCGACGGTCGACGCCCTGTGGCAGGGCCTCCTCGACGGCCGCTCGGGAATCGCCCCGGTGACCCGTTTCGACCCGGCCCGGTTCCACAGCCGTCTCGCGGGCGAGGTCGACGACGCCGAGGTGACACTCTCACCGGGTCCGTACGCGTTCGAGTTCAAGCGGATGAGCGCGTTCGTGCGGTACGCGCTCTTCGCCGCGGACAGGGCGGTCGAGGACAGCGGACTGACCGCAGAGGCGTGCGACGGGCCGGTCGGAGAGGCGTACAGCGGGCTGGTCGGAGAGGCGTACGGCGGCGGGAGCGCCCCGCGGGTGGGGCCGGATCTCCCGTCGGGGGGAGCCGTCTACCTGGGCGTGGCCATGGGAGGACTGCCCAGCATCGAGGCCGGTGTCCTCAAACAGGAGCGCCAAGGGGTGCGCAAGACCAGTCCGTTCCTCATCCCCTCGCTCATCCCCAACATGGCGGCGAGCGCGATCGCGTTGCGCCACGGGATCGCGGACGAGCAGATGACGATCGCCGGTGCCTGCGCCAGCGGTTGCCAGGCGGTGGGTGAGGCGATGCGCGCGATCCGGTCCGGTGACCGCACCTGGGCGCTGGCGGGCGGAGCGGAGGCCGTGACGACTCCGGTCACCTACTCCGGCTTCCAGGCCATGATGGCTCTGAGCCGCGGCGAGGATCCGGCCGGTACGCCGCGCCCGTTCGACCGCCGCCGGGACGGGATGGTCGTCGGTGAGGGGGCGGCCGTCTTCGTGCTGGAAGACGGCGCGCATGCCGAGGCGCGCGGTGCGGAGGTGTACGGCGAACTGGTCGGCTATGCCACGAACAGCGGATGCGACGACCTCACCGGCATCTCGACTCCCCATGTCGTACGGTGCATGGACGGCGCGCTCGCCGACGCGGGCGTGGCCCCGGACGCCGTCGACTGCGTGTACGCGCAGGCGTCCGGCATGGTCCGGGGAGACGCGGCCGAACTCGCCGCCGTGCGCGAGCTGTTGACCGGCGCTGGGCGTCAGCCGGTCGTCACTTCCATCAAGGGACACACGGGATACATGTTCGCCGCGAACGGCCCGATGAACCTCGCCGCCGCGCTGATGGCCCTTCGCCACCAGACCGTGTCCCCCACGCTGAAGTACGAACAGAGCGACCCCGCGTTCTCCGACGTCGACATCGCCGGTGAGGCGCGGAAGACCGAGCTGCGTCGTTGTCTGATCAACGCCTTCGGTTTCGGCGGGATCAATGCCAGTCTCATCGTGTCGCGCGTATAGCCGCGAGCAACCGTGACACCGCGCTCAGCACGTTCGGCAGGAGAGAAGGAGACAGTCTTGGGTTCCGCGTCGACTCACTTCGAGAAGCTCACCCGCTGCTGTATGAAGTGCAGGATCTCTCAGTTCCTGAACAAGACCATCGAGATCGAGAAGGCGGGGTTGGCCCGGGTCGCCATCCCCTTCAACGGCGATCTGACGCAGAACGCCGACTTCCTGCACGCGGCGATGCTGTTCGAGGTCGCGGACACCGCCGGGTTCATGGCGGCCAACTCGATGGAGGAGACCTACAGCGTCCTCACGGTCGACTACCACATCAACCTGATCCGGCCGGTGCGGCACGAGGGCATCCTGGCCACCAGCGAGGTGGTGACGGCGGGCAGGACCATCTATGTCACGCGCAGCGATGTCTACAGCGACAGCGGCAAGCTGGTGGCGGCGGGCCAGGGTACGTACACGGTGTCCAAGATCCGCCTCACCGACCTCGACGGCTACGAGGACTGAGCACGGTGGCCGACCGGACCTGCCTTCACATCCGGTCGGCCGGCTCCCGAACGCGGGAGCGGACGGGGTCAGATCCTCACTGATCCGGCCGTGATTCAAGGCAGATGAGCGTCTGCTGCCCGGTGGCGATGAGCTTCTTCTCGTCCTCTGTGTGACTGAAGACCTGGAGCTGACACACCGTCAATGTCCGACCGGACTTGAGGACGGTCCCCACCGCCTCGATGTGGTCACCCCCGGCCGGGGCCAGGAGGTTGATCTTGTATTCCACCGTGAGCACCGTGGAGTTCTCGGGGAAGAGCGTGAACGCCGCATAGCCGCCCGCGCTGTCGGCGATGGCACTGGTGGCACCCGCGTGAATGTAACCGTGCTGCTGGGAGACTTCCTTCGCTCGGGGCAGCGTGATGTGCACACGGCCGGGAGCGATATGCGTGATACGGGCGCCCAGATGACGCATGAGTCCTTGCCGGTCGAAACTGGACTGAACACGGTCCAGTACTTCGGGGCTGACCTGGTCCTCTAACGATTGCGGTTCCACGTCTCTCCTCGCATGGTCGTCATCGACGGTTGCGACCTCGTGGCCCGAGACTAATTCCTGCTTTCCCCTCGCCGCCAGCGATCCGCGGGACAGCCGCCCGGCCTCAACACGCGCCAGGAGGCAGGCGGAGCCTCGGGGCCATCGCCGAGGAACTGTTCATCTCACTCGCTACTATCAAGTCCCATGTAGCCGGGCTGCAACGCAAGTTGGCGGTCCGCAACCGGGTGGGGATCGCGGCCTGGGGCTGGAACTCCGGCCTGGCACCCACCGATCAGGCCCGCTGACACCGCCATCCACACCGACCTACAGAACGGGACCATGGAAGCCATCTCAGTCAGTCACGATGTGCCGTACTCCTCGCAATGGGAGTCCGCCGCGCTCGTCCCCGATCTGCTGTCCGGCCGCGTGAAGGCCGAAGACGATCCCCTCTGGCGCCGGTCAGGGGCGGACACCGCCGCGGACTACGCCTTCTGGTCCTGGCGGATCTGTGGCATGGCCTGTCTGCGGATGACCCTGGAGCACTGGGGACTTGAGTCGCCGGGCCTTGTCACGTTGGCCCGGGAGTTCCTGGACGCCGGTGCTTACGTACGCCGCGCCGACGGCGATGGCGTGGAGGGGCTCATCTACGCTCCGTTCGCCGAACGCGTGGCGAAGAGGTGGGACATCGAGGCCGAGGTACACGGGAGGCTGGCGCCGGAGGAGATTCCGAATCTCCTCGGAGACGGCAAGCTGGTCATGCTTTCGGTGCATCCGTCGATCCGCGAGCCGCACACCACGCCGCCGAGCCGTGGTGGACACCTGGTCCTCGCTGTCGGCTGCTCGCCCACTCACCTCCGGATCCACAACCCGTCGGGCCTGCCCGGTGTTTCCCAGCGCTTCGCGGAGGTGCCGTGGGAGGTGCTGCCCCGGTTCTTCGCGGGACGAGGGGTCGCTCTCAGGGCTGTCCCGTAGCCGAGGATCAGGGTCAACCCCACCCGGATTCAGGGGCTTCCCGGAGTGTGTCGACGTGTCCACCGCTCCTAGAGTGAGGACATGTCCACTTCCCGACGAACCAAGGCATTCGTGGCGTGTGTCGCGATTCTCGCGGCCACCGCGACGACCACCGCACACGCCACCACCGCTACCGCCACCGCCACCGCCACCGCCACCGACCGCGACCCGTTAGCCCGCTTCCACGGCCAACATGTCGACTGGCATGCCTGCGCCCTCGGCGCCGAAGACGAAGTCGGCCAAGCGCTGGACGCCGCGGGTGCCGACTGCGCCGACATCACCGTGCCGCTCGACTACGCCGACCCCGGCGGTCGCACCATCACCGTCGCCCTGTCCCGCCTGAAGGCCACCGACACCGCCCACCGGGTGGGGGCGCTGCTGCTCAACAACGGCGGACCGGCCGGTCCCAGCCTCGACATGCCGCTGACCAAGTCGAAGGTGATGGGCCAGGTAGCCCACCGCTACGACCTGATCGGCATGGACCCGCGCTTCGTCGGCCGGAGCACCCCACTGGACTGCGGCTGGGACCTCGGCTCCGCCCTCGTCCGCTCCGCGGGAGCCGACCTGGCGGCGTACCGCGAGGAGGTCGCCGTCGCGCGCGAGTTGGCAGGGCGGTGCAAGCGCACTCAGGGCGACGTGCTGCCGTACGTCACCACGCGCAACACCGCCCGGGACATGGACGTCAT
This sequence comes from Streptomyces sp. NPDC104371, assembly GCF_055583785.1. Lineage (NCBI taxonomy): Bacteria > Bacillati > Actinomycetota > Actinomycetes > Kitasatosporales > Streptomycetaceae > Streptomyces > Streptomyces sp. NPDC104371. Next base: position 360,518 of record NZ_JBVJNF010000001.1, read on the forward strand.
CCGCGCCGCCCTCGGCGAGGACGCGCTCTCCTACCTCGGTTACTCGTACGGCAGTTACCTCGGCGAGGTCTACACACAACTCTTCCCCGGCCGCACCGACCGCATGGTGCTCGACAGCGTCAACTCCCCGGACCACTACAGCCAGACCCTGCTGCACGGCGCCGAGGCGGCCAACGAGGCGGCCCTGCGCGCGTGGGCGTCGTGGGCCGCCGCACGCCACAGCACCTACGGACTGGGCGCCACGCGCGCCCAGGTTCTGGCGACGGTGCGGCACATCCTCGACGCCGCCGCGAAGGAACCGCTGCGGCTCGGGAAGACGTACCGGCTGGACGAGCATGTGCTTCCTTCCGTCTTCATCGGCGGCCTCGGCAGCGACCTCGACGAGCGGCGCGCCGACCTGGCCCGGACCGTGAGCCTCTTGGCGCGTGCCGCGGACCGGAAGCCGGTCGAGCCGTCCGAAGAACTCGCCGGGCAACTGGAGTTCTTGCTGACCAAGGTGGGCTCGGCCCCCTCCAGCCAGATGACCGCGATCATCTGTGGCGACGTGGCCGAACGGCGCGGCGTCGGCAGCTACTGGCGCGCGGTCGAGGAGTCCCGGAAGCGGTTCCCCCTCACCGGGCCGCTGGCCAACAACATCACCCCCTGCGAGTTCTGGGACCGGCCCGCCGAGGCACCGACCGTGCTCGACAACGACGCCCCGGCCCTGCTCCTCTCCGCCACCGGCGATCCCCGCACGATCTACGCCGGTGCCAAGGAGCTGCACGACCAGTGGCCGAGTTCCCGGCTCCTCACCGTGAAGGGAGCCCGCCAGCACGGCCTGTACGGCGAGTACGGCAACACCTGCGTCGACCAGCACGTCACCGCCTACCTGCGCACAGGTCGACTTCCCCTGCACGACCTGACCTGCAAGGCACAGCCCGGTATGTCCGGGCCGGAGGGGGGTGCGGGGCGTCGCTCCTGATCACCGGGCGCGGGAGAGGTGTCGGCGTACCCATGCGGCGTCGGGGTTGGTGTGCGGGCGGCCTGCCACGACGACCGTGGGCACCGTCTCGTTGCCGTCGTTGGCCGCTCTCACCGCCGCCGCCCCGGCCGGGTCGCGCCAGATGTCGACCCAGTGCAACTGGTGGGCGCTGCGGCCCAATCGGATGCGCAGGCGCAGACAGTACTTGCAGCCCGGCCGCCAGAAGACGATCGGTCGGCCGTCGGCCGCGCTGCGGCGTTCGGCCTCCAGCGCGCCGATCGATCTCGGGAAGAGCAGAGGCGAGTTCATGCCTGCGAGCAGCACGCATATCAGCAGGGGTGCCACGGCTGCGCCAAGGCTCCCCTGGAGGATCAGCGCGGTCCCGACGGCTGAGCCGATCAGCACGAGCATGAGGGGCAGTATCCAGGCGCGGGTCATGACCGCGTAGGTTACGTGAGGGCTACCGCGCCCTGCGGGCGGCGGCCTGCATCGGCCGCCGCTCGCGGGTGCTCCCGGATCAGGCGGTGAAGCCGCCGTCGACGTGGAGCGAGGCTCCGGTGATGTATCTGCCGTCCGCGCTTGCCAAGTGGGCGATCGTGGCCGCTATCTCGGTCGGCTCCGCGTAGCGGCCCAGCGCGGTGAGGGCAGCGATCGTCTCGGCGTTCGGGCCGTCGGCGGGGTTGGCATCCGTGTCGGTGGGGCCTGGGTGCACCAGATTGACCGTGATGCCGCGCGGCCCGAGCTCTCGGGCCAGGCCCCTGGTCATCCCGGCGAGAGCCGTCTTGCTCATCGAGTACAGCGCCAGCCCCGGGAAGGGCGCGCGGTCGGCGACATTGCTGCCGATACTGATGATGCGACCGCCCTGACCCATGTGTCGTGCCGCCGCCTGGGATGCCACCAACGGGGCCCGGACGTTCACCGCCAGGGTGCGGTCGATGTCCGACGGGCTCAGGTCTTCCAGGGGGCTGACGAGGAACACACCCGCGTTGTTGACCAGGATGTCCAGTCGGCCGAAGGTGGCCGCGGCCTCGTCGACCGCCGCGGTCAGCGCCTCGGGTACCGCGCTGTCAGCCTGGACGGCCAGTCCCCGGCGCCCCCGGGCCTTGATCTGTTCCACCACGTCGGCGGCCCGCTCCGCGCTGTTCTCGTAGGTGATGACGATGTCGGCGCCCTCCTCCGCCAGTCGGAGGGCCACGGCCGCGCCGATCCCCCTGCTGCCACCCGTGACCATGGCTACGTTTCCTTCGCATCGCTTCATGGCACCGAGCATCACAGCCACCACCGCCGGGCGCTGGCGCGTATCGGACCTGGCGTTCGGCCTGGCGTGTCATGTCCTGGATACGCCGACTCAACCAGTCATTTACCTCTGCTTTGCGAGCCCATGGTGATGTGGCTTCCGTTGGTCCCCCGCATTCGTCGTCGGACGCTTCAAGGAGTCACTTCCATGCCCAGATCCACCCGCCGTCACCTCATGATCGCCACCGCGCTGGTCGCCACCACGGCCGCCGTGGCGGTCACCACCACCGCCGGTGCCTCCGACAGCAAGGACCACGCGAAGGCCGCGATCCAGAACGGGAAGGCGAAGAACGTCATCCTGCTCATCGGCGACGGTATGGGCGACTCGGAGATCACCCTCGCCCGTGACTACACGGTCGGCGCGAGCGGCCGCCTGAACATGGACAAGTTCCCGCTGACCGGCGCCTACACCACGTACGCCGTCCACGCCGACGGTTCGCCGGACTACGTCACCGACTCCGCCGCCAGCGGCACCGGTTGGGCCACGGGCGTCAAGACGGTCAACGGCCGTATCTCCAAGACCCCCGGCACCGACAAGGCCGTTCCCACCATTCTGGAGCTCGCCCAGAAGAACGGCTACGCCACCGGCAGCGTCACCACCGCCGAGCTCACCGACGCCACCCCGGCGGTCCTCGCCTCCCACGTCACGGACCGCTCCTGCCAGGGCCCGGCCGACATGGCCAACTGCCCCACCGACACCATCGCGGCGGGCGGTCCCGGCTCGATCGCCGAGCAGTCCGTCAACCACAAGGTCGACGTCCTCTTCGGCGGCGGCAAGCAGCGCTTCGACCAGAAGATCACCGCCGGTCGCTACAAGGGCCAGACCGTCACCGAGCAGGCCCGGCAGCTCGGTTACGAGGTCGTCACCGACGACAAGGGCATGAAGAAGGTGAAGACGGGACAGCGGGTGCTCGGCCTGTTCGCCTCGGGCAACGTGCCCACCGAGTGGACCGGCAAGGGCGCCGCGGTCGGCGGCACCGCCCCGCAGCGGTGTGTGACCTCCAACCCCGACCGCCCCTCGACGACGCCGACCCTGGCCGACTCCGCCACCAAGGCGATCCAGCTCCTCGAGGCCAAGCAGAAGCACTCCAAGCAGGGCTTCTTCCTGCAGATCGAGGGTGCCTCGATCGACAAGCAGGACCACGCCGCCGACCCCTGCGGCCAGATCGGCGAGACCGCCGCCTTCGACCGCGCGGTCAAGGTCGCCCGTGACTACGCGGCCAAGCACCCCGACACCCTCGTCGTCACCACCGCCGACCACGGCCACACCAGCCAGATCGTCCCGCTGGAAGCCACCCCGCCCGGCCTGTCCTCCACGCTCGTCACCAACGAGGGCCAGCAGCTCAAGGTGAACTACTCCACCAACACCCCGGGCCAGTCCCAGGAGCACACCGGCACCCAGGTCCGTATCGCCGCGCAGGGCCCGCAGGCCTTCCGCGTCCTCGGTGTCACCAACCAGACCGACCTGTTCACCACGGTCCGCGAGGCGCTGCGCCTGCGCTGAGCACGCTGCGCACCATAGGTGGGGGAGACCGGCTGCCGGTCTCCCCCATCGGCACACGCTCACCCGGATTGCCGGCCGGTTTCGGCCGCCCAGACCGACCGACGGCGAGATGCGATTTCCTCCTCGTGCAGTGCGAGTCCGGCGTATCGTGTCGGCACAACGCCGCCTCGCCTTACGGCGGTTGACGCCGCGCTCGGCCGCATGTCGCGCCTTGCACCCGGCCCCCATACCTATGGTCCAGTGAGGCAACGGCAGTTGAGCGGATGGAGTAACCCCTGTGTCGCATCTTGACGTACCCACTGTTCGCACCCCGCGTGAGGTGCTGGCCTGCTACTACCAGGCCATGCTCGACAAGTCCGCGGACGATCTCGCCGATCTGTACTCCGTCGACGCCGTGCACGAGTTCCCGTTCGCCTCTCCCGGCTTCCCTCCGCGCTACGAAGGACGCGAGGCCGTACGGGCGGGATACCGGGCGGCCTGGGGTGCCAGCCCCGTCCAGGTGGAGGCCGTCAAGAAGATCGCGGCCTACGGGACCGACGACCCGGAAGTGATCATCGCCGAGCATGTCGTGGTGGGAACGCTGCCGACGACGAACAGCACCTTCACCGTCCCCGGTCTCCTGATACTCCACGTCCGCGACGGACAACTCACGCGAGTCCGCGACTACATGGACGGCCTGGGAATCGCCAACGCCCGAGGGTGAGGGCGGCGTCGGTCGTCCGACGGCACGGCACGGCCGCCCTCGGCTGATCGCCGGTGCCGGGCGCAGGCCGTTCGGTAACACTTCCGTCCCCGCGCGTTGACTGGGCACGGCGTACTGGGAACCGTGAGTCGATCAAGCTGCTCCCGTCGTCCTCCGAGGAGTCCGCGTGACCGACACCCCGCACCACAGTTCCGCCGTACGTCGCCCCACGCGCCGCGTCCTGCTGCGGGCCGCAGGGCTGACGGCCGGTCTGGCCGCCACGGGTATGTCCCTGCCCGCCGCCGCCGCGGCCGCCTCCGCCGAGCCCGCGTACCGCGACCGCGAGCTGCGCGGTGAGTGGATCGCCACCGTCGCCAACATCGACTGGCCCTCACGGACCGGGCTGAGCCCGGCCGTGCAGCAGGCGGAGTTCATCGCACGGCTCGACCACGCCCGCTCACTCGGGCTCAACGCGGTCTTCGCCCAAGTCCGTCCGGCCGCCGACGCGTTCTGGCCCTCCCGCTACGAGCCCTGGTCGCAGTACCTGACCGGCACCCAGGGCCAGGACCCCGGCTACGACCCCCTGGGCTTCATGGTCGACGCCGCGCACGAGCGCGGACTGGCCCTGCACGCGTGATTCAACCCGTACCACATCTCGCTCCAATCCGACCTCACCCGGCTCACGCCCGACCACCCGGCGCGACTGCATCCGCAGTGGGTCGTCTCCTACGGCGGCCAGCTCTACTACAACCCCGGCGTCCCCGCCGCCCGCGCCTTCGTCGAGAGCGCCATCATGGACGCGGTGGAACGCTACGAGATCGACGGCGTCCACTTCGACGACTACTTCTACCCCTACCCGGTCAGCGGCCAGGACTTCCCCGACGACGACGCGTTCGCCGCGTACGGCTCCGGCTTCACCGACCGGGCCGCCTGGCGCCGCCACAACGTGGACCTGCTGGTGCGGGAGATGGGCGCACGGGTACGCGCGGTCCGGCCCCGAGCGGCGTTCGGTATCAGCCCGTTCGGCATCTGGCGCAACGCCGCGAGCGACCCCCGCGGCTCGGCTACCGACGGCACTCAGTCCTACGACGCGCTCAACGCCGACACCCTGGGCTGGGTACGCAACGGCTGGCTCGACTACATCGCCCCGCAGCTCTACTGGAACATCGGCCTCCAGGTGGCCGACTACGCCGTCCTCGCGCCGTGGTGGGCGCAGGCGGTCCGCGGCACCGACGTGCAGTTGTGGATCGGCCAGGCCGTGTACAAGGCCGGTGACCCCGGCCAACCGGCCCCCTGGCAGGACCCCGCCGAACTCTCCCAGCATCTGACCCTGGACAAGGGGCTGCCGGAGATCGACGGCGAGATCCTGTTCAGCGCCGTGGACGTCGGTGCCGACCGGATCGGCGCGGTCGAGCGGCTGAGAGCCGACCACTGGCAGCGGCCCGCGCTGCCACCCCTCCTGCCCAGGCTCGCCCACGGGCCCGCTCCTCTGCCCCCGCTCGCGTCGGCGACCAGAACGGCCGACGGCGGGACACGGATCGAGGTCCGCTCGCGCGGCAACCATGTCCCCGCGCTGTACGCACTGCGCGAGCACACGGCCGACGGCGAGGGTCTGGTAGCGGTACTCCCGGGCGCCCGTCACACCGAGTGGACCGCTCCGGTGGCCCCCAACGGGGCGACGTACAGCGTCACTTCGGTGGACCGGGCGGGGCGCGAGAGTTCACCCGTCACCGTCCGGCCGCCCCGGCACTGACACCCGCCAGGGAGGTCAGTCGGCCAGCAGGTCACCCACGGCGGCGATACCCTTCGCCACCGCCCGCTCGCTCACGTTGCCGAAGCCGAGGACGAGCCGGGCCCCATCGATGCCCGGTGACGAGCGGTTGGCCGCCATGCCGTACAGGCCGACCCGTCGGGCGCGGGCCGCCGCCAGGACCTGCTCCTCGGTGCGGCCCGCGCCGAGGTGGGCCACGGCATGGAAGCCCGCGGCGAGCCCGGTGAGTTGTACGCCGGGGGCGTGCGCCGCGAGCGCTTCGACCAGGGTGGCGCGCCGGTCCGCGTACACCGTCCGCATCCGCCGCAGATGGCGGTCGTAGCGCCCGGACGCGATCAGCCGGGCGAGCGCGACCTGGTCGAGCGTAGGTGAGCCGCGGTCGTCCGCCCCCTTGAACGCCACGACGGACGCGACCAAGGCGGGCGGGCACAGCAGCCAGCCCAACCGCAGCGCGGGCGCGAGGGACTTGCTCACCGTGCCGACGGCCACGACGCGGTCGGCGGCGAGGCCTTGCAGCGAGCCGACCGGCTCACGGTCGTAGCGGAACTCGGCGTCGTAGTCGTCCTCGATGACGAAGGCGTCACGGCGCTGTGCCCAGGCGATCAGCGCGCGCCGCCGCTCGGCGGCCATGACGACTCCGGTGGGCCACTGGTGCGCGGGTGTGACGAGGACCGCCCGCGCGCCGGTCGCCTCCAGGGCCCGGACGTCGATGCCGTCCTCGTCGACGGGCACCGGTACGGCGGTCATCCCGGCGTGCGCGGCGGCCAGGGACGTGGCGCCGGGTGAGCCGGGGTCCTCGTAGGCGAGGGTGCGGATGCCGTGGGCGGCCAGCGCGCGCAGGACCAGGCCGAGGCCCTGGCCGTAGCCGGAGCAGACGACGGTCCGTTCGGGGTCGGCCGCGGCGGCCCGTACCCGCCGCTGGTATCCGGCGACGACCTCGCGCAGTACGGGCGCCCCCTGCGGCTCGCCGTAGTCGAGCGCCTCGGTCGGCAGCGCGCGGGCGGCCTCGCGCATCGCCCACAGCCAGTCGGCGAGCGGGAAGGAGCCGAGGTCGGGGACGCCGGAGCGGAAGTCGGCGATGAGCCGGGGCGCGGGCGGAGGTTCGGGGGCCGGTGCCGTCGGTCGCGGGCAGGCGCGGGCCGCGACGGTGGTGGCCGCGCCGACCCGGGTGGCGAGGTAGCCCTCGGCGCGCAGTTGGGCGTAACAGTCCTGGACCAGCCCGCGCGAGACGCCCATGCGGCGGGCCAGTTCGCGGGAGGACGGCAGCCGTTCGCCGACCTCGAGACGCCCGGCCCTGATGGCGTCCCTGAGTTGGCGTTCGAGCTGCGCGCGCAGCCCTTCCCCGCTCCCCCGGTCCAGGGTGAGCAACAGTTCCGGTGACAGACCGGACCACTCGAGCGGCATGGAAATGGAGCTTATCGAGGGGCCGGACGGCCTCTACCGTCGGATACATGACCACGCCATCCAGCCGTCCGTCCGACGACATGACCGAGGGCCCTTCGGACGCGCATCCCCCGGACACACATCCCGCGCCTGCCCGACCCCCGTTGGTGACACGGCCGTTGCTGCTGCGCTTCCTGACGGTGATCGGCGCCTCCGCGGGCTTCTTCCTGCTGCTGTCGGTGGTGCCGCTGTACGCCCAACGCAGCGGCGGGAACGCCGGTTTGGCCACCGGGGCGTTGATGTTCGCCACGGTGGTCGGCGAGTTGGCGACCCCGCGTCTGGTCGCGCGGTACGGCTACCGGGTGGCGCTGGCCGTGGGGCTGGTGCTGCTGGGCGCGCCCGCGCTCATACTGACCGCCGGGCACGGCATGGTGTGGATCACGGTGGTGTGTCTGCTGCGCGGGCTGGGCTTCGCGCTCACCGTCGTCGCCGGAGGCGCGCTGACGGCCTCGCTGATCCCGCCCGAGCGGCGCGGCGAGGGGCTGGCGCTGGTGGGGATCGTGTCGGGTGTGCCGTCCCTGGTGGCCCTGCCGTCGGGGGTGTGGCTGGCCCGTCATGTGGGGTTCACCCCGGTGTGCGTGGCCGGTGGGGTGGCGGCCCTGGCCGTGGTCGTGGTGGTGCCGGGGCTGCCCGGTCGGGAACGGTCCGCGGGCCGGGACGCCGGTCTCATCGCGGGTCTGCGCACCGGGGCGCTGGCCCGGCCCGCCCTGGTGTTCGCGACGACCGCGCTGGGCGCGGGGATCATCGTGACATTCCTGCCGGTCGCCGTCCCCGCGTCGCTGTCCGGGCTGGTGGCGGTCGCGCTCTTCGCCCAGCCCGCGATGGCGACCGTGGCCCGCTGGTACGCCGGGCGGTTCGGTGACCGCCACGGTCCGGGCCGTCTGGTGTTGCCCGGCCTGCTCGCGTCGTCCGCCGGGCTGCTGGTGACGGCGATGACGAGCAGCCCGGTGGCGGTGCTGGCCGGGGTCGCCCTGTTCGGGGTCGGCTTCGGGGTGACGCAGAACGCGACGCTCACGCTGATGTACGCGCGGGTGCGGGAGTCCGGGTACGGGACGGTCAGCGCGCTGTGGAACATCGCCTACGACGGCGGCATGGGCCTCGGCGCGCTCGGCTTCGGCGCGGCGGCGGCCCGTACCGGGTACCCGGCCGCGTTCGCTCTCACGGCCGCCGTGATGCTCGTGGCCGTGGCCCCGGCGTGGCGTGATCGCTGAGCAGGGCGAGGCGCCGCCCTCGTCAAGTCAGCGCTGTACGGCCGTCGTTGGGCGACGGTGGCGGGACCAGCCCCGCCAGGTAGTCGTCAAGCAGCTCCGCCTGACGGTCGGGTGGGAAGGCCTCGGGGGCGAACAGGGCCTGTACGACGAGGCCGAGGACGAAGGACTGGGCACCGGCGGCGACACGGGCCGGGTCCCCGGCGGGCAGTTCGCCCGACTCCTGGGCCGCAGCGACCAGATCGCGCAGCTTGTCGCGGCTTCGGGCGTACTTGCGAGCGTAGTCGTCGCTCAACTCCGGGTCGGCGAGCGCGGTGTCCCAGGAGGACACCCAGATCCGGTTGCTGACCGTGGCCTCGCCGGTCAGCGGCAGGATGTCCAGCAGCGCGGCCCGCACGGCGGACATGCCGGTGCCCGCGGTGCGCCGGGGGCGGGAGCCGCTGCGTGTGTCGAGCAGGTCGAGGGCGCAGGTGACCAGGTCGCGCTTGGTGGGGAAGTAGTGGGTGAGCAGGCCGGTGGTCGCGCCGAGCTCCGTGGCGACGGCGCGCATGGTCAGTCCGCCGAAGCCGTGCGCGGCCAGGACCCGCCAGACCGCCTCGGAGACGTCGCGGCGGCGGGCGTCGTGGTCCCCTTTGGTACGTGGCATGCTGCTACCGTACATAACCATAACGGTTGTTGTGTGAATGAGGTCATCATGTTCTCCCTCCCCCTGCGGGACGGCGCCTGTCTGCGTCCGCTCGAGATCTGGCATGCCGAGGAGTTCGCCGCCCATATGGACCGGGCTCGCGAGCACATCCGGCCGTGGGTGGGGGCGGCGTTCGTCACCGACGATCTCGACGGTGCGCGGGTCACGTTGCGCCGGTACGCCGAGCGGCAGGCCGCGGACGGCGCCCGCCTCTACGGCATCTGGCTCGACGGTGTGCTGGTCGGCGGTGTGATGTTCGTGACGTTCGACGCCGCCTGGGGCTCGTGCGAGATCGGCTGCTGGCTGGAGCCGGCCGCCGAGGGCCGGGGCCTGATCACGCAGGCGTGCGACACCTTGCTGGAGTGGGCGTTCACCTCCCGGGGTGTGCACCGCGCCGAGTGGCACTGCCGGGCCGACAACCGGCGCAGCGCCGCCGTGGCCCAGCGGCTCGGCATGACACGTGAGGGTGTGCAGCGCGAGTCCTGGCCTTACGACAGCGTGCGTCATGACACCGAGATCTGGGCGGTCCTGGCCCCCGAGTGGCACGCCGACGGCCGCTGACCGCACCCCTGCCTCGGGGTGCGGCCCACACGGTGCCGACCGGTCCGTACCGATCCGGTCCTTCGGGTGCTGCTTCGGGTGCTACTTCGGGTCGCGCTTGAAGGTCGACATGGACCAGAAGTAGCCGAGCACGGCCAGCCCCAGGCACCACAGGACGGCCAGCCACCCGTTGTGGCCGATCTCGGTGCCGAGCAGCAGCCCGCGCAGGGTCTCGATGGCCGGGGTGAACGGCTGGTACTCGGCGATCGGCTGGAACCAGCCGGGCATCGCGTCGATCGGCACGAAGGTGCTGGAGATGAGCGGCAGGAAGATCAGCGGCATCGCGTTGTTGCCGGCCGCCTCGGCGTTCGGGCTGATCAGGCCCATCCCGACCGCGATCCAGGTGAGCGCCAGGGCGAACAGCGCGAGCAGTCCGAACGCCGCGATCCACTCGAGGAACGTGGCGTCCGTGGAGCGGAAGCCGATGGCCACGCCGACGGCGCCGACGAGCACCACGCTGATGAGCGCCTGGAGCACGCTCCCGACGACGTGTCCGATGAGCACCGACCCGCGGTGGATCGCCAGCGTGCGGAAGCGGGCGATGATGCCCTCGGTCATGTCGTTGGAGACGGACACCGCGGTGCCGATCGTGGTACTGCCGATGGTCATCAGCAGGATGCCCGGGACGAGATACGCGATGTACTCGGAGCGGTCGGCGCCCCCGCCACCGATGCCCGCGCTCATCACGTCGCCGAAGATGTAGACGAACAGCAGCAACAGGACGATCGGCGTCAGCAGCAGGTTCAGGGTCATGGACGGGTAGCGCCGCGCGTGCAGCAGGTTGCGTCGCAGCATCGTGGACGAGTCGCGCACGGCGAGGGAGAGGGAACTCATCGGACGTCCTCCTGGGTGCGGCCGGGCAGGCTCGGCACGGTGCCGCTGGTCACGGCGGTGCTGCTGGTCACGGCGAAGAACACGTCGTCGAGGTCGGGCGTGTGCACGGTCAGTTCGTCCGCCTCGACACCGGCGGCGTCCAACCAGTCGAGGAGGGAGCGCAGTTCGCGCTGACTGCCGTCGCTGGGGATCCGCAGCGTCAACGCCTCGTCGTTCCGGGTGACTTCGCGCAGCGCTGTGGCGGCGCCCCGGTACGCGGCCGGATCGGAGAAGCGGAGCCGGACGTGTCCGCCGGGGATCAGCCGCTTCAACTCCTCGGCCGTGCCCTCGGCGGCGATCCTGCCGTTGTTCAACACAGCGATACGGTCGGCGAGTTCGTCCGCTTCCTCTAGGTACTGAGTGGTGAGGAAGACGGTGACACCGCCCGTGACCAGCTCGCGGATGATCTGCCACATGGTGTGGCGGCTGCGCGGGTCGAGGCCGGTCGTCGGCTCGTCGAGGAAGATGATCCGCGGGTCACCGACGAGGGTCATGGCGATGTCGAGGCGGCGCCTCATGCCGCCGGAGTAGCTCTGGGCGGGCTTCCTGGCGGCGTCGGTGAGGTCGAACCGCTCCAGCAGTTCGGTGGTGACGCGGCGTCCCTCGCGCTTCGGCAAGTGGTGCAGGTCCGCCATGAGGCGCATGTTCTCCTCGCCGGTGATCAGCCCGTCGACGGCGGAGAACTGCCCGGTGACACCGATCGCGGCGCGCACCGCGTCCGGCGCGGCGGCGATGTCATGGCCCGCGACCTGGGCCCGTCCGCCGTCGGCGCTGATGAGCGTGGACAGGATCTGCACGGTGGTGGTCTTGCCCGCGCCGTTCGGCCCGAGCAGCGCGAAGACGGAACCGGCCGGGATCCGCAGATCGATGCCGTCGAGAACGGTCTTGTCGCCGTACGACTTGCGCAGGCCGATGGTGGAGATGGCGGCGGGTAACGGTGAACCGTCGCTTCGCCTGGATGTGGGCATGACAGATGAAGGCATGGAGTCCTCCGGCTCGAAGGATGAGGTGATCGGGGTGAGGTGGTGAGTGCGCGCGCGGGGCCGGTACTCAGGCCGTGGCGCGGCGGATGTCGATGTTGCCGTACCGGGTGCGGGCACGGACCGTGACGGTGTCCTCGGTGTCCTCCGGGGCCGTGGACGACGCGAGGATATTGCGCACCTGGCCGAAGCCGGACTCGACATCGAGCCAGGCGGCGGCGCCGTCGCGGACACCGATCTCGATGGCACCGTGGGAGGTCTCCAACTGGACGGTGCCACGGGCCACTTCACCCACGCGCAGGGTGCCGTGCGCGGTGGTGGCGGTGACCGAGCCCTCGGCGCGCCGGATCTCGATGTCGCCGTTGGAGCCGCTGACCCGCAGCTCGCCGGTCGCGGCGCCGACGGTGGTGGTGCCGTGGGAGTTCTTCAGGACGGCGGGGCCGTCGACCAGGCCGACACGCAGGCTGCCGGAGCTGGTGGTGATCTCGGCGAGGCCCTCGACGCGGTCGACGGTGATCGAGCCGTGGGCGGCGGTCAGTTGGAGCGGGCCGGTCGTGTCGAAGCGGACGTCGCCGGACGAGGTCTTCACGCGAACCTCGCCAAGCTGTCCCTCACCGAGGACTTGGGCCCAGGCGCCGGTCATGTCGATGCGCGAGCCCGTGGGCAGATCGACGGTCACGTCGACGGTGCCGGTGCGGCCGAACAGGTTGGACTTGGGTGTCCTGATGGTCAGAACACCGCCGGTGTACGTGACTTCGGTCTGGTCGGCCGCCCGCACGTCCTGGTCCCGCTTCGGGTCGCGGGGCCGCACCTGGACGAGGGTGTCGAGGCGGTCGCCCGCGGTGAACTGGATGGAACCGGCCTCCACGCGTGCGGTGACCGCGATCGGCTCAGGGGTGTCGAAAGAAGGCATGGCTGTCCCGTCCTCTTGGGTCTTCGTGACGTCCCCGCTGGTGGGACGTGGTGTGGGTGTGAGGTGGTACGGAGTGTGACGTGGTTGCGGGCGCGGTCAGCGCACCCAGCCGGTGAAGCTCTGCCCGACGGTGCGGGTCCTCTCCGTCGTACGGGGCCGCGCGCCGCCCTCGACGGCCGCCGAAACGGCCCGCACCAGCCAGGCGTTGACCGACAGGCCCTCGCGGCTCGCGGCCTCTTCGGCGCGCGCCTTGAGGTGCGCCGGCAGGCGCAGATTGACGCGGGCGGTGCCACCCTCGTCACCGTCGGCGGGCAGCGGGGCCTTGAGCGGTTCGAGAGGCGCGGCGGCCGCTTCAGAGGGACCCCGGTCGGCGGGCGGCGGCGTGACCACGAAGTCGGGGTCCAGTCCGCGCAGTCGTACGTCGACCGAGCCGGGGGCCAGCTCGCGGGTGATCTCGTCCATCGCGGCGGAGAGCACGTTGAGCATCGTCAGCCGGGTCGCCGACTCCAAGGGAGCGGTGAGCCGTTCGGCCAGTTCGCGGGCTTCGTCACCGCCTGCTTCGGCGGCCACCGCGAGTTCACGGCGAAGGGAGTCGACATACGGGGTGAGGTCCATGACGCAATAGTGGCACCACTATGGCGCCATCCGCAACCCCCAATGGCACCCAGCGGAAGGGAAGTTGATGAACACCGCTCTGAACTGGGCATACACCGAGAGGCGAGAGACGTCAGCGTGGCACCAACCCACGTCCCCACGGCCTCAGGAGCCCAAAAGCATCGGGCGGAACCGGTGGCACCCGATGGCGCCACGTGGCACCACCCGGCACCACGCGATGCCACGCGGCGCCACCCAGCGTCAGACGCCCCTTCGATGGCGCATCCCCCGCCCCCCCCAAGTCCCCTGCTGTTACGCTGGCACGGTCACTGATCTCTCGTCGAGGAGCCCAGACATGGTGGTGGACGACGACATCTCCGGGTGATACCCGGACCCGACAGGCCACCGGCCGGTGCGTGGACGCGCCGCCGTGTGGTCTCGCTGTCGTCCCCCCGTTCCCTTGTCTGCTGCCAGGGCGGAAGTGCGCTTCCCGCCCGCTCTCCCCATGAGGTCATCTCCATGTCCGACGCGTCCGTCGTCTGCTCGAACCTGTCCTTCGCCTGGCCCGACGACACTCCCGTCTTCGAGAACCTGTCCTTCACCCTCGGCTCCGGCCGCACCGGCCTCGTCGCGCCCAACGGCAGCGGCAAGAGCACTCTGCTCAAGCTCATCGCCGGTGAACTGCGGCCCCGTAGCGGGTCGGTGGCCGTCACCGGCACCCTCGGCCACCTCCCGCAGAGCCTCCCGCTGACCGAAGCTCTCACGGTCGCCGAGGTGTTGGGCGTCGCCCCGATCGTCCAGGCCATCGACGCCGTGGAGTCCGGTGACGTCGACGAGCGGCACTTCACCACCATCGGCGACGACTGGGACATCGAGGAACGCACCCGCGCCCAGCTCGACCGCCTCGGTCTGACCGACCTCACCCTGGACCGCGGCCTGGACACCCTCAGCGGCGGCCAGATCATCTCCCTCGGCCTCGCCGCCCAGTTGCTGAAGCGGCCCGACGTCCTGCTGCTCGACGAGCCCACCAACAACCTCGACCTCGACGCCCGGCACAGGCTCTACGACGTACTGGAGGACTTCACCGGCTGCCTGCTCCTGGTCAGCCACGATCGCGCCCTGCTCGACCGCATGCAGCGCATCGCCGAACTCGACCGAGGTGAACTCCGCTTCCACGGAGGCAACTTCACCGACTACGAGGAGGCCGTACGGGCCGAACAGGAGGTCGCCGAGAAGAACGTCCGCAACGCCGAACAGGAACTGAAGCGTGAGAAGCGGGAGATGCAGCAGGCTCGCGAGCGCGCCGAACGTCGGCAGAGCAACGCCGCCCGCAATCTGAAGAGCGCCGGTCTGCCCCGTATCGTCGCCGGTGCCATGAAGCGAGGCGCACAGGAGTCCGCGGGGCGGGCGGGCCAGATGCACGCCGGGCGGGTCGGCGAGGCCAAGGCCCGGCTGGACGAGGCCGAGCGCGCCCTGCGCGAGGAGCAGCGCATCACCGTGGATCTGCCGGGCACCCGTGTGCCCGCCGGTCGCACGCTGTTCCTCGGTGAGCGGCTCCGGGCCCGGTTCGGCGAGAAGGAGGTGTTCGCGGGCGAGGGTGTCGAGCTGAGCATCCGCGGTCCGGAGCGCATCGCGCTGACCGGTCCCAACGGCGCGGGCAAGAGCACGCTGTTGCGTGTGCTCAACGGTGATCTGGCCCCAGCGAGCGGTGAGATCAAGCGGGCCGAGGGGCGTATCGCGTATCTCTCGCAACGTCTGGACCTGTTGGACCTGGACCGTACGGTCGCGGAGAACTTCGCCGACCGCGCCCCGCGGCGGCCGGAGGCCGAGCGGATGACCCTGCTCGCCCGCTTCCTCTTCCGCGGCGCCCGCGCCCATCTCCCGGTCCGGGTACTCTCCGGCGGCGAACGGCTGCGGGCCACGCTGGCCTGCGTCCTGTGCGCGGAACCGGCACCGCACCTGCTGCTCCTGGACGAGCCGACGAACAACCTCGACCTGGTCAGCACGGGCCAGTTGGAGAGTGCGCTGCACTCTTACCAGGGAGCCTTCGTGGTGGTCAGCCACGACGAACGGTTCCTGCGCGAGATCGGGGTGAACCGTCGGCTGCGACTGGCCGACGGTGAGCTGACGGAGACCGGGGTTCCCGGGCTGTGAGCCGCTGACGCCGACCCGGACCGGACAGATTCGGTTCCCGCCGCCTCCCCCCTTCCAAAGGAAGAGGCACCGATGCTTAATGGTCCCACGCGGCCATGGAGTCGTATGGCGTACGGGGGACTTGTGGAGACGAGAGGAACCTTGGGCCCGCCGCCGATGCAGCCGGTCCCGTCGGCCGACGGCAAGACTGTCGAACTGCGGGTCGGCAAGCACCTGCTCTGGCTGGGCGAGGCCGCCTATCCGCTACACAACATCGCGCGGGTCTATACCGCCGAGTTCAAGCCCAAGCGCTGGGAGGCGTTCTGGTACTTCGTGCTCGGGGGCGGTGCCGGGCTCGCGGTGGCGAGGGCGGCGCCGGAGCTGCGGTTCGTGGGCGTCCTCGCGGCGGTCGCGCTCTTCGCGCGGTTCGTGAAGGTGCTGACGTCGCCGAGCAAGTTCGCGCTGGTCGTCGACACGTCCGGAACGGCGAGCGCGCTGGTGACGCTGCCGGACCACCATGAGCTGCGCAGGCTCGTCGGCGCCATCGTGGAGGCGGTCGAGAACCCGGACAAGACCGTCCATATGCGGGTGGAGACCGTTCGGTTCAACCGCAGGGAGTACCACTATGGCGACCAGGTCAACATGTACGGCGGCGTGGGCAATGTGGGGGTGTTGAAGAAGTGAGCGGCGAGATCGTCAACATGTACGGCGGGACCAACAACACGGGCATCATGAACCAGTACTCCGGCGCGGCTCACCCGGCGCAACCAGCGCCCCCGGCTCTCCTCGAAGCCATCGAGGAACTGTCCGGCCTCCTGCGGGAGTTACGGGACCAGGTGGCGCCCGCGACCGCGCGGGTGATCGACGACTCCTTGCCCGCGCTCTCCTCCCAGGCGAGCCCCCCGCAGGAGCGGCACCGCGCCCTGATCGCGGTGGCCACCATCGCCGCGACCGCAGGGGCGCTGGGCCAGCCGGTCCTCGAAGCCGTCAACAGGGTCGCGGAGTTGCTGACGCACCTCTAGCTTCGAGGGCGGCGGCGCGGGGCAGACGGGACTTACGCGCTTGACCGCTGCTGCGCCGCCGGGTGTTGGTGCCCGGTGCGTCGACGGTAGGCCAGCCAGATGCCCAGCACGGCGAGGGTGGTCGCCGGCCAGGTCGAGATGCTCAGCGGCCCGGCGAGCAGCGGGTCGACGAGGTGGTCCGGGCCCGAGACATCGTGGGTCAGCGGCAGCGCGAACTCGTTGAGTGACAGGTGCGCCGCAACGGCCGCCCACACCGACCCGGTGAACAGCCGGACGGCGGCGATCACCGTACCGAGCAGCATGGCGGTGACTATGGCGACGGGTATGCCCAGCAGTACGGAATGGCCGGGGTAGCTTCCGCCGAGTGCGGTCATCGGAACGTGCCACGCCCCCCAGATCGCGCCGCCGATCAGCAGGCCGCGGAACTTGCCATGGCGTATCAGCCGGGGCAACAGGTAGCCCTGCCAGCCGAGTTCCTCGCCGAAGTAGAGCGGTACGGACACCAGCGCGCTCAGCACGAGCGGCGTGATCGTGGCGGGCCCTGGCAGGTGCGCGGGGGTGTACCAGCCGACGAGCGTGGCCAGGGTCAGGCCGACGGTGGTGAGGGCGAGCGGGATCGTGATCGCCGTCGCGGCGGAGTGAACTTCGCGCCGCCATGGTGTGGTTCTGGCAAGTCCGAGGACACGCACGGCCTCGCGCGGCCCGTGGCGGCGCGCGGTGAGGGCGAAGGCGGTCAGCGCGGGCACCAGCATCATGAGGATCATGCACAGCGCCGCGAGCGGCGGCGTCCCCTGCGCGGCGCTCGTCCGGCGGAGGCCGCCGAGCCAGAGCGGGATCATCGTGATCCACGCTCCGACGAAGCTGATCGCCAGGAAGGGGGCGAGACCGGGGCGCGAGTCCTCCGGGGTGTTCGTTCGTCTCATGGCGGTGACGCTACGAACGGCATGGCGACCGGGGCGATCGTGCGCGCTCACCGACTCATGGTGTAGCGGGCACCACTGCGCCGGGGAGCCGAGGGAGGAAGACTGGCCGCTGTGAACACGTTATCGATGGCACGGGTGAGCGCGGTGCGTTCGGCCCGTGCCGCCGGGTACTGCGCGGTCGCGTTCGTCCGCGGACTGTCCCTGATCGTGCTGGTGCCCGTGCTGATGTACTCGGCCGTGCTCTGCCTCGTCGGTGTGGGTCTGCTCGTACTGCCGCTCGAACTCCGGCTGTTGCGAAGGCTGGCCGACATCGAGCGCGAGCGGCTGGGACGGTGGACGGCTTCCGCGGCGCCGGCCGGACCGCATGCGCGAAGGCGCCTGATGACGATGCTGTCGGACCCGGCGACCGGCCGCGACCTGCGCTGGGCGCCCTGCATGATGGTCACCGGCACCGTGCTCGGGCTCATCGGCGCGGCGCTGTTCCTGTTCCCGGTGGCCGTACTCGTACTCATCGGCCTGTGGTGGCTGTTCCCCGCGGACGAACCGATCAGGCTGATCCTGGGCATCCCGGTCGACGGCTGGGGATCCGCGGTCTACGCCGGACTGCCTCAGTTCTTGCTGAGCGTGCTGCTCGCCCTGTTCGGACCGCCCGTGCTCGCCAGGCTGGAGGCGTCCGTGAGCCGGTGGCTGCTCGCCCCCTCGGCTGCCGCGATCCTCGCCGAGCGCGTGTCGACCCTGGACCGGACGCGTACCGGGGCGATCAACGCGCACGGTGACGAACTGCGCCGCATCGAGCGGGACCTGCACGACGGAACGCAGGCGCGGCTGGTGTCCCTTGCCATGCAACTCGGGCTCGCCGAGCGGACCTTGGGATCGGACCCGGCGGCGGTGGGCCCGCTCCTGACCCGGGCACGTGAGGGCGCCGAGGAGGCGATGGCCGAGTTGCGCGACGTGCTGCGCTCCGTCTACCCGCCGATCCTCGCCGACCGGGGCCTGGCCGGCGCGGTCTCGGCGGTCGTCGCCCGCTGCCCGATACCCGCCACCGTGGAACTCGGTGAACTCGGCGACGTACCGGCGCAGGTCGAGGTCGCTGTGTACTTCGCCGTCACCGAGGCGCTCACCAACGTGGCCAAGCACGGCCGCGCCGGTTCCGTGTCGGTCACCCTGACCAGGACCGCGGGCGTGGTCCGTGCGGAGATCACCGACGACGGCCGAGGCGGGGCAGCCGAAGGTCAGGGCACCGGACTGCGCGGTATACGGCAGCGCGTCGAGGCGGTCGACGGCGTGCTGCGGGTGCAGAGCCCGCCCGGCGGGCCCACAGTGATCACCGTGGAGTGCCCGTGCGCATCCTGATAGCCGAGGACAACGCACTGCTCGCGCAGGGGCTCTCCGCGATGCTGGAGGCGCTGGGGAACGAGGTGGTCGCCACGACCGAGGACGCCGAGTCCTTCGTGACGGCCGCGTGCTCCCACCGGCCGGACGTGGCCGTGGTGGACGTACGCCTCCCCCCGTCCTTCACCGACGAAGGCATCAGGGCCGCACTGCGCGCCAGGGAACGCGTCCCCGGCCTTCCGATCCTCGTGCTCTCCCAGTACGTCGAGGACACCTATGCCCGAGAGTTGCTCGCCGACGGCACCGGGGTCGGCTACCTGCTCAAGGACCGGGTCGCCCGCGTCGACGACTTCCTCGACGCGCTGCACCGGGTAGCGGCGGGCGGTACGGTGCTGGACCCCGAGGTGGTCCGGCAGTTGCTCGTGACGCGCGGCAACCCTCTGGCGCGGCTCACCGAGCGGGAACGCGAAGTACTCGCGATGATGGCCCAGGGATACGGGAACTCCGAGATCGCCGACCGCCTCGTGGTCACCGAGCGGGCCGTGCACAAGCACATCGGGAACATCTTCGTGAAGCTCGACCTCCCTCCCGAGGACAGCGGCCACCGACGGGTCCTCGCGGTCCTCACCTACCTCGGCGCCCCGCAGCGCGAATCCTGACGCCCGAGCCAGGGCGCACAGCGCAAGGAGGTTCAGCGCCTGGACCCATCCTGTAACAGCGGTGGCCCGCCAGGCTGGTCGGCGTTTCCCACCGAGGCCAGGGAGGGCACCCTCACCCGTAGACGTCACCGGCCTGGAAGCGCTCCAACGGGGAGAGACACGGGGTCGAAAGGTCATGAGAGCTTGGCACATGCGCATGTGGCGGTGGCTGCGGGCGCTGATCCTCGCGGCGGCCGTCGTCGGACTCATCGGATGTTCGCGGTGGGTGGCCGAAGCGTACGACGGTGCCATGACCTTCCGGCACGCGTCCGTCTGCCGGAACGGACCGGCGGCCGACTGCGTCGCGCGGGCGACAGGAACGGTCACCGGCAAGGAGGCCGGTCAGAACTGCACCACGGACTCCGACGGCGTGCGGAGCTGCACCCCGTACTACCGTCTGCGCCTGCGCTACGGGGAGCGCACGGCGTGGCGCGGCGTCGGCAAGGACACGTACGACGAGGCGCGCCGTGGCGACCCCGCGGAGCTGCGGATATGGCACGGCGCGGTGGTGCGGATGACGGTGCGCGGGCACACCGCGACGTACGAGGCTCCGGCCGACGACTCCGTGCGACGGCGGCTGTCCGTCCTGTGGCTGCTCCTGGGCGTGGCGGTGTGGGTCGCGGTCAGCGGACGACCGGCGGGTCTGGTCACCTTGCCGACCTTCGGCTGGCTCTGGCTGACCGTGCCGTTCTCCGAGTTGATCCACGGCGCGCTGCTCGGTGCGAGCCCGTCGAAGTGGGTCATGGAAGGGCTGATGGCCCTCGTCGGCGTCGTCTGCCTGTTCCTGCGGCCGAACGCCCGGTGAAGGCCCGGTGAAGGCCCGAGGGTGGCATGATTCCCGTCGTGCAGGAGGGGAAGGCCCGCGATGAGTACGGGCGGTACACGCTGACGGACACCGGGAACGGACATGTCTGGGGCGTGGCCGCCGCGGTGGACGGGCTCTTCGGAGAGCCCCGGCGCGGGACGTACGAACTGATCGACTGGGTACCGGAAGGCGCCGCGGTACGGGGCTGGGTCGGCAGCCGGGTGTGGCTGGTACCGGACGAGGCGGCACGCACTTCTGCGGTGGACGACGAGGCGTACGGGCCCTGGCTGGTGGAGGACGTCGAGAGCCTGGCGCGGCCCTCCGGGGCGACCAGCCTCGTACTCACCGGTCTGGACGACTACTTGGGCCCTCCCGAGGGGCACCGCGGTCCCGTCCGCGTGCACGACGAGCACCGCTGGCTGGGCTCCTGCCGGGAGTTCACTCGCGTTCTGCCGCCGGAGCGGGCGTCGCCCCCGCTCGTCCTGCGCGGGCTCGCCCCGAGCGATCGGCTGCGGGCGGCGCTGGCGCAGGGGACCCGGCGGGCGCTGAACCTGGAGGAGGTCGCCCTGGGGATACGGGACGACCGGGGCGAGCGGCTCACCGATCGGGTGTGGTCCACCCAGGTCCGCGCCTGGCAGCCCTCGTCCCACGGAACGGATCTGATCGATCTGGAACTCTGCGGAGAGCGCTTCGCGCCTGTGCCCGTACACGCCCGGTCCGTCTGGGAGCGGTGGATCGCCGGGCCGCCGGGCACTTCGGGCGCCTGGACGGGCCTTGACACCCGACGCCGCGAGGCCTGGCTCGAACTCGTCCGCGAGAGGTCCTGCCGACGGCTTCGTCACGACCGGCCGGCCGGTCACACCTACGTACTCGACGGCAGCCATATCACCGACGAACCAGGCCTCTACCTGGCGCTCGGTGAGGCGGTCAACGGGCCGGGCGGCTACTTCGGCGGCTGCCTCGACGCCCTCGACGACTGCCTGCGCGGCGCCTTCGGCTACACCGCCCCCGCCACCCTGCGGTGGCAGAACTCCTCGACGGCGCGCGAACACCTGTCCCGGACGCTGGCCTACGACGGCGAGCCCTGGGACCTGTTCGCCCAGGTACTCGCCGTCCTGACCAAGGGCGGAACACGCGTGATCCTCGCGTGAGTCGAGGAGTTGGGCACGTGCGCCCGCTCGCCGTACGGCGCCTCCTTGCCAGCAGGTGACGGACCGCTCTACGCGGGCGTAGGCGCCGATGTCCGCGTGGAGCGACGTCGGGTTTCGGCCAACTCCGTGACACCGGAGCACTCTTGCGGCACAAGGGCCGGTGCGGTGCGCACCCGTCGCGATCCGCTCAGTACCGGGGTTCCCGGAGCGACCGAAATACATGTGTTCGAAATTCGCGCCGCGTCGTTGAGCCCGGAGACAGAACCGCGAGCGCCAAGGGGAACCGACGTTGACATCGGCCGGAGAACGCCGTCAGGCGCGTAGGAGCACGCGAGCCAAGGCGGTCGAGAACGGGATCTCGAATGCGGAGCGCGAGCTGTACGGGGGCAGGCTCCGCTACGACCAGTCGTTCGTACGCCATGAAGGGCCGCTGGCACGGCTGTCGTTCGGGCACATGGCAGCCGCGCTTCCGCGCATGGTGACCATGGTGCTGCGCACCGGATGGCAGACGGACCCCCGGGCGCTGACCGGGGTCGTGGTGTCCCAGCTCGGGCAGGGGGTGACGGCCGCCTGGGGGCTGGTCGCGGTCAACAGTGTCCTCACGAAGCTGTTCGCGAACGGCCCGACCGCCGACAAGCTCCATGAGGCGCTGCCCTCGCTGCTGGTCCTGGCGGTCACCGCGGTGGCGACGGCGCTGCTGTCGGCGTGGTCGACGGCGATGTCGGGCCGGTTGGAGCCACAGGTGGAGCGGGCGGTGTCGGCGCGGTACTACACGGCCGTCACCGGGGTCGAGGTGGAGGCGACCGAGCGCCCGGAGGTCCAACGCGTCCTGGAGGCGGGCAGGTTCGGTACCGACTCCGCCCGCAACATGCTGCGGCTGTCGGTGGGCGTGGGCAGCGTGCTCATCGGCATGGCGGCAGCCGCGGTCGTCCTCGCCTCGCTGCACTGGACCCTGCTGCCGATGCTGCTGGCGATCGCGCTGCCCAAGGGATGGGGCGCCGTCCGCTCCGCGCGCCGCGACTACATCTCACGGCTGCACTGGGTCGACCACCGACGGGCGATCGCCTCACTCCTGGCCTATCTGACCCGTCCGCACGCGGCGGGCGAGATCCGCGTGCACGCGGCCGGAACCAAACTCCTGGGCAGCTACGAGGAGATGTCGCGGCAGACCGAGGCCGAACAGCGGCGACTGGCGCGTGCGCAGGCCTCCACGGACCTCGTGGCCGGTGGGTTCGCCGGGCTGGCGTCGCTCGCGTGCTACGGGCTCCTGTGGTGGCTGCTGGCGAGCGGTGGGCTGCCGCTCGCCGTGGGCGGGACCGCGGTCATCGCCATCCGCACCTCGACCTCGCGCCTGACCTCCCTCATCCAGCAGGTCAACAGGCTCTACGAGGAACTGCTGTTCCTCACCGACACCGAGTCGGCCATCGACGTGGCCACCGAGCACGCCATCCCGTCCACCGGCACTCCCCTGCCCGCTGCCGTGGACCAAGTACGCGTCACCGACGTGTCGTTCACCTACCCGGGGGCCGACTCCCCCGCCCTGAAAGGGGTGAGCCTGTCGGTCCGCAGAGGCGAGGTGACCGCCCTGGTGGGGGCGAACGGCTCCGGCAAGACCACCTTGACCAAGGTGCTCGCCGGACTGCTGCTGCCCACCGAGGGACAGGTGTGGTGGGAGGACGAGCAGGGCGGACGGGTCGGACTGCGGGAGGCGGACCGGACCCAGGTCTTCGGCCAAGTGGGCTTGCTCGCACAGGACTTCCCGCGCTGGGAGATGACCGCCGCCGCCAACGTGGCCATCGGCGCGGGCGACCGCGTCCGGGACATGGACCGGGTCAAGGAGGCCGCCGGGGCCGCGAACGTCCGCTCGCTCATCGAGAACCTCCCGCACGGCTGGGACTCGATCGTCTTCAAGGGCTACGAGCGCGGGGTGCAGCTCTCCGGCGGACAGTGGCAGAAGCTGGGCACCGCGCGCAGCCTGTACCGGGGCGCGCCGTTCCTGCTCGTCGACGAGCCGACGTCCGCGCTCGATCCGCACGCGGAGATCGCGGCGTTCGAGGGGCTGTGGTCCCTGGCCGAGCAGGGGCACGCGGTCGTCCTCGTCACCCACCGGCTCGCCGCGACCGCCAAGGCGGACCGTATCTACGTACTCGATCAGGGGAGCGTGGCCGAAGAGGGCACGCATGACGAGCTGATGACACGTCAAGACGGTCTCTATCACGGCATGTTCGTCGCTCAGGCGGCCCAGTACGGGCTGACGACCTCGCCGGGCGTGTCGGTGCCCGGGGCCCGTCGCCCGTCCTCACCCGTCGAGGACGCCTCGTGAGACGACGGTCGTGGCCGCCTCCCCCTAGGGTTCACCTGTGCCTCAAGTCCCTTTCCAGCGTGAGGAGATGACATGCCGCCCACCCGGTCCCACCTGCGCGAGGCCGTCGATACGTATCTGGACCGGCATCCCGGGGAGCGCGCCGCCCTGGAGCTGCTGACCGCCCTCGACAGCCCTGGCGACCCGTGCGACCGCGCGACCCTCTCGGGTCATGTCACGTGCAGCGCGGTCGTCATCGACCGCGACCGGCGTGTGCTGCACATCGCGCACAAGGCGACCGGGCTGCTGCTCGCTCCCGGCGGCCACGTCGAGGCGGACGACCGCTCGTTGCTGGGCGCGGCGCTGCGGGAGCTGCGCGAGGAGACCGGGATCCAGCCCGGTGCCCTGTGCCTGACTCCGCAGTTCCTCGGTACGCCGCTGGACATCGACGTCCACACCATCGACGCGAACCCGGCCAAGGGCGAACCCGCCCACCGGCACTACGACTTCCGATACGCATTCTACCTCGTGGCGGACCAGCCGCCGGTGCTCGAGTTGCAGGAGGACGAGGTCTCCGGGGCGCTGTGGCGACCGTTCGCCGAGGTCACGTCGCCCACGGTGCGTGCCAAGCTGCTGGGCTCCGGGCTCGACGGCAGACCTGAGCCGGTGAACGCGTCCGTCCTGATCCATGACGGCCGCGGACGCTATCTGCTCCATCTCCGGGATCACCATGACGGCATCTGGGAACCGGGAGCGTTCGCGCTCCTCGGCGGGGGCCGCGAGCCCGGCGACGCCTCTCTGGAAGCCACACTGCGGCGCGAACTCGCGGAGGAGACACCAGGGTTGGAGGTCGTCGACCTGAAGCCGTACGCACAGGAGGAGGCGACGAGTGTCGAAGGTCTCTCGGTGCCCATCCAGGTCTACTCGGGCCGCTGGAACGGTGACCCCGACGCGGTGGACCTGCGCGAAGGCGTACTTCTCCGGTGGTTCACCCCCGATCTGCTGGACCGGCTGCGCCTGAGCCCGGACACTCGCGCCCTGATCCGCCGACACGCCGCCGAGCACGTTCCGGCCGACACCGCGCGCCCGTCGGACGGGACGGAGCTTCATGTCGTCGGCGTCCACCTCCACTTGGAGGACGACCAAGGCCGTCTCCTGCTCGGTCTGCGCCACCCCGACTCGGCGTACGCCGGGAACGTCTGGCACTTCCTGGCCGGGCACTGCGAGCGGGAGTCCGCCGTCAGTTGCCTGGTGCGAGAGGCCGAGGAAGAGGCCGGGCTCATCATCGATCCCGCCGATGTCGAGTTCGTCCACGCGGTCCACGTCGTCGGCTCCCCGGGCGCGCGCCCCCGTATGCAACTCGTCTTCCGGGCCCGGTCCTGGACCGGCACGCCCAAGGTGCTGGAGCCCGACCGGTGCGTGGAGTGGCGCTGGTGGGCGCCGCGAGAGCTGCCGACGGAGATCGTGCCGTACGCCCGTGTGGCGATCGAAGGGGTTCTCGCGGGCCGCGTGTACTCGGAGTCGGGCTGGGGTGAGGCATGAGCGGGACGAGCGGGGCGGGGCGGCACACCGAGCCGTTGGATGTCCATCTGCTCCTGCGCCGGGAGACCGGCCACGGACCGGAGATCCTGCTGTCGAGGCGGGCCGGTGCGGTCTACGCCGCCGGTCTTTGGCATCTGCCGTCCGGGCATCTGGACGGCCCGCACGAGGACGTCGTCACCGCCGTGGTGCGTGAGGCGCGGGAGGAGACCGGCGTCGTCATCGAACCGGCGGAGGTGCGCGCCGCCGTCACCGTGCACCACCGGTCACCGGCCGGTTCCGCCCGTACCGGGGTCTTCTTCGAGGTGCGGCGGTGGACGGGGGTTCCACGGATCGCGGAGCCGGACGTCTGCGACGCGATGGAGTGGGTGCGCCTCGACGCGCTGCCCGCCCCGATGGTCGCGTACTGCCGTGCCGGACTGGACGCCTATGCGGCGGGCGCACGGCTCGCGATCCACTTCCAACTGCCCGGCGACACGATCGCCCACGACCCAGGGGCCGACCGCCTCCGCCTCGTGCCGCCCGTGGACGCGACGGATCCCGACCCGACCGCACGCCCCGTGCCGCGTACGCAACTCGCCGTAAGGAGACGTCTCATGAACCGCGACATGGCCCCCGCCGACGCGTTGGCGCCCGCCGAATCGTCGACCGCAGCCGACGCGTTGGCCATGGCCGCGCGACCGGTGGTCCACGCTGCCGCGTCCGCCGACGCCGAGGGCATCGCGCGGCTGCGCTCCACCGACGAACCGGCCGTCCCGAGCGAGCGGGATCACGAACACGTCTGGATGCCGCCCGAGCAGTACGCCGAGACGGTACTCAAGGCCACCGCCTTCGCGTGCTTCTACTTCACCGACGAGGACGACCGGCCACTTCAGTTGCACTCCGTCTACTCCCCTGTCCACCCTTGGCAGTTGGTGGGCGGCACGATGGATCCGGGCGAGCGCCCCTGGCAGACGGCCGTGCGCGAGTGCCAGGAGGAGACCGGGTTCACGCCGTCCGGGCCGCCCCAACTGCTGGCGATGGTGTACAGCCTGCCCGGCACCGAATGGCCGTACAGCACGATGGGGTTGATCTTCGACGGCGGTCGGCTCACCACGGCGCAGATCCGCGCCATCGTCGTGAATCCGCAGGAGCACGACGAGGTCCGGGTCCTGCCCTTGCCCGACTGGGAGGCGCTGATGCCACCCCGGGACTTCGCACGCCTGAGCGCCGTGGCGGAGGCCCGGCGCACGGGCGTGGCCGCCTACTTCGACACCTGGGACTGGTGAAGCGCAGGACCGGGGCATGAGTGAGCGGGGTCCCGAACGGGACACCCGCCCACCGCATTCCGTCACCTTGATCCATGCCGGTGCGCCGCATAGGTTGGCCACGTGAGGGGTGGGTCACGGGAACAGTGGAGGAACCAGCCGCGGTGGGTGCGCTGGGCCCTCGCGGTGTACGTGATCGGCTTCCTCGAGGGGACCTGCGCTCATCTCCTGGACCTGCTCAGGGGCGGGATCCATGTCTACGCGTCCTTCGCCCCGCTCCCGTTGCAGGTGTTCTTCGTCAGCCTGGCCGTCCTGGATCCGCTGGTCGTCGTCCTGGTGGGACTCGTACGGCCCGTGGGACTCTGGTCGGCCTGCGCGGTGATGGCGCTGGACGTCACCGCGAACTGGATCACCAACTGGCCGCAGTTGCGGGACGACTGGACCTGGCTGCTGCGCCCGGTCGGGCTGCTGCCTATCACCCTCTTCGGTCTGTTCGTCCTCACCTCGGCGGTGCCCCTGCGCCGGGCCGTGACGCTCGGCACGGGAGTCCGTGAACGGGATCACCCGCTCCGCCGCACCACGGCTCACTGAGCGACGGCCTCGTCAGAGGTCACCGCAGAGATTCCGGGCCGTTGCCAGCTCCTGCTTCACTTCCTTGCCGAACTCGAAGGTCCGCGCGTGGAGGTTCTGCGCTCGCCGGACCGCTTCGGCGAGCGGCTTGTACTGCTTGTCGCCCGCAGCCGCCGCCTGCGAGAGCGCACCGGCCGCGGTGAACCGGTTCACCGCGATCTCGGCCTCCGGTCCCTTCGCGTTGTACTTCGACTCGTCGAATCCGTCGAGGGCGCGGCACGCGTCGCGCGCGTCGTCCGCCGGGGCGGATCCCGTGGCGGCCCCGTCGCCATCGCTCAGGGCCCAGGCCGCGCCCACGGCGCCCCCGCCGATCAGGAGACCCGCCACCAGCAGGGCGACCGGGACGAGGCCGGGACGCCGGGGCGTCGCCGATGCCGGTGCCGGTGAGGCCGACGGGGCGGGAGTGCTGTACTGAGGCTGCTGCGATGACATGTCCCCCACCCTAGGACATGCATATGACAGGTTCGCGGGGGAATTCCGGCGGCCTTGCGCGTGCCGGAAATGAGTAGAGTCACACCTTCTGCGCCATACCTCCTCTATCGCGACCCTCGCCTGTACCTTCGTAGTACACACGCCGATGGCTGTCCTTACTTGCTGTACTGCGACACCGAGCCCAGAGGCGGCTCCGTGAGCAGTGGCATGGCCGTGGACACCCGGCGGGTGGGCCCCCGCCGCGTGGTGGGGGCGGCCCGTATATCCGCCGGTCACCCGGCGATCACACCCACTCTCACCCCTGGACGGCATGGCTCAGTACACAGACGTCGCAGCTCCCGCAGTGCACACGCCTGCCCCCGTGCGCGGCAGCGGGAAGGCACCCGCAGGCCGCCTGATCGGGCTGGACCTGGCACGCGGACTCGCCGTGTTCGGCATGTACGCGGCCCACGTGGGTCCCGACCCCGAGCAGGGCGGTGTGACCGGCTTCCTGATGGAGCTGGCCCACGGCAGGTCCTCCGCGCTCTTCGCGTTCCTGGCGGGCTTCGCCGTCGTCCTCATCACCGGACGCGGCGCGCCGAAGACCGGGCTCGCCGGACGCCAGGCGCAGGCCAAGGTGGTGATCCGGGCCGCGATCCTGCTCGGCCTCGGCACCTGGCTGACCGTGAGCGGCACCCCGGTCGATGTGATCCTCGCCTTCTACGGTCTGTACTTCCTGCTCGTGCTGCCGCTGTACCGGCTGGGCCCGGGCCCCCTGGCGGCGATCGCCGCGGGCACGGCCCTCGTGCTGCCACAGGTGCTCTATGTCGTGCAGCAGACGATCGGTGACGACGTCCATGCGCCCGGTGAGGCCGACGGCCTTGTCTCGCTGCTCTTCACCGGCGCCTACCCGGCGCTGTCGTGGGTCCCGTTCGTGATCGCCGGTATGGCCGTGGCCCGCCTGGATCTTGCGTCCACCGTCATCCGGGCCCGCCTGGCCGTCACGGGTGCGGCCCTCATGGTCATCGGCTACGGAGGCTCGTGGCTGGCGCTGCACCTCCCCGGTGTCGCGGACGCCATCGGTGCGTCGGCGGGGGCCGGGGACGGGACGAGCATGTGGTGGTCGGACACCTCGGGTTCTCCGTCCGGGGACACCCCTGCCTGGCTGCTGGCCGCCTCTCCGCACAGTGAGACCACGCTGTCGATCCTGGGCAACACCGGTGTGGCGGTCCTCGTCGTGGCGGTGTGCCTGGCCGCGATGGACGCCCTCCCGCGGCTCCACACCCTGGCCCGGCCGATCATCGCGGTCGGGTCCATGTCACTGAGCGCGTACGTCTTCCATCTCTTCGCCATACGGTTCCTCGGCATCGAGGAGCTGCCCGGATCGCCGCTGCACGTGCTGGTCGGCTTCATCCTGGCCGCCATGGCATTCGCGACCATCTGGTCGCGCTTCCAGCGGCGCGGGCCTCTCGAATGGCTGATGACCAAGGCGACGGGGTTGGCGCGGCATATCCGCTGAGCGCGGAACCCGCCCCGGCCGCCCATCCTCAGAGCCCGGCCGCCCGATCCTCAAGCGCAACGGCTGCGTGGATCCTCGAGCCAATTCGTTCAACTCAGCCGTCACGCCAATTCGCTCAACCGATAATCCTTCATAGCACCTCCATATTCACCTCTGCATTCGACGCGAGTAAGCGCCCTTCCGGATCTGGAATGATTGCGCAGAATTCGATGAGTAATGCTGAGCAATGGAGGTTCTATGAGGTCGGTGACCGAATTCGCGGCCGACCGGGACGGGGGCCCGGGTGAGGCTGTCGTCAGGCCACATCAGTGGGGTGACTTCCGGTGCGAGTCGCGACGCGTCCGCAGTACGTCGGCGCGCATCGCGCCGCTGGTGCTCGTGGGCGGCGCGTTCCAGACGAAGGAGAGCTGGGGTCGTCTGGAGCGCGAGATGCTGGGGTTCGCCGACGTGATCACCGTCGATCTGCCCGGCTGGGGGGCCAGCCCCGTCCTTCCCGAGCACTACGGAACCGACTTCCTGGCGGATGCCCTGGGGCACATGCTCGACGACCTCGGCCTGCCCTCGGTGAACCTCATCGGAGGTTCGTACGGCAGCGCGGTCGCCTACCGGCTCGCGCAGCGGCGTCCCGGCCTCGCGGCGAAGATGGTGCTCGTCGGCACCATGACCCATATCCCGGAACAGGCGCGGGCCATGATGTGCCGGAGCGTCGACCTCCTCACGGCCGGACAGACCGAGGAGTTCACCGATGTCACCCTGGGCCTGCTCATGAACGTCGACACGGTCGCGTCGGTGGTCGCGGGGGCGCGGGTGCGGCGGTTCCTGCTGCGGCGGCTGCTGAACCTGACTCCGCACGACAAGGAGCAGTTCATCGCCAACACCCAGCGTCTGCTCCGCCACGAAGGCCTCGACCTGAACGAGCCGCCCACGATGCCTGTCCTGGTCGCCGCCGGGGAACACGACAGCTTCACGACGCCCGGTCAGTGCCGCGCCCTCGCCGCCACCTGCGCCGACAGTTGGTTCGCGGTGGTGGCCGACGCCGACCACATGCTGCCGGTGGAGCGGCCGGTCGAACTCGTCGATCTGATCATGCGGTTCCTCTGCGGTGAGCCACTGGAGGCGCTCGAGTACCTCCGCACCGCCGAGCGGATCTCGCCGCTGGTGGCGGTGTGACGGATGAGGATCCAGATCGTCACGGTGGGCACCACCGGCTCCGTGGCCCCGTACACGGGTCTGGCGCACCGCCTCATGGCCGAGGGCCACGATGTCGAGATCGCCACCCACGCGCGTTTCGCGGCCATGGTGTCCTGCTGCGGTCTGCGTATGCGCCCCATGGAGGCGGATCCGTTCGGGGCTCTGATCAGTGCGCACGCCCGTCGCGGCGAGGCCCGGGGACGACGGCCGGACGGACCGCTGAAGACGCTGCGCGCACTCCGCCGGGCCGGCGAGCAGGCCGCGCTCGCCCTGGTCGACGGAATCCTGACCGCTGTCGACCCGAAGGCCGACTTGATCCTGCTGTCGACCCTCGCGGCCCCGATCGGCTCGGTCGTCGCGCGGTACCACCGCATCCCGACGACGGGCGTCTTCCTCCAACCCGACGTCCCCAGCCGGGACTTCTCCCCCTGCTCCATGGCCTGGCGGCCACCGAGCCCGGCCAACCGGCTCCGTGCCAGGATCGCGAACACGGCGTTCGACGCCCTCTACGGTCCGGCCGTGCGCGCGGTGCACGGTCGTCTCGGGCTCGCCCCGCGCGGCAGCCGTCGACTGCGCGCCGAGCGCGAGCGCGGCAACTGGCCGATCTGGTACGGCTACAGCCCCTCCGTACTGCCGCGACCGGCGGACTGGCGCCCCGGGTTGGAGGTGGCGGGCTACTGGTGGGCGCACGAGTGCCCGCACTGGCAACCACCCGATCTGCTCGCCGACTTCCTTGCCGCGGGTCCCCCTCCCGTCCTCGTCGGATTCGGCAGCATGATGCCGGGCGACCCGGAGCGACTCGGCCGACTCGCGGCCGGCGCGCTGCGTCGTGCGAAGCTGCGCGGCATCGTCCAGTCCGGCTGGGCAGGCCTCGACGTGATCGACGACGACATCATCACCGTCGGTGCCGTTCCGCACAGTTGGCTGATGCCGCGAACCTCCGCGGTCGTCCATCACGCCGGAGCGGGCACCACCGCGGCCGGACTGCGCGCGGGCGTTCCCGCCGTCCCCGTGCCCGTCATGACCGATCAACCCTGGTGGGCGGCAAGGCTGGTGGGCCTCGGAGTGAGCGCGCGGAGCCTGCCCTACGCCGAGTTGACGGAGATCCGCCTGGCCGAAGCGCTCACCACGGCCACCCAGAGCGAGGCGCTGCGCCGCAACGCGGCAGCCGTCTCCCGTGCACTCGCGCGGGAGGACGGGGCCGGAACCGTCGCGGACGCCCTCGCCCGCCGCGCCTGACGAGCGGCGACACAGCCGAACGAACGACCCGCAGACCGGGAGCCTTCCGTGTCACTCCACCCACCCGCGTCACCCTGTACCCAGCGGCTCGACTCCGACGATCCGGCACGGCTCGCGGCCATGCCGCCGTTGGACGCATGGCTCCACCGGCAGCAGAGCGGCGGCGCGGCCTGCATGACCGCGCTGTACGTGAGTTGGTTCGAGGGACCGGCACCCACGCTGGAGGCGCTGCGCGCGCGAGCACGTCGACGCCTTCAGCCGTTCCGGCGGCTACGGACCCTGCCTCACCACCTCACCGACGACGGAACCGGCATCGACAACTGGCCGCATTGGCGGGAATCCGACGAACTGGATGTCGAACACCACATCACCGCCCCCGGCGACATGAGCCCCACGCCGCTGAGGCTGGACCAACTCCTGGCGACGCCACTGGATCACGGGCGCCCGCCCTGGCAACTGCACCTGCTCCCGGCCGAGAACGGGTTCGCCCTCCTGCTGCGGGCCCATCACGCGCTCCTGGACGGCCAGTCCCTCCGTACCGTGCTCTACGCGCTCCTGGACACCGGCTCATCTCCGCAACCGGCGCGCGCCGGACGGCAGGAGCCTGTGTCGGTCGCGCCGTCGCTCGGCAGGAGGATCACGTGGGCGCTGGACGACCTTCTGCCCAAGGGGCGGTCGCTGCCGTTCCACGGTCCCGTCGGGCCCCGTCGCGACATCGCCTTCAGCCGACTGCCGCGCGAGGTGCTGACCGCCGCGCGGGACGCCCTCGGCACGGGTACGAAGGCGTCGAACACGGCGGTGTTCCTCGCCTCGGTCGCGGGCGCGCTCCAGGATCTGGGGCTGACCGGTCGGTTCCCGCGACTTCCCGGGGTCTGCGCCCTGGTCCCGGTCGATGTGCGCACCGTTTCCGAGGCGGCGCTACTGGGCAACCACTACGCGACCGTCCGTCTGCCGCTTCCCACCCACCGAGATCCGTACCGGCGGCTGGCGGCCATGGAGCAGCGCATCCGCGGAGCGCGCCTTCATCAGCGCGCGAACGCGCAGGCGGACGTGGTCTCTTCACGACCGCACCGGTTCACGGCCCTCAGCACGGCCGCAGGCCGATACGTCGACTCTCCCTGGTACTTCTCGCTGTTGTGCAGCAGCGTGCCCGGCCCGCGGGGAGGTCTCACTCTCGGAACCGCCCGACTCACCGCCGCGGCGGCCCTGCCGCCGCTGGGGCCGGGCCATCCGCTGGCCGTCACGATGACCCACCACCACACCGGAGCGGTCCTGAGCACGGTGACCGATCCCGACCACCAACTCGCCGAACCGCTCACGGCCGCTGTCGACGAGCAACTCCGCTGCCTGGCCGGGTGAACGCCCGTACCTGCCGTACAGGCGATGCGCCCACTGTGGCGATCATCGTCATGTCCCTGGTAAACAGAGGTTATGACGTTACGTCGGTTAAGGACGGAAACGGCAAGGACGGCGGCGGCCGTGGCGGCACTCGCGTTGCTGGCCGCGGCCTGCGGGTCCGGCGGCTCGGATGGGGCCGGTGACGGTAAGGGGGCCCAAGTCACCGTGGCCGCCCTGCCGTTGACGGACTCCGCGGCGCTGTACATCGCCCAGGACCGGGGCCTGTTCGAGAAGGAGGGACTGAAGGTCCGTATCCAGCCCGTGCAGCAGAGCATCCAGGCGCTGCCCGCCCTGTCCAAGGGCCAGGTCGACGTGATCGCGAGCGCCAACTACGTGACGTTCCTCCAGGCGTACGAGGAGGGCACCCTCGACGTACGCGTCCTCGCGGAGGGCGTACGGGTCGCTCCGCACATGATGGATGTCCTGGTGCCGAAGGACTCCCCCATCAAGACCGCCGCCGACCTCAAGGGCAAGAAGGTCGCGGTCAACATCCTCAACAACATCCAGACGCTGACCCTGAACGCGATTCTCGAGCAGCAGGGAGCCGGTGGGCCCGTCTACCGGCAGATCGCGTTCCCGCAGATGGGGCCCGCCCTGGAGAAGGGCCAGGTCGACGCGGTGCATGTGGTCGAGCCCTTCGACAGTGCGATCCAGGACAGCTTGCGGGCCCGTGTCCTCGTCGACGGCGGCGCGTCCCCCGTCGAGTCGCTGCCCATCAGCGGATACGTCACCACCGCGCGGTACGCGAAGCAACACCCGGACACCGCCGCCGCGTTCCGGCGCGCGATCGAGGCCGCGTCGAAGATCGCGCACGAGGACCCGTCGGCCGTACGCGAGGAGTTGCCGAAGTACGCCAAGGTGTCCGCGGCGCAGGCGAAGTCGATCGGACTGCCCGCCTATCCGGCTGCCACGGATCCGAAAGAGCTGCGTCGTCTGACCGAACTCATGCGGAAACAGGGGCTGTTGAAGAAGGCCGTGAACCCGTCGACGCTGCTTGTCAAGTGAGTCGGCGCGGCCGCCGGGACGTCGGGCTCGGCGTCCTCGGCGTACTGCTGGCCTTCGGCGTGTGCGAGGCCGTGTCACGAGCGGGGATCGTGCGGCGTACGTATCTGCCGCCCGCGTCCGAAGTCCTCGCTCGCGCCGTCGAGTTGGCGGGAGACTCCGCGTTCCTCGACGGCATCGGAGCCACGGTGCGCGCCTGGGCGCTGGGGCTCGCCCTCGCCTGTGTGATCGCCGTGCCGGTCGGCCTGTTGCTCGGCAGCGTGCCCGTCATGGAGGCCGCGGTGCGCGCGATCGTGGAGTTCCTGCGGCCGTTGCCGTCCGTGGCGCTGATCCCGCTGGTGTCGCTGCTGCTCGGCTCCGGCGCCCGGACCGAGGTCACGCTCATCGCCTACGCCTCGGTGTGGCCGATCCTGTTCAACACGGTGTACGGCCTCCGGGAGAGCGAGCCGCTGGCCAAGGACACGCTCCGCGCCTTCGGTTTCGGCCGGGCCGCGGTGCTGTGGCGGGTCGAACTGGCCGGTGCGGCACCGTTCATCGCCGCCGGTGTCCGTATCTCGGCGGCCGTCGCGCTCGTACTGGCCGTGGCCACGGAACTGCTGTCCGGGTTCGGCGAGGGCCTCGGGATCTTCATCGCACAGGCCCAACTGGCCACGGACGGCACGCGGGACGTGCTCGCGGGCGTGGTGTGGGCAGGGGCGCTCGGCCTGGTCGTCAACGGCGTACTGGTGTGGGGGGAACGGCGGTTGTTCCCGTGGACGCCCGAGCGACGCGCGGTGCGAGCGTGACGACGCTGCCATCGGCCGAGGCCGCGCGGCGGCCCGCGCTCGGTGCCCTGCTGCGCTGGTCGGTCCTGGCCATCGCCGTCGGCGCCTGGGAGTTGACGGCACGCGCGCACGGCAGCGTCTTCTTCCCGCCGCCGTCCCGCATCGCGCGGCACGCCTACGATCTGTGGTTCTCCGGCCCGGTGAGCCATCTGTTCCTCACCGACGCCGCGTTCGACACCATCGGGCCGAGCCTCGGCCGGATGGCGGCCGGATTCGTGCTCGCCGCCGTCGCCGGGATCGCCCTCGGGCTGGCGATCGGCCGCTCCCGGCGGGCCTGGGCGCTGTGCGATCCGGTGTTGCAGTTCGCGCGTGCCGTTCCGCCGCCCGCCCTGGTCCCGGTCTTCGTCGTGGTCCTCGACTTCGGTACGCCGATGCAGGTCGCGTCGATCGTGTTCAGCGCCGTGTGGCCGATCCTCGTCAACACGGCGGAGGGCGCCCGCGCCGCGGATCCGCTGCGCCTGGACGTCGCCGCCGTGTTGCGGCTCACCCCGGTCGAACGGCTCCGGTTCGTGATCCTGCCCTCCGCGCTGCCCCGTGTCTTCGCCGGGCTGCGGCTCAGTCTGTCGCTCGCGCTGATCCTCATGGTGTTCTCGGAGCTGCTGCCGGGCACCGAGAACGGCATCGGCTTCCTGCTCACCGACGCCCAGTCGCGTTCCGACCTGCTCACGGTCTGGGCGGTACTGGTGCTGCTCGGCGTCTTGGGTCAACTGCTCAACACCGGCTTGCTGGCGGTCGAGAGGCGGCTGCTCGGCACAGGGAGGAAGACGTGACGACGACAGTCCTGAACGCGGTCGTCCGGCTGCTGCGCGACACCGGCATGACCACCGTGTTCGGCAACCCGGGCTCCACCGAACTGCGCATGTTCCGCGACTGGCCCGACGACTTCACCTATGTCCTCGGGTTGCAGGAGTCCTGCGCCGTGGCCATGGCCGCGGGCCACGCCCTGGGCACGGGGCGCGCCGCGTTCGTCAGCCTGCACTCGGCGGGCGGTGTCGGTCATGCGCTGGGCGCCGTCTTCAACGCGTACCGCGACCGGGTGCCGTTGGTGATCGTCGCCGGTCAGCAGGCGCGCTCGCTGCTCCAACTGCGCCCGTTCCTCGGCGCCGACGAACCCGACCGGTTCCCGCGCCCGTACGTGAAGTCCGCCCGCCAGCCGGACCGGGCCGCCGATGTGCCGGCCGTTCTGGCCGAGTTGCACCGCATCGCGATGACGCCTCCGCGCGGGCCGGTGTTCGTGTCCGTTCCCGAGGACGACTGGGACCGGGCGGCCGAACCGGTCGAGCCCCGCACGGTGCACAGTGGATTCACCGCCGACCCGGAAGCCCTCGCCGCGCTCGCCGACCGTCTCGCCACCTGTGCGCGGCCCGCGCTGGTGATCGGCCCCGGTGTGGACGACGAGGCGGTGCTCCCGGAGGCGGTCGCGCTGGCCGAGCGGATCCGCGCGGCCGTGTGGATCAGCCCGCTGTCCGGCCGCTCCGGGTTCCCCGAGTCCCATCCGTTCTTCCAGGGCTTCCTGCCGCCGGTCGCGGGCCAGTTGGCCGCGCGCCTGGCCCCGTACGACGTCGTGGTGGCGCTCGGGGCACCCGTGTTCACGTACCACGTGGCCGACGACAGCCCCCCGCTCGCGCCGGGCACCGCGCTCTTCCATCTGGACTGCGATCCGGCCCAGGCGGCGTGGCTGCCGACGGGCACGAGCCTGATCACCACGCTGCGCCCCGCCCTCGCCCGGCTCACCGAACTGGTCGGCAGGGCGGACCGCGAACCGCCCCCGGCCCGCGGTCGGCCCGCGCCGGTGAGCGCGGGCGGCGCCCTCACGCCCGAACTGGTCCTGGAGCAACTGCACCGGCGCCTGCCCCGCGACCGGGTGCTCGTCGAGGAGGCCCCCAGCCACCGGGACGCGCTGCACGCGCGCGTGCCGGTCGATCTGCCGGGCGGATTCCTCACCACGGGCAGCGGTGCGCTCGGCTGGGGCCTGCCGCTGGCCGTCGGCCGCGCGCTCGCCGACCGGCGGCGGGTGGTGTGCGTGCTGGGCGACGGTTCGGCGCTGTACTCGGTGCAGGCACTGTGGACGGCGGCCCGGCACCGGGCGCCGGTCACCTTCGTCGTCCTCGACAACGGCGGCTACGGGGCGGTGCGCGCGCTCGGCCGTCGGATCGGCGTCGCCCCGGTGCCCGGCACGGACATCGGCGGCATCGACTTCGCCGGGCTCGCCGCGTCGTTCGGCTGCCCGGCGCATCACGCGGACCGCCCCGGCGACCTCGGCCCGGCCCTGGACCGCGCGGTGACGTCGCTCGGCGACGACGACGGCCCCCACCTCCTCCATCTGCGCGTCAGCGGCAGCGAGGGCGTGCTCTACGAACCGTGGGCCGGGTGAGGCCCGGATGCTCCGACTCGACTCCCTGAGCCAGTCGTACGGCGAGCACCGTGTCCTGCGCGATGTGTCGCTGAGCGTGCCGGACGGTCAACTCCTGTGTGTCGTCGGCCCGTCCGGCTGTGGCAAGTCGACGCTGCTGCGCACGATCGCCGGGCTGCTGCCCGTCCGCGAGGGCGCGGTCACGATCGACGGCACGCCGGTCACCGGTGTGCCGGACCGGCTCGCGGTCGTCTTCCAGGACTACGGCCGCTCGCTGCTGCCGTGGCTCTCGGTCCGCGACAACGTGGCGCTGCCGCTGCGCCGTCAGGGGCTGCGCCGGGCCGAGCGGCGCGCCGCGGCCGAGCACATGCTGGAGCGCGTCGGCCTGGAGGCCTCGGCCCGCCGCTACCCCTGGCAGCTCTCCGGCGGTATGCAGCAGCGGGTCGCCATCGCGCGCGCCCTGGTCGTACGCCCCTCGCTGCTGCTCATGGACGAGCCCTTCGGCTCCCTTGACGCGCGGACCCGCGAGGACCTGGAAGACCTGCTCCTGGAGGTGCACCGCACGGACGGCGCCACGATCGTGTTCGTCACGCACGACATCGACGAGAGCGTCTACCTCGGCGACCGCGTGGTCGTGCTCTCCGCGGGCCCGGACTCACACGTCGCCCGTGACCTGCCGGTCGAACTCCCCTCGCGGCGCGACCAGATCGCGACACGGGGCCTGCCGGAGTTCGTGACGCTGCGGGCGGAGGTGGGACGGGCGGTACGGGCACCGGCCCGCGCCGCGGCGCCTGGGCCTACCGGCGCGGAGCCCGAACAGGCACCTTCGTGATCACCCTGCCGGTCGGCCCGGCGAAGTTACCGAGCGGTCGCCGCGCTCGGCCTGGAATCCCTGACCCCGAGCGCCCAGGATGGTGAGCAGCAGGGGGCAGAGAGGGGTCCTGATGCGTACCAGTGACGAGATCTATCACCAGGTCCGCTGGGACCCGAGGTTCGATCCGGCCCGGTTCGTGCTGGGGATCAGCCAGCGCGGGGGCACCGTCGAACGCGTCCCGCTGCCGTGCTTCGTACCCGGCGGCGACATCCCGTGGCACCGGGTGGTGTTCATCGAGGCGGACGGCGAGGTGGTCTGGGACCGGGCCACGGGCGTGGACCGCGTCGACGCGTCGGAGGCGGGGCGGGTACGGGACGCGCGAGCGGAGCCGGGCGTCGCCGCGAGCAGCGGCACGTGCGAGCCCGTCCGTTTCCTCGATGTGTCACCGACGTCCCGTACGGCGCTGGCCTGGATCCCGCCCGCAGAGCTGTGGCCGCCGATCCAGGACATCCGCCGGGACTACGACCCACAGATCCACCGGTGGCCGCCACACGTCAATGTGCTCTTCGGCTTCGTACCGGAGTCCGACTTCGAGCGGGCCGCCCCGCTGCTCGCCGCGGCGGCGGCCGAGACCCCGGTCTTCACGACCCGGCTGGAGGGGCTGCGTACCTTCCGGCACCCGGCGTACTTCACCGTGTGGCTCGATCCGACGGCAGCCGGTGAGGCACCGTGGTCGGACCTGTACCGCTCCCTTCAGCGGCGGTTCCCGCGCTGCGTCGGACGCGCCGGGCACTTCACCCCTCATCTGTCCCTGGGCCGGACCCGGAATCCGCGCCACGTCACCGCCGACTGCGCCACCCGGCTCGACGCCATGACGGCCACAGTGTGGGAACTCGTCCTACTCTCCCGCAGAGGCGACGGACCGATGCGGCCACGGGCCACGGTCGCCCTGCGCACGGGCGAGGTCCGACGGCTGCCCGAGCCCGGCCCCGACGCGCCGGGCCCGGAGGACACGGCGTGGCTGTCGGGGGTCACCGACAGATGAGGCCGGACGAGGCCGGACGAGCTCCCGTTGGATCCGTCGTCAGCGAGCGCGTCATGTGCTGGGGCAACCGCTCGGTGAACAGCGGGCGAACGGGTGCGGCGGAGGACACGAGACCGTCATCCTCTGAGGACCCGTTCAGTGGAAGAATGCACTCCGTGACGCTGTCCTCTCCCCCGTCCTTGATGGGCGTGTTCGCCCATCCCGACGACGAGTCCTTGCTCGCGGGCGGCGTGCTGGCCCGACATGCCGCCCACGGCGCCCGCACCGCGGTCGTCACCACCACGTGGAGCACGAACAGTCACCGTGCGGCCGAACTCGCCGACGCTCTACGTGCGTTGGGCGCGGGTGAGCCGCGCATGCTCGGCTACGCCGACGCCCGCAACCCGTCCTCCGCGCCCGGACGAACTCGCCTCTGTGACGCGCCACTCGATGAACCGGTCGGCCTTCTTGTGCGGCACGTAAGGGAGTTCCGCCCCGATGTCGTCGTCACCCATGACGCACTCGGCCAACTGACCGGCCACCCGGACCACCGCCGTACGCACCAGATCACCCTCCTCGCCCTCGAGGCCGCCGGGCTTCCGCATCTGTACCCGGACGCCGGGGAACCGTGGCAGCCCCGAGCGCTGTACGCGGGTACTCACCCCGAGAGCGGCGTCGGTGAACTGGGGCCACTTCTTACGGCAGTTGGCAAGAGCCTGCTCTGTGTTCCGGACGCGTACGTGACCACGGTCGTGGACGTGGCGCCGTGGGCCGACGTGAAGTGGCGTGGGATCCTCGCGCATCAGAGCGAGGTCGCGCGTGAGCGGTCGCTGCCCGGTATCCTCGCCCGCCTGCCCGAAGCGACCCGCCGCGAGATCATCGAGACCGAGTACTTCACCCGGCTCACGCCTGGCCCCGTCCCGGGCGATCCGCATCAACTGACCAGCACCTGACCGCCGCTTCACCGCCTGATCGGAGCAACATGACCACAACGCCCTCCGCCTCCGACGAGTTGCCCGGTACCTCGATGACCGACGAGGACTACGGGGCCCTGCGAGCCGCCGCCTCCCTGTGGTCCGGCACCTCCGTGCTCATCACCGACCAGCGCGGGCGGGTCCTCGTCGAGCACGTCGACTACCTCGATACCTGCCTTCTGCCGGGCGGCGCCGTCGACAAGGGCGAAGCCCCCTCCCACGCCGCAGCCCGCGAACTGCGGGAGGAACTCGGCATCACCACGACCGTAGAGCGCGGCCTCGCCGTCGACTGGGTCTCCGCCGACCGCTTCGGCGCACCGAGCGCCATGCGGTTCCCCGGCGAGATCCTCTACGTCTACGACGGCGGCACCTGGACCGACGCCCAGATCGCCGCCGTCCGGCTGCCCGGCCACGAGATCGAGGCCATCGAGTGCGTCGAACCCGCGCGCCTGCCCGACCTCATGGCCCCAGGTGACGCCCGCCGAGCCCTGTCCGCGCTGCGTGCACGTATCAACGGCGGCGGTACCGTGCTGCTGGAGAACGGCCTCCCGCTCGCCCCCACCGTCCTCGACACCACCCGCGCCCTGAGCACCGCCCGGCACGCGCGCCACTACCCCTTCCATCCAGGCCCGGTCCCCGACGGCCTCACGGTGCGCCAGTCCTGGGGCTGGCTGTTCGCGCCGGACGGCCGCGTCCTCGTCCTCCTCGGACCCGACGGCGAAGGCGCCTGCCTCCCCGGAGGCACATCCGAACCCGAGGACCGCGGCGACCCCGTCACCACCCTGATCCGTGAGGCCGCCGAAGAGGCCGCCGCCCAGCTCGGCGAGCCGCTGTTCCTCGGTCATCTCCCCGACCCGGCCGAACCGTACGCACGCGTCCGGTACGCCGCCACGCTCACCTCCGTCGGGCCCGTGCGGCCCGACCCCGCCACCGGCTGCACCTACGTCCGCGTGCTGGCCACCCCGGAGCAGGCGGCGGAGCTGTTCGACTGGGGGCCGTCGGCAACCCACCAACTCGCCGCCGTCCACCAGGCCCGCGAACGCCTCGGCATCCCCAGGGCCGCACACCAGCCCTTCACCGAACTCACCGACCCCACCACCTGGTAGATCCACGGGAGATGCCCTTGAGCGCCGACTGGCTGCCACCCGCCGAGTACGTGGCCATGCTCCCCAAGGCCACGGTGTACGGCTGCTTCTTCATCACCGACGAAGCCGATCGCCCGATCCAACTGCGCGCGGCGCGCGATCCGCACGTATGGCAATGGCCGGGCGGGAACATGGACCCGGGCGAGACACCGTGGGACTGCGCGGTCCGTGAGGGTCTGGAGGAGACCGGACTGCGTCTCGCCGAGACACCTCGGCTCCTCGGTGTGCACTTCCTGACCGAGCGGGTCGACTGGCCCGCGCTCAAGCTCGGCCTCGTCTTCGACGGCGGCCGACTCACCGCCGAGCAGATCGACCGCATCGCCCTGGACCCGGACGAGCACAGCGAAGTCGCCGTCCGCTCCGTGCGGGAATGGCAGCGGGAGATGAGCGAAGCCGCCTTCCGTCGTCTGGCCGCCGTCGCCGAGGCGCGCCGTACCGGTACGGCCTGCTACCTCCAGCAGACCGACGCCCCGGCGTAGCCTCGCGGCCTGGGTCACTACGTCAACGGGCGGGGCGCGAGCGGCCGTTCACTCTTCCGCGCGGGCCGCGCGCCGCCTTCCGTCCGGCCGCGCGCCACGCAGGTGGTCAACACGCTGGTCCCACAACCGCCCTGTCCCGGGCGAGCCCTTGCCGCCCTCGGGACGGTCGAGACCTCACCATGGATCACGCCCCATGGTCCGCGTGGTGCCCCGGCCCTGACACGGGCCCCTGCACGGGCCCCTGCGACGAAAGGACGTACCCCATGCCCACGGACGCCCAGCCCCACCCGCTGCGGGTGCTCGTCTTCGGCGCCGCGCTGCGGGCCGATTCCTCCAACGCCCGACTGGCCTCCCTCGTGGCCCGGTTGATCTCCGACACCGGCGCCACCGTGGACCACGCCGCGATGCACGACTTCGACATGCCGTTGTACGACGGCGACGTGGAGGCCCGCGAAGGACTGCCGGAGGGTGCTCTCTCGCTCCGTGACCGGATCGAGCAGGCCGATGCCTTCGTCATCTCCTCTCCGGAGTACAACGCCTCCGTACCAGGCCTGTTGAAGAACGCGATCGACTGGGTCTCGCGGGTGCGACCGCAGCCGTTCAAGACCAAGCACGCGCTGCTCGTCTCCGCCTCACCGTCCTTGGTCGGCGGCAACCGCGGGCTGTGGGCGCTGCGGGTCCCCCTGGAACACCTGGGCACCCGCGTCTATCCGGACATGTTCAGCCTCGCCAACAGCTACCAGGCCTTCGCGGACGACGGAACACTGACCGACGCGGGGCTCCAGCAACGCCTGTCCGAGACCGTGACCGGGTTCCTCAGCCTGGTCGAGGCCGATGTGCGGTACGTCTGCCTGGCGCGCCGGTGGTACGAATTCCCCGGCGACCGCACGGAGGCGTCCATCACCCAACGGGCCGAGGGGTGAGCCCGGCAGCCGACGGGGCTCTCGCAGCGGGTCCTACTCCTCCCCCGCCCACCACCGCAGCTTCTCCGGGTTGCGGACCGCCCAGATCCGGGTGACACACCCGTCGTCGACATCGAACGCGGCCACGGTCACGACCACGCCCGCGCGCCGGGCCACCAGTCCCGGCACGCCGTTGACCGTCCGCTCCAGGAGTTCGAGCCCCGGAGCCATGTCGGCGATGGCGGCCATGTAGCGGGCGATGCGCGCGCCGCCCTCGACCGGGTGCAGGACGGCGCCGACCAGACCGCCGCCGTCGGCGGTCATCACGGCGGCCGGGTCGAGGAGACCGATGAGGGCAGGGATGTTCTTGCTCTCCCATGCCTCTTTGACATGCCTGACCACGTCCGCCCGGCCGGTCGCCGCGGCCGGGGCGCGGGCGGCGCTCACGCGCCGTCGGGCGGAGGACGCGAGTTGCTTGCAGGCCGCCGGGGTCCGGTCGAGTACGTCGGCGATCTCGGCGAACGGGTACCGGAAGACGTCGTGCAGGACGAACGCCACGCGTTCGGCGGGCGTCATCGACTCCAGGACAACGAGGAGGGCCATGTCCACCGACTCGTCCAGAACGATCTGGTCGGCGGGGTCCGCAGGGCCGGTCGTGGCGGTGCCGCCGGTGTCGTCCCACTCGGTGCGGTCGGGCAGGGGTTCGGGCAGCCACGCGCCGACATAGCGTTCGCGGCGGGCCCGCGCCGAGCCCAGCAGGTCCAGACAGATGCGGCTGGTCACCGTCGTGAGCCAGGCGCTGGGGGACCGGATCTCCCGCTGACGGCTGCGCGGCAGCTTGTACCAGCGCGCGTAGGCGTCCTGTACGGCGTCCTCGGCCTCGGTCACCGACCCGAGCAACCGGTAGGCCACATTGATGAGTTGACGTCGCTCACCGACGACGTCCGCCGTGTCGAGCCCGACAGTCTCCATACTTCCGGCCGCCCCCCGCCTTACCTTTCACCCGCCCGTGTCGTCGGACAGTCGAGACCTTATCGATCTACTGCCCGAGGGCGGAAGCGAGGACCGTGACATGGCCACTCAGGTGACGGCGAACTCCACTCAGGCGACGGCGAAGACAGGACGCGCCGCCTCGTTCCTGCGGATCGCGATCGCGTTGCAGACCCTGACGATCTTCCTTCAGGCGGTCTCCGCGGGCCTGTTGCTGACCGTGTCGTACGGAGAGACGCTGCACGGCATCGGCGCGCGTGTGATGTACGGGGCGTCGATGCTGTACGTCCTCGCGGCGGTACTGGCGTGGAAGCCGGGCGGCGGCTCCACCCGGCCCATCTGGCACGCGTCGGGGTTCCTCGTCCTCGCCTCGATCCAGGTCGTGTTGGGCATCGCACACGTCCCGTCGGTCCATCTCCCCCTGGGTGTCGCGATGTTCGGCCTGAGCGTGCTGGCACTGTCCCGGGCGCCGAGGCCCGGTAGCGTGTCCCGAACCTCTTGATCACCACGTTGGTCGCCGCACACGTCAGCAAGAGCCGTGGGGAAGGAATCTCCACACGCGCTCTGCAGAACGCAAGGCCCCCGCTCGTCGACCGTCTACTCCGCCGCCACGATGCGCTCGACCGCAGCCGTCACCAGTTGTTCGCGTTCCGCCTCCGTGAAGACGTCCGGCAGGGTGAGTTGCTCGACGATCAGCCAATTCAGCGCCAGGATCAGCAACTTGACGGCCATCGCGTCGCCGGGAAGGCCGGAGGCCTCGTGGTACGCGACGTTGGCGTCCACGTCGGCCCGGACACGCTCGGTGAGAACCTTGCGCAGTTCCGGGCGACGGGTTGCCTCGAGGCGGAGTTCGAGCAGCGCGAGGTAGCCGGTGCGGAACGAGGCTACGCGGCCGACGAGTTCACGCATCAGCTCCACGTACGTCTCGCGGTCGCGGCCGGCCGCTCGCTGGCGGGCGATCGTGGCCTCGTCGGGCTGCAGTCGCTCGTACACACGGGCGCCCGCCTG
This sequence comes from Streptomyces sp. NPDC104371, assembly GCF_055583785.1. Classification (NCBI taxonomy): domain Bacteria; kingdom Bacillati; phylum Actinomycetota; class Actinomycetes; order Kitasatosporales; family Streptomycetaceae; genus Streptomyces; species Streptomyces sp. NPDC104371. Next base: position 405,083 of record NZ_JBVJNF010000001.1, read on the forward strand.
AGTGAGCAAGTCATCGCGGTTGGCGAAGTAGTTGGACGCCGTGCCGACGGGTACGGCGGCCTCGGTGTCCACCGCCCGGAACGTCAGACCGCGCGCACCCTCCTTGGCCAACACCTCGATCGCGGCGTCGACAAGCGCGGCGCGCCGCTGGTCGTTTCGTCTCGCCATTGACACCACTCCGGTTGTAGTACTACGTTCAGACCACTTCAACCAGAGTACTACGCATGGGGGTCATCAGAGATGCGAAAGCTCGTGTACTACGTCGCGGTCACGCTCGACGGCCGCATCGCCGGACCCGGCGGCGAGTACGACTTCTTCCCCGGCGGCGACGAACAGCAGACCGCCGCCTACTTCACCTGGATCAACTCGCTGTACCCCGAGACCGTCCCGAGCGCCCACCGCGCCGCCGTAGGCCTCACCGACGCGCCCAACCGGCGCTTCGACACGATCGTCCAGGGCCTCGGCTCCTACCGCGTCGCCCTCGACGCCGGAATCACCAGTCCGTACGCACACCTGCGCCAGTACGTGGTGTCCAGCACGCTCCAGCCCGACATCGACCCGGCCGTCACCGTCGTCCCGGGCGACCCGCTCGCCCTCGTGCGCGAGCTCAAGCGGGAGGAGGGCACCGGCCTGGACATCTGGCTCTGCGGCGGCGGCAAGCTCGCGGGCGCCCTCCTGCCCGAGATCGACGAACTGCTCATCAAGAACTACCCAGTGGTCGCCGGTGCCGGAATCCCGGCCTTCGACGGCGCGTTCGACCCCACGGTCTTCGACGTCGCCGAACGCACCGCGTTCCCCAGCGGCGTCACCTTCACCCACCTCACCCGCCGATGACTGTGCCGTACGGTTCAGCTGCGGACGCAGTCCTGGATGACCTGTCGGGCCAACAACCCTTTCGAGTCGAGGAGTTCGTCCTCGATGGCGTCCGCGGCTCTCGCGTCGAGCGTGAGCGCCGCGGGTTGTGCCGCCGCTCGGGACAGGCGCGCGATACGCAGGCTGAGCACCGGGAGTCCGGGGCGCTCGGTCACGAGGCGCGGGGTGTCCACGGCCGCCCGCGTCATGTCATCGCGGCTGGGCACCTCGGCCTTGTCCCCCAGCCGGTCGGGCAACCCCTCGGCATGCGCGGACACGCTGCTCCAGAATTCCCGCGCCGCGCCCGGGGTCGCGCCACTCCGGCCGAACGAGCGCGTGGCAATGGCGAGTCGGTGCACCTCTGCGGTGACGGCGCCGGCCAGTCGCCGATCGCGCAGAGCTGACGTGGCCGCCCGAGTGGAAGCGATCCGCGCCGCCACCGCGTCCGCCTGGAACTCCGCACACCGCGCCCCCGGGAGCGTCAGCCGGGTCAGCAACCGAGCCACGCCTTGCGCCACCAGTCCCGGGATCCACAGCGCCCAGTCCGCGAAGCGCCCCCGGTTCGCGAACCGGACGGTCGCCATAGCCGCGATGCTCGCGTACCGGACGTTGCCGATCGCGGTCGGGGCCGCGTCCGACGCGCTCGGGTGGCGGCCCGCGAACTCCGCTGAACTCCGCAGTGTTCTCAGGGCCATGTCGACCATCAGCCCGCGCCGGATGTCACGCGCCGCGAAGTGCCCCAGTTCATGCGCGATGGCCGCGACCCTCTGCTGCGGTGTGAACGTCGACCACAGCGGGACGCCCAGTTCCAGCAGCAGCTCACGGCGGATGCCCACGGCGGACACACGTACGGTGAAGCGCGCGCTGAGCTGAACGATGTCGACGTGCCGCACACCGGCAGCGTCCGCGATCCCGTCCAGCAGCGCGTACAGAGCCGGTGCCTGTTCCCGTCGGAGCGTGGGCAGTTCAGGTGCGGGGCGACCGAAACGAGGGCGCACCTGGGTGACCAGCCCGAGCAGAATCAGCCCGAGCACTGGCTGCGTGACCGTGCCCCAACCGAGCACGACCAGCAGCAGAGCGCCGATCAGCAGTCCCGCCGTCACCAGATGCACCAGACCCGCGAGGCCGTACGCGGCCGCCCTCGACCAGCCCGCCCCGGCAGGCGCGACCTGTTCCCCCTTGGCTGACATCCCCGTCCCCCTCATGTCGAGAACAGCGAGATCTTCGCCCTTGCGCACCGCCGAAACACTGCCGGAAGTCGGCAGTTTTCCGGTGACTGCCGTTGCCGGGCATCGAAGGTGTGCAGCTAGGACGTGGGCTTCACCCGGCCCGCCCGGGACTCCAGGTAGCGTTGCTCGGCCATGCTGGCCGTGGACTTCGCGGCGCGGCGGTAGTGCTCGTACGCCCCCGTCAAGTCGCCGCTCTGCTCCAGCAGATGCGCTCGTACGGACAGCAGCCGGTGGTGTCCGGCCAGTCGCTCGTCCGCGTCCAGCGTGGCGAGCAGGGCCAGTCCGGCCGCCGGTTCCTCTGTCTCGGCGAGTGCGACGGCCCGGTTGAGGGTGACCATCGGGTTGGGGGCGATGCGTTCGAGGATCAGGTAAAGGGCGTGGATCTGCGGCCAGTTGGTCTCCTCCGCCTTGGCCGCGTCGGCGTGTGTGGCGGCGATGGCGGCCTGCACCTGGTAGGGGCCGAGGGCCGTGGCCGCCAGCGACGTCTTGACCAACTCCGTGCCCTCGTCGATCAATTCGCGATCCCATGTCGTACGGTCCTGCTCGTCCAGCGGCACCAGGTCTCCGGCGGGAGTCGTACGGGCCGCGCGGCGGGCGTGCGTCAGCAGCATCAGCGCGAGCAGCCCGGTCACCTCGCCGTCCTCGGGGAGTTGCGCGTGCACCGTCCGGGCCAGCCGGATCGCCTCGCGGGCGAGGTCGGCGCGGTGCAGCTCGCTGCCCGATGAGGCGGTGTAGCCCTCGTTGAAGACGAGGTAGAGCACATGCAGGACGGCCCGTAGCCGCTCCTCGCGCTCCACGCCGTCCGGCAGGCTGAACGAGCTGCCCGCGGCCTTGACGCGCTGCTTGGCCCGGCTGATCCTCGCCGCCATCGTGGCCTCGGGCACCAGGAAGGCACGGGCGATCTCGGCCGTGGTCAGGCCGCCGACCGCCCGCAGTGTCAGGGCGATCTGGGAGGCCGGGGTCAACGCCGGGTGGCAGCACAGGAACAGCAGGACGAGTGTGTCGTCGGTGTCCGGTACGTCCTCGGGGACCACCTCGGCGGCGGTCGTCGCCAACTCCCGTTCGCGGCGCGCGTGATCGCTGCGCATCTGGTCGATGAGGCGCCTGGACGCGACAGTCGTCAGCCAGCCGCGCGGGTTGTTCGGCACCCCCTCGACCGGCCACTGCACGGTCGCGGCGAGGACGGCCTCCTGTACGGCGTCCTCACACCCTTCGAACTGTCCGTGCCGACGTACCAACGTGCCGAGGACCTGCGGCGCGAGGTCACGCAGCAGGTCCTCGAAGGCCAGATGTGTCATGCCTCCAATTGTCCGTCGGCGAACATCACTTGGCGTACCTCGATGCCGAGCCCCTCGACCGCGGCGTCCGGGATCCGCGACGCCAGTTCGATCGCTCGCTCCTTGTTCTCGCAGTCGACCAGGTAGAAGCCGCCCAGGTACTCCTTGGACTCCAGGAACGGCCCGTCGGTCACCACGCGTCGGCCGCCTCGTACGGACACCACGGCGGCCTGGGACGGGTCGACCAGTGCCTGCGTGGTGATCAGCTCGCCGGACGCCTTCAGCGCCTCGATGAACGCGCCGTGCCCGGCGCCGATCGCCGCCTTCTCGTCGTCGGTCAGCGCGTCCATCACGGCCGGGCTGATGTGCATGCTGATCAGGAACTTCATCGCGTACTCCTCGCGGTTCACGAGCCCCGGCGGGGCCCTTCGACCAGTTGGTCGGAGCCGTCGCCGTCGTCTTGACATCCTCCTCGGCATCTCCGGCCGCCCCCACCGATGTCAAGAACCTCTCGACCGCTCCGACCGACAGGCGACACCGACAGGTGCCACCCACAGATGACGCATCGAGAGAACAGGACGCTTCGGATATGCGACTCGACCGGGCATGGCTGGGCCTGGCCCTCCTCACACTGCCGACCTTGCTCGTCGCACTGGACACGACGGCACTGCTCCTCGCCCTCCCCCGGCTGAGCGCCGACCTGGGGGCGGGCACGGTCCAGCAGTTGTGGATCAGTGACAGCTACGGACTCATGGTGGCCGGTCTGGTCATCACGATGGGCACGCTCGGCGACCGGATCGGCCGTCGGCGGCTGCTGCTGATCGGCGCGGCGGCCTTCGCCGTGCTGTCGGTCGTGGCCGCCTTCGCGGTCAGTCCGCTGATGCTGATCGTCACGCGGGCGCTCCTCGGTGTCGCGGGCGCGACCCTGGCACCGTCCACCCTCGCCCTGATCACCAGCATGTTCCGCGACGAACGCCGGCGCGGGAAGGCCATCGCGATCTGGGCGACGTGCCAGTTCACCGGCGGCGCGCTCGGCCCCGTGCTCGCCGGGTTCCTGCTCCAGTACTTCTGGTGGGGCTCGGTGTTCCTGCTCGCCGTGCCCGCGATGGCCCTGCTGCTGCTCGCCGGGCCCGCCCTGCTGCCGGAGTTCCGCAGCGACCGGGCCGGTCGCCTGGACCCGGCCAGTGTCGGACTGTCGCTGATGGCCGTGCTGTCGATGGTCTACGGCGTCAAGCAGCTCACCGTCGAGGGCGTGGTGCTCGTCCCGGCGGCGGGCCTCACGGTCGGCGCCGCCGTCGCGGCCCTGTTCGTACGGCGCCAACTGCGGCTGCCGGACCCCCTGTTGGACCTGCGACTGCTGCGCAACCGTCCGTTCACGGCCGTCCTTGTCGCGCTGGTCCTCGCCGGGCTCGCCATGGCCGGTACGGGTCTGCTGGTGACCCAGTATCTGCAGAGCGTGCTGGGCTACTCGCCGTTCGCGTCGGCGGTGCTGTTCGCCCCCATGGGCCTGGGCGTGGCGGTCGGCACCATGGCCGCGCCGACGCTGGCCCGCCGGATGAAGCGGACGACCGCGATCGCCGGTGGGCTGGCGACGTCGGCGCTGGGCAGTCTGCTGCTGGTCGGCGTCGACGATGCGAGCGGCCTGCCGCTGGTGATGACCGGCATCGCCGTACTGGCCTTGGGCACGGGCCCGTTGTTCGCGCTGGGCACCGGGCTGGTCGTGGGGTCCGTACCGCCGGAGCGGGCCGGCTCGGCGGCGTCGATGTCGGAGACCGGCAACTACCTCGGCGGCTCGCTCGGCTTCGCCCTGCTCGGTGTGGTGGCCGCCGTGGTCTACCGCGACCGGATGGACGGTACCTCCGACTCGCTCGCCGGTGCGGTCGCCGCCGCGCGGCACCTGTCCGGCGATCAGGGCGCCGCGCTGCTGCGCGCCGCACGGGCGGCGTTCACCGCGAGTCTGCACGTCACCGGGGTCATCGCCGCGATCGTCTTCGCCGGGCTGAGCGTCCTGGTCCTCGCCATGCGCCCGGCGACCCGGACCGCTCCCACCCCGCTGCCCGAGTACGCGCGCCAAGAATCTTGAGCATTGCTCAGGTTCCTCGTGTCCAAGGTATTCCCACCGCGCCTACTCGCCAGTACAAACGAGCGGACGGATTCACAAGTCCCTGTCCCCAGGAGGCGTAGTGAGACGCACCAGACCAGGAGTCCGCTGTACCGTCGCCGCGATCGCGGCAGCCGCCGCCGGTCTGCTGGGGCTGAGCGCACCCAGCGCCGGGGCAGCACCCGCCGCACCCGCCGCCGCCGTATCGGCCCCGCTCCCCGCCGAGTTGGAGCAGATCCGCGCGACCGAGGCCACCGCCTTGTACGGTGACCCGGCCGAGCGCCCGCTGGACCAGCGCAAGACCTCACTGATCTCGCTGGGCGACAGCGAGATCTCCGGTGAGGGCGTGGGCACCTACGAGGCCGGTACCAACGGCCCCGACAACTGGTGCCATCGCTCGCCCGACTCCGCGATCCACCGCACCGGCATCCCCGCCGACGTCACCTACAACGTCGCGTGTTCCGGCGCCACCACCGCCAACATCCGTATCGGCGGCAGCAAGCAGTACGCCGACGAACTCGTCCAGAGCGACAACCTCGCCATCAAGGCCCGCAACACCCACATCAAGATGATCGTCCTGGTCATCGGGGCCAACGACGACCTCCAGTTCGCCCCGGTCGTCACCGACTGCGTGGTGCGCTGGCTCCTCAGCCAGGGCGCCTGCAACCCGGCCTACTCCCCCGGCTGGCAGGCCCGCGTCGACGCGCTGCGCCCCAAGGTCGAGCAGTCGATCCAGGATCTGCGCACCGTGATGACCGGCGCGGGGTACACGAGCGGCGACTACAAGCTCGTGGTCATGGGCTATCCGAGCCCCATCAGCCCCGACACCGGTGACAACCCCGACTTCCCCGGCAAGCTCCCCGGCGGCTGCACCTTCTACGACGAGGACGCCGCCTGGGGCCGCAACGCCGCCGTACCGCTCTTCGAGCGCGGCATCCGGCAGGCCGCCCTCGACACCGGAGCGACCTACCTCGACAACTCACGGCTCTTCCACGGCCATGAGGTCTGCACCGACAACACCTGGGTCCGCGGCCTGTGGCTGGATCTCGGCGACCACTTCCCGCCGGACTCCAACACCGTCCGCCAGTCCTTCCACCCCAACGCCCGCGGCCACGCCGCCTTCGCGTCCTGCTTCACCCAGATCTACAACTCCGGCCTGTCCGAAGCGGGTTGCGCCGACCCCGCCAGCACCGGGACCCCCAAGCTGTACCCGACAGCCTGGGACGACAGCTTCAAGCCGCTGAAGAACCAGGCGAACGGCACCTGCCTGGACGCCAAGGGCGGCTCCAGCGCCAACGACACCACCGTCATCGGCTGGGCCTGCCACGGCGGGCGCAACCAGAACTGGTGGTACGACACCGACCGCAAGTCCCTCCACACCGAGCTGAGCCAGGACCGGTGCCTGGACGTGCCGAACAGCGCGTACACGGCCGGTACGGGGCTGATCCTCTGGGACTGCCGCGGTGGCGCCAACCAGCAGTTCGTCCGCCAGTCCGGCACGATCCGCCCGGCCGCCGCGACCGGGCTGTGCCTGACCGTGGCGTCCGCCGAGGACCCGCTGCGCCTCCAGACCTGCAACGGATCCGCCCAGCAGCAGTTCGCCTAGCCGTTCGAAATCACACGCCGGTCTGCGGGGGCCGCCGCACACATGGCCCCCGCGGAACACCTGGCCCCCGCGGACCGGCTCAAAGAACGGCTTTGATGTTCTCAAAGCAGAAGTGTTAGTATCTCCGTCATGAAGACAGCAGCCGTGTGCCGCCTCGACGCCCCGCGTGGTGTCGGCCGCACCATCACGAGCGTTCTGCTCGTGGAGCGGCTGCATGTCGATCTCTGCCGCTGCATGTCCGCGGCTTGTTGCGTCTGATCGCGAACTCCTCGATGCAGCGGCGCCGTTGACCTCCCACGGTCGCCGCTCCCGTATGTCCCGCTCAGCTCTTCCCCGCGCGTCCCTACTGGAGTGTGTCCGTGTCCACGAACACCGCTGATCCGAAGCCCGCGAAGTCAGGCTTCCGGATACCCGTCCCCTTCTGGGCCCAGGTCCTGCTCGGCCTCGTCGTCGGCCTGGTGCTCGGCTATGTCGCCCGTACCTACGACGCCTCCTGGCTCGCCACCACCCTCGACAAGGTCGGCGGCATCTTCATCCAGCTGCTGAAGCTGGCCGTGGCCCCCCTGGTCTTCTTCGCGATCCTGGTGTCCATCACCAACCTGCGGAAGGTCAACAACGCGGCTCGCCTGGCCGGGCGGACCCTGCTCTGGTTCATGATCACCTCGCTGATCGCGGTCGTCATCGGCCTCGTCATCGGTCTGGTCTCCAACCCGGGCTCCGGCTCCTCCCTCACCCCGGCCGACGGCGCCAAGCCCGAACACGCCGGTAGCTGGCTCGACTTCCTCACGGGGATCATCCCGACCGATGTCGTGACGCCGTTCACCGAGCTGAACGTCCTCCAGATCGTCTTCATGGCGGTCGTCGCCGGTATCGCGATCCTCAAGATCGGCCCGAAGGCCCAGCCGATCCTCACCCTCTCCGAGTCCGTCCTGGAGCTGCTGCAGAAGGCCCTGTGGTGGGTGATCCTGCTCGCCCCGATCGGCTCCGCCGGACTCATCGGCCGCGCCATCGTGCAGTACGGCTGGGACCTGCTCGGCAACTACGCGACCTTCACCGCCGACATCTACATCGGCTGCGCCCTGGTCCTGTTCGGCGTCTACCCGCTGCTGCTCGCCTTCGCCGGCAAGCTCAACCCGGTGCAGTTCTTCAAGGGCGCCTGGCCCGCCATCCAGCTCGCCTTCGTCTCCCGCTCCTCGGTCGGCACCATGCCGGTCACCCAGCAGTCGGCGATCCACCTCGGGGTCCCGAAGGAGTACGCCTCCTTCGCCGTGCCGTTCGGCGCGACGACCAAGATGGACGGCTGCGCCGCGATCTACCCGGCCATCTCCGCGATCTTCGTGGCCCAGATCTTCGACGTCCAGCTCGGGATCAAGGAGTACCTGCTGATCGCCTTCGTCTCGGTGATCGGCTCGGCGGCCACCGCCGGTCTGACGGGCGCGACGGTCATGCTGACCCTCACCCTGTCCACCCTCGGCCTGCCGATGGAGGGCGTGGGCCTGCTGCTGGCGATCGACCCGATCCTGGACATGATGCGTACCGCGACCAACGTCGCGGGCCAGGCCCTCATCCCGGTCCTCGTCTCCGCGCGGGAGAACATCCTCGACCGCGCGAAGTACGACAACGCGTCGGCGTCCCCGGTCGACGAGATCGAGAGCGTCTACGACGAGCCGCAGCCCGTCACCGCGGCGGCCTGACCCTCGTCACCTCCCCGGACCCCCCACGGATCCCCCCACCCTCCGCCCTGCCGGTCTCTGCCCGGCAGGGCGGAGTGCTGTCACCATGCATGCCGAGACGCCGCCATGACCTGCGAGGACACCCCGCTGCCGGGCGCCCGCGGGTCCGGCGATACGTTGCCCTCCCCGGGCGCAGCCGGGGGTTGTGTGCGTAAGGAGTTCCCCATGAAGCAGACCGTGACCGTTCCCGCAGGCCTGGACGGAGCGGAGCCGTTGGTGGTCGTGGCCGCCGCGATCGTCCAGGAGGGGCGCCTTCTGGTGGTGAGCAAGCAGGCCGCTCCCGAGGTGTTCTATCTGCCCGGCGGCAAGCCCGAGGCGGGCGAGGAGCCGCTGCGGGCGCTGGCCCGGGAGCTGGACGAGGAGCTGGGGGTACGCCCGCTGGAGCCGCGGTTCCTCGCCGAGGTGGAAGCGGTGGCGGCCCTGGAGGGCGTGCCCATGAGGATGACGGTCTTCGAGGCGAGCATCGACGAGGAGCCCCGGCCCGCGGCCGAGCTGGCGCGGATGCGGTGGATCACGGGCGCCGAGGCGGACGTACGGCTGGCTCCGGCGGTGCGGGATCAGGTACTGCCCCTGCTGAGGAACAACGGCCTCATCGCTTCTTGAGCCCTTTCCCGTGACCGCACAAATGAGCGAGCTATTCACCCGATCGGGCGCAAGCCAAAAGGGGGCAGTATACGAATGCATGGTGAATATGATGGTGTTGAAGATCTCACCGTAGATCGATGCATGAGGTGCGGGCGAGATTCCTGAAGCGGCGGGGCAGCTCCCTTGAGGGAGAAGCGGGGGAAACGCATGCGGCACGACACCATCGCGCGCAATGACGAGCGCATCATGCATGCCGTCCGGTATGTGTCCGCGTGGGTACGGGACGGCTGGGCGCATATCGATATCGAGTCATTGGCCCGTGAAACGAACACCGCGCCCCACCACTTCCGCCGTATATTCCGTGATGCCACGGGAAAGCCGCTGTTGCGATTCGTCCGTCGGCTGCGGCTGCAACTGGCGGCGTATCGGCTGGTCTTCACCGCGGAACCGGTGATCGACATCGCGCTGGCGGCGGGTTACGGCTCGGCCGCCGCGTTCAGCAGGGCGTTCCGGGAAGCCTATGGAAGCTGTCCGGCGAGCACGCGGTCCGTTCGGCCGGAGAGCCCCTGGCCCTCGTACGGCTTGTGTTGTGAAGGGTTGGACACGGTCACCCAGGGCGCACAGACCATCGCCTTCTACCGGCACTTCGGCCTGCTCGGCGACGTCAACTCGGTCTGGCGCAAGGTGAGTCGGTGGTCCGCGCGGCAGGGCGACAGCGAGGGAGCCGCCCGCCATGTGCTCCTGTGCTACGACGATCCGGGAAGATTCCTCGGCGAGTCGATGCGCTACGACGTGGGCGTCACGATGGCGGACGGCGCCAAGCCGGACGACGGCATCGGCGTCCAAGTCGTCAAGGAGCAGCGGCTGTTGCTGGCGCGGCACGCCGGCCCGCTGGAGTTCCTCCCCTTCAGCTATATGCACCTCGCCGTCGCCGCGGTGATGGGCGGCCTGGCGGAGCCGACCGCCGCGCTGCCCTTCGTCGCCTATCTCGACCAGCGCCCGGCCAAGGACAGCCCGCGAGTGATCGCCCAGGTGGGGATACCGCTGCGGAGGCCGGTCAGAGCTGAACAGGCTGGCGGATGACCGTCTTCAGCTTCTCGGGGGCCGTGCGGTCGGGGCTGTTGAGATAGATCTCGTGGTGCACACCGTCGGGCTTCGCGCCGCTGTCCTCGATGAAGGCGTGCAGCCCGTCGATCACCGGGTCCTCCTCCTCGTAGGGGCCCACATACAGGAGCTGCGCCGCTCTCCCCTCGTCCAGCCGCTGATAGACCGCGGTGTCGACGGCGGCGGGGCGTTCCTTCTTCGCCAGGACGGCTTCCAGGGCCCGGTTGAGGATGTCCTTGTCGACCGGTTCCGGCTGCATGATCATGGCGGACCAGCGCCAGGAGCCCTTTCCCGTGCTCTCCCCGTCCGTGTGCCACAGCGTCTCCAGCGGCATCACGCCGAAATCGACTCCCGCGAGATCCCGCGCCAGGAACTTGGCCTTGTAGGAGACGGCGAAGAGGGCGGCGACGGCGTCCCGGTATTCCTCGCAGTACGGCCCTCCGGCGCCTTCGATCACCAAATAGTCCAGTGGCGGAACATCGATGAGAGCGGGTTGTCTACGGGCGGAGTACAGCGTCTTGAGTTCACGCTTGTAATCGATCTTCTTCGCTGTGCTGGGCATGAGCGCCAATCCTCGTAAGAGCCGGACCGGGAACGGCTCCACCCTTGCAGACCGGCGGCCCGTCTGCCACGAGAACTGCCCAACACACCTTTCGCCACAAGTTTTCGAGGGGTGCGGCGGAGCGCGGGACGCAGCTACGCTCTGCCGCACTCACCTCACTTTGCGGTGCCCTTGTCCGCGGTGATCTCCTCGGCCCACAGGTATTCGCTGGCGGGCCGTCCCGCTCGGCCCGTCGTGTTCGCCTGGACCTCACGCCACAGCCCGTTGACCGCTTCGTTCATGAAGGCCTTGCCGGGGCCGGACGGCTCGTACCAGTCGACGATGGAGATCGAGAACGGGCCGTGCTTGTCCTTGCCGAGGTACGCCTGCGGCCGGTGGCGCGGGATGAACCCCTCGGCCAGCAGGACGTTCCACTCCCGTGCCAGCAGCTCGCGCATCGCCTCGAGCTTGTCGGACCGGATCTGGTGGATGGCGACACCTGTGGCGACCGGGCCGTCGTACGGCTCGGGGGTGATCGAGTCGAAGGCCGGCAGGCGGGTCACGGCGGGGTACTCCACGCCGTCGCGGCCGTTGCGGTCCACGGTGAGGTCCTTGATCTCCTGCCAGATGGCGGTGATCTCCGGGATCGAGAAGGCGGAGTGGAGCGCCTCGTCGCTGGTCCAGGTGGCGATCTCCAGGAAGTAGGTGCCCTCGCCCCACTCGCCCTGGTAGATCTTCGCGGGGGCGCCGGTGACCAGACCGTGGCGGGCGAGCACCGGCCAGTGCCGGGCGATCGCCTCCCGCACCTGGTCCTCCTTGCCCTTCTGGACCTGGTAGAGACCGATGATCGTGGTCCCTTCGGCGCTCGCGGCGGTGTGCTGTTCCGGCATGGCTGTCCTCTCGTGAGGTTCGTGGGGTCGGTCGCCGGGCGGCCCGGCGGCCGGGGTTGCCGAGGCGGCGAGGGCCGGTGTGCGGCGGCTGAACAGGGCGACGACGACGCCGAGGAGGAGGACGGCGGCCGGGGCCGCGTAGCTCTCGCGCATCGCCGAGACGAACGCGTCGGCGAAGGCGGACATCGTGGCCCGTACCTGGTCGGGGTCGGTGCCCTTCGGGATCGCGGCCGGGCCGCTCGTGGTCACGTCGACGGCCCCGCTCGTCAGGGGGTCGAACGCGGCTCTGAAGCGCTCGCGGCCCGCTTCCGGCAGGGCCAGCGCCTGCTGGTCGACCCAGTGGCGCATGCCTGCCACCAGCCGGGCCTGAAGGATCGCGCCGACGACAGCCGTCGCGATCAGACCGCCGAGTTCCTGCGCGGTGTTGATGACGCCCGACGCGGCGCCGGAGAGCTGCGGGTCCAGGTCGGCGAAGGCCACCGCGAAGAGCGGGGCGAAGACCATGCCCGTGCCGAGGCCGACGAGGGCGAGCGGGCCGATCAGCCGCCAGGTCGTCGCGTCGGGGGTGCTGACGGCGGCGAGCAGGACCACCCCGGTGGTGAACAGCAGCAACCCGCCGACCAGGAAGTTCCGGCCGCCGTACCGGTCGGCGAGCTTGCCCACGCCACCGGCCACCAGGGTCGAGGTGAGCGGCATCGCGGCGATGGTCAGCCCGGCCCGCAGGGGGCTCATGTGGAGGATGGACTGGAGGTAGATGGTCAGCGGGAGGAAGGTGCCCAGCATCCCGAAGCCGATGATCGCGATGACCCCGCTCATCATGGCGAAGTTCCTACTGCGAAACAACGCGAACGGGACCAGCGCGCTCCCGTTCTGGCCGCGCCGCTGCACGAGGGCGAAGAGCGCGGCCAGCAGCACGCCGACGGCGAGCAGCGTCCACACCAGCGGGGACCACTCCAGGCGCTCCCCCTCGATGAGGGCGAAGCTGAAGGCGCCGAGCCCGGCGATGAGCAGCGCGGTCGAGCCGAGGCCGAACGACCGGCGGCGGCCCGGCCGGAGGTCGGGCACGATCCGTGCGACGAGGAAGAGCGTGAGCAGTCCGAGGGGCAGGTTGATGTAGAAGATCCAGCGCCAGCTCAGATAGGTGACGATGAGTCCGCCGAGGGTGGGTCCGGCGAGGATGGCGAGTCCGGACAGGGCCGCGGACACGCCGAACGCGGCGCCCCATTTGGAGGGCGGGAAGACCGCCGCCGTGACCGGCAGCAACTGGGGGGCCACGAGGGCTCCGCCCAGTCCCTGTACGGCGCGGGCGGCGATCAGCACCGTCGCGTCGTCGGCGACGCCGCAGACCATCGACGCGGCCACGAAGAGGGCGAGGCCCGCGAGGTAGACGCGCCGTGGGCCGAACCAGTCGCCGAGCCGTCCGCCGACGATCAGCAAGGTGGCGAAGGCGAGGGTGTAGGCGCTGAAGGTCCACAGACCCTCGTCAAGCGTCGCGCCGAGGTCGGTGATGATGCTGGGGAAGGCGATGTTCACGACGGTCAGGTCGAGCAGCGTCATGAACAGCCCGATGGTCAGCACACCGAGGATCTGCCAGGGGTTGCGTTCACCCCGGGCCGCCGTCATCCCCGGGTCCCTTCCGGGGCGTTCGCGGGCGCGGCCTTGTGCAGCAGGCAGACGTTCTTCTCCAGCGAGGTGGAGTCGGTGCTGAGGACCGCGGGGACGATCCGGTCCACCACGAGACCGGCCGGGGTGAAGAAGGCGTGCATCGCCTCCGCGGTCACCGCTTTGAACGGGAAGGTCGTGAACCGTACGCCGCGCAGGAACAGTTCGCCGCCCGGCTTGAGGACGCGGCCCACCTCGGCCGCGTACCGTGCGCGGTCGTCGTCGCCCAGGTGGTGGAAGCAGCCGCGGTCCACGACCAGGTCGACGCTGCCGTCCACGAGGGGCAGCGTCAGCACGTCGGCGACCTGGAACGCGGCGGTGACGTCCTGCTCGGCGGCCCGGCCGGTCGCGATCTCGACCGCGCACGGGCTGAGGTCGAAGCCGGTCGCCCGATAGCCCTGCCGGGCCAGTTCGATGACATCACTGCCGGTGCCGCAGCCGAGGTCGACGGCGGTACGGCCATCTCCCGGCGGACGGGAGGTCAGGAAGCCGACCAGTTCCTGGGAGGGGTTGCTGATCTCCCAGAAGTGGGTGAACTGCCCTGTCTCGTACGTCCTGTTCCAGTCGATGCTGGTGGTCCCGAGCAACTGCACGGCACTCTCCTCTCACTCGCGAGCGGACGAGGACTCGAAGGTCTCCTTCAGACGTCGGCGGAAGTAGTCGCCGAGCACGGGCCCGAGGTCGCTCACGCCGTCGGCGTGCTTGAGCAGCCGTTCGTAGAGTTCCGGGCGGCGGCCGTGGAGGCCGAAGTAGAGGGTCTTCTGGAAGCTGAAGTCGATCTCCCGCAACTGCCGGAGCCGTTCGAGGTCGAGGTCGGCGTAGAGGACGGCCTCCTCCTCGTCCAGTTCGGCGGTGATCCCCTCCGGGGTGGCGACGGTGCTGTGTCCGGCGAGGTCGATGGTGACGGTGCGTCCGCCGCGTTCGCCGCTGACCTTGCCGATGCTGCCGACGTACAGCACATCGGCCGCGTTCAGCACGGCGGTCGACAGCACGCACGGCTTGGTGGCCGGGAGGTTGTTGCGCAGGGCCGCCGCCGGTACGGCGATGATCTCGGCGCCCTTGAGGGCGAGCAGCCGCGGCATCTCCTGGATCCAGAAGTCGGAGCAGACGCAGATGCCGAGCCGGCCGAAGGGGGTGTCGAGGACGACGGCCTCCTCTCCGGCGCGCAGGGCGACGAACTCGGCGGAGAACAGGTGGACTTTGCGTACCTTGGCCACGATCGCGCCGGTGTCGTCGAGGACGACGGCGGTGTTGTAGTACGTGCCGTCGTCGGTGCGCTCGATGACGGAGCCGCAGATGATCCAGCAGCCCTTGCGCCGGGCGATGGCGCCGAGGCGGTCGAAGACGGGGTCGGGGATCGGGTGGTCGACGACGCCCTGGAGATGCTGGCGGCCGGGGAAGTAGAACGGGGGTCCGAGGAAGAACTCGGGGAGGACGGCGAGATGGGTGCCCTCCTGAAGGGACTCCAGCATGTCGGTGGCCTGCCGGAGGTTCTCCTCGGGGTCCTCGCGCCACCGGGTCTGCAGCAGGGCGACCCGGGGATGGCGGGTGGGTTGCATGGGTACTCCTGTCTCCGGTCGGGCGGTCACCGCTCGGTGAAGATGTCCTCGTAGATCCCGGGGTCGCCGACGGCGTAGTTGACGCCGAGCGGGACGGAGGAGACGACGAGGTTGATGCCTTCGCGGGCGACGGACCAGTCGCCGAGGCCGAGGCCGGTGAGCAGTTCCCGCATCTCGGGGACGGTGTAGCCGCTGCGCAGCGACCGCATGAACTGGTCGGCCTCGCCTGCCGAGTACTGGAGGACGAAGGAGATCATGCCCTCGTCGGCGTCGCGCGCCAGGTCATAGATCACGACGGTGCCGCCGGGGCGGCAGACACGGGCGCACTCGGCGATGGTCTTCTCCGGACGCCGCCATCGGGGTACGGCGCAGAAGCTGAAGACGACGTCGAAGGAGTCGTCGTCGAAGGGCAGATGGTTGCTGTGGGCGTAGTCGCAGGTGAAGCGGCCGCCGTAGCTGACCAGGTTGGCGAAGATCGCGTTCTCGCGGGCGACTTCGAGGAACCGGTCGTTGGCGTCGACTGCGACGAACTCGGCCTGCCTGTGCAGGGCGGCAAGGCGCAGGGAGACGAGACCGGGGCCGCAGCCGACCTCCAACACCTCGGCCGCCTGGGAGACATGAGGTGTGAGGAGCTTCATCAGGTGCTGCATCGGGATGATGAGCTGGGTCCGCATGGTGCGGTCGAATTCGCGGCACTGCTCGATCTCGGTGAACGGGTCCGGTACGGAGACGCGTTCGGCGAGGTCGAAGATGCGCGTGGGCTGCTCAGACAATGTTCAGCATCCGCCTTCCGGACTCGGGCCTGACCTGCCAGTTGAGGATCTCGGTGCTGGCCGACGTCGGCTGGGGCAGCCGCTGGTTGGCCTCGGAGTAGAACGTCTTGGAGATGTTGTCGATGTAGTGCCAGCCCTTGGGGTACGTGACCTGGAGCGCGTCCTCGGTGACCTCCAGCAGCCCCTTGCCGACGAGGTCGTCGATCTTCTCCGTGAAGTACTCGTACGGGTCGACGCCGTGGCGGGCGCGGTACTCGGCGCGGCTGACGCGCAGCAGCTTGAGGCCGAGGACGAGGGTGCGGCAGCGGCGTTCGTGCTCGTCGGTGTAGGAGCCCATGACAGCGGGCAGCCGGCCGGAGCGGACCGTCTCGATGTAGCGGCCGATGTCCGGTTCGGTGCAGTACAGGTGGTTGTTGAGGTAGCCGTAGGCGCCGGAGCCGATGGCCACCATGTCGCCGCAGCGTCCCCACACCTGGGCGAGGTGGTCGGTGAGCGAGAGGGTCTCGGCCTTCAGGCCCTGGTAGGGCTTGGAGCCGTCGGGCAGGATCGGGAAGGTCTGGGCGCCCTTCGCCGCCCACTCGGGCTTCATGGGTTCGGCGAAGTCGTTGTAGGTCAGCGCGAGGTAGTTCTTGGAGAGCAACTCCTCATGCATGTAGTGGTACATGGCGTCCGCCTCCTTCGTGCTCGGGCAGGGCGGCGTGATGCCGCTCTGCACCGCGAAGAAGGCCTCGGAGCCGGGCAGGACCGCGTAGTTGTACACGGAGAACGAGGTCACCGGGATGCTGGTGAGGGTGGCGATGTCCTGCGCCCACAGCTCCGGGGTCTGACCCGGGATGCCGATCATGAAGTCGATGCAGATGTTCTCCATGCCGTTGCGGTCGAGGAGTTCGATCGTGCGCAGCGCGGAGTCACCGGTGTGGGCCCTGGCCCGGCCGAGGTAGCGCAGCAGGGGGTCGTGGAAGGTCTGGACGCCCATGCTCACGCGGTTCACGCCGTGCCGGAGCAGGACGTCGATCTTACGTTGGTCGATGTCGACCGGGGTGCTCTCGATGGTGACGGTGTAGTCGTCGGTGAACTCCAGGTGGCGGCGCAGGAAGCCGAGGAGGTCGTCGAGTTGCTCGGCGCGCAGGGTGGTGGGGGTGCCGCCGCCGAGGTAGCCGGAGGAGAACTTCACGCCGTCGAGGTAGCCGAGTTTGGAGTAGAGCAGGATCTCGGCCTTGAGGGCCTCGAGGTAGTCGGTGACGAGGGTGTTGCGGGTGTGCAGCTTGTTGTACGGGCAACTGGTGCACACCTGGTTGCAGAACGGGATGTGCAGATAGAACGAGACGGTCCGGGGATGTGTCTCGATGCTGGAGAAGATCTGGTCCGAGGTCAGCGGTGTGATGTTGCAGGGGTACCAGCGGACGAACTCGATGTCGCGGTCCGGGTATTCGCGCCAGAAGCTCGGGGTGTCCAGGAAGTTGCGGGTGATGGTCTCCTTGGCCGCGGGGGCGGCGCTCTTCGCTTCGGTCATCGGTGCCCTCTCCTTGTGGTGGGGCGGGTGGAGCGACGGGGTGCGGTGGTCGGGGGCGGTCAGATGCGGCCGAGCGCGTCGGCCAGGGCGCGTTCCGCGCGCAGCAGGCGACGGAAGGCGGCCGCGGTGTGTTCGGCCAACCGGTCGCGGTGGGCGTCGAGTTCACCGGCCGCGGCGGCGCGCAGGTCGGGCAGTCGTGCGGTCAGTCCGGCGGCGTGTTCCAGCCGGTCGGGCTCTCCTGAGCGCAGGGCGTCCTCGCGGTCCTGGTAGGTGTGGCGCAGTTCCTTGCCCGCCTCGCCGGTGTCGGGCAGCAGCAGTTCGTCCAGGCACTCCCAGGCGGCCCGGGACCGGTCGACGGCGGTCAGGGCGGCGGTGTGCGCGTCGCCGGACAGCCAGGGGTCGGCCTCGGCGAGGAAGGCGCGGTAGAGGTTGCGGAATCCGCTGCCGCCGGTCCCGGCGAACTCGAAGTCGATGTGCGCGGCGGTGAGTCGGTCCATGACGCGCTCGGCGGGGGCGGTGCGGATCTCCCGGGTGAGTTCGGCGCCGAACGCCTCCAGACCGGCCAGTCCCTCGTTGGGCAGGGTGCTGCCGACCAGTGCGGCGTGGCAGGCGCGTACGGCGCCGCGGAAGCCGTCCGTGTCGGGCAGCCGGGCGGTGGACCAGTCGGCCGACAGCCGGGCGTGCGCGGGCGGGAACGGCTGGTGGGTGGAGCCGCGCGCGGTCGCCAGCGCGTCGAGCGGGACGGGCATGGGGCGCGGGCAGCGGTCGGAGATCCACGCGGTGCCGGTCTCCTCGTCCAGCGCGTACACCACGACCGCATGTCCGCCGAAGTGCCTGCTCGCCTGGAAGTACGGGAGGTGGAAGAGGTCGACGTAGCAGATCACGGGGCGGCCCGCGGCGAGTTCGCGGCGCAGTTCGTCCAGTGCCTGGTCGGGGGCGTCGGTGCGGTGGACGGTGAGAACGAGGCCGAGCGCGCGGGCCAGTCGGGTGATGAACACCGGGAAGGGGCCGTTGCGGGTGGAGGTCATGCTGCGGAACAGGCCGCCGGGGGCGGACGGTTGGTACCAGAAGCCGATGCCGCCGCCGAGGCCGAACAGCAGTGGTTCGCTCAAGTCGACGCCGTGCACCAGCAGTTGCTTGCGCAGCGACGAGGTCTCGCAGTGCTCGCCGCCGTACTCCCCGTGGTCGGCGACCAGGGGGCCGACGGGCCGGGGTGCGGGCAGAGGGCCGCTCATCGGACCGCCTCCAGGTCTTCCAGGGTGAGGTTGCCGGGCTTGAGCATCCGGTCCATGGCACGGCCGACCGTCGCGCGGTCCACCTCCGTCACCGTGGCGGCGGCCCCGAAGCGGGCCTCGACGCCGTCGGCGATGTCGGTGCACACCTGCTGGGCCGCACGGCCCGCGCACTCCACGCGGATGTGCAAGCGCTCGTCCCGCATCCCGGCGGCGTAGTACAAGCCGGTGCCGGGCACCGAGAGGACCGCCTCCTCCAGGTCCAGGCGGTCGATGGGCCGCCCGTCCACGAGGAGCCGGTCACTCGCCCGGCCGTGGTGGCGTACGGTGCGCCGGACGCTGCCGCAGGGGCAGGGTCCGGGCGCGATCGACACGAGGTCGCCCGTGCGGTAGCGCAGCAACGGCATGGCCTCGGCGACGAGCGTGGTCACGACCAGCTCGCCGGTGGTGCCGTCGGCGAGCGGGGCGGCGGTGAGCGGGTCGAGCACCTCGAACAGGTGCCGGTCCTCGGTCAGATGGGCCCTGCCGTGCCCGCAGCTCAGCGCGAGGGAGTTGGTCTCCGTGGTGCCGTACGCCGGGACCAGCTCGGCCTGCCACATCCGCGCGATCTTCGCCAGCTTCGCCGGGGAGCAAGTCTCTCCGACGTACAGGACGGTACGGACGCCGAGGGCGGCCGGGTCGTGCCCCATCTCGGTGAGCAGGTCGAACAGGCGCAGCGCGCGGGTCGGGGAGCAGACGATGCCCGCCGGGCGCAGCGCGGCGATCATGCGGGCGGTGCGTTCGATGGGGCAGACGGCGGACAGGATGCCGACACCGACGACGGTGGCGCCCACCGTTTCGAGCGCGCGGTCCACGTCGTAGGCGGCGAAGGACAGTTCGTACGGGATGGCGACGAAGACGGTGTCGCCGGGGCCGTAGTGGTGTCCGACGGACTGTTCGGTGGAGACGTTGCCACGCACCCAGTCCCGGTAGGTGATGGCGGAGGAGGTGGGCGAGCCGGTGGAGCCGGTGGACTCGCCGTAGCGGGCGAGGCTGGTCAGGGGTGCCGCGATCAGGTCCAGCGGATAGCCCTCGCGCAGGTCCTTCTTGGTGGTGAAGGGCAGGGCGGCGAGCAGCTTCTCGCCGTCGCTGCCGTCGGGCAGCGCGGCCTCGGCGAACTGGCGCCGGTAGAACGGGGATTCGCGGCGGGCGTACGCCACCTGCTCGCTCAGCCGGTCCAGTTGCCAGGCGCGTACCCGTGCGCTGCCGAGCGCTTCGAAGGCGTGCAGTTCGGCGAGTGCCTGCTCGCGTACGGCGCAGTAGCGTTCGCGCGCCGGGCCCGTGGGCGGTGGGGTCGCCGCGGGCGGGGTGGGGTGGAGGATGGCCATGGGACCTCAGCTCTCCTGGAGCACGATCTTGAGTACGGACTCCGGTACGGGTGTCTCGAAGGTGCCGTCCGAGTCGTGCACGCGGCCGATGGCGTCGAGGAGGATCAGCTGGGTCTCCTCGCTGGAGCGGCGCTTGTTGTCGGTGCGGATGACGGTGAGGATCTGGTCGGGTGTGCAGTTCGGCGGGATGCGGGTGGGCAGTCCGAGCCGTTCGCCGAGCACCCATTCCTGCTTCTCCAGGACCTCGGGCGGGGTGATGCCGAGGCGCATGCCGACGCGCGCGGCAAGGCACATGCCGATGCCGACGGCGACGCCGTGCGGGAGGTCGCCGCACAGGAACTCCGTGGCGTGGCCGACGGTGTGCCCGTATTCGAGGATCACGGCCCGCTCGCGCTCGCTCGGGTCGGTGGCGAGGATGCGCAGCTTGGACTCGACGATCTGGTGGCAGACGCCGAGCAGGTCGTCGTGGACGGCTGCCAGATCGGGGGTGAGCTGTGCGGCGAGCCGGTCGAACCAGGCGCTGTCGTCGATGAGTCCGTTCTTGACGGCCTCGACCAGGCCGCTCTTGTGGTTGACCGGCCGCTCGGTGCGCAGGTGGGCGACGTCCGCCCAGACGAACAGCGGGGCGTGGTAGAGCCCGAACTGGTTCTTGCCGCCTCGCCCGTTGATGGCCTGCTTGTTGCTGAGCGTGCCGTCGGTGAGGCTGAGCAGGGTCGTCGGGATGTCGACGTAGCGCACCCCGCGGTACAGCAGCCCGGCCGCGAGGCCGGTGAGGTTGCTGACCATGCCACCGCCGAGGGCCAGGATGATGGACTGCTTGGTGGCGCCCGCGTGCACCAGCCGTTCGCACAGCTCCGTCAGCCGCGTCCAGCTCTTGTTGCCCTCGCTCTCGGGGACGGTGAGGACGGTGACCGGGAGCTGCGCGTCGCTCAGCCGCCGGGCCAGCGGCTTCGCGAGGAGGTCGCGAATGCCCTCGCCGCACACCAGGAACAGCTCGTCGAAGTCATGCCGGGCGAGGTGGTCCGGGAGCAGGTCGGTGATGCCGTCGCCGAGGTGATAGGGGCTGGCCGGCCTGAGCCCCGTGGTCAGTTCGATGAGCGGTACGCGTGCCACGTGCCGTTCCCTTCTCGTCGTCTGGTGCCCCAGGAGGTCAGATTGGCCGGGCGCGTGACCCGGGACTACGGGCGGGCGGCGGGATGGACGGCACCGCCAACGGAACGGGCGGACGTCGCCGTGGAGTTGATGCGGGTGTCGGGTCCGTTGCCGGTGACGGATCCGTTGCCGGAGGCGAGTTCGTTGCCGGTGGCGGCCAACTCGCGCAGCAGCGCCGCGGTGTAGGGGTTGGCGGGATCCGGCGGGAAGTCCACGGCGGTTCCGGCGAAGACGTTGGTGACGGCGGCGGCGACCAGGGCGGGGTCGGCGCCGAGTTCGGCCAGCTCCTCGCGGAGGGCCGAACAGGCGTGCAGGGCCGCCTTGGTGGCGATCCGGTTGATCGTCCCGATCGTGTTCTCCGTCTTCTCGTCGACGAGGAGTACGGTGCCCAGGTCGCCGACGAGGGCGCGCAGCAGCGGAAGTTGGCCCGCGTCCGGGGTGACGAAGACGGTGGGTACGCCGTGGGCGACGGCCGTGTACTGGCAGACGGGCTTGAGCGCGACGACGGTCAGGTCCCGGAGCCGGGGGTCGTCGCGAAGCTGTGCGGTGGGTACGGAGGTGGCGAGGTTCACGAACACGGTCGTCGGCGCGGCGGTCACGGCGTGGGCCCGGCAGGAGGCGATGGCGTCGGCGACGACGGGGGGTGGCACGCACACCAGGACGGCCTCGCAGCGGGCGGCAAGCTCCGCCGGGGCCACGGCCGGTACGCCGAGGCGGCGGGCGAGGGTCTGGGCGGCGGCCGGGTCACGGTCGCTGACGGCGAGGGTCAGTCGGCCGGTGAGCCGTGCGGCAAGGGCGCTGCCGAGCCGTCCCGAGCCGAGTACGCCGACCGAGCGTACGGGGTGGTTCATTCGGCCTCCAGATCGCGTAGGTCGAGGCGTCGGCGGCCCGCCCGTACGGTGGCGTCCAGGAAGGTCCGGCGGTCGGCCGCCGTCACCTGCCAGGCGGCGCCCGTGAGTTGGCGCAGGGCTTCGGCGACCTCGTGGCAGACGTCCGGCGCGGTCGCGTCGAGCCGTGCTGTCGTGTCGATCCGTGCGGTCGGCTGCCCGTCAACAGTGCCGGTCACGCAGTACAGGCCGGTTCCCGCCACGGTCAGGGCCGCCTGTTCCAGCTCGACGGCGGTCAGGGCGCGGCCGGTCGGTGACCGCCATCGGTCCTCGACACGGCCGTGCTGTTCGAGGCTCGGCCGGAGGTCGTCGCAGCCGCAGCGCGTGCTCCGGACCAGGTCTCCGGTGCGCCACCGCAGCAGCGGGGTGGCCTCGGCGGTCAGGGTGGTCAGCACCAGCTCGCCGGGGTGTCCGTCGGGTACGGGGTCGGCTCCGTCGGGGTCGACGACCTCGGCGAGGTACTGGGCGTCGTTGAGGTGGAGGCCGCCCAGGGCGCAGGGCAGTCCGGCCGCCGGGGTGAGCGTCGAGCCGTAGGCCCAGACGGTCGAAGTCCCCCACAGCGCCGCGACCTTGGCCGCTCTGGCCGGTGCGCAGGCGCCGCCGACATGCAGCAGGGTGCGCGGGCCGACCGTGCGCGGATCGTGTCCCGCGACCGCCAGTTCGTGGTGGGTACGGGCCGCGCGGTCGGGGGTGGCGACGAGCACGCTCGGGTGCATCCGGGCCATGAGGGCGACCGTCCGGGCCGGTGGGCACACGGCGGACAGCGCGCCCACCCCGACCACGCCCGCGCCGAGGGCCGACAGCGCGCGGTCCATGTCATGGGCGCCGCCGGACAGTTCGTACGGCACGGCGACGAACGCCAGGTCGTCCGGGCTGACATGGGCGCGCAGCGCCTCCTCCATGGCAGCCGAGGCGCGCTCGAGGTCGGCGGCGGTGGCCGCGGCGCCGAGGGTACGGCCGCGTACGTCTCGGGACTCGGCGTAGCGCGCGATGCGGGCCGGGGGCACCGCGCTGAGCCCGAGCGGGCCCGCCGCGTCGATCTGGTCGGTGGTGGTGAAGGGCAGGGTACGCAGGTCCGCGAGATCACCGAGTGCGGAGGCGCGGTGGGCGCGCCAGGCCCGCCGGTAGTAGGGGGATCGGGACAGCGCGTACTCAAGTTGCGCGCCGAGCCTGTCCAGGGTCTGTTCCGTCGCGGTCCTCATCAGCGGGCCTCCGCGTCCGGGGAGGCGTCCGCGTCGTCCGAGAAGCAGAGTTGGGCCTTGACGCGTGCCGCGCGTTCCTCGGGGCCTGCCGCCAGGGCGACTTGGGCCTTCTCTGCGGGGAAGCGGTCGGTGATGAGGGCCGAGGCGCGTTCCTCGTGTGCGGCGAGGAAGCGCATCGCCTCGGGGAAGTCGCCCGTGCCGCCGATGGATCCGGTGACCGTCAGTCCCTTGGCGACGACGAGATCGGGGCGGAGCATGCCGCGCCGCGCCAGGCCGAGCCAGAGCACGGTGCCGCCCAGACTCGCCTGCGCCAGCGCGCAGTTGACGCCGTCCGCCGTACCGGAGCACTCCAGGACGAGGGGATACCGTGCGTGCCGGGCCATCGTGCGGTATCCGCGGACGGCCTCGATCTCCTCGGGGTCCGGTGGTGTGCCCAGTTCGGTCTCGGGCTCCAACAGGCCGCGTACGATGCGTCGTTTGACCGGGTCGCGTTCGAGCAGACGCACGCGGGTGGCGCCGAACGCGCGGGTGAGCAGCAGTTGGGCCGCCAGGCCCAGCGCTCCCCCGCCGACGACCAGGACTTCGGCGCCCTGAGCCGCCCGGCGCGCGGTCGACAGCGCGTGATGGACGACCGCGAAGAACTCGGTCATCGCGAGGGTGGCGGGGCGCAGGCCGTGGTCGTCCGGGTACAGATAGCGCCGGTCGACGGTGCGCCGCAGGACGGAGAACCCGTCGACGGTCAGCCCGAACTTCTCGATGTGCGCGCACCGGTTGCGGTCGGTACGGCACTGCGGGCACCGGCCGCACCACAGGGAGCAGTCGCCGGTCACGGCGCGGCCGAGCAGCTCGGTGGCGGCGGGCCCGGCGTCGATGACGTGACCGGCCCACTCGTGCCCGAAGCGCAGGGGGTAGCTGCTGGGTCCGCCGTACCCGCCGTCGAAGAGCCCGTAGTCGCTGCCGCACAGGGTCACCCGGTCCACCTGGACGACCACGTCGTCCGGTCCGCCGGGGCGGGCCGCGGCGGCCTCACGTACCTCCAGCCGACCGGGGGCGGTGATGACGAGGTCGGTCATGCGGACGTCTCCTTGACCGCTTCGGCGAGGTGGTCCACGAGGACCGCCAACTGGTCGTCGGTCTGGTGCAGTTGGATCACCAGGCGGACGAACCCGAAGCGCCGGGAGACCGAGACGATCAGCCCTCGGCGTTCCATCTCCCGCTGGACGGCGGTCGGGTCAGGGCAGGAGACGCCGACGACCATGAGGTCGGGTGCGAACGCCACCCGGAGTCCGGCCCGTTCGAGCAGGTCCAGGGTCACCGAGCGGAGGCGGAAGATCTCGCGGGCCGCCGCCCGGTATCCGGCCCGGCCCTGCTGTCGCAGCACGGCGTAGGTGGCCAGCAGCGCGGCGCCGGAACGGGTGCCGAGGAGCCCGAAGTGGTCGGCGGCGCCCCGGTAGTGGGAGGGCGAGCGGAGCGCCTCCAGCCGGGCCGGGTCGCGAACGAGCAGGTATCCGGAGGGAATCGGTGCTCCGCCGTACTTGTGCGGGTCCACCGAGACCGACTCCACACCCTCGATCTCGAAGCCGGTGCCGGAGATCGGGTGGCCCAGTTCGCGGGCGAACGGCACCAGGAACCCGCCGCTCGCTCCGTCGACGTGGAGGGGGACGCCGACCGAGGCGGCGTAGGGGGCGAGGGTCTCGATGTCGTCCACCGCGCCGCACTCGCTGGTTCCGGAGGTGAGGACGGCGAGCGCGGGCCGGGTGGCGAGGGCGGCGCGGAAGACGGCGGTGTCGGCGCGGAAGCGGGCGTCCAGGTCGACCCAGACAGGTTCGACCGGCAGCGTCGCGAGGATCTTCTCGAAGGAGAAGTGGGCGTTGCGGGCCAGGAGGACGCGGGGCCGTCCGGGGCCGCGGGCGTCGCGGACGGCGGCCAGTACGGCGAGCAGATTGGCTTCGGTGGCCCCGGAGGTGGGCACCCCGCCCGCGTCGGGCGCGCCCAGCAGATCGCCGAGCATGCGGGTGACGAGCGTCGTGACGCGGGGCAGGCTCGGGAAGATCCGGTGGTCGCCCATGTTGGCGCTGAAGTGCTCGGCGAAGACCTCCCGGGCGAGCGAGAACGGCTCGGAGCAGATGGAGTTGAAGACGGTGCCGTCCGCGTAGTCGTGGTCGTCCGCGCACAACTGCCGGATCTCGTCGCGGACTTGGTGGTCGCTCACCCCGTCCGCCCACGACGGGCCCGCTGGTGTCGCCGCTGCCATGTGGTCATCCCTCCTGGTGCTCCGGTACTCCAGTACTGCCGCGTGTTCCGGTACTCCTGGTGCGGGGCGGGCCGGTCGTTCAGGCCAGTTCGTCGGCCCACTCGGCGCGGGCGGTGTCGAGGCAGGCGGCGACCAGGTCGTCGGGGGCGCGCCGCACGGTGCAGGGGACGCCGCGCAGGGTGGACGAGCCCATCGCCGGGTTCTCGTCGCCGTCGCGCAGCAGCCGGTTGACGTTGGAGATCCGCCAGGAGCGGTCGGGCGGCAGCTCGGGGTACCACCACGAGGCGGCGGCGCACAGCACGCCGGGGCGCACCTCGTCGGTGACCCGCACCCGGAACAGCGCCTGGTGTCCGCGCGCCTCCAACACCGCCCAGTCGCCGTCCTCGACACCTTCGGCCGCCGCCGTGCCGGGATGGATCTCCAGGCGGGGGTGGGGCTCCTTGGCACGCAGGGACGGCACGTTGCGGAACTCGGAGTTGAAGTAGAAGCGCGAGTGACGGCTCGTCAGAAGGTGTTCCCCTGGGCGGGGCTGCCGGATCGGTGGCTCGTACACGGGCAGTGGCTCGTAGCCCATGCGGAGCAGGCCTTCGTGGTAGAGGGCGACGCGTCCGCTGCGGGTGGCGAATCCGCGCTCCCGGTACTTGAAGTGGCGCAGTTCGGTGGGCCGGTAGTAGCCGTCGGCCAGCTCGCGCCAGGTGGTACCGGCCGGGGCCAGCCGGGCGTCGAGCGCCGTACGGGCGCTGTCCCAGAAGCCTTCCAGACCGAGGCGGCCCGCGAGGTCGTTGAGGATCTCCTCGTCCGACCGGGACTCCCCCACCGAGGTCACCGCGCGCCGGGCGGCCACGTAGTTGGCGTGCTCCACGATCTGGTCGCGCTCCAGCCAGCCGCTGGCGGGGAGCACGATGTCGGCGAGCGCGGCGGTCGGGGTGAGGAAGAGGTCGGTGACACACAGGAAGTCCAGGGCGCCGAGCACCCGGCGCACCCGGTCGGAGTCGGGGTAGGCCACCAGGAGGTTGCTGCCGAAGACCGCCATGGTGCGGACCGGGTAGGGGTTCTCGTCCAACACCGACCGCCATACGGCGGAGGGGTGGGCCCAGCCCGACATGGAGAGCACGCGGTGCCGGTCGGCGCCGAGTCGCTTGGCGGCCTGGTCGGCGGGCAGCGCCTCGCTCATCGGCATGGTCCGGCGGCCGATGATCCCCTGGGGGTCCCAGAGCACGTCTCCGCCCGGCCGGTCGATGTTCCCGCACAGCGCCGACAGCAGGATGGCGGCGCGGGCGGTGTCGAAGGAACTGGCGTGCTGCGCGGTGCCGGTGCCCAGTTCGACGGCGGCCGACCCGGCGGTGCCGTAGAGGCGGGCGGCGCGGACGATCAGTCGGGCGGGCACGCCCGTGACGGCGGCCACCCGCCGTGGGTCCCAGTCGCGGACGTGGTCCCTCAACTGTTCGAAGCCGGTGGTGTGTCGCTCGATGAACTCCTTGTCGAGCAGGCCTTCCGCGATGACGACGTGCAGCAGTCCGAGGGCGAGGGCGGCATCCGTGCCGGGGCGCAGCGGGAGCCAGCAGTCGGCGCGGGCGGCGAGCCCCGTGCGGTGCGGGTCGATGACGATGAGCCGGGTGCCGCGTGAGACGGCCGACAGCAGGCGGGTGCCGATGACGCCGTCGCCGTGCGTGGCGGCCTTGTTGCTGCCCCATACGACGACGACCTCGGGATCGTGCTCGTAGTCGCAGAACGTGAATCCGCCCAGGGTCAGGATGCCGGCCATGACCCGGGGGTAGAAGCAGACGTGCGCCGGGCCCAGCACGTTGGGCGAGCCGAAGGCGTTGGCGAAACGGAACAGCCATTCCTGGTAGTTGCGGTCGGTGCCCTGGGCGAAGACGACCGACTCGGCGCCGTCCCGCTCGCGTGCCGCGGCCAGGCGCTCGGCGACCTCGTCGAGCGCCTCGTCCCAGCCGATCGGCCGGTAACTCCCGCTGCCGCGCGGGCCGGTGCGGCGCAACGGCTGCCTCAGCCGGTCGGGGTGGTAGGCGTGCTCGATGGAGGCCCGGCCCTTGGCGCACAGGAACCCGGCGTTGTTGGGGTTGCCGGGGTGGCCCTTGATCGACACGGCCCGCTCGCCCTCGACCGTCACGAGCGCACCGCACCCCCCGTGGCACATCCGGCAGACCGTGGGCACCTCACGCGTGGTCATCGTCGCCTCGCCGTCCCCTCCCTGGAGCGAACCGGAGCCCCAGCAGACCACGGGAGTTCGGCGGGGCCGGAGGATCGGGCGGTGGGTTGCCCGAGAAGGTCAACGCCCGGCGAGACCGCTCACGGCCGCGTTGATGCCCCTCGGCACGAAGCCCTGTGCCGCCTTGTGAGGCGGCAACCCACTCCGGAGGCTGCTAGGGCGTAGGCCACCCAGCCCCAGCGACGAGGCGAGGCGTATGTCCGTATCGACCGATGAGTCCAGCACCTCGTGCCCCGCGCCGGACGGTGCCGTCCAAGTGCCCACCGCCTGGCTCAACTTCACCAGGTACCTGCCCGAGGAGTTGCCGCCCCCACAGGACGCCGAGGGCGGCTCCGCGCTGGAGTTGATGACACGGATCCGGCTGCGGGCCGTGCAGGAGCAGGAGCGCTCCGAGGCGGCGCTGCTGCCCGTGCCCGAGGAGGTGCGCCGCCGGTACGCGGAGATCGGGCGCCCGACGCGGCTGACGCGGGCGCGGGCCCTGGAGCGGCATCTCGGTACTCCGGCGCGGATCTACCTCAAGCGCGAGGACCAGCTCCCCACCGGGAGCTTCAAGCTGAACTCGGCGATCGCGCAAGCCTACTTCGCCTCCCGTGAGGGCGTACGCACCCTGGTCACCGAGACGGGAGCCGGGCAGTGGGGCCACGCGGTCCAGTACGCCGCGCGGATGTTCGGCCTGGAGAGCATCGTCTTCTGGGCCGGGGTGTCGGCCCGGCAGAAGACCAGTAGGCGTGCCGTGCTGTCCATGCTGGGCGCGCGGGTGCACGAGTCCCCGAGCGCGGTGACGGCCGTGGGCCGGGCGGTACTCGAGTCGGGTCGGCACGCCTCCGGTTCCCTCGGCACGGCCATCGGCGAGGCCATCTCGTACGCGGCCGAGCATCCGGAGGTGCGCTATGTGTCCGGCAGCAACCTCCCGCATGTGCTGATGCACCAGACGGTGATCGGCCAGGAGACCCGCGCGCAGCTCACCGCTCTCGGCGAGGAGCCGGACGTCCTGGTCGCCGCGGTGGGCGGCGGCAGCAACCTCATGGGGCTGATGGCGCCGTTCCTGGAACAGAAGCGGGCGCGCGGCGACGGACTGCGGCTGATCGGCGCGGAGTCGGCCGCCGCGCCCCGGCTGACCAAGGGGACCTGGCGCTACGATCACGCGGATCCGGGCCGGATGACGCCGCTGTCGAAGTCGTACACCCTCGGCCTGGACTACGAGTTGCCCGAGACGCATGTGGGAGGGCTGCGCCAGCACAGCGGGTCGACGGCCGTGGGCGTGCTGCGCGCCGCGGGCTGGCTGGACGCGGTCGCCTACGAGGAGCGCGAGATCTTCGAGACCGGACGGCTCGTGCTGCGGCTGGAGGGCTTCCTGCCGGCACCGGAGTCGTGTCACGCTCTGCGCGCGGCCATCGACGAGGCCTCGGCCGCCCGCCGACCGGCCGTGATCGTGGTGTGTGTGAGCGGGCACGGTCTGCTCGACATCGAGGGATACCTGGACGCCTTCCCGCTCCAGGGTGTGTGAAGCGCCTTGCGCAAGGCGGCCCGAGCAAGGTCACGACTGACCGATCAGGGCTCAACTGCCCATCCGAGTCGAACCGGAGGAACCACCGTGCTGAAGACGAGCTACAACGCCAACGGGTTGCGCAGTGTCCCCGTCACCGAGGCGGTGCGCGCCGTCGCGGACGCCGGCTACCAGGCGATCGAACTGTCCCTGCACCCCCAGCACATCGACCCCTTCACCTTCGGTCCGGCCGACGCGGACCGGGTGTCGTCGGCCCTGGAGCGCTACGGCATCGTCGCCTGCTGTCTGGCGGCCGGGGCCGACAACCTGCTGAGCGCCGAACGGTTCGAGCCGTCGCTGATCCACCCCACGCGGGAGGGCCGTGAGCGGCGCATCGACCTCGTCAAGCGGGCCCTGGACATCGCGGCCGACCTCGGCGTGCCTGTGATCAACTTCGCGAGCGGCATCCGTAAGCCGGAGGTGTCCGAGCAGGACGCGGACCGCTGGCTCAGGGAGGGCCTGACCCGGCTGATCGAGCACTGCGACGGGGTCGTGCTGGCCATGGAGCCGGAGCCGGGCTTCTTCGTCGAGACCAACGACCAAGCGGTCGCGCTGATCGACGACTTCGCCACCCCGCGCTTCACGCTGGCCCAGGACCTCGGTCACTGCCGTGTCGTCGAGGAGGACTATCTCGCCTCCGTGGCCCGCTCGTTGCGCGCGACCTCGGTGATCCAGGTGGAGGACATCAAGGGCCGTCATCACCATCACGAGATCCCTGGCGACGGTGACATCGACTTCCGCGCGTTCTTCGAGATCTGCCACGAGCAGGGCTACGAGGGCTACTACAGCGTCGAGTTGTACAACCACTCGGACGACTTCGACGCCGCTCTCAAGCGCAGCATCGCCTATCTGCAGGAGCAGTACGATGCCGCAACTGCCGCCTGACGAGGCGATCGGCCGCCCGCCCACCCGGGTCTTCGACCACCACATCCACGCGGACGGCCGCAACGCCGACGACTACGAACTGATGGCGCTCAGCGGGGTGGACACCGTGCTGATCCCCTGTTCGGCGTCGAACGAGACCCGGCCGTGCGGCGCGTCCTACGAGGCGCGCTTCGAGCGGCTGCTGACCACCGAGACGCGGCGCGCGGCCCACTACGGGGTGCGTGTCTGGCTCGGCCTGTCGGTGCACGCCGCCGACATGGCCGATCTGGCGAGCGCCATGGACGGCGTCGACCGGCTCGCGGCCCGCTTGGACGATCCTCGGGTGCTGGCGCTGGGCGAGTTGTCGATCCGGCGCTTCTCGGACGCCGAACTGACAGTGTTCGCGAAGCAGTTGGAGCTGGCGACCGCCTTGGGCAAGCCGGTGATGGTGGAACTGCCGCCCGGGATACCGGAGTTCCACCGCATGGTGGAGGTGCTGCGACAGGCGATCGGCGACGGTCTGGTCGATCCGGCGCGCCTGGCGCTGATGGATGTCGCGCCGCCGATGCTGCCGGTCGCCGCCGGACTGGGCTGCGGCGGCCTCGGCATCGCCGTGTCCCCGGCCTCGGACCGGCTCTTCCAGGTCCGCCTCAAGACCGATCACCAGCAACTCCTCCCGCTGCTGGAGGAGTTCGGCCCCGACCGGCTGATGCTGAACTCCGGTCTCCATTTCGGCTCGGCCGATCCCCTGGGCCTGGCGAAGACGGTTCTGCGGCTCCGGCTCGCCGGTGTCGACCCGGCTCTCCTCGACCGCGTCGCCCGGGAGAACGCGGCGACGTTCTTCCGACTCCCGACCGACTCCACCGACTTCACCGAATCCGCTGCATCCACCGCATCCCCCGAGCCCCACCGCCGAACCCTCGTTCGCGACAGCCCGGCAGGAGTGATCACGTGACGCTCTTCGACGCCCCGGCGGTACTGCCGCCGCAGGACGACCATCCGGCCTATCTGGACCGCATCGTGGACCACTTGGAGCAGGCCCGGCGCAGTACGCCCGAGCAGGTCCTCAAGGAGTTCCTCGGCACGTCCGCCGACCCTTCGACGCTCCAGGTGGACAGCGTCCACCACGTGGCCGTGTACGCGGGCGACTACGTGAGCGAGGACGACTTCGACAACTGGCTCGCATCCGTGGAGGCGTTCGGCGCGACCAGCGACGTCCGCCACGGCCCCTCCTACATCGCTCCCCGCCGGTACGGCACACCCGGGCACTGGATCAACCTCCGCGTGGACGGCCATGAGTACGAGCTGTTCAGTTGCCGCGCCCGCGGTGAGTGGGCCACGTACGGCGTCCGGCGCAAGTCGGCCCTGATGTCCCACCACGCGCTGTCGGTGAAATGGCCGGAACAGGTGCCCGCCGTACTGGACTTCCTCGCCGCACGGCCGGACATCGAGCAGCTCGCGTACACCCCGGCGGACGAACTCGGCCACACCTACGGCCATGTGCACAGCAAGGAGACCGGCCTGGTCCTGGAGATCGTGTACGAGGCCCCCGCGCACGCCTGCGGACCGGAGACGGTCTGATGACCGCGGGCCCGCGCGCCGTCGGGGAGACGTGATGCCCGGGGAACGACCTGTCCACATCCTCGGTATCGCCGCGAGCGCGCGCAAGAACTCGACAAGTGGCGCCGCCCTGGACGTCGTTCTCGCCCGCGCCGCCGAACTCGGCTGCCGGACCAAGGTGCTCCGGCTGGCCGAGCTGCGACTGCCGTTCTGTGACGGGGACAAGACCGCTCCCTGGCCGGAGTATCCGGCGGTCGCCGTACTGCGGCGTGCGGTGTCGCGGGCGCACGCGGTGGTGCTGGCGACCCCCGAGTACCACGGGGGGATGAGCGGGGCGCTGAAGAACGCCCTGGACCTGTTGGACATCCCCCATGCCCGGGGGAAGGTGTTCGCGGGTGTCAGCGCGCTGGGGGGCCGGTCCAACAGCAACGCCCTGAACCAGCTTCGTACCTCGGTGCGTTGGTTGCACGGCTGGATGCTGCCCGACCAGGTCGCGATCCCCGACGCGCGCTCCGCACACCTGGACGGACGGTTCCAAGACCCCCTGGTCACTGAGCGGTTGAGTCAGCTCGCCGACGCACTCACCCGTGCGGCCCGCGCGTTGGCCTTGCCTGTCGCCCCCGACCACCCGCAGGGTAGGCGCGAGTGACGGTGACAGAAGGGACGAACCGGTGGACGCGGAGACGACGGAGACGACGCGGTTGGTGGAGCAGCTCACGGCCCGCCTGCGCGCGGCCGGTGACCCGCAGACCGCGGAGGGCGCCAAGCGGTACCTCAAGAGCGATCTGCTGCACTACGGGGTCAGACTGCCGGTCATCCGCAAGGCGGTGGCCGACAGCGTCCGCGCGAACGGCCGCCTCGGTCACCCTCAACTCGTGGCGTGCACCCGCGCGCTGTGGGCCCCGGAGGTGCACGAGTCCCGCATCGCCGCCGCGATCCTGCTCGAACGGCACGTTCCCGTGCTGCGCCCCGAAGACACCGCGCTCCTGGAGGAGTTGCTGCGCGACAGCCGTACCTGGGCCCTCGTCGATCTGCTCGCCGGATCCGTCGCGGGACGGCTGCTGCTGCGGGAGCCCGCCGTGGTGGACACCTACCGCCGCTGGGCCGCCGAGGAACACCAGTGGATCCGCCGCTCGGGCATCCTCGGCTTCCTCCTCCCCGTCGGCGACGACGCGGGATTCGCACCGTACTGGCCGGTCTTCACGGAGATCGGCGACCCGCTTCTGGAGGACCCGCGCTTCTTCGTCCGCAAGGCCCTCGGCTGGGTGCTGCGGCAGGCGAGCAAGAAGCACCCCGCCGAGGTCCACGGCTGGCTCCTGCCACGGGCCGGCCGCTCCTCGGGGGTGACGGTGCGCGAGGCCGTCCGCTATCTCGACGACGGGCAGCGCGAGGCGGTCCTCACCGCTTACCGGCGCGGGGAGACGACCCCGGCCTGACCCCGACACACTCCGCCCTGACACCGACACGTCGCCGGACCTGGAGGTGCCTGTTGACCACCACCGACCATTCGACGTCCTTCCTCACCGATCTCGTGCCGTATCCCCTGCGCCGTCGCTGGGCCGCTCAGGGTCTCTACCGCGATCTCGACCTGTTCAGCCTGTTCGAGGAGCAGGCGCGCAGGTCGGGCGACCGGACCGCCGTCATCGACACCGAGGGCGAGACCGGCTTCGGTCAACTGCGCGACCTGGCCCTGCGGTTGGCGGGCGGCCTCGCCGAACACGGCGTCAAGCAGGGCGATGTGGTCGGGGTCCAGTTGCCGAACAGCCGTCTGTCGTGCGTGGCCGAACTGGCGGTCGCCGCGCTGGGCGCCGTCCTGCTGCCGTTCCCGCCGGGGCGCGGCGGCAAGGAGGCCGCCGCGCTGCTCGCCGGGGCCAGGGCGAGTTGCGTCATCGTCCCCGGCACCCATCGGGGCCACGACTACCTGACCCCGGCGCTCGCGCTCACCCGTACCCTGCCCCATCTGCACACGGTGGTCTCGGCTCAGCGCACGGACCGCGCCCCCTGCCTGGACGATCTGCTGCGCCGCACACCTGCCGCGCCCGTGCGCCCGGATCCGGACGGTGCCGCGCGGATCATGGTGTCCTCGGGCAGCGAGGCCGCCCCGAAGATGGTGGCCTTCTCGCACAACGCGCTCGCCACCGGCCTCGGCGCCGTCGTCGGCGAGGTCCTCGACCCCGGCGAACGGCCCCGGAGCCTGTGGCTGGTGCCGCTGTCCGCCGCGTTCGGCAGCAACGCCACCGTGGGAACGCTCGTGGTGCACGGCGGCACGCTGGTCCTCCAGGCGCGGTTCGACGCGGCCGAGGCGCTCCGCCTGATCACCCGCCACCGCCCCAGCCATGTCTTCGGGGTGCCCACCATGCTGCGGATGATGGCCGGCGACCCGTCGGCCGCCACCGCGGACCTCACCGGCGTACGCGCCGTGGTCGTCGGCGGCGCGAAGCTGGACGACGCCACCGCGCGCCGGGCCGCCGCGCTCTTCGCGTGCCCCGTCATCAGCACGTACGGATCGTCGGACGGGGTGCACTGCACGATCTCCGACGACGCCGAGGGCGCCAAGTCGGGCCGTCCCAATCCGGCGATCGTGGACATCAGGGTGGTGGACGACGACCTGAACGACGTCGGCCCCGGGCAGGTCGGCGAGATCGTGGCCCGCGGCCCCTTCACCCCGCTGTGCTACGTGGGCGCTCCCCATCTCAACACCCGGTACCGGACTCCGGGCGGGTGGGTGCGGACGGACGACCTCGGGAGGCTGGATGCCGAGGGCAGGCTGACGGTCGTGGACCGGCGCAAGGAGATCGTCGTCAGGGGCGGGGCGAGCATCAGCCCGCTGGAGGTCGAACAGGTGCTGGTCCAGCTCGACGGGGTGCGCGACGCCGCGTGTGTGGGCGTGCCGGACCCGCTGATGGGCGAACGGCTGTGCGCCTGCGTGGTGCCCGCCCCCGGCGCGACGCTCACCCTGGAGGATCTCGTCGCCCGCCTGCGGCACCGGGCGCTGGAGGACCGCAAGCTCCCCGAACGCCTGGTGCTGCTGGGCGAGTTGCCGCACACCCCGACCGGCAAGGTGGACCGGCGCCGGCTCAGGACGATCGCGTGTCGTGGCCTCGATGCCGCCGACTGACCAGCTCACCGACCGAGCCGATCGAGCCGCCCGAACCGCCCAAGCCACCTGAGCCACCTGAGCCACCTGAGCCACAACGCACCGGACCGTCCTGGGCGGCGTGGACGGTCTGGTACCACTCGACCACCGGGACATCTCCTTCGAGGAAGATGGGGCTGCACGGATAGACCTCGTACAGCGGGGCGCCGAGGCCCGAGCCCCTGCGCGGCTTCTTCGCCCACGTACCGCTGGTCACCGACATGTCGGTCAGGCGCCGGGAGTGCCGCGAGCCGACCCGGGCGAGCGGCGCCTCGCTCATGATGACCTCGTACCTGAGCCCGCGCACGCTGTCCAGGCAGCGCCAGACGTCGCCTTCGATCACGTCCGCCTGGTCCACGCTCAGGCAGGCGTCGTAGCGGATCCCGCCGTCCGGCCGGTCCGGGAGGTCGTAGAGCACGCCGACCGCGCGGGTGTGCGGTCCGGCGAGCCCCCATTCGAAGAGCAGCGCGGTCAGTGTGCGCCAGGTGTTCAGCCAGAACTCCCCCTCCCCTGTGTGCCGCAGGCACAGCACCCGCAGCGGCCGGGGCGGCACGATGTGCCAGCAGTCCTGTCCCGTCGGCGAAGCCACCATGGATGTCCCCCTAGTGTGGTCGCTTGCGTTCCCGGCGCCGGTCTCGCCCGCGCGCACCCCTGAAGTCCCCGTCGCGGGAGGTGAGTTGCGGACGGCGCCGGAGGTCTACCGTGATATCCGGTGCGGCTCGGCCGACCAGGGGCCGGGCGGCAGGGCGCAGCCGTGGGCGGTGGTGGTCAGTACGGCTGCCGGTGGTCCGTCCGGGTCGGTGGCGCGCAGGGACGTCGTCACCGGGATCGTCCGGCCGTCGTACGCTCCCCGGTCGTCCGCGTCGGGGACGGTGACCCAGCCGTGCGCGGCGGGTACGGGGTCCGGTCGCCGCCCGTACGGCGGGCGCCCGCTTCTGAGAACCGGGTCGAGCAGCAGGTTCGCCGCCGACAGCAGCGAGGACTCCACCGCGCTGCCGCGGCCGGTCAGTCGGCGGTGCAGCAGTCCGGCGACCACGGCTTCGGCGCCGAGCATGCCGCCGAGGGCGTCCACGACCGTCATCAGCGTCGGGCGGGGCGGCTCGCCGGGGTCGGGGCGCAGGGCGTCGGCGACGCCGGACCGCGCCTGCACCATGAAGTCCGTGCCCAACGGCGGCTCCGGTACAGCGTCCGACCAGCCCGAGGTGTGGGCGTACACCAGCGCGGGGTTCGCCCGGTGCAGGGTCTCGCTGTCCAGGCCGAGCCGATCGGCCGCGCCCGGCGCCCAGTTGTGCAGGAAGACATCGGCGCCGCGGGCCGCCTCCAGCAGGTCGCGCCGTCCGCGCCCGCTCTTGATGTCGATCTGTACGGCGCTCTTGCCGTGGTTGAGCGCCAGCCATACGGCGGAGTGGTCGCCGCACAGGGGCGGCATGCCCCGCATGGGGTCGCCGCCGGGGGGTTCGACCCGTACGACCTCGGCGCCCAGGAGCCGCAGCAGATGCGCGGCGAGCGGGCCCTGGATCCGGCGCCCGGCCTCCAGGACGACGAGGCCGCTGAGGGGGCCGAGGGGTCCGCTCGCGGGTCGGGCCGTCCGGGAGCGCGCGGCGTCGGGTGCCGCCGGGTCCGGTTCCGGGCCGGGCCTGAGCAGCCAGGGGTCGGGCGGCAACGCCCGCTGGTCCAGGCCCAGTTCATGGCGTCGCTCGGCGATCGTCGTGATCGGGCAGATGCTCACCCCGCACCGCTCGGCCGACGCGCGCACCTCGGCGAAGGGCCTGCGGGTCGCGGTGTGCAGGGCGCGCGGCAGCGGGGCCGCGGCGACGGAGAAGCGTGCGGCGAACGCCTGCCAGCCGTCGCGAACCGCCTCGCGCGGCGCCCCCAGAGCCGCCCAGAAGCGCGCCCAGGGTTCGGCGTCCAGGGCCTCGATCTCGAACCACACCCCGTCCAGGCTCCGAAAGGGGGGCCCGCCAGGGCGGCACGCGGGGAGCGGGGAGTCGGCGGAGGCGACGGCCAGGTAGTGGGCGCTCAGCAGCAGGGCGGCGCGGTCGACCCCGGTGGCCGCCGCCCGGCGCGCCATGTCCGGGTCGACACAGGCGAGTTGACCGAGCAGCCCGATGGTGCCGAGGACTCCGGCGGCGGTGCCCGCGACGTCGAGCATCAGCGCCCGCGGGCGCCCGTGGCGGCGGCCGTGCACGTGCATGATGCCGCACACGGCCTGCGCGGACGCCTCGTCGAAGACGAGGTCGGCGGGCAGCACGTCGGCCCAGCGGACCACCGTCCCGGCGGCTCCGAGCGGGCCGTCCACCCTTGCTCGGGCCGCCACCGCGTGGTCGTCGGCGCCGTCACCACCCTCGCTGTCGGCTCCGTCGGTCGCGAACTCCCCGCCGAGGCACCGCAGATGGTCGCGCATCACCCGCGCCGCGGTGCTGGTCCCCGCGACGGCGCAGCGCGTTCCGGACAGCGGGGCGAGTGTCTCGACGACGGGGTGGCTCATGCAGTCCCTACCTTCGAGAACCACGGGCTGGAAGGCCCTGGGGCGACCGGTCGGCGTGCAGGCTCTGCCCGTTCATCGGACCGCGTCCGCCCGTGTGTTGTCCATCCCGGCCACGCGAACATGACCACCGCCATCAAGTGCCGTCGGCCGTCGCGGACCTGGGCGTTGCAGTGCGCTGCTTGTTCGGTGACGGTCCGCTGGAACGGGTGGGGCGAAGACCTAGGGTCGATGGTCATCGCTCGACGCCGCGTGGCCGGCGTCATGGCTTTGAGGGTGAGGGGGATCCGTGGCCGCAGTGCACGAGGCCCGCGAGTGTCCGGTGTGTCGGGAACCATGGCTGGTCCTGGCGGACCCGGCCGCCCTGCCGCGCCGTATGGCCGAACTGGCCACGGCGGCACGGCGATTCGATGCCGTGGACGCCGTACCGCACCCTGCGGGCGACCCGGTGATCCCCCGGCCGGGGGTCGAGGGGTACGACGAACACGACGAGCACGATGTCTACTTCGGGGTCGCGCGGGCCAGGGAGCACTCCACGGACGCCTTCCTGCTCGGCGGACTGCACACGCATCACGTCGTGGCCGCGCACCAGGAGCGCTGCGGCTGCGGGGACCCGCGCGACCTGAAGGTGCTGTCGTCGGGCTGGCGTTGCCTGCTGGAGTACCCGGACGCCGCCGTGCCGCCCGCCGCCTGCCCCGCGCACACCGCCGACGACGACGCGGCGCTGACCGACTGCCCGCGCCCGCACGAGCACTGGCGGGTCGGACACCAGCTCTTCTTCGTCCTCATCCAGGCCGTCGTCGCGGGCGTCCAGTGCTTCATGGGCGAGCTGAAGGCGGGCGACGCGCGGGCGGCGAACAGGGCGCTGGGGCTGGCGTCGGAGATGTGCCGCCACTCCGCCCTCGCCATGAAGTTCGCGGGCGGGCTCAGCCCCGTGGACTACGAGTACGAGGTGCGGCCCTCCATGCTTCCGCCGATGGTCCGCCGGGGCTTCAGCGGCTTCCAGACCCGTGATCACGCCCTGCTGGTGAAGACCCTCCGGGCGGCTCGGCCCTCCCTGCGCTCCCTGGGGCTCCACGACCCGGCGGTCCTGGAGCTGGACGCGGCGTTGCAACGGGTGTACGCGGCCCACCGGCTGGTCTGCGCCCGGTTCGACGGGACGAAGATCCCGAGCCTGCTGATGGAGGCGTCCGGCCCGGAGTCCGCCAGGCGCGCGGGCACGGACGTCGTCGACGAACTGACCGCGCGGCGGCTGTCCCTGCTGCGGGAGGCCCCTTCCCGCCCTGAGCCCCGAAGCTGACGAGCCGTCACGAGAGCGCTATGCCAGGGCAGTTCACTCCCGGCGCAGCGCCCACGGCAGCACGAGCCAGAGCCCGGCGAAGAGCAGCAGGGTGAGGGCGGTGATGACGATCGCCGCGACACGTCCGAGCACGATGTCCATCAGCAGCAGGACGGCCCCGTTGAGCGCCAGGGCGAGGAAGAGCAGCCCGATCTGCGCGAGGCGGGCGGACAGGGCCACGATGCGCGGCTTCACGCCCCGGTGGAACAGGCCGCGGTGCAGGGCGACGGGCGCGGCCAGGATGGCCGAGGCCATCACGGTGAGCAGCAGCGTCACCACGTACGTACTGTGCTGGAAGCGGTCCAGGTACGGGAAGCGGCTGGTGAAGGCCACGCCGAGCAGGAAGGCGAAGACGATCTGCACGCCCGTCAGCACGACCCGCAGTTCCTGGAGCAGTTCGATCAGGTTGCGGTCGGCGCGTTCCTCCGGTGTCTCACGGCGCGGGTGCTGCGGGTCCGGTTCCGGCATGTCGGTCATGGCACCTACTGTCCGCCCGGCACCGGGGGCCCGCGAGCAGCGGCGGGGTGTGTGTCGGCGTACGACCGGAGCACGCACGGCCGGGGCGCGGGATGTGGTCGCCCACGTCCCGCGCCCCGGACTTGCCATCAGGCCAGCGCGGCCTTGAGCGCGCCGAAGGCGGTCTTCGGATCGGCGAGGGCGTGGTAGATGCCGGGGATCTCGTCGGGCAGGCCGAGAAGGCCGTAGACGGCGTGCATGGCGCCGCGGACGGAGTACTCGACGGTGAAGACCACGTCCTCGGGGATCTCGGTGAACTGCCCGAGGAAGGCGAAGTTGGCCGCGCCGCGCGGGATGACCAGCGGCCGGTCGTTCGGGGTGCGCGGGGCGAACTGGCTGGTGATGTAGGGCATCATGACCGGGATCACGGTGGTGGTCGCCGCGACCTCGTCCTCGATGTCCGACATGCCGAGGTGGCCGAGGAGTTCGGTGAGGATCTCCCGGCCGGTGGCCTCGGCCATCGGCTTGCCGATGAAGTCACCGTCGTTGTCGACGAACAGGCCGTAGCCCCACAGGGTGTACACGTCCTCCGGCTGGCCGTCGAAGTGCGGGGCGTGCGGCACGACGATGGACATCAGCCAGTTGGAGTCCTTGAAGGTCATCAGCGCGCCGGTGCCGGGGAGGTTGCCGGAGAGTTCCTCGATGCGGTGCAGCAGCAGGGGGCTGCGCATGGTGAGGCTGAAGGACTCCCACTTGGCCTCGTCCACGTTGCCGTGGAAGGCGGCCGGCCGCCCGAAGTCGTCCGCCTTGGCCGCGAGGGTCTCCCACAGCCGCCAGCCGCCGTCGCGCAGGTCGCGAATCAGCTCCGGGGCGCGGTCGTCGCTGCCGTAGGAGGCGTCGGCGGTCATCGAGCCGATGGTGAGGAAGGCGAGGTCGGTCTCGGCGAGGTCGCGGGTCTCCGGCTGTCCGTCGCGCTCCAGGTGCAGCCGGTGGACGCGGCGGGTGCCGTCCTCCTCCGTGGTGAAGTCGGCGTCGACGACGCGTACGCCGTGCTCGAAGCGCACCCCGCGCGACGTCAGCCAGGCCCGCACCGGGCGGATGATCGAGTCGTACTGGTTGAGCCGGGTACGGCGCACGCCCGAGAGGGTGTGCATCCGCGGGAACTCCTGGATGAAGCGCAGGAAGTAGCGCCTGAGTTCGACGGCGCTGTGCCAGGTCTGGAAGGCGAAGGTGGTGCGCCACATCGCCCAGAAGTTGGTCTCGAAGAAGTGCGGGGAGAAGAAGTCCTCGATCCGGCGGGCCCCGATGACCGCTTCGGGCAGCATCAGCAGGCGCGTCAGTTCCAGCCGGTCGTGGGTGTCGAGGCCGTAGTCGGCGGCGTCCAGGACGGTCGTGCCCTCGCCGATCAGGCGGGCCTTCGCCTCGGTGGGCCACTTGATGTTGAACTGCCGGATCTCCTCGCGGACCGACAGGGTGTCGTCGGTGAGGGTGGGGATGGTCTCCAGGAGGTTCCACACGCAGGTGTAGGCCTCGTCCTCGAGCATCCGGCCGCCGCGGCTGACGTATCCGGCGGGCTCGCCGCCGCCGTCCATCGCGCCGCCGACGAGCGGGAGTTCCTCCAGGACGTGGATGTTCTCGCCGGGCAGGCCTCCGTCGCGGATCAGGAAGACGGCGGCGGCCAGCGAGGCGATGCCGCCACCGGCGAAGTAGGCGCGGGGCTGCTGCGGAGCGTGTGTCATGACGACTCTCCATTCTGGCCGCCCGCGGTGCACGGGAGCCCGACGGTGGTCGGGAGGCCGTGCGCCGCGGGTGGCGTTCGGCCGCGACCGCGGCCGAGATGTGCACGTGTGGCGTCGGGGGGTTCTGGGGCCCGGCGCCTGTAGTTCTCAGTCAACTCGCCCGGCGATGATGCGGGCAGGGGCCGATCGTCCCTGGTCAGATGCCGACGGACCCAGGAGGCGACTGGGTCGGCCGTCCTCCTGCGGTTGGCCCGAACGGGTGCCCCGAGGGGGCCGGTGTCAGGCGGCTCGGGGGCGGACCAGTGTGTTGTCGCCATGGCGGCCCGCGAGGTGGTCCGCGATGTTGGCCACCGTGGTCTCGACGATCTGGCCGACGGCGTCCTTGGTGAAGTACGCCTGGTGCGAGGTGACGAGGACGTTGTTGAAGGTCATCAGCCGGGCGAGGCGTTCGTCGGTCATGACTTCCAGCGACTTGTCGAGGAAGAACACGCCGGCCTCCTCCTCGTACACGTCGAGGCCGACACCGCCCAGCCGCCCCGCGCGCAGCGTCTCCAGCAGCGCGTCGGTGTCCACGAGGCCGCCGCGCCCGGTGTTGACCAGGATCGCGTCGTCCTTCATGAGCGCCAGGGTCGTGGTGTCGACGAGATGGCGGGTGTCCGGCAGCAGCGGCACATGCAGGCTGATCAGGTCCGACTCGGCGAACAGCCGCTCGCGCGGGACGTACTCCATGCCGAGGGCGAGACACTCGGGGTTCTCCGCGACGTCGGTGCCCAGCAGCCGCATCCCGAAGCCGTGGGCGATCCGCGCGAACGCCGCGCCGATCTTGCCCGTGCCCACCACCCCGGCCGTACGGCCGTGCAGATCGCGGCCCATCAGCCCGTCGAGCCGGAAGTCGAAGTCCCGGGTGCGCAGCGCGGCCCGGACGATACGGCGGTCGATCGCGAGGGCCAGCGTCCAGGCGAACTCGGCGACGGAGTACGGCGAGTAGAAGGAGACCCGGGCCACCGAGAGCCCGAGCTCCTCGGCCGCCTTCAGGTCGATGTTGTTGTAGCCGGTGGAGCGCTGGGCGATCATCCGGGTGCCGCCCTCGGCCAGCGTCCGCAGCACCGCGGCGTCCAGGGTGTCGTTCACGCTGCTGAGCAGGATCTCGTGACCGGAGGCGGTCGGGACGGTGTCCTTGTCCAGGAACAGCCGGAGACAGCGCAGCTCGTGCCGGTCGCCGAACGCCTTGCCGAACTCTTCCCGCAGCAGTGGCTCCTCGTCCACGAGGACGCCGTACGCGATGATCTCCACTGCTCTCCTCCCGTCGAACGGTGCGCGCGCCCGTCCCACGTAGGCGCTCATGGGGACGGCCGGGGGCGTACGCCGCCCCCGGCCGGTTCACCGTCTCTCGGTCAGGTTGTCAGTCGTGCGGGACCACCGCGACCGGGACGGTGGCGTGGTGCAGGACCGCATGGGTGAAGGAGCCGATGTGGGCGCCGACCGAGGCGCGGCGGATGCGGCGGCCCACGACGACCAGCGAGGCGTCGCGGGAGGCCTCGATCAGCAGGCTCGCCGGGCTGCCGCAGCGGCACTCCTCGGCCACCTCGACGTCGGGGTACTTCTCCCGCCAGGGGCGCAGCACCTCGGCCAGGGCGGCGGCGTCGCTCTTGGCCAGTGCTTCGTGCGCTCCGGCGTCCACGGTCATGCCGTAGGCGTAGTACGGCGGCGGGTTCCAGCCGTGCACGGCGCGCAGGGGGGCCTTATGGCGGGCGGCGGTGTCGAAGGCGAACTCGATGAGCTTCTCGTGGGGCTCGGCGATGTCGACGCCGAGGACGACGGGGCGGACGGTGGTGTCGGCGGTGTCCTCGCCCTCGCTCTCCTTGCCTTCCTTGCCCTTGGTCTGGTCGGCGGCGCGGACCAGGACGACGGGGCGGTCGGTGCGCGCCACGACGGCGAGGCCGACCGAGCCGAGCAGGAAGCCGCCGAGCCCGCTGAGGCCGCGTGAGCCGAGGACGAGCAGTTCGGCTTCCTGCGCCTCGCGGGTCAGGACCTCGGCGGGGCCTCCGGTGAGCTGCTCGGTGGTGACCTCGAGGCCGGGGTAGGACTCCCGAAGGTTCTCGGCGGTCTCCCGCGGGATGCGCTC
Organism: Streptomyces sp. NPDC104371; assembly: GCF_055583785.1. Lineage (NCBI taxonomy): Bacteria > Bacillati > Actinomycetota > Actinomycetes > Kitasatosporales > Streptomycetaceae > Streptomyces > Streptomyces sp. NPDC104371. Next base: position 448,082 of record NZ_JBVJNF010000001.1, read on the forward strand.
GGTCCAGTGCTGGCGGGTGTCGGCGCCGAGAAGCTGTACCAGGGCCACGGGCTCGGACATCGGTTCCCAGGCCTGGACCAGCTTGACCGGCAGTCCGCGCAGCGTCGCTTCACGGGCCGCCCATTCCGCGGCGGAACGGCTCTCGGGCGAGCCGTCGAGACCCACGGTGATGGTGCGGGGCATGGTCTCCTCCTCCTGAATCGGGGGACCCGATTCCGTGGTGTTGCAAGGGTTCTTCCCGTGCCTGTCGCGGCACTGGGTACCGCGGTCAGCGCAGCCAGGCGTGGTCGCGGACGATCGGCAGCCGGGCCCATAGTCGGCCCAGGCCCCAGGTGGCGCCCGCGCCCGCCGCCGCGACGGCGATCAGGGCGGCCGCGTAGATCACGTGGTAGTTGTCGAACGGGTTGGTGGACATGGTCGGGGATCCGTCCCCGCGGTGGATGGCGGGGGGCCAGGAGGCGATCCACATCAGCGCCAGCATCAGCGTTCCGGCCACCGCGGCCAGGCGCAGCGCCACGCCGGCCATGACAGCCACCCCGACGAAGAGCAGGCCGAGCATGAACAGCCAGTCCGCCCACCAGGATCCGGCCCATGAGCGCAGGATCGACTGCATCGGTCCGACCGTGACCCGGCTGAGGAAGCCCTTCGTCGGCGACCCTCCGTCGATCCAGCCCTGGCCGGACGGCGTGGAGTAGCGAAGGCCGAAGGTCTTGTCCAGGAACGCCCACAGGAAGATGAATCCGGTGAGGAGGCGCAGAGCCGCGAGGGCTCGGGCGCCCGCGGTGCGCCTGGGGGTGTCTGCCGAGGCGGCGTATGCGGATGTGGCGGTGGGGCCGCGTGCGGATTCCCGTCCGCGTGCGGGTTCGCGCCCCGACGCCGGTTCACGTCCGGGCGCCGGTTCACGTCCGGGCGCCGGTTCACGTCCGGGCGCCGGTTCCCGTCCGGGTATCGGCTCGCGCCCCGGTCCCGGTCCCGCTTCTCGCCCGGACGCGGGTTCACGTCCGGGGGCGGGTTCCCGTCCGGGGGCGGGTTCCCGTCCGGGCATCGGCTCGCGTCCAGGTGTGGGCTCGCGTCCTCCGGGTGCGGGGTCCCGGCGTCTACGGAAGGGAGGCAGGTGGAAGACCGGGCCCCGGTGAGAGTGCTCGTGCGCGGTCATGGCAGGTCCCTTCGGGGATGTTCAGGCCATCGTTCTCCTGACACCCCCTACTCTCCTCGGGTCCGCCCGCTTGCGCCCGATGCCGAAGGTCTCGGCCCATGGGGCTGAACGTCCCACCGCTCTGACCTGCGCATAGGCCGACGAGGCCCCCCTCGAAGTCGCTAGATCCATTGGGCCTCCCAGTGGGGCCTGACAGCCCATGGGCGCGAGCCGCCGCGCACAGAAGTCTGGTCCTGCCGACCAACGATCAGCACGATCAGAAGGAGCGGACACATGACTGCCAAGAACACCGGCACCATGGTCGCCGTACGGGTACGGGCGGAAGGGAACGTGGAGGAGGCTCTGGCCTACATCCAGTCCAAGGTCGACGCGCTCCTCGACCGGCCGGGGGTCCCCCTCGCCGGCGGTGAGGTGAGGATCGCCAAGGCGGCGGCGCACCACACCGCGCGGCCCTGGACCGCCGTGGCCGAACTGGTCGTGCGGAACACCTACGTGGTCGTCCATGCCCAGGAGGCGACGGCCCATGAACTCGCGGACCGGCTGCAGGACCGGCTGCGGGGCCAACTGACCCGGGTACTGCACCGCTACGAGGCCGCGCGCAGGTCGGCCACCCCGCCGCCGTGGCGCGGTGGCGAGGTCTGACCTCGGAGCAAGGACCGAGACGACCGGTGCCCCGGCAGGCAGTGCTTGCCGGGGCACCGGTCGTCTCTCAGCTCGTTCCGCCGATCCACCCTGCCGCGTCGAGCCGGAAGGCCCCGGGGACCGTCACGGCCCGCAGGTCGTCCTCGAGGGCGCGCAGGCGCTCCTCGCCGAGGACCGCGGCCCAGTCCGCACGCAACGTGTCGAAGATCGCGGCCGAGCGGGCCAGCATGTCGCGCCCCCGCGCGGTCAGCCGTACGAGCCTGCGCCGGGCGTCGGCGGGGTCGTCGGCGCGTTCGGCGTAGCCGAGGGCGACCAGCTTGTCCACGGTCTTGCCCGCGGCCTGTTTGGAGATCCCCAGGCGGCGGGCGATGTCGCTGGCGGCGGCTCCGTCCGGGCCGATCGCCTGGAGGGCGAACCCGTGCGCGGGACGGGCGTCCGGATGGCCTTGCCGGGCGAGTTCGGCGTGCACCGCGTCGATGAGCGTGCGGAACCCGGCGAACAGCAGCAGCGGGAGTTCGTACCCGGCCCTCGACCGACCCGTATCCGCGCTCTTCGCTCGCCCCCGTTCCCCCGCACCCTCGCCAAGAAGGTCAACCTGGTTTACCATCTGATCGTCAGCCATGTTGACCACCTTAGGAGGGTGCATGTTCCCCGCCCACACCGTGGAGAGCGCTCCGCAGGAGTCCCGACCGACGATGCAGGCCGTGGCCAAGGCATGGGGCGGCACGCTGCCCGACGCGGTGGCGCGTCTGGCCACGTCGCCCGAACTGCTCAACGGCTTCCTGTCCCTGAGCGCGAGCTTCGAGCAGTGCACACTGGATCCGCTGTCCCGGGAGGTCGTCATCATGACGATCGCCGTCCGCAACCAGTGCCATGTCTGCGTCGCCATCCACACCGGCAAGCTCCGCAAGCTCGACGCGGACACCGAACTCATCGCCGCCCTGCGCGAGGAGCGCCCGCTGTCCGACGAACGGCTCGAGACGATACGGACGTTCACGCTCGCCACCGTGGCCACCGCGGGCGCCGTGGCCGACGACACGCTCAAGTCCCTGCTGGCGCAGGGTTACACGGAGCGCAACGCTCTCGAAGTCATCATGGGGATCGGTACGTACACGATGTCGACGCTCGCCAACCGTCTCGTCAAGGCCGTGTGAGAGCAGCACCTCGCGACAACGGCCGCCCCGGACCGATGAGTTCGGCGGGCCATCGGCGTCTGTCCCTGCGATGACCGACTGTTCGTCCGTTCATCGGAAGGGGAAGGGTGAGCCGAGTGAGCTACGCCGACGTGGGCGGACTGTCCCTGTACTTCGAGGAGCACGGCTCGGGTCCGGGGCAGCCGTTGGTGCTGCTGCACGGCGGGTTGGGGGCGGGCGAGATGTTCGCACCCCTCCTGCCCGCCCTGGGCGAGCGGCGCCGGGTGATCCTGGTCGACCTGCAAGGGCACGGGCGTACGGCGGACATCGACCGCCCGCTGCGCCCCGAGCTGATGGCGGACGACATCGCCGCCCTCCTCGGGCATCTGGGCCTGGCGCGGGCGGACGTGCTGGGCTACTCCTTCGGCGCCGATGTGGCGCTGTGCACCGCCTTCCGCCATCCGGACCTGGTGCGCCGCCTGGTGGTGATCTCCACGCCGTGCAAGCGGGACGGCTGGTTCCCCGAGGTCGTGGCCCAGATGGACCGGATGACCGCCGCGGCTGCCGAGCCGATGAAGCAGTCCCCGCCCTACGAGCTGTACACGCGCCTCGCGCCCCGGCTCGAGGACTGGCCGCGACTCATCGGCAAGATCGCCGAGTTGAAGAACCAGGACTACGACTGGACAGTGGAGGTGAAGGCGATCACCGCACCGACCCTGCTGGTGTTCGGGGACGCCGACGCCGTACGGCCCGCGCATGTCGTGGAGTTCTTCGGCCTGCTCGGCGGCGGCCTGCGTCACCCCGGCTGGGACGGGGCCGGGCGCGCGGCGACCCGGCTGGCCGTCCTGCCGGACACCACGCATGACACCGTGCTCACCTCCCCGTCGCTGACGGGGGCGGTCCTGCCGTTCCTGGACGCCGCGCCAGGAAGCTGAGCATTGGATCCGGGAAGCCGCGCCGCCCGCCGCGGGGGACGTGACTTCCCGGATCCGGCTTCCGTCAGCTCCGTGCGGTACCGGCGTCCAGCGGACGCGCGCGCAGCAGGCCTCGGGTCGGCAGACCCATCGCGCCCAAGGCGAGCAGCAGCGTTCCCGCCGCCAACGACAAGGCGGTGCCCGCCGGTACGTACGGCGCGGACCCGGTCACCCCGCGCGCGATCGGGAACAGGACGAGCCCGGCGATCGCCCCACCGATCAGCAGACCGGTGACCGCTGTCAGAAGGGCCTCCCAGCGCATCATGCCGCGCACCTGACGCCGGGTCGTACCGGCCAGGCGCAGCAGCCCGACCTCGCGCTTGCGGTCCAGCACGGTCATGACGAGCGTGTTGGCGACGGCGATGGCGGCGAACCCTCCGAGTACCGCGGCCATCACACGGTTCGCCCAGGCGTTGATCTCCAGGTCATGTCCCACCTGGGCGGTGTAACCGGCGGCGTCCAGGACGGTCAGCCCCGGACCGAGGTCCCTCAACTGCGCGGCGACCGCCGCCGGTTGGCCGCTCGATGTCTCCTTGACCAGTACCTGGGCGTCGTACGCCGCGGTGACGTGCGGTGCCACGGCGGCGCGCGGCAGCAGGACCTGGCCGAGGCCGAGTCCTCGCGCGTACGTCGCGACCACCTTCGGGCGTACCCGGGTGCCGTCGCCGAGCCACAGTTCGAAGCGGTCACCGACCTTCAGGCCGACCTCCGCGGCCAGGATCTCGTCGACCGCGACGGTCTGCTCCGACGTGCCCAGCGCGCCCAGGGAGCCCGTCTTGACGCCGAGGTCGAGCACCTGCGGCAGTCGGGCCGGGTCTCCGGAGACGCCCAGCGCGGTCGCCGAGGACAGCGCGCCGTCGAAGCGATGGACGACGGCCGTGCGCAGCACCCCGACGCTCGCCTCGACTCCCGGGATCCGGGCGGCCCGTTCGGCGGTCGAGGCGGGCAGGCCCGGCCCGGTCGTGGTGATCACCCGGTCGGCGACGATGCCCGCTCGGGCCTGCTGGGCGGACACATGAGCGATCGTGGTCTGGAGGAACAGCAGCGTCCCGCAGAACGCGGCGACCATCGCGATGGGAGTGATCGCCGAGGCCATACGGCGGGCGTTGACCCGCGCGTTGTCGGCGGCGAGCGAACCGGGCGCACCGGCACCGGCCCGCAGCGCGGCGCCGAGCACGGTGGCGAAGAGCCGGGCGAGCAACGGGCCGAGCAGGGCCACCGCCATCAGCAGGCACAGCACCACACCGAGCGCGGTGTTGGCGGCCTGGGATCCGTCGAGCCCGGCGGCGAGCACGGACAGCGTCACCCCGCCACCCAGCATGACCAGGCCCGACAGGATGCGTACGCGCCCGAGGCGGTTCGGTTCGGCCGCCGCTTCCCCGATCGCTTCGGAGGGGCGCAGCCGCGCGGGGCGCCGGGCGGCGACGTACCCGGCGGTCAGGGCCGTGAGGACGGTCACGCCGACGGCCACGGCCATCGGGATCACCCCGGTGTCGAGCCGCAGCCCCTCGGGCACCACACCGCGGCTGACCAGTTCCCCGAACCACCAGCGCGCCAGCAGCAGACCGGGCAGGACGCCGATCGCTCCGGCGACCGGGGCGATGAGCGCGGCCTCGGTGGCCACGGTGCGGCGGATCTGCCGCGGTGTGGCGCCGACGGCCCGCAACAGGGCGAATTCGCGGGCGCGTTGGCCGACGGCGAGTCCGACGGTGCTCGCCACGACGAAGACGGCGGTCATCACGGCGATACCGCCGAAGGAGCCGCCCAGGCCGGTCAGTGCCTCCCGTGCTTCGGCCAGCCCGGGTTGCTCGGCGGCGCCGCGGGCGACGCCCGTGAGGACCTTCGCCTTGCCGTCGACCGCCTTGCGTACCTGCCGGGCCAGTTCGTCGTCGGTCACACCTGTGCGCGCGTGGACGGCGATGGCATCGGCCCGGCCCGGATGCCCGGACAGCCGCTCGGCATCCGGGTCGGCGAACCATACGGTCGCCGCACCGGCCCGCGCCGGTGCCACTCCGGAGATCCGATAGGTGCCGGACGCGCCCGGCGCCGTCAGGGCCACCCGTGCACCGGGCGCCAACCCGGCGGTGTGCGCGGTCGCTTCGTCCAGGACGACCTCCCCCGCCGACGGCGCGCGCCCGGCCGCGAGAACACCGGAGGCAGCGGAGGTACGGAGCCCCGTGGAGGCGTAGCCATGGCCGGTGAGCGGGGGCAGCGCGCCACCTCGCGAGGCCTGCACCGGGAAGGAGAGGTCGGCGATCGCCGCCGCGACGCCGGGCCGGGCGGCGATCCGGGCCGCCAACCGGGTGTCGACCCGGGCGCGTTCCGGCAGCGGCGTCTGGACGGTCTCCCGGTTCTCACCTGTCCTGCGGGTGATCTGGGCGTACGGTTCGGCGGCGACCACCACGGGGGTGTGCGCGTACCGGACGGGCGCGCTGTCGACCGTGACGCCGGTCTGCAACAGCAGACCGCAGGCGGTGGTGATCGCGGAGGCGAACAGCAGGGCCACCAGGGAACCCACGAACGAGGCCGGACGGAAGCGCACACAGGCACGGGCCAGTCCGTTCGTCATGCGGCGCGCCCCGCGTAGGAGCCGCCCACGGGGCGGGTCAGCGTGGCCATCCGGGCGGCGACCGTTCCCGCGTCGGGGCGGACCAGTTCGTCCACTAGCAGCCCGTCGGCGAGGAACAGGACCCGGTCCGCGTGGGAGGCGGCTGCCGGGTCGTGGGTGACCATGACGACGGTCGCGCCCAGGGTGTCCACCGCGTGCCGCAGCAGGCCCAGGACCTCCTGCGCGGTACGGGTGTCCAGCGCGCCGGTCGGCTCGTCGGCGAACACCACGTCGGGCCGGGTGATCAGGGCGCGGGCGATGGCCACGCGCTGCTGCTGCCCGCCCGACAGCTCGCCGGGGCGGCGGTCGGCGTGGTCGGGCAGACCCACCTGGGCCAGCAACTCCCGTGCGCGCGCCCGGTCCTGGCGCTCACCGGCCAGCCGCAGCGGCAGCAGCACGTTCTGCGCCACGGTCAGCGCGGGCAGCAGGTTGAAGGCCTGGAAGACGAAGCCGACGCCGCGGCGGCGCAGCCGGGTGAGCTGGTTCTCGCTGAGCCGGGTGATGTCCTGCCCGCCGAGCAGGACCGTGCCGGAGTCCGGGCGGTCCAGCCCGGCCGCGCACTGCAGCAGCGTGCTCTTGCCCGAGCCGGAAGGCCCCATCACCGCGCTGAACGTGCCCCGCCACAGCGTGAGATCGACGCCCCGCAGTGCGTGCACGGTCCCCTGCCTGCCTGTGTAGGCGCGCCGCAACGCGCTCAACTCGACTGCGGGCTCGGCGACTTGCCGTCGCTCGCTCGGGGGCCGCTCGTGCCATGCCACCATGGTGGTCCTTGCTCCTTCTGCCGCAGGTCAACGGGGTGTGATCCACGGTAGGAAGGGGAGCGGGGCCCGGCCCATGGTGCTCACCGGTGTCCTGAGGTGTAGCTGTCCCCACCCACCGGCCTGGGGTCTGCCCGCCGGGAGCGCCGCGCGGCAGGCCGACAGCGAAACCGCTCGACCCGCCGCCCTTCTTGGGGAGATCCTTCGGGCATGGAGTACTTCTGCTATCACCGCGACCGGCCCGGCTCCTTCGGGCTGCGCAAGGCACTGCTGCAAGAGCACTGGTCGTACATGGACGAGTACGCGAAGGAGATGATCGCCCGGGGTCCGACGCTGGCCGACGACGGCGAGACGCCCACCGGCAGTGTGCACATCGTCGATCTGCCCGATCCCGCCGCGGCCCGCGCGTTCGCCTTCGACGAGCCGACCTACCAGGCCGGTGCCTACCGGGATGTGCTGCTGCGACGGTGGCGCAACCTCCTGGGGCGCACCATGTGGGACTTCCCCGGCGACCTGGCCGACGGCGACCGGTACCTGGTGCTCGGGCTCGGCGAGGGGCGGCCGGCCGATCTCACGGTGCCGCTCGACCAGGACGGGCTGATCGCCTACGGGCCACTGCTGTCCGACGACGGCGCGACCTGGCTGGGCACCGCGGCGCTGGTACGGGCGCCGGACCCGGACCGGGCGCGCGCCGTCCTGACGGTGGACCGGTACGCGGCTGTCGAGGTGCACAACTGGCAGCCTGGCGGGCGGCGTTGAGGTACTGAGCCCCTCCGGGGAGACCTGACAGCAACTCAGATCTACCCTCGGACCGGCTGTTCGACGACTTCCCCCAGGAACTCCCGCAGGAGACCTCCCAGGACGGCAGGCCGTTCCAGGTGCAGATCGTGCCCGGCCCCGAGTACGCTCACCGCCACCGTCTGCGGACGGCGCCCGAACATGCCGTCGACCTCGTTCGCGGGGAGGATGCCGGACTGGGCGAGCACCACCAGGGTCGGGCAGGTGATGCTCGCCCACTCGGCCCAGAAGGAGCGCCGGGCGTTCTCCGCCAGGGAGTCGACCATCACGTCACGGTCGAAGCGAGGCCACCAACCGCCGTCGCGTTCCTCCAACCCCGCCGCCCAGCCCTCACCGACCGGTCCGCCACCGAGGAACGCGACGGCGGCCTCCTGTGAGGGGAACGGCGTGGGCCAGGAGTCGAGCCAACCCCCCATCTTCGCCTGCACGTTGGGGTTCGCGCTGCCGGGACCGGCCTCGACGAGCACGAGCGCGGAGCACAGCTCGGGGTGCGCGGCGGCGGTGAGCAGGGCGCAGTGTCCCCCGAGCGACTGGCCGACCAGGACGGGCCGGTGCAGGCCGAGCCCGTGCGTGACGGCGACGACATCGGCGACGTACGCGGCGCGGGACACATCGGCCGGACGGCGCTCACTGGCTCCGTGCCCTCGCTGGTCCACGGCGACAACGCGATGGCGAGACCTCAACTCCCTTGCGACGGCGTCCCATTCACCGACATGTCCGGCCAGCCCGTGCAACAGGACGACGGGCGGACCGGACCCACCCCAGTCCCGGCAGGACAGCCGGACGCCGTCGCGCATCACGGTGCGTTCGGTCCAGGTCATGCGGGGTTCTCCGAAGGGTCATGGGCGGTTCGGGGACCGGGTCACTGCTTCATGAGTTCGGCCAGCATGACACTGGTCGCCTGGTCAGCGGGCAGGAACGCCTCAAGTCGTAGTTCGGCGACGGTGACATCGATGGCCGTGCCGAAGTGGGTGAGCGTGGTGATGAGCGTGAACTCCCGTTCGTCGGCCGGATCCTGCGCCCGCAGGCGCAGCGGTACGGCGAAGCCGAGGTGGTGCGGTGAGTCGCACGGACGTGGTGGCACCAGGTCGGTGAGTTCGCAGGCCAGGCGCTGGAGTCGGTCGTCCGGGTTGCGTACGCTCTCGGCCCGGATGCAGTCGATGATGTGCCACGCCCACTCGCCGAGGTTGACGATGCGTGGCGCGAGGCCCTGCGGATGCAGCAGCACCCGGGGAACGCTCACCGGCGGTTCGAGCAGATGCGGGGCCACACCCACGGTGAGCGCGTGGAAGGCGGCGTTGCCCGAGATGAGGTCACCGTGCCGGTCGAGGACCACCGCCGGGTACGGCAGATGGCCGTGCAGGATCCGTTCGAGGGCGGTGCGGATCGGTTCGAGTTGGGGGTCGTCCAGGCTGGTCTGCGGGTAGACCGGTGCGAATCCGGCCGCGAGGAGCAGTTCGTTGCGCTCGCGGATCGGCACCTCCAGGGATTCGGCCAACCGGATGATCATCGATCGGCCGGGGGTCGACCGTCCGCTCTCGATGAAGCTGACGTGCCGCTGCGTGGTTCCGGTACGCGTGGCCAGTTCGAGTTGGCTGACGTGCCGCCGGGCACGCCACGCACGCAACGCCTCGGCGAGCCCGCTTCTGGTCGATTCACTGATCACCCCTCTTGTGTATCCCGCTTCGCCGCCGATCCGCGATTCCCTGCGGGGAATTGCCGCGCGACGCCCGACCCAGCACGGTCGTCACCACAGGCCGATCATGTACGACCGAGAGGAACAACCATGGCCGACATCGACATCCACCACCTCACCGACCGTTACGCCGCCGTGTGGAACGAACCTGACGCGGAGCGCCGCCGCGCCGCGATTCGCGACCTGTGGGCCCCCGACGCGGTCCATGTGCTCCAGCCTCCCAAGGAGATCCTGCAGACCGCTGAGGGGCTGGGCTTCGACCGTCTCGTGCTGGAGGCGCGCGGGCACGACGCCTTGGAGCTCCGGGTGACGCGCTCCTACGAGGAGTTCATCGCGCCCGGCACCTTCGTCTTCCGGTCGCGCGACAACGCCGACCGACTCCACGACATCGTCAAGTTCAACTGGGAGATGGCGCCGCGGGACGGTGGCGAGGTCGCGGGCGTCGGGCTGGAGATCCTCGTGCTCGGCCCCGACGGCCGCATCGTCAGCGACTACCAGTTCATCGAAGGATGACCGCGACGGCGGCGAACCTCCCCTCGACGGTGCGCAGTTACCACGTCAGCACCGGCGGCGGTATCGATGGCCTGTCGCTGCGGACGCACGAACCACGCACGCCGGGAGAGGGGGAGGTCGCGGTCGCGGTCCACGCCGTCTCACTCGGCTTCCGCGAGCTTCTGGTGGTACGGGGAGAGTACGTGCTGCCCGTCAAACCGGGCGTCATACCGGTCTCGGACGGGGCCGGCGAGGTCGTCGCCGTGGGGCCGGGTGTCCGGCGGGTGCGCCCAGGCGACCGCGTCACCGCCACGCTGTTCCCGCGGTGGCTGGACGGCCCGCTGGAACCGGCCTGCCTGCCGCAGTTGGGTGGCTCGCTCGACGGAATGCTGACCGAGCTGGCCGTCCTCCCCGAGGACGGCCTCGTCCCCGTCCCCGACCACCTCTCCTACGCCGAGGCGGCGACTCTTCCCTGCGCCGCCGTCACGGCGTGGAACGCCCTGACCGGCGACGGCCGGGGAGTCCAGCGGGGACAGACGGTGCTGGCCACCGGCTCGGGTGGCGTGTCGCTGTTCACGGTGCAGTTCGCCAGACTCCTGGGCGCGAGAGTCATCGCCACGACGGGCCACGCGGACAAGGAACAGCGCCTTCGCGATCTGGGGGCCGACGAGGTCATCAACTACCGCGACATCCCGGACTGGCACACCGCGGCCTGTGAACTCACCGGCGGGCGAGGGGTCGACCGCGTCGTCGACACCGCCGGGACGCTGGAGCAGGCGCTGAAGTCACTTGCTCTCGACGGACATGTCGCCCTCGTGGGGTCCGTCTCCGGTGACTGGTCACCGGTCGACCCCCGTCTGCTGTTCGGCGCCGCCGCCACGGTCCGGGCGGTGGCGGTCGGCAGTCGCGCCCAGTTCATCTCCATGAACGACGTCATCACCGCGCATCGGCTCCGACCCGTCATCGACCGGGTGTTCCCGTTCGACGAAGCCGTGGCGGCGTACCGGTATTACGCGTCCGCCCGTCCGTTCGGAAAGGTGATCATCGAGATCGGATAGCCGGGCGGACGTGCGGTGGCGAGGGCGGTGTGGTGCGTGATGGTCGCGTCGGCGGGCGTCACGCACCACACCCGCCCCGGCGCGGCCGCCTGAACTCCGCGCTCCGTCCGGGGCGTTGGCGCCGCTCCGACGCGGGCCGCTGTCCGGGCAGTTCAGCCCGTCTTGCGCGCCACACCGCCGTAGATGCCGATCTCTTCGGACCTCGGCGGCGGTGGCATGTCCGGGCGCCAGTACGGGACTTGGGCCAGGCCGGGCTCGACCAGTTCGAGGCCGTCGAAGAACCGCTCGACCTCGGCGCGGGAGCGCAGGTTCAAGGTGGCGGTCGCCTTGTTGTAGACGGCCTGGGCCGCGGTGCGATCGGCGAAGTCCCCTGTGGCGTGCGAGAGCACCAGGAAGCTCCCGACCGGCAGCGCGTCGCGCAGGGTGGCCACGACCTGCTCGGGCTTCTCCGCGTCGGTGAGGAAGTGGAGAATGGCGACCAGGAACACCGCGACCGGCTCGTCGAAGTCGATGACCTGACGGACCTCGGGGTGGTCCACGATGGCCTGGGGATCGCGCAGATCGGCGAGCACGTTGCGGGTCGTACCGCAGCCGCTGAGCAGCGCACTGCCGTGTGCGCTCACGATCGGGTCGTTGTCGACGTACGCGACGCGCACGCCCGGCGCCACCTCTTGGGCCACCTCGTGCACGTTCGGGGAGGTGGGCAACCCCGTGCCGATGTCGAGGACTTGACGGACACCGCTGCCGACCACGTACCGCACGGCGCGCCGCAGGAAGGCGCGGTTGGCCCGCAGGCCGATCCTCACCTCGGGCGCGGTGGCGGCGAGTTCGTCACCGGCCCGGCGGTCCACGTCGTAGTTGTCCTTGCCGCCGAGCAGGTAGTCGTAGATCCGCGCGGGGTGCGGCCTGCTGGTGTCGATCTCCGTGATGCCTAAGCCGTCCTGTGTCATGCACCGCCCCTTTCGACAACCGCCGCCGCTGTCTCTTCACCCGCGCGAACGGCTGGCGACAGCTTCGCACATCGAGCGCGCGCGGGAACCGGCCCCGGCGTCTGCGACCATCTGTCCCGTGGACTACCCGAACAACCAGGCCCCCGGCTCCCCCGTCCGCTCCGGCATACCCGAGCACGGACGCATCCCGAAGTACTACGCGGTCAAGGCGCGCATCGCCGAGCTGCTCGATGAGCTGGGAGAGGGCGGCCTCATCCCTACCGAGCGTGACCTGTCCGAACGCTACGACGTCGCCCGCGAGACCGTCCGCCAGGCGCTGCGCGAGCTGGTGCTGGAGGGCCGGCTGCGCCGCCAGGGCCGGGGCACCGTCGTCGCGGGCCCCAAGCTGGCCCAGCCGCTGTCGCTCGCCAGCTACACCGAGGGCGTACGGCGGCAGGGGCGCACCCCCGGCCGTACCCTCGTCTCCCTCGACCGCTTCCCATGCCCGCAGGCCCTCGCCGCCGAGACCGGGCTGACCTGCGGCGAGCCCGTCTGGCATCTGGAGCGCATCCTGCTCGCGGACGACGAGCGGGTGGGTCTGGAGAGCACGTACGTCGCCGTGGCGCGCGTCCCCGGCTTCGACACCGACTTCGATCCGGACTCCTCCTTCTACGCCTACCTCCAGGCCAAGGGCATGGCCTTCGGCGACGCCGACGAGCGCCTGGAGACCGTCCTGGCCACCCCGCGCGAGGCCCTGCTCATCGGCACTCCGCCCGCCCTGCCGATGCTGCTGATCCACCGGGTCTCGCGGGACACGGAGGGGAAGCCGCTGGAGCGCGTGCGCAGCCTGTACCGAGGAGATCGCTTCTCCTTCACCACGCATCTCCAGGGCACCACGGATCTCAAGGGCTGACGGCTGCCGAAGGGCCGGTGTCCGCCACCTCCGACGAATATCACGAAGAGATAACGGGTCTAGCCCAAAAGTGGCACCTCGTTCACCTTCTCGTTGACAACCGGCCCCCTCCGGTTCCTTGTGCGAGAGCACTGTGTGGGGCGTGAGAATGACAATCGTCGGAGGCGGCGTGGTCGGCACCATGCACGCCTGGCAAGCAATTCAGCGCGGCCACGAGGTCGTACAGATCGAGCGCGAGACCGAGGCGCGCGGAGCTTCGCTGCGCAACTTCGGCCAGATCTGGGTCAGTGGCCGAGCGGGTGGTGAGGAGCTCGACACCGCCCTGCGCGCACGGGAGATGTGGGAGGAGATCGGGGCGAAGGTGCCCGCGCTCGGGTTCCGGGCCATCGGCTCCCTCACCCCGATCCGTACCGAGCTCGAACTCGCCGTCGCCGAGGCCGCGGTGGCCCGCGAGGACGCCGCGGCCCGTGGCTACCGGCTGCTGGCCCCCGCCGAGGCCCGCGCCGTCAACCCCGCCCTGCGCGGCGAGTTCATCGCGGCCCTGCACTGCGCACGCGACGCCGCCGTGGAGCCGCGCACCGCGCAGCGTGCCCTGCGCGCCGAGCTGGAGAAGTCTCCCAACTACCGCTTCCTGGGCGGCCGTGAGGTCCGCGAGGTCACCGGTACGGCCACCGTCCGTGACGACCACGGCGACATCCACTCGGGCGACGCGGTGGTCCTGTGCACCGGCGCCTGGCTGGGCGGCCTGGTCCGCGAACTGGCCGGCCCCGACCTGCCCGTGCGTCGCGTCCGCCTCCAGATGATGCAGACCGACCCGCTGGGCGAGCCGCTGACCACCTCGGTCGCGGACGGCGACAGCTTCCGCTACTACCCGGCGTACAAGTCGGCCGCCCTGGACGAGCTGAACGCCCGGCAGCCGCAGGCCAAGACAGCCGCCGAGAACCGGATGCAGCTCCTGATGGTGCAGCGCGCCGACGGCGGACTGACCATCGGTGACACCCACGAGTACGAACACCCCTTCGCGTTCGACACGTTGGAGGACCCCTACGACCATCTCACCCAGGTCGTGGAGTCCTTCCTCGGCCGCCCGCTGCCGAAGATCCGGCGCCGCTGGGCCGGGGTGTACGCGCAGTGCACGGACAGCAGCCGCGTCGTGCACCGGCAGCAGGTACGCGACGGCGTCTGGCTGGTCACCGGGCCCGGTGGGCGCGGTATGACCTGCTCCCCCGCCATCGCCGAGACGACCGCCAACGAACTGGGCTGGTGAATCAGTTGACCCACAACACCCCCCACCGGACCGACGCGACCGGTACGACCGACGCGGTCCAGGACATCCGTCTCGTCGTCCTCGACATGGCCGGCACCACTGTCGCCGACGGCGGCCTGGTCGAGCGCGCCTTCGAGGCCGCCGCCGTCGAACTCGGCGTCGAGCCCGGCACGCCCGACCACGCCGAGAAGCTCGCCTATGTCCGCGCCACCATGGGCGAGTCCAAGATCTCCGTCTTCCGCCATCTGTTCGGCACCGAGGAGCTGGCCCAGCGCGCCAACGCCGCCTTCGAGAAGGCGTACGGCGACCTCGTCGACGGGGGCCTCATCGAGCCGATCCCCGGCGCCCGCGAGGCCATCGAGGAACTTCAGCGGGACGGCCGTACCGTCGTCCTGACGACCGGCTTCGCCCGCGTCACGCAGGACGCCATCCTCGACACCCTCGGCTGGCACGACCTGGTGCCGCTCACCCTCTGCCCCGCCGACGCTGGCGGACGCGGACGGCCCTTCCCCGACATGGTGCTGGAGGCGTTCGTACGGACGAAGGCGGCCGACGGCGTGCGCCAGGTGGCGGTCGTCGGTGACACCTCGTACGACGTGCTCAGCGGTGTCCGGGCCGGGGCGGGCGTGGTCGCCGGGGTGCTCACCGGCGCTCACGCGGAGGACGCTCACCGCGCCTCGGGCGCCACCCATGTCCTCGCCTCCGTCGCCGAACTCCCCGCCCTGCTCAGGGGTATCGGCTGATGGGTATCCGCTTCGACGGCGTCTCCGTCGCCTACGGCGGGAACACCGTCCTCGACTCCCTCGACCTGACCGTCGAGACGGGCGAGGTCATGGCGCTGCTCGGGCCGTCCGGATCCGGCAAGACCACCGCGCTGCGGGCGGTCGCCGGGTTCGTACGGCCCACCGCCGGGCGGGTGTTCCTCGGCGACCGGGACGTCACCGATCTGCCGCCCTACCGGCGGGGCATCGGCATGGTCGTCCAGCAGTACGCACTCTTCCCGCATCTCAGGGTCGAGGACAACGTGGCCTTCGGACTCAAGGCGCGCAAGACCCCCAAGGCGGAGATCCGGGAACGGGTCACCGAGGCGCTGGAGATGACGGGCATGGCGGCCTACGCCCGCCGCCACCCGCGCGAGTTGTCCGGCGGCCAGCAGCAACGCGTCGCCATCGCACGGGCGTTGGCCATCCGGCCCGACGTCCTGCTCCTGGACGAGCCGCTGTCCGCGCTCGACGCCCGGCTGCGCTCCGACATGCTCGCCGAACTGTCCCGGCTGCACCGCGAGTTGCCCGATGTGTCGATCCTCTACGTCACCCACGACCAAGTCGAGGCGCTGACCCTGGCCGACCGGATCGCGGTGATGGACAGCGCACGGCTCCAGGCGTGCGGCACACCGAGGGAGCTGTACCGGGCGCCCGCGAACGCGTTCACGGCGTCCTTCGTCGGCAACGCGAACCTGCTGCCGGTGACGGTCGGCACGGGCGGAGTCGCCTTCGCGGACACCGAGTTGAAGGTGGCCACGGCCGAGGCGGCACCGGGAGCGACGGCCACGCTGTGCGTACGACCGCATCTGGTCGGCCTCGGCGCGGGCCCCAACCGGCTGACGGGCACGGTCTCGGAGATCCAGTGGCGTGGCGCCACCCACCGGCTGTACGTCGAGGTGGACGGCCATCGGGTCATGGCGGACGTCCCCGAACTGCGCACGCCGCCCGCCCATGGCGACGAGGTCACCCTGCACTTCGCGCCCGAGGACGCGGTGTTGCTGACCGCGGGAATCGCCCATGACTAGCTCGACCAGAAGGCTGCTCTGGGCCCTGCCCCCCGTGGCCCTCCTCGCCGTCTTCTTCCTCTACCCGCTGTTCCTCGTCGTGCGGCAGTCCGTCCAACCGGACAGCGGCGGCACCTCGTTCGAGCCGTACACCGACGTCTTCGCCTCCGGCGCCTTCCGCGACGCCCTGTGGACGACGGTCTGGCTCGCGCCCGCGGCCACGGTCGGATGTCTGGTCCTCGGGTTCTTCCTCGCCCTGGTCATCGCCTTCGTACCGTTCCGGGGCGCGAAGGCGGTCGCCAAGTTCATCGATGTCTTCCTGTCCTTCCCGTCCTTCCTGATCACGCTGGCCCTGCTGTTCATCTACGGCACGGTCGGCATGGCCAACGGGGTGTGGACGGACGTCACCGGGGCGGCCGAGGGGCCCTTCCAGTTCCTCACCACACCGTGGGGCGTACTGCTCGCCGAGATCACGTACTTCACACCGTTCGTGATCCGGCCACTGCTCGCCGCCTTCTCGCATCTGGACACCGCGCAGTTGGAGGCGGCCAGTTCGCTGGGCGCCCGCGCGCCCCGCATCATCCGGCAGGTGATCCTGCCCGAGGCGCTGCCCGCGCTCGCGGCCGGCGGCAGCCTCGTCCTCGTGCTGTGCCTCAACGAGTTCGGCATCGTGCTCTTCACCGGGGCCAAGGGCGTCACCACGCTCCCGATGCTCGTGTACAGCAAGGCGATCCTGGAGTCCGACTACCCGGGCGCCTGTGTGGTCGCCGTCGTCAATGTCCTGATCTCCGTGGGGCTGTACGGCCTCTACCGGGTGGTGAGCCGTCGTGCTGGTGCATAGCCGCGGGACGAGATGGGCCCTGTGGACCCTGTTCCTCGTCCTCTTCATCCCCTTGTTCGCCCTGCCCCTGCTCGTGGTCCTGGCCGCCTCGTTCGCCACCCACTGGTCGAGCGTCCTGCCCTCCGACCTGACCACCGCCCACTACAGCGCGGCCACCCGCGGTGAGGCCCTCCAGGCCCTGACCACCAGCCTGGTCACGGCCGCCACCGCGAGCCTGATCGCGCTGGCCGCGGGCACCTGGGCGGCGCTCTCGGCGGCCTCGCTGCCCAAGCGGGTGCGCCGCGTGCTCGACGCGCTGTTCGTGCTGCCCGTCGCCGTGCCCTCGGTCGTCGTGGGCCTCGCGATCCTTGTCGCCTTCTCCCAGCCGCCGATCCTGCTCAACGGCACCCGCTGGATCGTGATCGCCGCCCACGCGGTACTGGTCACGGCCTTCGCCTACCAGTCGGTGTCGGCCGCGATCGTCCGCCTGGACCCGGCGTACGAACAGGCCGCCGCCTCCCTCGGCGCCCGGCCCTCGTACGTCCTGTGGCGGGTCAAGCTGCCGCTCCTGCTGCCGTCGCTCACGGCGGCGGCCGGGCTCTGCTTCGCCCTGTCCATGGGCGAGTTGAGCGCCACGATGATGCTCTATCCGCCGGACTGGACACCGCTTCCGGTGCTCATCTACGCGGCCACCGACCGCGGTTCGCTGTTCGCCGGGTCCGCGCTGGCCGTGGTCCTCATGGCGGCGACCCTGCTGGTCCTGCTCGCGGTCTCGCGCATCCGCACGAAGGCCTCGTACCGGTAACACGCTCCTCCTCCCAACGTCCCTCCCCCGCAAGGAACTCACTGCGCCATGTCCAGGAAAACCCTCAAGATCGCGATCGCTCTGACCGTCCTCGCCGCGCCCGCGCTCTCCGCCTGCGGCGGTTCCTCCGCCGCCTCCGACGAGAAGGTCGTCACCGTCTACAGCGCCGACGGCCTCAAGGGCGAGGCCGGGGACGGCTGGTACGACCAGGTCTTCAAGGACTTCGAGAAGCAGACCGGGATCAAGGTCAAGTACGTCGAGGGCGGCTCCGGCGAGATGGTGCAGCGCGCCGCGCGCGAGAAGAACAACCCGCAGGCCGACGTGCTCGTCACTCTCCCGCCGTTCATCCAACAGGCCGACAGCAAGGGCCTGTTGCAGAAGTACGCCCCCAAGGGTGCCGACCAGGTCGGCAGCGCCGACAAGGCGTCCGACGGCACCTGGACCGCCGTCGTGAACAACTACTTCGGGTTCGTCTACAACAAGAAGGAGCTGCCGAAGGCCCCCACCACGTGGGAGGAACTGCTCGACAGCGGCTACAAGAACAAGCTTCAGTACTCCACGCCCGGTGTCGCGGGTGACGGCACCGCGGTGCTGATCAAGGCGCTGCACGACTTCGGCGGCGAGAAGCAGGCGATGGAGTTCCTCGGCAAGCTCCAGGCCAACAACGTCGGCCCGTCCGCCTCCACCGGCAAGCTCGCCCCCAAGGTGGACAAGGGCGAACTCCTCGTCGCCAACGGTGATGTGCAGATGAACTTCGCCCAGTCCAAGGACATGCCGAACCTCGGCATCTGGTTCCCGGCCCGCGCGGGCGGCAAGCCCACCACCTTCGCCCTGCCGTACGCGGCCGGCCTGGTCACCAAGGCCCCGCACAGCGAGAACGGCAAGAAGCTCCTCGACTACATGCTCGGCCGGACGGCCCAGGGCCAGGTCAGCAAGATCGGCGGCGGCTTCGCGGCCCGCAAGGACATCACGGCCACCGACCGCAACGCGATCGCACTGTCCAACCTCATGGACGGCGTCCAGACCTTCCAGCCCGACTGGAACGACATCGACAAGAACCTGACGTCGTACATCGACGAGTGGAAGTCGGCGACGGGAAGCTGAGCCCGCGAATGCCGTCGGCACCCTCCGGTCTCCAGGGTGCCGACGGCATCGGACGCAGTCAGCCGCGTCTTCCTCCACATCAGGACGTCTACGCGCACGCGGACGAGGCGACGATCCGGCGTGCCCGCGGGCTGGCCGCCCTGAAGAGCCTGTTCCTCATGCTGATGGGCCAGAACGGGGACCGAGGCCTTCCTGGCGGCAAGCCGACATGGGGACCCGCAGGCCGAGCAGCACTCGGTCGTGTGCTGAGAGGCATGTGACAGGTCTCGCCTCAGCGCCGCCGACTAGAGCGACCGCAGAGCGTGGTCGAGGTCAGGGCCGTAGTTGCCCCAGCACCGGATGTCACCCGTGTCGGACACAAGGTCGCCGAGATACCAGTCGCCGTCGTCGGCCCGTACCGCGCAGAGCCCGTTGAAGTTGATCGCGCAGTCGGCCCGGAGGGGTTCGCCGTCCAGAGTGACCGTCCCGACGGCACTGAGGAGATGGGCCTGTGGACAGCCACTGACGCGCTGGATGTCGGCCATCGTCCACGGCTCGGGCAGACGCTCGTCGCGGGGCGACGCAGCCGGGAGCAGTTCCACCACGGCGTGGCCGAGGCGCGGCCGGATCCACTCACCGTCACGTTCCGTGCCGAGCACACCGCCGAGGAAGGCCATGTCGCGTGTGCCGGTGGGTGTCTCCCAGCGGAACGGGACACGGGAGATATGGGAAGGGAAGTCCCGCCCGCCGGTGGTTCCCGGGCCGAACGACTCTTTGGGAATCGGTCCGTCGGCGGTGTACCGGTGGGCGAAGAAGGCACTGATCCAGCCAGTGACCGTATCGCCGCCGGACAGCGACTCCCACTTGTAGAGCGAACGCCAGAACTGCTCGTCGACGCCCCACCCCGAGGCCGTCGCCCAGATCGAGTCCAGCACCGGGTGCAAGGCGGCGAACCACGGCCGCAGGCCCTCGAACCACCCTTCCAACTCCCGTACCCGCGCCGCCAGCAGACGCCAGTCCCGGTCCGTGCCCTCCAGCCGGATCCGGGGAATGCCGCAGAGCGTGACCCAACGGAAGCGGTAGTACGGGCTGACCACATCCATCAGCGCCACCAGCGCGGCCGTGGCCTCGGCGGAGGTGGTGGTCGAGAAGGCGGGCTGCAACAGGTCCGCCACCTCGTCGCCGATACGGGCCCGCAAGGGCTGTTGGACCAGGTCGATCGAGCGCCCCCAATCCAGCGGGGCCAGGTCGTCGCGGACGGCGATGGTCTGCCGGTACCCCGGCGTCTCGGTGAACAGCCCCGCGTACGTACCGGAGTTCAGGCGGACATGGACGGCCACCTCGTGCACGACGGCGTACCAGAGCAGGTCGGGCGAGAGGCTCAGCGGCAGGTGAGCCGTGAAGCACAGGTGAACGGCGCGCAGCAGAAGGCTGGAGGTGGAGTCGCTGATCTCCGGTACGTCGGTGGGCCAGCCGAGGAGGCGATCGGTGCTGCGATGGTGGAAGCGCGCCTCGTCGCGGAGCACAGCCCGCAGGAAGCGCTCGTTGCCGAGTTCGGTGAGTTCGGAAGCGAGTCGGGCTGCCTCCGTGTCTTCAGCAAGTGGCAGGTCTATCTCGAAGGCCATCCGTATCCCCCAGGCGCCGGAATCCGTGAACGGCCCTGATCTTAAGAGGCCGGGTCCTCACACACCGATGATCAGCGGGAATTGCGGACAGGACAGCGATCGGATACACATGGCGGCCGAAGCCCCGCCATGAGAGCGCGGGGCACGACAGCGAGAGGAGGGACAAGCCGATGACTGCCATGATCACCGCGCCTGTGTCCTCCCGGGGCGCGGACCGCGTCTGACCCCCCGGAGCGGACAGGCGCCTTCACCGGAGCGTGCCTTGACCGTGGAACCGTACGACCTGACCATGCGTCCGATCAGCGGACGCGAAGAACTCGACCTCTTCTCCCAACTCCCTTACGTCCTCGACGAGGAACTGGCGGACGACCTCGCCGCCGGACGCCGACGTCCGGAATGGATGTGGGTCGCCCTGCGCGGTGACCGTCTCCTCGCCAGGGCTGCCTGGTGGAGCCGACCCGGCAGCGACACACCCTTCCTCCTGGACGTCCTCGACCTCGACGAGAGTGCCTCGACCGCCGCTCAAGTCGACGTCGGCGTACGGCTGTTGCGTACCGCGATGGCCGCCACTCTCCCGGACGGGTCGCCACCCCCTGAGTACAGCCGTTTCATCCCGCCGGACTGGCGTGAGAACACGGCGACCCGACAAGCGGTCGAAAGCCGCATGGCGGTACTGGAACGAACCGGCGCCCGGTTGTTCGTCGAGCGGCTGCGTCTGGAATGGCGGCCGACATCGCCAACTCCCCAGCGCGGCGAACGCCTTGCATTCCGCGCCCTGCGCGATGCCGAGGAACTCGTGTCGCTGATGACCTCGGTTCTGGACGGCACTCTGGACGCGCACAGCCGTGACGACCTGACCCGAATGTCCGCGCGGGAGGCGGCAGTCAAGCACTACGAGGACGAACTCGCGCGCTACACAAGCCCGCAGGACTGGTGGCGCATCGCGACGCTCCCCGACGGAGAACCCGTGGGGTTCGTCCTCCCGGCCCACAACGGCTACAACCCGATCATCGCCTACATCGCCGTCCTCCCCGCACACCGCGGCAACGGCTACATCGACGACCTGCTGGCCGAGGGCACCCACATCCTCGCCGAGCAGGACGTCCCCCGTATCCGCGCGTCCACAGACCTGGGCAACGTCCCCATGGCGAACGCCTTCCGGCGCGCGGGGTACGTCAACTTCGGGCGGGAGATCAACATGACCTGGAGCTGACGTCAGCCGAGTTCAGCCCTCAAGGCGCTGTGCGAGTTCGATCAGGTCATCCAGCACCAACACCCGCCCGCCGAACCCGGGAAGGGGGACGTGCAACGGCTCGGTCCAGCGGGCGGGGATCGCGTCGAGTCCGTACCAGGCGCCCGCGAGGCCTCCGGTGACCGCGGCGACCGTGTCCGTGTCACCGCCGACGTCGACCGCCGCGCGGACCGCCTCCTCGAAGCCGGTCGTGCTGCGCAGAGCCCAGACCGCCGTCCCCAGACAGGGCCAGACCGCACCGTTGAACTCGGTCGCCTGGTCCGGATGCCAGTCAGCGGCAAGGACGGTGGCATACCGCTGTCGGTGGTCGGCGTGGACGAGATCCAGGATGTCGGGGACGGCGGTGCGGGGGTCGGCACCCGCGAGCGTGCGGCGGATGAGTTCGTGGAAGATGGCGGTGCCTTCCCAGGCAGCGCGGTCGCCATGGGTGAGCGCGGCGATGCGCCGGGCTGCGTCCATCGTCGCCGACTGCCCGGCGGACGCGAAGTAGACCGCGGAGGTCGACGCTCTCATCAACGAGCCGTTACCGGCGGCTTGTTGATTGATCTGGAAGTGAGTCGCGGCGGCGCGGTCCCACGGCATGCCGTTGGTCAGCACGTCCTCGGTCTGGAGGCCGATGTCCTTGGGACCGCCTGCCGCCCACCGCTGGAAGCGGGCGAAGATGTCCGGCAGGTCCAACCCGCCCCGCTGGAGCAGCGACTCCGCGACGAGAACGGCCATCTGTGTGTCGTCCGTGGCCTCACCCGGTTCCCAACCGCCGCCTCCGCACATCTCGCCGCCGTGCCCCGGCTTCGGGAACCGGGCGGAGAACGCACCCTCGGGTCCGAACTCGAAGGGGGCGCCCAGCGCGTCACCCACCGCTGAAGCCACAACAGTCGCGACAGCTCGCTCCATACGCTTCATCCAGGCAGGCTATCGGCGCCGTACGACAGCCTCACAGCCCACCTCTTCACCCCAGGAGCCTCGGCGTCGACGGGTAGGCGACTGAAATTCAACCTTCACGAGCAACGGGGCTGTTCGCCATTGCCCCCGCTGTTAGGCTCCGCCCATGGGACCACTGGAACCAAAGGTTGACCAGCTCATAATCGCGGTGATCTGTTTCGCGGTAGTCTTCTTCACCTTCGCGAAACTCCTGTTGCCGCGCATCAACAGCGCCCTTGAGGCCCGGCGGGACGCTATCGACGGCACTCGCGACGAGAGCGAAGCCATCCATACGAAGGCGCGAGAGATTCACGCCGCGTACCAGGCCGAACTCTCCGAGGCGCGTCACGAGGCCGCCCGCATCAGGCAGGTCGCGACCGACGAGGGACACCTCCTCATCCAGCAGGTCCGGGCCGAGGGGCAGCGGCAGCGCGATGAGCTAGTGGCATCCGCCACGGCACAGTTGGAAGCCGATCGGATCGTCGCCGAGGCGGCGCTCCGGGAGGATGTGCTCAGGCTGGCCGTCGATCTGGCCGGACGCATCCTGGGCGAGCCGATCGCCGATGAGCGCAGGGCACAGGAGATCGCCGACGCGTTCTTCGCCGAGGTGGACGCCACCGCCGCGACGAAGGCGTAGTCGACGAGGGCGTAGTCACCGTCGCCGCTCCGACGCTGTGCCCCCTGCCCGCCTTGCCACCGTGCTCCCGGATGTGGTCCAGCAGCGACGCCGGGCAGATGACCGTGGCGAACGTGCCGAGATCACCTTGCCGTACTTCTCGTGGTACCGCTCAAGTGCTGCCGTCGATCACCGCGCTGTAGACGGCAGTTGCCCGAGTCGATGGCGCAGGCGTCCGTCGTGGACTTCGGCGATCTGGTCGACGGCGGTGAGATGGGTGCGGTCGTGGGTGACCAGGACGGTCGCGGTGGCCCGCTGGTGAGTGAGGCGGGTGATGAGGTCGAGGACGGCGGCGCCGCGTTCGTGGTCGAGGGCGCTGGTGGGTTCGTCGATCAGGAGGACGGTGGGCTCGTTCATCAGGGCGCGAGCGATGTTGACGCGTTGCCGCTGGCCGCCGGAGAGCTGGTGGGGGCGGCGGTCGGCCTGGCCGACCAGCCCGACCGCGTCGAGGAGTTCGAGGGCGCGGGGGCGGGCCTTGGCGGGGCTGCGGCCGTCGAGCTGGGCCATCACCTGGAGCTGTTCGGCGGCGGTGAGGGAAGGCAGCAGGTTGGGCTGCTGGAAGACGATGCCGATCTTGTGGCGGCGCAGGTCGGTGAGTTCGCCGCGGCTCATGCCCGTGGTGTCGGTGCCGTCGATGGTGACGGTGCCGGCGTCGGGGGTGATGAGGGTGGCGGCCACGGCGAGAAGGCTGGACTTGCCGGAGCCGGAGGGGCCGACCACGGCGGCGAGGGTGCCCTGGGGGACGTCGAGCGTGACGTGGTCGAGGGCGGTCAGCCGGGTGTCGCCGTCGGGGTAGGTGAGGGTGATGTCGGTCAGGTCGAGGCTCATCGGGCGCTCCCCAGGGCGGTCAGCGGGTCGACGGAGGTGATGCGGCGGATGGACAGGGCGGCCCCGAGCGCACCGAGGAGGATCATCACGGCGGCGGGCAGCAGGACGGTGGCGGGGGTGAGGAGGAACGGCACGGTGCCGCCGGAGACGAGGGCCCCGAGGCCGGCCGCGATGCCGGTGCCGATCAGGGTGCCTCCGGCGAGCAGGATCACGGCCTGGCCGAGCGCGTCCTTGAGGAGGTCGGCGGTGGAGGCGCCGAGTGCTTTGAGGACCGCGATGTCGCCGCTGCGCTGGATGGTCCACACGGTGAAGAAGGCGCCGATGACGAGAGCGGAGATGACGAACAGGAAGCCGCGCATCAGTTGCAGGGAGCCGTTCTCGGAGGTGTAGGAGCCGATCGCGGACAGGGAGTCGTCCTTGGACACCGTCTTGGTGCCCACTGCCCGGTCGGCGGCCTCGGTGTCGGCGCCGGAAGCGGTGTTCAGGGCGATCACGGTCGCGGTCGGGCCGCTGCCGCCACTGGTGGGGGGCGTGGTCTTCCGCCAGACGTCGAGGCCGGTCCAGACGACCGGGGTGTAACTGAAGGAAGCGTGTCCCCGGACCGCGGCCACGGTCAGATGCTGACCGGCCAGGGTGAAGGTGTCGCCCGCCTTGATCCCGAGCTCCTCGGCGGCTGTGGTGGAGAGCACCACCGACTCGCTGTCGATCTTGTTGCCGTCCGGGGCGAGGCGGGAGCCCGGCTGGACCCCGAAGGCGGAGACCCCGATGCTCCTGTCCCCGGCGGTGGCCTTGGTGGTGGTGACCCCCAGCGGTTCGGCGCTGATGACCCCAGGGGCCGTGGACCACTGCTGCCACTGCTTCTCCGTGACGGTGGAGTTGGAGTACGACACGTCCTGGCCGCCGCCGGGAGCCTGGAAGGCGATCTTGTCGGCGGACAGGCCGGTGATGGCGGAGATGTTCTGCTGACCCAGCCCGGCGGTCAGCCCGGACAGCAGCCCGACCAACAGTGTGATGAGGACGATGACGGTCCCCATCAGGGCGAAGCGCCCCTTGGCGAACCTCAGATCTCTCCAGGCGACGAACACGGCTTGGCCTGCCCTCTCTGGCACGGTGGAATCGGTATGCCCCCACCATCGCCGCCGCCTCCCGCGCGGGCATCTGGCCACAGAGGGCACTTCCCGGGCCGAAGGACGGGACGCGAGTTGTAACTTTCGATGGAGGCAGCCTCGGGGCAGGCTCCCTACGCTGGAAGGACTGTGAACACCACCGCTCCTTCCCTGACCCCGACCACCCGGGCCCTGGCCTGGTGCCTGCACCTGCTGATCGTCGCCCTCCTCGCCCTGGCCGCGGGCCGGGCCCTGGCCGACAGCCGCCCCCACGCCGCCCTGACCGTCTCCGTGGCCGCGGCGTGTGCTGTGGTGTACGCGGCGGGCCCGGTCCTGCCGCGCATCCGCGGCTCGCGGAGGGCCGCGGCCTGCTGGCTGGCCGCCGTCGGCGCCTGCTGGCTGGTGCTGCTGGCGCTGTCCGCCGACGGCGTGTGGGTCGCCTTCCCGCTGTACTTCCTGCAACTCCACCTGCTGCCGCGCCGGGTCGGCCTGGCCGCCGTGGCGGTGACCGCGCTCGCGGCGATCGCCGCCTTCGCGGCCCATCAGGGATCATTCAGCCTCGCCACGGCGATCGGCCCGGCGTTGGGCGCCGCCGTCGCCGTCGCGGTCGTGTGGGGATATCAGGCGCTGTACCGCGAGAGCGAACAACGCCGACGCCTCATCGAGGAACTCACAGCCACCCGCGCCGATCTCGCCCACGCCCAGCACACCGCGGGCGTGCTGGCCGAGCGTGAGCGCCTGGCCCGCGAGATCCACGACACCCTCGCCCAGGGCCTGTCCAGCATCCAACTGCTGCTGCGCGCCGCCGGACGCGCCCTGCCCGGCACACCGGAGACTGCCGTCGACTACGTGGAGCAGGCCCGTCAGGCTGCCGTGGACAACCTCGCTGAGGCCCGCCGCTTCGTCGCCGCCCTCGCCCCGCCCGCCCTGGAGGACTCCACCCTGGCAGGTGCGCTGGAGCGCCTGTGCGCCACCACCTCCACCCGGCACCGCGTCACCGCACGGTTCCATCTCACCGGCGAAGCGGGACAACTGCCCACCGCACACGAGGTCGCGCTGCTGCGCGTCGCCCAGTCCGCCCTTGCCAACACCGTCCACCACGCCGACGCCACCGGCATCGAGGTCACCCTCAGCCACCTGGGCGACCAGGTCACCCTCGCCGTCGTCGACGACGGCGCCGGATTCGACCCCGATCGGCTACCTGCCTCCGATCCTGACAGCGGCGGGTTCGGACTGGCCGCCATGCGCGCCCGCATGCGCGCTCTCGGAGGCACCCTCACCGTAGAATCCGCCCCCGGCCGCGGCACCGCGCTGGCCGCCCGACTCCCCCTGCCCCCGACCGCCGACACAGATCCCGAGGCCTCCGGTGACCGATAGCCCCATCCGCCTGCTCCTGGCCGATGACCATCCAGTCGTACGTGCCGGGCTGCGCGCCGTGCTGGCGACCGAACCCGGACTCGCCGTGGTGGCCGAGGCCGCCACCGCGGAGGACGCGATCGCCCGCGCCGCCCAGGGCGACATCGACGTCGTCCTGATGGACCTGCAGTTCGGCAGGGGCATGGGCGGCGCCGAAGCCACCGCGGTGATCACGGCCCGGCCGGGCGCCCCCCGCGTGCTGATCGTCACCACCTACGACTCGGACGCCGACACCCTGCCCGCCATCGAGGCCGGGGCCACCGGCTACCTCCTCAAGGACGCCCCGCCCGAAGACCTGGCCGCCGCCGTACGCACTGCCGCCACCGGCCGCACCACTCTCGCCCCCGCCGTCGCCGACCGGCTCATGAAGCGCCTCCGTACCCCCGCCACCACCCTGACAAGGCGTGAGACCGAGGTCCTCGCACTGGTCGCCGAGGGCCTGTCCAACCAGATGATCGGCCGACGGCTCCACCTCACCGAGGGCACCATCAAGTCACATCTGGCCCGCGTCTACGCCAAACTCGGAACCGACTCCCGCACCGCCGCCGTGGCCACCGCCACCGACCTCGGCCTCATCCGCCGCTGACCCGGAGTCCGTACGAACACCCCGGGCATCGGCGCGATCCGGGCCGATCTGGGAGCGCTCCCGTGGGAGCGCTCCCAGATGCGGCATAATGAAGGTCCACGTTCCTCCGGGATTTGTCAAGGGAGCGAACATATTGATGGGTGCGACTGACGGGCTTTCATCCATGGTGACGGGAAAGAGCGCGACGGCTGCGGGCACAGGACGCGGTGGCCGGCCGACACTGGAGATGGTCGCCGCACGGGCCGGTGTCGGACGGGGCACGGTCTCACGGGTGGTCAACGGTTCTCCGCACGTAAGCGCCCAGGCGAGGGCGGCGGTCGAAGCGGCGATCGCGGAACTGGGGTACGTACCCAACCGCGCGGCGCGCGCCTTGGCCGCGGACCGCACGGACGCGGTCGCGCTGGTGATCCCCGAACCGGAGACCCGGCTCAGCGCCGAACCGTACTTCCTGGACATCGTCCGCGGAGTGAGTACGGAACTGGCCGATACGGACATGCAGTTGCTGCTCACCCTGATCCGCACCCCGCGGGAACGGCAGCGGCTCGCGCAGCACATGGAGGCGCGCCGGGTCGACGGCGTGCTGCTGGTGTCCGTGCACGAGGACGACCCGCTGCCCGACCTGCTGGCACAGTTGCAGGTGCCGACCGTGCTGAACGGCCGCCGGTCGGAACGGGAGTGGATGTCCTATGTCGACGCGGACAACGTCGGCGGTGCGCGGTCGGCGGCGGAGCATCTGCTGGGGCTGGGGCGGCGGACCGTCGCGACCATCACCGGGCCGCTGGACATGTACGTCGCCCGCTGCCGTCTCGACGGCTACACCCAGGCGATGGACGCCGCCGGTCTCGGTGCCGACACCTCGCTGGTCGCGCACGGTGACTTCACGGAGGAGGGCGGGCGCGCGGCCATGCGGGAGCTGCTGGAGCGGCATCCCGGCATCGACGCCGTCTTCGCCGCGTCCGACGTCATGGCCATCGGCGCCCTGCACGTCCTGCGCCAGGCGGGGCGGCGCGTGCCCGAGGACGTCGCGCTGATCGGCTTCGACGACTCGGCGATCGCCCGGCACGCGCTCCCGCCGCTCACGAGCGTCCGGCAGCCGACCGAGGAGATGGGCCGCACGATGGCGCGGGTGCTGCTGGAGCAGATCGGGTCCCGTACCACCACCCGGCGCCATGTGGTGCTGTCCACGGAGCTGGTACGGCGGGAGTCCGCCTGAGCCTAGGGCGTGTTTCGAAAGTCCCGTCTGCCCCGCGACGCCTGGCACGGCACCTCGCCGCGTTGTCGGGATTGCCCGCGTACATCCAGTACGCGGGCAACCCTCCGCCTTGCGATGCACCGCACCAGACGCCGCGGGGCCCGCCCTCCGGGCGGACGACGCTACTTTCGAAACACCCCCTAGAGCCGCAACACCCCGATTCCCCTCCCCCGGACCCTCGTCGCGCCGACGCGAGGCTCCGGGAGGGTTGATCGTTTCCGTTCGGGTAAGTCCCGTTCCCGCGCGGGCTCGTTACCGAGATCGGCAAGCCAAAGCCCCATCTCAGCACGCCTGTTCGCGTACCGGGCCCGGGTGGGACTCGCGCGTCGCCGCGGTGCTGTGTGAGCGCGCCGTTACGCCCGGGTTACGCCGGGCCTCTTCACAGCGGTGTCGCGAGTTGTTATTTTCCTCATTCGCTGGGAGCGCTCCCATGCTCAACCCGCTTTTAACTCACGGGAGTTGCCCGCTGCGGAGTCGGTGATCGCGCATTGTCCCGACCCTCCGGAACGGGCTGCGCTTCCCTGCGCAGCACCACCGCATCCGAACCGCAATGGCGCGGGCACCACGGGATCTTCGAGGTGCGGTCACTGTCGGCCAGCACGGGGCAATGCCACGCGAAAGGGAGTCGGCTGCAATGACACGTGTGAGACCTGCGAGACGTGCGAGACCTGTAAGACCCGCGGAATCAGGCACAGTTCCCCAGCAGGCACTGGCTGTTCGGCGATATCCGATCATCGGCACCGTAGCCATGGTCCTGCTCGCCCTGCTGGCCGCCGTGACCAGTGTGACGCCCGCGCGGGCGGCCAACGCCGCGGGAAGCGGGTACTGGCACACCAGTGGCCGCCAGATCCTGGATGCGAGCGGAACTCCCGTACGGATAGCCGGGATCAACTGGTTCGGGTTCGAGACCTCGAACAACGTGGTCCATGGGCTGTGGGCCCGGGACTACAAGTCCATGCTCGACCAGGTCGCCTCGCTCGGATACAACACGCTCCGGCTCCCGTACTCCGACGATATCTTCAAGTCCGGCACGATGCCGAGCAGTATCGACTTCTCGAGCGGGAAGAACGCCGATCTTCAAGGACTGAACTCGCTTCAGGTCATGGACAAGATCGTCGCGTACTCGGGACAGATCGGCCTGAAGGTCATCCTCGACCGCCACCGGCCGGACGCGGGCGGGCAGTCGGCGCTGTGGTACACCGACAGCGTTCCGGAGTCCACGTGGATCGCCGACCTCAAGGCGCTGGCGAGCCGTTACGCGGACAACTCGACGGTCGTCGGGATCGACCTGCACAACGAACCGCATGATCCGGCCTGTTGGGGCTGCGGCGACACCAGCATCGACTGGCGGCTGGCGGCCGAGCGCGGTGGCAACGCCGTCCTGTCGGTGAACTCCAAGCTCCTGATCTTCGTCGAGGGTGTGTCGTCGTACAACGGCGAATCGTACTGGTGGGGCGGCAACCTTCAGGGGGCCGGTACCTATCCGGTCCGGCTCGATGTCTCCGACCGGCTGGTCTACTCGGCGCACGACTACGCCACGAGCGTGTTCGCGCAGTCCTGGTTCAGTGACCCGTCCTTCCCCGGCAACATGCCGGGCATCTGGGACAAGAACTGGGGATACCTGTTCAAGAACAACACCGCGCCGGTCTGGCTCGGCGAGT
Source organism: Streptomyces sp. NPDC104371 (assembly GCF_055583785.1). Taxonomy (NCBI): domain Bacteria; kingdom Bacillati; phylum Actinomycetota; class Actinomycetes; order Kitasatosporales; family Streptomycetaceae; genus Streptomyces; species Streptomyces sp. NPDC104371. Next base: position 478,305 of record NZ_JBVJNF010000001.1, read on the forward strand.
TCGGTACGACACTCCAGTCGACCACCGACCAGACATGGCTGCGGGCGCTGGTGGACTACCTCCGCCCCAACGCCCAGTACGGCGCCGACAGTTTCCAGTGGACGTTCTGGAGCCTGAACCCCGACTCCGGTGACACCGGCGGCATCCTCAACGACGACTGGACGACGGTCAACACCACCAAGGACGCTTACCTCGACCCCGTCAAGGCGCCCGGTTTCGCCTCCGGCGGCGGGGGCGGCGGTTCGGACACGAAGGCTCCGTCGACGCCGACGAACCTGGCGGTGACGGGGACGACGGCCACGAGCGTGTCGCTGAAGTGGACGGCGTCGACCGACGACGTGGGCGTCACCGGCTACGACGTGTACCGGGGCAGCACGAAGGTGGGAACCGCCACCTCAACCTCGTACACCGACTCGGGACTTACCGCGTCGAGCACCTACTCGTACACCGTGAAGGCCAAGGACGCGGCCGGTAACACCTCGGCGGCCTCCAGCGCGGTCACGGCCACCACCCAGTCCTCCGACGGTGGCGGCGGCACCCCCGGAACCGGAGCCGCCAAGGTCCAGTACAAGAACAACGACACCTCGGCCACCGACAACCAGATCAAGCCCGGCCTGCGCGTGGTCAACACCGGCAGCGGCTCGCTGGACCTGTCAAAGGTGACCCTGCGCTACTACTTCACCGGAGACAGCGGCGCCACCACCTTCACCGCCTCCTGCGACTACGCGGCGATCGGCTGCGGCAACATCACGCAGAAGGTTGTCGCCCTCTCCTCGCCGAAGTCAGGCGCGGACCACTACCTGGAGCTGGGATTCACCTCGGGCGCCGGAAGCCTCGCCGCGAACGCCGACACCGGCGACCTCCAGATCCGTATCAACAAGACCGACTGGTCCAACTTCAGCGAGACCGACGACTACAGCTACGCCACCAACACCTCCTACGCCGACACCACCAAGGTGACCGCGTACGTCAACGGCACCCTCGCGGGCGGCATCGAGCCCTGACGGTCCATCCCCTCTGCGTGGTGTCCCGCACGTCCGCACCACGCGTCAGAACACCCCCACGGAAGGAACCCCTTGGTGATGAAGGTCCAACGTCCCCCCAGACGCCTCGCCCGTCGCGGTCTCGCGGCGCTCACGGCGCTCACACTGAGCTCCGCCCTGGCTGTGGCGCTCAACGCACCGACCGCTTCCGCCGCTTCGCGGGTCGACAACCCCTATGTGGGTGCGAAGGAGTACGTGAACCCGGAGTGGTCCGCGCACGCCGCCGCGGAGCCCGGCGGCAGCGCGGTCGCCAACACGCCGACCGGCGTGTGGCTGGACAGCATCTCGGCCATCTCCGGCAGCACCGGCCGAATGGGTCTGCAGGAGCACCTCGACAAGGCGGTCACCCAGGGCGCCGACCTGATCACACTCGTGATCTACGACCTGCCCGGACGCGACTGTGCCGCGCTGGCCTCCAACGGTGAGCTGGGCCCCACGGAACTCGGCCGCTACCAGACGGAGTACATCGACCCGATCGCCGCGATCCTCGCCAAGCCGGCCTACGCCAACCTGCGCATCGTCACCATCATCGAGCCCGACTCGCTGCCGAACCTCGTCACCAACGCCGGTGGCACGGACGGGTCCACGACCCAGTGCGCGACGATGAAGGAGAACGGCAACTACGAGAAGGGCGTCGGCTACGCGCTGCACAACCTGGGCGCGATCCCGAACGTGTACAACTACATCGACGCCGCGCACCATGGCTGGCTGGGCTGGGACACCAACCTCGACCCGTCCGCGGCCGAGTTCTACAAGGCCGCGACCACCTCCGGTGCCACGGTCAACGACGTGCACGGGTTCATCACCAACACGGCCAACTACTCGCCGACGGTGGAGCCCAACTTCAAGGTCACCGACAGCGTCAACGGTACGACGGTGCGGCAGTCGAAGTGGGTGGACTGGAACCAGTACGTGGACGAGCAGTCCTTCGCCCAGGGTCTGCGCAGCTCCTTGATATCGAAGGGGTTCAACTCCGGTATCGGGATGCTGATCGACACCTCCCGCAACGGGTGGGGCGGTTCCGCCCGGCCGAGCGGCCCCGGCCCGCAGACCTCCGTGGACGACTACGTCAACGGCAGCCGGATCGACCGGCGGATCCACGCGGGCAACTGGTGCAACCAGAGCGGTGCCGGTCTCGGCGAGCGGCCGACCGCGGCCCCGGCGAGCGGTATCGACGCCTACGTGTGGGTCAAGCCTCCGGGTGAGTCGGACGGTGCGAGCCAGCCCATCGACAACAACGAGGGCAAGGGCTTCGACCAGATGTGCGACCCGGATTACGGGGGCAACGGACGCAACGGCAACAACAAGTCCGGCGCGCTGCCGAACTCGCCGCTGGCCGGGCACTGGTTCTCCGCGCAGTTCCAGCAGTTGCTCCAGAACGCCTACCCGCCTGTCGGTGGTGGCGGTGGCGGCGGTGACACGACCGCTCCGTCGGCACCGTCAGGCCTCACCGTGACGGGCACGACGGCCACGAGTGTGTCGCTGAAGTGGACCGCGTCGACGGACAACGTGGGCGTCACCGGCTACGACATCTACCGGGGCAGCACGAAGGTGGGCAGCGCCACCTCAACCTCGTACACCGACTCGGGACTTACCGCATCAACCACGTACTCCTACACCGTGAAGGCCAAGGACGCGGCCGGTAACACCTCGGCGGCCTCCAGCGCGGTCACGGCCACCACCCAGTCCTCCGACGGTGGCGGCGGCACCCCCGGAACCGGAGCCGCCAAGGTCCAGTACAAGAACAACGACACCTCGGCCACCGACAACCAGATCAAGCCCGGCCTGCGCGTGGTCAACACCGGCAGCGGCTCGCTGGATCTGTCGAAGGTGACCCTGCGCTACTACTTCACCGGTGACAGCGGCGCCTCCACCTTCACCGCCTCCTGCGACTACGCGGCGATCGGCTGCGGCAACATCACCCAGAAGGTCGTCGCCCTCTCCTCGCCGAAGGCGGGCGCGGACCACTACCTGGAGGTCAGCTTCAGCTCCGGCGCCGGGAGCCTCGCCGCGGGTGCGAACACCGGTGACCTCCAGATCCGTATCAACAAGACCGACTGGTCGAACTTCAGTGAGACCGACGACTACAGCTACGCCACCAACACCTCCTACGCCGACGCCACCAAGGTGACCGTGTACGTCAGCGGCACGCTCGCGGGCGGCATCGAGCCCTGACCGAACCCAGGGTGCGGGAGCCATGCCTCCCGGCTCCCGCACCCTGAGCACCCGCGAAGCAGCCCGGCCGCTCCCGCCCTGTCCTGCCCCGCTTCGGGCCGCGGCCGGGTCCCGGAGCACGGCGCCATGACCAAGGTGATGGCGCCGTGCTGCGGCCTCTCCCGCCCCCGCCGGACGCCCTGTCCGGAGGATCCTTCCGCATCCTTTGAGGAGAAGCCATGTCTGCCTCCGACCTCTCCCGCAGACGGTTCGCCACCGCGGTCGGCGGTGCCCTTCTCGGCGCGGCCGTCTCGCCCACGCTCGCCAGTGCGGCCACCTCGACCAAGGCGCCCAAGTCCGCCAGGCCCGCCGCCGACGACCCGTACACCGCGGCGTTCCTGACGCAGTACAACAAGATCAAGGATCCGGCGAACGGCTACTTCAGCTCCGACGGCATCCCGTTCCACTGTGTGGAGACACTGATCGTCGAGGCTCCCGACCATGGGCATCAGACCACGTCGGAGGCGTTCAGCTACTGGTTCTGGCTGGAGGCCACCTATGGCAGGGTGACCGCCGACTGGGCGCCGTTCAACAGCGCGTGGGCCACGGCCGAGAAGTACATCATCCCCACCCACAACGACCAGCCGAGCAACGGCTCCTACAACGCGAGCAGCCCGGCGACGTACATCCCGGAGTGGCCGGAGGTCACCAAGTACCCCTCCGCGCTGGACAGTTCGGTGACCAGCGGACAGGACCCGCTCGCGAGCGAGCTGAACTCGGCCTACGGCACGCCCGACATCTACGGGATGCACTGGCTGCTGGACGTGGACAACACCTACGGCTACGGGAACACACCCGGCACCGGAGAGCAGAACGGGCCCTCGGCGGCCGGGCCTTCGTACATCAACAGCTATCAGCGCGGCGCGCAGGAGTCGGTGTGGGAGACGGTCCCTCAGCCGACCACCGACCTGTTCAAGTACGGCGGTTCGAACGGCTATCTCGACCTGTTCGTCAAAGACAGCAGCTACGCCAAGCAGTGGAAGTACACCAACGCGCCCGACGCCGACGCCCGCGCGGTGCAGGCGGCGTACTGGGCCTACCGGTGGGCGACGGCCCAGGGCAACCAGTCGGCGATCTCCGCCTCGGTGGCGAAGGCCGCCAAGATGGGCGACTACCTGCGGTACGCGTTGTTCGACAAGTACTTCAAGAAGGTCGGCAACTGCACGGATCCCAAGTCCTGTGCGGCCGGTTCGGGGCGCACCTCCGAGCACTATCTGCTGTCGTGGTACTACGCCTGGGGCGGTGCGGAGCCGGGCGGCGGCTGGGCCTGGCGGATCGGCGACAGCGCCGCGCACCAGGGCTACCAGAACCCGCTCGCCGCCTGGGCGATGTCCAACGTGCCCAGTCTGACGCCGAAGTCACCGACCGCGCAGAGCGACTGGTCGGCAAGCCTGCAGCGGCAGTTGGAGTTCTACCAGTGGCTACAGTCCACCGAGGGCGCCATCGCGGGTGGTGCGACGAACAGTTGGGACGGGCAGTACGGGGCTCCGCCGGCCGGTACTCCGACCTTCTACGGCATGGCCTACGACTGGCAGCCGGTCTTCCACGATCCGCCGAGCAACAACTGGTTCGGCTTCCAGTGCTGGTCGTTGGAGCGCGTCGCGGAGTACTACTACGTCACCGGGAACACCACCGCGAAGGCGATCCTGGACAAGTGGGTGCCGTGGGCCGCCTCGGTGACCACGGTCACCGCCACCGGCTTCCAGCTCCCGGCCAACCTCAAGTGGACGGGCCAGCCGGACACTTGGGACCCCGACGGCCCGGCACCCGGCAACGCGGGCCTGCATGTGTCGGTCGTGGACTACGGCACCGACGTCGGTGTGGCCGCGGCGTACGCCAAGACGCTGACGTACTACGCGGCGAAGTCCGGCGACTCCGCCTCCGCGGACCTCGCCAAGAGTCTGCTGGACGCGATGACGCACTTCGCCGACGCCAAGGGCATCGCGGCCCCGGAGTCCCGCGCGGACTACAGCCGGTTCGGCGACCCGGTGTATGTGCCGTCGGGCTGGTCGGGCAAGATGCCGGGCGGTGACACCATCAACTCCAGCTCCACCTTCATCTCCATCCGCTCGTGGTACAAGCAGGACCCGGACTGGCCGAAGGTCCAGGCGTATCTGAACGGCGGGTCGGCGCCCACCTTCACCTACCACCGCTTCTGGGCACAGGCCGACGTCGCCATGGCCTACGCCGTCTACGGCGAACTCATCGTCGGCGACGGGGGCGGTGGCTCCGACGACACCACACCACCGACCGTACCGACGAACCTCACGGTGTCGGCCACCACCGACACCACCGTGTCCCTGACGTGGACGGCCTCGACGGACGACGTGGGCGTGGCGGGTTACGACATCTACCGGGCAGGCACCCTCACCGGCAGCGCGGCCACCACCACCTTCACCGACTCCGGGCTCAAGCCGTCGACGTCGTACGCCTACACGGTCAGGGCGAAGGACGCGGCGGGGAACGTCTCGGCGGCCTCCGGCGCGGTGACCGCGACCACCGAGGCCGGGTCCGGTGGCACCCCCGGCGCGGTCAAGGTGCAGTACAAGAACAACGACACCGCGCCCGGCGACAACCAGATCAAGCCGGGCCTCCAGGTGATCAACACCGGGAGCACACCACTGACGCTGTCGACTGTCACCCTGCGTTACTACTTCACGGGTGACGGTGGCGCGTCGACCTACAACACCTCGGTGGACTACGCGGCGGTCGGCTCGTCCAACGTCACGCAGAAGGTCGTGGCGCTCTCCTCGCCGAAGTCGGGCGCGGACCACTACCTGGAGATCGGGTTCACCTCGGGCGCCGGAAGCCTCGCCGCGAACGCGTCGACGGGTGACATCCAGAACCGGATCAACAAGACGGACTGGTCCAACTTCAGCGAGAGCGACGACTACAGCTACGCCACCACCACCTCGTACACCGACGCCACCAAGGTGACCGCGTATGTGAACGGCACGCTCGCCTGGGGCACCGAGCCCTGATCCACGGGACGAGAGACCCGTATCCGCAACGACCAGGAGACCTAGGAGACAGCGGTGACATTCCTTCCCCACCCCCCACCACGCTCAGGCCGATCCGCTCGGCTCGGGCGGCTCACGGTCACGTTGGCCACCCTCGCGACCTCCGCCTTCGGGCTGCTCGCCGTCGGCACCGCGCCGTCCGCCCTCGCGGCGAGCGGAACTCTGGGCCAGTTGGCGGACGCCCAGGGCCGCTACTTCGGTTCCGCGACCGACAACTCGGAACTCAACGACTCGCCCTACACGGCCGTCCTCGGGAGCGAGTTCAACTCGATCACGCCCGCCAACTCGATGAAGTGGGATGCCATCGAGCCGCAACAGGGCCAGTTCAACTACACCAACGGTGACGCGATCGTCTCGTTCGCCCAGTCCCACAACCAGAAGGTGCGCGGTCACACCCTGGTCTGGCACAGCCAGTTGCCGAGCTGGGTGAGCAACCTGCCGAGCAGCCAGGTGCAGGCGGCCATGGAGAACCACATCGCCAAGGAGGCGGGCCACTACAAGGGCAAGGTCTACGCCTGGGACGTGGTCAACGAGCCCTTCAACGACGACGGCAGCTACCGGACCGACGCGTTCTACAACGCGATGGGGAAGGACTACATCGCGACCGCGCTGAAGGCCGCGCGCGCCGCCGACCCGAGCGCCAAGCTGTACATCAACGACTACAACATCGACGGTACGGGCGCGAAGGCCGACGCCATGTACCAGTTGGCGAGCGATCTGAAGAAGCAGGGTGTGCCGCTGGACGGCATCGGCTTCCAGGGACACCTGGCGATCCAGTACTCCGTCCCGTCGAACATCCAGCAGAACCTGCAACGCTTCGCCGCCCTCGGGCTCGACGTCGCCTTCACCGAGCTGGACGTGCGGATGCAACTGCCTGCGGACAGCACGAAGTTGGCGACTCAGGCGGACTACTACCGCCAGGTCACCAATGCCTGTCTCGCCGTCTCCCGGTGTGTCGGTATGACCGTGTGGGACTTCACCGACAAGTACTCATGGGTTCCGAACACCTTCCCGGGTGAGGGCGCGGCCGACCTCTACGACGACAACCTCCAGATCAAGCCCGCGTACACCGCCGTCAGCAACGCCCTCGGGGGCTCCGGTGGTGGCGGTGGCGGTGACACGACGCCTCCGTCCGCACCGTCGGGCCTGACGGTGACGGCGACGACGGCCACGAGCGTGTCGCTGCAATGGTCGGCGGCGACGGACAACGTGGGGGTCACCGGGTACGACGTGTACCGGGGCAGCACGAAGGTGGGCAGTGCCACCTCAACCTCGTACACGGACACGGGACTTGCCGCGTCGAGCACCTACTCGTACACCGTGAAGGCCAAGGACGCGGCCGGTAACACCTCGGCGGCCTCCAGCGCGGTCACGGCCACCACACAGCCCTCCGACGGTGGCGGCGGCAACCCCGGAACCGGAGCCGCCAAGGCCCAGTACAAGAACAACGACACCGCAGCCGGTGACAACCAGATCAAGCCCGGCCTACGGGTGGTCAACACCGGCACATCGTCGCTGGACCTGTCGAAGGTGACCGTGCGCTACTACTTCACCGGTGACAGCGGCGCCTCCACCTTCACCGCCTCCTGCGACTACGCGGCGATCGGCTGCGGCAACATCACCCAGAAGGTCGTCGCCCTCTCCTCGCCGAAGTCAGGCGCGGACCACTACCTGGAGCTGGGATTCACCTCGGGCGCCGGAAGCCTCGCCGCGAACGCGGCCACGGGCGACCTCCAGATCCGTATCAACAAGACGGACTGGTCCAACTTCAGCGAGACCGACGACTACAGCTACGCCACCAACACCTCCTACGCCGACACCACGAAGGTGACCGTATACGTCAACGGCACCCTCGCGGGCGGCATCGAACCGTGACCCCGACGGTGCCGACTCCCCAAGCCACCCACACGACCTGAAGCCACCCTGTCCGGGCCGGCCATCGCTCCTGCTGCGGCAGTGACGGTGGCCGGCCCCGGCCGTCAGGACGCAATGGTGACCACCCGCGCCCAGGAAGGCGGGGCGTCCGGGACGTAGTCGGGGTCGTCCTCGTCCACTGTGCGGGGCGGGCGAGGGAAGAGGCCGACTATCGTGCGGCAGGGGGGTGGGGTGGAGGGCCATGGGGTCTGGCCGTCTGTCAGGGCTACGATCACGTCCGGGCCGGGGCGGGAGCGGAGGGCCTGAGCGAAGCCGGAGCGTAGGTTGGTGCCTCCGCCGCCGATCAGTTCCATGCTCTCGGCGCGGCAGAGCGGGACGGCGACGCCTGCCGCCGCGTCGCAGGAGATCACCGACACCAGGTCGCGGCGCCCGCCCACCGCCCGGGAGATCGCCGCCACCTCCAGCAGCGCGCTGCCCAACTCGGCGTCGCTCACCGACCCGGAGGTGTCGATCACGACACACACCCGGGGCGGCGTACGACGCAGGCTCGGCAGTACCACCCTGGGCACACTGGCCGAGCGCCGGGACGGGCGCCGGTAGCTGTGGTTCTCGCCCACTCCCGGCGCGCCCGCCGCCGAGCGGATCGCCGCGCCCAGCAACTGCCGCCAGGGCTGCGGTGGTTGGAACGCCTCGTCCGCCCAGCGACGCCATCCCTCGGGCGCGTCGCCCGGCCGCCCTTTGATCCCCTCCGCGACGCGGAAGCGGACCGCGTCCTGCTGATGCTTGCTCAGCCCTTGCGCGCCGTCCGGCCCCCGTTCCCAAGGCCGTTGCTGCCCGTCGGCACCGCTGCCGCAGTCCAGCCACGCGAGATCCGCGGCGAGTCCGGACATCGACGCCGTCCGGAGATACTCCTCCATCAGCAGCCCGTCGCTCAGCCCCAGCAACGACGGCAGCACCGCCCCGGTGGGCCGGGGCAGACCGTCACCGTAGATGTCGTCGTTGATCTCGAAGTCGGCGGCGATGTTCCGTCGCAGCCGCTCCCCCGGCCCGTACTCCCCCTGCTCTCGCGCATAGCGTTCGCCCCGCCCGTGGTGGTCCCGCAGCAGGTGGGACACCTCGTGCACCCAGACGCCCGCCAGTTCCTCCACGGGCGTACGCGCCACGAAGCCCGGAGACACATAGCAGCGCCAGTGCGCGTCCACCGCCATCGTCGGCACGGACCGGTCCTCCACCACGTGGAGTGCGAAGAGCGCGGCGGCCAGGTAGGGGCGCACCTTCACGGCGTGCAGTCGCGCTGCCAGCAACTTCTCCGTGTCCAGGGCGAGTTGGGGACCGTCTGGTTGCGGGTCCGGCACCGTGGTCCGCGCGGGGCGTACGGAGCGCGGTGGAGCGGGCCGGGGCAGCGGGCGCGGGCCCGGACCTTGCGCGGCCCTCGTCATCGGCGCGCTCCCGTCGTACGCCCGGCGTCGTCCGACGACTTGGCCCGGCTCACCGAGCGGTCCGCCCGCCGTACGATGCCGATCACCTCGGTCAGCCACTCCACCGCTTCCGGCACCTCCCACTCGTCGCGCCGCAACGCGGCCAGCGTCGTCGCCGGGGCGACCAGCAGGTCCGGGGCACCGGTCTCCAGCGCGCGGACCAGGACCGCCCAGCCCGCCTCCCACCGCGCTCGCTCCGGCCGCGCCCCGACCGCGGCCACCACCGCTTCCAGCGCCGCCTGGCGCAGATCGCCCCGCACGGGCAGCTCGGCGGAGGGCGGATCGGCCAGCAGCGACTCCGGGTCCGGCAGGTCCATCCGGTCAAGATGGGCGAGGAGTTCAAGGCCCGGCCCGTCCCCCACCGCGCCCCGCACCAGCAGCGCCAGCACCTCACGGGAGGCGGCGGCCGCCGTGGCGAAGGCCAGCAGGGTCAACGCGGCCTCCCAACTCCGGGGCGAGGGCCAGGCACCGCCGCGACGCGTCTCGGTGTTCGGCAGCCGGTGGATCAGCGTCGGCCGGGCTTCCAGGAAGCCGCAGACCGCACGCCGCGCGAAGGCCACCGCCTCCGGCAGCCGTTCCGGCACCAGTTGGGGCAGCTCGGCCCGGGGCCAGACCCCGCCCAGCCCGCGTACCACCACCTCCCGGTCGTGCACCCAGTGCAGATGCACGAACCGGTTGGCCAGCGGCGGGCTCAGTTCCCATCCGTCCGCCGCCGAGGCACGCGGGTTGGCGGCGGCCACGATCCGTACGCCCGGCGGGAGTTGGAGCGCGCCGACCTTGCGTTCCAGGACGACGCGGAGCAGGGCAGCCTGAACGGCCGGGGTGGCGGTGGAGAGTTCGTCCAGGAAGAGCAACCCCCGCCCGGCCCGTACGAGTTCCACGGCCCACTGCGGCGGCGCCATCGGCACCCCCTGTACCGCCGGGTCGTCGCCCACGATGGGCAGCCCGGAGAAGTCGGACGGCTCGTGCACGCTCGCGATCACCGTCGTCAACGGCAGGTCCAGGGAGGCGGCGAGCTGCGTCAGGGCCGCGGTCTTGCCGATACCCGGCTCGCCCCAGAGCAGCACGGGCAGGTCAGCCGCGACGGCGATGGTGAGCGCTTCGAGCTGCTCGTCGGGGCGCGGCTCGGTGGTGGTCGTCCGCAGGAGGGTCAAGAGGTCGTCGGCGACGGTGAGTTGGGCGCCGGTGCCGGATACGTCGAGTGCGTCCGGTACGTCGGGCAGGGCGGTCGGGGCGGGCAGGAGCGTGCTGGAGGTCATGGGATCACCTGAAGTGGGAGAGGAGAACGGAAGGGGACGGGACGTGCCGTCCTGAAGGTCGTGGTGTCTTACAGCGCGAAGTGAGCTGTGCGGGGCCGCCCCTGGCTGCTCCGCTTCCGGCGCATGTCCACCGGCATACGACGGTCGAGCCGCGGGCGGTGAGCCGTTTCCCCGCCGCCGGTGCCCGAGACGCTCTCCGCCACGCCTGCGGCGGGGTGTGTGTCGACCAGTCCCGAGCGGAAGAGCCCGTGGTCGACACGGCGAGCGGCGGCGGCCCGCAGTTCCTCGCGGAGCGGCCCGTCGCGCAGTACCGCTGCGGGGCCGAGCAGGCCCTCGAGCACGGCCAGCGCCCCGGTGACATCACCGTGGAGCAGCCGCTCCCGGACCGCGGGCAGGGCCTCGGGGCTGCGGTGCGCCGCGTCGATCGCCCGCAGGCAGGGCAGCGGTGGCCCGCCGAGCGCCACGAGCAGGTCCTCCCGGCGCAGTTGGGCCGGATCATGGTCGATCGCGGTCAGTGTCCCGTCCCGCAGTGCGATCCGGTGGACCTCGCCGCGGCATTCCACCCGGTGCGGGTCGGCGGGCTCGGCGGCGGGTCCGGCCATCGGCTCCGAGCCGGGCGCCGCGGCCAGCGCCGTGGCGACGAGTGGATGCAACCGCTCGACCGCGACCAGCCCGGCCCGCAGCAGCTCCAGGTCCGGAAGGACCCGGGCCGCCGCCTCGGGCAGCAGCGGAAGTACCGCGGTCTCCCGCGGTGACAGCGCCTCCCGCAGCGGCCGGCAGGTCGGCGCGTGGCTGTCGTCGGGGGCGACGAGTTCGAGCACGGCATGACTCCGCGCACCGGTCCTCACCGTGAAGGCTCCGCGCGGGCGCCCCTCGGCCCGCAACAGCACCTCGGCCTCGGCGGCCCAACGCTCCGTAGCCCAGGGTGAATTGCCGAGCGGTTCCCCAACTGCCCCGCATCGCATGGCCAGTTCGCGACCGCGCCCGGCGTCCCAGAGGTGCCGGTGCAGATCGAGCCGGAAGCGTCGGTCGGGGTGGGGGTGCGGGTGGAGATACGGATGCGGGTGGCGCCCGGCGGCTTCGCTCCCCTGCCCCTCCCACAGGGCCAGGGACATCCACTGTCCGGCGTCCGCCCTGGTCGGCGGTGTCCGCACCACCAGGTGGAGCGGTGTGGCGCCGGAACTCCCGTAACGGGCCAGGGAGATGGTGAGGCCGGGCTGGAGCCGCCCGTCGGGGGCGATCCGGGGCATGTGCCAGCGCAGCAGATCCGGCGCCAGTCGGCGTAGATCCGAGCGGAGGCGAGTGACGAGATCGGTGCCGTGGCGGTCGCGCACGGCGCGCAGATCGAGATCGACGTTGATCCGGGCGGCGGCGCAGGCCCCCGCCCAGTCACCGACCGCACGCCGTGCGGTGGCAGTCTCGATCATGGACGGTGGCACGGCGTACTCACGCACGCGCTGCCACATCAACAAGCGGGACGGAACCATGTTCGTGGTGTGAGGTGCCATCAGCACTCACCTTGCACGAACAGTTCCCCCATTCCGTACGAAGAGGTGTTCATCATCCCCGGCATCATAGGCACGTGGGAGATGATCTGTCAGCCCCGATCCCCGAAAGCCCGGAGCGCTTCCGAAGACCCGAAGTACTTCCGAGGCCTGGAGCACTTCCGAAGACCCGGAGCAACGGGCACCTCGTGCTCACACGCGGGGCGTCCGCCGCACGCTCTGCCCCCACTTCGCCGAGACCTGCGCGAGGCAGTGCGAGCACAGGGGGTTGCCGCCATGACCGTAGCGATGAGTCTTCCGCTGGCACTTCGCGCACAGCCCCACCTCGTCACCGCGGCAGGTCAGAACCGAAGGATCGGCCTCCATGGACGGAGGTACGGCAGTCTTCATCACAATGTCCCGTTCTAGGCGATAAGCAGCTCTCGCCCGGATACAAGAATAGAACACGCATCTGAGGCGATGCGTCTCGCCCGTCCCCCTCGCGCTCACCCGCCCGGTTCATCGGGCGGGTGAGGCGGACGCACCGGTTCCCGCGACGAGCGGAGGGGCCGACGCGCTCAGGCGTGGTCGACGAGCTGCGCGTATCCACGCTGACGTGCGCAGTTCGCACAGCAGAAGAACTGGCCGTCGGCCTGCAAGCCGTGGCCGAGGATGCGGCACTGGCAGTTGTCACAGGACGGGGCCATGCGCTGGGCCGCGCACTCGAGACTGTCGAAGATGTGGACGGCACCGGCCGCTCGCACCTCGAACGCCATGTCGTAGTCGTTGTTGCAGACCTCGCACACTGCCATGAACCCTCACTCCTTGCTGTGCCGCGTCATACGGCTCGTCGTGCGGTCGGGATGGCTGCCCCGAGCCGTATTCCACCCGGGGCGCGGGCCCGATCGCGCGGGGCCGGGAACCCACCCTGATGGCCGTCGACGCGGGCTGTGAGGGGCGCTGCTCCTGATCACCACGACCGTCAGCGGGCCGCCGGACCGGCACGGCCGACCTCCGAATCGGGGGCGTTGGAGGTCGGCCGTCCCGTCGGCCCAGGATCGCCCGGAGTCTTCGGACACGCATCCGGACAGTCACCGCTCACCCGAACGGCCTACACGCCCCGATGCTTCGGTGTGCGGGGTCACCCGCCTGGCCGCATGCTGAAACCGGCCCTGCTTGCGCCACATACCACAGGCCTGATCACCACTCCCTGCGGGAGGGCATGTGATCGTGATAGCCCTGCTCGTCCCAGTAGCGCTGATGCTGCTGATGTTCGCCATGGACGCGCTGGAAGACCTCCTGTTCCCTCCGCCCCCCTCGCCGCCACCGGAAGACACCGTCCCCGAGCAGTCGGGATCCGCCTGAGGCGCAACCGCCGGGGCCGAACTCCGTTGCCTCAGTTGCCGGTTGACGCGTTCCAGTCGACCAACTGGACGATGACCCCGTTGGGGTCGCGGACCTGGAAGGCGCGTTCGCCCCACTCCTCTTCGGTCAGCGGCATGGTGATCACGACGCCCTCGGCGCGCAGCCGCGCCAGTTCGCCCTCGATGTCCTCCACGACGAAGGCGAGGATCAGCCCGGCGGCGTGTTCGTCACGCTGGTCCGCCGGGAGGGTCTCCAGCCCGCGCCGCAGGAAGACGACGTTCATACCGGCGTCGTCGCGCGTGAGCGACGCGAAGCCGTCGGCGGCCATCTCCTCACGGAACCCGAAGTGCTCGACGAGGAACGCGCTGGAAGCGGGGACGTCATCGACGTTGAGCGACACGGCACTTGAATTGATCTGCACGGATACTCCTCCGCGATCATCCGGAACGGGTGCTCCACATATCTCTGTACGGCGTACACCGTACATCGTACAGAGATGTGATGCGAGAAGATGTCCCCGTGGCTACGGAACGAACCAGCGCGGGCGACCCGGCCCGTACCCTGCATCTGTTGTGGCGTGACCCCGCCGCCGACCGTCGCCGGGGTCCGCGACGCGGGCTGAGCGTCGACGCGGTGGTCGAGGCGGCCACCGCCGTCGCCGATACCGAGGGCCTGGACGCCGTCACCATGCGCCGGGTGGCCCAGGAACTCGGCGTGGTGCCGATGACGCTGTACACCTACGTCCCCGGCAAGGCCGAACTCCTCGACCTCATGCTCGACGCCGCCTACGCCCGGATGCCCCGCGCGGAGACCACCGGACAGCCTTGGCGCCAACGCGTCGCGGCCGTCGCCGAGGAGAACAAGTGCCTCTTCGAGCGCCATCCTTGGGCCGCGTCCATCTCCACCGCCAGGCCTCCGCTGGGGCCGGGACAGATGGCGAAGTACGAGCACGAGCTGTCCGTACTCGATGACTTGGGCCTCAGTGATGTCGAGATGGACGACTGCCTGAGCCACCTGCTCACCTTCGTGCAGGCCTGCGCCCGCGCCAAGGCCGACGCCCGCGCCACGCAGCACGACAGCGCCATGAACGACGAACAGTGGTGGGAGTTGAACGCCCCGCTGCTCACCCGGGTCCTCGATCCGGAGGTCTACCCGACCGCCGTCCGCGTCGGCGCGGCGGCAGGCGCCGCACACGGCAGTGCCTACCACCCGGACCACGCCTACGAGTTCGGGCTGCACCGCGTTCTCGACGCCTTCGCCGCGCTCATCGACCGAAGCCGAAGCGCGGGTGCGTCCGCTTCAACTCACGGGAGCGGCAGCGGTGTCGAGTGACGGCTGAGGTGGAGCGGCGGGGTCGGCCGGGGAGGCTTCACGCGTCCGGCGCGTCGTCCCCGGCGGTCGGCAGTTCGTTGTGGCCCTCGCTCCAGTGGTTCACCCACCCGCACACGCCGCACGCGTACCGCCCGTTGACACCGGCGACTTCGGTGCCGCAGCGGCGGCATCCGATCGTGGTGATCTCCTGACCCTCGAGGAAGGCCACCGCCGGTGCCCGCCGCCGGGAAGCGCCCTGATCGCGTGTCATGTCCCGCAGCCTACCCGCGCGGGCGTTCCAGGTTCAGCAGATGCCGCTTGCGCTCCAGCCCCGCCGCATAGCCGGTCAGCGCGCCACCGGCGCCGATCACGCGGTGGCAAGGGCGTACGACCAGCAGCGGGTTGGCGCCGATCGCCGTGCCCACCGCCCGTACCGCGGCTCTCGGGGCGCCGATCTCCCGGGCGATCTCGCCGTAGGTGAGGGTGGTGCCGTACGGGATGGTCTCCAGCGCCGCCCACACCCGCCGCTGGAAGTCCGTACCGCTCGTGACGTACTCGATGTCGAAGCACGTCAACGTGCCGTCGAAGTACGCGCGCAACTGGGCGGCGATCTCGGTGAACGCCTCCGGCTTCTCGCGCCAGCCGTCCTGGACGACGGCCCCGCGCTTCTGGCCGGGCAGGGACAGCGAGGTGAGCGCGGTGCCGCCCTTGGCGGTGTCCGACTCCTCGCCCACCAGCAGCAGTTGGCCCAGCGGGCTGTCCATCGTCGTGTAGACCGTCATCGGTCCGCGTCCTTTCACGAGGTTCTTCCATGCCCTCGGCGGCTCATGCCGCGGGGGCGTGCCGTCGGTCGGCGGCGGTGTTCCAGAAGTGATGCATGGCGTAGGTGCGCCAGGGCCGCCAGCCCTCGGCGTCCAGTGCCTCGACGCCCGCGTACCGCATGCCCGCCTGGACGGCCACGTCCCCGGTCAGCAGGACGTCCGGGTCGCCCAGGGCCCGCATCCGGATGTAGCCGGCCGTCCACGGGCCGATGCCGTGCAAGCCCAGCAGGGCCTTCTCGGCCTCGTCGCGGTCGGCGCCCGCGTCCAGGGACACCGTGCCGTCGGCCAGCGCGGCGGCGAGCGTGCGCAGGGTGGCGCGGCGGGAGTCGGGCATGCCCAGCTCCGCCAGTGCCGCCCCGGCGAGCGCCTCGGCGGTGGGGAAGACGCGTGTGAGGCCGCCGCTGGGTGTCTCCTGCGGCTCCCCGTACGCGGCCACCAGGTCGGCGCCGAGCCTCCGCCCCGCGGCCAGGGACACCTGCTGCCCCAGCACGGCACGGATCGCGACCTCGTGCGGGTCGGCGGCTCCGGGGGCGCGCAGTCCGGGGCGGCGCTCGACCAGGGGCGCGAGGGCCGGGTCGGCGCCGAGGCGTTCGGCGACGGCGTAGGGGTCGGCGTCCAGGTCGAAGAGGCGACGGATGCGCTGGGTCGCGGTGGTCAGATCGCGCAGGTCGCCCAGGTGCAGATGGCACAGCAGCCAGCCGTCGCCCGGCTGCTCGCTGACCTCGGCGATCCCGGGGGCGTGCGGCAGGCGCAGCGTGCGCCGGTAGACGCGGCTGCCGGTGTCGCCGGTGATCTCCTCGATGCCGGTGAGCGCGCGGGCCGCGAGGTAGTCGAAGACCTCGGCGGTGGCGTAGGGGCCGCGGTAGGCGAGCCGGAGGGGGATGCCCGCCGCCCCGTCCGCGCCACCGACCGCTCCCTGGCGCGGGAAGCGGCCCGGCTTGGCGGCCCGCAGCTCGCTCGGGGTGGCGGCGTAGATCGCGCGGATGGTGGCGTTGAACTGCCGCACGCTGGCGAACCCGGCCGCGAACGCGATCTCGGCCGCTTGCATCCGCGTCGTCTGAAGGAGGATCCGCGCGGTGTGCGCTCGCTGCGCCCGCGCCAGGGCGATCGGTCCGGCGCCGACCTCGGCGGTCAGTTGCCGCTGTACCTGCCGGGCGCTGTAGCCGAGTCGCGCGGCCAGTCCGGTCACGCCCTCGCGGTCCACGACTCCGTCACCGATCAGCCGCATGGCCCGGCCGACCGCGTCCGCGCGGGCGTTCCAGGCGGCGGAGCCGGGCACCGCGTCCGGGCGGCAGCGTCGGCACGCGCGGTAGCCGGAGTGCTGAGCGGCGGCGGCGGTGGGGAAGAAGCTCACGTTGGGCCGCTTGGGCGTGGTGGCCGGGCAGCTCGGGCGGCAGTAGATGCCGGTCGTGGAGACGGCGAAGAAGAACGCGCCGTCGAAGCGGGCATCGCGGCTGCACACCGCCTCGTACATGCTGTCGTCGCTGGTCACCCTTCTAGGGTGCGGCACCGAGGGGCGGGAGGCTGGCGGAAATCGGACATGGCGTTCCCCCGTACGGCAAGGGGTGGGGCGGTACGCGGTCTCAGGGTGCGGTGAACAGGGTCGGGAAGCGCGTCGCGAGCCATGGCTTGCGTCCCCAGGCGAGGACCTGGCCGCGGGCGACGGCGGGCCAGGGGGCGCGGCGGCCCAGCGCCATGAGGAGGAAGGTGACGTGCTCGGTGAGGATGACGCAGTCCGGGCGGTCCGGCGGCTCCGGTGTCACCTCCACCGCGTCGTCGTCGAAGGTGACACCGAACGCCGTGCCGCCGCGGAGGCGAAGGGTGTAGCGGGCGGTCAGTCCGGCGGCGGTGGCGTTGGCGACGCGCGGCATGGCCGTCATCAGGAACGGTACGCACAGCTCGACCCGCGGGCGGTCGATCATGTGGGGCCCTCCCAGCGCACGGGCGAGATCGTAGCCGTGGCCGAGCATGTGGGTCAGGAGGTACGAGGCGAGGACCGGGCGGCGCATGGGGCCGAGCGGGGTGACGACGGTCCGGTCGGCTTCTCCGTCCGCCACGGCCTGGGCGACCGCGTCGAGGAAGAGGTCCGCCTGCTCCACGATCATCGCGGCCAGGGGTTCCGCCCGGCGTTCCCCGAACGTGGCCAGCACCTGTTCGTTGGCGGCGGCCAGGCTCTGGGGTGTGCCGTCTCCGTACGGGCGTTCCTGACCGCGTGCGAGATCGGTCATCAACGCGTTGGCGTGCGCGAGATGAGCCGCCGCCGCACCGACGGTCCACTCCGATCCGGGTACGTCGACGCTCGTGTCGGTCGCGGTGCGCAGGAGTACGGCGATGTCGCGGGCGGTGGCGCGGATCGCCTGCGCGAGCCCTTCGGGCAAGGTGTCGTCGGTGTCCTGCCGCTGCGCTGCTGTCACGCGACCGCGTCCCCTCGTCGTACCCGCCTCGCTCACGCGCATCTGGTGCGCGGTACCCAATCAGGCGCGCGGGGGTCTCGGCAAGGGGTTGCACAGGGTGGCCGTCACAGGGCCCCGTCCGGGTAGGTCGGCTGCCACATCGCGGACTGTACGGCCTGCACCGGGTCGGCGATGTCGGCGGCGGCGACCCCGTCGGCGCGGGCCGCCTCGATCACGGCGACGGCCACGGTGGCCGAGGAGGCACGGAGATCACCGACCGGCGGCAGCAGGGACGCTCCGGGCTCGCTGACGTCCACCTGCCGGGCGACCGCCTCGGCGGCGGCGAGCAGCATGCCGTCGGTGACCCGCCGGGCCCGGCAGACGATGGTGCCGAGCCCCAGGCCCGGGTAGAGCAGCGCGTTGTTGGCCTGGCCGATGACGTGCGTGACGCCCTGGTACTCCACCGGTTCGACCGGGATGCCGACGGCCACCAGGGCCTTCCCCCGTGACCAGGCGACGATGTCGGCGGGCATGGCCTCGATGTGCTCGGTCGGATTGGACAGCGGGAGGATGATCGGCCGCTCGGCTGCCTCGCCCATCGCCTCGACGACCTCGCGGGTGAACGCGCCGTGCGCGGTCGAGGTACCGATGAGGAGGGTCGGGCGGGCCCCGCGCACGGTCTCCAGCAGGGAGGGCGCGCGGTGGGCGTCGGACGACCAGTCGGACACCTCCGCGGCGGGCCGGGCGTACGGCCGCTGGTAGTCGCGCAGCCCGCTCATGTCGTCGGTGAGCAGGCCCTGCTGGTCGATGAGCCAGATCCGGCCGGTGGCCTCCGCACGACTCGCGCCGTCGCGCACCATCGCGTCGCGCAACTGGTCCGCGATCCCCACACCCGCGGTACCGGCGCCGAACACGACCACCCGCTGCTCGCGCATCGGTACGCCGGTGACGCGGATCGCTGACAGGACCGCGGCGATGGTGATCGCGCCGGTGCCCTGGAGGTCGTCGTTGAAGATCCGCGTCGCGTCCTTGTAGGTGTCGAGGATGCGTCGGGCGTTGCCCGGACCGAAGTCCTCGAAGTGCAGCAGCGCGTGCGGGAAGAGCCGCGAGGCCGTCTCGAGATACGTCCGGATGAACGTGTCGTACTCGGTGCCGCGGCGCCGGGAGTGCCGATTGCCCAGGTACAGCGGGTCGTTGAGCAGGGTCTCGTTGTCCGTGCCCACGTCGAGGGCGACCGGGATCACCCGCGTCGGGTCCACCCCGGCGGCGGCCGTGTAGACGGCCAGCTTGCCTACCGAGATCTCGATGCCGCCCACGCCCCAGTCGCCGATCCCGAGGATCTCCTCGGCGTCGGTGACCACGATCAGGTCGACGTCGTCGGGGCCGAGACCGAGCCCGGTGAACGCCTCCTCCACCTCCTGCGGATCGTCGATGGAGAGGAACAGGCCGCGCGGGCGGCGGTACTCATGGCTGTAGCGCTCGATGGCCTCGCCGACGGTGGGGTCGTAGACGACGGGCAGGAGTTCGGTGAGGTGATCGATCAGCACCTTGTAGTAGAGCGTCTCGTCGCGGTCGTGCAACTCCCCCAGGTACACGTTCTTCGCCAGGTCGGAGGGTTGCTCGCGGAGCTGCCGGTAGGCCCGTTCGGCCTGCTGGTCCAGGCTCAGGACGGCCGCGGGGAGCCGTCCGGTGATGCCCAGTTCCCTGCGCTGCTCCCGGGTGTAGGCGACGCCTCGGTTGCGCGTGGGGTCGTCCAGGACGCAGAGTCCCTGGGCCTGCTGTGACGATGTGCTCTGCTGTGACGACGTGCTCCGGTGCGCTGGTGTGCTCTGGCTCGACATGGGATCTCGCTCACCATGGGATCTGTGGGGTGGGTGCCCCTCGGGCCCCTCGGGCGGCGCTCCGGGCGACGTGGCCACACCTCACCCCCTGCCGTCTCCAGCCTAGGCAGACACCCACTCCGTCGGCGACGCGTGACCCCGCTGGTACCGGGGGTGCCCTCAGGTCGTGGCGTCGGGAAGGTCGAGGGAGCGGTGTTCCACCAGGACGTGGTAACCGGCGCTCGTGTACAGGTTCATCGCCACCTCGTTGCCGCCCCACACGGAGAACATCAGCGCCGAGTCGCCCGCCTCGAACGTGGCTCGCTCACCGGCCGCCATCGCGGCCCGCCCGTATCCCCTGCCGCGGTGCCGCTCCTCGACGTTCAGCGAGTAGCCGTAGGTGACACCCGGCAGATGGCCGTGTTTCAACCAGCCGGTACCGACCTGCTCGCCCGCCGCTTCGAGTACCAGGAACGCGTGGTCGGGGGTCGCGAAGCCCTCGGGGAGGATCTTCGCGAAGTCGCGGTCCGACTTGCGTACGGCTTCCTCGGGGCTCAGGGTCCCCGACCGGACGATGTCACTGACATAGGCGTCGTTCTCGGCCGCCAGCCACGCGGGGTACTCGGTCTGCGTCATCGGCCGTACGGTGAGGCCGCCGCGCGGCGCGGGCGCCGACGTGACGGGCCGTACCCTGGCCTGACCGCGCACGACATAGCCGTCGTACAACTCGCCTGCGGGCTCGGTGAGTTGTACGTTCACCCGGCGGGCGCCGCGCTCCGCGCACCATGTCCGCGCCCAGTCACGGGCGGCCCGCTCGTGCCCCCGCCCGGCATGAGCCGCGTCCACGGAGAGGTCGCCTATGCGGCCCGCGCGCGTGCCGCGATCGTCGGCCACGACCACGGCGACATGTCCGATCCGGGTCCCCTCGGCCATGATCTCGACGACGGTCCAGTCCCCGATGCCGTCGCACGCCTCCTCGACCATGCGCTCCGCCGCGGCCTCACCGAGACCGGCCGCCGTGTACGAGGCGCGGAGCCGCTGCTCGAAGTCCTTCCGCCATGCCGTGCTGTCATCAAGGGTGCTGAATTCTGTCACCGGGTCACCCTAGCCAGGTTGTCATGGACCCGCGCCGGGATATCCGTACCCGGACGGCAGTGAGCCAGGGTGAGAGCGGGGTGGCAACCCCCTTCCCCGACCGGGGGGAAGCCCCCCGGTCACCCGGTGGCTGGCAGGCTGTCTCCGCCGTACGGCCGTCGCGAGACTCGACGGCATGACGATTTCCACTGAGGCCTCCGTGGCCGCGGGGCCCTCTGCCGCTCGTCCCCGTACCTCTCCGTCCCGGTCGGGCAGCGACTTCGCGGGACTCTCCCGGCGCGTCACCGAGGCGGGTCTGCTGGAGCGGCGCCCCGGTTACTACACCGTGCGACTCGGTGCGGTGATCGCGCTGCTGGCGGCGGGCTGGGGAACCTTCTTCGCGCTCGGTGACACCTGGTGGCAGCTCGCGGTCGCCGCCTTCCTCGCGTTGATGTTCGGCCAAGTGGCCCTGGTGGCCCATGACTTGGCGCACCGACAGGTCTTCCGGCGGCGCCAGCCGAGCGAGATCTGGGGGCGGCTTTTCGGCAACCTCGGCATCGGCATGAGCTACGGCTGGTGGATGAACAAGCACACCCGCCACCACGCCAACCCCAACCACGAGGACCTCGACCCCGATGTCGCCCCGGACATCCTGGTGTGGTCCACCGACCAGGCCCGCGAGAGCAGCGGTCTGGCCCGCCTCGTCGGAGGTCATCAGGCACCCCTGTTCTTCCCGCTGTTGACCCTGGAGGGCTTCAACCTGCATGTCTCGAGCGTGCGCGCGCTGCGCTCGCCGTGGATGAAGAACCGGCTGCTGGAGGGTTCCCTGCTCTTCCTGCACCTCGCCGCCTATGTGTCCGCGCTGTTCCTGGTCCTCTCCCCCGGCAAGGCGGTGGCCTTCCTCGCCGTGCACCAGTGCCTGTTCGGCGTCTACCTCGGCTGCACCTTCGCACCGAACCACAAGGGCATGCCCACCTTCAGCGGTGACGAGCGGCCCGACTTCCTGCGGCGCCAGGTGCTCACCTCCCGCAACGTACGCGGCAGCGTGTTCACCGATGTGATGCTCGGCGGGCTCAACTACCAGATCGAGCACCACCTGTTCCCGAGCATGCCCACGCCCCATCTGCGGCGGGCCCAGGCCGTCGTGCGCG
Source organism: Streptomyces sp. NPDC104371 (assembly GCF_055583785.1). Lineage (NCBI taxonomy): Bacteria > Bacillati > Actinomycetota > Actinomycetes > Kitasatosporales > Streptomycetaceae > Streptomyces > Streptomyces sp. NPDC104371. Next base: position 500,613 of record NZ_JBVJNF010000001.1, read on the forward strand.
CCTACTGCGCGGAGATCGACGTGCCGTACCACGAGACCGGGCTGATCCAGTCGTACCGCGAGGCACTCGCCCATCTGCACCGGGTGGGGGAACCGATCAGGCGGCAGCGCAAGGCGGCGTCCTGACACACCCCGCTCTGCGGGAACGCACCCGCGGAGCGGAGCCTCGGCCCCCGGACCGGCCGCCCGCTCCGGTCACAGCAGACGCCGGATCTCGCCCCGGACCCGGTAGAAGCCACCGGCCGCCGGGTGCAGGGCGTCCACGACGTAGCGGGCCCCGGGCTCGCGTATCGCGCGCGGGAACTGGACGTTCCAGGACGGGTCATAGCCGTCGGACACCACATGCACGCGCAGCCGCCCCCGATCCTGCGCGCACTCGACGACGACCGTCCCGGTGGGCGCGTGAGCCACGGTGGTGACCGCGGCCACCGCCGTGGCCGGGGCGTAGGTCGGCAGGGCCGCGGCGAGCTTGACGTCCCGCGCCACGGGCACCGTGCCCTGCTGCGCCGCGGCGACGGCCGCCTCGCTCGCGTCCACGCACACCAGCGAGCCGTCGGTGGTCACCAGATACAGCCGCTCGTCGTGGTACTGCATCGACAGCGCCGAGCCGCCGCCCGTGCCGAGCTTCCACAGGCGGGTGCCGTTCCGGTCGAAGCAGTAGACGGACGACGCCGCGTCCCCGGCGAAGACGAACCGCCCGCTCGGCGAACTGGCGCAGGAGTACACGGCGCTGTCGCAGGTGTAGGTGGCCTCGATCCGTCCGGTCGCCTTCGCCAGCCGCTGGACCACACGGTGCGCCGTTCCCGCGTACACGGTGTCCTCCTCCTGCCAGCCGAACAGGACGGCGCCACGCGTGGGGGTGTGCCACAACTCGCCGCCGCCGTCGGGCGCGTAGGCGGTGACACCCCGCTGATGCCCGTGGTAGACAGCCCGGTCGTCGGCGCGGATCATCCACGCGTGCTCGCCCTGGCTGCGCCGCGACCACTGGTGCTCGTCCTCGTGGTCGATGACCGTGAGCCGGCCGTCACGGTCCGAGACGTCCAGGATGCCCTCGTGGATGTCCAGCCAGAAGATGTCGACGTCCGCCGCGATGTCGTACGCGGCGAACGGGAGCTTGGAGGACAGGTCGTAGACCCTGCCGTCGTCACAGCCCGCGTAGATCCAGAAGTCGTCCGCGACCAGACACTTCACGCCGTCCGGCAGATTGAAGCGGGCCAGCACGCCGCCGTCGTGGTCCAGGGTGTAGACATCGCCCGCCTGGTTGCCGACCCAGCAGTGCTCGTCGTCGACATGGATACCGAACGCGGCCGAGCCGGTGCGGAACCGCCACAGCACGGGCGCCACGGCGCGCGCCGTGGACGGGGCCGACGCCACCTGACGCCGCGTCACGGCGCGCGGGGCCCGCTGCCCGGGAACCGCCGGGGCATAGCCCTTGCGGACCTTCTCCCCGACCTTCTTCGCGGCGGCGGCCCGCGCCTTCTCCACCGTGGGGAACGTCGTCGTCTGCGTCTGGCCGTCGGCGCCGATGCGCCCGTACCGCACCGTCACCACCTGGCCGTTCACGGTCACTTCGTAGAACTTGTGGGCGCCGCCGCCTTCCTGCGACAGCTCCAGATACGTCGTCGATGCCGTGGACCCAGCGGACATGGCACACCCCTCCCCAGGACGGACCCGCAACCTTCTCGGCAGGTCCAACTGTTCACACCGTAGGTCGGCCCACTGACAATCGAGGTCGCGCCGATCCCCGGTCCGCGACGGCCTCCGCGGCGCCACGACACAGCGCCGTGGCACAGCGCCACGACCGCCCGACCGTTCGGCCTCTTATGCTGCCGGGATGATCAAGCAGATTGAACTCGTCATATTCGACTGCGACGGCGTGCTGGTCGACAGCGAACGCATCGCGGCCCGCGTCCAGGTGGCCCTCGGCGCGGAACTGGGCTGGCCGTTGACCGAGGAGGAGGTCGTCAGCCGGTTCATCGGCCGCTCCCACGCGTCCATCCGCGAGCAGATCTCGGCCCGGCTCGGTGAGGAGACGGCCACGGTGTGGGCGGCGCGGTTCGAGGAACTGCACCGCGAGGCGGTGGACACCGCTCTCGCCCCCGTCGACGGGCTGCCCGAGGCACTCGACGCCATCACGCTGCCGACGTGCGTGGCCTCCAGCGGGTCCCACGACAAGATGCGCCACACCCTCGGTCGCACCGGCCTGTACGGACGCTTCGAGGGCCGCATCTACAGCGCCACCGAGGTCGACCGCGGCAAGCCCGCCCCGGATCTGTTCCTGCACGCCGCCCGGCAGATGGGGGTCGACCCCGCGGCCTGCGTGGTGGTCGAGGACAGTGAGCCCGGTGTCCGCGCCGCCCGCGCGGCCGGTATGCGCGCCTTCGGCTACGCGGGCGGGCTGACCCCGGCCGAACGGCTCGTCGGCCCCGGTACGACCGTCTTCGACGACATGCGCGACCTGCCGTCCCTCATCGCCGGGCACTGATGCCCAACTCCCCTGTCGCCGCCGGGTTCTCACCTCTGGTCCCCCGGACATACCGAGCGGTATACAAGCGACATCATCCAGGACTCCGGTGGAGGAACTTCATGACGAACGACAGGCATACGGGCAAGGCGGCGAGCGGTCGCCGATGGCCGGTCGCGATAGCGGCGGCACTCGGCGGTTGCGCCCTCGTCGCCGCTTCCACCGTGCCTGCCGCGGCGCACGGCAAGGCGCACGGCCGCGCCACGGACTACGTGTCACTCGGGGACTCCTACACCTCGGGTCCCCTCATCCCCGATCAGGTGGACGCCAACTGCGCCCGCTCCAACCGCAATTACCCCTCCGTGGTGGCAGCGGCGCGAGGTGTGGCCACGTTCAAGGACATGAGCTGCGGCGGCGCGACCACCGAGCACATGTGGACGGCGCAGGGCACCAACGATCCGCAACTGAGCGCGCTGCGGCGGGACACCGATCTGGTGACGCTCCAGATCGGCGGCAACGACATGGGCTTCGGCACCATCATCGCCACCTGCGCCGCTCTCGGCGCCCAGGAACCGACCGGAGACCCGTGCCGACGCCACTACACGGCGTCGGGGAGCGACGAGTTGACGGCCGCCATCGACCGGACCGCGCCGAAGGTCGCCCGCGTGCTCAAGGCCGTGCACGCCAAGGCCCCGCACGCCCGGGTACTCGTCGTCGGCTACCCGGACCTGCTGCCCGACGACGGCGTCGGCTGCTTCCCCACGGTGCCGTTCGGGGCGAAGGACTTCCCCTACCTCCGGGACACCGAGAAGCGGCTGAACTCGATGCTGCGCACGGTGGCCGAGCGGCATCACGTGGAGTACGTCGACACCTACGGACCCACGCGCGGCCACGACATGTGCAAGGCGCCCGAGGACCGTTGGATCGAACCGCTGCAACCGACCTCACCCGCGGCCCCCGCACACCCCAACGCCAAGGGTGAGGCGGTCATGGCACGAGCCGTGCTGGACCACCTGGACAAGGGACATGGGCACGGGCACGGACATGGGCACGGAAACGGCCACGGACACGGACGGCACTGACCGCTGAGGTTCCCCGCCCGGTCCGCGTACGGAAGACGAGCCGATCGCCGTCTCCCGTACGCGGACCGGGCGGCGCCACGAAGCAACACGCGCCCCTCCACGTACCACTCACCCCTCCGCGCACGGCTCTCCGCTCGCCGCAGGGTCGCCCGTCCGAGTGAACATCCAGCCGCCCAAGTCCTGCGGCCAGCGGCGCTCCTCGACGCCGGTGTGAGGTTGCCTTCGGGACCGGAATGATAGGCGCTGAACGGGCCATGGCCCCGTCACGCTCCCCTCACGCGCTCTCATTCCTGCCGTACTCGAACGCCCCTCGAAAGGTGACACGATGACGACGGCGACCACGGCGTTCCGAACGCCGTCCGCCTCCTCCACAGCAACCACCACCACGCTTCACGAGCCTTCATCACCGCCGCTGTTGCCCTCCCTCACGGGACTGCGCTGGATGGCCGCGCTCCTGGTCTTCGGACTGCACGTGCGCAACTTCGGCTATTTCGACGGCACCGGCAACCGCATCGCGACCTGGGCCTTCGGGGCCGGCGCCAACGGAGTGTCGTTCTTCTTCGTGCTCTCCGGGTTCGTACTGACCTGGTCGACCCGGCCGAACGACCGCGCCCTCACCTTCTGGCGGCGACGCTTCGCCCGCGTCTTCCCCGTCCATCTCGTCACCGCCGCGCTCGCGCTGCTCATGGCCTGCACACTGGCCCATCAGTCGAAGCCGACCGTGCCCGAGGCAGTGGCCAACGTCCTGCTGGTGCACTCCTGGTGGCACCCGTGGTGGCAGTCGCTGAACCCGGTCAGTTGGTCCCTCGCCTGCGAGGCCTTCTTCTACGCCGCCTTCCCGCTCCTCGCCCTCCTGCTGCGCCGTCTCGGCGCCCGGGGATCGGCGCTGCTGGCCGGGGCATCGGTGCTGGCGGTACTGGCCCTGAGCTGGGCGGACACCCACCACTGGCTGACCCAGGACATGTACTCCCTGCCCGCCGCGCGCCTTCCCGAGTTCGTGCTCGGCGCCGCCGTCGCCCGGCTGGTGCTCCTCGACCGATGGCGCGGCCCCGCGCTGGAGGCCTCCCTCGCCCTGGCGACCGTCGGCTACTTCCTGGTCCCACAGGTCACCCCCGGCTACCCGGCCACGACCTGCACCATCATCGGCTTCGCGCTGCTCGTCGCGGCGGCGGCCGGCGCGGACCTGCACGGCCTTCCCTCGTTGTGGCGGCACCGCCGACTCGTGCGGCTGGGCGAACTCTCCTTCGCCTTCTACATGGTTCACCTGCTGGTGCTGCACGCCGCCACCAACCTGCTCGGTACCACCCCCCGCTTCGGCGTGCCCATGGGCCTGACCGCCACCGCCGTCGCCTTCGGGGTGTCCCTCGGCCTGTCATGGGTCCTCTACGAGGCGGTGGAACGTCCCGCCAGGCGCCTGCTGCTCCGCAAGCGCCGCGGCTCCCGGACCCGACCCGCACGTCCGGCCGCCGCACCGAGGCCTGCCACAGCCAACCATGACACCCATGACGCCCAGGATTCCCAGGCGGCAGAGGCTGATTGAGGCACTCCTGGGGCCTGGTTCCCCCCACCCACCGACCCTCGCTTCCGCGCGTCCCGGGCACCCCGCCCTGACCAACCCTCAACCTCAAGTCTAGGGTGAGAGATGACCCGAGGAGAGCAACAGAGTCCACTCATCCGTACCATCTCTACTCCGGGCTGCTCATAGTGGGCATCGCGTCCATCATTCGGAGCGGCCCGAGCACACCTGCGCCTGGATCTCCCATGCCTGTACCGAACACGCCGCACACCGGCCGCGAAACCGACGAAAGGTCGACACCATGTCCCAGAGCACAACCGCCACCACCGAACTCACCACGCAGTACGCCGCACAGGTCACCAGCGACCTCGACCGCAACCTCCAGGAGCAGGACCGCGTCGGCGCCGAGATCGCCACGCTCCAGGAACAGCTCACGGCCCTGAAGCACGACCACTCCGTCCTCCTCAACGTCCAGCAGGCGCTGGGCCTGTCACCGGCTCCGGTGGCGCCCGCCACCGTGCCCGCTCCCCGCAAGAAGCCCGCCGCCGAGCCCACCACGGCCAAGCGCACGCGAGGCAAGAAGGCCGACGGCGCGCAGGGCCGCGCGACGACGAAGAAGCCCGCGGCCAAGGCCGTGACCGCGAAGGGCGTCAAGCCCACCCTGGTCGAACTGGTCCGCGGCCACCTCACCGCGCAGAACGAGCCGTGCTCCGCCGCGGAGGTCACCACCGCCCTCGGCACCGCCCACCCCGACCGCGGCATCAAGACCACCGTCGTCCGCAACACCCTCGAAGGACTCGTGGCCAAGAACCAGGCCGAGCGCACCAAGCAGGGCTCGTCCGTCTTCTACGCCGCCCCCGGTGCCACCGACCGGACGGCCGCACCGGCCGAGAGCGAGCCGCAGCCGGAGCAGGCCGAGCAGTCCAAGTAGGCCGCGTAGGGCCGTCGTCGGGGACGCCGCCACCACGGCGGCGGCCCCCGGTCACGCGTACGTCCAACTCCTGGGAAACCGCCGCGTATTGGGCCGTCTCGCCGTACGAGAACCCGGCCGCGCCCGTACGCTGTTCGGCATGAAACGAGCCGGTTGCCTCCTGTTCGCGGCCCTTCCCGTCGTCGTCACCGCGGCGTTCTACGCCTTCGCACCGGCCCATTCGCAGGGTTCGGAAGCCGACGGGCCGCCGTCCGCCTCCGGGATGTCCCGCGCGGAGGCCAAGGCGCGGGCCGAGAAGGCCGAGGACGACAAGGTGATCGCGGGCCTGCCGCCGGGCCTCGCGGCGCCGGCCAAGAAGGAGCTGGCCCAGCGGATCGTGGCCAGCGCCGAGAACTCCACCCTCGACTGGACCAGTTCGTACGGCTACATCGAGGACATCGGCGACGGCCAGGGCTACACCGCGGGCATCATCGGCTTCTGCACCGGCACCCATGATCTGCTCACCCTCGTCGAGCGCTATACGAAGGACCGTCCCCACAACGGCCTGGCCCGCTATCTGCCCGCGCTGCGCGCAGTGGACGGCACCGACTCGCACAAGGGCCTGGACCCCGGCTTCACGGCGGCCTGGAAGACGGAGGCGCGCGTCCCGGCCTTCCGCAAGGCACAGGTCGAGGAGCGCGACCGTGTCTACTTCAACCCGGCGGTGCGCCTGGCCAAGCTCGACGGGCTCGGCACGCTCGGCCAGTTCATCTACTACGACGCGATGGTCTTCCACGGCCCCGGGATCGACTCGGACGGCTTCTACGGCCTGCGCGATCGCGCCCTGAAGGAGGCCGACACCCCGTCCGAGGGCGGCAGCGAGAAGGCGTACCTGGATGTCTTCCTCGACATCCGCCGCAAGGAGATGACGACGAAGAAGCCGGGCATCGACACCACCCGTATCGACACCGCCCAACGGCAGTGGCTGTACGACGGCAACATGAAGCTCTCGACGCCTCTGGTGTGGAAGGTCTACGGAGAGACGTACAAGGTGCCGTAGGACAGGCGCCGTAGAACGAGCGACGTCCTCTGTATGTCCACCTGCCCACCTGCCCACCTGCCCACGGCATGTCCCCTGTCTACGGCGTGTGCACGGCACAGCCGTGTACGTCACTGGTTAGCTGGTTGGTCCTGAGCCGATCGGTCGGCTCTCCGGCACGGAATCGAGGCGGGACATGGGCAGCGTGAACGAGGTGAACGAGCGGATCATCCTTCAGTTCCGGTCACAGGGCGGGATCGTGGGAGGCCCCTTCGAGGGCAAGCATCTGCTGCTTCTGCACACGGTCGGCCGCCGTACCGGCCAGCAGCGGGTGAACCCCCTGGTGTACGCGGCCGACGGCGAGAACTTCCTCGTCTGCGGGTCCTCGCGCGGCGCGGAGAAGGACCCGGCGTGGGTGGGCAATGTCGCCGTCATGTCCGAGGTGACGATCGAGGTGGGTGAGCGCGTCCTCAGGGCGACACCGACCGTCGTACCCCCCACGTCGCCCGAGTGGGAGCGTCTCTACGGGATCTGGTCGGAGTACTGGCCCTCCAGCGCGGAGTACGAGGCCAAGACGTCGCGCAAATTCCCTGTCGTGAAACTGGAGCCCGTCACCGTGGTCGCTGACGGCCGGTCCGATGATGACGAGGGCGAGCGCACGGCAGCTCTCTCGTAGCGGCGGCGCTCGCGTCCGCACCCCTTTCCCATGGGGTGGCTTGACGCTGCGTCATGGATGAACATCAGACAAGCGCCAGGGCACCGCACGGTGCCCTGCGCGGGACGCTGCCGACCGGGTTACTTTTCGGCCTGGAGGCACTCGGAGGGAGTACAAGCTGAGACCCATGCCGTGTGTTGCAGTGCTTTGAGCTGATGATCGGGTTGAAGTAATCACGTTGCTCCCGCGATTCCGCTGTGCCGACGTGGTGTCGGCCTTCGCGGTGGCGGCGAAAGGACGACCTCTGATGCGAGTGACCCGGACCATGTTCGCCTCCGCGGCCGTTGCCGCGGCCGTCGCGTTTTCCGCTCCCGCCGCGCACGCCGTCTCGGTGGCCGAGCTTCCGGCTTCGAGCGGCAGCACTTCCCACGGCAGTGGCCACGACCGGCACGGCGACGACGCCGACGAGCAGGAGCGCCAGGCTCAGGCCGAGAGCGACGAGCAGTCCGCCACCGAGGACGAGCAGTCCGCCACCGAGGAGGAGCACGGGCGTCGCCACCACCACCACAAGCACCATCACCACCACGGCAAGCGGCCCCACGGCGGCGTGCACGCGGGCGGCGGCGCCCTGGCCCTGGCCAAGACCGACGACGACGAGTTGTCGGACGAGGACGGTCAGGAGAACGCCGACGACGAGAACGCGGGCTCCGAGGAGCGGCACGGGCGTCACCACCACGGGCACCACCACGGCAAGCGGCCGCACGGCGGCGTGCACGCCGGCGGTGGCGGGCTGGCGGACTCCGGCAACACGCTGGCCGCGGGTTCGGTGCTGTTGCTCGGTGGTCTCGGCGCGGGTGCGTACATGCTGCGCCGTCGGGGCGCGGCGAACGGCGCGAAGGCCTGATCGGTCAGTGTTCGCCGGTCGCTGTGCTGTCACGGCCGCTGTCGCCCTCAGCAGGGCGCCGGCGGCCGTGCCGCGCTCTCAGCGCGTGGAAGTCCGATCGCGGCCCCCGTTGACGAAAGGCGTTGTCCGATGGTGTTCTCACAGCCGACCCCGCCGGATCAGCCCCCGGGCAAGCCGGTGCCCCGTGGGGTCAGCCGTGCTCTGGTGTGGCCGGTCGCGGCCGTGGGGCTGGGCGCTCTGCTCATCCACAACTCACTGACGGGCTCTGCGGATCCGAAGTCTCCGACCGCGCCCGCGGCCGTCGCCCCGCCCGCCGTCGTCGCTCCGTCGACGCCGGGGCCTACGGGGCTGAAGGGCCCCGCGAGGAACGGGCTGCGACGGTCGGTGCCCCGGCGGATCGTGATTCCGCAGATCCGGGTGAACGCGCCGTTCACGCCGCTGTCCGTGGGCGCCTCAGGACAGTTGAACGCGCCGCCGGTGACGAACAAGAACCTGGTGGGCTGGTACAAGGACGGTGTCTCGCCCGGTGAGCGGGGGGCGTCGATCGTGGTGGGGCATGTCGACACCAAGAGCGGACCGGCGGTGTTCGTGCTGCTGCGCACCCTCGTACCGGGCAGCGACGTGGAGATCACCCGCGCGGACGGCTCCGTCGCCGTGTTCACCGTCGACTCCGTCGAGACCTTCAGCAAGAGCGACTTCCCCGACGCCCGGGTCTACGGCAGAACCCCCACGCCGCAACTGCGGTTGATCACCTGCGGTGGCGCCTACAACCGCAGCGCCCATGACTACGAGTCCAACGTGGTGGTGTTCGCCCACCTCGACTCGGTCAGGAACACCCGGCGTCCGTCGCCCACTACGCCACCCCACACCCGGCGTCCGGTCTCACCCACCCCGTCCCACACTCACCGTCCGGCGTCGCCCACACCGTCCCACACGCGCCGTACGGCCTCGCCTTCCCCGTCCCCCACCCGTCCCTCGCCGACCGCCACGCCCTCCCCCACTCACTCGGCGTCGCCCGCTACGCCGTCCCCCGTCGGCGGAGCAACAGCCACAGCTCGGCGGTGACGTCCGGGTCGGTGAGGTCGGCCTCCAGCAGCGCGGCGCAGCGGGCGATGCGGTGCCGGAGCGTGTTGCGGTGGACGCCGAGCGCGCGGGAGGCCGCCTCCCACTGACCGTGGTGACGCAGATACCCGACGAGGGCCTCCCGCAGAACGTCGGTCAACTGGTCTGCGGCGTCGGCGAGTTGTGCCGCGAGACGGGTGTTGTACGGTCCCGCGGCCACGGAGGTCAGCAGCCGTGTCCCGGGGGCGAGACCGTCCAGCGTGGTGGCGACGGCCGCGCGGACCGTCGCGGTCCGCTCGACCGGGACCACGTCCGACAGGACGGCCGCGGTCTCGGGGTCGGCGCGTCGTACGGCGTTCTCCAGGTGGGTGGTCGGCGGGTGGTCCGCGGGGATCAGGAACCAGGCGGTGTGCCGGTCGACGCGCAGGGCGATCGTCTCGGCGCACCAGCGGCGCACCACCGCCGTGAGGATGTCGCTCTCACGGCCGCGCAGCGCGAGGAGGCGTACGTGGTCCGGTGGGATCGGGGCCCGCACCGCACCGGCGAGCCGCCGCGCCGCCGCCACCTGCCCGAAGTCGACCAGGAGCCCGACGCAGCGCTGCGCCTCACCGGCCACGGACTCGGCACGGGAGCGTCGTACGGCGTCCAGGCTCAGCAGTGCCGACGCCGTGAGGACGGCCCTGCGGCGCGCGGGATCCAGGGGCGTCGAGGTGCCGACCGCGAGGAACCCGGCGGTTCGCTCCCGCACCGCCAGCGGGAACACGATCACTGCCGCCGAGCCGGTGGAGAACGACGCCGCGGAGTGTGCGCTCGCGCCCTCCAGCCGTACGATCTCCTGCCGCACCCGCTCCGCTTCCGCGGTGGCCGAGGCGGGCACGACGTGGTCGACCTCGCCGGTCGGCGAGAACGTCGCCGCCCAGGCGTCGAGCGACCGGCTCAGCGTGCGCAGCACTGTGGTGACCGGGTCGCCGGACGCCGCCGCGTCGACGAGCGCCCGCTGGGTCGCCAGCGCGTCCTTGAGGTGTTGTTCGGCCGAGCGGCTCACCGCGGCCCAGTACGCCTTCGTGATGCGCAGGAACGGTGTGGGCGCGGGGACCGTGAGCAGGGGGAGGCCGAGCTTGTGGCAGGCGGCCAGGAGCGGCGCGGGCATCTCGGTGTGCACGGGGCCGAGGCCGAGGGCCAGCGCGCCCACGCCCGCCCGCACCAGCCGTCCGACGTAGCGTTCGCAGCCGAGCTTGTTCTTGGGGAGGGACAGGCCCGTCGTCAGCAGCAGCTCTCCGCCGCTCAAGTAGCCGGTGGGGTCGAGGAGTTCGCTGATGTGCACGGCGGACACCTCGCGCGTCGGCGCGGTGAACCCCGGCGCCGGGGCGAGGTCGGGGCCCAGCGTCCGGCACAGCGAGGCGATCGTCGGAGCCGTCACGCAGCCCTCCTGTGCGATCTGTCCCATCACAGCCCAATGATGTGCAGTCTATCCAGTGAGCCGTCCCCGCGATCTCCGTACGGTCGTGCCGTCGCGCTGTCCGAGCGGCCGTACCGGTGGCCGTCCCAGCGAAGGAGAAGGTTCATGTCCCAGCCCGTAGCAGGGCGCGCCCGCACGACCACGAGCTTTCGGCCCTACGACGGCAGGCCGGTCGGCTCGGTCGCGGACACGCCCGCGGACGTCGTACGCGCCGTGGTGGAGCAGGCGGTCGACGCGGCGCCCGCGGTGGCCGGTGTGGCGCCCGCGCGGCGGCGCGACTGGCTGCGCGCCGTCGCGGACGGTGTGGAGCGCCACGCCGAGGAACTGATCGCGCTGGCCGACGAGGAGACCGGGCTCGGGGTGGCGCGGCTGACCTCGGAAGTGGCGCGCTGCGCCGACCAGTTGCGCTTCTACGGCGAGGTGGCGGCGGAGGGTTCGTATCTGGGGGTGACCGTCGACGGGGCCACCGCGGCGTCCCCGCGTCTCGTCCGGGTCAACCAACCGCTCGGTCCGGTCGCGGTGTTCGGGGCGAGCAACTTCCCGTTCGCCTTCTCCGTGCTCGGCAACGACACCGCCTCCGCGCTCGCGGCGGGCTGCCCGGTCGTGATGAAGGCGCACCCGGCCCATGTGACGCTCAGTGTGCGCCTGGCGCGGATCGCCGAGGGGGCGCTGCGCGAGGCCGGCGCTCCCGAGGGGACCTTCGCGCTGGTGACCGGCCGGGAGGCGGGGGTGGACCTGGTGCGCGCGGAGGGCGTCGCGGCGGTGGCGTTCACCGGTTCCCAGGCCGGTGGGCTGGCGCTGTGGCGGCTGGCGAACGAACGGGAGCGCGTGATCCCGGTCTACGCCGAGATGGGCACGGTCAACCCCGTGGTCGTCACCCGGGCCGCCGCGGCCTCGCGGATGGAGGACGTCGCGCGCGGCTTCGTCGGGTCGTTCACGCTGGGGGCGGGTCAGTTCTGCACCAAGCCGGGGCTGCTGCTGGTACCCGCGGGGCACGATGCCGCGCGGGTCGTCGGTGACGCGCTGGCGCAGGCGGCGCCTCGGCCGGTGATGCTGACCGAGGAGATCGCGGCCTCGGTCGAGCGCGGTCTCGGCGACCTGGTGGCCGCGGGCGCGGTCGTCGTGCGCGACGTTCCCGGCGCGGACGGCGGCTGGGGCGCGCGGGCGGCTGTTCTGTCGGCGCCGATCAGCGCGCTGCGTACGGGCAGTCGGCTGCTGGAGGAGTGCTTCGGGGCCGTCGCGCTGGTCGTCGAGTACGCGGACGAGCGGGAGGTGCGCGCGGCGCTCGGTGTGCTCCAGGGCAGCCTGGCGGGCACCGTCGTGACCGGTGACGACACCGATCCCGACGCGCCCTGGCTGGTGGAGGCGCTCACCCGGACCGTGGGGCGGGTCACCGTGAACGACTGGCCGACCGGTGTCGCCTACACCTGGGCCCAGCAGCACGGCGGGCCCTGGCCTGCCACGTCGAACGCCGCGGCCACCTCCGTGGGCGCCGCCGCCCTGGACCGGTTCGTCCGGCCCGTGACCTACCAGTCCGCGCCCGACGCGTGGTTGCCTCTCGCGGCGCGCGCCGACAACCCGTGGCGGCTGCCGCGGCGGGTCGACGGACGGCGTGAGGACCAGCGGGGGGAGCGATGACGCCGCTGCCGCTCGACGGCGTCGTCGTCGCCGACTTCAGCCGGGTGCTGGCCGGTCCGCTCGCCTCGGTGATGCTGGCGGACCTCGGGGCCACCGTCGTCAAGGTGGAACGCCCCGGCTCCGGCGACGACACCCGCGCCTGGGGTCCACCGTGGACCACCGATTCGAGCAGCTACTTCGAGTGCGCCAACCGGTCGAAGCGGTCAGTGACTCTCGATCTGAACGACGCCGAGGACCTCCGGCTGGCCCGGACGCTGGCCGATCGTGCCGACGTCCTGGTGGAGAACTTCAAGGACGGGGCGCTCGCCGCGCGGGGGCTCGGCTACGACTCCGTACGCCGAACCAATCCGCGTGTCGTGTACTGCTCGGTGACCGGCTTCGGCAGTCGCGGTGGTGCGGCGCTGGCGGGGTACGACTTCCTCGTCCAGGCCGTGGGCGGGCTGATGAGCGTCACCGGCGACCCGGACGCCGATCCGACGAAGGCCGGGGTGGCCCTGGTCGACGTGCTGACGGCCAAGGACGCCACCATCGGCATCCTCGCCGCGCTCCAGGCGCGTGAGCGCACCGGGGAGGGGCAGCGGGTCGAGGTCAACTTGCTGTCCAGTCTGCTGGGTTCGCTCGCCAATCAGGCCTCGGCGTATCTCACCACCGGCCGGGCGCCGGGGCGGATGGGCAACCGGCATCCCTCGATAGCGCCGTACGAAACCCTGCGCTGCGCGGACGAGTTGCTCGCCGTCGCCTGCGGGAACGACCGGCAGTTCGGCAAGTTGGCCGAGGTGCTGGAGGCCCCGGAGCTGGCCGCGGACGAGCGCTTCGCGACCAACCCGGCGCGGGTGGCGCACCGCGGCGATCTCGTCGGCGCGCTCGAGGAGCGCCTCGCGCGCGACACCGCCGAGGCGTGGGCGCGGCGGCTGACCGCTGTCGGTGTTCCGGCGGGCCGGGTCGGCGATCTCGCCTCCGCCGTCGCGCTGGCCGAGTCCCTCGGTCTGGAACCGACCGTGTCGGTCGGGCCCGCCTCGCCGCCGCAGATCCGCCACCCCATCACCTATTCGGCGACCCCGGTCACCAGCTACCGGCCGCCGCCCCGTCTCGGCGAACACAGCGCCGACGTACGCCGCTGGCTCACCGAGCCGTCACAGGAGGAGAACTCATGAAGTCCCCGGCCGCGCTGCCCCCGCTCGACCCTCGCGACCCCGCCGGTCTGAGCGACCTGCTCACCCCGGACGAGAAGGCCGTGGCCTCCTCGGTGCGCCAGCTCTGCTCCCAACTGGTCGACCCTCACGTGGCCGACTGGTTCGAGCGGGGAACCATCCCCGATATCCGCGCCGTGGCCAAGGAGTTGGGCGCGCTGGGGGTGCTCGGCATGCATCTGGAGGGCTACGGGTGTGCCGGTATGTCGGCCACCGAGTACGGGGTGGCCTGCCTCGAACTGGAGGCCTCCGACTCGGGGATCCGCTCGCTGGTGTCCGTGCAGGGCTCGCTGGCGATGTTCGCGATCTGGCGGTGGGGCAGCGAGGAGCACAAGCAGCGCTGGCTGCCGTCCATGGCCGCGGGTGAGGCGATCGGCTGCTTCGGCCTCACCGAGCCCGATGTCGGCTCCGACCCGGGCAGCATGCGCACCCGTGCGCGCCGCGACGGCGACGACTGGATCCTCGACGGCCGCAAGATGTGGATCACCAACGGCAGCGTGGCCGATGTGGCCGTGGTGTGGGCACAGACCGACGACGGGGTCCGCGGCTTCGTGGTCCCCACCGACACCCCGGGCTTCTCGGCGCCGGAGATCAAGCACAAGCTCTCGCTGCGCGCGTCCGTCACCAGCGAGCTGGTCCTCGACGGGGTGCGCCTTCCCGCCGATGCCGTGCTGCCCGAGGTCCGCGGTCTCAAGGGCCCCTTGAGCTGCCTCAACGAGGCCCGCTACGGCATCGTCTGGGGCGCGATGGGCGCGGCCCGCTCCTCGCTGTACGCGGCCCAGTCGTACGCCATGGAGCGGACGCAGTTCGGCAAGCCGATCGGGGCGTTCCAGTTGACCCAGCAGAAGCTCGCCGACATGTATCTCGAGTACACCAAGGGGGTGTTGCTGGCGCTCCATCTGGGGCGCCGCAAGGACGCCGGTACGCTGCGGCCCGAGCAGGTGAGCCTCGGCAAGCTCAACAACGTCCGGGAGGCGCTGGACATCTGCCGCACCGCCCGTACGGTCCTCGGGGCCAACGGTATCTCGCTGGAGTACCCGGTGATCCGGCACATGAACAACCTGGAGTCGGTGCTCACTTACGAGGGAACCGTGGAGATGCACACGCTCGTCGTCGGCCAGGCGGTCACCGGTCAGGCGGCGTTCCGCTGAGCGGTACGGGCCGGAGGTGATGTGCTCCTCCCCCGGCCCGCGCCACACCGGGGTGGGGTGAAAGGACCGGTGATCGGGGCGCGTTCACCGATAGTGGCCTCATGGACATGTGGGGTAAACGGGGCGACATGGTGGTGCATGACGTGGAGCCCTTCAACGCCGAACCGCCACCGGGCGCGCTGCTGGACCGCATCACGCCCGTGGACACCTTCTACGGCCGCAACCACGGGCCGATCCCCCGTATCGACACGGCGAGTTGGCGGCTGCGGGTGGACGGCCTGGTCGACCGTCCCCTCGAACTGTCCCTCGACGACCTGAGATGCCGCTTCCCGCAGGAGAGCGTGGTGGCGACCTTGCAGTGCGCGGGCAACCGGCGCGCGGATCTGATGCGGTTCCGCGACATCCCCGGTCAGCAGCCCTGGGGGCCGGGAGCCACCTCCACCGCGCGCTGGAGCGGGGTGAGCCTGGCCAAGGTACTGACCGAGGCCGGGCTCCGGGGCGAGGCCGCGCACATCGCCTTCACCGGCGCCGACATGTCCCAGGAGGCGCGCCCGCCGCAGCCCTTCGGCGCCTCCGTCCCGGTGGCGAAGGCCACCTCCGAGGAAGTGCTCCTGGCCTGGGCCATGAACGACCAGGCGCTGCCCACCGCGCACGGCGCGCCCTTGCGCGTGGTCGTCCCGGGCTGGATCGGCGCGCGCAGCGTCAAGTGGCTCCAGCGGATCACCGCCCTGGCGCGGCCGAGCGACAGCTACTTCCAGGCCGGTTACAGCGTCCTGCCGCCGGAAGCCGACCCGCACACCGCCGAGCCGGGCGACGGCATCGTCCTGGGCCCGATCGCCCTCCACTGCGCCATCCTGTGCCCCGAGAACGGCGCGCGGCTCCCGGCCGGGCCCACGCGGGTCACCGGCTTCGCTCTCGCCGGGGAGGACCGGACGGTGGCCCGCGTGGAGGTGTCCGGCGACGGTGGCACCACGTGGGTACGCGCCGATCTGGACGTACCGGAGAGCCCCTGGACCTGGCAGCACTGGCGTGCCGATCTCACCTTGCCCGCGGGCGGTACGGAACTGGTCGCGCGGGCCTGGGACTCCACCGCGGCCGTCCAGCCGGAGTCGGCCGCGACGGTGTGGAACCCCAAGGGGTACGCCAATACGTCGTGGGCCCGGCTGCGGGTGGCCTGCCCCCACCCGTGAACACACCACGGCGGGCGCCCGCACCACGTCGACGCCGAGCCGCTCCACGTCCGGCGAGGGCCGTGCGGCAGGATGGGCGCATGAGCGTAGTCAAGATCAACGTGCTGACCGTCCCCGCCGAGCAGCGGGAGACGCTGGAGAAGCGGTTCGCCTCTCGGGCCCATGCCGTGGAGAACTCCGACGGGTTCGAGTGGTTCGAGCTCCTGAAGCCCGTCGAGGGCACCGACAACTACCTCGTGTACACGCGCTGGCGTGACGAGGAGTCGTTCAAGGCGTGGATGGAGGGCCCCATGAAGTCGGCCCACCAGGGGGGTGGCGCGGAGAGCGGCGAGCGTCCGAAGCCCGCCGCTACCGGGTCCACGCTGTGGTCCTTCGAGGTCGTGCAGCAGGCGGCGCCGAAGGGCGCGTAGTACGCGGGTGTGGGCTGTCGACGCCGGGCCGGGAGGTTCTCGCGGCCCGGCGTCGCCGCGTAGGCGGCTCTGATACGTGATCGCCAACCGCGGGTGAGCTGGTTAGTCTGCCGCCATGCTGAACACGCACCGCCTGCGCATTCTGACCGAGGTCCATCGGAGTGGCAGCATCGCCGGGGCGGCGCGCGAGTTGAAGCTCTCCCCGTCCGCGGTCTCCCACCAGCTCTCCCAGTTGGAGAAGGAGGCCGGGGTCAGCCTGGTCGAGCGGAGCGCGCAGAGTCTGCGGCTGACGGCCGCCGGGCGGCGTCTGTCGCTGCGCGGGCAGGAGGTGCTGGCGCTGCTGGACGCCGCCGAGAAGGATCTGCTGGCGCAGTCGCGGGCCGACTCCGGGCATCTGCGCATCGGGTTCTTCGCCTCGGCCGGGTACCGGTTGGTGCCGCAGGCGCTGTCGCGGTTCTCCAGCCGCTATCCCGGGGTCGAGCTGGACCTGGTCGAGGGGCAGCCGCATGAGCTGGCCCACAGTGTGCAGCAGGGCGAGATCGATGTGCTGGTGGTGTTCGAGCACGCGCTCGACCCGTGGACCCCGCCGGAGGGCGTACAGGTCCGGGAGTTGATCCGCGAGCCGCAACTGCTGGTGGTGCCGAGCGGGCATCCGGCGGGGCGGCGCAGCCAGGTCCGGCTGGACGAGCTGGCGGGCGAGCAGTGGATCACGTCGTTCGGAACGGGCAGGCCGGTGCGGTCGGTACTGGAGCGCGCCTGCGCGTTGGAGGGCTTCGTCCCCAACATCCGCTGCCGCAGCGACCATTACGAGGTGGTGGCGGGCCTGGTCAGGGCCGGGATGGGGATCGCGCTGATGCCGAGCCTCGGGATCAACGACACCACCGGCCTGGAGACGACACGCGTGTCCGGCCCACGGCTGTACCGAAAGATAGGCGTCGCCTCCCGCCCCGGCAACGCGAACCCGGTACTCGGCACGTTCATCGCGTACTTGGTGAGCGCGGCGTCAAACCTACGCACCGCCCCGGGCCCGGGACGCACCACGAGCACGCGTGCGTAGGCCCGTGGCCCGGTGTGGCCTGTGGCCCACGTAGCCCGTGACCCGCGTAGCCCGTTGACCACGTAGGCCGTCGTCTGCGTGACCCATGGTCCACGCCGTCCGTGGCCCACATGGTCCGTGGCCCACGTGGCTCGTCGCCCACACAGCCCATCGTCCGCATGACCCGTGCCTTGCAGCCCGTGGTCCGCGTGGCCCGTGCCTTGCAGCCCGTGGTCCGCGTGGCCCATGGACCACGCAGTCCGTGGCGTGGCCCGCGTCGCCCGTGGCCTGGGCGGCCCGTCGGCCACGTGACCCATGGCCCGTGCAGCCCGTCGCCCCCAGCCCCTCCTCCCCGCAGGGCTCAGCCGATGAACGCCGCGATCCGGGCTCCGATCGTTCGCATCGCCTGGAGGAGTTCGAACTCTCGGCCCGGTGTGCAGTTGCCGAGTACCGCATAGCAGACCTCGCGTCTGCCGCGTACGACGCCCACGTCGCAGCGCATTCCGATGTCGGTGCCCGTCTTGTTGGCGACCCAGAGGCGGTCGAGGGGGACCTTGGGGACCGAGTCGTCCTCGGGGTCGTGCGGGATCGCTCCCGCCACCATGGTGCGGTCGGCGCACGCGGCCATCCAGCCGAGCATGAGGCGTGCCCAGGCCGCGGGGCCGGCGATCTGCTGGGTCAGGGCGGCCAGTTCGCGTGCCGTGCCGACCGCGAAGGTCGGGGGGTGCTCCGGCAGGCGCGGCTCGCGGATGAAGTCCAGGATCCGGGTCTGCGTCAACCCCAGTTCCGCGGCGCCCTTGTTGACGCGGTCGAGGCCGACCCGGCGGAGCAGGGCGTTCGTCGCGGTGTTGTCGCTGACGGCCGCGGTCAGCCGCGCCAGGTCGGAGACGGTCCACTGCCGGGCCGAGAGCTTGGCCAGCAGGCCGGAGCCGGCGCAGTAGTCCTCGTCGAGCAACGCGACCGGCTCGTCGGCCTCCAGGGTGCCGCCGGTCAGGCCGCGGGCGACCTCCGCCAGCAACAGCAGCTTGCCGACGCTCGCCAGCGCCAACGAGTCGTCCGCGCGGTGCTCCAGCAGGCCGGGGACCGCGACCGTCAGCGTGCCGGGGAGTTCCGGCGGCGGGAAGGCGGTCAGCATGCCAGTACCCGGCCCGGCCGCGCGCCGGTCACGGTGCCGTCCCGCACCACGATCTCCCCGGCGACGAGCACCAGATGGATGCCGACCGGCGTCAGCAGCGGTTCGGCGAAGGTCGCGCGGTCGGCGACCGTGGCGGGGTCGAGGACCACGAGGTCGGCGTGGGCACCGTCGCGTACGACACCGCGCCCAATTAGGTTGAATCGCGCGGCTGTTGCTCCGGTCATCTTGCGTACCGCCTCCTGGATCGACAGCAGTTGGAGGTCGCGAGCATAGTGGCCGAGCACCCGGGCGAACGTACCGGCCCAACGCGGGTGCGGGAGGCCCGGTTTGGGGACGCCGTCCGAGCCGATCATCGCGAACGGCGTGCGGAGCACACGCTGGACGTCGTCCTCGCGCATCGAGTGGCTGATGATGGTCACGTCACCGTCCTCGGCGAGCAGCAACTCGGCCACCACATCAAGGGCGTCGGCGCCACGTTCCTCGGCGATGTCGGCGATCGTCCGGCCCTGCAGTTCGCGGTGGTGCGCGGCACCGGCCACCGAGATCCGGTCCCAGCCGCCGTTGCCGACGGTGTTCTCCCAGCCGGGCACGCCCTCGGCGATCGCCGTGCGCATGCGTGCCCGCTCCCCGGCGTCGCGCAGGCGCTCCAGCAGCCGCTCCGGGCCGCCGTCGTGCGCCCAGGGCGGCAGCATCGCGGCGAGCGCCGTGCTGGCCGCGGTGTAGGGGTAGACGTCGCAGGTCAAGTCCATGCCCTCGGCGCGCAGCCGCTCCAGCCAGGGAAGGGTCCGCTCGGTGCCGCCCCAGCCGTACTTGCCCGCGGTCTTGTGGTGCGAGACATGCAGGGGCGCGCCGCTGGCCTGCGCGATCGCCACCGCTTCGGCGAGCGCCTCCTCGACGCGGGACATCTCGTCGCGCAGATGGGTCACGTACGGCTTGCGGTGCCGGGCCGCGACGGTCGCGAGCGCGGTGACCTCGGCGGTGTCGGCGTAGGAGCCCGGCGTGTAGATGAGGCCGGTGGACAGCCCGGCGGCGCCCGCGGTGAAGTTCCGGTCCAACACCTCGCACATCTCGGCGAGTTCGTCCGCCGTGGCGGGGCGGGCGGCATGGCCGACGACGGCCGCGCGCAGCGTGCCGTGTCCGACGAGCGAGGCGAGATGGTTGGCGCGGCCGACGGAGGCGTGCGCGTCGGCGAAGGCGGCGAAGTCCGGGTACGGGCCAGGGAACGCGCTGTCGCCGCAGTTGCCGCAGACCTCGACGGTCACGCCCTGGAGCACGGCGGCGTGCGCCTGTTCGTCCCCGGTGCCGTTGAGGGTCGTCTCGTCGGAGTGGGTGTGAGCGTCGATGAAGCCGGGCGTGACGACGAGCCCCGAGACGTCCACGACCCGGTCGGCCGTGGCGGCGGTGCCCGGCGCCAGAAGCCGGATCCTGCCCCCGGTGATGCCGATGTCCCCGGCCGTCAGCGGCGCGCCGGTGCCGTCCGCGATCTCGCCGCCGCGCAGCAGCAGGTCGAAGTGGCCGCCGCTCATCGCACCGCCCCGGCCGCCGTGACGCCACCGCGCACGCGCTCGTCGGACGCCGCGCCCGGTGCGGGGTCCGGGACGGTGAAGGAGGGGACCGCGGTCGGATTCAGGGGCATGGGCTTCCTCACGGGAGTGCTCGCACGGACCGCCCCAGCGTGCAGCGGCGCGGGGCGCGCTCGCGGGGAGCGTCGAAAACCTCGCGGCTCACGCACCATTTCCTGTGCGGCTGTTTCCGGACGCCCGACGGCGCCCATGGTGACGGCCCGTCCAGCCGCGCGGAGGCCGCCCCGGTGACGAGAATCGACTCTCAGCGCGCAGTTCCTCGACGCTCGGCCGGTCCGCGTCGGCGCCTTCCCTAGCTTGGGGCGCATGGGCAGCAACACAGTGATGGACCAGGTATGGCCGCGCACAGCGACGTGGGCCGAGGGTGAACTCCGTCTCGGCGGGCTCGGTGTGCGGCATCTCGCGGCGGAGTTCGGCACGCCGCTCTACGTTCTGGACGAGGACGACTTCCGCGCGCGCTGCGCGGCCTGGCCGGCCGCGTTCCCCGGGGGCGACATCCACTACGGCGGCAAGGCGTTCCTGGCCCCGGCCGTGGTCGGCTGGCTGCGCGAACTCGGGCTGTCGCTCGATGTGTGCAGCGGCGGCGAGCTGGCCGTGGCGCGCAGGGGCGGGATGCCCGCCGAGCGCGTGGTCTTCCACGGCAACAACAAGTCGGTGGCCGAGATACGCGATGCCGTGCGGTGGGGCATCGGATGCGTCGTCCTCGACTCGTTCCAGGAGCTGGAGCGGGTGGCGGACGTCGCGCGCGCGTCGGGCGTACGGCAGGCCGTCATGATCCGGGTGAAGCCCGGGGTGGACGCGGACACGCACGCCTCGTGGGCGACGGGCGGCGAGAACACGAAGTTCGGTCTGTCGATGGCCTCCGGTGAGGCGGCCGAGGCGGTCCGCCGGGTGCTGGCCGAGCCGTCCCTGGAACTGGTCGGGCTGCACTCGCACATCGGCTCGCAGATCTTCGACCTCGGCTCCTTCGCCACGGCCGCGCACCGCATGGTCGGGTTCCTGCGGGAGGTCGAGCGGGAGCACGGTGTGACGATCGGCAAGCTGGATCTCGGCGGCGGCCTCGGTGTCCCGTATCTGCCGGGCGAGAAGGCCGCCCCGACCCCGGCGGAACTCGCCGAGGTCCTGCGGGCGGCGGTCCCCGCGGACGTACGGATCGCGCTCGAACCCGGCCGGTCGGTGGTCGGGCCGACGACGGTCGCGCTCTACGAGGTCGGTACGGTCAAGGGCCGCTACCTCAGCGTGGACGGCGGCATGAGCGACAACCCGCGCCCGGCGACGTACGGCGCCGCGTACACGGCCGTCCTCGCGTCCCGTACGAGTGAGGCGGCGGCCCGGAACTTCACGATCGTCGGCAAGCACTGCGAGACCGGCGACATCCTGGTCGACGGCGTCGATCTGCCGGGTGACGTCCGTCCCGGCGACCTGATCGCGATCCCCTGCTCCGGCGCCTATCAGCGCTCGGCGGCGAGCAACTACAACCTGCTCCCGCGCCCGCCGGTCGTCGCCGTGCGCGACGGTGTGGCACGGACGATCGTCCGCCGCGAGACCGAGGAGGATCTGCTGCGGCTGTATGTGTGACACGCCGTACGGAAGCAGGGTGGGGCCCGAGCACATGTGCTCGGGCCCCACCTTGTCGTATGCGATCAGGCCTGTGGATCGGTGAGTACCTGGTCCAGGAAGGTCAACGTCTTGTTGTCCGCGTCCAGCCGGGCCCGCACGCCGACCGGGTACGTCTGCATCTGCGTGTTGTGGCCGATGTTCACGCCCATCAGGACCGGCACGCCGAGGTCGCCGAAGCGTTCGGCGAGCATCCGGTCGATGTGCTCGGGGTCGCCGCACTCGGTGAACGTGCCGAGGACGATCCCGGCGACGCCGTCGAGGTAGCTCCTGGAGCGCCGGATCTGGGTGATGATGCGGTCCATCCGGAACGGGAACTCGTCGACGTCCTCCAGGAACAGGATCGCGTCGCGCGCCGGATACGTGGTGTCGGTACCGAAGTTGGCGGCGATGAGGGTCGCGGTGCCGCCCAGCGTGAGGCCCTCGGCGACGCCCGGGACGAGGGTGCGCGCGCCGGGGAAGGTCAGCTCCTTCACGTCGGCGGGCGTGTAGAGGAGCTTCATCAGCTCCTTGAAGTCGTACTCCTCGGGCCCTTCCCAGAACCCGCCGCACGCGACCATCGGCCCGAACAGCGACACCCAGCCGAGCTTGACGGCCAGCGCCTCGAGGAGGGCGGTCACATCGGAGTAGCCGACGACGACCTTGGGCGCCGCGGCGTCGATCGTGTGCCAGTCCATCAACTCCAGGGTGCGCTGGGAGCCGTAGCCGCCGCAGGCCAGGAAGACGCCCGCGTACCGGGGGTCGGTCAGGGCCCGGGTGAGGTCCTCGGCGCGGCGGGTGTCGTCGCCCGCGAGGTAGTCGTACATGCTCCCGGTGTCGCGGGCCGAGGCGAAGACCTCCGGCTGAAGGCCCACGGACCTCAGGGCGCGCAGGCCCGACTCCAGGTGCTCCTGGTTCTCCACGGGCGAGCTGGCGCAGAGCACGGCGACGGTGTCACCGGGCTTGAGCGCGGGCGGACGAAGCAGAGTCATGCGGTCTCCAAGGCGGTCGGGGCGAGAAGGTGGCACGCGGCGGCGCACGCGTCCGGTGCCAGGACGGGGAGTTCACGGCGGTCGCAGGCGCTCGCCGCGCGTTCGTCGGCGGACGCGTCGGCCCAGCGCCCGCAGCGCGGGTGGAAGCGGCAGCCGGCCGGGATCGCGGTGGGGTCCGGCGGCTCGCCTGTCAGCAGCGTCGGGCGCCAGTCCTCGGCGCCGCTGGGGATGACGGACAACAGGGCCCGGGTGTACGGGTGTTGGGGGCGCAGCAGGACGTCCTCGACGGTGCCCTGCTCCACGACCCGGCCGAGGTACATCACCGCGACGCGGTCCGCGATGTTCCAGGCCAGGCCCAGGTCGTGGCTGACGACGAGGGCCGAGAGGCCGAGTTCGTCGCGCAGCCGGAGCAGCAGCGCGAGGATCTCGCCGCGGACCGAGGCGTCGAGCGAGGCCACCGGTTCGTCGGCGACGATCACCGAGGGGTTGAGGGCCAGCGCACCGGCGATGACGACGCGCTGCTGCTGGCCGCCGGACAGTTCGTGCGGGTACCGGCGGAAGAAGTCCTCCGGGGGCCGGAGTCCGGCCTGGGACAGGGCGTTGTGCACGGTCTCGGGGAGCCGGTCGGTGAGCCCGTGCAGGCGCGGCCCCATGGCCACGGCGTCGTAGACGTTCTGCTTGGGGTTGAGCGCGCCGCCGGGGTCCTGGAGGACGAGCTGGGTGTGGCGGCGGTAGCGCTTGAGGGCCGCCGCCGAGTAGTCCAACGGTGTGTCCTCGTACCGCACTTGCCCGTCGGTCGGCTTGACCAGTCCGACAAGGGCGCGGGCGAGCGTCGACTTGCCGCAGCCGGACTCGCCGATCAGCGCGACGATCTCACCCTTGCCGACGCGCAGGTTGACTCCGTCGACGGCGCGCGCCGGGCCCCGGCCGCCGGAGGCCGGGTAGACGACGGACAGGTCGCGGACCTCCAGGGCGGGCGGCTGGGTCGCGTTCTCGGTGTCGGTGTCGGTGTCGGTGTCGGTGTCGGTGTCGGTGTCGGTCACGAGGTACCTCCGTGATCGGGGTGGACGCGCAGACAGGCGGCGGAGCGGCCGGGTCCGGCGGGCCACAGCAGCATCTCCCCGCTGCGGCAGGACTCGGTGGCCTCCGCGCAGCGGGGTGCGAAGGCGCAGCCCTCGCCGACCTCCGAGGGCCGGGGCGGGTCGCCCGCCAGGCCCGCCGGGGCGCGCCGGGAGGCCGGGTCGCCGATCGTGGGGAACGCCCGGGACAGGGCGCGGGTGTAGGGGTGCCGCGGGTCCTCGAGTACCTGCCGGGACGGGCCGAGTTCGACGATCCGGCCCGCGTACATCACGGCCAGCCGGTCGCAGGTGTGGGCCAGCAGCGACAGATCGTGGGTGATCATGATGACCGCGATCCGCGACTCGCGGACCAACTGGGCCAGCAACTCCAGGATCTGGGCCTGGACCATGACGTCCAGGGCGGTCGTCGGCTCGTCGGCGATGATCAGGTCCGGGCGGCAGGCCAGCGCCATGGCGATCATCACGCGCTGGCGCTGTCCGCCGGAGAACTCGTGCGGGTAGCCGCGCATCCGCCGGGAGGGGATGCCGACGCTGTCGAGGAGTTCGGCGGCGCGGCGCTCGGCCTCCTTCGCGCTCACCTTGTCGTGCAGCACGATCGGTTCGACGATCTGCTCCAGGACGGTGCGTACGGGGTTCAGCGCGCTCATCGCGCCCTGGAACACCACGGACGCCCCGGCCCAGCGCACCGCGCGCAGTCGGCCCCAGCTCGTGGTCAGCAAGTCCTCGCCGCGGAACAGCACTTCGCCGCTGACCCGCGCCTTGGCACCGTGCAGGCGGAGCAGGCCGAGGGCCATGGTCGACTTGCCGCAGCCGGACTCGCCCGCGATGCCGAGGGTGTCGCCGGGGGCGAGCGCGAAGCTGACGCCGCGTACGGCGGGCACGGACCGGCCGCCCTGCCGGTAACTGACGTGCAGATCACGGACGTCGAGCAGCGGGCTCTCGGCCTCGGCGTCCTCGGCCGCCACCGGTTCGGTGCGCGTCGTGTCGGTGGTCATCACTTCTTCTCCATCCGCGGGTCGAGGACGTACTCGACGGCCCGGCCGGTGAGGGTGAAGGCCAGCACCACCGCGAGGATCGCCAGGCCCGGCGGTACGAGGAACCACCAGGCCCCGGCGGTGAACGCGCCGCCGAAGAAGGCCTCATGGAGCATCTCGCCCCAGGTGACGTCGGCGGGGTTGCCGAGGCCGAGGAAGGTCAGCGTCGCCTCGGAGAGCAGGGACCCGGCGACGGTCAGCGTGCTGGAGACAAGGATCAGCGGCATGACGTTGGGCAGGACCTGCTGCGTCATGATCTGCCGGTCTCCGGCGCCGAGGGCGCGGGCCCGTTCGACGAACGGCCGGGCCTCCACGGCCAGGGTCTGCGCGCGGACCAGGCGCGCGGTCGCGGTCCAGGAGGTCACGGCGATCGCGATGGTGATCGACATCGATCCCTGGCCGAGGACCGCGGCGAGCGAGATCGCCAGCGGCAGGCTCGGCAGGGCGATGAACCAGTCGGTGACCTGCATCAGGATCCGGCCGACGAATCCGCCGTAGTGCCCTGCGATGATCCCGACCGCGCTGCCGAAGACGACCGTCAGGACGGTGGCGATGACGCCGATGCGCAGCGACTCCCGGGAGCCCCAGATGAGCAGCAGCAGGACGCTGCGGCCCGACTGGTCGGTGCCGAGCGGGTAGTCAGCGCTCGGTGGTGCGAGCAGCGGGCCGTCGACCTGGGTGACATCGAGCTGCTCGTCGCCGATGAACAGCGGTGCGGCCAGGGCCAGTACGGAGAAGGCGACGAGGATCACGAGGCCGGCCACGCCGGAGGGACGGCCGCGGAAGGCACGCGCGAAGCGGCGGGCCCCGGCGAACCGGCTGGGCAGGGCCGCGGTGGCGGTCTGTGCGGCGGTCACTGGTCACGCACCCGTGGGTCGAGGAACCGGTAGGCGAGGTCCGCCAGGAGATTCATGAGGATCACACTCGCGCTGAAGACGATGAAGGTGCCCTGGAGCAGCGGCAGGTCGGGGATCTTGAGGGCCTCGAAGGTCAGGTCGCCGAGGCCCGGCCAGGAGAAGATGGCCTCCACCGTGACCGCGCCGCTGATCAGCGTCCCCAGATGCATGAAGATCATGGTCACGGAGGGCAGCAGGGCGTTGGGCAGGGCGTGGCGGCGGCGCACGGCGGCGTCGGTCAGACCCTTGGCCCGCGCGGTCAGCAGGTAGGGGCTGCCGAGTTCCTCGGTGATGGAGGACCGCATGATGGTCACGTACTGGGCGTAGACGACGAGGACCATGGTCAGCGCGGGCAGGACGAGATGCTTGGCGACGTCCAGCCAGTGCGTCAGCCCGGTCTGCGGCAGGGTCGGATCGCCCATCCCGGCCGTGGGCAGGAACCCGTGGAACGGGCCGACGCCGACGCTGAAGACGATCAGCAGGATCATGCCCAGCCAGAACGTGGGCACCGACCACAGGGTCAGCGCGGTGGCGGAGGTGACGCGGTCGAACAGGCTGCCCGCGCGCCATCCGCTGCGCAGCCCGAGCCAGAGGCCGAGGAGCACGGAGATGACGAAGGACGTGCCCATGAGCAGCAGGGTCGGGCCGAGGCGGTGCATGGTCAGCGACGCGACGGACTGCTGGTACTCCCAGGAGTAGCCGAGGTTGCCGTGGAGGGTGTCGTTGACGAAGTCGAGGAACCGTTCCCAGATCGGCTTGTCCAGGCCCAACTGGACGCGCAGCCGGATCAGTTCGGCCTCGCTGACGGGTCGGCCGCGGGTCATGGTGCGGACCGGGTCGGCGGGCATCAGGTTGAACAGGACGAAGCCGATGACGAGGGTGACCGCGAAGCTGACGACGGCCGCGGCGAGCTTGGTGAGCAGATAGCCGGGTCCGGGCAGGCGCGACATCCTGCGTTCGGTGCGGCCCTTGGCGGGGGCCTTCGCCGCCTCCGCCTCGGGCTCCTCGGCCGACTGCGGTTCGGCGAGGGCGGGGCGGCTACTCACGGTCGTCCGCTCCGGCGCGGCGGCGGACGACGGCGACGCCCGCTCCGAGCACGATCACCGCGGCACCGATGCCCAGCCACAGGCCGGTGTTGCCGCCGCCCGAGGAGGAGTCGGAGGAGGAGCTTCCGGGGGTGGCCTTGAGGTAGCTCCAGAACGCCGTCTGGGCGGGGTAGAAGCCGTCGGCGTTCGCCTTGCCGGTGATCAGGCCGTCGGCCTTCGAGGAGTGCGCGATCTTGATGGTCTTGTTGTAGAACATGATGTCGACGTCGGCGTCGTAGAGGATCTCCTGCATCTGGCCGACGACCTTGGCCCGTTCGGCCGGGTCGAAGAGCGTCGCCTGCTTGGCGAACAGCTTCTCGTAGGCGGGGTCGCAGAAGAAGGAGTCGGTGTTGCCTCCGGTGCCGTCGTCCTTCGGCAGGGTCGTACAGCTCTGGATGCCGAGTTGGTAGGTCGGGTCCGGGCCGGTGGTCCACGCGTCCATCAGCATGTCCCAGTTGCCCTTGCCCAGGTCGCTGTTGAGCGCGCTCATGCTCATCGCCTGGATCGTGGCGTTGACACCGATGACCTTGAGCCAGCCCACCAGATAGCGGGAGATCGCCGCGTCCTCGGCGTCGTCGGAGTGGATGCCGAGACGCAGGTTCAACGGCTTGTCCGTCTTGGGGTCGATACGGGTGCCACCGGGACCGCGCTTGTAACCCGCCTTGTCCAGCATCTTGTTGGCGGCGGCGGGATCGTAGCTCTGCTTCTTGCCGGGCTCCGGCTGCCAGTTCCACTGCGGCCAGGCCGGAGGCAGGTAGCCCTCCGCGATCTTCCCCTGCCCGTTGAGCACCTTGGTCACGAGGGTCTTCTTGTCGACGCTCAGGGCGATCGCCCGGCGCAGCACGGGGTCGGCCAGCGCCGGGTTGCCGGTGCCGATGGGCTTGCCGGTACGGGTCTTCGCGCCGGGGTTCAGCTCCAGGCCGACCCAGCCATGGCCGACGGCCTGTGCCGTGTGCACCCCGTCGACATGCTGGAGCGAGGAGTACTCGGTCGCGTTGATGCCGTTGATGTAGTCCAACTGGCCGGACTTCAGCGCGGCGACGGCGGCGTCGGTCTCCTTGTAGATCTGCTGGATCAGGTGGTCGTACTTCGGGGCGCCGAGGACGAAGGACTTGTTGGCGTCGAACTTGGCGTACTGGCCGTTCTTGTACTCCGTGAGGATCCAGGGCCCGTAGCCGACGACCGGGAAGGAGGTGTTCTTGTAGTTCCTGAGGTCCTTCACATGCGACTGCCAGATGTGCTTGGGCACGATCGGGATGCCGGATATGGGGATGCTGCTGTAAGTGACGTTCGCCTTGGGCTTCTTGGTCTTGATGACCAGCGTGGTGGCGTCGGGCGCGGTGACCTTCTCGAAGTCGGCCACCAGGGAGCTGTTCGCGGTCCCGGCGACGTCGTCGGTCATGACGAGGTGGAGCGTCCAGGCCGCGTCCTCCGCGGTCAGCGGCTTGCCGTCGCTCCACTTCAGACCCTCGCGCAGCTTGAACGTCCAGGTGAGCTGGTCGTCCGAGAGGGTCCAGGAGGTGGCCAGGTAGGGCTTGGGGGCGCCGTTGTCGTCGATCGTGGTGAGCGACGGGTAGATGGTGCCGAAGATGTCGAGCGCGCCGTTGAAGTAGGCGGTGAACGGGTTCAGTGTGTCCACTCCCGAGCCGTCCATCGCGACCCGGAGGGTCGTGCCGGACGAGGCCGCGGCGGCCGTCGTCAGGCCGGGGGCGGTGGGGCCGGCCAGGAGCAGGCCACCGGCGACGGCGGCGGCCAGAGCCGTTCGGAATCCAGGGGTCTCACGCACAGCCAAGTCAGGTCTCCGGAGGATGAGGAGGGAAGGGGGACCGTGCCGTATCAGGCGAAGGCTCGGGGGTCGGTCATGAGGTACGTGGTGAGCACACGCGCGCCGAAGCCGAGGCTGTCGGTGAGTACGTGTTCGTCGACGCCGTGGACGTAACGCCAGGCGTCGAAGTCGGAGGGGGTACGGCCGGGTACGAAGCCGAAGCCGGGGATGCCGAGGTCGGCGAAGGCCTTCGCGTCGGTGCCGCCGGTCATGCAGTACGGGAGCACGAGGGCGTCCGGGTCGTGTGCGCGCAGGGCAGCGGCCATCGCGGCGAAGTCGGGCGCGGTGTGGTCGGCGCTGACCGGTGCCTGGTAGTCGCCGGTGCGGGTGAGGTCCGGGCCGAGGAGGGCGTCGATCGTCTCGAAGAACTCGGCCTCGGCGCCCGGAAGGATGCGTCCGTCCAGTGACGCGGCGGCCTCGCTGGGGATGACGTTGTGCTTGTAACCGGCGCGCAGCATGGTCGGGTTCACGGAGTTCGCGAGCGTCTCGGCGACCAGCGGTGCGGCGGCGCCCAACGGGCCGAGATCGGCGGGGTCGATCTCGGTGCCCAGGTGCTGCGAGAGGCCGTCGAGGAGCGCCTCGACGATCGGCACGAGCCGGACGGGCCATTCGTGTGCGGCGAACCGGCCGACCGCCGCGGCCAGTTTGACCAGGGCGTTGTCGTCGTTGCGGCGCGAGCCGTGGCCCGCGGTGCCGCGGGCGGTGATGGTCATCCAGGCGCTGCCCCGCTCACCGGCCGCGATCGGGTAGAGGCGGCTGCCGCCGGGCAGATGGACCGAGTGGCCGCCGGACTCGCTGATGGCCGCGGTCACGCCCTCGAACAGATCGGGGTGCTGCTCGACCAGGAAGCGCGCGCCGAACTCGCCGGTGTCCTCCTCGTCGGCGACGAACGCCAGCACGAGGTCGCGCGGCGGCCGGGTGCCGGTGCGCGCCAGGTGCCGGACGAACGCGAGCATCATCGCGTCCATGTCCTTCATGTCCAGCGCGCCGCGCCCCCAGACCGCGCCGTCGCGGATCTCGCCGGAGAAGGGGTAGCTCTGCCAGTCGGCGGGTTCGGCGGGTACGACGTCGAGGTGGCCGTGGACGAGCAGCGCGGGCGCGGTGGGGTCGGCACCGGGGATCCGGACCACGGTGTTGGCGCGGCCGGGCGCGGACTCCAGGACGACCGGGGCGTGTCCGGCGTCGGTCAGCTCCTCGGCGACCCACTCGGCGCAGGCGCGCTCGCCGCGGCTGTCGCCCGCGCCGAAGTTGCTGGTGTCGAAGCGGATCAGCCGGGAGCACAGGGCGACGGCGTCGGCGGCGAGCGCCTCGGCCTCGGCCGCGGTGGGGACGGGAGCCGATGGCGCGACTCTTCTGGGCATGGCGCGGCACCTCCTGATCAACGGGGCTGGGGTGCTTGAGGGGGCAAGCGTGTGTTTCACGGCAAGGTCCCCTGAGGGCTTGTCCACGGCAAGATCCCCTGAGGGCTTGCGATCCTCAGCCTCGAAATCTTCGATGCCTTCGGGCCCGCTTCACCGGGCCCCGCGCGCCGGGCACCACCGCCCTGTCCCCCGCAGCGGCCACGGCCGTGCCCGAGCCGGAGAACTCCCAGGCAGGCAGAGGGTTCGGCACGTGCCCGCGCGGGTCGCTCCGTCCGATACCGCGGAGTTCACCGCCTGTTACGCCGTACGTCGGTCACTGTGCGGCGGTGGCGTCGACCGGCACGCGCTCCTCCCGCGGCATCCGGACGTGGCGTACGCCGGGCACCAACGCCGTGGCCAGGCATGCCGCGCCGACCAGGACCGCGGCCACGGTCAGCGGCACCCCCGGCCCCCAGGCGTCCGCCGCGAGCGGGCCGAACACGTAGCCCACCGGCATCGCGGCCAGGGAGAGCAGCCAGTCGTAGGAGACGACCCGGGCCAACACCGGGCCGGGGACGACCTGTTGCACGGCCGTCTCCCAGAGCGGGTTGAGGAAGCCCAGGCCCGCCATCGCGAGTCCGTAGACCGTGATGATCACCGGGGCCGGGGCGGGGACGGCGAGGAGGGCGAGCGGTGCCGCGTAACTCGCCAGTGCCAGATTGCCGGTGAGGACGGGGTTGCGCAGCCGGACCCGGCCGGCCACCAGCGAACCCAGCAGCAGGCCGACGCCCGCGACCGTCGACATGGTCACCCACACGTTCCTGCCGCCCAGTTCACGCAGCGCGATCGCGGGGCCGAGCGTCGCCAGCACGGCGGCGGCGCCGTTCCACGTCGCGTGCGCGATCAGGCTCGTCCAGTACCAGTCGCGGGAGCGCACCTCGCTCCAGCCCTCGCGCAGATCGGCCAGGAACGCCCGGCGCGGCGGCCGTACATGCGCGACCCGCAGCGGCATCAGCAGCGCGGCGCTCACCGCGTAGCCGACGCCGACGGATATGAACGCCCAGCCCGAGCCGGGGAGCAGCAGCACGCCCGCGAGCGGTGGCCCGGCGAGCCGCGCCGCGCTGGAGGCCGCGGCCACGGCGGCGTTGGCCTGCTGCCGCTGCGCCTTCGGCACCGTACCGATGACCAGCGGGGAGAAGGTCGGCTGGGCGAAGGCCGTGGCCACCCCGCCGAGGGCCTCGGCCACCGCGAGCGGCCACAACGCGGGCACTCCGGCGAGCAGTTGCAGCCCGACGAAGATCTGGGTCACGGACCGGACGAGCGCGGTGGTCAGCGCCACCGTACGGACGTCGACCCGGTCCCCGGCGACGCCGCCGACGTGACGCGACCGATGACCATGTGGCACGCTGGCTGCCCGTGCTGCCGGATCTGGATCCGGACACCGAGGGCGCCGTCACCCGCGCCATGCTGCTCTCCCGGCATCTGCGCCGGGCCAAGGAACGCTCCCTCGCCGCCTCGGGGTTGGACCGGCACGAGTTCGACACGCTGCACAAGCTCGCCGGGCGCGGCGGCCGGGCCACCCCCTCCGAGCTGGCGGCCGACCTGGGCCTCGCCCCCGCCTCGGTCACCGGACGGCTGGACGGGCTGGAGCGCCGCGGCTTCGTGCACCGCACGCCCTCGGCCGTCGACCGCCGTCGTATCGACGTCGAGTTGACGGACGCCGGGCGCGCGGCCTGGAGTCAGGCGCTGGGCGCGGTCGGGGACGAGGAGGGACGCCTGCTGGGGGTGCTCAGCAAGGAGGAGCGGAAGCAACTCTCGGACCTGCTGCGGCGCGTGATGCTGGTGGCCGAGTCGCCCTGACCGCGCTCCGCCGCCCTGAGCACACCGGCCGCAGCCGCCGACGCGTGACGGACCGTAGCCTGTTGCGGTGCTGAGTTACGACGAACTGACCGACTCCGAGCGAGAGTTGTGGGACGCCTTCCCCGAAGGGCGTTGGGTGGATCTGCGTACCGGAACGCCGGAGCAGGACGACCCGGCCGCGGGAGCACGCTGGGGACCCGAACGCACGGTCCGCGCCTCGGTCGTGGCCGCCCTGCTGCTGGGCGCGAACGCGGCGAGTTCCGGCCGCGTCGCGTCCCTTCGCCTCGCCGGCGCACGGATCACCGGCCAACTCGACCTGGCCGGCGCGGAGATCGGCCATGTGCTGTGGCTGAAGGGGTGTTGGCTGGAGCACCCGGCCGGCTTCTACGGGGCGTCGACCCGGACGATCCGCGTCACGGACAGCCGGGTCCCCGGAGTCGACGCCGAACTGGGCCGTATCGAGGGCCACTTGGACTTGAGCGGCTCCGTGATGGAGACAGGCCGCGTCTCTCTCATGAACGCCCATGTGGCCGGGGAGCTGGATCTGGACCGTGTACGGATCACGGCGCCCGGGAGGTGGGCGCTGTTCGCCGGGGGCCTGGTCATGGGCGGCGCCGTCTTCTGCCAGGACGGCTTCACCGCACACGGCGGGGTGCGCCTGCCGGGCGCACAGTTGCCCGGCGGCCTGCACATGCGGGGCGCCCGCCTGGAGAACCCGGGCGGTGTGGCCCTGCACGTGGAGGGCATCACCGCCACCGTGGTGAACCTGTCCGAAGGGTTCAGCGCGGCGGGAACCCTGCGGATGCGGGGCGCCCGGATATCCGACCGGCTGACCCTCGACGGAGCCACCCTCCACGGCGGTGACACGGCGTTGCTCGGCGCGGGGATGCAGACGGGAGCCTTCGACTTCGCCCTCGCCGTACCCCCCACGGGCGCGGTGGACCTCCAGGGCGCCAGGGCCGCCACCCTGCGGGACCACGAAAGGAGTTGGCCGCGAGAGGTACGGCTGGACGGCTTCGTCTACGGCTCCCTGCGCTCCGACAGGAACTCCCTGCGCGAGGACATGGCCTACCGCTTGGCGTGGATCCGCCGGAGCCCCGGCCATGCCCCACAGCCCTACGAGCAACTCGCCACGTGCTACCGGCAGTCCGGCCACGACGACGCCGCCCGCCGGGTCCTGCTGGAGAAGCAGCGCCACCGCCGCCGTACGCTGCGCCCGGCGGGACGCGCGTGGGGGTATCTGCTCGACGCGACGGTCGGGTACGGCTATCGCCCCTGGCTGGCCGGGCTGTGGCTGGCCGTGCTCTCCCTGCTCGGCACCCTGGCGTTCAGCCTCTCCTCACCAGTCCGGACGAAGCCGGGGGAAGGCGATCCGTTCAACGCCTTCGTCTACACCGTCGATCTGCTCTTCCCCATCGGCGACTTCGGCCAGCGCGGCGCATGGCACTGGACCGGGGCCACGCAGTGGCTGTCGTACCTGATGATCGCCATCGGCTGGATCCTCACCACCACCGTCGTCGCCGGTGCGTCCCGCATGCTGAACCGCACCTGACCGCGCCCTAGGTCCGTGGCGACCGGCGCCACATCTGCACGAGGGCGGCCACCCCGGCGATCGCGGGCAGGAGACCGAGCAGGCCGTACAGGCGGGGGATGACGAGGCTGTAGTCGCCTCCCGCGTACGTCAGGTCGAACGCCGCGATCGATCCGCCCAGCACGAAGAACGTGGTGGCGATCGCGCGCGACCAGCTCTTGCGCCGCGCGATGCCCAGGATCGTCGACGCCCAGGCGAGGAGACCGAGGAGCCCGACAACGGCCAGGTAGGTGGCGATGGCGTCGCGGTCGCCCGCCACCAGGTCGGCGGACCAGCCGGGGTAGGCGGCGCGCACATGGTCGGTCAGGCGGTCGCTGGTGGCGATGTCGATCAGTGGGACGAGCGTGGCCGGCGCGGTCAGCGCGAGACCCGCCCAACTCGCGCGCAGACCGGGCCGTTCGGACCGGGACGTCGTGATCGTGGTCAAGACGCTTCCTCCGTCTCAGATGCGGACGCCGACCGGCTCCTGGCGCCCTGATTCTTACACCGTAAGTAGGTGATTTCCACGCTAGACTTACGTCGTAAGAATCGTCAAACCCAAAGAGAGGAACCGTTCGATGTCCAGCAACCGGGCGAGGGGACAGCGCGCCGGGCTGACCCGGCAGGCCGTACTCGAAGCGGCCCTGGCCCTCGCCGACCGCGAGGGCCTGAAGGCACTGTCGATGCGCCGTCTCGGCGCCGAACTCGGCGTGGAGGCCATGACCCTCTACCACCACATCGCCAACAAGGACGCCCTGCTGGACGGGATCGTCGAGCAGATCTTCGCCGAGGTGGTCCCCCCTCTGTTCCACGGCGCGTCCTGGCGCGCCGATCTGCGCGACTACGCCCACGCGCTGCACGCGACGCTCCTCGCGCACCCGAACGTGGTGCCGCTCGTGGTCTCCCGGCCCGCGACGACCCCGCGGAACCTGAGCTTCATGGAGAACGCGCTCGCCTCACTGCGGGCGGCCGGGTTCCCGCTGGGCAGGGCGCTGGACGTGCTGTACGCCGTCTCCGGGTTCGTCGTCGGCCATGTCGCCACCGCTCCCCCCGGCGCCGACGACGACCGGCGGGCCGCCGCCGACCCGCTGGACGGCCTGGATCCCGAGGAGTTCCCCCTGCTCACCGAGGCCGCGCGCACCGGCCATCGGCACTCAGGACCGGACTCCCGGTTCACCTTCGCGCTCGACGCGATGCTGTCCGGATTCGACGCGGCCCGCGGCCCGCGGTCGTGACCAGGCGCTACTCGCCGCGCATGGACGGCAGATGGATCAGCCCCGCGTCCGTGGGGCGGAAGCCGCAGGCGTCGAAGTAGAAGGCCCGCAGCTCGGGCGTGAAGTCGACGTGCAGCCACTCGCAGCCCGCCGCGCGCGCCCGCGCCGCCGCCAGACGCACAACTGCCGTCGCGATACCGCGGTGTTGGTACGAGCCGCGGGTCTTCGTGTCGATCAGGAAGGCGTGGTCTCCCCCGTCCCACGCCACGTTCACGAATCCGACGAGGAGTCCGTCCGCGTCGCGGGCGGCCACCCAACCGAGGCTGTGCGCCTGGATCCTGCTCCACCAGCCGGCCTCGGCCTGGCCACCGTGCGAGCGGACCAGGTCGACCATCTCGTCGTCCGTGAGCGGGTCACGCCATGCGTAAGAGATCACTTCGCTCACTCTAACGGCAACGGCCGGGCCTCTTCGAGGAGTTGGGGGCCGTTGTTGCGGACGCTGTTGACGGCCGTGGAGACCGGCCGGGCGGCCAGGTGTCCGTCCGCGGGCCGGGTCAGAAGCGCGCGCAGTCCGTCGGGGTCCCGGTGGGCGGGGTCGAGCCAGGCGTCGTAGTGGTCGGGGCCGAGCGCCAGCGGCATACGGGGGTGGACGCGGCCCGCCGCGTCGGTGGCGTCGGTGGCGTCGGTGGTGATGATCGTGCAGGTCATCAGCCAGGCGGCGGGGTCGTCGTCCGGCTCGACCGCCGGATCGCGCCAGTACTCGTACAGTCCGGCGAGCGCCATCACCCGGCCGTCCTCGGGGTGGATGAAGTACGGCTGCTTGCGGGCGCCGCCCGTACCGTGATCGCTGTCCTGCCGCTGCCACTCGTAGAAGCCGTCGGCCGGAAGGAGGCAGCGGCGCGCGACGAAGGCGCGGCGGAAGGCGGGCTTCTCGTGCAGGGTCTCCACGCGCGCGTTGATCATCCGGGCGCCGGTCCTCGCGTCCTTCGCCCAGGAGGGGACCAGGCCCCAGCGCAGGGGCCGCAGCTCCCGTCGGCACGGCGCCCCGGCGTCCGGGCCGCGTGGGGCGCGTTCGAGGACGGCCCAGACGTCGTCGGTCGGGGCGACGTTCCAGTTCGGCGGCAGCGCGTCCGTGCCGCGCCAGTCGGTGACCCGGAAGGTCTTGACCAGGTCCTGGGCGCTGCGGGTGGAGACGAAACGGCCGCACATACAGCCACTGTGCCACCGGACGTCCCGGGCCTACCGAATGCCCCGGACATGCCGCTGCCGGTGTCGGCGGATGGCCGACACCGGCAGCGAGCGGGGGTCAGGATCAGACCGTCGGGGCGGGGTAGGTCGGGTACTCGACCCCGGAGACGTACTGGACGACCCGGATGACCTGGCACGAGTAGCCGAACTCGTTGTCGTACCAGAGGTAGAGGATGGCGTTGTCGCCCTCGACCTTGGTGGCACCGGCGTCGACGATCGAGGCGTGGCGCGAGCCGATGAAGTCGCTGGAGACCGCGTCGGGGGCGCTGATGAAGTCGATCTGGCGCTTGAGCGGCGAGGTCAGCGACACGTTCCGGAGGTAGTCGAGGACCTCCTCGCGGTTGGTCGCGCGGCCGAGCTGGAGGTTGAGGATGGCGATCGAGACATCCGGCACCGGGACGCGGATCGAGCTGCCGGTGATCTTCGCCTTGAGGTCGGGCAGCGCCTTGGAGACGGCGGAGGCGGCGCCGGTCTCGGTGATGACCATGTTCAGCGGCGCGGACCGGCCCCGACGCTCGGACTTGTGGTAATTGTCCAGCAGGTTCTGGTCGTTGGTGAACGAGTGGACGGTCTCCACGTGGCCGCGGAGCACGCCGTACTCGTCCTCCATCGCCTTCAGCGGCGGGACGATCGCGTTGGTGGTGCAGGACGCGCAGGACAGGATCTGCTCGTCCGGCTTGATCGTGTCGTGGTTCACACCGTGCACGATGTTGGGGACGTCGCCCTTGCCCGGCGCCGTCAGGACGACCTTGTCGATGCCGGGGCGCAGGTGCTTCGACAGACCCTCGCGGTCACGCCACTTGCCCGTGTTGTCGATGAGGATGGCGTCCTTGATGCCGTACGCCGTGTAGTCGACCTCCGACGGGTCGTTGGCGTAGATCACCTTGATCGCGTTGCCGTTGGCGATGATCGTGCTGTTCGCCTCGTCGACCGTGATCGTGCCCTGGAACTGACCGTGGATGGAGTCACGGCGCAGCAGCGAGGCACGCTTGACGATGTCCTGGTCACCGCCCTGGCGGACGACGATGGCACGCAGCCGCAGGCCGTTGCCGGAGCCCGACTTCTCGATCAGCAGGCGGGCGACGAGACGGCCGATACGGCCGAAGCCGTAGAGGACGACATCGCGCCCGTCGCGGCACTCGATCTTGTTGGCACCCGTGGCGCCGGCGACGGCCTCGGCGGTGAAGTCCTCCACCGACAGACCGCGGTCATCGGTCTTGTACGTCGCGGCGAGCATGCCGATGTCGATCTGGGAAGGGCCGAGATCGAGCGTGGTGAGAGCCGTCAGGAACGGCATCGTCTCGGTGACCGAGAGTTCCTCACCGGCGATCTGCCGGGCGAAGCGGTGGGTCTTCAGAAGGCTGACGACCGACTTGTTCACCAGGGAGCGGCTGTGCAGCAGGACGTTGACGTCCCGCTCACGGTGCAGCTTCCCGATGATCGGGATCATCGCCTCCGCGATCTCCTCGCGCTTCTTCCAGTTAGTGAACGAGTCCTCATTGACAGTCACAGATTTATCTTTCGAGCTAGGCGGCGCTCATATGCTAACCCCCTGCTCCTTCGATCATCCAAACGGATCCGTCCGACGCCGCACGGAACGCTGTGACCTGCGCGTTCGCCGCACCGCTGACGCCGGACGGACCGGACGTCACAGGGACCCGGAGAAGGTGTCGCAGCGGGCGGCGGAGCCCGTGGTATATCCGGTGGTGAACCAGTCCACCCGCTGCTGTGCGCTGCCGTGGGTCCAGCCCTCCGGGTCGATGTGCCCCTGGGAGCGTTCCTGGATACGGTCGTCGCCGACCGCGGCGGCGGCGTCGAGGGCCTCGCGGATGTCGTCGTCGGTGAACGGCTTCTTGTAGAACCCGGTGTCCACGGCGTTCTTCGCCCAGACCCCCGCGTAACAGTCGGCCTGGAGTTCCAGTCGGACCGAGGCGCTGCTCGCTCCCTTGCGGTCCCGTCCGACCCGGTTCGTGGTGCCCAGCAGGTTCTGCACATGATGGCCGTACTCATGGGCGATCACATACGCCTGGGCGAACGGGCCGCCGCGGGCGCCGAACCGGCTCTCCAGCTCGTCGAAGAAGCCGAGGTCGAGATAGACCCGGTGATCGGCCGGGCAGTAGAACGGGCCCACGGCCGAACTCGCCGCCCCGCACCCGGTGTTCACCCTGCCGGAGAACAGCTTGGTGCGAGCGGTGCTGT
The DNA here is from genome assembly GCF_055583785.1 of Streptomyces sp. NPDC104371. NCBI lineage: Bacteria > Bacillati > Actinomycetota > Actinomycetes > Kitasatosporales > Streptomycetaceae > Streptomyces > Streptomyces sp. NPDC104371. The sequence continues at coordinate 538,974 of NZ_JBVJNF010000001.1, forward strand.
ACGCCTGCCGGCCGCTCTGGGTGAACTCCCCCCGCCAGTAGCGCTGGATGCTGTTGACCACACCCACCACACGGCACTTCTCCGACTGGTTGGCATCACTGCCCTTGTGGCACTGCGCTTTGAGGTCCGACCCCGGCGAACCGGCGGAACGCGCGTGGTCGTTCCCGTCGAGCAGTCCCGCCGGGTTGACACCGAGCAGCACGGCCACGATCAGGACGACGATCCCGAGGGCGCCACCGCCGATGGCGAGCCCTCCTCCGGGAAGTCCGCCGCCGCTGCCGCGGTCCTCCACCTGGGAAGCGTCCAGATCCACATCGTCGCGGAATTCCATCGGTCCTTCGTCTCCTGGGAGTTGGTTTCAGCCCCTCCATGGTGCCGCCCCGCTCCGGAAGGTCCGGAGCGGGGCGGGGTTCAGCGAGCTACGAGGCGTGTGCTCAGGCCTCCTGGGCTACCCGGCGGTGATGACCGTCATGGTCCTCACACCTGTCTCCGCCGTAGGCCTTCCCATGACCGCCGTGGTGCTTGTGGCAGTGCTCCTTCTCCTTCTTCTTCTCCACCTTCACCGTGATGGTGGCGGTGTCCTGGTTGCTGGTGACGCGCTTGCCCTGCGCGTCGATCGCCGTCGCCGTCGCCGTGTTGGTGACCTCGCAGCGCATCACCTGGTGCTTGTTCTTGCCCTTGCCGTGGTCCCCGCCGCGCTCCTTCGCCTTCTTGCACGGGGTGACATCGGACTTGGTGATCTTGTGCGTGCCGGTACAGGTGGTGCTCTGTCCCGGAGCGAGGGTGGTCGCCTGACAGGTGACGTTGGCGACCAGGTCGTCCGTGACGGCCACGTTGGTCACCGTGCTGCCGCCGGTGTTGGTGACGGTGTAGGCGTAGGTGACCTTGTCACCGACACGGAACGGTCCCTTCGACACCACCCGCTTCGCCAGGGCGAGTTCGGCGCCCTGCTCCACCTCCACGATGACGGTGGCGGAGGCCGGGTCGCTGGTGATCTGGTTGCCCGACGGAGGCGTTCCGCCGGCCACCGCGATGTTGGTGACCGCGCACCGCATGACCGCCTGCCGCGGCTCCGCGCGCTTGGCCTTGTCACCCACACGCGTCTGAGGCGGGTTGCACGGGGTCACGTCCGCAAGGGTGATCGTGTGGGTGCCGGTGCAGGTGGTGCTCTGTCCCGGAGCGAGGGTGGTCGCCTCACAGGTGACGTCGGCGACCCGGTCGTCATCGATCACCACATTGGTCAGGGGGACGTTGCCCTCGTTGGTGACCGTGTAGGCGTACTCGACCTGGTCCCCGATGCGGAACGGGCCCTGCGAGACGACCCGCTTCGCCAGAGCGAGGTGGGGCGCCCCGACCTTGAGGGTCTGGTGGGTCTGCGGGGAGGTCACCTGCATACCGTTGGACGCCGTACCGGTCGCCGTGGCCGTGTTGGTGACGGAACCCGCCTGACCGTCGGCCGCGGTGATGGTGTACGTACCGGTGCACGTGGTCGTGTCGCCGGGTGTCTCGAACGGTGTCAGCGTGGTCGCCTGACAGGTGATGTTGTGGACGTGGTCGTCGTTCACCGTGATGCCGTTGATCGTCAGCCCGCCGCTGTTGCGGACGGTGTAGGTGAAGGTGACCGTCTGCCCGACGGAGTAGGGGCCGGGTGTCTGCGCCGTCTTCTCGATCTCGAGGCTGGGTGGCTGGACGACCGGCACGTTCTCCGACGAGGGTGGTGAGGTGACCGTCTCACCGTCCGAAGTCCCCGTCGCCGTGGCCGTGTTCTGGATGGAGCCGTTGGCCACGTCCTCGGCGGTGACACGATAGACCGCGGTACAGGTCACCGTTTCACCGGGCGCGAGACTCGTCACCGGACAGTCCACCGCACCGATCTTCGGGTCGGTGACGGCGATGTTGTTGATCGTCGTCTCACCGGAGTTGGTCACCACGAAGTCGTACGGGACCAGGTCGCCCACCGTCAGCTCACCGGGCAGCGGCTGCCTGGCCTGCTTGACGAGGTTCAACTGCGGAAGCGGTGTGTCCGTGGCGACGACCACGTTGCGGATGAGGTGGACGTCGGTGAACTCACCGGTGGAGCCCGCGAAGCCGAACTTGTAGGTGTCCGGCACCGGGGTCGGAGCCGGGGCGGAGAGCACCTGCTGGGAGCCCGCGCCGTCGTTGAAGTCGATGGACACGGTCAGTTGGGGGTTGGGCGCCGGAGTGAGCACCACATGCACCCGACGACGCGACGGCTCGAGCACGGCCTGGGCCTCTTCGGGGGTGAGCCCCGGAGGCATCGTGGCCAGCGGCCCCTGGAGGTTGCCCGGCAGGGTCGACGGCCACGGGCCGGTGGTGGTGAAGTTGCTGGTGGTGGCCGTCAGGAAGCAGTAGCCCTCCAGCCCTTCACCGGGCCCGCGCACCGTGACCATGTTCGGCCCCGGAGCGGGCACATGGAAGCCCGTGCCGGCGGGCGACTGCTGACCGGGCGGGCAGCCGTTGCCCCGGTGTTCCCAGTCCCCGAAGAAGTTCCCGAGGACGTCGAGGCCGATGCCCAGGTAGCCGCCTTCCACACCGGGAAGGAACGGGGCCGTGGGTTCGTCGTTGTCGAGCTTCTGCGCGTATCCGAGGCTGCCGCCGAAGGCGCCCGGCTGAGTCAGGGAGACATCACCGTTCACCAGGAAGAACGAGATGCCGTCGGCGGGCGTGTTCGGCGTGGTGCTGCCGTACTGCCACTGGTCGAACGTGACATCCAGACCATGGGTGGCGGGAATCGCCTGGTTGTACAGGGCCGCACCGGACTCGTCGTTGGACGAGTCCGTCAGCCGGAGGTAGCCGAACGGATCGGCGTTGAGGGGCGGGCTGTTGACACCGGGGTTACAGCCACCGAGCGGGTGGTCTCCCGCCGGAGGCGGCGTGGCGATGCCAGGTGCGCCGGTGAGACAGGCATCCCCCACCCCGATGAACTCCGGGGCCGTGGCATGTGTGAACGTCTCGTTCACCAAGGTGGAACCGCCACCTTGACGCGGCTGTGCCTGAGCGATGTCGCCTGCGCCCAGCGCCAGCGTGGTGCCGGCGCCCAGGACCAGGGACAGCGCTGCCGCAGCTAGTCGGGAAGTCCGGGCCGGTAGGCCGGACGTCGATTGCCTTCGCTTCATGCCCAGCATAGATAGCAGTCACGTTGCCTTAGCAACCCCATGACAAGCCGCCGCGCATATCCAAGAACCCGGTCAGCCTCACACGCACCCGGGCACAGACACAGACATGCTGACGCACCGTCGGCTGTTGATCGCTTCATCTGCGAAATCCACGGCGTGTCAGTTCCTCCGGAAGAGGGAGGTCCAAGGCCGGTGCGCACAGGGGCAGTTCTCGTAGATCGCGGTGTTCATAGGCCGACCCGGCACGGCTGGGGACCTCACTGCCCGTGCCGTACAGCGGAGTTGAACGACAGAGCCATCGCATGTGAAGGGATGCCGCGACAGCGATCGTGTGCGACGGTTGCGGAACCGGTTCTCCCCCGCGGTGTCCGCCCCGGCCGTCGTCGGTCGGCTCGCCCCTCGGGCCGGGCGGATCACTCCCGCCGCCATTGAGCGTCCGCAAACCAGGACGGCCCACTCTCCACCAGGGTGGGTGCGGGGTGCCACCCCTTCGGCCCAGTCCGGCGGGCCGGTCGGCGGGAAGCCCAGAAGGCTCACGGGTGAAGTGCCCCTCGGAAGGAGGACACCCATGAGCGCCATACGACGCTCCCGCTCGCTCCGTAAGCCGTGTGCCGGCCTCACCGCACTGCTCACCACGATCACGCTCGCTGTCGCCGTTCCCACCCTGGCCACCCCGGCGGACGCCGCCCCCCGCAGGGCGACCTGTGGCAATCCCCCCGTGGCCCTCGAACCGGCCGCGCAGGCGTTCCTCGACAAGCTCGCCGCGGCGGGCGGCCCGCCGCTCCAGGACATGACGCCCTCGGCCGCGCGCCGGTCGCTCCTCGACCTTCAGGCCGCCTACCCGGTGTCCAAGCTCCCCGCCGACATCACCACGCGGACCATTCCCGGGGGCAGCCGCACCGGCCCGGTCTCGATCCGTATCGTCCGGCCGCACGGGATGAGGGGCAGACTGCCCGCGGTGATGTACTTCCACGGCGGCGGCTGGGTGCTCGGTGACGCCTCCACCCATGACCGGCTCGTACGGCAGATCGCCAACGGGGCCAGGGCCGCGGTGGTCTTCGTCGACTACGCCCGGTCGCCGGAGGCGCGCTACCCGGTCGCCAACGAGCAGGCGTACGCCGCCACTCAGTGGGTCGCCCGGCACGGCCGCGAGATCAACGTCGACGGCTCCCGGCTGGCCGTGGCCGGTGACAGTGTGGGCGGCAACATGACCGCCGCCGTGACCATGATGGCCAAGCAGCGCGGCGGGCCGAGGATCGCCCAGCAGGTGCTGTTCTACCCGGTCACCGACGCCTCGTTCGACACGCCGTCCTACCGGCGCTTCGCCACGAACTGCTGGCTCACCACAGCGGGCATGAAGTGGTTCTGGAACAAGTACGCCCCCGATACCTCTGTCCGCAGTCGGCCCACCGCGTCGCCGCTGCGTGCCACGACCGCTCAACTGCGCGGTCTGCCCCGGGCGTTGGTCATCACCGACAGTGATGTGCTGTCGGACGAAGGGCGCCAGTACGCCGCCATGCTGCGCCGTGCCGGTGTGCCGGTCACCCACACCCACTACCCGCGGGTGGTCCATGACTTCGTGATGCTCAACGCGCTCGCCGACACCCAGGCCGCCAGGTCCGCCGTCGCTCAGGCCAACACGGCGCTGCGTAGGTCCCTGCGCAGTTGACGCACCACGCTACGTCAACTACTCGCCGTGCGGCGGCGGTTCAGGCGATCGCCGCACGGCCTCGCGGCATTACCGCAGATGCGGGCCCGGGGGAAGCGCGGAGCGCTGTTGCGGCACACGGGCGTTACCGGCGAACGGGCCGGGCTCGAAGGCTCCGGGAGACTGCTCCAGTCTGATCACCCCCTGGAGTTGGCGACGTATCATCTCCGCCGCATCGCGTACCTGTGCGGGTACGTCACCGCGCTCCGCGATGAGCTGGTGATAGATGGGGGCGTCTTGGAACATGGGACAACGAGACCTTCCTGTCGGCGGTTTCACTCCGCCGTGCGACGACCGCAGGGGCAGGCACGGACATCGTTCGATCCTATCGTTGGCCGACCTGGCGTCCGGGCGAGGCCCGAATATCGGCGGCTCGCACGGGCCTGTCGCGTCTACAGGTCCTGGGACAACAGCAGCTCACGGGCAAGTCGCGCACCGCGGGCCGTCTCCTCGGGCGGGGTGCCCTCGGCCGGGGTGCTCTCCAAGCCGTGCGCGAGCGCCCGAAGGGCATCGGCGAGCGTCGCCACCTGAGCCTCCAGGCGGCCCACACGCGCTTCCAGCCCAGGCGCTGCGTCGGGTTCGGGGGAGGGTTGCCGAGTCATGCGCATCTCCTTGACCGGCCGCCTGACGACAGCCTCGTTGCTCCGGCCTCTGTGACACCTGTCCATGTCCATGCTGATCGCTGCGCGCCGTACCCGCACGGCATGACCGGCGACGCGAGCGCGCGGGCGTGTGCGCTGGGGAGCGGCTGGTGGTTCGGGCGCCGGGGGGAGCCACCCGGCTGGGGGTAAAGGGGGGTGAAGACTCGGCGCGCGGCGGCCGGGGGTGCATAACCTGGCACGGGCATCGCGCCGGTTCGGGCGCACCGACACACGGACGGGGAGCGGAACATGCGTCATCACATGATGGGTACGACGGTCACACTCTGTGCGGTCGCGCTGGCAGCGAGTACGGGCGCGGCAGCCGCCGTGCCACTGCCGCCGAAGGTGCCCGCCGCGGCGCGACAGAGCGGGGACACCGTCCTCGTCGACTGCTCCTGGCGCTCCCAGGTACAGCCCTCCGACTTCATGATCGCCTGCGGTGACGGCAACAACCGCCTCTCCTCGCTGCACTGGTCGTACTGGGGCTCGAAGTCGGCGGTGGGCACGGGCCTCGACGTGGCGAACGACTGTGATCCGTACTGCGCGGCCGGGACCTTCCACTCGTTCCCGGTCGTCGTCCGGCTCGAGCACCCGCAGCCGTGGAAGAAGCACCCTCGACTGCGGCACTACACGCAGATGACCCTGATCTACACCGAGGGGAAGCCGGAGGGCTCCGCGCGAGCGGTGACCTATCCGCTGTGGGACTGACGCGGGCGTGAGCGTATACCACCGATAGCGGGCGAAAGGGTGCATAAACCCCCCGAAGGAGGGAAATTGAAGATAAGGAACATCTAAACCCTCACGGAGGGGAGCGACAGCGATGGCGCATCCGCAGCAACCCAGTGGAATGCATCCGCAACAGCAGTCCACCGGAACGACGGGCATGCATCACCCCGATGACATGGGGACGCATCGCCACGGCGCGATGGGCCTGCACCCCGAACTGGCGGAGATGCGGGAATGGCTGGAGCGCTCGGGCTCCACCAGCAACTCGGCGATCGCCGTGGAGGGTCTGATCCTCCTCGCGGGCGTCTACGCGGCGATATCGCCCTGGGTCATCCACTTCGCGGCACAGACGCCCAGCCTCACCGCCAGCAACCTGATCGTCGGCATCACCATCGCCCTGATCGGATTCGCGCTGACGCTGGCCCCGGACCGTATGCTCCGGGTGGCGTGGATGATCGTTCCGCTCGGCCTGTGGCTGATCATCTCCCCCTGGGTGGCCACCGCCGCCCACAGCGCACGGGCCGGCATCATCTGGAGCAACGTCATCGTGGGCGCGCTGACAGTCCTTCTGGGGCTCGCCGCCATGGGTCTGACCATCGGCCGCAGTCGGCACCACGACATGCGCCGGTGAGAAGGCGCCGCAGTACCCGTACCACCAGGCCTCGAATGGATGTTCGTTCGCATCCGTTCGGGGCCTTTGCCGTGCGCCGGTCAGCTCACGTCGCCTGGCGCCGGGGAGTAGATGACAATACACATAGCGTGACAAATCACCTTGGCGGGTGGGCCGCTGTCCGTCCGTCGCATCCGTCGCGTCATCCGCCTGTCGCCCCGCACGTTCGCCGTCGCAGCGAGGTCACCCGCCATGCCACAGCCTTCGTCCCCCTTTCGGTCCGTCCCCGTCTCGCCCCTGGGCACCCTGGCCCCCGCCGTCGGCCCCTCGCGTCCGGCCGGTGCCGACCGGGCGCTGCGGCAGGGGACGGCGCTGGTCACCGGCGCGTCCTCCGGTATCGGTGCCGCGGTCGCCCGTCGACTGGCCGGTGAGGGAGGGTGGCAGTTGGTGCTGAACGGCCGTGACACCACACGCCTCGCCCATGTCGCCGCCCAGACGTCGGCCACCGTCTTCCCCACGAATCTCACCCGTCCGGGTGCCGAACGGCAGCTCGCCGAGTTCGCGCTCGGCCAGGACGGCCGGGTGGACCTGCTGGTGGCGTGCGCCGGAATCGGCTGCGCGGGCGACTTCCGGGCCATGCCGCTGGCCGACATCGACGAAGTGGTCGGCGTCGACCTGGTCGCCACGATGCGCCTGGTACGGCATGTGCTGCCGCCGATGATCGAGGCCGGATCGGGGCGCGTGGTGATCATCGGGTCCATCGCGGGCGCCGTCGGCGTACGCGGCGAGGCCGTCTACTCCGCGGCCAAGGCGGCGCTGGCCACGTTCGCCGACGCCCTGCGCTACGAGCTGCACGGCACGGGTGTGGGCGTCAGCCATGTGGTCCCCGGTGTGGTCAGCACGCCGTTCTTCGAACGTCGCGGAGTGCCGTACCGGCGGTCGAGGCCGCGCCCGGTGCCGCCGGAGCGCGTGGCGGACGCCGTCTGGGGCGCGATCTCCCACGGGCGGGACGAGGTCTACGTCCCCGGCTGGCTGCGGCTGCCCGCCCGGGTCCACGGCGCGGCACCAGCGCTGTACCGGCGGCTGGCCGCACGGTTCGGCTGAATCGAGTGGCGGGTGAGCGCTCCCACCATCCTGCTCGCGCTGCTCGCGGCGCTCTCCAACGCCTCGGCCTCCGTCCTGCAACGACGGGCCGCGCGGGACGAACCCGACGTCCTCCACGGGCGGTGGCAGGGGATGCGCTGGATCGTCCATGTGCTGCGGCGGCCCCACTGGCTGGCGGGCGCCGGGATGCTCGCGGTGTCGACCGCCCTCCAGGCCGCCGCGCTGGCCGTGGGCAGCCTGTCCGTCGTCCAGCCCCTGCTGGCGAGCGAACTGTTGTTCACCCTGGCGGTCGGCAGTGTGGTCTTCCAGCGCCTGCCGGACCGTCGTACCTGGCTGGCGTTCGCCGCGCTGGCCGTGGGTCTCGCGCTCTTCCTCGGGATGGCCGCGCCGTCGCCGGGCCAGGCCACCGCGCTGCCGGGGCGCTGGCCCGTGGTGGGGGTCACGCTGGCCTGCGTGGTGGCCGCCTCCGTCGCGCTGGCCCGCCCGCTGACGGGGGCGCCGCGCGCGGCGCTGTTCGGGTTGGCGTCCGCGGTGTCGTTCGCCGCCACCGCCGCGCTGCTCAAGGAGGTCATGGGAGGAATCTCGCGGGGTCCGGTCGCGGTGCTCACGGGGTGGCCGCCGTATGCCACTCTCGCTACCGGGCTGGTGGCCTTCGTGCTGTTGCAGAACGCGTTCCGCGCTGGGACCCTGACGGCGTCCCAGCCGGTTCTCACCCTGGGAGACGCCGTGGTCAGCGTGGGGCTGGGGTGGGCGCTGTTCGACGAGCGGATCGCCCTCGGGGCGTGGGTGCTCCCGGAGCTGATCGGTGTGGCGCTCATCGGGGTCGGCAGCATCGGGCTGGCGCGGGCCCTGGCGAGCGGCGGTGCCTGGGACACGGTGGTGCCTCCGGAGCGGGACGGCCCCCTGTGACCGCTACGGGTCCGACAAAGGAGGTCGAGGAGCGATGCCCCGTCACGCCGTTGTCGATGTCCCCGCCCGGCACGCGCCCGCCGTGCTGACGTCGTTCGCCCTCGCCGCGGTCGCCCACATAGGCCCGGCCGTCACCTGGCTGCCCGGCCTGCGGTACCGCTTCTTCCCCCGGCTCGCGGGGGCCGGCCGCCCCGACCACGTCGCTCTCACGTTCGACGACGGCCCTGATCCGACGTCCACCCCGCGCTTCCTCGACGCGCTGGACGGACTCGGTGTGCGGGCGACGTTCTTCCTGCTCGGGGAGAGCGTCGCACGGCACCCGGCGCTGGCCCGCGAGATCGCCGAGCGCGGCCATGAACTCGCCGTGCACGGCTGGACCCACGACCGGCCCTGGCTGCCCGCTCCCGCACGCGAGACGGCGGACCTGGCCCGCGCGGCCGACGCGGTGGGGCGGGCCGGGGGCCGACCGCCGCGGTGGTACCGCCCCCCGTACGGGATCCTGACGTCCGGCCGCTGGGCCGCCGCCCGCAGGGTCGGGGTGCGGCCGGTGCTGTGGACCGCCTGGGGCAGGGACTGGACGGCCGAGGCCACGCCCGCCTCCGTACGGACGGCGGTCGGGGCCGGGCTGCGTGGTGGTGGCACGCTGCTGCTGCACGACTCCGACCGGCACTCGGCGACCGGCTGCTGGCGTGCGTCCCTCGGCGCCCTGGCCCACATCGTCGAGGACTGCCGCGCGGCCGGACTGTCCATAGGCCCGCTCGCCGAACACGGCACCGGGGCCCTGGACGTCGCTCAGCCGGGCAGCCGCGGCACGCTGTCGATCAGGCGGCGGGTGTAGGAGTGCGCGGGGCGGCCCAGGACCTGGGCGGTGTCGCCCTGCTCGACCACCCGGCCGCGCTCCAGGACCGCGGTCCGCTCGCACAGCGAGGCGACGACCGACAGGTCGTGGGAGACCATCACGAGCGTCAGCCCCTGCTCCTGCTTGAGTTCGGCCAGCAGGTCGACGACCTTCACCCGGGTGGTGACGTCGAGCGCGCTCACGGGTTCGTCCGCCAGCAGGATCCGCGGGGTGCAGACCGTGGCGCGGGCGATGGCGATCCGCTGGCGCTGGCCGCCGGAGAACTCGTGCGGATAGCGGTCCGCCGCGTCGGCCGGCAGGCCCACGCGTTCCAGGGCCTCGGCCACCTTCGGCGCGGCCGTGGCACGGCTGTCGATGCCCAGGGAGCGCAGCGGCTCCGCCACGGTGGCGCCCACCCGGCGGCGCGGGTCGAGCGAGGAGTACGGGTCCTGGAAGACGCACTGCACACTGCGGCGGAAGCGACGCATCTGCCCCCGGTCGCGCAGGGACAGCTCGGCGCCGTCGAAGCGGACCTGGCCGGAGGTCGGGCGGGCGAGCCCCAGCAGCAGCCGTAGCAGCGTGGTCTTGCCCGCGCCCGACTCGCCGACGAGCGCGAGACTGTGTCCGGCCTCGACCGTGAGGGAGACGTCCTCGACCACGTTGTCCGCGCCGCCCCGGTAGCGCAGCGCGACATCGGCCAGTTCGAGCACGGGGGTCGTCGCGTCGGGGACCGGGGTCTCCGTGTCACGTCCGGCGGTCATCGCGCGCTCCTCAAGTCCAGTGCGGACTCCAGCCGCCGGGCGCTGGCGACCAGGGCCTTGGTGTACTCCTCGCGGGGCGCGCCGACGAGGCCGCGCACCTCGCCCTCCTCGACGGCCCGGCCGTCCTTGAGTACCAGGGCGCGGTCGGTCACCTTGGCCACGACGGCGAGGTCATGGCTGACGAACAGCACGGCCATCTCCCGTTCGCGGACCAGGGTGTCGATGAGTTCCAGCATCTCGGCCTGCACGGACACGTCCAGGGCGGTGGTCGGCTCGTCCGCGATGAGCAGCTTCGGATCGCAGGCCAGGGCCATGGCGAGGGCCACGCGCTGGCGCTGGCCGCCGGAGATCTCGTGCGGGAAGGCGCGGGCGATGCGCTCGGGGTCGGGCAGCCGCACCTGTTCGAGCGCGAAGCCCACGGCCCGTGTCAGCTCGGCGCCCTTCAGGCCGGTGCGCCTGCGCAGGGGTTCGGCGATCTGGCGGCCGACGCGCATGAGCGGGTCGAGTGCGGTCAGCGGCTCCTGGAAGACGACGGCGGCGTCCCGGCCGCGGACGGCGGTGAGCCGCTTCTCGGGGGCGCCGACGATCTGGGTGCCCGCGAGTTCGATGCTGCCGGTGGCGGTCATGCCGTCGGGCAGCAGGCCGAGCACGGCGAGCGTGGTCAGGGACTTGCCGGAGCCGGACTCGCCGATGAGGCCGAGCCGTTCGCCGCGCGCCAGGGTGAAGGACAGGTCGTCCACCAGGGTGCGGCCGTCGGTGGTGCGGACGGTCAGCCCGCGGACGTCGAGGAGGGTCATGCGCGCCTCTTGCGGGTGGCCGGGTCGAGGGTGTCGCGCAGGCCGTCGGCGATGAGGTTGACGCCGATGACGAGCAGGACGAGCAGGATGCCGGGGGCGAGCGCGCCCACGGGCGCGGTGGTGAAGGTGGCCTGGGCTTCCTGGAGCATGCGGCCCCAGGAGGCGTTCGGCGGGGGCGCGCCGAGTCCGAGGTAGGACAGCCCGGCCTCGGCCAGTACGGCGAGCCCGAACTGAAGGGCGAGGTTGACCACGAGGGTCGGCCAGATGTTGGGCAGCACATGGGCCACCACGTTCCGGGGCCAGGACGTGCCGGAGGTGCGGGCGGCGGTGATGTAGTCCTGCGCCAGCACCCGCTTGACCAGGATGCGTACCAGCCGGGCGACGACGGCGCTCTGGGCCAGGCCGATCGCGAGGACGGCCGAGCCGAGGGTCGCCGAGCGCGCGGCGACGATGAGCATCGCGAGCAGCAGCGTCGGGAAGGCGATGAGGATGTCGAGGAAGGCGGAGACCGTGTCGTCGAGCCAGCCCTGCGCGAACGCGGCGAGTACGCCGAGTGTGATGCCGAGCGTGGCGGCGATGAGGACCGATCCGAGACCGGCCTCGACGGCGATCCGTGATCCGGTCATCACCTGGGTGAACAGATCGCGTCCGAGCTTGTCGGTGCCGAGCAGGTGTCCGCCGCCGGGTCCGGCCAGGCGTCCGCCGGAGGTGTCGTCGGTGGCGTAGGGCAGCCAGACGAGGGAGACCAGGGCGAGCAGCGCGATGAGTCCGGCCAGGACGCAGCCGACGACGAGGGTGGCCGAGCGCCGGGAGCGGCGTCGGACCGGCGCGGGCTGCTGGGGCCGTACGGGGGTGCGTACGTCTGCCTGGGTCATCGGGCACCTCCGGAGAGCCGGCCGCGCAGTCGCGGGTCGATGATCCGCTGGACCAGGTCGGCGGCGAAGCCGATGAGCAGCACGGCGAGCGTGGAGACGAACAGGACGCCCTGGACGACGGGGTAGTCGTGCTGGGCGATGCCGGTGGCGAGCATCGAGCCGAGGCCGGGCAGCGCGTACACCGACTCCACGACGACCGCGCCGAGCAGGGTCGAGGCGAGTTCGATACCGAGGACGGAGATCACGGGTACGGAGGCGTTGCGCAGCCCGTGCCGCCACATCGCCTGTCCGAAGGACGAGCCGAGGGCGCGGGCGGTGCGCAGGTGGTCGCTGCCGAGGACGTCGAGGGTGGCGGAGCGGACGTAGCGGATCAGGGACGCGCTCATCACCAGGGCGATGGTGAGGACCGGCAGGACGAGGGAGCGGATCGCCTCGGCGGGCTCGGCCCAGCCGTCCTGCGGGAAGCCACCGGCCGGGAGCCAGCCCGCGTTGAGCGCGAACACGGCGATGAGGATCATGCCGAGCCAGAACACCGGGACGGCGATGCCGAGTTGGGAGACCCCGCTGAGCAGGGCCCCGTACCAGGTGTGCCGCTTGTGGGCGGCGACGAACCCGGCGGGTACGGCGATGAGGACGGCCAGGGCGAACGCGCTGAGGGTCAGGGGCACCGTGACGTTCAGCCGGGAGGCGACCTCGGGTCCGACGGGCAGCGAGCTGACGAAGGAGGTGCCGAGGTCGCCGCTCGCCAACTGCCCGAGCCAGTGGGTGAACTGCTCGGGCAGCGGCTTGTCGGAGCCGATGGCGTGGCGGGCCGCGGCGATCTGTTCGGGGTCGGCGCCCACGGAGGTGAGCGCGTTGGCCGGATCGCCGGGCAGCAGGCGCAGCAGGACGAACAGCACGATGCTCGCCAGGGCCAGCGACACCACGAGGAAGGCGAGGCGGCGCAGCAGATAGCGCGTCATCAGCTCTTCTTCTTGATGTCGTAGGCGAAGAACTGGGAGTTGAGGCCGTTGACCGGGTAGCCGGACAGCTTGCTGTTGGCGACGACGATCTGCGGGTAGAGGTACAGCCAGTCGCTGGCCGCGTCCTCGGCGGTCTTGCGGTTGACCTTCTTCAGCAGCTCGGTCTGCCCGGCGGTGGTGGCGGCCTCCTCGGCCTGCTGGACCCACCGCGTGACCTGCTTGTTGTCGTAGCCCCAGTAGAAGTCGGGGTTGCCGTACCAGACGAGGTCGCGGTCGTTGACGTGCTCCTGGAGCGTGGCCGTGAAGTCGTGGTTCTTGTAGACCTTCGTGTACCACTCGTCCGGCGTGATCGTGTTGATCTTGACGGTGATGCCGACCTTGGCGAGCTGGGACTTGATGAAGGTGGCCGCGGTGGGGTGCGGGTCGTAGTTCGGGGTGTCGAGGGTGAAGTCGAAGCCCTTGCCGTACCCGGCCTCGGCGAGCAGCTTCTTGGCGCGTGCCGGGTCGTAGGCGTTGACCTTGGTCAGGTCCTCGTACCAGGGGTCGGTGGGCGGCACCATCGAGCCGATGAGCTTGCCGTAGCCGCCCCAGACGGACTCCAGCAGCTTCTTGTCGTCGATGGCGGCGGAGACGGCCTGGCGCACCCGGACGTCGGTGAACGGCTTGGCCTTGTCGTTGAAGGCGAGCAGCAGCTTGGTGGTGGAGTCGCCGTCGTTGACCTTGTAGTTCTGGTTGTTCTTGAACTGGTCGAGGGCGTCGGGCGACTGCTCGCTGGTGACCACGTCCACGGCGCCGGTCGCCAGGGCGTTGTTGAGCGCGGTGGCGTCCTTGTAGTAGTGGAAGACGGCCTTGCCGTTGGCGGCGGCCTTGCCCCAGTACCCGGCGAACCGGGTCAGGCTGAGCGCGGAGCCGCGGGTCCACTTGTCCAGCTTGTAGGGGCCGGTGCCGTCCTCGGTCGTCTTCAGGTTCTTCGCCTGGGAGTTGATGATCCAGACGTAGGAGAGGTTGTAGACGAAGGAGATCGACTTCTGCGACAGCGTGACCTTGACGGTGTGCGCGTCGGGGGTGGCGATGTCCTTGATGACCTTGAGGTTGGCCTTGCGCGCGGACTGCGAGTCGTCCGCGATGACCTTCTCCAGGCTGTACTTGACGTCCTCGCTGGTGAGCTTCTTGCCGCTGTGGAACGTCACGCCGTCGCGCAGGGTGAAGGTGTAGGTGAGGCCGTCGTCGCTGACCTTGTAGTCCTGGGCCAGCAGCTTCTCGGTCTTGCCGTCGTCGGTGAGCTTGAACAGCCCTTCGTAGACGTTGCCGTTGAGGGCCTCGGTGACGCCCTGGCCGCCGCCCGCGGTGTTGTCGAGGTTCTGCGGCTCGTAGAGGGAGCCGATCTCGACCGTGGCGTTCTTGTCGTAGTGGCCGCCCGAGGCGCTGTTGCCGGAGCCGCCGCAGGCGGTCAGGGTCAGCGCGAGGGTGGTCGCGGTGGCGGTGGCGTACAGGGACGTCTTCTTGAGGCTCATGGCGAAGGGCGCTTTCGTGCTGCGGTGCGGGGAGTTACGGACGATCAGTGCTGGTCGGAGAAGCCGTCGCGGAAGACGGGGCGCTTCTCACCGGCCTGGACGGGCAGGTGGAGGCGGTTCTGCCGCGGCGGCATCGGACAGTTGTACTGATCGGAGAACCCGCAGGGCGGTACGAAGGCGCGGTTGAAGTCGAGCAGGACGCGGTCGTCGTCCTCGGTGCGCTGGACGAAGAGGAAGCGGCCGGCGCCGTAGGTGGTGTCCCCGTTGGTGGGGTCGCCGAAGACGAGCAGCAGGGTGCCGTCGTCGTCGAAGGCGCTGAGGGTGTAGTCGCGGCCGTCGAGGGTGAGCGTGATGTCACCGGGGACGACGAGGTCGCGGGTGCCGCCGTTGTCCCGGATGTGCTCGAAGGACACCCGCCGGGCGCCGGGCACGGGCGTGTACGTCGCGTGGAGCACCCAGGCCGGGTCGTACGGGAAGGCGTCGACGTGGTCGAAGTGGCGGACGGCGGGCGCGTCGGCGTCCCAGAAGCGCAGCCCGTGCTCGGGCTCGCCGGTGATCAGGTCGGTGCGCTGGAGGCTGGTGACGGTCACGCTGTCCGCCAGTCCGGCGCGGGCCGCCTCCGGGTCCGGGCGCTCACCCGCGGGGAGCCAGCGGGTCTCGATCAGCGCGAGGTTCCCGGTGGGCGAGGTGAGGGCTCGACGGCGCTCGGCGCGCCAGGCGTCCCACTCCCCCACGGGGTCGGTGGCGGGCTGGTCGGTGCTGGAGTGGGACACGGTAGGGCTCATTCGCGCAGACGGGATACCGGGTCACGCCGCGTGTATTACGCAACGTGACCACATGGCCAAAGCCTCCCCTTTATCTTCCATAAGCCACCCTAATGTCAAATGAAATGACCCAACCGCCCTGCTCAGCGCCGCCTGGACAGATACGGCGGTTCGGCGCCGTCCGGCGGATCGGGGCTTGCTTCCAGCCGACTCCGCCAGGCGGATCAGGGCCTACTTACGGCCGACTCCACACCACATCGGCAGCGGGCCCGGCGCCGCGGCGCCCTCGCCCTCCGGGCGCCACTCGGGCAGTTGGACGACGCCCGGCTCCAGGAGGTCGGTGCCGTCGAAGAAGCGGGTGACCCCGGCGTGCGTACGCGGCGTGGCGCCCGCGTGTTCGGCGGCCCGCTCGTTGTACGCGCGCATGGACTCGGCGACCTTCTCGGCGCCGATGTCGGCCGCCGGGTGGGAGAGGACGAGGTGGCTGCCGGGGGCGAGCGCGTCGAGGAGGCGCCGGGTGAGGTCGTACGGGTCGTCGGCGTCCGGGACGTACTGGAGGACCGCCACGAGCATGAGGCCCACGGGCTGAGACAGGTCGAGCGTCTTCCCGGCGGCGGCCAGGATGCGGTCCACGTCCCGCAGATCCGCCTGGAGGTAGTCCGTGCTCCCTTCCGAGGCACTGACCAGCAGCGCCTGGGCATGGGCGAGGACGATCGGGTCGTTGTCGACGTACACCACACGTGAGCCGGGGTCGACGCGCTGCGCCACCTCGTGGGTGTTGTCGGCCGCCGGGATCCCGGTGCCGATGTCGAGGAACTGCCGGATACCGGCCTCCCCCGCCAGATGCCGGACGGCCCGCCCCAGGAACGCCCGGTTGGCCCGGACCGCGGGGACGATCTCCGGGTTGGCCGCGGCGGCCAGCTCGGCCGCCTCGCGGTCGGCGAGGTAGTTGTCCTTGCCGCCCAGCCAGGCGTTGTAGACGCGCGCGGGATGCGCGACCGAGCTGTTGATCGGCACCATCGGACCCGTCGGCCGCTCGTACATCCTGACCCGCTCCCCTCACCGTGGTCGACCTTGTGCCCCGCACGGTAGCCCATGTCGAACAACTCTCCGACTCCCAGAGGGAGTTGCCGATCACCCCGGCGAGTCTCCGGCGGCAGCCGCCTGCCGACCGCAGCCGGTCTCGGGCGACACCGCCCGACGGTCCGCGCCCCCGACCCCATAGAATTGCGGGGTTTGTCCCATCCCCGTCGACGATCCGTACGGAGTTCCCGTCATGCACAGCCCCCACGATCCGTACGTCCGCGTTCGCGGTGCCCGGGAGCACAACCTCAAGGGCGTCGACGTCGACATCCCCCGGGATGTCGTGGCCGTGTTCACGGGGGTGTCCGGGTCCGGGAAGTCGTCGCTGGCGTTCGGCACCGTGTACGCGGAGGCGCAGCGTCGCTACTTCGAGTCGGTCGCGCCGTACGCACGGCGGCTGATCCACCAGGTGGGCGCGCCGAAGGTCGGGGAGATCACCGGACTGCCGCCCGCCGTCTCGCTCCAGCAGCGCCGCTCCACGCCGACGTCCCGCTCCTCGGTCGGCACGGTCACGAACCTCTCGAACTCGCTGCGGATGCTCTTCTCCCGCGCCGGTGACTATCCGCCGGGGGCCGCGCGTCTCGACTCGGACGCGTTCTCCCCGAACACGGCGGCCGGTGCGTGCCCGGAGTGCCATGGGCTGGGCCAAGTGCACCGTACGACGGAGGAGTTGCTGGTGCCCGACCCGTCGTTGTCGATCCGGGAGGGGGCGATCGCCGCGTGGCCGGGCGCCTGGCAGGGCAAGAACCTGCGGGACATCCTCGACGCGCTCGACTACGACGTGGATCTGCCCTGGCGCGAACTGCCCGCCGAGCAGCGGGAGTGGATCCTGTTCACGGACGAGCAGCCGGTGGTGACCGTCCATCCGGTACGGGAGGCCCAGCGCATCCAACGGCCGTACCAGGGCACGTACATGAGCGCCCGCCGCTATGTGATGAAGACGTTCTCGGACTCCAAGAGCCCGACGCTGCGCGCGAAGGCGGAGCGCTTCCTGGCCAGTGCGCCGTGCCCGGCGTGCGGTGGCAGCCGGTTGCGCCCGGAGGCGCTGGCCGTGACGTTCGCGGGCCGCACCATCGCCGACCTGGCCGCACTGCCGCTGGCGGCGCTGGCGCAGACGCTGGAGGGCGCGACGGGAACCGCGCGTGTCCTCACCGAGGACCTCACCTCCCGTATCGCGCCGGTCCTCGAACTGGGCCTCGGCTATCTGAGCCTGGACCGCGCCACCCCCACCCTGTCGGCGGGCGAGCTGCAACGGCTGCGGCTGGCCACGCAGTTGGTCTCCGGGCTGTTCGGGGTGGTGTACGTCCTCGACGAGCCCTCCGCGGGGCTCCATCCCGCCGACACCGAGGCGCTGTTGACGGTGCTTCAGCGGCTGAAGGCCGCCGGTAACTCGGTGTTCGTGGTCGAGCACCAACTGGAGGTGATGCGCGCCGCCGACTGGCTGGTGGATGTCGGCCCGCGCGCGGGCGAGCACGGCGGGCGCGTGCTGCACAGCGGCCCGGTGGCGGAGCTGGCGGGCGTCGAGGAGTCGGCGACGGCCCGCTTCCTCTTCGACCGCTCCCCCGGCACCGCGCGCCAAGTACGCGCGCCGCGCGGTGAGTTGAGCGTCGGGCCCGTCACACGGCACAACCTCCGCGAGGTGACGGCGCGGTTCCCGCTCGGAGTGTTCACGGCGGTCACCGGTGTCTCGGGCTCCGGGAAGTCCACGCTCATCGGTGAGATCACCGAGGAACTGCCCGGTGTGGAGCGGCTGGTCGCGGTCGACCAGAAGCCGATCGGCCGTACCCCGCGCTCGAACCTCGCGACCTACACGGGCCTCTTCGATGTCGTGCGCAAGGTGTTCGCGGCCACGGACGAGGCGCGCGAGCGGGGGTACGGCGTCGGCCGGTTCTCCTTCAATGTGTCCGGCGGGCGTTGTGAGACCTGTCAGGGCGAGGGGTTCGTCAGCGTGGAGCTGCTCTTCCTGCCGAGCACCTACGCACCGTGCCCGGAATGCGGCGGCGCGCGCTACAACCCGGACACGCTCGAAGTGACGTACCGGGGACGGAACATCGCGCAGGTGCTCGATCTGACGGTCGAGGCGGCGGCGGACTTCTTCGCGGACACCCCGGCGATCGCCCGCAGCCTCGGCACCCTGCTCGATGTCGGCCTCGGGTATCTGCGGTTGGGTCAGCCGGCCACGGAGCTGTCCGGTGGTGAGGCACAACGCATCAAGCTCGCCAGTGAGTTGCAGCGCGGGCGCCGTGGCAGCACCCTCTACCTCCTCGATGAGCCGACGACCGGGCTGCACCCGGCCGATGTCGAGGTCCTGATGCGTCAGTTGCACGGACTGGTCGACGCCGGGCACACGGTGATCGTGGTCGAGCACGACATGTCCGTGGTCGCGGGTGCGGACTGGGTGATCGACCTGGGTCCCGGCGGCGGGGACGCAGGCGGGCGGATCGTCGCGGCGGGCCCCCCGGCCGAGGTGGCGCGGGCGAGCGGGAGCGCGACGGCACCGTATCTGAGGGGTGTCCTGGACGGCCGGTGAGGACCAACACCCGTAGAAGGCTCTGTCTCCGCTCGCCCGCGTGGCCGCCCGGTCAGGGCAGGGCTTCCGTGCCGGACTCGGCCGAACCGCTCTGCTTGGGCACCAGCGGCTGGTCGGCGGCCGTGGGGGCGCCGGGGCGGCTCTTCGCCCAGGCCACCAACTCCGGGTCGGCCAGCGTGTCCACCCAGAGGTCGGCGAGGGCGAGGCCTTCCTTGCTGGGCTGCCGTCCGACCCCGATCACCCGCAGGCCCGCGCCGACCGCGGCCTTCAGGCCGTTGACCGAGTCCTCGACCGCCAGTGTGTCCCCGCCGTCGGCGCCCAGTCGGCGCGCGGCCTCGGCATAGGCGTCGGGGCGCGGTTTGGGAAGCACGTCCGTTCCCGGCACGACGATGTGCCGGAAGTGGGGTCTCAGGCCCACGGACTCGAGGCAGAACTCCACCACGTCCACGGGGCAGTTGCTCGCCACGGCCAGCGGCGCGATCCGGGCCAGGTTCCGCACGAGATCCTGTGCTCCGGCGACCGGGACGGGGCGTTGCGCGACGAGTTCGCGGAAGCTCGCGAGGAGTTGCTCGGTCATGTCCTCGACGGCGTCGGGGCGGTCGGCGAGACGCGCCATGAGGGCGCCGCATTCCGTGTAGTGCAGCCCCTTGCTGCTTTCCGCGAACTCCGCGTCCGGTACGACTCCATAGCCGCTCAGGACGATGTCGCGGGCCTGTTCCCAGTGCCGTTCTGTGTCCACCAGTGTGCCGTCGCAATCGAAGACGACGGCTTGTGGCGTCCAGTCGAAAATACGATGGGATGTCATGTGCTGTGCTGCCGTTCTGGTGCAGGACGGAACTGCCGAAGGGCGGCGCGATCCGCCGGTCAGAGGTCCCGATGTGCCTGCTGAGCCGCCTTCACCGCAGGAAAGCGCGTAAGAGCAGGACGGTCATGGCCGGTTCATGCATGACGGTCACACACCGCGGTCCGCGGTGGTCTCGAGCACATCCGGAACCAGAAACATAACGAACGCTACGCTTGCTCCGAGCGATCGTGGCCATTTGCCACCGCAATACCCACGTGTGGGTGACGCTCAGCAATAGCGCAGCAGGCCCGTCGCGGTCTTCGTATCGCCTTGCCGCATACGGAAGAAGGCGAGGGATCCGTATACGGAGCAGTGAATGGCGGCGGGGGGTGCGTGTTCGGTGAAGCGCGCTGCCGTCATACGGCAGGAGACAGGGCGGAGCAGCTTCCCTCCGCTGCGCAGGGCGATCGCCTGCCGGGCCGCCTCCAGCAGGGCCATCCCGGGCACATGGTCCGTGCCATGGTCGAAGAAGAAGGGATGGCGGGGGTCGGCGGGGTCCACCAGGACGCGGTCGCCGTCCTGGGAGACGACGACGTCCGACGCCGACTCGAGCCCCAGCACGGTCGGTTGGGGGCGTACGCCCTGGTGCCGGGTCGGCACGGCCGTAGCGGCCCGGGAGCGCAGGGCGTCGTAGAGCCGGGCGTCCAGGAAGCGCGCCCCGCCCTCGGCGTGGGCGAACAGCCGCCCGTCGGCGAAGAAGTCCACCCGCATCCGCAGCCCCGTCACCGCGTTGCCGCGTCCGCCGGTACGGACGTCGCCGACGGTCGCGAGACAGTCGATCTCGCCCGCGCCGTACGGCGCCCTGGGCTCGGCCGCCGGGTCGAGCCGGAAGGAGAGGTCGCCGATCAGGAAGCGGGCCGTGTGCGGCACGCCGAAATACCGCAGCGGAACGCAGATGCCGAGCTGGCGCAGTGTCTCGACGATCATCCAGGGGCTGTGCCGGTCGTCGCGCCCGCGAGGGAACGTGGGGTGCGAACGCGTCCATGCGGCAGCGGCGCAGAAGGTGAGCGGACCGCTGGCGCGCACATCCGTCAGCAGGACCTCGGCCACCGAGATCCGGTGCACCCACTCACGCTCGACGGTCCTTGAGCGGTCGAGAGCGGAAAAGGGAGCGGGGGCGGCTTGGGGGGAGGCGGTCGTCGATTCCCCTGCGTTCCGCGTTTGCTGCCCGGTATCCATAGCAAAAGGCTAATAAGACTATTGCCGTTTCCGCATGCCCGGTTTTCGTTCTCGCACCCCCGGGCCGCTACATTCCTCCTCGCGACTCACCGACAGACAAGGGAACACACGTGCAGGATCGGGCGGAAGCAACCCGCAACGCGGTACTCCATGCGGCGGCCGAGCTGTTCTCCGAACGGGGATACGCGGCGACCAGTATCAGCGACATCAGTGAACGGTCCGGGCGTACCAGCGGGGCGATCTACTTCCACTACACGAACAAGGAACAGCTCGCCCTGGCCCTGGTGGACGCCCATTTCTCGGCCTGGCCCGCGGTGATCGCACGTCATGACGCCACGGCCGGCCCCGCGCTGGAGAAGCTGGTGGGGCTGAGCTTCGCGGTCGCCCGTACCTTCCGCGACGACGTCCTGGTCCGCGCGGGCGCCCGGCTGTGGACCGAGCGGAAGTCCATCGACATCGAGATGCCGTTGCCCTTCGTGGACTGGATCACCACGGTCGAGCGGCTGCTCGCCCAGGCGCGGGCCGCGGGAGAACTCGCCGCCCAGGCGGAGCCCAGCCGCGACGCCCCCAATCTGGTCGCCGCGTTCTTCGGGCTGCACACCCTCTCCGACGTCCTCGACGACCGCATGCTGATCGAGGACCGGCTGGCCAACTTCTGGCTGCTGCTTCTGCCGGGCCTCCAGGCCGATCCGGCGCCCCGGGCCCTGCTGGCCAAGGCGGGCGGCCGGGTGACGGTGGGCCACCCGGCCCGCGTGACCGACAGCCCTCGGGCCCGCAGAGCATGAGTGAGGCGGCCAGGTCCGTGGCCCGGCCGCCTCACTCACATCACGCTCTCGCTCCGGCCGCCGGTGGTCTCAGCGGCCGGAAGCGGTTCACACCGACTGGAGCTTCGCGCGGAAGTGCCGCAGGATCGGGGACTGTTCCACGATCCGGTAGCCGCGCACGGACTCCGCGTTCTTGGCGATGCGCGCCAGGGTCTCACCGATGTGGTCGTAGTGGCTGCGCGTGTAGACACGCCGCGGCAGGGCGAGCCGGACCAGCTCGTACGGCGCGCTCTTGATCGGGTTGCCGGCCTCGTCCTCCTCGCCGAGGTAGAGGGAACCCAGCTCGGCCGCGCGGATGCCGCCTTCCAGGTAGAGCTGGCAGGACAGGGCCTGGCCGGGGAACTGGTGGGCCGGGATGTGCGGCAGCAGTCGTCCGGCGTTCAGGTACACGGCGTGCAGCCCCGGAGGCTCCAGGATGTCGACCCCGGCGGCCCGGACGCGGTCCGCGAGGTAGCGGGCGGCGTCCTCCCGCTCCGCGAGGTAGGCCGGCTCGGTCACCTCGCGCAGACCCTGCGCGATCATGTCGAGGTCACGCCCGGCGAGGCCGCCGTAGGTCGCGAAGCCCTCGGTGGCGATGAGGAGCTGTTCACACTTCTCGGCGAGTTCGAGGTCGTTCAGGCCGACGAAGCCGCCCATGTGGACGATGGCGTCCTTCTTGGCGCTCATGACACAGCCGTCGGCCAGCCGGAACGCCTCCTCCGCGACCGAGCGGGGGGTGCGGTCCCGGTAGGCGGCCTCGTGACGGGTCACCAGCCAGGCGTTCTCGGCGAACCGGGCGGCGTCCAGGAACATCGGAACGCCGTAGCGCCGGCACATCTCCGAGGTCTTGTGGAGGTTCTCCATGGAGACCGGCTGACCGCCGCCGCCGTTGTTGGTGATCGTCATGACCACCACGGCGACCTTCGGGCCGTCCGTCGCGCCGAGGTAGCGCTCCAGCGCCTCCAGGTCGATGTTGCCCTTGAACGGCTCGTGGCTGTCCAGGTTCTTGGCCTCGGGGCAGGGCAGGTCGACGGCCTGGCAGCCCGCGAGCATCACGTTGGCCCGGGTGGTGTCGAAGTGGGTGTTCGACACGACGATGCCGCCGGCCTGGAGAAGCGTCGAGAACAGGATGCGCTCGGCGGCGCGGCCCTGGTGGGCGGGCAGGATGCGCGCGAAGCCGGTCAGCTCCTTCACCGTCTCCTCGAAACGGTAGAAGGAACGGGAGCCCGCGTAGGACTCGTCACCGTCCATCCCGACGGAGAGCTGCGCGGCCGACAGCGCGCCGGTGCCCGAGTCGCTCAGCAGGTCGATGGTGACCTCGTCGGCCCGCAGGTCGAACGGGTTGTGGTGCACCCGCTCCAGGGCTGCTTCGCGCTGCTCACGGGTGGTGATCGCGATGGGTTCGACGACCTTTATGCGGTACGGCTCCACGCTGCTCCTCGTTCCTGCTTCTGGGTGTTCTGCTGGGGGGCTGATGTCTGACGGCCGGGGTCGGCCTGTTCTTCGGCGGGCACCGCCCGGGGGGACGGCACGACGGCCGGCGGCGGGACCTCGTACGCCTCGGAGGAGATGTACGTGGTCACCCGCGGCGCGCGGCCCTGTTCCTGGGCCAGCGCCAGATAGGCGATGAGTCCGCGCCCGTCCTGGGGGGACCGCGCGGTCACGGCGGTCATCGACCGGGCGAGCGCGGCTTCGTCCATGCCGTGGCGGCGCAGTGCGCTGACCGAGCGCGCGTGGGCCTCGCCGTCGTGCCGCACGTAGTCCCTGACCGGGATGTGGAGGGTGAAGCCGGTGGGCTCGCCGCTCGTGGTCCGGGTGAAGGAGTGGCAGGTGAGGGCGGGCTTCCCGGCCAGCCGGGTGTCGTCCTCGGCGGTCGCGTCGTCGTATCCGGCCGCGTTCCGGAAGAACCACTCCGCCGCCTCGTGGTCGAAGCCGGGGTTCCGCCGCGCCAGGGCGCCCGCCTCCGTGGCCGACAGGCTGTGGTGCATGACGTAGACCTTCACCCGGGGGGCTTCCCAGTCGCCCAGGTCCAGGGCGAGGAACGGGTAGCCGTCGGCCGGGGGCAGCGCGTCGAAGGCCTGCCGGTGGCCGAGCCGGTCCAGCGCCTCACGGACCGTCTCGGCGGCCCGGTCGGCCCCGCGCGCCGAGGGGTTCAGGTACACCTTCAGCTTCGGGACGCCGCCGGGGCGCAGCTCCAGCGCGCACCACACCGCGAGGAGGCCCTGCGGGGAGGGCGGGAAGAACAGGTCTTCCAACAGGTCGAGCTTGTCGGTGGCGAAGCCCCAGTCCTTGGCCATCCGCCGGATGACGCTCAGGCCGATACGGCCGTTCTCCGCGAGACTCTCGGCGTCGCACCCCGGCTCCACGAGCACCCGCAGCGCCGGGGCGGTGCCGGGCGTGAAGGAGAGGGAGTACTCCACCGGCGTGTGGTCGTCGGACAGGAAGCTCCGGGAGGGGGGCGGCAGAGCCAGGGAGCGCTCCGCCACGGGACCCAACGCGTCGATCAGAACCCGCGCATACGTTTCTGCGTCGGTTCGGTCCAGCCCCGCGATCTCGCAGAGCCGCAGCAACTGGTCTGCGGCGAACCCGCCCAGCTCCTTGACTCCGAGAGTCTCCCGGCCGTCGGACCGGGAGGCGATCACCGCTTCTCCCGGCGACGGCCGGAGGGTTTACCGGGGCCTACGAGGGACACGGAGGCGCACTCCCGGACGGTACGTCGGCGAAGACGGGGCGTGACCGCGGAGTACGCGGCGGAAGTAGCGCCGGCGGGTATGTGAGGCACAAGACTCCTTTAACTCATGATCAACATGAATGCCGCGCTACTCCCTACCCCACCTGACGCCCCGTCATGCGGTGTTCCACGCATGGCTGTTGTTAGCTAGGTCACCCCTTCCACCAGGACAGGAAGGAGCTCCACAGTCCTCGTTCCTGGCGGTTCGGCACGCTGTCGCGATCGGACGTGGCCGCCTGCACCCGGGGAGCCGGGCTCAACTGCCGTACGGACGCCAGCGGGGTGAAGCGGACCGGCAGGGTGGCCAGGGCCCGGTTGAAGGGGCCGGGGCGCCAGGTCAGGCTGTCCTCCGGGACCGCGAGTTCGACGTCGGGGACCTGGTTGAGCAGGTTCTCGATGGCCGAGACGGTGATGAGCCGGGCGGGCTCCTTCGACGGGCAGGCGTGCGGGCCCGCGCTCCACGCCAAGTGGGCGCGGCTGCTGCCCGCTTGACGCGACGCGGCGAGCGCCGGACCGGCGTTGGCGGCGGCGAAGCTGACGAGCATCAGCTCGCCCGCGGGCACCTTCTGGTCGCCGAACTCCACGTCGGACGCCGGGTAGTGGGGCGCGTAGTTCGACATGGGAGGGTTCTCCCACAGCGTGTCGTCTATGGCCTCCTCTATCAACCCACCCTTGGCGTACCGGTCGTGGGTGAGAAGGCGGTGCAGGGTGTTGCCGATGAGGTTGCGCAGCGGCTCGGCTCCGGCGCCGAGGAGCAGCACCAACTGGTGGGCCATCTCCTGGTCGTCCAGGCGGGCCTGATGCTGCATCAGCCAGGAGGTGACGTCGTCACCGGGCTTGACGCGCTTGAGCGAGACCAGCTCGCTCACGGCCTGGAACAGCACCTCGTTGGCCTTCTCGGCGTTTATGCCGTCGAAGATGCCGGAGATGCCGAAGAGGACCCGGTCACCGATGTCCGCGGGGCAGCCGAAGAGTTCGTTGAACACGAACAGCGGGAGCTGCTTGGCGTAGTCGTTGAGGAGGTCGACCGAGCCGCGGGTGGCGAACTGGGCGATCAGGTAGTTGGAGACCCGCTCGGTGCTCTGGCTGAGCCGGCGCGAGTCCACCCGGGCGAAGCTCTCGGTGACGGCCTGACGCAGCCGCAGGTGCTCCGCGCCGTCGCTGAACATGCAGTTGGGCCGGTACGTGAGCAGCGGGAGGACCGGGCTGTCCGGGCTGACCCTGCCTTCGTTCAGCTCCCGCCAGCGGCGCGAGTCCTTGCGGAACGAACCGGAGTCCTGGAGCAGTTGCAGCGCGGCCGCGTAGTCCGTGACGAGGGTGGCGTCCACGCCGGGCGCCAGCTCGACGGGGG
This sequence comes from Streptomyces sp. NPDC104371, assembly GCF_055583785.1. Lineage (NCBI taxonomy): Bacteria > Bacillati > Actinomycetota > Actinomycetes > Kitasatosporales > Streptomycetaceae > Streptomyces > Streptomyces sp. NPDC104371. Next base: position 564,841 of record NZ_JBVJNF010000001.1, read on the forward strand.
CGGTCGGCCCGAACTGCCGCATGTACGCGTAGTACGCCTGCGGGTGGGCGGCGAACTCCGGCCCGTACAGGGGTACTCGGCCGTGGGCCGGGCAACCCGGTGGTGGCACCGGTGCGGTGGAATGGTCGTTCATATCTGCTCCTGGAGAGCTCGGTCCTGCAAGAAGCGGACGAGCGTGATCAATGCCGCGGCCGACGATTTCTCGTCCCGCGCGTCACAGGCGACGATCGGCGTGTCGTCGAGCAGGTCCAGCGCCTCGCGCAGCGCCTTCTCCTCGCGTACCGGTGAACCGTCGAAGTGGTTGACGGCTATGGCGTAGTCGAGTCCGTACTGCTCTATCAGGTCGATCACGGCGAAGGAGTCCGCCAGCCGCTCGGGGTCGACCAGGACCAGCGCGCCGAGGGCGCCCCGGGCCATGTCCTCCCACATCTGCACGAACCGCTGCTGGCCGGGCGTGCCGAACAGATACAGCACGACGCGCTCGCTGATGGTCAGACGGCCGAAGTCCATGGCAACCGTGGTGGTGGTCTTGCCGTTGACGCCCTTGAGGTCGTCGACCGATTCCCCGGCCCGCGTCATCGTCTCCTCGGTGGAGAGCGGGGGGATCTCGGAGATCGCTCCGATGAACGTGGTCTTCCCCACCGCGAAGTGCCCGACGACCAGGATCTTCACCGGTGTCTGGTTGGCTCCGTCGCGAACGTAGGCCGTCTCATCCAAATTTGGCCCGGAGACCATCCAGCACCTCCTGAAGGATTTCCCGGTCGGCGAGGACGGCACGCGCGACCGGCGGGCGGGTGAGGATATATCCGCCTTCGACGAGGGAAGCGAGAAGGATCTTCACCACGCCGAGCGGCAGCCGCGTGTGCCCCGCGATCTCGGCGACCGAGAGGTAGCCGCCGGTGCACATCGTCAGCAGGTTCTGTTCCTCAGGGGACAGCCTGTTCGGGCGCTGGCGGTCGTCCAGCGTCGCCGTGACCAGGGTGATGAGGGAGAACTGCTCGTCGTCGGGGAGGCTGCGCCCCTTGGTGATGACGTAGGGGCGTACTAATTCCGCGGCTTCGGGCTCCGGCTTGTCGGGATCGGTCATGGGCGTCACGGGCGCATACCGATGTTCTCGCGCGGCGGGGTCGTCAGCGACTTGCCCAACTGGCCGACGAGTTGCTGCATCCGGAACGTGATGTCACCCATGTCGACCTCGGGGGAGGCCGAGACCGCGAGGTACGCGCCCTCGCCGGCCGAGATCAGGAAGACCCAGCCGCCGTCGAACTCGACCAGCGTCTGGCGCCACTGCTGGCCGGAGCCGCCGCAGAAGAACCCGATCGAACGGCTCAGGGACTGCACCCCGCTCATCGCGGCGGCAGCCGTGTCTCCCATGTCCTTGTCGACCCCCTTGGAGCGGGCCATCAACAGCCCGTCGGCGGAGACCAGGACAGCGTGCAGGGCTCCGGGAAGCTCCAGAGCGCTGTCAAGCATCCATGACAGATCGTTGTTCACGGGATCTCATGCCCTTCGCTTGCATCGCGTGTGTTGCTCATCTGCCCCATGGTGCGCGGATCCGTGGTACGGCCGGACCGGGTGCCCCGTTGGAAGGCGGCCATGATCGCCGCGGTGTCCTCGTCGGAGCGCTTGGGGGCAGAGGGTGTGGCCGTCGTGTCGTTCTGCACGAGGATCATCGGCCGCTTGCGGCGTCGCTTGGGAAGGCCGTCGGAGGTCATGGACGGGTTCAGGGAGGTCTCCGGTCCGGTCGGTGCCGACGTGGGCACGGCACCGACCGCGGCCGGTGCCGGCTCCTTCCGCTCCGGCATGCTGGTGAGAAGCTCGTCGGGCAGCAGCAGGACCGCCCGGACGCCTCCGTAGGGGGAGGAGGAGTCCACGGACACCGTGAACCCGAAGCGCTCACAGAGCACACCGATCACCGCGAAGCCGAACTGCGGAGGGTTGCCGAGTCCCGAGACACCCGAGGCACGCTCGCTCGACAGGAGCCTCTCGGCCCTGGCCCGCTCCTCGTCGTTCATACCGACACCGGCGTCGTCGACGACGATGCAGATGCCCTTGGGGACGGTGCGGACGTTGATCTCGACGATCGTGTCCGGGCTCGAGTAGCTGGTCGCGTTGTCGAGCAGCTCGGCGAGCGCCAGCGCGACCGGCTCGACCGCCCTGCTGGTGATGCCGAAGTCGACCTGCGAGAGGATCTCCACCCGCTGGAAGTGGCGGATCCTGCCCTGGGCGCTGCGGACCACGTCGTAGACCGACGCGACGTCGCGATGCCTGCCCACCCAGCCCTGGCACAGCACGGCGATGGACTGGGCGCGCCGACCGAACTGCGAGTTCATGTGGTCGATTTCGAGAAGATCCTGAAGTACGAGGGACTCGCCGTATTTGGACTGCAACTTCGAAATGATGAGCTGCTGTTCACCCGCAAGACCCTGCAGCGTCCGCATAGCGGACTTGAGTGCCGACTTGGTCTCCTCTTCGGCCTGCTCCTGAGCCTTCCTGACCGATTCCGAATACCGGTTCTCCAGCTCGGTGTAGTGGTTCCTGACCTCGTCGACTTCCCGTCGTGCGCTCCGCGCCGCCCTGCGTTGGCGAACAGCAACGGCAGCGGCGGCAGGGGTGCCGACGAGGAAAGCCCAGAGTGCCGGGTCCTGTATGTACTGCGTCATAAGACTCTCTTCAGACGACTGAAGGCCAGCGGCTGATTTCGCGTCAATGCGGAGGAACCGGTGGGTCGCCCGCACCGAATTCACCGCCCGAGCCGCCCCGTTGGTCACGGATGCCGTTTCCTACGTCCATCCGCCCGCTCGGCAAGTGCGGTGATCGTATCACCGCCATGACAGGCGACAGACCGTCAACCCGATGCTCGTCGAGGTCACCTGATGGGGTATCAGCTTGCTTCGTTCATACGTTCTGACGTGCCCTCACTCACCGGACGCGTTCCCTCCGCTCGCGCCGCCGCAGACCCACCGGACCAAGCCGGTCAGACCTCCTCGGGCCGTACGGGAAGCGTCAGTTCCGCCCAGATCACCTTGCCCTGGGCCAGATACCGGGTACCCCAGCTCTTGGCCAACTGCGAGACCAGGAACAGGCCACGGCCGCCCTCGTCGGTCGTCGCGGCGTAGCGCAGATGGGGCGAGGTGCTGCTGCCGTCGGCGACCTCGCAGATCAGCGTGAGGTCGTGGATCAGCCGTACATGGATCGGCTCGGAGCCGTAGCGGATGGCGTTGGTGACCAGTTCGCTCAGGACGAGTTCCACGCTGAAGGTGAGTTCGTCGAGGCCCCACGCCTCGAGTCGGCCGGACACCGCCTCGCGCATCCCCGCGACGGCGGCCGGGTCGTGTGCCACGTCCCAGTTGGCGATCCGGTCGGGCGGCAGCGCCCGGGTGCGGGCGATGACCAGGGCGACGTCGTCCGTGGGCCTGCTGGGCAGCAGTTCGTCCAGCACGGCCTGGCAGCTCTCCTCCGGCGACCGGTCGGGGTGCCCGGCCAGGGCCTGCCGCAGCATGTCCATCCCCACGTCCAGATCGCGCCTGCGGTCCTCGATGAGGCCGTCGGTGTAGAGGACCAGTTGCGTGCCCTCGGCGAGTTCCAGCTCGGCCGTCTCGAAGGGCATGCCGCCCACGCCCAGCGGCGGCCCGGCCGGCAGGTCGGGGAAGGTGACATGGCCGTCGGGGTGGACCAGCGCGGGCTCCGGGTGTCCGGCACGCGCCATGACGCAGCGCCGGGTCACCGGGTCGTAGATCGCGTACAGACACGTGGCGCCCACGACCGTCTCCGCGCTCGTCTCGTCCCGGTCGATGCGGCCGACCAGGTCGTCCAGGTGACTGAGCAGTTCGTCGGGCGGCAGGTCGAGCGCGGAGAAGTTGTGCACCGCGGTCCGCAGGCGCCCCATCGTGGCCGCGGCGTGCAGCCCGTGGCCCACCACATCGCCGACGGCCAGGGCCACCCGGGCCCCCGACAGCGGGGTCACGTCGAACCAGTCCCCGCTCACCCCCGACTGGGCCGGGAGATAGCGGTAGCCGACATCGAGGGCGTTCTGCTCGGGCAGGGCCCGGGGCAGCAGGCTGCGCTGGAGGGTGACCGCCAGGGCGTGCTCGCGGGTGTAGCGGCGCGCGTTGTCGATGGTGACCGCGGCGCGGGCCACCAGCTCCTCCGCCAGCGCCAGCTCCTCCTCGTCGAACGGCTCGTGCTGATTGCAGCGCCAGAAGCTGGCCATCCCCAACAGGACACCGCGCGCCCGGATCGGGGCCACGATGAGCGAGTGGATGCCGTACTCCAGGATCTCCCTGGCCAGCTCGTCATCCTGCACATGCCAGGTACTCGTGGTGGTCAGATCGGCCAGCAGTTCGGAGTGGGCGGTGGCATAGCCCCGCGCCTGGGGTGTGTAGGACGGGAAGGAGATCAGCCGGCCCTTCTCGTAGAAGGGGTAGTCGTCGCGGACGCCGCACACGGCGATGCGCCGCAGGGTCGCCGCCCTGGTGGTCGGCTCCTCGCCGCGCAGCACGGCGTCGGCCAGGTCCACGCTGACGAAGTCGGCGAAGCGCGGTACGGCGACCCGCGCCAGCTCCTCCGCGGTGCGGGCCACGTCGAGGCTCGTCCCGATGCCCATGCTGGCGTCGTACAGCAGTTTGAGCCGCTCCCCCACCACCTGTGCCCTGCCGGACACCGTCTGCAACTCGGTGGAGTCGCGCAGCGTCACCACCGTTCCCTTGGGGCCGCCGCCACGGTCCGTGGGCCGCTGGTTGACCACCAGGAGCCGCTCCCCGGAGAAGTGCACCTCGTCGCTGGCCTCACGGCCGGAGTCGAGCAGCGCGGCCATGCCCGGTTCGAGGCCCGGCAGCTCCGGCACGCGCCGTCCCTCGGCGTCCTGGGGCAGCTCAAGGAGCCGTCTGGCCTCGTCGTTCGCCAGGAGCAGCCGCTGGTCGCCGTCCACGATGAGCACACCTTCGCGTACGGAGTGCAGCACCGCGTCGTGGTGCTCGTACATCCGGGTCATCTCGTCCGGGGCCAGGCTGTGGGTCTGGCGTTGCAGCCGCCTGCCCACGAGCGCCGTCCCGGCGGTGGCCAGGGCGAGCGCACCGGCCCCGGTGCCCAGGATGATCGGGATCTGCCGGTTCACCTCACCGGTCACGCTCTGGACCTTCATCCCGGCCACGACGACCCCGATCACCTTGCCGTCGGCGGTCTTCACGGGCACGACGGCCTGCACCTCACGGCCCAGTGGCCCGTTGACGTTCTCCGTGTGGGCCTTGCCCTGGAGCGCGGGACGGATGTCCCCTATGAGCGGCTTGCCGATCAGGTGCGTGATGGGGTGGGTGTAGCGGATGCCGTGGGTGTCCGTGACGACGATGAAGTCGACGCCCGCGGTCTTGCGCCCCGCCTCGGCGGCCGGCTGGAGCACCGCCGTCGGGTTCGTGGTCCCCAGCGCCGCCACGACGCCCGGAGAGTGCGCGAAGGTCTGTGCGACGGCCACGACGCGGTTCCTGGCCTCGGAGCTGGTCGACCGCCGGGACTGCAGCAGGAGCAGGAAGACGGCGCAGGCCACGAGCAGCAGGATCAACGCCACCTGGAGAAGGAACACCTGCCCGGCGACACTTCGTGGGCTCTTGCCGACCAGTGACCGCAACGGCGTTCGCCGGAACCGGGCGAAACGGTCCACCATGTGCCCCTTTCTAGCACCGGTGATCCCTCACGGCCATGTCGGGAGAACGAACCGGGGACCGGCCCCCGGGAGTGGACACGGTGGGCTCGCGCCGGTCGACGGAGAGGCAGGGAGGACGGAGGAGGCAGGTGTGCGGCCCGGCCGGGCGGGGATCAGTGACACACCACGGCTCCGGGCCCGTCCCTCACGCCACAGGTGTGTGACCGGGGTGCAGCACCACCTTGGTGTACCCCTCGATCCGCTGGTCGAACTTCTCGTACGCCGACGGGGCCTGTTCCAGCGGGAGTTCATGGGAGACCACGAAGGCGGGCTTGGCGCGTCCGGCGATGATCAGGTCGCGCAACTGGCGGTTGTACCGCTTGACGTTGCACTGGCCGGTGCCCACCCGCAGCCCCTTCTCGAACAGCCTGCCGATGGAGACGAGCAGTTGGCCCTTCTTGGCGTGTTCGTCGGGGGCGCCCGGGTCCGCGGGCACATACAGTCCCGGCACGCCGAGCATGCCGGTCGGCCGTACGGTCTCGACGAGCGCGTTGAGGACGACGGCGGGCTCCTCCTGGCCCGGGTCGGCCCCCTGGGCCTGGTATCCGACCGCGTCCACGCCCTTGTCGGTGCCCTCGCCGCGCGTCTTCTCCTTGATCTGCGCGGCCGCGTCGCCCTGGGTGAAGTCGATGGGGACGGCGCCGATCTCCTCCGCCTTGGCGAGCCGCTCGGGCACGCGGTCGACGCAGTAGACCTGCGCCGCGCCGCGCAGCAACGCGGAGTAGGCGGCCATCAGCCCCACCGGTCCGGCGCCGTACACGGCGACACTCTCGCCCGGGGACACCTCGGCGAGTTCACATCCGTGGTAGCCGGTCGGGAAGATGTCGGCGAGCAGGACGAAGTCGGACTCGAAGTCCCTGCCCGGCGGCAGCCGCAGGCAGTTGAAGTCGGCGAAGGGCACTCTCAGCCGCTCCGCCTGGCCACCGGGGAACGGACCCATCGCCACATAGCCGTAGGCGCCGCCCGCGAAGCCCGGATTGACCGTGAGACAGTAACCGGTCTTGCCCGCAAGGCAGTTCTTGCAGAACCCGCAGGCCACGTTGAAGGGCATGACGACGCGGTCCCCATGGACCAGGGTGGTCACACCACTGCCGATCTCCTCGACGATGCCGAGGTTCTCATGGCCGAAGACGATGCCCGGCTCGGCCGCCGTGCGGCCCTCGTACATGTGCAGGTCCGAGCCGCAGATCGCGGACGACGTGATCCGGATGACGGCGTCGTTCGGGTGCTGGACCTCCGGCTCCTCGACGTCCCGCACGGCCACCTGGAAGGGCTTCTCGTAGACGACGGCTTTCACGTCGGTCACCTCCGCGTCCAGCGCTCGATGACGGCGGCGTGGGAGCCGGACCGCTTCCGGCGGGGACATTCAGGCAGACGCGGCCCCGGCGGGCTGTGCCGTGGCCCCGGGTGCTCTCGCTCCACCGCCGACTTCTTCCAGGTAACGCCCGAACGGCGTGGGTCGCAACCCACGCCGTTCGGCACCGCAGGTGCGGCGCGAACGCCACACGGTCCCCCGTCGCACAGTCCCCCGTCGAAGGGACGATCCGCCGCTGGGAGACGGCTACTTGAAGCGGACCACCTGCGGGTCGTGGTCGCTCGTCTGGTCGGAGAACTCGGCGTTGATGTGGACGACGTCGTAGTCCGGCTTCTTGATGCCGGGCGAGACCAGGATGTGGTCCAGGGTCTGCGAGTTGCCCTCGTAGACGTAGCTGTACCGCTCGTTCACCGGCAGCGTGTTGATCAGGTCGGTGAGGACACCGCCCGAGGTCAGCGTGGCCAGCGGCTTGGAGTACTGGTAGTCGTTCATGTCACCGAGGACGACGACCTTGGCCTTCGCGTCCTTGGCGAGGAGGCTCGCGACGAAGCCGTTGACCTCCTCGGCCTGCTTCGTGCGCTGGACCTCGGAGCCGAGCGTCGGCGGCTGGAGCGCGCCGTGCACCGGCTGGTCGCCGCCCTTGGAGTTGAAGTGGTTGCCGATGACGAAGAACTGCTTGTGGTTCTGGCGGAAGACGAACTCGCCGACCAGCGGCTTGCGGCTGCTCTTCCAGGCGTCCGAGGTGGGGTCGATCCTGCCCGGCGAGGCCGAGAGCCTCACACCCTTGTTGCCGTCGCGGACGGCCTCGACGGCCGTGGTGGAGTCGCCGCCCGGACGGTCCACGAAGCTGACGCGCTCGGGGTCGAAGAGGAAGACGATACGGATGTTGCCGCCGGGCTGGCCGCCGTCCTCGTCGTTGACCGGGTCGATGGAGCGCCAGTCGTACGCCGGGCCGCCGGCCGCCTTGATGGCGTCGACGAACTTGGCGACGGTCTTGTCCGACGCGACCGTGCCGTCGTCCGTGGCGCCGTTGTTGTCCTGGATCTCCTCCAGGCTCACGACGTCCGGCGCGGCCAGGTTCTTGACGACTCCCTCGGCCAGGCGGTCGAACTTGCTCTGCGCGTCGCCCGGGGCGAGGTTCTCGACGTTGTACGTGGCGACGGAGACCTCGTTGGACTTGCCCTTGCTCGCCACCTCGGGGGTGATGCCGCCGGACTTCACCTGGCCGAGGGCGGTCGCCGCGAGGGTGTAGCCACCGTAGTTGGAGTAGTCCACGGGGCCCGTGGTCGTCCCGGTGAGGGTGTCGCCCACGTCGGCCTTGAGCTTGTCACCGATCAGCGGAGTGATCAGCAGACGGCCGGAGTTGGGGTTGGTGTAGCCGGTGACGACCGTGCCGCCGCGCGGGGTCGGGTTCTGCTGGGGCTTGGTGGTGATCCACGTCTCGTTGTAGTCGTTGCTGGCGCCCACCACACGGGTGTCGGTGACCTGCACCCGCATGCCCTCGTGGGCTTCCAGCCAGTCCAACGCGTAGGTGGCGGGCTGGAGTTCCAGGCCCTCGATGCTGCCGCCCCCGGCCTGCGGCACATAGGCGTCGGGCAGCGTCGAGGCGTCGACGACCGTCGCCTTCGGCAGTTCGTTGCCGGAGGACAGCACGATCGCCTGCGGGCCGGTCAGTTCGGTGACGGACTGCGAGCCGCTGCTCTGACCGCCGGGGTAGTACTCGCTCACCTTGCCCGAGACGAGCACCGAGTCGCCGACCTTGACCTGCGGGGTGGCGGAGCCCGTGAAGACGAAGACGCCTTCGCTGGTGGCCGGGTCCGCGTCCGGGGCGGTGTCCTCGATCCAGTACCCCTTGGAGCCGGTGCTGCGCACGGCGGTGACCACGCCGGGCACGTTGGTGACCGTCTTGCCGTTCTGCGGCGAGATACGCGTGGTGCCCTGGATGTCGTGGATCCGCAGGGCGCCCGGGGTGGTGTCGGTGGGCGTCGGGGTGGGCGTGGGCGTCGTGGAGCCGCCGTCGCCCGCGGAGTTGCGGGGGCCGGGCGTGGCGCCGGTGAAGTCGGCCCCGTTGTCGTCCGTGTCCGTGAGCGCGGCACCGCGGGCGACCGAGGTGGTGTTGCCGGCCCCGGTGGCGGGGCTGCCCTCGCGGACCACGGCGGTGCCGAACCCGACGAGGTCCTTGATCGTGCCGTCCGCCGCGCAGTCGGCCGCGGTCAGGCAGGTGAGCGCGGTGGTGGAGTGGACCAGCGCGACGGTGCCCGCGGTCGCCGACATGGCGATGGTGCCGGTGGCGTCGGGGGTCGGCAGGGCGGTGTCGCCGCCGGCGCCCTTGGCCTCCGCGACCAGGTAGCTGCCGCCCGCAGGCAGGGCGCCCGTGAGCGGGGTCACCTGCCACTTGGTGGTGGAGCCGGGCGAGCCGCTGAGGTACTGCACGGACCAGCCGCCGAGGTCGAGCGGCGCGGAGCCCGCGTTGCCCAGCTCGATGAAGTCATGGGTCAGGGAGGCACCGGAGTTGCCGCCACCGCCGTAGACCTCGGAGATGACGGCGTCCGAGGACGGCGCCGCCTGGGCGGTGAAGGGAAGCGCGACGAGCGATCCGGTGAGACCGATGGGCAGGGCCACGAGAACGGCCTTGGCACCTTTGCCGCGCAGGGCCGGGGGTATGCGTGAGGACACGTGGAGCTCTTTCTTGCGGGAACAAGACGTGAGGAAGACGCAGGCTGACCATGAGAGAGGGGCGGTCACCCGGAAGCGGGGCGCCCCTGAAGTCGGCCCAAAGATACGCGCGTAGATACGGGGCAACAAGACACCGAGCGCGTCAGAAGGCAAGCGTTTCCCAACTGTTGGCCGAAAGTACGGACCTTGGTGACGCGGGCGGGCATACGGCGCCTGACGTGGCGTCACTCGCGTCCGCCCTCGCCACAGAGGACCCGCAGAGCATCCACAGAGGGGGACCCGGAATACGAGATCACCCGGCGGCCTTATAGGGTCATGCAGCAGACCCGCACATCTACTTAGGCTTGCCTTAGTTTAGAATTTCGGGCGAGTTGTCCGTTATCGCTCGAAGGGAATCTGATCATGTCCCGCCCCCTGCGGGTAGCCATTGTCGGAGCCGGCCCCGCCGGGATCTACGCCGCCGACGCGCTGCTGAAGTCCGAGACCGCCGCCGACCCCGGTGTCTCCATCGATCTCTTCGAGCGGATGCCCGCCCCGTTCGGCCTCATCCGGTACGGCGTCGCCCCCGACCATCCGCGGATCAAGGGCATCGTCACGGCCCTGCACCAGGTGCTGGACAAGCCGCAGATCCGCCTGTTCGGCAACGTCGACTACCCGAACGATCTCAGCCTGGACGATCTGCGCGCGTTCTACGACGCCGTGATCTTCTCCACGGGCGCGATGGCCGACCGGGCCCTCGACATACCCGGCCTCGACCTCGACGGCTCCTACGGCGCGGCGGACTTCGTCTCCTGGTACGACGGGCACCCCGACGTGCCGCGGACCTGGCCCCTGACCGCCGAGAAGGTCGCCGTCCTCGGTGTCGGCAACGTCGCGCTCGACGTGGCCCGCGTCCTCGCCAAGACGGCGGACGAACTGCTGCCCACCGAGATCCCGCCGAACGTCTACGACGGCCTCAAGGCCAACCAGGCCCTGGAGATCCACGTCTTCGGCCGCCGCGGCCCGGCGCAGGCGAAGTTCAGCCCGATGGAACTGCGGGAGCTGGACCACTCCCCGAACATCGAGGTCATCGTCGACCCCGAGGACATCGACTACGACGAGGGCTCGATCGCCACCCGGCGCGGCAACAAGCAGGCCGACATGGTCGCCAAGACGCTGGAGAACTGGGCGATCCGGGACACCGGCGACCGGCCGCACAAGCTGTTCCTGCACTTCTTCGAGTCCCCGGCCGAGATCCTCGGCGAGGACGGCAAGGTCGTCGGCCTGCGCACCGAGCGCACCGCCCTCGACGGCACCGGCAACGTCAAGGGCACCGGCGCCTTCAAGGACTGGGACGTCACCGCGGTCTACCGCGCCGTGGGCTACCTCTCCGAGAGCCTGCCCAAGCTGCCCTGGGACCTCGCCTCGGGAACCGTGCCGGACCAGGGCGGGCGCGTCATCGAGGAGAGCGGCGAGCACCTGTCGTCCACGTATGTGACCGGCTGGATCCGCCGCGGCCCCGTGGGCCTGATCGGCCACACCAAGGGCGACGCCAACGAGGCGGTCGCCAACCTGCTCGCGGACCACGCGGCCGGGCGGCTGCAGACCCCGGTCTCCCCCGCGCCCGAGGCCGTGGACGCGTTCCTCGCCGAGCGGAACGTCCGTTTCACCACCTGGGAGGGCTGGTACCGCCTCGACGCCGCGGAGAAGGCGCTGGGCGAGCCCCAGGGACGTGAGCGCGTGAAGATCGTCGAGCGCGAGGACATGCTCAAGGCCAGCGGCGCCTGACCGCCGACCCCTCTGAACCCGCCGACCGGAGCCTTCCGGTCGGCGGGTTCTGCTGTGCGGCGCGCTCGCCGCGGTGCGCACCGGACGCCCGCGCGCGGCCGGAGCAGTCCGGCGCGACAGACCCTCGTACGCGTACGAAGGTGGAGGAGACCGAGGAGTCCACCCCCGCGACGACCTGAGCGCGATGTGAGGACGTTCCCATGATCGAAGCGCATTCCCTCACCAAGCGCTACGGAGAGCGCACCGCCGTCGAAGACCTCAGCTTCACCGTGCGCCCCGGCACCGTGACCGGGTTCCTCGGGCCGAACGGGGCGGGCAAGTCGACCACGATGCGGATGCTCCTCGGCCTTGACGCGCCCACCTCGGGCCGGGCCGTGGTGAACGGGAAGAGCTACGCCGCGCACCGGGCGCCGCTGCACGAGGTGGGGGCGATGCTCGAGGCGCGTACCGTCCACACGGGGCGCAGCGCCTACAACCATCTGCGGGTGCTCGCCGCGACGCACGGGATCTCCACGGGCCGGATCGAGGAGGTGATCGACCTCGTCGGACTGCGCGCGGTGGCCCGCAAGCGGATCGGTTCGTTCTCGCTGGGCATGGGACAGCGGCTGGGCATCGCCTGCGCGCTGCTGGGCGACCCGGCGACGGTGATGCTCGACGAACCCGTCAACGGCCTTGATCCGGAAGGGATCCTGTGGATCCGCCATCTGCTCAAGGGGCTCGCCGCCGAGGGCCGCACGGTGCTGGTCTCCTCGCATCTGATGTCGGAGATGGCGCTGACCGCCGAGCATCTGATCGTGATCGGGCGGGGGCGGCTCATCGCGGACACCTCGGTGGCGGAGTTCACCGCGCGGGCCGCGGGCGAGGTGGTACGGGTACGGACCGGCGCGGCGGAGAAGCTGCGCGGGCTGCTGACCGGGGCCGGCGTGTCCGTCACCGCGCAGGAGGGCGGCGTGCTCTCGGTGACCGGGCTCAGCAGCGAGCGGATCGGGCGGATCGCGGCCGACCACGGCGTCGCCCTGGCCGAACTGACACCCCAGCAGGCGTCGTTGGAGGAGGCCTTCATGGAACTGACCCGAAGCGCCCTGGAGTTCCAGGCCCCGGCGGCCCAACTCGTCGGCACGGGCGGAGAAGGCGGTACGGGATGACGACGGCCACGGTGATTCCCGAGGCCGAGCGGGGCGAGGTCACCCAGCTCCGGGTGATCCACTCCGAGTGGATCAAGCTGCGGTCGCTGCGCTCGACGCTCTGCACCCTGCTCGCCGCGGTCGCCGCGATGATCGGCCTCGGCTTCCTCTTCAGCTACTTCACCGCCGACCGCTGGCCGCATCTGCCGCCGGAGGAGCGGCTCGCCTTCGATCCGACGCTGGTCAGTCTGCGGGGCTTCTTCCTGGCCCAGTTGGCCGTCGGCGTTCTCGGGGTGCTGGTGGTCAGCAGCGAGTACACCACCGGGATGATCCGCGCCTCGCTGGCCGCGGTGCCGCGCCGCCTTCCCGTGCTGTGGGCCAAGGCGCTGGTGTACTCGGCGGTCGTATGGGTCCTGATGACGGCCGCCTCGCTGGCGGCGTTCCTGGTGGGACAGGCGGCGCTGTCCGGCCACCGGCTGGGCACCTCCCTCGGCGCTCCGGGCGTGCTGCGCGCGGTGCTCGGCGCCGGGCTGTATCTGACGGTCGTGGGTCTGATCGGGGTGGCGCTCGGCGCGCTGATCCGCAACACCGCGGGCGCGATCGCCACGCTCCTCGGCGCGCTGCTGATCCTTCCGGTGCTCGCGGAGGCCCTGCCGTCGACCTGGTTCGACGTGATCAACCAGTTCCTGCCGAGCACGGCGGGACAGGGCCTCGTCCATATCCAGCACCAGCCGCACACGCTCGCCCCCTGGGTGGGCTTCGGGGTCTTCTGCTGCTACGCGCTGGCGACCCTGGCCGGGGCCGCGGTGGCGCTCAGGCGACGGGACGCCTGACCACCGGGCCCGCGCACCATGCGACCTTCCGCGCGGACGGCGAACGCGCGAAGCTTGCCGGACGATCCGCACGCGCCCCACGGAGCCGATATGACGACGACGCACGGCGGTACAGGCGGTACACGCGCTACGGGCAGTACGGCGGTCACCGAGGTCGAGGTCGAGGTGAGACCCGTCGCGGGCCATATCGGCGCCGAGATCTCCGGGGTCGATCTGACCCGCCCGGACGCCCTGGCCGACACCGTGGTGGCCGCGATCCGGGAGGCGGTCCTGCGCTGGAAGGTCGTCTTCTTCCGGGACCAGCACCTGGACCACGCCGCGCACATCGCGATCGCGCGGCGCTTCGGCGAGCCGGTCGTCCCGCGCAGGCGCGGCAGCGTCTCGCCGCCGGACTTCCCCGAGATCGAGACCACCGCCGACCGCCTGGAGCTGGGCGGGCGCTACGGCATGGACCACGAGGAGTGGCTGCGGCGCAGGCGTCACTCGCTGCTGCGGGGCTGGCACTGCGACCACGGCGCCCGGATCGATCCGCCCGCGGCGAGCATCCTGCGGGCCGAGAGCGTGCCGCCGTACGGCGGGGACACCCAGTGGTCGAATCTGGTGGCCGCCTACGCGGGCCTGTCCGCGCCGCTGCGGGACTTCGTCGACGGGCTGCGCGCCGAGCACCGGCTGGGCGTCGGCTACCAGCCACGGCCCGGCGACGACGCGTATCTGCGGCATCTGCTCGGCCATCAGACGGCCACGGAACACCCGCTCGTCCGGGTGCACCCCGAGACGGGCGAACGGGTGCTCTTCGTCAACGGCTACTACGTCGAGCAGATCAGCGGCCTGTCACGCGCCGAGAGCGCGCACCTCCTCCACCTGCTGCTGGAACAGGCCACGCGCCCCGAGTACACGGTCCGGTTCCGCTGGGAGGCGGGGTCCGTCGCCTTCTGGGACAACCGGGCCACCGTCCATCTCGCCCCCGGCGATCTCGTCACCGCCGACACCCCGCGGATCATGCATCGCGTCATGCTCGCCGGTGACATCCCAGTGGGGGTCGACGGCACGCCGTCCCGTCCGCTCACCGGCACGGCACCGGGCCGCTGGTGACGGGTCGGCAAGGAGGCGGGGCGGTGGCCTTGCGATGATGGCGCCTCAAGATCCTCCGGCCGGATCGTCTCGGCCGGATGTCGACAGGCAGGAGAACAGCGCATGACAGCCACGCGTGGCACAGTGGTGGAGATCCCGACCCAGGACGGCACGGCCGACGCCTACCTGGCCCACCCGGACGACGACAGCCCCCATCCCGCGGTGCTGCTCTACATGGACGCCTTCGGGCTGCGTCCGCATCTGCGGGCGATGGCCGACCGCCTCGCCGAGAACGGCTACACGGTGCTCGTGCCCAACGTCTTCTACCGCCAGGGGCGGGCGCCCCTGGTCGATCTGCCCGAGTTCATCGACACCGACCGCGCGCAGGTCTTCGAGCAACTCATGCCCATGGTCCGGTCGTTGACGGAGGACCTGGTGGAGCGCGACGCCGACGCCTACCTGCGCTGGCTCGCCGACTGCCCCCAGGCGGCCGACGGACCGATCGGGGTCACCGGCTACTGCATGGGCGCGCGGCTGGCCCTGCTCACCGCCGCCTGCCAGCCGGGACGGGTCGCCGCCATGGCGGGCTTCCACGGCGGGCGGCTCGCGACCGACGCCCCCGACAGCCCGCACCGGGTGGCCGAGCAGGTCACCGCCGAGGTGTACTTCGGCCACGCCGACGAGGACCCCTCGCTGCCGCCCGAGCAGATCGAGCGGCTGGAGCGGGCCCTGTCGGCGGCGAACGTCCCCCACCGCACCGAGGTCTACCCGGGCGCCAAGCACGGGTTCACCCAGGCCGACACGTCCGTGTACCACGCCGAGGCGGCGGAACGGCACTGGCGGGAACTGCTGGCCCTGCTGGGCCGGACCCTGCACCACCACACCGGCTGAGTCACGGCGGTGCATGCCGCGGGCAGACCGCCCGCTCGTCCGTCAGGCGGGCGGGACGACGCCCACCGGGCAGGGCGCGTGGTGCAGCAGCGCCTGCGCCACCGAGCCGATGCGCGGCACCACCGCGCGGGCCGCGTGGCGCCCCACCACCACGAGCTGGGCCTGCGTGGCCGCGGTCAGTAGCACCTGGCTCGCGCTTCCCATCTCCACCTGCTCGACCACCGGCACGTCCGGGTAGCGCTCCCGCCAGGGCCGCAGCGCCGCGTCGAGCGCCTTCTTCTCGTACGGCTCCAGACCGCCGGCCTCCTCGAGCAGCTTCAGCGAGGCGGGGCTGTAGGCGAAGACGGGCGGCAGGGTCCAGGCGCGGACGACCCGGACGGTCGCGCCCCGGGCCGCCGCCGTGGCGAACGCGAAGCCGAGCGCGGCGGCGCCGTCCTCCGGCTCCCCGTGCTGGCCGACGACGATCTCCCGGCCCATGGCCTCGGCCGTGGCGAGGTCGTCGGAGCGGACGAGTACCACGGGCCGGGCGGACTCGGCGATCACCTGGCGGCCCACGGAGCCGATGAGGAAGCCCACGACCGCGCCGTGCCCGCGCGAGCCCAGCACCAGCATCTCGGCCTCGGCCGCCTCGGCGACCAGGGAGCCCACCGGCGAGCCTTCCAGCACCTCGGCGGTCACGGCCAGCCCCGGGTGCCGCTCGGCGACCGTGTGCCGCACCCCGTCGACGATCTCCTGCGCCCAGCCCGCCTGCGCGTCACGGTCGGCGGCCGGGGCGAAGTCGTACGACTGCCACTGCCAGGCGTGCACGATCCGCAGCGGCAGGGACCGGCGCACCGCCTCCCGGCCCGCCCACGCCGCGGCGGCGGCGCTCTCCGGTGATCCGTCGACTCCCACGATGATCGGGCGGGTCATACGGCTGCCTTCCTGTCCGGGTTCCGGTCGGCCTCACGCCTACCGCTTCGGTGTTCACCACACTACGAGGCGCGGCGGACCGATTCCCCCGTGGGGGCGGGGCGTCGGCCGTGCTCGGCCGGGGACTCCCGCGGCGGCACGGCGCGTGCCAGGGTAGGGGGCGGTGCGACAGCGGCGTCGTGGCCGGATGGAACTGTCCTGGGAGGTAGAGGCATTGATCGGGATCTCGGACGTACGCGCTGCCGGGCAGCGGATCGCCCCGCACATCGTGCGCACGCCCACGGTGGAGAGCCCCGGGCTCGGCGAGCTGCTCGGCGTTCCCGTGACCACCAAGCTGGAGTTGCTGCAACGCACCGGTTCCTTCAAGGCACGCGGCGCGACGGCACGGCTCCTCGCGCTGGACGAGGCGGAGCGGGCGGCGGGGGTGGTGGCCGTCAGCGGGGGCAACCACGGGATCGCGCTCGCCGTCATGGCCGCCGCGCTTCAGGTGAAGGCGACGGTGGTGATGCCGCGGGCCGCGCCCGCGCGGTCCATCGGGATCGTCGAGTCGACGGGCGCGACGCTGCGGCTGACGGACGGGATGGGCGAGGCGTTCGCGCTCACCGAGCGGCTGCGGGACGAGGGGCTGACCCTGGTGCATCCCTTCGCCGACCCCGACGTGATCGCGGGACAGGGCACGGTCGGCCTCGAACTCGCCGAGGACGCGGGCGAGTTGACGGACGTGGTGGTGAGCGTCGGGGGCGGCGGGCTGATCGCGGGCGTGGCGGCGGCGCTGCACGCCCTGCGGCCGGGGGTGCGGGTCTGGGGTGTGGAGACGGAGGGCGCCGAGGCCATGTCCCGGGCGCTGGCGGCGGGCGGGCCGGTGCCGGTGGAGCCGTCGTCGGTCGTGACCACGCTCAGCGCGCCCACCGTCTCCCCGCTGACGTACGAGCATGTGGCGGCGCTCGTCACCGAGGTCCTGGTGGTCCCGGACGCGGCGGCGGTCCGGGGCAGCCTCGAACTCGCCGAGCACGCCAAGGTGTGGACCGAGCCCGCCGCGGGCTGTCTGCTGCCCGCGGCCCGGCAGATACGCGAACGGGTCGGCGACGGGGCCCGGTTGGGGCTGGTGGTGTGCGGAGGCAACGCGACCGTGACGGACATCATGGGGTGGGCCGAGCGGTTCGGGCTGAGGTGAGCGGGGCCCGGCCACGAACGCGCCACATCTGCTTCGGCAGGTGGGGTGCGCGGTGTCAGTGCACTCGGCGACAATGCGGGGTAAAGATCAACTAGTCCCTCGGGGCGGACAACCGCCCCGCCCGTGTCCCGGAAAGGCCGACCGATCATGACGCGCCCTCGGCTGAGTCCCGATGCTGCCGAAGTGCTGCGCCTGATCACGGACCAGCGTGCCCCGGTGTTCCTCACCGTACGAGCCAACGGGCGGCGCCGGTACGGCTATTGGCGGTCCGACGGGCTGCCCATGGCGCTGCCCACCGAGGAGTGCGACGCGCTGTGCGCGGCGGGTCGGATAGTGCTCGGCGATCCCGTGATCGACCAGGCCAAGACCACGTACCGGATAAGAGCCGCCGGCCGCGGTACGTCCCGCACGTCCCGTACGGCACGCCGGGTCCTGACGGCCTGACCGGTGCTGATGGCCTGACCGGCCGGGGGAAGATCCCACCGACCGGTCAGGGACGGACATCCGGACGCCTGGAGATCCGGGGCCCGGAGGTCCGGATGCCTACCAGCGGCTCTCGACCTGGTCCTTGATCCGCCGGTCGTAGAGGTTCTGGATCGCGTCGAGCGTGTCCTGCGAGAGCCGGGGCAGCCGCGCGACCTGCGCGTTGGCGCGGGCCTGGTCCGCCGAGCGGGCGCCCGGGATCACCGCGGTCACGCCGGGCTGCTGGACGATCCAGGCGAGCGCCGTCTGCGCCGGGGTGAAGCCCTCCGGGGCGAGCGCGGAGAACTCGGCCGCCGCCTCCACGCCCGTCGCGAAGTCGACGCCGGAGAACGTCTCGCCCTGGTCGAAGGCCTCGCCGTGGCGGTTGAACGAGCGGTGGTCGTTCGCGGCGAAGACGGTGTCCTTGGTGTACTTGCCGGTCAGCAGACCGGAGGCCAGCGGCACCCGGGCGATGATGCCCACGCCCGCCTCCCGCGCGGCCGGGAGGACCTGCCGCAGCGGCTTCATCCGGAACGGGTTGAGGATGATCTGCACGCTCGCCACGTTCGGGCGGGCGATCGCCGCCAGCGCCTCGTCGCAGGTCTCGACGCTCACGCCGTACGCGGCGATGCGCTCCTCCTCGACCAGCGTGTCCAGGGCGTCGTACACCTCGTCCGTGGAGTAGACGGGCGTCGGCGGGCAGTGCAACTGCACCAGGTCGATCCGGTCGACGCCGAGGTTGCGCCGGGAACGGTCGTTCCAGACACGGAAGTTGTCCAGGACGTAGTTCTCCGGGACCTGGTCGACGCGGCGGCCCATCTTGGTCGCCACCAGGACATGCAGATCCGGCCTGCCGAGCAGGAAGGAGGCGATGGTCTGCTCGCTGCGCCCGTCGCCGTACACATCGGCGGTGTCGAAGAAGGTCACTCCCGACTCGGCCGCCGCCTCCAGTACCTCATGGGCGTCCTTGTCGTCGACGTCGCCCCAGTCCGCGCCCAACTGCCAGGTGCCGAGGCCGATCACCGACGCGTGCTGCCCCGACCTGCGGAATTCTCGCTCTTCCATCGGGCCAGTCTGTCATCCGCGCACGTCGGCGCGCGGACGCCCCCGGAGAGCGGCGCCCGTCGGTGTGTCTCAGGCGGGTGTGCGGCTCTCCAGTCGCAACTCGACGTCGACCTCCTGATCGCCCGCGACCAGGCCCAGTTGCTGGACGACGTACGTCTCGTCCAGGGCGCGGCGCAGACACTCCACCGCGCGGGGCTCGCCCTGGAGTTCGGCGGTCACGGGACCCGAAAGGCGCGGGGCCTGTCCCGTCGTCCGCCCGGGTCCGCCGAGCGTGGCGGAGGTGTCGAAGGTGCCGGTCCACATCGTGGGCCGACCGCCCGTGGCCTCGTGCGGCGCCTCCTCGGCGGCGCGGTCGGAGCCGAACCGGCGGCACAGTTCGGCGAACAGGCTTCCGGCGTCGGTCGCCGAGCAGCCGCTGATCACCACCTCGACCTGAGGTGCGTGGGGAAGGGGCGCGTTCACGGCCGCTCCTCTCGTTCGATGCCCGGCGCGCGTGCCCACGCCGAGGCCCCCCATGGCACGACGGTACGGCCGATGCGGCGCGCCCGCCCGTCGGGGCCCTCGCGGGTCACGGGTGCTCCCCCAGTTCCGCGAGATCTTGTACGACGATGTCGGCGCCGTGGGCGCGCAGGGCGTCCGCCTGGCCGACGCGGTCCACGCCGACGACGTACCCGAAGCGGCCCGCGCGCCCGGCCTCCATCCCGGCGAGCGCGTCCTCGAAGACGGCGGCGGCCCGCGCCTCGACGCCGAGGTCACGGGCGGCGGCGAGGAAGGTGTCCGGGCGCGGCTTGCCGGGGAGTTTCCGCCGTGCCGCGACGACTCCGTCGATCGTCACGTCGAAGAGCCGCTCGGCGTGGACGGAGCGCAGCACATCACGGCAGTTGGCGCTGGAGGAGACCACGGCCGTGCGCAGCCCGGCGGCGCGTACCGACTCGATGTAGCGGATCGTGCCGTCGTACGCCTCGACGCCGTGGGTGTGGATCAGTTCGAGGAGCAGGGCGTTCTTGCGGTTGCCGAGGCCTCGGACGGTCTGCCGGTCAGGCGGGTCGTCGGGGTCGCCCTCGGGCAGCCGGATGTCGCGGGAGGCGAGGAAGGTACGGACGCCGTCGGCGCGAGGGCGCCCGTCGACGTACCGCTCGTAGTCGGCGTCCTCGAAGGGGCGGTAGGCGTCCCCGTCCCGTTCGCGCAGGAAGGCGTCGAACGTCCGCTTCCACGCGGCGGCGTGGACGGCGGCGGTCTTGGTGATGACCCCGTCGAGGTCGAAGAGGCAGGCCCGGATGCCGTCCGGAAGTCCGAGTTCTGCTGTCATGGGTGTCATGGAGCCACCTTCTCCCAAGACCTTCGACGCACTGCTGAAGCGGGCCGCGGGCCTGGCGCGCCCCGGCCGCCGTGCGCTCCTCGGCATCGCCGGGTCTCCGGGTGCGGGCAAGACGACGCTCGCCGAGCGGGTGGTGCGCGAGCTGAACGGCGACGGGCCGCCGTGGGTGGCCCATGTGCCGATGGACGGCTTCCATCTGGCCGATGCCGAACTCGACCGGCTGGGCCGCCGCCGTCGCAAGGGCGCGCCCGACACCTTCGACGCGGCCGGGTACGCGGCGCTGCTGCGGCGGCTGCGGACGGAGGAGGACGGCGAGACCGTGTACGCACCGGGCTTCGAACGGGTCCTCGAACAGCCGCTCGCGGGGGCGCTCCCGGTGCCTCCGACGGCCCGGCTGGTGGTGACGGAGGGCAACTACCTGCTGCTGGAGACGGGTGCCTGGGCGCGGGTCCGGCCGCAGTTGGACGAGGTGTGGTTCTGCGAGGTCGACGAGGCGGAGCGGGTGCGCCGACTCGTCGCCCGCCACGAGGAGTTCGGCAAGGACCACGCCGCCGCGGTGGCGTGGGTACGGGGCCCTGACCAGCGCAACGCGGATCTGGTCGCCACGACACGGGACCGGGCGGACGTGGTGATCGGTCTTCCCCTGCGGGCATAGTGATCCCGTTTCGTGCCGCCGGGGAGAAGAGCTGCGCATGTGGGACGCGATCGGCCACGCACTGTCCATCACCGGGTCGATGACCTGGGAGATCACCTGGGCGCTGATCCTCGGGTTCACCCTCTCCGCCGTGGTGCAGGCGGTGGTGCGCCGCTCGACGGTCGTCCGGCTGCTGGGGGACGACCGGCCGCGTACGCTCGCCCTGGCCGCCGGGCTCGGTGCCGCCTCGTCCTCGTGCTCGTACGCGGCGGTCGCCCTGGCGCGGTCCCTGTTCCGCAAGGGCGCGGACTTCACCGCGGCGATGGCGTTCGAGATCGCCTCGACCAATCTCGTCATCGAACTCGGCGTGATCCTGGCCCTGTTGATGGGCTGGCAGTTCACCGTCGCGGAGTTCGTCGGCGGGCCGGTGATGATCGCGGTCCTCGCCGTGCTCTTCCGCCTCCTGCTGCGTGAGCGGCTGCTGCGCCGGGCCCGTGAACAGGCCGCCCGCGGGCTGGCCGGGTCCATGGAGGGGCATGCGGCGATGGACATGTCGGTGGGCGGCGAGGGCGGCTTCGTCCGCCGCCTGTCCTCCCGCGCGGGCCTCACGTCCGTCTCGCACATCTTCGTGATGGAGTGGGCGGCGATCCTGCGCGATCTGGTCGGCGGTCTGCTCATCGCGGGCGCCATCGCCGCGTGGGTGCCGGACGCGTTCTGGCGTACGTTCTTCCTGGCCGACCATCCGCTGGCGGCCAAGGTGATCGGGCCGTTCGTCGGACCGCTGGTGGCGCTGGCGACCTTCGTGTGCTCGATCGGCAACGTGCCGCTGGCGGTGGTGCTGTGGAAGGGCGGTATCAGCTTCGGCGGTGTGATCGCCTTCCTCTACGCGGACCTGCTCATCCTGCCGATCCTGTCCATCTACCGGAAGTACTACGGGGCGCGCATGGCCGCGTTCCTGCTCGGTACGTTCTTCGCGGCGATGGTGGTCGCCGGGTATGTGGTCGAGTTCGTGTTCGGCGCGCTGGGGCTGGTCCCCGACCAGGCGCGGGCCAGGCTTCCCGAGGAGGGCGTCCGGTGGGACTACACGACCTGGCTCAACATCGCGTTCCTGCTGCTGGCCGCCGCCTTGCTCGTACGGTTCCTGCGGACCGGCGGGCGCGGGATGCTGCGGAGGATGGGGGGAGCGCCCGAACAGCGCCGTGACCTCCGTACACTTTGAAGCCGAACGATCACCATGACCGACACGACCGAACGACCGAGCGGCCGGACGGGCCGCCCCGATTCACGCCGCGAACAGACCCGAGGAGCCCCCGTGCCCGGCCAGCGATCCATCACCGAGGCCGAGAAGCTCGCCGCGGCGAAGCTCGGCGGCTTCCCGCTCCGCCGGGACCAGATGGCGGCGGTGGCCAACATCTACCGGGCCGCGTCGGCGGTGCGTCAGCATCTGGAGAACTCCGTGCTGCGGGGGTCGGATCTGACCTGGACGGCGTTCGTCGTCCTGTGGGTGGTCTGGGTGTGGGGTGAATCGGAGACCCGGCATGTGGCCGAGGAGGCGGGGATCTCCAAGGGAACGCTCACGGGCGTGGCACGCACGCTGGAGTCCCGCGGGCTGGTGCGGCGCACCGGTCATCCCTCCGACGGCAGGCTGGTCCTGCTCAGCCTCACCGCCGAGGGGGAGGAACTGATGCAGCGGGTCTTCCCGGCGTTCAACGAGGAAGAGGTCTTCGTCACCGGGCAGTTGAGCGACGCCGAGTGCCGTCGGCTGGCCGAGGGGCTGCGCGGTGTCGTCCTCCAGGTCGAGGAGCACGGCGAGGAGCGCCGCCGCGCCCTGCTGGGTGGCGCGGAGCCGCCGCCGCGCCGCAGCGGCCGTCGCCCGAAGGCCTGACGCGGGCGGGAACTCGCCGACGGGACACGGGTGTTCGTGCCGTGCGAAACCGAGGTGCTTCGGCGGGCCTCGGCCGGGTACGCTGCGCGTCATGTCGAGCCCTGAGTCGGACAGGGTGGGGGCTTTCGGTCACGCCGTCAGCCCCCTGAACCCCTGAGTCCGTAGCCTTGCCGTCCCCCGCCTGTCGTGCGGCCCGGACGTGTGCGCACCTGGGTGCTGACCGCGGTGACGAGACGAGTCCCTCGTATCTCTCCTCGCCTCGGAGTCACTCGATGCCCCTCCCCTTGTATCTGCTCGCCCTGGCGGTCTTCGCCATGGGCACCTCCGAATTCATGCTCGCCGGTCTCGTGCCGGACATCGCCTCGGGTCTCGGCGTGACCGTCGGGACGGCGGGCCTGCTCACCTCGGCGTTCGCGGTCGGCATGGTCGTCGGCGCCCCGCTCATGGCCGGGCTCGCCCGCGCCTGGCCGCGCCGGACCGCCCTGCTCGGCTTCGTCCTCGTGTTCGCGACGGCCCATGCCGTGGGGGCCACGACCACGAGCTTCTCCGTCCTGCTCGCGACCCGGGTGGTCGCCGCGCTCGCGAACGCGGGGTTCCTCGCCGTGGCCCTGACGACCGCGGCCACGATGGTCCCGCCCGACCGGAAGGGACGCGCGCTCGCCGTGCTGTTGTCGGGCACGACGGTGGCCACGATCGCCGGGGTCCCCGCGGGCGCGGTCCTCGGCACGATGCTCGGCTGGCGGGCCACGTTCTGGGCCGTCGCCGCTCTCTGTCTGCCCGCGGCGCTCGGTGTCCTCAGGGGAGTTCCCGCACGTCCGCTGCCGGTCGGCCCGGTCGACGGGCCGCCCCTGCGGGGGGAGTTGGCGCGGCTCAGGAGTCCGCGGCTGGTCCTGGTCATGCTGGTCGGCGCGCTGGTGAACGCGGCGACCTTCGCGAGCTTCACCTTCCTCGCCCTGGTCGTGACCGACACCGCGGGGCTGGGGAAGCTGTGGGTCCCCGTCGCGCTGGTGCTGTTCGGCACCGGCTCCTTCGTCGGTGTCACCGTCGCCGGGCGGCTCTCCGATCAGCGCCCCGGCCTGGTCGTGGCGGCCGGAGGTCCGCTTCTGCTCATCGGCTGGCCCGCGCTGGCCGTCCTGGCGGACCGGCCGGTCGCGCTGCTCGTCCTCGTGTTCACGCAGGGCGCGCTGTCGTTCGCGCTCGGCAGCACACTGATCACACGGGTGCTGTACGAGGCGGCGGGCGCCCCCACCATGGCCGGTTCGTACGCGACCGCCGCGCTCAACGTCGGTGCCACCATGGGACCGCTCCTCGCCGCGACCACGCTCGGCACGAGGGCGGGGCCCTTGGGGCCGCTCTGGACGAGCGGTCTTCTCGTCGCGCTCGCGCTGCTCGGCGCGGGGGCCGAGCGGGCGCTCACGCCGCTTCCGTGTCCTTCGGGGACGCGGCGGCCCACTCCATGACGAGCCGCTGGTACTCCAGCCGCTGATCCGCGTTCAGCGATCCGCCGCTCCGGAACCACAAGGCCCGGATCTCCTCGTTGACCTCGTCGGCAGAGCGCGCCGCTGTGGGTTCAGGAGTGGTGGACATGGTGTGAAGCATACGGGGTCCAGTGTGAAGACATCGTGAGCAATCAGGCGACTCCTGGCATTCCGGACCGTGAAGCTGATCACTTCGGCCCGACGAAACCGTTCACGCCTCAACTACACGTCCACGCTACCGCGTTCACCGTCGAAAGGTGAGGGGGACACCACCTTTCGACGCGGAACCGCAGGAGTCTTGACGCCAGGATCCCCAACCCCAAAGGTGACGACGGAAGCCCGAAGGCAATGACGGCGGCGCCGACGCGCGCGGCCCCAACTCCCCACCTGCCGGACCGATCCGGCTCTCCCCAGCGAAGGGCACGCGCCTCATGACGTTCTCGCTCGGCATCGTCGGCGCCGGTCAGTTCTCCGGCCAGTTCGCCCAGTTGTTCCTGGCCCACCCCGGCGTCGGCAACGTCCACATCACCGATCTGCTCCCCGAACGCGCCGAACGCCTCGCCGCCACCGTGGGCCTCAGCGGTACGTTCCCCTCGTACGAGGCCATGCTGGAGTCGAAGGCGATCGACGCGGTCGCCATCTTCACCCAGCGCTGGACGCACGGCCCCCTCGTCGTCCAGGGGCTCAACGCGGGCAAGCACGTGTACTCCGCCGTTCCCATGGCGATCAGTACGGAGGAGATCGCGGCGATCGTCGATCGGGTCAAGGCGACCGGGCTGACGTACATGATGGGCGAGACCAGCCAGTACCACCCGGCGACGGTGCACGCCCGCAGGCAGGCCGACCGGGGCGCGTTCGGCCGGCTCTTCTACGCCGAGGGCGACTACGTCCACGACATGGACCTCGGGTTCTACGAGGCGTACCAGTACAGCGGCGGCGAGAACTGGAAGGCCACCGCCAGCTATCCCCCGCTGCTCTACCCGACCCACGCGGTCGGCGGGGTGCTCGGCGCCTGGCGGACGCACGCGGTGAGCGTGTCCGCGATCGGGGTGCGCGACGAGCGCGGGGACGGTGTGTTCGACAAGGAGATCAGCCGGTTCGACAACGACTTCTCCAACGCCACCGCGCTGTTCGAGGTGGCGGGCGGCGGTTCGTTCCGTACCAACGAGTTCCGGCGGGTCGGCTACCCCTCGCCCGTCCGGGAGTCGCGCTTCCGGTTCTTCGGCACGGAGGCGAGCATGGAGCAACTCGCCACGGTGGCGCTGTGGCAGGACAAGTCCGGGGTGCGGGACATCTCCGAACTGCTGGAACCCAAGGCCTCATTGACTCCTGACGATCCGTCACTGGCCCATGTCGCGCCGACGTTGCGGGCCGCGTTCACCTCGGGTTCGGCTCCGGTGCACGACCGGGCGCGGCTGCCGCGGGAGTTCGACACCCTGCCCAACGGGCATGAGGGAAGCCATCACTTCCTGGTGGACGACTTCGTGACCGCGGTGACCACCCGCACCCTGCCGTCCGTGAACGCCTGGGTCGCGGCCCGCTACACCCTGCCGGGGGTCATCGCGCACGAGTCGGCCCTGAAGGGCGGAGTACGGCTGGAGATCCCGGACTTCGGGGACGCGCCCGCGTAACTAGTGCCCCGGCAGGCAACGTTTGCCCGTTAGGAGCGGCGTTCGGTGCGTGCTCTCGGCGTGCCGGACGGAAGCCCTCGTACTGGACGTACGTGGGCTTCCGTCCGGTGCGGCGAGAGTGCGTGCCGGGCGTCGCGACGGGGCGAACGTTGCCTGCCGGGGCACTAGCGCCTGTGGTCCGGCCGTTGACGGTGACGGTGACGGCCGGACCATGGCCGTCTCAGGTACCGGACTTGCGGCCGTACACGAACACGTCGTCGCCGTTCTTCAGCAGCGACCAGTACTTCTTGGCGTCCGTCGTGGTCATGTTGACGCAGCCGTGCGACCCCGGCGGGTTCCACACACTGACGCCGACCGAGTGGAAGGCCTGGCCGCCGTCGAAGAACTGGCTGTAGGGCATGGGAGTGTCGTAGAGGCTCGACACATGGTCACGGTGGCGCCAGTAGATCTTCTTCAGACCCGTGCGGGTCGCGTAGCCCTTGCGTCCGGTGCGGACCGGGACGGGGCCGTAGACGAGCTTCTTGCCGTCCTGGATCCAACTGAGCTGGAGCGTGAGGTCGACACAGGCGATACGGCCCTTGTTGGTCGGGCACTTCCCGGCCTTGTTGGGGTTCTTCCCCACGGCCTTCTGCCGGTTCATCAGGTCCATCACGCCCCAGGTGACGGGACCGGCGTACCCGATGTTCGGGGTGATGCGGTGCTTGTTCTGGAAGGCCTGGATCGCCTTGCAGTCGGTCGAGGACTGCTTGCCGTCGACCGGTCGGCCGAGGAACTTCTCCACCTGCTTCTGGTACGGGCCGGTCTTCGTGGTGCAACTGCTCGCGGCTTGCGCGGGCGTGGTACCGAGCGCGACGGTGAGCGGGGCGGTCAGGGCGATGATCCCGAGCGCGACGACGCCACGTCTGCGTATGTCCCCCATGGGTAGGCCTTTCATCTTTTGTACGGCGGCTACCGTACACGGCGCGGATCCTGCCGATTAGACCGCCCCCGAGGTCCATGGGGAGGGGGAACGGAACCGATTGCTACGAAACAGTGACAATCCACTGTGGACGGCCGGGTGTGACGCCTGATATTGGCCTGGTGGCCTGATATCGCTCCTCTTCTACCGGCTCCTACTGGTCCGTCGCCGGGACACGGACCACGATGCGGGCACCCGGGTCGTTGTCCTCGACATGGATGCGGCCGTGGTGGGCGGCGATCACCTCATGGGCGATCGCCAGCCCCAGGCCGCTTCCGCCGGTGTCCCGGGCGCGGGCGCCGTCCAGCCGGGTGAAGCGGTCGAAGACGCGGCGGCGGTCGGCCGCCGGGATGCCGGGGCCGTCGTCGGCGACGACGAGGGTCGCGATGCCGTCGCACACGCGGAGGCTCACCTCGATCCGGTCGACGGCGTACCGCAGGGCGTTGTCCAGCAGATTGCGCACGACCCGGGCCAGGGCCTCCCCGTCGCCGTACACGCGGGCGGCGCTGACGCCGCGCTGGTCGACGAGGACGGAGGTGCTCAGCCGGGCGCGGAGCACCTCGTGGAAGACGATCTCGTCCAGGTCCACGGGGCGTTTGCGCAGCCGGGGCCGGGCGTCGAGGCGGGCGAGCCGTACGAGGTCGTCGACGAGCCGGGACAGCCGCTCGCTTTCCTCGACCAGCGCCGGGCCCCGCGTGCGCCAGTCCGCGGAGTCCGGGTGCCGTACGGCCACTTCCAACTGCGTGTGCAGGCTGCTCAAAGGGCTGCGCAGCTCATGGGCGGCGTCGGCGACGAACTCCCGCTGGCGTTGCGTCGAGGCGTCGAGGCGGGCGAGCAGATCGTTCAGGGTGCGTGCCAGTCGGCCCAGTGCGTCGTCGGCGGGCGGTTCGTCCAGGCGGCGGCCGAGGTCGGAGACGGTGATCTCGGCGGCCTGGGAGCGCAGGGCGTCCACGGGCCGCAGGGCCCGCCCGGTCAGCAGCCACACCACACCGATGAGCGCGGCACCGGCCAGCGGTACGACGATGGCCAGGCCCGCGGCGAGGTCGGCGAGGTTGTGGGACACGGACTCGGTGGGCACGGCGACGTACACGGTCAGCGGGTCCTTGTCGGGCCCGGCGGTGACCGCCACGGCGCGCCAGGTGCCGTCCCGGGTCAGCGGCAGGTCGTGCACGCTGTGGACCTGGGAGACGCCGGAGGAGGGCGCCGGGGAGAAGGTGAACAGCGGCGGTCTGCCCTTGAGGTTGGCCGAGCTGGAGCGGACGACACGCCGCGCGTCGACGACCTGGACGGCGGTCTCGCCCTTGCCGGAGGGCGGCAGGGTGCGGGGCAGGTTCCCGCTGTCGATGTTCGCGGCGATCACCTGGGCCTGTTCGAGCGCCCGCTGGTCGAGTCCGCCGATGAGGCTGGCGCGCAGCCAGACGATCAGCAGCAGCGAGGCGCCGACCAGGGCCGCCGCGATCATCAGGGCCGCCGCCGCGGTCAGCCGCAGGCGCAGGGAGCGCCGGGCCCACCACGCCGGGACGGGAAGGCGCACCGGCTCACCTCCCGGTGCCGCGCAGCCGGTACCCGGCGCCGCGGAGGGTCTCGATCGTCTGTCGGCCGAACGGGGCGTCGATCTTGCGCCGCAGATAGCCGATGTAGACCTCGACGATGTTGGTGTCGCCGTCGAAGTTCTCCTCCCAGACGTGTTCGAGGATGGCGGTCTTGCTGACGACCTCGTCGGGGTGGCGCAGGAGGAACTCCAGGAGGGTGAACTCCCGTGCGGTCAGGGTGATCTCCTGGCCCGCGCGATGACAGCGGCGGCGCGCCGGGTCCAGGTCGAGGTCGCCCGCGGTGAGCACGGCGGGCCGGGCGGGGGCTCCGCGGCGCAGCAGCGCCCGCAGATGGGCGACCAGGACCACGTAGGAGAACGGCTTGCTCAGGTAGTCGTCGGCGCCGAGGTCGAGGGCGTCCGCCTCGTCGTACTCGCCGTCCTTGGCGGTGAGGATGAGGACGGGGGTCCAGACGGCGGCGGCCCGCAGTCGCTTGAGGAGTTCGTAGCCGGACATCCGCGGCAGCATGAGGTCCAGCACGATCGCGTCGTGCGGCTCGTGCGCGGCGTGCCACAGTCCGTCGACGCCGTCGTGGGCGACATCGACGACGAAGCCCTCCTCGGCGAGCCCTCGGGCGATCGCCGTGGCGAGCCCGCGTTCGTCCTCGATCACCAGCACGCGCATGGCCGACCTCTCTTCCACCCTACGAAGAGATGGTCGGGGCCGCGCGCCGAGTTCGCCTGGCGACGGCCCGGCGGCCCCTCGCGGGAGGCCCCGGGTCAGCGCTCCAGGAAGGCGAAGAGTTCCTCCCAGCGGCGGGTGATCGCCTCGGGGGCGAAGCGCCGGACGTTCTGCCGGGCCCGCTCCCCCATCGTGTCGCGCAGGTTCTCGTCGGCCATCAACCGGCCGAGGTGAACGGCGAGTTCGGAGATGTCGCCGGGCCGGGCGAGCAGTCCGTCCGCGCCGTTCCTGACGATCTCCCGTACCCCGGGCGAGCAGTCGAAGGCGACACAGGGCACGCCGCAGGCCATCGCCTCCAGGAGGACGAGCGGGAAGCCCTCGCCGCGCGAGGACTGGACGAACACGGACGACCGCCGGAGCGCGCCGACCACGTCGTCGGTCCGGCCCGCCCACTCCACCGAGCCGTCCAGGCCGAGGTCCGTGCACTGCCGCCGCAGCGCGGCCTCGTACTCCCCGGCGCCGTAGACGCGCAGGAGCCAGCCCGGTTGCCGCGGCGCGGCCTCGGCCCAGGTGTCCAGCAGCAGATCGACGCCCTTGGCGTGGTCGAGCCGTCCGATGCTGACCACCGCCTTCTCCGTGCGCGGTGAGGGGGCGTCGGGCGTCAGGGGCAGCGGGTTGGGCAGGAAGGAGACGTTGGTGAGTCCCTCGACGGCCCAGCGGTCGGCGTCTTCCTGGGTGAGGACGAGCAGGCGGTCGACGTCCTGGTAGTACCTGCGCACGCGGGCGAAGCGCGAGGAGTGGCGGGTCGCTCCGAACGACTCGTGGCTCATGCCGATGACCAGGTGCCCCGCAGTGTCGGCGAGCGCCACCCACTCCATGGCCCACACCTGGGTCACGATGATCACGGCTCCGGGCCGTGCGGCGCGGAAGGAGCGGGACAGGCGCTCGGCGACGGCGCGTCGGCTCGCTTCCTGCCGCCGGACGGCCGGATCGAACCGGCCGAGCCCGATGCGTGGCTTGCGACGGCCGGGGGGCCGCCGGTCGTAGAGGGTCAGCGTCTCGTACGGGGGGTGTGCGCCGAGGTCCATCGGTACCTGGGGCGGGGAGACGCCGATGATCCGGACCCGGTGGCCGCGCTCGGACAGCAGCCGGGCCATCTGATGCTGCCAACGACCCACCCCGCCCAGCTCGTTGACCTCGTTGGCGACGAAGAAGATCTCACGCTGTGTCATGGGGCCTGCCTCGTGGGGGCGAAGAACCGGTCCACGATGCGAGCCGCCGCGTCCCCGCGGTCGTACTCGCCGTAGCGGTCCACGAACTCCTTGAGCCGTGCCTCGTAGCGGGTGCTCAGACGGGTCAAGTCGTCGAGCGCGGCGAAGAGTTCGTCCTCGGTGTGCGCGACGGGACCCGGCGCCTCGGCCGGGAGGTCGAAGTAGGTGCCGCGGGTGTCCCGGGAGTACTCCTCCCAGTCGTGGGCGTAGAACACCATCGGCCGGCGCAGCAGCGCATAGTCGAACATCACCGAGGAGTAGTCGGTGATCAGGGCGTCGGAGAGCAGCAGGAGCGGGGTGATGTCCGGTTCGCCGGTCACGTCGATCACGCGGCCGGTGACCGACGGGGGCAGGGTGATCCGGTTCAGGTAGTGGGAGCGGACGAGGAGGGTGTAGCGGTCCGCGAAGCGCTCGGCGAAGGCTTCGATGTCGAAGGGGAACGCGAAGTCGCGGGGGCGGCCGTCGGGGCGGGAGCGGAAGGTGGGCGCGTACAGCAGGACGCGGCGGCCCGGGCGGATGCCGAGGCGTTCGGCGAGGCGGCGCGGGTACGGGGCGGGGGTGCGAGGGTCCTGGGCGGCCCGTACCAGGGCGTCGTTGCGGGGGTAGCCGAGGCGCAGGAGCTTGTGCTCGGGGATGCGGTAGGCGCGGGCGAGGGTGCGGACGTCGTGTTCGCCACGGACCAGGAAGTGGTCGAAGCGGTCCAGCGCCTGCTGGTACGCGCGTTGGGCCTGTTCGGACATGACCCGGTGAGCGGGCTGGTCGAAGCCCATCTTCTTCAGTGCCGAGCCGTGCCAGGTCTGGAGGTAGGTGGTCTCCGGACGTTTGGCCAGCTTGAGCGGGAAGCCCTGGTTGTCGATCCAGAACTCGGCCTGGGCCAGCGCCCTGAGGTACCGCCAGGACCAGCGGCGGACGAGTTCGGCGTCCGCCGGGAAGCCCGTGGGTCTCGCGCCCGCGTAGGACCAGATGGCGGTGACGGGCATCTGACGGCGTCTGAGTTCCTCGTAGAGGGCGCGGGGGCTGTCGCTGTACTGCTTGCCGAGATGGCTCTCGAAGACGACGGTGCCCTTGCGGACCGGGAGCAGGAGCAGCACGCGGTGGTAGACCTGCACCTTGCGGGTCCCGGAGGTCAGGTCCCGGCGCACGGCCCGCAGTCCGCGGTAGGTGCGCTTGGCGGCCCTGGCGGCGGGCCCGTGCAGATTGCGGTCCACGAGGGCGCGTCCGCGCTGTGCCGCGGTGCTGTGCTGGGTGAGCCGGAAGGCGAGATGTCCCTTGGCGGAGACCTGGGGTGCGAGCCGGTCGGCCACGAGCCGGGTCAGCCAGGGGCGCACCGGCAGGGCGGGCGCGTTCTCCAAGTCGACGCTGCCGGCCGTGATCCGGCTGGTGGTCCGCTGCCCGTCCGCGGTCAGATGCAGCCGGATGTCCCACACCTCGTCCAGGACGCCCACCGGGCGGAACACGCGGGCCAGGGGGACGGCCGCCTGCCAGGTGAGGGCGTCGCCCTCGTGACGTACCGTCCGCACCGGGAACCGGTAGCCGCGCAGGCTGCGACGGCGGGCCCGCAGCTCCAGCTCGGCGGTGAGGTCGGCGTCCGCGGGGACGGTGCGCAGCGGGTTGACCACGGCGCCCGCCAGGAGCACGGTGCCGCCCCGCACGGCGTAGCGGGTGAGCAGATTGCGCAGGAACATCTTCTCCAGCGGCTTGCCGTGGTAGCCGAGTCCGGTGACGTCCATGACCTCACGGGCCGCGGGGTCGTCCAGATGCCGGTCGCACCAGTAGATCCGGCCGTCCCGCTCGGCGAGCGGCGCGGAGATCTTCTTACGGTTGATCAGCGTGTCGATGGCGGGCATCAGATGGTCCCAGTCCTCGCGCATCAACAGGTAGGCGCAGATGGCGTGCACCGCGTCGAGGCTGTCGTACGCCTCCTGCGGGAAGTCCTGGACGTAGCCGCGGGCCAGTCGGGCGAAGCGGTGGCGGTAGTCGTTGTCGAGGAAGGGCAGGTCGCGCAGGTAGAGGACGAGATCGTGCTTGAGGAACTTGATGTCCTTGCGCAGCTTGAGTTCCGCAAGGCCGCGCCGGTCCAGCACGGCGTCGATACGGCGGTGGATCTCCAGCCGGTCGGTGAAGTTGTTGATCTCATGGCGCCGGTTGCTGATGGACTTGGCCGTGGTCTTCTCGGCCACGTTCCAGAAGTAGACGGTGTGCGGGATCAGGGTGATGCGCGCCGCCGCGAGATACGCCTCGGCGGAGAACAGCAGGTCCTCGTAGTGGATGCCGCGCGGGAAGGTGAGGCCGTGGTCCACGAGGAAGGCACGCCGGTAGCACTTGTTGGTGGACAGGGTGTCGAAGACGAAGAGGTCCGGCAGATCGGCGATGGACTCGACGGTGGTCGTGGTCCCGTACAGCCAGGGGTACCAGGGGATCCGCTTGGCGTGCCGGCTGTCGGTGTGGACCCGGACGCACCGCCCGGAGACCAGGTCGGCGCCGGTGCGCTCGGCCGCTTCCAGGAGGTTGCGGCAGGCGTGGCGGTCCAGGGTGTCGTCGCTGTCCAGGAACATGACGTAGCGTCCGCGCGCCGCGGCCATGCCGTGGTTACGGGGTTCTCCGCAGCCGCCGCTGTTCTCGGACAGCCGGAGCGCGCGGACGCGTCGGGGGTGGGCGGCGGCCAGCGCCCGCGCGGTGTCGTAGGAGCCGTCGGTCGAACAGTCGTCGACGACGATCACTTCCACGGTGCGCAACGACTGGTCGAGGACGGAGCGGACGGCCACCGGGAGGCGCCGGTCGTCGTTGTAGACGATGACGACCACGCTGATGTCCGGCTCCGTCCCGCCTGACTCGGGGGTAACGATCGACACGGCCACCTCTCGTCTCGGGTTCCGGCGTCCGGGCGGCGGCCTGGTGCCCGCGCGTCGCGGTGGACGGGGAGGGCCGGACAAGGGCCTGGGCGGTGGCCGCCCTTCCACGCTAGGGACGGCGCCTCGGGCGAGGCCACCTCCGACACGCGCCGGTCGGGTATCGTCCGCCGCGCGCGTACGGGCCGTCAGCCGCCGGTGCGTGAACGGTTCTCCGGCGTCCGGGGGGCGTCCATGCAGTCCCGGAATCCGGTGTTGACGGCGAGCAGGCCGCCGTCGACGCGGAGTGTCGTGCCCGTGATCCACGCGGCGTCCGGGGAGGCCAGGAAGGCGACCGCCCCCGCGATGTCCTCGGGCTCGCCGACCCGGCCCAGCGCGTACAGCCCGCTCACCGCGGCGAGATCCGCGTCGCGGCCCTCCCACGCGGGGGTACGGATCGTGCCGGGCGCCACCAGGTTGACCCGGACCCCGCGGGGTGCCGCGTGCCCGGCGAGGGTACGGGTGAGGGACTCCAGGCCCGCCTTCGCGGCGCTGTAGGCGTGGTTGCCGAAGCTCTGGATGCCGTTCACGGAACCGATGTTGACGATGGCGCCGCGCCCGGAGGCGACCAGATGCGGCAGTGCCGCGCGGCTGGAGCGGTACGCGCCGGTCAGCGTGAGGTCGATGTCGCGCGCCCACACCTCGTCCGGTTCGTCCTCGAAGAGCGGGACGTCGGGCGTGCAGCCGTACGCGTTGTTGACGAGCACGTCCAGCGTGCCGAAGGCGTCCACCGCGTGGGCGACGGCCGCCTCGACGGAGGCCCGGTCCGCGACATCGCACGCGAACGCCTCGGCTCGCGCGCCTTCTTCCCGCAGCGCGTCCGCGGTCGTGCGGGCGTGCGTCACGTCGATGTCGGTGACGAGCACCTGGGCGCCCTCCCGCGCGAACCGCCGGGCGGTGGCGGCGCCGATGCCGCGCGCCGCGCCCGTGATCAGGACTCCGTATCCCTCGAAACGCCTCATGTGATCCATGGCGTCGACGCTAGTGCTCGGGCGATCGCGAGGGCAGAGGGCCGCGGGCACCCCGCTGATGCGGACGAAGCAGCGGGGTGCGGCAACGAGGGGTACGGGGAAGCGGTTCAGGCGCCGGTGCCCGCGTTGAAGACGGTGAGGAACGCCGAGGAGGAGTTGCCCGCCACGGGCACCTTGCCGCCCTTCCACGCCACCTTCAGGGAGGCCTTCTCGTCCGGCGGGGTGATGAGGATCGCCGTCGGTGTGGCGGTACGGGCGCCGCTGACCTCGGGGTTGGAGAACGTCAGCCCGGCCCAGGCGCTCGCGCCCGGGGCCAGCGTGATCTTCGTGGGGCCGTTGGACGCGCGCTTGGGGTCCGGTCCCACCTGCTTGCCCGCCGCGTCCACGAAGGCGGCGCCCGGGTAGCCGTTGATCGTGCACGTGCGCTGCGAGCGGTTGGTCAGGACGAGGGGGAAGTTCTCCTGCCCGGCGCCGGGGTTGTTGGGGCCCACGGCGGCGCGCAGTTCGGAGGTGTGGCAGCGGGTGCCGGTGGCGCGGTCGCCGGAGGGGGTGGTGGCGGACGGGGTGCCGGGGCCGCCCTGGGTGGCGGGTGCGCTCGGGGCGCCGGAGCCGACCGGTGCCCTGCTGTCGTCGGTCGGCCCGGTGTCACCCGAGGCGGGCTGGGCCGTTCCGGGCAGCGTCTCGGGGGCGGCGCTCGTGCCCTTGTCGTCGTTGCCGCAGGCGGTGAGCAGGCCCAGGGCGGCGACCGCGCCCAGTGCCGCCGCCGTGCGTCGGGTCGAGAGGAAGCGGGCCGTGTGTGCCGTACCGCGCCAGAAGGTCACCATGTTCAGCTCCTTGAGTCTCACCGCCCGCGCCCGGCGCCGGCGAACGGCGCCGTGTGCCCCGTCATCCATGTCCGATGCGTGGTCAGGCGAAAAGGTTCGGACGCGTTCGTGTGGACCGGGGGCCGGGTCAGCCGGTGACCCGTACGGAGTCCAGCACACGGCGGGCCTCGGCACCACCGCCGTTCTGGCGTATCTGGACGTACACCTGCGGCGAGCCGGTGCCGTGGGCCGGATCGAGGGCGGCCTCCACGAGCGTGCCCTCACCCTCCGCACAGTTGTTCCAGGTGCGTACGGGTCCGTGCCAGGCCGTGCCGCGGTAGTCGCTGCTGCCCTGGTAGTGACAGCCGGTGTGGTGGAGCGCGCGGACCGCGGCGGTCAGACCGTCGTGCCCGCCCAGGCCGATGAACACGCCGTTCACGCGGGAGCCGAGGTTCTGCCAGTGCGTCAGGTCGTCGGCGACGGCGAGGGCGGGCGCGTGGGCCGTCGGCAGGCCCAGGGTCTTCGGATCCCAGCCGACATCGCGCAGTTGACGGCCCCAGGCGGCGGGCACGGTGGCCTCGATCCGCCCGGTCGAGTCCCGGACGGTGACCTCGCCCGCGGGCTGCTGACGCAGTACCAGCGCGGTGGTGACCCCGGTGGCGGCGGCCACGACCGCCCCGGCCAGGGCGAGGACCAGCGGCGCCCGACGTCGGCGCGGCCTGCCGACGGGTGTCGCCGCGAGCCGGTCGAGTGCGTCGGCGAACGCCTCCGCGGTGGGCCAGCGCCGTTCGCGGTCGCAGGCCATGGCCCGCAGCAGCGCCCGCTGGACCTCGCGTGGCAGGTCGGGGCGCAGCCGGTCGGGGCGTACCACCTTGCCGGGCGGCGCGGGGACCGTGCCGGTGACGAGGTGGTAGCCGAGGGCGCCGAGGCTGTAGACGTCGGCGCGCGCGTCGATGCCCGTACCGGGCGCGGTCTGCTCGGGCGGGGCGTACCCGGCGGAGCCCGCGGCCATGGTCAGTCCGGACGCCTGTGCGAGGCTCTTGGCCAGGCCCAGGTCCGCGAGCAGCAGCCGGGTGGATCCGTCGGGCGCGGCGCGGAACAGGACGTTGGACGGCTTGATGTCGCGGTGGACGATGCCCGCGTCGTGCAGGGCGCCCGCGGCACGGGCGGCGAGGGCGGTCAGGCGCAGCGCCTCGGCCACGGGCAGCGGGCCGTCGTCGAGCCGGTCGGCGAGGGTGCCGCCGTCCGCGTACTCCATGACGAAGTAGGGCCTGCCGTCGGGGAGTTCACCGATGTCGTAGACCTGGACGACGCGGTTCGAACCGGCCTTGCGCAGCAACCGGGCCTCGGCCAGGAAGCGCTCTTGTACATCGAGCCGGTCGGCCCAGTTCTCGGCGAGCACCTTCACCGCGACGGGCGCCTGAAGGGCGTCGTCATGCGCGAGCCACACCACACCGAACGCGCCGCCGCCCAGGCGTCGTTCGAGGCGGTAGCGGTCGATCCGCTCCAGGGAGTGCATGCCACTATCATGCCTGTCCCGGATCGACAGCGAGGGGAACGGCCAGTGGGGAATGCCGCGGACACCGAGGAGTTGGCGCGGCGCGCG
This sequence comes from Streptomyces sp. NPDC104371, assembly GCF_055583785.1. Lineage (NCBI taxonomy): Bacteria > Bacillati > Actinomycetota > Actinomycetes > Kitasatosporales > Streptomycetaceae > Streptomyces > Streptomyces sp. NPDC104371. The sequence continues at coordinate 601,485 of NZ_JBVJNF010000001.1, forward strand.
GCGGCGGGCGACCCGGCGGCTCTGGAGGCGCTGCTCCGGGAGATCCGGCCGGAGGTCGTGCGGCGCTGCGGGCGGTTCCTGCCCTGCCGGGAGGACGCCGAGGAGGCGGCGCAGGACGTGCTGTTGCAGGTGGCCCGGAAGATCACCACGTTCCAGGGCCGCAGCCGTTTCGGCACCTGGCTGTACACGGTGGTCGCCAACTGCGCCCGGCAGAAGTACCGCGAGCTGAAGCGCCGCGCCGCCGAGCAGCCCGCGCCCATCGACCCGGCACGGCAGGTGGACCCGCGCACGACGAGTGTGATCGCCGGGTCGCGGATCGATCTGCTGGAGGCGCTGGAGCGGTTGGAGCGCGAGCATCCGCATCTGGTGGCGCCCCTGGTCTACCGGGACATCTGCCAGTTGGAGTACGCGGAGGCGGCCGAGCGCGTGGGCGTGCCGCTGGGCACGCTGAAGTCCCGGCTGCACGAGGCGCGCAAGCAGGTCAGGCCGTGGCTGAGCGGCATGGGGTGAGGGGGACGCGACGCTGCCTGTCCGGCCTCCTCGTCGCGGAGGCCGGACAGCCGGCGCGGCGGCTCAGTGGCCGCGCGCGATCCACTCGTCGAGGTGGGGTGCCTCGGCGCCGATGGTGGTCGAGTCGCCGTGGCCGGTGCGGACCACCGTCTCGGGCGGCAGGTTCAGCAGCCGCTCGCGGATCGACTCGACGATCGTCGGGAAGTGGGAGTACGAGCGTCCGGTGGCGCCCGGTCCGCCCTGGAAGAGGGTGTCTCCGGTGAAGACCGTGCCGAGGGCCGGGTCGTAGAGGCAGACCGCTCCGGGCGCGTGGCCCGGGGTGTGCAGGACGGTCAGATCGGTACCGGCCGCCTCGATGACCTGCCCGTCGACGAGCCAGTGGTCGGGGAGGCGGTCGGGGTGGGTCATCCGCCACAGCGGCAGGTCGTCCTGGTGGAGCCAGATCGCCGCGCCGGTCCGCTCGGCGAGGGCGGGCGCGGCATCGATGTGGTCGTTGTGGGCGTGGGTGCACACGATGGCGCGCAGCCGCCGGTCGCCGACGGCCTCGGCGATCGCGTCGGCGTCATGGGCGGCGTCGATGACGATGGCCTCGTGGTCGTCGCCGACGATCCATACGTTGTTGTCGACCTCCCAGGTGCCGCCGTCGAGGGAGAACGTGCCGGAGGTGACGAGGTGGTCGATGCGCGCGGTCATCACAGCACCACCACGGACCGCAGCACGTCGCCTTCGTGCATCCGCTCGAAGGCCTTCTCGACCTCGTCCAGGGCGATGGTCTCGGTCACGAACTTCCCCAGGTCCAGTCGGCCCTGGAGGTGCAGGTCGATCAGCATCGGGAAGTCGCGGGAGGGCAGGCAGTCCCCGTACCAGGACGACTTCAGCGCACCGCCGCGCCCGAAGACGTCGAGGAGCGGCAGTTCCAGCTTCATCTCGGGGGTGGGCACGCCGACCAGGACGACGGTGCCGGCCAGGTCGCGGGCGTAGAAGGCCTGCTTGTACGTCTCGGGGCGGCCGACCGCGTCGATGACGACATCGGCGCCGAAGCCGCCGGTCAGCTCGCGGATCGCCTCGACGGGGTCGGTCTCCTTGGAGTTGACCGTGTGGGTCGCGCCCATCTCGCGTGCGGTCCGCAGCTTGCGCTCGTCGATGTCCACCGCGATGATCTTCGCCGCGCCCGCCAACCGCGACCCGGCGATCGCCGCGTCACCGACACCGCCGCAGCCGATGACCGCGACCGAGTCGCCCCGGCCGACGTTCCCGGTGTTGATGGCGGCGCCGATGCCCGCCATCACGCCGCAGCCGAGCAGGCCCGCCACCGCCGGGGCGGCGGACGGATCGACCTTGGTGCACTGCCCGGCCGCGACGAGGGTCTTCTCCGCGAAGGCGCCGATCCCGAGAGCCGGGGAGAGTTCCTGGCCGGTGGCGGCGAGGGTCATCTTCTGCCGGGCGTTGTGCGTGTCGAAGCAGTACCAGGGGCGGCCCCGCAGACAGGCGCGGCACCGGCCGCACACCGCACGCCAGTTGAGGATGACGAAGTCGCCGGGGGCGACGTCCGTGACGCCCTCGCCGACGGACTCGACGATCCCGGCCGCCTCGTGACCGAGCAGGAACGGGAAGTCGTCGCTGATGCCGCCCTGCTTGTAGTGCAGGTCGGTGTGGCACACCCCGCAGGCCTGGATCTGCACCACCGCCTCACCGGGACCCGGATCCGGTACGACGATGGTCTCGACCCGTACCGGCTCGTTCTTGCCAGGGGCGATCACGCCGCGCACTTCCTGCGCCATGGGCTGCTGCCTTCCGTCGGTGGTACGGGCGCCTCGCGCGCGCCCGCTGCGGGCCGTACGGCCCCTCCCCATGATCCTCTACGGGGAGGGATCCGCGAACGGGCGGCACGGGCCTCCGTCGGCCGTCGGCGACCTCCCTTGTGCCACACGGAAGTTGACGCGGCCACGCACCGAACCGCCCCCGGCCGCAAGGGTCCGGGGGCGGAGGGCACGTGCTCCCGCGGAGCGCCGGTCGGTCAGGTCAGGCGTCCCGTGAGGGGCGCGACGAGGTCGGTGGCCTTGCTCAGACCCGCCGAGGGCCGCGGGATCTTGTTCTGGTGCTCCGGCGGGATGCCCGTGCGGGAGATCGAGTCGAGCAGGGCGACCGGGTTCGCCGTGTCCTGGGCCCCGACGGGGGCGACGGGAGCGGCGGTCGCCAGCGGCGCGGCCAGACCCGTGACACCCATGGCGAGACCGACGGCGGCGACGATGCGTCGTGTTGAGATCATGCCCTCAACAACTCCACCGGCCCATCGGCGGTCACGGCACCCGGTCCCCGCTCACCCGAGAGGGCGCACCGGGTCGACAGCGTTTACGACTCCCGTCACAGCAGTGCGCCCCCGGCCACAGCCGTACGCCGTCGGCCATTGCTGTCGTGCCACTCGCCCCGCCCCGACGCCCGGCTCTACAGTGACGCAGGTCACGTAAACCGACTGCACCCCTCACCCGGCTCTCTGGGAGGGCACACATGACCCGTATTTCGGTGAAGGTGGACGGCACGACGTACGAGGACGAGGTCGAGCCCCGCCTCCTCCTGGTGCACTATCTGCGGGACCGGCTGGGGCTCACCGGGACCCCCGTCGGCTGCGACACCTCCAACTGCGGTGCCTGCACGGTCGATCTGGACGGGGAGAGTGCCAAGAGCTGCTCGGTGCTCGCGGTCCAGGCCGACGGAAGCGAGGTGACCACCGTCCAGGGGCTCGCCCGCGGGGACGCGTGGCATCCGCTTCAGACGGCGTTCCGCGAGCGGCACGCGCTCCAGTGCGGATACTGCACCCCCGGCATGATCATGGCGGCCCGGGATCTGCTCCGTGAGAACCCCGCCCCGACCGCGGACGAGGTGCGGCACGCCCTGGAGGGCAGCCTCTGCCGGTGCACCGGGTACCAGAACATCGTGCGTGCCGTGCTGGCCGCCGCCGGGCAGGAGGTCGCGTCATGACCGAGGCGACCGAGCGGGAGGTGGGCCGGGCCCGGCTGCGCAAGGAGGACGCCCGGCTCGTCACCGGGCAGACCACCTGGACCGACAACATCCAGCTCACCGGGCTGCTGCATCTCGCGATCCTGCGCAGCCCCATGGCCCATGCCCGCGTCGACCGGGTCGATGTCTCCCCCGCGCTCGAACGCCCCGGTGTCGTCGCGGCGTTCGCCGGGCGTGATCTCGCCGAGGGGCTGGGCTCGCTCCCGTGCGCCTGGCCGGTGACCGAGGACATCGTGATGCCCGACCATCCGCCGGTCGCCGTCGACGAGGTGCGGTACGCGGGCGATCCCGTGGCGGTCGTCGTGGCCCGCGACCGGTACACGGCGGCCGACGCGCTGGAGGCGATCGAGGTCGACTACACGCCCCTGCCGCCCGTGCTCGACCTGGAGGCGGCGCTCGCCGAGGACGCCCCGCTGGTCCACGCCGACAAGGGCACCAACCGCTGCTACGTCTGGCCGCTGGCCACCGGCGAGGACTACGCGCGCGTGAAGGAGCGCGCCGACGTCGTCCTGACCCGGCGCTATCGCCAACAGCGCCTGATCCCCAGCGCGATGGAGCCGCGCGCCGTCGTGGTCACCCCGCTGCCCGCGTCCGGTGAGTACACCCTGCACTCGACCACGCAGATCCCGCACATCCTGCGGATCATGCTCGCCATGGTCACCGGCATCCCCGAGCACAAGCTGCGCGTGATCGCCCCCGACGTGGGCGGCGGCTTCGGCTCCAAGCTCCAGGTGTACGGGGAGGAGGCGCTCGCCCTCGCCGTGGCGCGCCGCCTCGGGCGCCCGGTGAAGTGGACCGAGTCCCGCTCCGAGGGCTGTCTCGCGACCCATCACGGCCGGGGCATGATCCAGGACGTCGAGATCGCGGCGACCCGCGAGGGGCGGCTGCTCGGCCTGAAGGTGGATCTGCTGGCCGACATGGGCGCGTATCTGATGCTCGTCACCCCTGGCGTGCCGATCCTGGGCGCGTTCATGTACCCCGGCATCTACAAGATGGACGCGTACGACTTCACCTGCACCGGTGTGTTCACGACCCGGACGCCCACGGACGCCTACCGGGGCGCGGGGCGCCCGGAGGCGACCTTCGCCATCGAGCGGATCATGGACGAGCTGGCCGCCGAACTCGGCCTGGATCCCATCGAGTTGAGGCGCCGGAACTGGATCCGCCGCGAGGAGTTCCCCTATCCGTCGATCGCGGGTCTGACCTACGACAGCGGTGACTACGCGGCGGCGACGGACAAGGCGCTCGCGCTGTTCGGCTACGACGACCTGCGCGCGGAGCAGCAGAAGCGCCATGAGCGCGGGGACCCGGTGCGGCTCGGGATCGGCGTGTCGACGTACACGGAGATGTGCGGGCTCGCCCCGAGCCGGGTCCTCGGCGATCTGCGGTACGGGGCGGGTGGCTGGGAGGCGGCGAGCATCCGGATGCTGCCCACCGGCAAGGTCGAGGTGGTCACGGGCACCAGCCCGCACGGGCAGGGGCATGTGACGTCCTGGAGCCAGATCGCCGCGGACGTCCTCGGCGTGCCGTTCGAGGACGTGGAGGTCGTGCACGGCGACACGAAGGCGGCCCCGCAGGGCATGGACACCTACGGGTCGCGTTCCCTGGTCGTCGGCGGGGCCGCCGTGCACCAGGCCGCGGTGAAGGTGGTGGGCAAGGCCCGCAAGGTCGCCGCGCATCTGCTGGAGGCCGACGAGGACGATCTGGACTTCGCGGGCGGGGTGTTCTCGGTCAAGGGCTCGCCCGAGGCGCGGACGACGATCCAGGAGATCGCCTTCGCCGCGTTCTCCTCGCACGACCTGCCCGAGGGCATGGAACCCACCATCAACGCCGAGCACGTCATGGACCCGGAGAACTTCTCCTATCCGCACGGGACGCATCTGTGCGCGGTCGAGGTGGACACGGAGACCGGGCGGTCGACGATCCGCTCGTACGTGTGCGTGGACGACGTCGGCCGGGTCGTCAACCCGATGATCGTGGAGGGGCAGGTGCACGGCGGGGTCGCCCAGGGCATCGGGCAGGCCCTGTACGAGGAGGCGGTGTACGACGACGAGGGCAATCTGGTGTCGGGCACCCTGGCCGACTACCTGGTGCCGTCGGCGGTGGACCTGCCCGACTTCGTGACCGACCGCACCGAGACGCCCGCCACCTCCAACCCGCTGGGCGCCAAGGGGGTCGGCGAGTCCGGGACCATCGCGGCCACCCCGGCGGTCGTGAACGCGATCGTGGACGCGCTGCGTCCGCTGGGCGTCACCGAGGTGGCGATGCCCTGTACACCCCAGCGGGTCTGGCAGGCCATCGAGGAGGCGTCGGCATGATCCCCCCGGCATTCGACTACGCCCGTCCGGCAAGCGTCGAGGAGGCGGTACGGACCCTCGCCGAGGCGGGCGACGAGGCGAAGGTGCTGGCCGGCGGGCAGAGCCTGCTGCCGCTGCTGCGCCTTCGGCTCGCCTTCCCCGAACTGGTCGTGGACATCGGCCGGATCCCCGGTCTGAGCGGGGTGCGCGAGGACGGCGACACGCTGGTGATCGGCGCCCTGACCACGCACCACGACATCATCCGCGACCCGCTGGTGGGCCGGTACGCGGGCCTGCTCGCGGCGGCCACCCGGACCGTCGCCGACCCGGCCGTACGGCATCGCGGCACCCTCGGCGGGTCGCTCGCGCACGCCGATCCGGCCGGTGATCTCCCGGCGGTGGCGCTCGCCCTGGACGCCGAGCTGGTCGTGGTGGGACCGCAGGGTCAACGCACCGTCCCGGCCCGGGAGTTCTTCGTCGACTACCTCCAGAGCGCGCTGCGGCCCGACGAGTTGCTCGTGGCGGTGCGGGTCCCCGAGCGGGAGGGCTGGGGCTTCCACTACGAGAAGTTCCAACGGGTCGCCCAGGCCTGGGCGGTGGTCGGTGTGGCGGCGCTCGTACGGCGCGAGAACGGGCACATCGCCGAGGCCCGGATCGGGCTGACGAACATGGGCGCCACGCCCCTGCGGGCCACCGCGTCCGAGGCGGCGCTCGCCGGGGTCCCGGCGGTGGCGGACGCCGTCGCGCGCGCCACCGCGTCGGCGGCCGAGGGCACCCGCCCCTCCTCTGACCCGTCGGCCACGCCCGAGTACCGCGCCCATCTCGCCCGGGTGCTCACCCGGCGGGCGGTGCTGGCCGCGGCGGGAGGGGAGTGAGCGCGTGAGAGGGCCCGAGGAGGTGCGCGCACGCCTGGAGGAGACGGGGTATCTCGTCGACGAAGGGCTGGCCGTCGCCTGCTTCCTGGCCCTCAGGCTGCACCGGCCGGTCTTCTGCGAGGGCGACGCGGGCGTGGGCAAGACCGCGCTCGCGTCCGCCCTCGCGACGGCACTCGACGCCCCGCTGATCCGGCTCCAGTGCTACGAGGGCATCGACGCCTCCCAGGCGCTGTACGACTGGGACTTCCCGCGCCAACTGCTGCATCTGCGGGCGGCGGAGGCGGCCGGGGTCCGGGATCCGGACCGGCTGGAGGGCGAGCTGTACGACCGCCGGTTCCTCGTCGCCCGCCCGCTGCTCAAGGCCCTGGAGACCCACCCCTGTGTGCTGCTGGTGGACGAGATCGACCGCGCCGACGACGAGTTCGAGGCGTTCCTGTTGGAGCTGCTGTCGGAGTTCTCGGTCACGATCCCCGAACTGGGCACGCTGCGCGCGAAGGAGCCGCCCGTGGTGGTGCTGACGTCGAACCGCACGCGGGAGGTGCACGACGCGCTCAAGCGCCGCTGCCTCTACCACTGGTTCGACCACCCCGGCTTCGCCCGCGAACTCGCCATCGTGCGGCGGCGGTTGCCGCAGGTGACGGCCCGGCTGGCGGAGCAGGTCACCACGCTGGTGCAGGCGTTGCGCGCCGAGGACCTGGTGAAGCCGCCGGGGGTCGCCGAGACGATCGACTGGGCGCGGGCGCTGGACGCGCTCGGCGCCACGGAGGTGGACGCGGAACTGGCGGTGACCACGCTGGGGTCGGTGCTCAAGTACCGGGAGGACCTGGAGCGGGCGCGGGGGCTCGACCTGTCGGCGATCCTCGCGGCACGCGGGGTGTGACATGGACGTCGACGCGCCCGCCGTGCTCGTCGGGTTCGCCCGCGCCCTGCGCGCGGCGGGCGTCGACGCCGGACCGGACCGCGTCCAGGTCTTCCTGCGCGCACTCGACGCGCTGCGGCCCGGCGTCCGCTCCGATGTGTACTGGGCGGGACGGCTCACGCTGTGCGCGGGCCGGGACGACCTGGAGCGCTACGAGCGGGTGTTCGGCGCCTACTTCGGGGGCGGCCCGGTCCCCGGAAGGACCCGCGTGGCTCCCCCACCGCGCCTGCGGGTGGCGGCCGTCCGGGCGCCAAGTCCCCTTCCCGGTACGGCCACCGGGGCCGAGGACGGCCTCGCGGCACCCGCGCTCGCCAGCCGTACCGAGATCCTGCGCCACCGTGACTTCGCCGGGCTGACCGCGGCCGAGCGGGAGCAACTGCGGCGCCTGCTCGCCGCGTTCACGCTGCGCGGCGAGGCGCGGCGCACGGCACGGCGCCGTCCGGCCCGGCGCGGGGACCTCGATCCCCGGCGCACGGTACGGGAGTTGCTGCGCCGGGGCGGCGAGCCCGCGCGCCCACGACGGCACGCCCGCACCGAACGGCCCCGGCGCGTCGTCCTGTTGGTGGACGTCAGCGGCTCCATGTCCCCGTACGCGGACGCGCTGCTGCGCTTCGCCCACGCGGCCGTGCGCGGCGGCCGGACCGAGGTGTTCACCATCGGCACCCGGCTGACCCGGGTGACCCGCGAACTGGCGCACCGGGACCCCGAGGCGGCCCTGGCGCAGGTCGCGGCGGCCGTGCCGGACTGGCGCGGCGGCACCCGGCTCGGCGAACTGCTGCGCGCCTTCCTCGACCGGTGGGGGCAGCGGGGCATGGCGCGCGGCGCGATCGTGGTGGTGCTGTCGGACGGCTGGGAGCGCGGCGATCCGGCCCTGCTCGGGGCGCAGATGCGCCGACTGCACCGGCTCGCGCACCGGGTGGTCTGGGCCAACCCGCGCAAGGCGCGCCCCGGTTACGCGCCCCTGGCCGCGGGCATGGCGGCGGCGCTGCCGAGCGTGGACGCGTTCGTGGCGGGCCACAGCCTGGCCGCGCTGGAGCGGCTCGCGGCCGTGGTGCGCGGAGCCACCGTGGCGCAGGGAGCATCGAGAGGAACAGAACCGTGACCGAGGGAGCGCGTGATGCGTGAGATCCTTCCGGCGCTGCACCGCTGGTATGTGACGGGCGCCCCGTTCGGCCTGGCCACCGTCGTCGCGGTCAGCCGCAGCGCGCCGCGCGAGCCGGGGGCGGCGATGGCCGTCGGGCCCGGCGACGAGGTGGTGGGCAGCGTCTCCGGCGGCTGTGTCGAGGGCGCGGTGTTCGAACTGGCCCAGGAGGTCGTCGAGTCGGGCACCGCCCGGCTGGAGACCTTCGGCTACAGCGACGAGGACGCGTTCGCCGTGGGGCTCACCTGCGGCGGCGAGATCACGCTCCTGGTACGCCGGGTGACGCCCGAGGAGGACGTCTCGTTCGCGGCGGTGGCCGAGTCGGTGGCCGTGGGGCGTCCGGTGACCGTGGCGACGGTGCTCGACGGTCCCGCGCCGCGCGGGGCCTCGCGCGCGGTGTGGCCCGACGAGGTGGCGGGCTCGCTCGGCTCCCCCGGTCTGGACGCCGCGGTCACCGCCGACGCGCGAGGCGAACTCGCCCTCGGCGCCACCGGGTTGCGGCACTACGGCCCGCACGGCGAGCGGCGCGAGGACGCGGTCAGCGTGTTCCTGCACTCCTTCGCGCCACCGCCGCGGATGCTGGTCTTCGGCGCCATCGACTACGCGGCGGCGGTCGCCCGGATCGGCTCCTTCCTCGGCTACCGGGTCACGGTGTGCGACGCCCGCCCGGTCTTCGCCACCCCCAAGCGCTTCCCCGAGGGCGTGGAGGTGGTCGTGGACTGGCCGCACCGCTATCTGCGGGGCACGGACACCGACGACCGCACGGTGATCTGCGTCCTGACGCATGACCCGAAGTTCGACGTCCCGCTGCTGGAGGAGGCGCTGCGCCGGCCGGCCGCGTACATCGGGGCGATGGGCAGCCGCCGTACCCACGACGACCGGATGAAGCGGCTGACCGGGACGGGGCTCACGGAGTCCGAACTCGCCCGGCTGCGCTCGCCGATCGGCCTGGACCTCGGGGCGCGCACGCCCGAGGAGGTCGCGGTGTCCGTCGCCGCCGAGATCGTGTCCCTGCGGTGGGGCGGCAGCGGCACGCCCCTGACCGCGACGGGTGGGGCGATCCACCCGCCCGGTCACACATCGCGTTGAGGCATCGCACAGAGGCATCGCACAGAGGCATCGCGCTGAGGAGGAGACGAAACGATGGAACTGCACCACGAGTTCACGGTCCCGGTCCCGGTCGAGGACGCCTGGCGGACGCTGCTCGACATCGAGCGGGTCGCGCCGTGCATGCCGGGCGCGACGGTCGAGGAGTACGACGGCAGGACCGTGACCGGGTCGGTGAAGGTGAAGGTCGGCCCGGTCACCGTGACCTACCGGGGCACGGCCGTCTTCGAGGAGCAGGACGAGACGGCGTACCGGATGGTGCTGGCCGCGAACGGCAGGGAGACCCGGGGGCAGGGCACCGCGCGGGCCACGGTGACGGCCACGCTCGTACCGGGCGACGGCGGCGGGACCAGCGTCTCGGTGCGCACGGACCTGACCGTGACGGGCCGTCCGGCGCAGTTCGGGCGCGGTGTGCTGGCGGAGGTCGGAGACAAGCTGGTAGGCCAGTTCGCGGACTGTCTGGCGCGGCGGCTGGACGAGCAGCGCGCCGCGGCTCAGGCCGAGCCCGCGGCGCCCGTCTTCACCGAACAGGCCGCGCCCGCCGAGTCGATCGATCTGCTGCGCACGGCGGGCGTGCCGGTGGCCAAGCGGCTCGCGGGCCCGGTGGCGGCCGTGGCGGCGGTCGCGCTGGCGTGTCTGGTGGTACGCCGCTTCCGCCGCTCCTGCTGCCGCCGGGCCTGAGCCGTGCCTGGCTCGCGCCTCAGGAGGAAGGTGCCAGGGCGACGTCCGCCCACACCTGCTTGCCACCGCTGACCGGGAGGGTGCCCCACGCGGTGGACAGGGCCTCGACGAGCAGGATGCCGCGGCCACCGGTCGCCTCCCAGCCGATGTTCGTCGGCTTGACGGGCGTACGCGGTGAGGCGTCGGCGACCGCGACGCGCAGCCGCTGGTCGACGAGCGTGAGGTCGAGGCGGACCCGGCCGTCGGTGTGGACGAGGGCGTTGGTGACGAGTTCGGAGACGACGAGCAGCGCCGTGTCGGGCTCCCGCGTCACCCCCCAGGCGCGCAGGGCGCGGCGGGTGAAGCGGCGGGCGTGCCGGACCGCCTCGGGGACGCGCCACACCGTCCAGCTCTCGCGCAGCGGGCGCACCGCCAGGCCGTCGTAGCGCATGAGCAGCAGAGCCACGTCGTCGTTGCGGTTGGCCCCGGCGAGCAGGGCGTCCGCGACGAGGCCGGGGTACGCCGGGTCGGCCGCGGCCAGGTCGTCCGCGAGGCGTGCGAGACCGTCCTCGATGTCGAGTTCGGCGGACTCGACCAGGCCGTCCGTGGTCAGGGCGACGAGCGTGCCGGGTCGCAGCCGTAGCTGACTCATCGGGTAGTCGGCCTCGGCGACGACGCCGAGCGGCGGTCCGCCGTCCGACTCGGTGATCTCCGTACTGCCGTCCGGGTACCGCAGGACGGGCGGGGGGTGCCCGGCGCGGACGTACCAGGCGATGCCCTGCTCCATGTCGACGTCGACGTAGCAGCAGGTGGCGAAGAGGTCCGACTCCATGTCCACGAGGAGCCGGTTGGCGTGGGAGACGACGACGTCCGGGGGGTGGCCCTCGACGGCGTAGGCGCGCAGGGCGGTGCGCATCTGGCCCATCAGGGTGGCGGCGCCCGCGCTGTGGCCCTGGACGTCGCCGATGAGGAGGGCGACGTGGTTGTCGGGCAGCGGGATCACGTCGTACCAGTCGCCGCCCAGCTCCAGGTCCGCGGTGGTGGGCAGATAGCGGGCCACGGCGACGGCGCCCGGCAGCCGGGGCAGGCGGCGCGGCAGGAGGGCGCGCTGGAGCATGCCGACCAGTTCGTGCTCGGCGTCGAAGGCGCGGGCGCGCGCCAGGGCCTGGCCCGCCAGACCCGCCACGGCGGTGAGCAGGGCGCGCTCGTCGGGGTCGAAGTCGTGCGGGCTGTCCCAGCCGATCAGGCACGCCCCCGCCGTGCGCTTGCCAGCGGGCAGCGGCAGCACGGCGAGGCCGCCGGGTCCGACCTCCGCGAGCGGGGGCTCCAGGGTCGTGCCGCCGGACCAGACCGCGGCCCGGCCCTCGCGCAGCGCGGCGGCGAGGGTCGGCATGGCGCGCACGGGGGCGTCGGGCCACTCCGAGCGCCACTCGGCGCGCCACAGCTCGGGCCAGGCCTCCGGTTCGGGCGGGTCCAGGACGGTGACGACGAGCCGGTCGGACTCCAGCTCGGCGAGCGCGATGCGGTCGGCCTGCAGCGGGGTGCGCAGGGCGGCGACGACGGCCCGGCTGACGTCGCGGACGGTGCCCGCGGTGGCGAGGGCCGCGGCGAGCCGCTGGACGCGCGTCACGTCGCTGACGGCGGGGCGTTCCTTCGAGGCGTCGGCGACCGTGCCGACGAGCCGCGCCGGGCGGCCGTCCGCGGCGGGCACCAGATGCCCGCGCAGCCGCAGCCACCGTGGCTCGCCGGAGGGCTGGAGGATGCGGAACTCCAGCTCGCGGTCGCCGATGGCCATGTGGTCGGCCTCGACCACGGACATCAGCGAGGGCAGGTCCTCGGGCACGGTCTGGGCGAGCAGGGATTCCAGCGTGCCGTCGAACTGGTGCGGGTCGATCCCGAACAGCTCCAGCATCCCGTCGTCGACCTCGACCCGGCCGGAGTCCACGGCGAGGCTGAAGGCGTTGCCGGGCAGGTTCCCGGTCTCGGCCGTGACCGGCGCGGGGCTGGCGACGGCGTCGGCCAGGCGCCGCAGCCACGCACGCTCCTCGGCGTCGAAGCCGTCCGGGCGGTCGCTGACGGCGGCCAGGCAGCCGCCGTCGCGCAGCGGCAGCACCCCCAGGGAGAAGTCCCTGGCGGGCAGCCGTCGGGCGTCGGCGCGGCGGGTCAGGTCCTCGGGGGTGAGCCACAGAGGCCGCCCGGAGTGGTGCACCTTCACCGCGGGTGCTCCGCCGGAGAGGGGGTAGGCGTCGCGCAGCCCGTACAGCGCCCTCGGCACACCGGCCGACTCGGCCAGGTACAGATGGTGACCGTCCTCGTCCGGGATGTACACGGCGGCCAGACTCGCCGCGGTGAAGACGAGCGCCTGTTCGAGCACACGCCGCAGGCGCTCGCGGGGGTCGACCTGGTCGAGCTGGTCCGTGAGCGTCCTGAGGGCAAGTTCCGCACGTGGCGGCCTCGTTCCGCGCCCCGCAGCGCCCTCACTGCTCACACTGCAATTACAGCGCGTCCACGTCGCTCGCGCAGCCCTGTGAACCAATCCCACCCGTACGTGTGCTCATCCCCCGCGGGACACCCTTGTCGCCCGGCCCTCGGGGCGGGCTCCCGCGCCCGGTCAGGCGGCCAGGCGCAGACCGCCGTACCGCGCCGTCGGCGTCGTACGGGCGACACGGCCCTGGCTCACCGCGTCGGCACGGGTGTGCCGTACCAGTTCGTCCTGGGCGAGCGAGAGCAGGTCGGACAGGTCCAGGCCGAGGGCGCGGGCGGCGGCGGCGAGGACCTCCGAGGAGGCCTCCTTGCGGCCGCGCTCCAGCTCGGACAGGTACGGCATCGAGATCCGGGCCTGCTCCGCCACGTCCTTGAGCGTGCGCTCCTGGGCGAGCCGCTCACGGCGCAGCGCCTCGCCGACCAGGTCGCGCCAGAGCGGCTCCCGCCGGGCGGGCCGCTGCTGCGGGGTACGGGGCGGCACACCGCCGTGCGGCGGCGCGGTCCGCGGGCGGAGAGGGACGACACGGGCTTCGTTCGGCACATGGTTGCTCACCCTCCCAGCCTAGGGACCACGCGCGCCACGGGAAGGGCTCGGCGTTCCGCCCTGGGTGAATCTCCGCAACGGCCGGGGGTCCGGAGCGAGTTGGGATGCGGGTGTCCGCCCACGGGAGGACGGCGCCACGCCCCTTGACGGGTCCGCCGGAAGGCGGCGTCCGTACCGGCTGCTTAGCGTGGCCCTGTGAACGCTTCGCCCCCGCCCGGCCGGGTCGCCGCCCCGCACGGGTGGCCGCAGGCCCTCGTGACGGTGGTGGCCGGGCTGGTCGGTATGGGTGTGGTCGCCGCGCTCGGGCTGTGGGCGGCGGGAGGCACCGGTCTTCCCGACAACGGGTTCCCCCGGGTGGTCGTCGCCTCGGTCGTAGCCGCGGTGGGCGGCAGTGTGCGGCTGGCGGGCGAAGCCGGCACGCTCGCCGACACCCGCGCGGGGCTCACGGTGATGCCGCTGTCGGTGACGCTCGCCGGAGCCCTGATCATCGCCGCGGGCTTCCTGCGCCCACTGCGGCACGGGGCCGTCACCGGGGCGGCCGAACTGGCGGGCTGGGCCGCCCGGATCGCCGCCCTGTGGCTGCCCGCGCTCATCGGGCTCGCGCTCGCGGCCCGCCAGATCTTCACGATCCCGCTCGGCGACATCGGCGACCTGCTCGGCATCTCCCCTCGCATCGGCTACGCGACGGACCTGCCCCTCACTGTGCTGTTCGGCATGCTGTGGCTGGCGGGCGTGCTGCTCCTCGCCCTGCTGGTGTCACGCGGCGCACCGCTGCCGAACCGGCTGTCGCGCCTCCGGGAACCGGTACGCCCGGCCGCGTACGCCATGGTGGCCCTGCTGCTCGCCTACGTGGCCGTGGGCGGCGTCATCGCGCTGGTCGTGGCGGCGACGCGCGGGCACCCGGCCGAGACGTTCGCGGTGATCCTGCTGGGGCTGCCCAACCTCGTATGGCTGATCCTCACCCTCGGGCTGGGCGCCACCTGGTACGGGCGCGTGGACGGGCCGTTCGCGCTGCCCATGCCGCGTCCGCTCGACGAGGTGCTGCGGACACCGGGCACGGCGACGCTGAATCTGCGCACGCTGGCCGCCCATGACGGCCGGGTGTGGTGGCTCGTGGCCGTGAACACCGTGCTGCTGCTCGCGGCGGCGTACGTGATGGCGGCGCGCTCACCGGCACGGACACGGCTGTGGCAGCACGCCGTACGCATGGCGGTCGCGCTGGCGCTGACCGTCCTCATGATCTGTCTGACCGGCCGCGTCTCGGCGCACTACGGGCTGTCACTCATCGGCATCGGCGACCTGGGCGGCGGACTGTCCGGTGTCCTGTTCCTGACCCCGGACCTCGGGACGGCGCTCGGGGCGGCCGCGGTGTGGGGACTGGCCACCGGGTTCGTCGGCGCACTGCTCGCGCGAGGGGTACGCCGACGGATCCGGGCGGGCTGAGGCGCGTTCCGCGCGGTCAGGCGGCCGGGGTCGAGAGCGCGGGAACGACCCTCTGCATACGCAGCGCGTCCACCGACTCCGCGAGCAGTTCGTACTCGGTGGTCTCGTCCCGGGTGGCGACGCGGACCAGCCGACCGGCGGCCAACTCCTCGGCGATGCGCTCCTGTTGGCCCACGTCACCGCACCAGGCGCGCAGCATGCCCGGCACATCGGGGACGGTGTCGGCGACGGGAGCGATGGAGTTCGGCGGGAAGAGCGGGTTGCCGGGGTCCGGGTCGAGCCGTTCGGCGATCCAGGAGGCGCGGTCCCGCATCCACCACAGGGCGAGGGCCAGGGTGGGAGCACGATAGGTGCCGAGCGGGACACCGATACGCCGGCCGCCGCAGACACCGTAGGCCGTCACATGACACAGGAATTCGTCGTGCACGATCGCTCCCCATCGCGCTGCTCGTTCACTCGCTGTGCACGGGGGCGACCCGAACCGATGCGTACGGTGGCGCATTTCGGCCGTGGCCGAATCACCCTGTCCCTCGAGTATCGCCACTCCTGACGCTCTGTCACCATGTGATTTCGGCCAGTCTCCTGACATGTTCACGGCTCGCGTCGCCCGCACCAGTTCGTTCCCTCCTTACCCCGGAGGTAATCGACGCTCCGGCGGCGGCCGGGCATGGTTATGGATGTCGGAACACGGCGGGCACAACACCCCCGGGATCCGGCGCATGAACCGCACCTACGCCCTCGATGGAGGCTGATCCCCATGTCCGCAGTCAACGACCGCTACGAGTCCGCCGTTGCCCGCTACCTCGAGGCGTGGAACGCCGGTGACCCCGAGACCCTGACCAAGGCGGTCGCCGCCGCCTGGACCCCGGACGGCAGCTACACCGACCCGCTGGTCGAGGTCAGCGGCCACGAGCAGCTCGTCGCCGCGATCTCGGGAGCGCAGGCGCAGTTCCCGGGCTTCTCCTTCAAGCTGTCGGGCACGGTCGACGGGCACCACGACATCGCCCGCTTCACCTGGGAGCTGGTGAACGGGGCCGACGGCTCGGCGCCCGTCGCGGGCTTCGACGTGCTCAAGCTGGACGACGACGGTCGCATCCTCACCGTCCACGGTTTCCTGGACCGCGTTCCGGCGGGCGCGGTCTAGGAGGACACCTCACCGGGTGGCAGGGGTGGCTCGATGGCTAGCGTTCGCAGCCTTCCGAGCCACCCGGCGCACCGGTCTCACCGGTCTCGGCACCCTTCGTCTCGGGTGCCTTCAGGCTGAGGGCCAGCGCGTCGTCCGCGACATCGGCGACGACCGTGTCACCCGGGTTGAGCGCGCCTTCGAGCAGCATGTTCGACAGCCGGTTGTCGAGTTCGGACTGGATCGTGCGGCGCAACGGCCGGGCCCCGAACTCGGGTTGGTAGCCGCGGTCGGCCAGCCAGTCCTTGGCCGCCTCGGTGACCTCCAGGCCGATCCGCTGGGCGTGCAGCCTGCGCCGACTGCCCTCCAGGAGCAGGTCGACGATCCGCACCAACTCCTCGCGGCCCAGCGCGTGGAAGACGATGACCTCGTCGATCCGGTTGAGGAACTCGGGGCGGAAGTGCGCCTGGAGGTCCGCCATCAGATCGTCCCTGATCTCCTCGACGTCACCCCGGTGGTCCAGGATGCGCTTCGAGGCGATGTTGCTGGTCATGATGACGACGGTGTTGCGGAAGTCCACCGTGCGCCCCTTGGCGTCGGTGAGCCGTCCGTCGTCCAGGACCTGCAACAGCAGGTTGAACACGTCCCGATGGGCCTTCTCCACCTCGTCGAACAGCACGACGCTGTACGGCTTGCGGCGCACCGCCTCGGTGAGCTGCCCTGCCTCCTCGTAGCCGACGTAGCCGGGCGGGGAGCCGATGAGGCGCGAGACGGTGTGCTTCTCCTGGAACTCGCTCATGTCGAAGCGGACCATCCGGTCGGGGTCGCCGAAGAGGAGTTCCGCCAGCGCCTTGGCGAGTTCCGTCTTGCCGACCCCCGTGGGGCCGAGGAAGAGGAAGCTGCCGGTGGGCCGGTCGGGGTCGCCCATACCGGCCCGGCCACGGCGAACGGCCTGGGAGACGGCGGTGACCGCCTGGTCCTGCCCGATGATCCGCTCGTGCAGGACCTCCTCCAGCTTCAACAGCCGCTCGCGCTCGGTCTCGGTGAGCTGGGAGACCGGGATGCCGGTGCGCGCGGAGAGCACCTCGGCGATGTCCTCGGGCGTGACGGCGGGCGTCGGTTCCCCGCCTTCGCCGACCGCGCCGAGCCGCTCCTCCAACTCGCCCACCTCGCGCTTGAGTTCGGCCGCGCGCTCGAAGTCCTCAGTGCTGACCGCCTCGTCCTTCTCGCGGCGCAGCCGGGTGAGCCGGTCCTCCAGCTCGGCGGTCTCGGTGGAGCCGCCGACACTGCGCAGCCCGACCCGGGCACCGGCCTGGTCCATGAGATCGATGGCCTTGTCGGGCAGGAACCGGTCGCTGAGATAGCGGTCGGAGAGGGCGGCCGCGGCGTCCAACGCCTCGTCGGTGTACCGGACTTGATGGTGGGCCTCGTACGAGTCGCGCAGCCCGCGCAGGATCTCGACCGTCTCCTCGACGCTGGGCTCGGGCACCATGACCGGCTGGAAGCGGCGTTCGAGCGCGGCGTCCTTCTCGATGTGCTTGCGGTACTCGTCGATGGTGGTGGCGCCGACGACACTGAGGTCACCGCGGGCCAGCGCGGGCTTGAGGATGTTGCCCGCGTCCATGGAGCCCTCGCCGGTGGCACCCGCCCCGACGACCGTGTGCAGCTCGTCCAGGAAGAGGATGATGCCCTTCTTGGCCTGGGTGACCTCCTCGATGACCTTCTTCAGCCGCTCCTCGAACTGGCCCCGGTACTGCGCCCCGGCGACCAGCCCGGCCATGTCGAGCGCGACGACCCGGCGGTCGCGCAGCGCCTTGGGGACCTCTCCGGCGACGACGCGCTGCGCCAGCCCCTCGACGATCGCCGTCTTGCCGACGCCGGGGTCGCCGATGAGCACCGGGTTGTTCTTGGTCCGGCGGGAGAGGACCTCGATGGTCTGCTCGATCTCGTCGGCCCGGCCGACCACGGGGTCGAGGTGGCCGCCGCGCGCCTCGTCGGTGAGATCCCGCCCGTACTGGTCGAGCGTCGGGGTGTCGGGATGAGCGCTGTCCGTCCGCCCGTCCCGGGCCGCCCCGCCGATCGTGCCGGGCGAGGCACCCTCGGCCCGCAGCGTCCGGGTGAGCGGGGAGCGCGGATCCTCCAGCAGCGCGGCGAGGATGTGCTCGGGGCCGATGTAGGAGGCACCGGCCGCCTGGGAGCGGGCGTGGGCGGCGAGCAGGGCGCGCTTGGCCGCCGGGGTGAGCGCGGGCTCTCCGGTACCGGTCCCGGTGGGCAGCGACTCCTGGAGCTCGGCGGCGAGCCGGTCCGGGTCCGCGCCGGCCTGCTCCAGGATCTGGCGGGCGGTCGGCACCTGGGTGGCGGCCCACAGCAGATGCACGGTGTCGAGATCGGACCCGTCCTCGGCGGCCCGGCCCCCGGCGGCGGCGAGCAGCTCCTGCGAGGAGTCGCTGAGGAGACGGCCGATGGGGACGCGCTGCACGGCCGGTGGCGAGGTCGCCGGGCTCATGCCGAAGAAGCGGTTGAAGAGGTCGGAGAACGGGTCGCCCGACCCGAAGGGTGAGATCGTCACGGTTGACCACCCGTCCGGCGGGCGACACACGGCCGCGCGGCGCCCGCCGTAGTCGATTGCCCCTACCCCGACCAGTCTTCGCCAGGTCACGCAAGGGCACAACCGCACCCCGTACGAGGCGGCCGACCCATAGATGATCGGCCACCCGCCTCTCTACGGCACGAACGAACGCGTCACGACCGCACGAGCGAACGCGTCACGGCCTGATGATCGCGTCGATCCGCGCCAGTTCCTCCGCGTCGAAGTCCAGGTTGCGTATCGCCGCGACGCTGTCCTCCAGTTGCTCCGGGCTGCTCGCACCGACGAGGGCCGAGGTCACCCGTCCCCCGCGCAGCACCCAGGCCAGGGCCAACTGCGCCAGCGACTGGCCGCGCGACTTGGCGATCTCGTCGAGCGCGCGCAGCTTGCCCACGAGTTCCTCGGTGAGTGTGTCGGCACTGAGGAACGGACTCTCGCTCGCGGCCCGCGAGCCCGCCGGTATCCCGTCGAGGTAGCGGCCCGTCAACAGCCCCTGTGCCAACGGCGAGAAGACGATGGAGCCGACCTGAAGCTCCTCCAGCGCGTCGAGCAGCCCTTCGTCCTCCGGGGCGCGGTCGAGCATCGAGTAGCGCGGCTGGTGGATCAGCAGCGGGGTGCCCAACTCCCCCAGGATGCGGGCGGCTTCACGCGTCTGCTGCGGCGAGTAGTTGGAGATGCCGACGTAGAGCGCCTTGCCCTGCTGAACCGCCGTGTGCAGGGCGCCCATCGTCTCCTCCAGCGGGGTCTGGGGATCGGGGCGGTGCGAGTAGAAGATGTCGACGTAGTCGAGGCCCATCCGCTTCAGGCTCTGGTCGAGCGAGGAGAGCAGGTACTTGCGGGAGCCCCATTCGCCGTACGGGCCCGGCCACATGAGGTAGCCGGCCTTGGTGGAGATGACCAACTCGTCACGGTAGGACGCGAAGTCCGCCTTCAGCGCGTCGCCGAAGGCGGACTCGGCGGCGCCGGGCGGCGGGCCGTAGTTGTTGGCCAGGTCGAAGTGGGTGACGCCGAGGTCGAAGGCGCGGCGCAGGGTCTGCCGCTGTGTCCGCACCGGGCGGTCGGGGCCGAAGTTGTGCCACAGCCCGAGCGACAGCGCGGGCAGCTTCAGACCGCTGCGTCCGGTGCGACGGTAGGGCATGGCCTCGTAGCGGGCGGGATCTGCCGTGTACAACATGCGCTCCAGATAGGACGTTTCAGGACGACGCCCCACTCTCGCCTGCCACCCGCACACCAGTCCAGTCGTCGCCCCACATCCGACCGACGCGACGCGCGTCCGGGCGGCGCCCGGGGCCGCGATGGGTGAAGCTGGAGCCATGCATGCCAAGGACATCCTCATCGACGCGTACGGCCGCATCCGGGAAGAAGTCCATGCCGCCGTCGACGGTCTCGGGCCGGAGGAGCTGAACGCCCGGCCCACCGACGAGACCAACTCCCTCGCGTGGCTCGTCTGGCATCTCACCCGGGTCCAGGACGATCACGTCGCCGATGCCGCGGGCCTGGACCAGGTCTGGCTCGCGCAGGGCTGGGAGCGGCGCTTCGGGCTCGGTCTGCCCCGGCAGGACACGGGGTACGGCCACGACCCGCACAAGGTCGCCAAGGTACGGGTGGAGTCGGGCGATCTGCTCACCGGCTACTACGACGCCGTGCACGAGCAGACGCTCGGCTTCCTGCGCGGGCTACAGGCCAAGGACCTCGAGCGTGTCGTGGACGAGGGCTGGGACCCGCCGGTCACCCTCGGCGTACGCCTGGTCAGCGTCCTGTCCGACGATCTCCAGCACGTCGGCCAGGCCGCCTATGCGCGGGGGCTGCTCCAGAGCGCCGTCCCGTAGCGGACCCGCTACGGCGCGGCGCTCGGTCGGCACGGCGGGTGATGCCATGCTCTGCGGCATGGCACATGACTACGCGGCCACGGCGCTGACCATCGGCCACAAGGACCCCGAGCTGAACGAACGCCTGTCCCAAGGACTGGACGAGATCAACTTCCCCGCCACCGGGACCACCGCCGCCGACGAGGGCACGCTCTCGGTGAAGGCCGTCGACGGCGGTGGTGAACTCATCGGGGGCCTGTCCGCCTGGACTTGGGGCGGCTTGCTGGGCATCGAGATGCTCTGGGTCCGCAAGGAGAGCCGCAGGGAAGGGTGGGGAAGCAAGCTCCTTCTCGCCGCCGAGGAAGAGGCGCGACGACGCGGCTGCGACCGTGTGTGCGTGTCGTCGTTCACGTTCCAGGCGCCGGAGTTCTACCAACGCCACGGATACGTCGAGACCGGCAGGACCCCGGGCATCCCCGGCGGGGCGGAGGACGTCCATATGTACAAGGACCTGAACGGGGACCTGACCTGATGATGTACGAGGACCTGACCCGCTGACGGACGCCTGACAGGAAGCCGTACGGGCGAGGGCCCCGCCCCTCAGTGGCACCCCGCGTCGCTCCCGGCGTTCCCGGGTTCCAGCAGGTCGCGCAGGACGCGCTCGTCGTCCTCGCTCAACTGGGCGACGAAGCGCGCCAGCACGGTGTGCCGGTCGCCGCCCCGGTCCAGCTCGGTGTGCATACGGCGCGCGGTGAGCCCATGGGCGTCCTGGACGGGCAGGTAGGCATAGCCACGGCCCTGGCGCCTGCGGTCGACGGCACCCTTCGCGCGCAGCCGGAACAGGATCGTCGCCACCGTCGTACGGGCGAGACCGGCCCCGAGGCTGCGCTGCACCTGGCCGGGGGTCTGGGGGGCGTCCGCGGCCCACAGGGCGGCCATGACACCGGCCTCCAGCTCGCCCGCCGGGCGCCGCTCGCCCTTCGCTTCGGTCATGGAAACCCTTCCTTCGCCTGCCGTCGCCACACCCCCTGTAGAGCGTCTACAGAAGAGTAGTCTCCGGGGTCCGGGCGGCGGCCCCACGACACGGCGGGCCGACATGGATGTCGGCCCGCCGCTGTGTCCCGCTCGTCACTTCACGACTTCACATCGGTCACTTCACGTTGAGCGCCGTGTCGTCGATGACGAAGGACGTCTGGAGCTTGGAGCCCTCGGTGCCGGTGAACTTGACCGTGACGGTCTGCCCGGCGTAGCCGCTGAGGTCGAAGCTGCGCTGGGTGTAGCCGGAGGCCGCGTCGAGGTTGGAGTACGTGGCCAGGGTGCCGAGGACCGTGCCGGAGGAGTTGAGAACCTGGACGCTGAGCTTGTCGTACGCCGTGCTGGTCGTCGTCTCCGCGGTGTCGATGTGCAGGGCGAAGTTCAGGGTCGCGGCGCAGCCGGAGGGGATGGTCACCGGCTGGGAGAGCGTGTCGGTGGCGGCGGAGCCGTGGCCGCCGAGCCGGGCGTAGTACGAGCCGGTGCGGGCGGCTTCCCCGGTCGCATTGGTGATGACACCGCTGCTCGCGTTCCAGACGGTGTTGCCGGACTCGAAGCCGTTGTTGCCGAGGAGTTGGGCCGCGGTGCAGGAGGTGGAGCCGCCACCACCGCCGCTGCTGCCGCCCGTCCCGGCGAGCCAGGCGGTGGCGTTGAGGGCGAGAGCGGCGTTGGTGGCTCCGGAGTCGTTCCAGCCGTCGTAGAGCGTGTTGCCGGACTGGCCGGTGCCGTCGTCGATGGGCGAGCTGTCGCCCCAGAACGCGACCCGGCCGCTGCCGAAGGTGCTGGTGAGGAAGAAGGCACCCGTGTTGCCGGAGTAACCGGTGCGGTAGACCAGGCCCTTGACGGAGGAGTTGTCGGAGGGCTTGAGCGTGGCGGTGGTGCCGCTGGCGATCAGGCTCTTGGTGACGGTGCCGAAGGAGCCGTGCAGGACCGGGTCACCGCTGTCGCTGATGGCGGTGGGGTAGTCGGAGCTGATGTTCTGCACGTCGATGGAGAAGCCGAACGGGTCGGTGGAGTCGACGCTGTTGTTGGTCATCAGGTCGTTGAGGATCTTGACCGAGTCGGCGCCGTCGTTGTTGCGGTCGGAGCCGTTGTGATCGGAGATCATGAAGAGGCCGCCGCCGTTCTTGACGAACGTCATGATGGCGGTCTTCTCGGCCGTGGTGAACAGCGTGTTGGGCTCGGGCAGGACGAGCGTGTCGAAGTTCGACAGATCGGTCGCGGACGAGCCGCCGTAGGCGAGGCTGGAGCCCGAAGGCAGCGTCTTCAGGCTGTAGTCGCCCGTCTTCTGGAGGGCGACGCCCCAGGAGGAGAGCGCCCCGGTCCAGTCCTTCTCGGCGGACGGGGAGGGGTTCTGGCCGAGGGGGTCGGGCTGGCTGGTGGAGATGATCCAGTCGGCGTTGCCCGCGGTCTCGGCGTGGGCGTTGTCGAACAGGACGCGGTGAGTGGCGGCCGTGGCCGCGTGCGCGGGTGGCGCCGCCGCGGTCGCCTGGACGGCGGCGCCCGCGGTGAGCAGGCCGAACACGGCGAGGGCCGTGGTGAGTCCGCGGCGGGACCTGGCGAGTGTGTGCATCCGACGGACCTCCGTATGAGGAAGTGGGGGGAAGGAACGGTGCGGGTGCCGAGTCTTCGCGCGAAGGGCCGCAGAAGGACCACATCGGCGGTCTGCGCGCGTAGACATCTCTTCATACGCCGCCTGGATGACGGCCGGTTGAACGGTACATGGCAGACGTAGGGATGAACAGGAGAGATGGAACAGGAGAGTTACTCGCCCTCGCCTGGTCCACGACGAGATCCCGACTGGACCATGCCCAGTCCACGAGGACATAAGTACAAGACCGGCGGCCGACAGTCCCCTCACCATGCCCGGTATGAGCGAACACAGCACAGAGTTCTCACACGGGATGCATGTCGTCCACGACGGCCCTCGGCAGGCGCCGCCCCTGTTGCTCATCCATGGCTCGGGTGCCGCGGGCACGTACTGGAACCCGGTGCTCCCGGCACTCACCCGCCACCATCACGTCATCCGGATCGACCTCCCCGGCTGCGGCCAGTCCCCGCCCGCGACGTCGTACGACGTACCCGTGCAGGCGGGCCGGGTGGCGGCGCTGCTCGACGACCTCGGTCTTCGCCCCGTCACCGTGGCCGGGCACTCCAGCGGCGGCTACCTCGCCACCGCGCTCGCCGAACAGCGCCCCGACCTGGCGAGGTCACTCGCGCTGATCAGCAGTGGCCCCAGTCTCGACGCCCTCCTCCCCCAACCGCTCCTGCTGCGCGCCCTGTTGACCCCGCCCCTCGGCCCGCTCCTCTGGGCGGCGCGTTCGGATGCGATGATCCGCGGGCAGTTCGACAGGATCTGCGCGCGCCCCGTGGACGTACCGGACGACGTGGTCGCCGATCTACGGAGAACCACCTACCCCGCGCTCAGGAAGGTGCTGCGCCGCAGTGCCGCGTACCTCACCGAGCGGACCCTGCCCGCGCGTCTCGCCGTCCTCGACGTCCCCGTGCTGGTGATCTTCGGCGCCGCCGAGCCCCGCTACGCACCCTCCTCGGTGCACCAGTACGACGCGGTGCCGAACGCCCGGATCGAAGTGCTGCCCGGGGTAGGGCACTTGCCCATGTTCGAAGCACCCGACGTGACAAGCGAGTTGCTCCTGGACTTCGCCGCGAGGGCCACGGAGATTCCGCCCATCGCCCCCTGAGACCTAGGCTGTTGACATGACGTCGGCTGGGAGGCCCTTCGACTGGGCGTTGGCGGAGGTCGCGGTCCCGCGACCGTCTGGACACCTGCCGGGGGTGCGCATGGCCGGGTTCGGCCACCGCGTCCCCGCGACCGTGGACATCGCCATGGTCGCGCACCCGTCCGTCGCCCTGCTCATCGACCTGAGCGAGACAGCGGGCCTCGTCTACCGCACACCCGACCGGCACGGGCGCGGCAGCGTCGCCGTCGGGCTCCATCCCGGCGAGTTCTGGGCAGGCGCTCTCATGGGCGAATGCCTCCAGATCCGCCTTGAGCCGGTCGCGGCGGCCGCCCTGTTCGGCGCGTCGGCCGAGCTGAGCGGGACGGCGGTCGCCTTCGAGGACGTCTGGGGCCGCGACGCCGGGCGGGACGAGGACAGGCTGCGTGCCGCCGCGTCATGGGACGAGCGGTTCGCGATCGCTGCGGAGCTCCTCGGCCGCAGGCTGGGCACCCGCCGACCGGTCGACCCGGAGGTCGCCCACGCCTGGCGGCGGATGCGCACCGGTCGGGGACGCGTGCGGGTCGACCGGCTGGCGTACGAGGTCGGGTGGAGCCGTACGCGGCTGTCGGCCCGCTTCCGCTCCCAGCTCGGCATCACGCCCAAGCACGCCGCACGACTGGTGCGGTTCGACCACGCGGCCCACCTGCTCGCGGCCGGGCACGCCCCCGCCGGGGTCGCCGCCGAGAGCGGCTACGTCGACCAGTCCCATCTCCACCGCGAGGTCAAGGCGTTCACCGGGCTCACGCCCACGGCCGTGGCCGTCGCGCCATGGCTCGCGATCGACGACATCGCGTGGCCGACGGGCGGTCCGCAGGTCGCCCCGGCCCGGCGACCGGGAGGATAGGGCACCTCCGTACGCCCCGCCCGCCCGCGGGCGGGCCACCGACGGCCCGCCTATGGTGAGTCGAAGGGCCGTCGCCGGTATTCGCGGCCGGGGCGCCCTGGGAGGCACCATGCAGCCCATGCGCAGACGCCGTGCCCTCACCACGGCGGCGGCCACGACCGCGGCGCTGGCCCTGTGGGGCACGGCGCTTCCGTCGGCGGTCGCGACCGACGGCGACCCCGACCGTGCGCTGTCCCGCTTCTACCACCAGAAGATCTCCTGGTCCGCCTGTAAGGGCGAGGACATGGCGAAGGACATGGAGTGCGGGAAGGTGACCGTGCCCCTCGACTACACGCACCCCTCCGCCGGAACCCTCGACCTGGCGCTGGCCCGCCTCCCGGCGACCGGCAAGCCCCAGGGGTCGCTCCTGCTGAACTTCGGCGGCCCCGGCCAGCCGGGCCTTCCCCAACTGGCCGCGTCCCAAGGGGCGTTCTCGGACCTGACGACGTCCTACGACGTGGTGACGTTCGACCCGCGCGGGGTCGGCAGGTCCTCGCCCGTGAGCTGTGGAGAGAACACGGACGGGGTGGGTGTCCCCGTCGGCGGCAGCGATCCCCGGGCCGCCCTGCGGCAGATACGGAAGCTGGCCGAGCAGTGCGCCCGGCACTCCGGGCCCGTCCTGCCCCACATGGGGACCGTCAACGTCTCCCGCGACCTGGACGTGATGCGCCAGGCGCTCGGCGACAAGAAGCTGAACTACCTCGGCTTCTCGTACGGCACACGCCTGGGCGCGGTGTACGCGGCCCAGTTCCCCACGAAGGTGGGCCGGATGGCGCTCGACGGGGTGGACACACTCACCGAGTCCCTGGCGGAACAGGGCCTCACCGCCGCCCGCGGGCAGCAGGCCGCCCTGGACGATTTCCTCGACTGGTGCGTCAAGAACAGCTCCTGCCCGTTCGGGCACGACGCGCACGCGGCCCGGAAGCAGGTGGTCCGGCTGGTCGACTCGCTGGACGAGAACCCCGTACCGACCGCTCTGGGCGCGCCGTTCTCCGGGCAGGACCTGGTCACCGGGATCGGGCAGGCCCTGTTCAGCAAGAACCTGTGGCCGGCGCTGGAGCAGGCGCTGGACCAGCTCGTGAAGGAGCACGACCCCAGCGGGATCATGCGCTTCTCCGGCGGCGGGGTGGCCCTGCCGCCCGCCGCCGCGCCCGGCGGCAGACTCGTCGACCCCGCGGACGTACCCGACGACAACCTCCCCGCCGCGCTGCTGGCCGTCAACTGCGCCGACGACCCGGACCGGCCGAGCGCCGACCACCTCGTCAAGGACCTCGACCGGCTGCGGGGCGCGTACGAGAAGGCCTCCCCGGTGTTCGGTCCGCACCGGCTCTCGCAGGTGCTGATGTGCTACGGGCGCCCTCGGGGCACCGAGTTCATCCGGACGAAGGTGAAGGACGTCCACACCGCGAAGATGCTGCTCGTCGGCACCCGCGGGGACCCGGCGACCCCGTACCGCTGGACGCAGGAGACCGCGAAGCGGCTCGGTCCGTCGGCGGTGGTGCTCGACAACCGGGGCGAGGGCCACACCGGGTACCCGGCCTCCGCCTGCGTCCACGCGAAGGTGAACGCCTTCCTCCTCGACGGCACCCTGCCGTCCGGAGGCAGCACCTGCGGCCCGGAGCGACCCTCCTGAGGCCGCGGCCTCACCCGATGGACACCTCGGGCTTGTAGAGGTCCAGCCACAGCGCCAGGTCCAGGGTCCGTTCGAGACTGCGGCGGGAGCCCTGGGTGGTCTGGGGGTTGTCGGGGTGGGCGGCCCGGCGCACCTGTTCCCGGTCGACCAGGTCGAAGACCGGGTGCGAGGGGCGGGCGAGGAGGTCCTTGACGTGCGCCTGGAGCGCGATCGCGTACTTGGGGTCCTGGGTCGAGGGATAGGGGGACTTGACCCGGTCGTAGACGGACTTCGGGATCAGGTCCGCCGTCGCCTCCCGCAGCAGGCTCTTCTCCCGGCCGTCGAAGGACTTCACGGACCAGGGGGCGTTGTAGACGTACTCGACGAGCCGGTGGTCGCAGTACGGCACGCGTACCTCCAGCCCGACGGCCATACTCGCGCGGTCCTTGCGGTCGAGCAGGATCCGTACGAAGCGGGTCAGATGGAGGTGGCAGATCTGCCGCATCCGGTACTCGAAGTCGCTCTCGCCGTCCAGGCGCCGGATGCCCGCCACGGCGCCGCGGTAGCTGTCGGCGATGTAGCCGCGCAGGTCCAGGGCCTCGGTCAGCGCGGGGCTGAGAACGCCGACGTCGTCGCCGAAGTCCCGGCGGAAGCGCACGAGCCAGGGGAAGGTGGCGGCGCGGCGGGCCTCCTCGTCGAAGAACTGCTGGTAGCCGCCGAAGACCTCGTCCGCGGACTCCCCGGAGAGCGCGACCGTGGAGCGCTCGCGGATCGACTGGAACAGCAGGTAGAGCGAGGTGTCCATGTCGCCGAAGCCCATCGGCAGGTCGCGGGCGCGGATCACCTTGGACCGTGCGTCGAGGTCGGCGAGGGCCTCCGCGTCCAGGACGATGTCCTGGTGGTCGGTGCCGCTGGCGCGGGCCACGTCGTGCACGAACGGGGTGTCGGGGGTGGCGCGCAGGTCGTCGGCGACGAAGTTGTCGGTCTGCCCGACGAAGTCCACCGCGAAGCTGCGTACCTTCTCGCCCTGCTCGGCGAGCTGCCGCGCGGCCAGGGCGGTCATCGCGGAGGAGTCCAGGCCGCCCGAGAGCAGCGTGCAGCGGGGCACGTCGGCGACGAGCTGGCGGCGCACGATGTCCTCCAGCAGCGAGCGGACGGTGGCGATGCTGGTGGCGCGGTCGTCGGCGTGCGGCCGGGTCTCCAGCCGCCAGTAGACCCGGCGGTGCAGGCCCTGGCGGTCGACGGTGACGACGGTGCCCGGTTCCACCTCGTACATGCCGTCCCACACGGCGTGTCCGGGTGTCTTGATCATCGCGAACAGTTCCCGCAGCCCGTCCAGGGTCACCCGGGCGCGGGCCAGCGGGTTGGCGAGGATCGCCTTGGGCTCGGAGCCGAAGAGGACGCCGTCGGGGGTCGGGTAGTAGTAGAAGGGCTTGATGCCCATGCGGTCGCGGACCATGACGAGCTTGTCGTGGCGGCTGTCCCAGAGGGCGAAGGCGTACATGCCGTTGAGCCGCTCGGCGAGCGCGTCGCCCCACTCGAGGTAGGCGCGCAGGACCACCTCGGTGTCGGAGTCGGTGGTGAAGCGATGCCCTCGGTCGGTCAGCTCGCGGCGCAGCTCGGTGAAGTTGTACGCCTCTCCGGAGTAGACGAGCGCGACGGTGCCGTCCGGGGTCTGCGCGCTCATGGGCTGGCGCCCGCCGGTCAGGTCGATGATCGCGAGCCTGCGGTGTCCGAGGGCCGCGGGGCCTTCGATCCAGGTGCCGCGGTCGTCGGGGCCCCGGCAGGCCATGGTCTCCGTCATGACGTCCACGGTCGCTGTCTCGGTCCGCAGATCACGGTCGTAGGAGACCCAGCCGGTGATGCCGCACATGCGTTACCTCCCGGTCCTGTCCACCGGGAACACCGCGCTCACCTGCGGCTTCACCAAGCCGTCGGCCGAGCAGTCGACTGCTCCGGGCAAACAGTTGTATCCAGCAGCTATATATCGAGCGTCCGTCACGCACGCGGGGAGGTCAACTCGGCCGGACCCCGGCCCGACCCCGCCACACCCCCTGTTTCGGCCGCGCTTTACGCGGTGTGTACGCACCGATCGGCTCTCTGACCGCTCTCCGACGTGAGGGGGGCCGTCGCATCTCGGCCATGGGCAAAGAGTTCGTACGGGCTCCTTCCCGTACGGCTTCAGAACTCGACGGGGTCACGGACGATCGGGCAGGTCATGCAGTGCCCGCCACCCCGGCCCCGGCCCAGCTCCGCGCCGACGATGGTGACGACGTCCACCCCCGCCCCGCGCAGCAGCGCGTTGGTCTGGGTGTTGCGGTCGTAGGTGAAGACCACGCCCGGCTCCACCGCGACCGCGTTGTTGCCGCTGTCCCACTGCTGGCGCTCGGAGGCGTACACATCGCCGCCCGTCTCGACCACCCGCAGTCCGGGCAGGCCGAGCGCCTTGGCGACCACGTCCACGAAGGGGCGCGCGCCCTCGTCGGCGCACACGAGGCCCGGGGCCCTGTCGGCGGGCCGCAGGGAGAAGGTGCGGACGCCGTCCATGATGGCCGGGTACAGCGTCACCAGGTCCCGGTCGGCGAAGGTGAACACGGTGTCGAGGTGCATGGCCGAGCGCAGCTTCGGCAGGCCCGCCACGATGACGTGTTCGGCGGCACCGGCCGCAAACAGGGCCGCGGCGACCTGGGTGATGGCCTGCCGTGAGGTGCGCTCGCTCATGCCCATCAGGACGACGCCGCCGCCGACCGGCATGATGTCCCCGCCTTCGAACGTGGCCTGGCCCCAGTCGAGTTCGGGGTCGCCCCACCAGACGGTGGAGTCCGCGAAGTCGGGGTGGAAGGTGTAGACGGCCTTCATCAGCAGGGTCTCGTCATGGCGGGCGGGCCAGTACAGCGGGTTGAGGGTGACTCCGCCGTACAGCCAACACGTGGTGTCACGGGTGTAGAGGGTGTTGGGCAGCGGCGGCATCAGATACTCGCGCGCGTCGGGCGCCTCGCGGGCCAGGGTGAGCGGGCCGGTGCGGTAGTCGTCGGGCAGGTCGGTGGTCGCGAGGCCGCCGATCAGGTACTCGGCGAGCCGTGCGGGGGCGAGGGACTCCAGGAAGGCGCGCGTGGTGTCGACCAGTCCGAGGCCGACCTCGTTCGCGGTGATCTTCCGGTCCAGCAGCCAGTCCCGCGCTCCGGGGACGGCCATGGTCTGCGCGAGCAGGTCGTGCAGCTCCACCACCTCGACGCCGCGCCCGCGCAACTCGCCGACGAACGCGGCGTGGTCGCGCTGGGCGTTCTCCACCCACATCACGTCGTCGAAGAGCAGTTCTTCGGCGTTGGTGGGCGTCAGCCTGCGATGGGCGAGACCGGGCGCGCAGACGAGCACCTTGCGCAGCCGGCCGACCTCGGAGTGGACGCCGTACGCGGGGCGGGTGTCCTGTTCGGTCACATCTCGCACATCTCGACTCTAGGGCCTGTTGCGAAAGTCCCGCATTGCCCCAAATGCCTTATCCGTGAATCGGCCCTATCGTGCTGCTATGGAGCACGATCTGAGTCCCGCGACCCTCGCCGAGCTGCGGCGGCCCCGCAACTACCCCGCGGTGTCCGTGCTGACGCCGACCCACCGCCGCGAGCCCGACAACGCCCAGGATCCGGTCCGGCTGCGCAATGTGGTGGCCGAGGCCAAGAAGCAGCTCGAGGCCGATCCCGGGGTCACCCGGGAGCGGCGCACCGATGTCGTCAAGCAGCTCGAGCAGGCCCTCACGGAGGTGGATCTGGCCCACGCGGAGGACGGCCTGGTCATCTTCGCCGCGCCGGGCGAGCACCAGGTGTGGTCACTGGCGCGTACGGTGCCCGAGCGCGTGGTGCTCGCGGACACCTTCCTGACCCGCAACCTCGTCTCCGCGCAGGCCGCCGAGCGGCCGTTCTGGGTGCTGTCGGTCTCGGCCGACCGGGTCACGCTGTGGAACGGCGGCGCCGAACGCGTCGCCGAGGACCGCATCGGGGCCTTCCCGATGTCCAGGAGCCGCGAGAACTTCGACGCCGAGCGCCAGGAGCAGATCGGCGATCTGCCGAGCGCCTTCCGTGACGAGGGCACCCGCCACTTCCTGCGGGACGCCGACACGGCGATGCAGGCGGTGCTGCGCGAGCACCCGCGTCCGCTGTACATCACCGGCGAACCGGCGGCGCTGTCCTGCCTCGACGAGGTCGGCACCCTCGCCAAGGACGCCGTCCAGGTGCCGCACGGCGGTCTCGCCCACGGCACCCCCGACGCCGTGTGGCAGGCGATCCAGCCCGTGATCGAGGCCCAGGACCGCAAGGAGGTCGACACGGTCAGCCGCGAGCTGGTGGCGGCCCGCGGCCGCAAGACGTTCGCCGCGGGGGTGGACGAGGTCTGGCAGAACGCCTCCGACGGCCGCATCCGGCTCCTCGCGGTCGAGGAGAACTACCGCGTGACGGTGCGCGACGACGCCGGTGACCATCTGGTACCGGCCGAGAGCGGCGATCTCGACGCACGCGAGGACATCGTGGACGAGATCGTGGAGCGCTGCCTGGACACGGGCGCGGAGGTCCGCTTCGTCCCGGACGGGACGCTGGGTGACGCCCAGGGGATCGCCGGGGTGCTGCGCTACTGAGGACACGGGCCACGGAGACACCGGCCGCTCGAAGGTGCCGGTCACACCCCGGCGGGCCGGTGGCATATGCCAAAGGCATCACCGGATCGTGTCTTGCCAAACGCCTTACAGCGCTTCGCCGACTGTGCAACAGTCTTAGCGGCCCTTCCGTCAGCCGGTCTTCGTGAACCGTTCTCGTATCGGAGTGCGTCATGCCGCCCCATCTGTCCGCGGATCGCTCATCCGTCCGCCCGCCGCAGCGCGGCGCGGTCGATGCGCTCATCTCGCAGACGCGGCGGCTGCGCGACGAGGTCGACGCGGTACGGCGCGAGGCGCTGACGGACGGATCGGAGCCGGCGGCCCGCTGGCAGCGCGCCCTGTGCGATCTGACGCTGCATCAACTGAGCGATGTGGACCAGCACTTGGCGCAGTTACGGGACGGCCTGCCCGCCCTCGCCGTCGACCGCACGGCCCCGTCCGAGGGCTCCTCGCCCAGACAGGTCGGCAGCGC
The DNA here is from genome assembly GCF_055583785.1 of Streptomyces sp. NPDC104371. NCBI lineage: Bacteria > Bacillati > Actinomycetota > Actinomycetes > Kitasatosporales > Streptomycetaceae > Streptomyces > Streptomyces sp. NPDC104371. Next base: position 633,383 of record NZ_JBVJNF010000001.1, read on the forward strand.
GGAGTGGAACCTGCTGACCGACGAGGCGAGTTGGTCCAGGGAGCTGTACCAGATCCTGGGCCGCGCCCCCGCCACCCCCGCGCTCACCCTCGACGAACTCCCCGCCCTGGCACACGAGGACGACCGCCCGCTGCTGGCGGCCATGGTCACGGACTGCCTGGTCGACGGCAAGCCCATAGACGGGGAGTTCCGGATCCTGCGCCCCGACGGCGGGACACGCACCGTCCATATGACCGGTGAACCCGTACTCGACGCCGACGGCACCACCACCTCGATGTGGGCCGTCCTGCGGGATGTCAGCGAACTGCGCCGCCGACGCCGGACCGTACACATGTCCCATGACGCGCTGCAACGCCAGCGGCATCGGGCCCAGGCCGAGCATCAAGCGGCCGTCGCGTTACGGGAGGCCGTACTGCCGCCCTGGCGTGACTCCCTGCGACTGCCCCGCCAGGGCAGCGGAGCGCTCGACCTGGCGGCCCGCCATCTGCCCTCCTCCTCCCTGAGCACGGCGATCGGCGACTGGTACGACGCACTCGAACTGCCGGACGCGGATGTGCTGTTCGCCGTCGGTGACCTCACCGGGCGCGGTGTGTCCGTCACTTCGAGCATGGCGACACTCATCGGCGCCCTGCGCGGCATGGCCGTGGCGGGCACCGAACCCGGTCAACTGATGTCTCTGCTCAACCAGTTACTGAACACCTCCGTCCAGTCGTCCCTGGGCAGCACCGCCTGTTGCCGCTACCGCCCTGACACCCACACCCTGACCTGGGCCCAGGCAGGACACCCCGCCCCACTGCTGTTCCGCGGCGGGACGGGGCGCGTGCTGACACCACCGGAGGGCGTCCTGCTCGGGGCGACCACCAAAGCGGTCTACGGGCAGGCCGAAGAGACCCTGCGGGAAGGCGACCTGCTGCTGCTGCACACCGAGGGGCTCCTCCCGCGCGGCAGCGGCACGGCGGCCGTCCACCGACTGCTCGACCTGGCCCCACGCTTCGGCGCCACCCGCACAGCCCAGGACTGCGTACGGACCGTGGTGGAGGAGTTCGGCGAGAGCGATCGCGAGGACGAGGCCTGCGTACTGATCGCCAGGGTCGTCTCCTGACAGGACGTTGACGGTACGTCAACTCACCAAGGTGCTTTGCCCACTCAGGCCTCCTACGCCTGCACGTTGTTACTTCCTCTCGGCTTCGGCAGGCCCTTGGGCAGCGCCTGTTCGATCTCCTCCCGTAGGTCCTTGATCTTCGGATAGCCGGCGTACTGCGCGGTGAGCCGGTACATCTCGCGCAGCCGATCCCAGGTGCGGTGGGAGGAGTTGGACCCCATCGACGTCAGGGCCAGCCGTGCGTACCGGTCCGCCTGTTCCGGGTCGTCGGCGATGAAGCACGCGGACGCGAGGGAGATGTGGTCGAAGATGTTCGACCGGTCCCGGCCCGGCCCGCGCAGCTCCAGCGCCTCCTTCGCGTGCCGCTGCGCGACGGCGGCCGCGTCCGGCTCGTGTTCGGCGAGCGTGCGGTAGGCCAGCGCCTGCATGCCGTGCAGATCCGCCTCGTCGAACATCTGCATCCAACTCGGCGGCGGCACATCCGCCTTGTCCGAGACGAACAGCTCCTCGGCCTCGCCGAGCATGCGCCGCATGGCCTGCCCCTTGCCCATCGAGGCCTGCGCCCACGCCTCGATGGTGTTGAGCATGGCCTGGGTACGGGGCAGCACCTGGTCGCCGGAGCCGGACCGGGCGAGTTGCATCAGGTCGAGTGCGTCGTCGGGCTTGCCGAGATGCACCATCTGACGGGCGGCGCGGGAGAGCGCCTCCCCGGCGCGGGGGCGGTCGCCGCCCTCACGGGCCGCGTGCGCGGCGATGACGAAGTATTTCTGTGCCGTGGGCTCCAGACCGATGTCGTGCGACATCCAGCCCGCGAGGACGGCGAGGTTGGCGGCGACGCCCCACAGGCGCCGCTGGAGATGGTCGGGGTGTCGGTAGGAGAGCATGCCTCCCACTTCGTTGAGCTGTCCCACGACAGCCTTGCGTTGCAGTCCGCCGCCACGCGTCGCGTCCCAGGCCCGGAACACCTCGACCGAGCGCTCCAGTTCCTCGATCTCCTGCGAGCCGATGGGTGCGGCCTCGTAGCGGTCGAAGCCCACGAGGTCGGCGTGCAGCGGATCGTCGAAGCGGGGAGCGTCGGCCGCGAGGGCCGGGTCGGTGCGCAGCCAGTCGTGCATGGCGCTGCTGAGTGCTGATCCTGCGGCGAGCGCGGCGCCCGCGCCCACCAAGCCGCGTCGGTTGAGCATGAGGTCCATTCCCGTGAATTCGGTGAGGACCGCAGCAGTCCGCTCGGGCGCCCAGGGAATGCCGTCGGGGTGCCGGGCACGCCCTTCGTCACGCCGTCTCCCCGGGCGCCCGTGCCGGACCAGACCGAGGTCCTCGATGGTCACGACACGACCGAGTCGCTCGGTGAACAGCGCCGCCAGCACCCGCGGTACGGGATCGCGCGGGATCTCTCCCATGTCGATCCAACGCCGCACCCGTGAGGTGTCGGTCGCCAACTGGGGGTGGCCCATGGCCGCCGCCTGCCGGTTGACCAGCCTCGCGAGTTCGCCCTTGGACCAGCCGGCCAGGCCGAACAGGTCCGAGAGGCGGGTGTTGGGTTGTCCGCTCACGTCAAGCCCCCAGGTTCTCGGCTGAGTTGACAGTAGCCCTCTGTCAGATGCTTCGGGACTATTCGCCAGGGTTCGCCAGGGTGCGCCAGATGGTGTGCCACGGGGCATCGGGTGTCAGGTAGGAAAGCGCCATCCCGACCCGGTCGCCGCAGGGACATTCCCCAGGGTGTGCCTGGGCGGCCGGGGCGGGCGGCGCCGAACTCGCAGGCACACGAAGGGATCTGTCTCGCCTTATGTACGCAGCATCGTCCTCCGTGTCCGCCCCGCCCCGGTCACTGCGCTCCCGTCCGGGCGTCGGCGGCCCCTTACTCGACGCCGCGCGTCCCGCGGCCCCCGTGCTCGGTACCGCGAGGACACGTCGTATGCCGGCGGGCGGCGCCCCGTCGCTCAGCGGGCGGATCGACCTGTCCGGCCCGCAGGGCGCGCAACTGCGGGCCGCCATCATGTCGGTGCACCGCATCTGCCCTGAGTTCGCTCCGGTGCAGGTGCTGCGCCGCAGCGGGCGGTCCGTGCTCATCGTCGGTACGACGGGGCGTGCCACAGCGGTCGCCAAGTGTCTGCTCGACCACTCCCCCATCTGGTCGGAGCGCATGCGGCACGAGATAGCGGCATACCGGGCGTTCGTCCGGCATCGGCCGCCGGTGCGCGTGCCGCGGCTGATCGCGGCGGACCCGGACAGTTGCACACTGGTGATCGAGCGGGCGCCGGGCCGGGTCGCCGCGCTCCAGCGGCATCCGGCGGAGGCACCGCCACGCGGCGACTTCCGGGCGGCGCTGGCCGCGATCTGCCGGTTGAACGCGTGGCGTCCCCCGGCGGGGACGTTCGAGGCGCCGCTGGACTACGCGGAGCGGATCGCGCGCTTCCATGAGCTGGGCATGCTGACCGACCGGGACATGGGTGACCTGCAGAAGCTGCTGCATGACATCGCCTACTCGGCGGGGCGTCAGGGCATGGGCCAGTTCTGCCACGGCGACGCGCTGCTGTCGAACCTCCTGCTGTCACCGGCGGGCCCGGTCCTCGTGGACTGGGAGCACGCGGGCTGGTATCTGCCCGGGTACGACCTGGCGACGCTGTGGGCGGTCCTCGGCAACGCCCCGGCGGCCCGGCGCCAGATCAGCCAGATCGCCCAGTCGGCGGGCCCGGCCTCACGCGACGCGTTCCTGGTGAACCTGATGCTCGTCCTCACCCGCGAGATCCGCAGGTACGAGACGGCGGTACAACGCTCGCTCCAGGACGCACCGTTGGGCACGTCCCAGCCGGGCCCCCTGCCCTCCGGCGAGGAACAGCGCCTCCTGCTACGGCGGTTGCACGACGACTGCCAGATGGCCCGCAGGGCGGTACGAGCGGCGGTGGGCACGCGCTGAGCTGACGGGACAAGGCCCGCGTCCACGGAATCGGCCGGGGGACACATGTCTCCGCTTCGACTCGACCCGTGTCCGTGTGGGTCATTGGTCCACTCCACTGACGCCCCGCAGGCCGCGTCGGCGTCGGTGCGAAACTGGGCTTCGTTGCTGCTGACATGGGAAATCTGCTGTGTCTGGGCGTGATTGACGGATCGTCCGGGAGCCGGTACCACTGACGCACGTTCGGCCCCGCACGTCTCAGAGCGCCCACCGTCCCAGGAGGCTGCATTGCGAGGATCCGCCACCGTCCCCCACCTCACCGCCGGGCGCAGACGCGCTCTCACGGCGGCGGGTGCCGTCGTCTCGGCGGCGTTGTTGCTGCCCGCGCTGATGGGCGCCGCCCCGGCCCCCGAGCGGCACCCCTCGGCCGGGCTGCAGGGTGCCTTCGCCGCCGCGGCGGCCGAGTACCACGTCCCGCAGAGCGTGCTGCTCGGTGTCTCCTACCTCCAGTCCCGCTGGGACGCGCACGCGGGCGCGCCGAGTGTCACCGGCGGCTACGGCCCGATGCACCTCACCGACGCCCGCACCGCGCTCGCCGAGACCCCGCACCACAGCGAGGGCACGGAGGACGCCCGCGGCGACCAGGCCCGCGCCGCGCTGCTGCCCACGACGAAGATCCCCGAGAACTCGCGACTCCCGGCCCGGCTGAAGACGTTGCCGAAGGCCGCCGAGCTGACCGGCATCCCGGCACAGCGGTTGCGTACCGACCCGGCGGCCAACATCGCGGGCGGTGCCGCGCTGCTCGCCGACGCCCAGAAGCACCTCGGCGCGCCGCTGACCGCCGACCCGGCCGAGTGGTACGGGGCGGTGGCGGCGTTCTCCGGCGCGGACGACCGCGCGACGGCGGCCACGTACGCCGACGACGTGTTCCAGGTCATGCGCGAGGGTGAGCGGCGCACCACGGACAAGGGTGACCACGTCGCACTGACCGCTCAGCCCGAACTGACGCCCGACACCGCCCAGTTGAAGCGTGCCGTACTGCGCGCGGCGGGCGCGGCCGGGACCGAGTGCCCGAAGAGTGTGTCCTGTGAGTGGATCCCGGCGCCGTACGAGGAGTTCGGGGACAGCGACTACGGCAACCACGACCTGGGGAACCGGCCCGCGTCGCAGCGGATCAAGTACATCGTGATCCACGACACCGAAGGCGGCTGGGACGGCGTCCTCAATCTCATCAAGGACCCGACCTATGTGTCCTGGAACTACACCCTGCGCTCGACGGACGGGCACATCGCCCAGCACGTCAAGGCGAAGGACGTGTCCTGGCACGCGGGCAACTGGGACGTCAACGCCCGCTCGATCGGCCTCGAGCACGAGGGCTTCCTGGTCGCGCCCGACACCTGGTACACCGAGGCGATGTACCGCTCATCGGCCCGGCTGGTGAAGTACCTCGCCGCGAAGAACGGCATCCCGCTGGACCGGCAGCACATCCTGGGCCACGAGAACGTACCGGGCCCGACGACGTCCTCGATCCCGGGCATGCACACGGACCCGGGCCCGTACTGGGACTGGCGGCACTACTTCGAGCTGCTCGGCAAGCCGTTCCACCCCACGGCGGGTCCCGGCGGCGGTCTGGTGACGATCCTGCCGGACTACGCGAAGAACCGGCCCGAGTACACCGGCTGCACCACGGCCGGGGAGCTGTGCGCGTCGCACGGCTCCAGCGAGGTGCGCCTGTACAGCGCGCCGGACGACACCTCACCGCTGATCAAGGACATCGGGCTGCGGCCCGGGGGCGAGGACTCCACGATCGACGTGAACGACGTGGCCTCGCGGGTCTCCACCGGTCAGCAGTACGCGGTCGCCGACCGCGCCGGGGACTGGACGGCGATCTGGTACCTGGGCCAGAAGGCCTGGTTCAAGAACCCGAAGAAGCAGTCGACGGCGGTGCACGCGTCCGGGCTGGTGGTGACGCCCAAGTCCGGCCGCGCGGACATCCCGGTGTACGGCAGGGCGTACCCGGAGAAGGAGGCGTACCCGGCAGGTGTGCCCGTGCAGTCGGTCTCGCCGCTGTCCTACCGGCTTCCGGCGGGCCAGAAGTACGTCGTCGGTGACGAGCTGGCGGGTGAGTACTACTACTCGGTCACCTTCGACCTGGACTCGCACAAGGTCGTGACCGGCCAGGACCGCTACTACGAGATCCAGTTCGGCCACCGGGTGGCGTTCGTGCGGGCGGCGGACGTGGACGTGGTGCCGTCGGCGTCGTAGCACGCGCGAGACGGGAGGGCCGGGCCGGGACACTCGACGGTCCCGGCCCTCTCGGTACGCCGGGGCGCTCAGCCCTGCTGGAAGAGTTCCGCGGGCAGCGGCTTCAGCAGGACGTACAGGTCGTCGGTGATGGGGCGGTCCCAGGCGGCGATGGTCACCAGGACGTTGTCACTGCGGTCGAACTGGACGCAGGAGATACGGCCCTCGGAGAGCTTGAGGCGGCGCACGATCAGGAGGTTGTCGCCCTGCATCACCGGGATGTCCTCGGTCCCGACGACGGTGACCTCCTCGTCGTTGTCGAGCGCGAGAAGGAGCTGGGCCACCTCGAAGGGGATCTCACCCTCGGCGACCTCACGGGCCGGGGAGCCCTCCGGCAGATTGCCGATGATCATCGCGGGTCCGCGTCCGCCGAACAGGTCGTAGCGCAGGAACACACCCTGGCAACTGCCGTCGGGAGCGGGCAGCAGACCGGCACCGAGGTTGCCCGGCCAGTCCCCCGGATCCATGGCCAGAACATCGAAGTCGGGGCCTGCGGGGGTGGCGCTGCGGCGGCGGAGGAAGGACATGCCGCAATGGTACGTGGCCGAGCGGACAGCGGGACTTGGGGTGGGCCCCGCGCAGAGCCGCTCGACGGCCGCCGAGCGGGACCCTGCGCGCGATCACCCGACGTCTGCCGATCCGCCACCCGTGGTGTCACCCGTCGGTGCGCGCGGGTTCCGTCGTCGGGGGGATCACCGCGATGGGGCTCGCCGCGTGGAGCAGTACGGCCTGGGTCACCGAGCCGATCATGCGGGCGGGTGAGAGGAGGCGGCGGCGGTGACGGCCCACGACGACCAGTTCGGCGTCCTTGGAGGCCGCGACGAGATGGCCCGCGGCGTCGCCGGGCGGTGTCACGAGGTCGACCCGCACCCGCGGGTGCCGCTCCCGGTGCAGGGCGAGGAGGCTCGCGGCCAGGGTCCGGACCTCGCCCTCCACGGCGTCCTCGTCGTCACCCGGGGGAACGAGTTCGCCGGGCGCCGTCCAGATGCGGGCCGGGGGCCACGGGTAGGCGGCGATCACCTGGACCAGGGCGCCGCGGCGGTCCGCCTCCGTGAAGGCGAAGGCGAGGGTCGCGTCGGCGGGGCTGTCGACCTGGAGGCCGACGACGACACGCGGCCCCGGCTCGACAGGCGGGCCCGCGTGCACCTCGCGTCCCGGGCGCGGCACCACGACCACCGGGCACTCGGCGTCGCGCGCGGCGGCCACACCGCTGGAGCCGAGCAGCAGGCTGGCGAAGCCGCCGCGGCCCCGTGAGCCGAGCACCATAAGCTGAGCGGTGCCGCCCAGTTCGGGCAGCACGGCAGCCGCGGCCCCGGCCAGCGACAGGTACTCCATGACGGGGCGGTCGGCGCGCCCTTCCAGCTCGGCCCGTACCTGGTCGAGCACCGGGTCCTCGGCCGGATCCGGCGGACCGGCGACGAGGACGTCGGGCTGCGCCCAGGACGCGTACTGGCGTACATGGACCACGCGCAGCGGCGCCTCGCGCAGCCGTGCGGCGGTCAGGGCCCACTCCAGGGCGCGCAGGCTGTCGTCCGATCCGTCGACGGCCGCGACAACCGGCAGGGTGCTCATGGATTCTCGCCTCCGGCACACACGGTGATCGTTCCGGGGCCAGCCTGACGTACTCGACGGCCCCGGAGCGGGGTCACCGGCCGCGTGTCCGCGAAGGACCATCCCCGCGGGCGCGGGGAGCGGTCGAACCGGTCGCTGTCCCGGTCGCGCGCCCTGCTACGGGCTCACGTCAGGTCGAACTCCCCCTTCCGCGCCCCGGACACGAAGGCGCCCCATTCCGCGGGGGTGAAGATCAAGGAAGGGCTCTCGGGACGGCCACTGTTCCGCATGGCGATGAAGCCCTCGATGAAGGCGATCTCGACATCTCCGAGCCCTCTGCTGCTGGAGTGCCAGTCGGCGTTGCTGAGGTCCAGCTCCGGTTTTGTCCCAGCCGGTGAGCGGCTGCCGCTGGGTGGTGCTCTCGGCCACGTCCGTGCTCCTCCCGATTCGTCGTCCGCGGCCAGCCTAGCGATCGTGTCCGACCGCCGACAGGCCACCACGGAGGGATGCCCGCGGGTCGTGTCCCGGGAACGCCGCGACCAGGAGCCCGATCGGCCGATCACTTGGCGAAGAAGTCGCCCACGCGGGCCGTGAACCCGTCGGGGTCGTCCAGCCACGGGTAGTGGCCGGCACCCTCCTGAACTGCGAACTCGGCGTGCGGGACGGCCTCGGTGACCCGGCGCGCGAGGTCCGGGCGGGGTCCGCCGTCGAGTCCGCCCGCGAGGACGAGGACGGGCGCGGTGAGTCGCGCGAGCGCCGCCCGCGTGGCGGGCGGGTCGTAGGCGCCGTCGGAGCCGTAGACGTCGGCGGCGGCGTCGTTGGTCTGTTCCTCCTCGGCGTCCGCGTGGGCCTGCGCCCGCGCGTCCCAGCGGCCGTAGAAGAAGGGCAGGAAGGCGGGGTCGAAGTCGCCGTGCCCGGTCAGCCATGCCTCGAACGCCGGGAAGGCGTCCGCGAACCAGGGCTCGCCCTCGCGCAGCCGGGCCGCCGCGAGCCGGTCCTCGGCGGTCGCGGGCATGCCGAGGGCCCAGGGCGTGGCGGTGATCAGGGCGAGCCGCGCGATGTGTTGCGGATACCGGGCCGCATAGAGCAGGGCCAGGCTGCCGCCTGCCGAGTGGGCGAGGACGTCCATGCGGTCGAGGCCGAGATGGTCGCGCAGCGCCTCCACGTCGTCGACGAGGCGGTCGCAGCGGTACGTGGCCGGGTCGGCGGGCGAGGCGGAGTCCCCGGTGCCCCGCAGGTCGAGCAGGACGAGCTGCTGCCGGGCGGCCAGCCCGCCCAGGTCCCCGAGATACGCGCCGGCCCGCATGGGCCCGCCGGGCAGGACGACCAGGGGTTCCCCCTCTCCGCGCAGGTGGTAGGCGAGGCGGGTTCCGTCGTACGCGTCGTAAACAGGCATGACGCCGATCCTCGCGAGCGGGACGGCCCGACGGCAACAGGATTGCCCGCGCGGGCAGCCACAGACGCTGTCTGTGGGGAGAATTTCGCGTCGACCTCTTGCCTTGTGCCAGGTTGGCTGGATTACTGATCCCCAACAAGTCGACCGAATGATCGGTCGTCCGAAATCGGTGTGATGGGCGAGTGTGATGGGCGAGGGAGACGTCCCCATGGCGGATACGCGAGACCTGCTGGACGACGGGGAACGACTCGGCGCCGAGGAGCTACGGGCCGTGCAGTTGGAGCGGTTGCGGGCCACACTGCGGCACGCGTACACCCAGGTGCCGTTCTACCGCGACTCCTTCGACAAGGCCGGGGTCCACCCGGACGACTGCCGCACGCTCGCCGATCTGGCCCGGTTCCCCTTCACGGTGAAGGCCGACCTGCGGGACAACTACCCGTACGGGATGTTCGCCGTCCCCCGCGAGCGGATACGGCGGCTCCACGCCTCCAGCGGTACCACCGGACACCCCACGGTCGTCGGCTACACCGAGAACGACCTGTCCATGTGGTCGGACATGGTGGCCCGTTCGATCCGCGCGGCGGGCGGTCGGCCCGGTGACACGGTGCATGTGGCGTACGGCTACGGCCTGTTCACCGGCGGCCTCGGCGCCCACTACGGCGCCGAACGCCTCGGCTGCACCGTGATCCCCGCCTCCGGTGGCATGACGGCCCGTCAGGTACGGCTCATCCAGGACCTGAAGCCCGACATCATCATGGTGACCCCGTCGTACATGCTCACCCTTCTCGACGAGTTCGAGCGCCAGGGCATCGACCCGCGCAGTACCTCCCTGCGCGTGGGGATCTTCGGCGCCGAGCCGTGGACCGGGGAGATGCGGCGCGAGATCGAGGAGCGGTTCGCGATCGACGCGGTCGACATCTACGGCCTCTCGGAGGTCGTCGGTCCGGGCGTGGCGCAGGAGTGCGTGGAGACCAAGGACGGTCTGCATGTGTGGGAGGACCACTTCTACCCCGAGGTCGTCGACCCGATCACCGGCGAGGTACTGCCCGACGGCGAGGAGGGCGAGCTGGTCTTCACCTCCCTGACCAAGGAGGCCATGCCCGTGATCCGCTACCGCACCCGGGATCTGACCCGTCTGCTGCCGGGTACGGCCCGTGTGTTCCGGCGGATGGAGAAGGTCACCGGCCGCAGCGACGACATGGTCATCCTGCGCGGGGTGAACCTCTTCCCCACGCAGATCGAGGAGATCGTGCTGCGCACCCCGGGCGTGGCGCCGCACTTCCAGCTCCGGCTCACGCGTGAGGGCCGGCTCGACTCACTGACGGTGCGGGCCGAGGCGAGGGCGGGTGCCACGCCCGAGCAGCGCGAGGCGGCGGCGCGGGCCATCACCGCGGCCGTGAAGGACGGGATCGGGGTCTCCGTCGGCGTCGAGATCGTCGAACCGGAGTCGCTGGAGCGGTCGGTGGGCAAGATCAGGCGCATCGTGGACCAGCGCCCGCGCTGAGGTCAGTCTCCGTCCCCGGCGAAGCGGTTCCGCAGCTCTCGCTTGAGGATCTTCCCGCTCGCGTTGCGCGGCAGCTCGTCCACGAACAGCACCCGCTTGGGTGCCTTGAAGGGGGCGAGCTTCTCGCGTGCGTGGGCGAGGAGTTCGGCCTCGGTCACCTCGCCGCGCGGGACGACGACCGCGGTGACCGCTTCGATCCAGCGCTCGTCGGGCAGCCCGATCACCGCGGCCTCCCCCACCCGCTCGTGGGTGTAGAGGGCTTCCTCGACCTGACGTGAAGCGACCAGTACGCCACCGGAGTTGATGACGTCCTTGACCCGGTCCACGATGGTGAAGTAGCCGTCGGTGTCCTTGACGGCGAGGTCGCCGGAGTGGAACCAGCCGCCGCGGAAGGCGTCGGCGCTCTCCTCGGGTCTGTCCCAGTATCCGTCGCACAACTGCGGTGAGCGGTAGACGATCTCGCCCCGTTCCCCGTCCGGCACGTCCTCGCCCGACTCGTCGACGAGCCGCGCCTCCACGAACAGCACCGGGCGTCCGCAGGAGTCCATGCGCCCGGTGTGCTCCTTCGGGCCGAGGACCATGGCCAGCGGGCCGATCTCGCTCTGTCCGAAGCAGTTGTAGAAGGCGAGTTCGGGCAGACGTTCCGTCAGGCGTTCCAGGACGGCCACGGGCATGATCGAGGCGCCGTAGTAGGCCTTGCGCAGTCCGCTCAGGTCGCGGGTGGTGAAGTCGGGGCGGCCCGCGAGGCCGATCCACACGGTGGGCGGCGCGAACAGGCTGTCCGCGCGGCCCGTCTCGATCAGGTCGAAGAGCTGGTCCCCGTCCGGCGCGTCCAGGATGGTGTTCTCCGCGCCCACGGCGAGGCAGGGCAGCAGGAAGACATGCATCTGCGCGGAGTGGTAGAGCGGCAGCGAGTGCACCGGCCGGTCGTCCGCGCGCAGATCGAGGGCCGCGATCGCGCTGAGGTACTCGTGCACCAGCGCGCCGTGGGTCATCATCGCGCCCTTGGGCTGGGCGGTCGTACCGGAGGTGTAGAGGAGTTGGACCAGGTCCTCGCCGCGCGGCTCCGCACCGTCGTACGCCTCTGCCGTGGCCAGTCGCGCGAGCAGTGAGTCGTCCGCGTCGCGCAGTGGCAACACCTGTACGCGCTCGGCAAGTTGGCGGGTGAGGTCCGGGTCCGCGAGGACGAGGGAGCAGCCGGACTGCTCGATGATGTAGGCCAAGTCGTCGCCGGTCAGGTTCTGGTTGACCGGTACGTGCACCAACCCGGCGCGGGCGCAGGCCAGGAAGCCGATCAGATACGCGTCGGAGTTGTACCCGAAGGCGCCGACCCGGTCACCGGGGGCGAGACCGGTCTCACGCAGGACGCGCGCGGCGCGGGACACCGCGTCGTCAAGTGCCGCGTAGGTCCAGGTCCGTTCGCGGTAGCGGACCGCGACGCGCTCCGGGGTACGCCGGGCGCTGCGCCGCAGCATGCTGTCGACCGTGACACTTCGTCCCGCCGTCATGCCGTGCTCCTCCGTGAGGTGGGCTCGGTTCGCCCGGACCCTGACGTGATCCTTGCGGCGTCCCGCGCGGAAGGTCAAGGGCCGGGCAGGCGGGCGTTCCCCCCTGATGGGTGGGACCGGCCCGCGCGGGGCGCCGGCTTCTTGACACACCCTCCCACTGACATGAATCTTTCACTCTGCACAGCGGTTCCGGAAAGTTTCTTTCAGGCGACGCGGCAGGAGGCCTCACATGACAGAGAGTGCGGACCACGGACTGACGAGACGTCAACTCGGTGGCGTCACGGCAGCGTTGGGCGGTGCGCTGATCCTCGCGCCACTCGGCGCCGCCCCGGCCGCGGCGGCGGACACGGACGCCGACACGGCCACGGCCGCGCCCGAGAAGTCCGGCCGCCCCGTGCTGCGGCGCGGCTCCGCCCAGCAGGCGGAGCTGCTCCCCGAGCAGTTGCGGCGCCTGGTCACCGACGCGAAGACCTACCTCGACCCCTCCCCCACACACCCCTGGTACGCGGGTGCCGTACTGCTCGCCGGGCGGGGCGCCACCGTGGCCCTGCACGAGCCGATCGGTTCGGCGGTGCGCTACTCGGCGTACGACGAGAAGACCGACACCGGAGTCGAGCTGCCCGCCGAGCAGCAGATCCCCATGGCCCAGGACACGGTCTTCGACCTGGCGTCCGTCTCCAAGCTGTTCACCTCGATCCTCGCCGTCCAGCAACTGGAGCGCGGCGCACTGAAGTTGGAGGCCAAGGTCGCCTCCTACCTGCCGGAGTTCAGCGGCGCGGGCAAGCAGGACATCACGATCCGCCAACTCCTCACCCACACCTCGGGGTTCCGCGCCTGGATCCCCCTCTACGACGCGCCCACCCGCGAGGGCAAGCTCCGACTCATCTGGGACGAGGCGCCGCTGAACCCGCCCGGCACGGCCTACCTCTACTCGGATCTGAACCTGATCTCCCTCCAGCTCGTCCTTGAGGAGATCACCGGTCAGCCGCTGGACGCCCTGCTGCGCAAGGAGATCACCGCTCCCCTCGGCATGAGCAGCACCCGCTACAACCCGCCCGCCTCCTGGAAGCCGCGGATCGCGGCGACGGAGGACGCCCGCAAGCCCTGGTCCGGACTCGACCGCGGGCTCGTCTGGGGAGAGGTGCACGACGAGAACGCCTACAGCCTCGGCGGGGTGGCGGGGCACGCGGGGGTGTTCTCCAGCGCGTGGGACCTCGCGGTGCTCGGCCGGACGCTGCTGAACGGCGGCGCGTACGGCGGCGCGCGCATCCTGGAACCCGCGTCCGTGGACCTGATGTTCACCGACTTCAACACCGCGTTCCCGGGCCAGAACCACGGGCTGGGCTTCGAGCTCTACCAGCACTGGTACATGGGCGCGATGGCCACGCCGCGCACGGCGGGGCACACCGGCTTCACGGGCACCTGCCTCGTCCTCGACCCGAGCACCGACACGTTCCTCGTGGTGCTGGGCAACTCCGTGCATCCCGTGCGCAATTGGCGGTCCGGTTCGGCGCCCCGGGTGGCCGCGGGGAACAACCTGGCGCGGGCGGTGGCCGTCCGGCCGACACGCGGACGTACGGCGTGGTTCTCCGGCATGGCCAGCGCCACCTCGGCGACGCTCACGCTGCCCGCGCTGGACACCCGTAGCGGTGACGCCCGGCTCCGGTGCGACCTGTGGTGGGACACCGAACCGGCCTCGGACGCGGCCCACTTGGAGGCCTCCCGCGACGGCGGCGCGACCTGGGAGGCGGTGCCGTTCACCACGGCACGCGGCGGCCGGGACTCCGAGGAGCATCCGTCCGGCTCGGTCACCGGCTGGTCGGGACGCGTGTGGCACCAGCTCAGCGCACACCTGCCGACGACGGCCCGGCTCACTCTGCGGTGGCGGTACGCGACCGACACGCTGTACGTGGGACGGGGCGTGTACGTGGACGGGCTGAAGGTCGAGGCCGGTGGGCGGGTCGTGTTCGACGGCATGCGACCGGCGGACGCGACGCGGATCGAGGCGAAGGGCTGGACCGCGTCGACCGACTGACACCGGGAGGCCGTCGGTTCTGCCCTCCGCCGACGTCCGGCGGTCGGCCCTCCGCGTCCCACCGATCGGTCAGGCCCCGGCCGTCGGCCGGTCGGTGGGCCGGGCGCACCCCTCCAGCACCGCCATCGCCGCGTTGTGCCCCGGCACCCCGCTCACCCCGCCACCGCGCACCGCGCCCGCGCCGCACAGCAGGACGTTCGCGTGCCGGGTCTCCACGCCCCAACGGCCCGTGCTCTCCTGGGCGTACGGCCAGGCCAGCTCGCGGTGGAAGATGTTGCCGCCGGGCAGCCGCAGTTCGCGCTCCAGGTCGAGCGGGGTCTTCGCCTCGATGCAGGGGCGCCCGTCCGCGTCGGTGGCCAGGCAGCTCTCGATCGGCTCGGCCAGGTGGGCGTCGAGCTGTGCCAGCGTCGACTTCAGCAACTCCTCCCGTACCCGGTCGTTGTCGCCCGCGAACAGGCGCGCGGGGGTGTGGAGGCCGAAGAGGGTGAGGGTCTGGTAGCCCCGCTCCACGAGGTCGGGGCCGAGGATGGTCGGGTCGGTGAGCGAGTGGCAGTAGATCTCCGAGGGCGGCGCGGTGGGCAGTTCACCCGCGGCCGACTGGGCGTGGGCGGTGGCCAGTTGGCCGTAGCCCTCGGCGACGTGGAAGGTCCCGGCGAACGCCTCGCGCGGGTCCACGGCGGTGTCGCGCAGTGCCGGGAGCCGGGTGAGCAGCATGTTCACCTTGAGCTGGGCGCCTTCGGCCGGGGCGGGCGGGGTGTCGCCGGTGAGCCGGGCCAGCTCCTGCGGCGAGGCGTTGACCAGGACGTGCCGGGCCGCGACGACGCCCTCGCCGTCCGCGCCGCGGTACGTGACCTCGGCGGCGTGTCCGTCGGTCTCGATCCGTACGGCCTCCCGCCCGGTGGCGATCACCGCTCCCGCGGCGCGCGCGGACCTCGCGAGGGCGTCGGTGAGTGCGCCCATGCCGCCCACCGGGACGTCCCAGGCCCCGGTGCCGCCGCCGATGACGTGGTAGAGGAAGCAGCGGTTGTGCCGCAGCGAGGGGTCATGGGCGTCCGCGAAGGTGCCGATGAGCGCGTCGGTGAGGACGACACCGCGCACCAGGTCGTCGGCGAAGTACCGTTCGACGGCGACACCGAGGGGCTCCTCGAACAGCGCCCGCCAGGCCTCCTCGTCGTCGATGCGGCGCCGCAACTCGCCCCGGGTGGGCAGGGGTTCGGTGAGCGTGGGGAAGACCCGCCGGGCGACGCCCGCCGTCATCCCGTAGAAGCGCTGCCAGGCCGTGTACTCCCGGTCGGATCCGGTGAGCCGGGCGAACGCCTCGCGGGTGCGCCGCTCGCCGCCGCCGACGAGCAGCCCGGTGGGACGCCCGGCGCGCTCGACCGGGGTGTACGAGGACACCGTGCGCGCCCGTACCCGGAAGTCCAGCTCCAGGTCGCGCACGATCTTCGGGGGCAACAGGCTGACCAGGTAGGAGTACCGCGACAGCCGTGCGTCGAGCCCGGCGAACGGCCGTGTGGAGACGGCGGCGCCCCCGGTGTGGTCGAGGCGTTCGAGGACCAGTACGGACCGTCCGGCCCGCGCGAGACAGGCCGCGGCGACCAGACCGTTGTGGCCACCGCCGACGATCACGGCGTCGTATCCGTCGTGTGCAGGCATGGGGTTCTTCGTAGCACGCGCTGATCCCGGTCGGCCAGGGTCGGGCCGGGGTGGCGCCGAAGGGCGTCGTACCCCGGCTCAGCTCACCGACTTCTGCGCCGTGTGCGAGAGGATCAGGTCGGGTGTCAGATAGGCGTCCGTGCGCTCGAAGTCCTTGAGCGTGGCGGGGCGGCCCGCCTGGAAGCCGATGCGGACGAAATCGAAGCTCGCGAGGGCGTTGAGCGTCCAGTTCGTCAGGGTGCGCAGCCGGGCCGGGACCGTGCGCAGGGCCCCCAGGTGGTAGCCGCGGGCGACGGCCTGGGCGGGCGCGCCGGTCAGTTCCAGGCCGAGCGGCTTGGAGACGGCCTGGACGCCGCCGAGGTCGACGACCAGTCCGAGGTCCTTGTGCCGGTACTCGGTCAGGGGCGCGCCGCGCAGCGACGCCGCCACGTTCTTCGCTGCGGTCCAGCCCTGGCGCATGGCGTGCTGGGCGGTCGGCGGGCAGATCGCGCCGTCGCCCTTGGCGAGGTCGGGTACCGCGGCGGCGTCCCCGAGGGCGAGGACCCCGTCCAGGCCCGGCACGGTGAGGTCCGGCCGGACGATCAGACGGCCCCGGTTGGTCTCGGCGTCCAGGGTGGCGATCAGCGGGCTGGGCGCGACGCCCGCCGTCCAGATCAGGGTGTGGCAGGGCAGCGTGCGGCCGTCGGTGAAGGTGACGGTGTTGCGGGTGACCTCCGCGACGGAGACCCCGAGGGAGATGTTCAGGCCGCGCCGTTCCAGGATGGCGAGGGCCTTCGCGCCGAGCCGCTCACCGAGTTCGGGCATGAGCCGGGGGGCGATGTCGATCAGGTGCCACTTGATGAGCGCCGGGTCCAGGCCCGGATAGCGCTGGACCGCGGCGGTGGTCAGATGGTGCAGATAGGCGGCGGTCTCGGTACCCGCGTAGCCGCCGCCGACGACCACGAACTGGAGCCTGGTCTCGCGTTCGAACGGGTCGGAGCTGGCCGACGCGAGGTCGAGCTGGGAGATGACATGGTCGCGGACCCAGGCCGCCTCGGCGAGCGTCTTCATGCCGACCGCGTGCTGGTCCACGCCGGGGATGTCGAACTGCCGCGTCACGCTGCCCGGCGCCAGCACCAGGTAGTCGTAGTGCTCGACGCTCGTCTCACCGTTGATCTTGCGTACGACCACGGCCTTGGCGCCGGGGTCGATGCCGACCGCCCCGCCGGGCACGATGACCGTGCGGTGCAGCAGCCGGCGCAGTGGGACCGCGACCGACTGCGGGGTGAGGATCCCCGAGGCGACATGGGGCAGCAGGGGCAGATAGAGCTGGTAGGCGTAGGGCGTGACGAGCCGCAGCTCGGCCTCGGCGGGCTTGAGGATCCGCTCGAGTCTGCGCGCGGTCTCCATCCCGGCGAATCCGCCACCGACGATCACGATCCGGGGCACGGCCATGAGAGGTCCCTCCTGACGGAGACGCCGATGCCTGCCACGCTAGGGAACCGCGCCCGAGTCCGCATCCGTAACGCCTCTCACCTGCGCAATCACCCTTCCGCGCAGGCCGCCGCCGCCCTCTCGCGCCCCCTGGGCACGGTGCGTCACCCGAGCGCGCCCAAGACTCGTACGCGCCCACAATCGTCCGCACACGTGACCATCGCGCTGTCAAGTCCGATACTGCGGTGAGCGAACCACCACACATTACGGACCACTGAGATCAGAAACTGTCGCCGTTCCCTCCGGCCGGACAGGGCACAGGTCGGGGGGCTCGGCTGCCGGGCTCACCAGGAGGCTCCCTTGAAGATGTTGATCAACGTCCCGGAAACGGTGGTCGCGGACGCGCTGCGGGGCATGGCGGCCGCGCATCCCGAACTGGTCATCGACGTGGAGAACCGGGTGATCGTACGGCATGACGCCCCGGTGGCCGGCAAGGTCGCGCTCGTCTCCGGGGGCGGCTCCGGGCACGAGCCGCTGCACGGCGGCTTCGTCGGTCCGGGGATGCTGTCGGCGGCCTGTCCCGGTGAGGTGTTCACCTCGCCGGTGCCCGACCAGATGGTGCGCGCCGCCGCGGCCGTGGACAGCGGAGCGGGTGTGCTGTTCATCGTGAAGAACTACACGGGTGACGTGCTGAACTTCGACATGGCGGCGGAACTCGCCGAGGACGAGGGCATCCAGGTCGCCAAGGTCCTGGTGGACGACGACGTCGCCGTCCTCGACAGCACGTTCACGGCGGGGCGGCGCGGCACCGGCGCCACCCTGTTCGTGGAGAAGATCGCGGGCGCGGCGGCGGAGGAGGGCCAGCCGCTGGAACGCGTCCAGTCCCTCGCCCGGCAGGTCAACGAGAACTCCCGCAGCTTCGGTGTCGCCCTCAGCGCCTGCACCACGCCCGCCAAGGGCACCCCCACCTTCGATCTGCCCGAAGGCGAACTGGAATTGGGTGTCGGCATCCACGGCGAGCCGGGGCGCGAGCGGCGCCCGATGATGACGGCACGCGAGATCGCCGACGTCTCGGTGCATGCCGTCCTGGACGATCTGGAGCCGCACAACCCGGTGCTCGTCCTGGTCAACGGGATGGGTGCCACCCCGCTCCTGGAGCTGTACGGCTACCACGCCGAGGTCCAGCGGGTGCTGGCCGAGCGGGGTGTCGCCGTGGCCCGCTCCCTGGTCGGCAACTACGTCACCTCCCTCGACATGGCAGGTGCCTCGGTCACCCTCTGCCAGGTCGACGAGGAACTGTTGCGGCTGTGGGACGCGCCGGTCAGCACACCGGGGCTGCGCTGGGGCAGGTGAGTGAGTCAACGTCCGTTTCGATCAAGGAGATCCAGTTGCTCGACGCCGACTTCTTCCGCCGCTGGATGACGGCGGCAGCCGCATCCGTCGACCGCGAGGCGGAGCGGTTGACCGCGCTCGACTCGCCGATCGGCGACGCCGACCACGGCAGCAATATGCAGCGCGGGTTCCGCGCGGTCCGCACCGTGCTGGAGGCGGAGGCGCCCGCCACCCCCGGCGCGATTCTCCAGGTGGCGGGCCGCCAGCTCATCTCGTCGGTCGGGGGCGCGTCGGGGCCGCTGTACGGCACCCTGCTCCGCCGTGCCGGCAAGGCCCTCGGGGACACCGCCGACGTCACCGAGGAGCAGTTGACCGAGGCGCTGCGGACGGGCGTGGAGGCGGTGATGGCGCTGGGCGGGGCCGCGCCCGGCGACAAGACCATGATCGATGCCCTGGTGCCCGCGGTGGAGGCGCTCGGCACCTCGTTCGGCGCGGCGAGCGCCGCCGCCGACAAGGGCGCCGCCGCGACGACACCGTTGCAGGCCCGCAAGGGCCGGGCCAGCTATCTGGGCGAGCGCAGCATCGGGCATCAGGACCCCGGTGCCACCTCCTCGGCCCTGCTGTTCGCCGCGCTCGCGGAGGCCGCCGGTGAGTGACAGCGCGCAGAAAATGGTCGGCGTCGTCCTCGTCTCGCACAGCGCCGCCGTGGCCGAGTCGGTCGCGGACCTCGCGAAGGGGCTGGCGGGCGGCGGCGCGACCGCGCCCGTCGCGGCGGCGGGCGGCACACCCGACGGCGGGCTCGGCACGAGCGCCGAGCTGATCTCCCAGGCGGCCTTCGCCGTGGACCAGGGCGCGGGCGTGGCCCTGCTCATGGATCTGGGCAGTGCGGTCCTCACCGTGAAGACGCTGCTCGCGGCGGGCGACGAACTCCCCGCGAACGCGCGGCTGATCGACGCGCCCTTCGTCGAGGGCGCGGTGGCGGCGGTGGTCACGGCCTCCGCGGGCGCCGATCTGGCGGCGGTGGAGGCGGCGGCCAAGGAGGCGTACACGTACCACAAGGAGTGAGCGGTGTCCGGACAGTGCGTGGTGCCCGGACGGTGAGTGGTGTCCGGCCGTCGGACACAGGCGTGCGGTCGGGTGGCGGGGCCGGTACCGGCCCGGCCACCCGACCGCGCTCGTCGGCGCGGGATCAGCGACGACAGCGGACCGCGCCGTCGGCACGAACTGCCCTCACGGGCAAGCGAGTTCACGCCGCGTCAGGCCCAGCATACGTAGCCTGCGCGCGATCCGGCCAACGCCCGGTTCGGCTTCACCGGGCCGGACCCGCCCGACCTATGCCGGATCCGCCGGTCGAGGCAACTCCCCGAACTCCTCCAGCGCGTGGGTCAGCCACTGGATCCAGAAGCTCTCCAGGTCGATCCCGCCCCGCAGCACGAGATGCTGGAGGCGGTCCTGCGCCGTGTCCCTGCCGGGTCCGAAGTCGCGCGCCTCGATCTCCTGGTACTCGGCCAACTGCCGTTGATGCAGGGCGAGATGGCGGCGAAGGTCCGCCTCGATGCCCTCGGTGCCCACGACGGCGGCGGCACGCAGCCGCAGCAGCAGGACGTCGCGCATCGGCTTGGGGTCCTGGGACGCGGCGGTCCAGCGGGCGAGTTCGGCACGGCCCGCGGGCAGCACCTCGTACGACTTCTTCTG
Organism: Streptomyces sp. NPDC104371; assembly: GCF_055583785.1. Lineage (NCBI taxonomy): Bacteria > Bacillati > Actinomycetota > Actinomycetes > Kitasatosporales > Streptomycetaceae > Streptomyces > Streptomyces sp. NPDC104371. The sequence goes on from NZ_JBVJNF010000001.1 coordinate 653,775, forward strand.
CCCGCGGACCGGTTGCTCGCAGGGGAGGGCGCGGATCAGCCCGTCGCTCTCCAGCCGCCCCAGCTCGCGATAGATCTGCTGGTGGGTCGCCGACCAGAAGTAGCCGATCGACCGGTCGAAGCGACGGGTCAGTTCGAGCCCCGACGACGGCTTCTCCAGCAGGGCGGTCAGGATCGCGTGCGGGAGTGACATGAGGTCATCCTAGGGACGCGCCCGTGGCACGAGGTCGCCATGGGGACGCTCTACAGGGCCGCGGCCAGCTCGGTGCCCTGCTTGATCGCGCGCTTGGCGTCCAGTTCGGCCGCGACGTCGGCGCCGCCGATCAGGTGCGGGGTGCGGCCCGCGGCCAGCAGCTCCTCGTACAGGTCGCGGCGCGGCTCCTGCCCGGTGCACAGGACGATCGTGTCGACCTCGAGGACCTGGCTCACGCCGTCCACGGTGAGGTGCAGCCCGGCGTCGTCGATGCGGTCGTAGCGGACGCCGGGGACCATGGTGACGCCCCGGTGCCGCAGCTCCGTGCGGTGGATCCAGCCGGTGGTCTTGCCGAGCCCCGCGCCGACCTTGGAGGTCTTGCGCTGGAGGAGGTGGACCGTGCGCGGCGAGGCGGCCGGTTCGGGTGCGGTGAGGCCGCCGGGGGCGCGGTAGTCCAGGTCGACGCCCCAGTGCCGGAAGTAGACCGCCGGGTCCTGGCTCGCCCGGTCGCCGGGGTCGGTGAGGTAGGCGGCGACGTCGAATCCGATGCCGCCCGCGCCGAGGACGGCGACGCGCTTGCCGACGGGGGCGCCGTCGCGCAGCACATCGAGGTAGCCGAGGACGCTGGGGTGGTCGACGCCCGGGATCTCAGGGGTGCGCGGGGTGACGCCGGTCGCGACGACGATCTCGTCATGGTCCGCGAGGTCGGCGGCCGTGACCCGGGTGTTCAGCCGGACGTCGACGCCGCGCTCGGCGAGTTGCGTACGGAAGTAGCGGAGCGTCTCGTCGAACTCCTGCTTGCCCGGGACCTTGCGGGCGACGTTGAGCTGACCGCCGACGGCGTCCGCCGCGTCGTAGAGCGTGACGTCGTGGCCGCGCTCGGCGGCGGTGACGGCGCAGGCGAGCCCGGCGGGACCGGCGCCGACGACCGCGACGCGCTTGCGCGACCGGGTCGGGGACAGGACCAGTTCGGTCTCGTGACAGGCGCGCGGGTTGACCAGGCAGGAGGTGATCTTCCCACTGAAGGTGTGGTCGAGGCAGGCCTGGTTGCAGCCGATGCAGGTGTTGATGGCTTCGGGGCGCCCGGCCGCGGCCTTGGCGACGAAGTCGGGGTCGGCGAGCATCGGGCGGGCCAGGGACACCATGTCGGCGCACCCCTCGGCGAGCAACTCCTCGGCCAGTTCAGGGGTGTTGATGCGGTTGACCGTCACCAGCGGGACCGAGACGGCGCCCATGACCTTCTTGGTCACCCAGGCATAGGCGCCGCGTGGCACGGAGGTGGCGATGGTCGGGATACGGGCCTCGTGCCAGCCGATGCCGGTGTTGATGATGGTGGCCCCGGCGGCCTCGACCGCCTTGGCGAGCGTGAGGACCTCCTCGAAGGAGGAGCCGTCGGGCACGAGGTCGAGCATGGACAGCCGGTAGACGATGACGAAGTCCTCGCCGACCGCCTCGCGGACGCGGCGGACGATCTCCACCGGGAAGCGCATCCGGTTCTCGTACGAGCCGCCCCAGCGGTCCTCGCGCCGGTTGGTCCGGGGCGCGATGAACTCGTTGATGAGGTAGCCCTCGGAGCCCATGATCTCGACGCCGTCGTACCCGGCGCGACGGGCCAGCCGGGCCGCGCGCACATAGTCCTCGATCGTCTGCTCGACCTCGGCGTCGGTCAGCGCGTGCGGGACGAACGGGCTGATCGGGGCCTGGAGCGCGCTGGGCGCGACGAGGTTCTGGTGGTAGGCGTACCGGCCGAAGTGCAGGATCTGCAACGCGATCCGCCCGCCCGCGCGGTGCACGGCCTCGGTGATCACGGAGTGCTGCTCGGCCTCCGCCTCGGTGGTGAGCTTGGCACCGCCTTCGTACGGGCGTCCGGCGTCGTTGGGCGCGATACCGCCGGTGACGATGAGGCCCACGCCGCCGCGGGCCCGCTCGGCGTAGAAGGCGGCCATGCGCTCGAAGCCGCCGTCCGCTTCCTCCAGGCCCACATGCATCGAGCCCATCAGCACGCGGTTGGGCAGCGTGGTGAAGCCCAGGTCGAGCGGGGTCATCAGGTGCGGGTAGCGGCTCATGGGGGCCCTCCGTCGGGTGTGGTGCTCGTCTGTTGTAGACGACGACGCCCCGGTTATGCAACTAGTTGCATAACCGCCCCGGCCCATGAGGCGCTCAGTTCACGTCCACGTCGTCGAACAGTTCGAGCATCCCGGTGAGCACCCGCAGACAGGCCCGTACGTCGGCCTCGGTCAGATCGCCGCGGACCTGCGCGAGCAGGGCGTACTCGCGGGCGGTGACGGCATCGATGGCCGCCCGGCCGTCGTCCGTCAGCCGGATCAAGGAGGAACGCCGGTGGGCCGGGTTGGGGATGCTCTCGACCAGCCCGCGCGCCGCCGCCTCATTGACCGTCCGCTGGACGAACTGTCTGCTGAGCGCCTGCGCCCGGCCCATCTGCGGGACGGTCAGCGGCCCACTCCCCCGCAGCAGATCGAGGACGGCCCGCACCCCTACGGAGACCCCCTCGATCGACTCGGCCTGCTCGACCTTGCGCAGCACCCGCCGGTACAGCGGGCCCACCAGGGCGAAGACCTCCATGAGATGAGGGGCGAGACCCTCGGGGGCATGTGGCGCGTTCTCGTCGGTCATGAAGGCGATTATGACACCTGGGTTGTCAAGCGTGGGGTGAATTTGACACCTTGGTTGTCATGATGAGCACCTCGCAGATCCAGACGTTCGAGACCGAAGACGGCCGCCTCGCCTACCGCGACGAGGGGGCGGGACCCCTGCTGGTGCTGCTGCACGGCGGCTTCGTCGACCACCGGATGTGGGACGCCCAGATCCCCGTGTTCGCGCGGACCCACCGGGTGATCGCCCCGGACGCCCGGGGCCACGGAGCCTCCTCGAACGCGACCCGGCCGTTCCGTCACACCGACGACCTCGCCGCGCTGCTGCGCCACCTCGACGCCGGCCCCGCGATCCTGGTCGGCCTGTCCATGGGCGGAGGGATCGCCGTCGACACCGCGCTGGAACACCCCGACGTCGTACGCGCCCTGGTCGTCAGCGGCGTCGGGACCAGCGAGCCCGCATTCCAGGACCCGTGGACCACGGCCACCCAGTCCGCGTACTGGCAGGCCCTCGGCGCCGGTGACATCGACACCTTCATCGACACGTTCTCGCTGTTCATCTACGGCCCGCACCGCACCGCCGAGGACGTGAACCCCGAAGTCGACCGCCGCCTACGGGAGATGACGCGGAGCACGATCGCCAAGCACACCGGGGACGAACCGGACTGGTCCGTCCCCGTCACCGACACCTGGGCCCGCGCCGCGACGATCACCGTGCCACTGCTGGCCGTCAACGGCGGCAGCGACTCGGCCGACCACATCGGCATGGCGGAACGGCTCGTCCGCCTTGTCCCGGGCGGCCGGGCCGCGACGGTCCAAGACACCGCGCACTACCCCAACATGGAGCGGCCCGACGCCTTCGACACCATCGTCCAGGAGTTCCTGCGTGCCCTGGACTCCTGACGCCGGCCGCTAACGCGCCGTGCCGATCAGGACGTTGGCGTACAGCTCCTCCGACACCGCGAGCCGGACGTCCAGGCCGCCCTGGGTGAACGCCTCTGTCGCGGGCGGGACTTGGCGTTCGCTGGTCTCGACCAGCAGTGCGCCGCCGGGTGCCAGCCACCGCGCCGCCTCGGCGGTGACGCGGCGCAGGACGTCCAGTCCGTCCGCGCCGCCGTCGAGGGCGACCAGGGGTTCATGGTCGCGGGCCTCGGAGGGCAGCAACGCGACCTCGCCCGTGGGGACATAGGGCACGTTGGCGGCCAGGAGATCGACCCGGCCGCGCAGTTCGCCCGGGAGCGCGGCGAACAGGTCGCCCTCGTGGACGCGCCCGCCGTACGCCGCCACGTTGCCGCGGGCACAGCGCACCGCGGCGGGGTGGATGTCGGCGGCGTGCAGTTCGGGCGCGTCGAGCGCCGCGGCGAGGGCGGCGCCCACCGCGCCCGAGCCGCAGCACAGATCCACCACGACGGTGGCGTCCGTCCCGAGCGTGAGGGCCTGGTCGACCAGGAACTCGGTACGACGGCGGGGCACGAAGACGCCCGGTTCCACGGCCACCCGCAGACCGTGGAACTCGGCCCAGCCGAGGACGTGTTCCAGCGGAAGCCCGGCGGCCCGGCGGTCGGCCATGGCGGCGACCTCCTCGGGCGTACGGGCGGTGGAGAGGATCAACCGCGCCTCGTCCTCGGCGAAGACACAACCGGCGGAGCGCAGCAGGGAGACAACAGTGGGGTACGACAGCGATGGCATGAAGCCAAGAAGCCTTTCGGTGGACCGAAGGGCGCTCTCGCGATCAACTACGGCGGAGATCCGCGCTGTTGGGAGAGGAGAGCACCCGAGCCGACACGGCGGAAATGGGTCTCACCTCCTCGATCACGAACCGGCCGGGACGCTCCGCAGCCGGGACGGTCACCCTAGCAGCAGCGCCACCGCCCCGACGGGCCCTCGCGCACGCCCATCGGCCGGGCGCCCACGTCCCGAGCAAGCGCACCCGGCAGCCCCGGCGGGAGCACACCCCGCGGGCACGTACCGTTGAACGCGTACGCACTGCTCACGCACGACCGGTCGTCCCCCGCAGGACGGCCTGGAGGCACCACCGCCATGAACGTCACCCGAGGCTTCACCGGACGCCCCCGGGTCGCGGGCCCTCACCTGCCACCCGGCCAGTACGACGCGGGTGACGACTGGCCCGTCCTGTCCGCCGAGGTCACACCCGAGCTGGCGGCGGCCGACTGGACGTTCCGGATCGACGGCCTGGTGGCCGAGCCCCGCACCTGGACCTGGGACGAGGCGCACGCGCTGCCGGGGTCGGTGTACGAGGGTGACATCCACTGCGTGACGAGCTGGTCGAAGTTCGGGGTGCGGTTCGGGGGCGTGTCCCTGGACGCCTTCCTGGATCTCGTACGGCCCGAGGCGACGGCCACGCACGCCGTCGCCTACTCCCACACCGGATACACCGCGAACCTCCCCCTCGCCGACCTCACCGGCGGCCGGGCCTGGATCGCCTTCACGTACGGCGGTGAACCGCTGCCCGCCGAGCACGGCGGTCCCGCGCGGCTGATCGTGCCGCACCTGTACTTCTGGAAGAGCGCGAAGTGGATCGCGGGCCTCACGATCCTCGATCACGACGAGCCGGGGTTCTGGGAGCAGAACGGCTATCACGCGCGGGGCAACCCGTGGGAGGAGCAGCGGTACTCCGGTGACTGAGACGACGGTGACTGAGCCGACTCTGGCCTCCGAGCCCTTCGTCCCGCCCACGCGCTTCGCCGTGCCGGGGCGCATCGCCGTCGGCGAGGGCACGGCAAGCGTGTGGCAGACCGCGACGCTGACCGAGATCCGCCGGGAGACGCCGCGCGCGGCGACGTTCCGGTTCGCGGTGCCGGAGTGGGCGGGCCATCTGCCCGGCCAGCATCTGATGCTGCGGCTGACCGCGCCGGACGGTTACGTGGCGCAGCGGCACTACTCGATCGCGTCAGCGCCGGACGACGCCGGGCACATCGAGCTGACCTTGGACCATGTCGAGGGCGGCGAGGTCTCCGGCTGGTTCCACACGGTGGCCAGGCCCGGCGACGAGGTGCGGGTGCGCGGGCCGCTGAGCGGCTTCTTCGCGTGGCCCGGCGACCGGCCCGCGCTGCTGCTCGGGGCCGGGTCGGGGGTCGTCCCGCTGATGTCGATGGTGCGCCACCACCGGGCGCGCGGCCTGGACGTACCGCTGCGGCTGCTGGTGTCGGCGCGCGGACCGCGGGAGCTGATCTACGCGGACGAGTACGGCGCGGAGACCACGCCGGTCTTCACGCGGAGCGCGCCCGAGGGTGTGCCCGTGGGCCGTATGTCGGCGGCCCATGTGGCGCCACTCCTGGCCGACGCCCCTCCTGGTGGGTGGGAGGCCTATGTGTGCGGCTCCAACGGGTTCGCGGAACACGCCTCGCGACTGCTCGTCGCGGCGGGGCAGCCGGTGGACCGGATCCGGATCGAACGCTTCGGCTGAGCCGCCCTTACGGCGTTTCGGGACCGTATGGCCGGGAACCTGCGTCGGGAGGACAATCGGTACGTAAAGCCGCTCGACACGCCGTCGCGATCCGGGAGCCTCCCGGACGCGGTGAGGTGTCGGAACGGCCCGCCGAGAGGCGAGGGGTTCGGACGCGCCGCAGGCGCTGCCACGCGGTACCCCACCGAGGGGCCGACGTCCGACCCGGGGGTGGTCGCACGGGCATGGAGTCGACGCCGGAACGCTCGCGTCGGGCACGGTGCGCCGGGAAGGCGCATCGGCGCTCGCCACGGGCGGGACGCGGCGGCTAGGAGGTCGAGATGCGAACCCGGGTGCGCGGCTGGCGTTGGCGGCGCAATCCGCTGCGCCGCAGGTCGGATGTCATAGAAGCGTGGACGGCTCTGATCCTCGCGCTTCTGCTCTGCGTGGGCGCCCCGCTCGCGGGCGTGGTCGCGGGCCTGTGGGCGTACGGCACGGTGCACGCGACCCAGGTGACCCAGCGTGCCCAGCGCCATGAGGTACCGGCGGTCCTGGTCGAGGACGCCCCGGCCGCCGCGCCCTCGACGCAGAACGGCAACCAGCCCCTGTACCGCGTGAAGGTGCACTGGACCGACCCAGGGAAGGGCACCCACACCGCCTACGCCCAGGTACCGGCGGGCTCGCGGCAGGGCGAGCGGACCGAGGTGTGGCTGGACGCGCGCGGCCACGGCGTGGCTCCGCCAGTCAGCGACGCGGCGGTGTGGCAACACTCCGTGTCGGCCGGCGTCTGGGCGGCGGGCGGTGTCGCGGGGACCGTGCTGCTGTCCCGCGCCGTGATCCGCCGGGTCGCCGAGCGGCACCGGATGGCGGAGTGGGAGGCCGAGTGGGCCCGCACGGGTCCGGAGTGGCGGCGGCACACCGCGTGACGGGGGCGGTCTGGTGGACCGTACGGCGATGACCGTACGGTGTGGTGCGTCGCTCCGACCTCGAAGGGTTGCCGCATGGCCGTGTTCGACCTGCCGCTCGCCGAGCTTCGCACGTATCGCAGCGCCTCCACCGAGCCCGCGGACTTCGACGCGTTCTGGGCGAAGACGCTGCACGAGACCCGCGCGTACGAACTGGCCGCCCGGTTCGAGCCCGTCGAGACGGGTCTGCGGACGGTGCGGGTGTACGACGTGACGTTCGCGGGGTTCGGCGGCCATCCGGTGAAGGGCTGGCTGACGGTGCCCGCGGCCACGGACGAACCGCTGCCCACGGTCGTGGAGTTCATCGGCTACGGCGGCGGGCGCGACCTTCCGCACACGCACCTGCTGTGGGCCTCGGCGGGGTTCGCGCACTTCGTGATGGACACGCGCGGCCAGGGCAGCGCGTGGAGCGGCGGCGACACACCGGACCCGGTGGGCAGCGCACCGGCCGTCCCCGGGTTCATGACGAGAGGCGTCGAGGAGCCCGAAACGTACTACTACCGGCGGCTGTTCGCGGACGGGGTCCGGGCCGTCGAGGCGGCACGGGCCCACCCGCTGACCGACGCCTCGCGCACCGCGGTCATCGGCACCAGCCAGGGCGGCGGTGTCACGCTGGCGGTCGGCGGACTCGTACCGGACCTGGTGGCGGTGGCGCCGGACGTGCCGTTCCTGTGCGACTTCCCGCGGGCGACGAGGCTCACGGACCGCAGCCCGTACCGGGAGATCGGCGCCTACCTCAAGACCCATCGGGGGCGTACCGAGCGGGTGTTGCGGACGCTGTCCTACTTCGACGGGGTGCACTTCGCGGCGCGCGGCCGGGCGCCCGCGCTGTTCTCGGCGGCGCTGGAGGACCAGACCTGCCCGCCGTCGACGGTGTTCGCCGCGTTCAACTCCTGGGCGCACGCGGACAAGACGATCGAGGTGTACGACTTCAACGACCACGAGGGCGGCGGCACCCACCAGGAAGCGGTCAAGCTGCGCTGGCTCCCGGCCCGCTTCCGGGACAACACCTGAGCCGACGCGGGGCGTTACTCCGCGTCTCCCCCAACGCCCCGTCTTCAACTATGAGTTGACGTTCGACTGCGAGTTGCCGTTCGGCTGCGCTCACCCTTCACACTCGCGCCCCGCGTGGTACAGTGCCATCAGCACCTGTGTACGCCCCTTCTCGGGCGCCGGTGCTTGTTCCTCCCCAGCCCGCCGATCCGCCATCTCCGGTCGGCAGCGGCTTCCGGTATCACCTCGTGAGCAGTGCTTCTCTGCCGCACCCGAGGTGGTCTTCCCCGCCGTGTCGAGGCGTGCTCACACACCGCCTTCGCGGCCATCCCCTCCCCCCTTCCTGCTGCCTTCCGTCCGTGAAAGGGCTTCCATGACCACCACACTCGAACAGCCTCTCGTACAGCAGGCGCCCGCGCCCCGGCCCCGGACCGTCACCGGTGTCCTCGACATCGACCACGGCGGCAAGGGACATCTGCGCGCCCGGGACTGCCTGCCCTCGCCCGCGGACCTCCCGGTCCCCGCGGCCCTGATCCGCCGTCTCGGCCTGCGCAAGGGCGACACGCTCGTCGGCGTACGCGGGGAGCAGCGCGCCCTCGCCGAGGTCGAGCGGGTCAACGGCCGTACCCCCGACGAGCAGCGCGGCCGTCCGCACTTCCGCGATCTGACCCCGCTGCACCCCCGCGAGCGCCTGCGGCTCGAACACCCCGCGAGCGGTCTCGCCGGGCGGGTCGTCGATCTGATCGCGCCCGTCGGCAAGGGCCAGCGCGGGCTGATCGTCGCCCCGCCGAAGACCGGCAAGACCGTCCTGCTCCAGCAGTTCGCCGCCGCCGTCGCCGGTAACCACCCCGAGTGCCACCTGATGGTGCTGCTCCTCGACGAGCGGCCGGAAGAAGTCACCGACATGCGGCGCTCGGTGCGCGGCGAGGTGTACGCCTCCACGTTCGACCAGACCCCCAGGCAGCACATCGCGCTCGCCGACCTCGTCGTGGAACGGGCCAAGCGGCTGGTCGAGCAGGGGCAGGACGTGGTCCTGCTGCTCGACTCGCTGACCCGGCTGTGCCGGGCGCACAACAACGCTGCCGCCGCCGGTGGCCGCACGCTCAGCGGCGGGGTGGACGCGGCGGCCCTGCACGGCCCCAAGCGGCTCTTCGGTGCCGCCCGACTGGCCGAGGAGGGCGGCTCGCTCACCGTCCTGGCCACCGCCCTGGTCGAGACCGGCTCCCGCGCAGACGACTTCTTCTTCGAGGAGCTGAAGGGCACCGGCAACATGGAACTCCGCCTGGACCGCGCGCTCGCCACCCGCCGGGTCCACCCGGCCGTCGACATCACCCCTTCCGGCACCCGGCGCGAGGAACTCCTGCTCTCCGCAGGCGAGTTGACGGCGGTACGGGGCCTGCGCCGCGCCCTGCGGTCACGCGAGGGCCGGTCGAGCCTGGAGGTCCTGCTGGAGCGGATGCGGACCACCCCCGACAACGCGTCCTTCCTGCGCCGGATCCAGCCCACGCTGCCGACCGACTGACCTGCCCGGCCGCGAGGCCCCCGCGTCCCGCATCCGGGTGTACGGTCCCCCCACTCGGCTCAAGTGATCAGCGCTCAGGCGCTCTCCGTTCCTACGGTGTTCGCTATGACCGTCGTATTTCCGCACCGCATCGCCGTCGCCTGCCGCACCCTCTGCGCGGTCGGGGTGCTGGCCCTCGCCGCACCGCACCCGGCCGCCGCCCAGACGCGCACCGACGCCGCCGGCGCGTCGTCGACGGACTCCTCACAGCGGCTGCTGTACCGGTCCGGCACCCAGGTCCACTGGCACCCCGGGCTCCCGGAGGTCCCGGAGATGACGGCGCTGTCCTGGCTGGTGGCCGACGCGGACACCGGCGAGGTGCTGGCCGGGTACGACGCCCATCGCCCGCTGCCGCCCGCGAGCACTCTGAAGACGCTGTTCGCGCTCACGGTCCTGCCCGCGCTGCCCGGCGGCACCCGGCACACCGTCACCGGACAGGATCTGGCGGGCATCGGCCCCGGCAGCAGCCTCGTCGGGGTCAAGCCGGGCCTCACCTACCAGGTGAGCGACCTGTGGAAGGGGGTCTTCCTGCACTCCGGCAACGACGCCGTCCATGTGCTGGCCTCGCTCAACGGCGGCTGGCGGACCACAGCCCGCCAGATGCAGGCCAAGGCCCGCACGCTGGGCGCCCTGGACACCCGCGTCGTCTCGCCCGACGGCTACGACGCTCCGGGCCAGGTGTCGTCGGCGTACGACCTCGCCGTGTTCGGGCGGGCCGGACTGCGCAACGCGGACTTCGCCCGCTACTGCGCCACGACCGAGTCGAGCTTCCCCGGCGACGGCGCGCCCTACGAGATCGCGAACACCAACCGGCTGCTGACCGGCCGCGACGGCGTGACCGCGTACTCGGGGCTGATCGGCGTCAAGAACGGCTACACCAGCGGCGCGGGCAACACCCTGGTGGCCGCGGCCCGCCGCGGCGGGCGCACCCTCGTGGTGACGGTGATGCACCCCCAGTACGGCGGCTTCGCGGTCTACGAGGAGGCGCGCCGCCTGCTCGACTGGGGGTTCGCCACGTCCGGGCGTATCGCGCCGGTCGGCTCCCTCCTGCCGCCCCGGCAGCCCGTGCCGCGGTCCACTCCCGTCGCGGTGCACGCGGCGAAGCCGGACGACGACTGGCTCGGGGCGGGGGCGCTCGCGGGCGCGGTCGGCGCGGGCGCGGGCGCGGCGGTGGTGGCGCTGCGGCGGTGGGGCGGCCGGTCGGCGCGCGGCTGACGGACCGGCCGCGCGAGCGGCGGCCGGTCCGTCCGCGCCGGTCAGCCGGTCACAGCGGTCATGCCGGTCAGCCGATCACGCCGGTCGAGAGCAGGCCGAGGAGCAGGACGCCGACGATGATCCGGTAGATCACGAACGCGTTGAAGGAGTGCCGGGCGACGAACTTCAGCAGCCAGGCGATCGAGGCGTACGCGACGACGAAGGAGACGACCGTACCGACCACGAGCGGGGTGGCGTCCACGCCCGCGCCGAGGGCGTCCTTCAGCTCGTACAGGCCCGCTCCGGTGAGGGCCGGGATGCCGAGGAAGAACGAGAGGCGGGTGGCGGCGACCCGGTCGAGGTCGAGGATGAGCGCCGTCGACATCGTGGCGCCCGAGCGGGAGAACCCGGGGAAGAGCAGGGCGAGGATCTGCGAACTGCCCACCAGCATCGCGTCCTTCAACGAGGTGTCGTCCTCGCCGCGCTTGTGCCGGCCCATCTGGTCGGCCACCCACATCACGCCGGACCCGACGATCAGCGAGCCCGCGACGACCCAGAGCGAGCCGAGCGGGCCGTCGATGAACGGCTTGGCGGCCAGACCCACGACCACGATCGGAAGGGTGGCGAAGATGACCCACCAGGCGAACTTGTAGTCGTGGTGCTGCCGTACCTCGCGGTCGGTGAAGCCGCGGAACCAGGCGGAGACGATCCGCACGATGTCCTTGAAGAAGTACAGCAGGACGGCCGCGATGGCGCCGACCTGGATGACGGCCGAGAAGCCGACGACGGACTTGTCGTCGACGGGGATCCCCATGAGCCCCTCGGTCAGCTTGAGATGGCCGGTCGAGGACACGGGGAGGAATTCGGTCACCCCCTCGACGACGCCGAGGATGACGGCCTGACCGACGTTGATGGCGCTCATGCGTTCCGTTTCCGAGGAGGTGCCGGCGGTGTTTCCCGAGAAGTTGCCGGCGGTGTCTTCGGCCCCGGCAGTGAAGACGTTTCTACTACGCGCGGGTGACGTTCCAGGGTCAGCGCCACAACGCCTGGGCGAACGCCGCGCCAACGAAGGCCGCGCCGAGCCCCGCCGCCACGCTCGCGACGACGTTCACGACCGCGTAGAACCCCGCCCCGGTCTGGGTCAGCCGCAACGTCTCGTAGGAGAACGTCGAGTACGTGGTCAGGCCCCCGCACAGGCCCGTTCCGATCAGGAGTTGCACCTGCGGCGAGGCGTGTCCGGCCGCGATCGCGCCGGTCAGCACGCCGAGGATCACGGAGCCCATGACGTTGACGACGAGGGTGCCCCAGGGGAAGACGGTGTCATGGCGGAGCTGCACCGCCCGGTCGGTGAGATAGCGCAGCGGCGCACCGACCATGGCACCGCCGATCACCAGCAGCCAGTTCACAACGAGTTCTCACCTTCGCCGTCCGCGGGCGTGTCATGGCGCCCCGCGTACCGGATGACCTCGCACGCGTCCAGGGTGACCAGACCCTCGGCGACGAGTTCGTCGAGCTGGGGCAGGAAGGCGCGGACGCGCTCCTCGGTGTCGACGATGACGACGGCCACCGGCAGGTCCTCGCTCAGCGACAGCAGCCGCGAGGTGTGGATGAGCGAGGAGGCGCCGAAGCCCTCGACGCCGCGGAAGACGCTCGCTCCGGCGAGGCCCGCGCCGTGCGCGCGGTGCACGATCTCCGCGTAGAGGGGCTTGTGGTGCCATCGGTCGTTCTCACCGATGAGGACGGTCAGCCGCAGGGCCCTGCCGGTCAGTCGTGTCATCGCCGCCTCCGCCGTCTCGTTCATCGCTGCCGCCATGCCAGCACACGGCGGGCGCCCGCCACCGCGAGCCACACGGACGCGAGCGCGCCGACGGGCGTCGCGAACAGATAGGCGAGCGCGATGCGCGGGTGGTCCCCGCTGACCAGTTCCTGGACGCCGACGGCGTACGTCGAGAAGGTGGTGAAGCCGCCGAGCACACCGGTCCCGAAGAAGGGCCGCACCAGCCGGTGGGCCGCCCAGACGTCGGTGATCACGACCATGAAGACGCCGATCACGGCGCAGCCGACCAGGTTGACCACGAAGATGGTCCAGGGGAAGCCACCGGTCGGCGTCGGCCACAGCAGCGAGGCACCGTACCGGGCACCCGCGCCGATGCCGCCGCCGAGGGCGACCACCGCCACCACGGGCCCCTGACCTCGCCAGGGCGAGGGCTGCCGGGAGGACTCGGCCTCGGCGGCCCCGACCGCGTCGGCGCTCTGGGGTTGCGGAACTCTCATGGGCATACGTCTCCTACTCGCCGGGCCCCGGGAAGGGGCACGCTCGTTCGCAAGTAGGGACCGTTGGCGGCGCAGTGCCGCGGTTCGGATACGGCGGGCCCCACCGCCGCGCCGCGAGAGAGGTTCGCGGCCGGGAAACAGGGTAACGCAGCCTCGTTCGGGCGAGTTGGTTGCAGACGCATTAGATGCACGTAAATGCAATACGCCGTTTCTGTTACCGTGCCCCCATGGCAGCGGATTTGGCCGGTTCCCGGCTGGCGGAACAGTGGCGGGAGATCCTGTGCGTCCACGCGCGCACGCTCTGCGAGATCGACCGCGTGCTCCATCCGCACGGCCTCGGCGCCAGTGACTTCGAGGTGCTCGACATCCTCGCCGCCGAGATGTCCGCACACGGCGACCACTGCCGTGTGCAGAACATCGCCGGACGCGTGCATCTCAGCCAGAGCGCCCTGTCCCGGCTGATCGGCCGCCTGGAGAAGGAGGGCCTGGTGCGGCGGTCCGTGTGCGAGGAGGACCGGCGCGGTGTGTGGGTCGCGCTGACCGAGAAGGGCCGCGCGCTGCACGCCGAGGTGCTGCCGCTCCAGCGCGAGGCACTGACCCGCACGCTGAAGGGGTAGGAGCGCGGGGCGTGCCCCGCCGCCTCACCCGTGCGGCCGGGCCAGCAGGGTGCGGACGCCGTCGGAGTTGAGCGTCAGTCCGTGCGGTGAGGCCGCGTCGATGGTGAGCGTCAGCTCGCCGGTGGGCCACTGCGAGGCCAACGCGCCGAGCGGCACAAGCCGGTAGCGCGAGACGAACGGCAGCAGATCGGCCATCTCCGTCTCCGAGGTGAACACGGGCACCGTCTGCTCGCCGTCCGGCTGCTGGAGGACGGGCAGGGCCACGGTGTTGGGGTTGGCCGCCTCGGCCTCGGTGGCGTCGTCCGGTACCGGGACGAGCACATCGCTCCCGGCCAGCGTGTCCAGCGCCTGTGTGTCCTCGGAGTGCACCACGAGGGTGTCCAGCGCTTCCTGCGCCGTGGTCGGATGCTGGTTCTTGTCAGGTATGTCCATGGCAGATCCCCAGATAGTGACGGTCGGGCGCGCCGGAACCATCCCCTCCGGGCGCACTCCGGCTCGGGTACCCGCCGGGAGCCGGGGCATGCCTGAGGCCACCGCCCGGAATCACCGCCCGCGTGACCAGCGACGAGCGGGCTTGTCGGTCACGGAGTGACCACCTTGCCCGCCTTGGCCCAGTTGGCGTGCAGCTTGTCGAGATACGACTGCGCCTGGCTGCCGGGGGTCGCGCCACGGGCGAACGCGAGCATGTTGCCCGCGCCCGTGTTGTAGCCGAGGGCGAGCAACTCGTCCCGGCTGTAGGCGGCCGACCACTGGGCGGGGAGCTGGGCCGACAGGTCGTGCAGATACCAGGCCTCGGCCTGGATCGCCAGATCGCGGTCGTCGGGCAGTTCCTCCCAGCGCCGGTTCGCGAAGTCACGGCCCTGCTTGACCTCGTCGAAGGCGGCGCGGTGCATGTTCGCGATCCCGAAGGCGGAGTCCTCCTTGTACCGCTGCCAGGCCCGCTCCAGCTCCGGATCGTGCGGTTTGTAGGACTCGTTGTAGAGGATCGCCATGAGCAGTCGGGCGCTGACGCCGGTCTGCCGGGCCCGGGTACGGACCTGGGAGGCGTAGTCGGCGGGGTCGTACGTGGAGGGGGTCGCCGAGGCGGAGGGTCCGGTCGGCGAGGCCGACGGGGAGGCCTGGGCGCCCGGCGCGGGCGGAGCGTCGGCCTGCGGGGAGTTGGCGGCGCGGACGATGACGTAGAGGGCCAGCGCGAAGACCACCACACCGAGCCACCGCCACGACCGCCCCGCACGGGGTTCGCCCATCTCCCACCCTTCCCTCGCCCGACAGCAGGCACCCTACGACCCGTGTCGGACATCGGACACCGGACCGTCGAACACCCGGCCGCGGACCACGGACCCGACGCGGCACGCCGCTGCCGCGTCGGCCTTCCGTCCCGCGAAGTCAACCCGGATGCGTGATGGTTCACCGCCCCCGGCGCTCCTAGCGTACTGATCACCATCGCGATGATCACCGACTGGACGATCGACTGACTACGGGAGCGCGCATGATGCTGGCGACCGAGATCCACCGGCGGCAGTGGGAGGCCGTGGAGAACCACGACTGGGAGGGGATGAGAGGGCTCTACCACCCGGAGTACGTCTACACCGACAACACCGGGCGGCAGTTCTCGGAGACCGACACCCCGGTCGCCATGATGCGCCGTGTGCACACCGCGTTCCCCGATCTGCGGTTCTCCTACCGGGCCTTCCACTCCGGCGAGTCCGACGCCGTCTCCTTCGTGGAGGTGGTGTGCCGCGGCACCCACCTCGGCCCGCTCGGGGACATCAAGCCGACCGGCGAGACGGTCGTGTCGCACGCCTGCCATGTCATCGAGGTCCGCGACCGGCTCATCTACCGCGAGCGGGAGTACTTCGACTCGCTCTCGGTCCTTCGGCAGATCGGCGCGGTGCCGGAGCACTGACACGGGACGCGCCACGATCACGCTTAGTAGTCTCACGGTTGTGCATTGTGATCCACTGTGTCGGTCGTCGGGCAACGGGCCCGAGATGTCCAAGGAGACTTCATGCGCAAACTCGCTGTGGGCAGGCGGATCGCCGCCGCCCTCGCCACCGCGTCCCTCGCCGGTGCTCTCGGCCTGACCGGCTCGGTGCAGGCCCACGCGGCAGCTCCCGACCCCCTGAACTTCACCGTCGACTTCTCGAAGACGTCGTTCCCGCAGGTGCCGACGCTGGGCGGAGGCTTCGCCGGGAACGGCCCGGTTGTCGACTCCGACGGCAACCAGATCGGCACGGCCTACGACACCTGCGCCGTGGACGGCATCGAGAACGCCACGACGGCGGACGTCATCTGCACGGTGTACGTCAAGTTCGCCAACGGCAGCGAGCTGGACCTGAGCACCCAGGCCACGGTCGACGTGAACCCGCGCGACTACCCGTACACGTTCCAGGGCGTGGTGCAGGGCGGCACCGGGATGTACGACGGCGCACAGGGCCAGGCGACGATCATCGCCCACCGGCCCCGTGTCTACGAGGTCGTCGTCGACTTCAAGTAAGGCCCGAGCAGGCAAGGGGAGCCGCCGAGACATTCGGCGGCTCTCTCCGTGAGTACGACGCGTTCAGGCCCCTTCGACGACACGACAGCAGGGAGCGTTCATGGCCGCTGAGCTGAACCCGGCCGCCACCACCGCGACTTCGGCCCGCCCCGGCGGGCACCCATGGACGCGGCTGCCCGACCGTGTCCGGCTGGCCGCCTATGTCCGGCTGGCCAAGCTCGGCATGGTCGACTACTACCTCAGCCTGTTCGTCGTCGGGTCGCTTCTTGTCGCGCGGGAGCGGCCCGGTGAGGGCGTGTCGACAGGGGTGACGCTGCTCGCGTTCCTGCTCGGCGAGGTGTGCCTGGTCGGCGCGGCGGTCGCGTTCGACGACGTCGCCGGTTACCGGGACGGCAGCGACGCCGCCAACTACGGGGCGGACGCGCCGGTCCGCAGACTCGCCCGCAAGCCCCTGCTGGCCGGCACGCTGACCGAGGCGGACGCGCTGCGCTTCGCCTGGGGAGCGCTCGTCGGCGGCGGTCTGTGCTGGGCGGTCGCGCTGGTGGCCGCGCCCCACCGGCCGCTGTGGGCGGTGCTCGGTGTGGTGGGCGCCGGACTCGTGGTCCCGCAGTACTCGTGGGGTTTGCGGCTGGGCCACCGGGGTGCGCAGGAGGTGTTCCTCGCGGCCGTCGGCTGGGCGTTCGTGCTGCCGCTGCACGGCCTGCTCACCGGGGAGGCCACCGGTCCGGCCGTCGTGGAGGCGTTCCTCTTCGGTCTGGGGCCGCTGCTGTTCGGCGTGTACTCGAACACGAACGACATCGCCGGTGACCGGGCGGTGGGCCGTCCCACCCTCGCGTGTCTCCTGTCGCCGCGCGGCAACACCGCCTTCATCGGCGCGCTCTCCGTACTGGAGACCGCGGTGGTCGGCGCGGCGGCGCTCCTGGGGGCCGTGCCCTGGTGGTTCCCGCTGGTCCTGCTGCCGGTGACGGCGGCCCGCGTCGGGCAGTTCACGATCGGCATGGTGCGCGGCGATGTCCTGCGCGGCCGGTTGATCGGTATCCGCGCCCACCGGCTCCTGGTCGCCGCGCTGGTGACGGCCAATCTGCTGAGCGCCCGCACCGCCTGATCCGGCAGCCCGGTCCGGACAGCCGATCCATACGCCTGCGCCGGAAGCCCGATCCAGGCGCCTGCCCGGAAGCCCGGTCCAGAAGCCCGATCCACACGCCTGCCCCGGCAGCCCGTTCCCGAAGCCCGACCCACCAGCCTCATCCAGAAGGCAGCGACACGATGATCCCTCTCGACCCCGGCCCGTTCTTCGACGTTCTCGCCGAGCGCGGCACCCCGACCCTCGTCCGTCTGGGCCGGGCCCTGGACATCGCGCCGAACGGCCCGACGACGTACGGGATCGAGGGCCTCGCCGAACTCGTCGCGCAGGCCGCTGGCTGGCTCAACGCGCTGGGCGTGGCGCGTGGCGACCGGGTCGCCGTGGTCAAGCCGAACCACTGGGACTACGTCCTGCTCGCCTGTGCCGCCGCCCGTATCGGCGCCGTGCCCGCGCTGCTCTCCGACCGCCTCCCGGCCGAGACGCTCCAACTGCTGCTCAAGCGGCTGGACGCCACCGCGCTGGTCACCACCGCGGACACCCTGGTGAGCGCGGATGCCGCGGGCACGGACCTGAGCGCGTTCACGCGTCGCACCCTGACGCTCGACGGCCCCGCGCGCGGCGCCGTCCCGCTGGAGGACGTACGCGGACACCAGCCGCCACCACCCCGACGCCGCCCGGACGGCGCGCCGTTGGCTCTCATGCACACCTCGGGCACCACCGGGATCCCCAAGTTGGTCACCCACACGAGTGAGACCCTGATCCACCGGATCGCCGCCGCCGAGGCACGACGCCTGCCTCTCGTGTCGCCGCGGCGTGACGACACCGTCGTCCAGGCCACCTCGTACGCCCACGGCCGGGGTCTCACCTGGACGCTCAGCGTGCTCTGGCTCGCCCCGCGCGAGGCGGTGATCCTCGACAGCTACGACCCCCGGCGCGCCGAACCGGTCCTGCGCGCCCATCCGCCGACCGTCGTGGAGGCGGCGCCCGCGGCCTTCGTACGCTGGCAGTCGCTCGCCGCGGCACCGGACCACCCGTTCCGCGATGTACGGCTCTACGTCAACACCTTCGACGCCGTTCACCCGCCCACCGTACGGGCGTTCCTCGGTGCCACCCGCCGCCGTCTGCCGCTGTGGGTGCAGGTCTGGGGGCAGTCCGAGACCGGGCCGCTCACCTTCCGCTGCCTCACCCGGCGCTCGGTGCGCGCCGTGGGCCGACGCCACCCCACCACCCGTGACCTGGGCCGCCCGGTTCCCGGCAGGACACGGTTGCGCGTGGTGGATCCGGAGACGCTGCGGCCGGTGCGGCGTGGTTCGCCCGGCCTGGTGCTGGCCCGTACGGGGGCGCTGTGCGCCGGGTACGTCGGTGAGACGGAGCGGCTGCGGGCCAAGGTCACCGACGGCTGGTTCGCCACCGGGGATCTCGGCATCCTCACCCGGTCCGGGCGGCTGCTCCTGCTCGACCGCGAGGTGGACACGGTCCAAGGCGGCAGTTGTGTGGAGATCGAGGACGTGCTCCACGACCGGCTGCCGGAGGTGGTCGAGGCGGTGGTGCTCGGTCGCGCGAGCGGACGGCCGCTGCCGGTCCTGGTGACCCGCGACGGCACGCTGGACCGGGCCGCGTGGCGCCGGGCCGCGGCCGATCTGCCGCCGCTCGCCGAGCCGGTGCTGATGCCGGACGGTCGGCTTCCGCTCACCGCGACCGGCAAGGTCCGCAGACAGGAGCTGCGGGACCGGCTGCTCGACGGGGCGGAACCGTACGGCACCGGGCACTGGATCTGATCCCGGCCGCGTCCACGCCCTGGCACCTCCGTATCGACACCTTCACGAGGGATGAACCGCTCATGACCGAGACCGATGTCGACATCGCCGTGGTGGGGGCCGGGATCTCCGGCCTGGCCACCGCCTTCCATCTGGCCCGAGCCGGCCGGTCCGTGCGGGTGTTCGAGGCACTCGACAAGGTGGGCGGGCGGATGGTCACCCGTCGCCACGAGGGCTATGTACTGGACCAGGGCGCGGAGCACCTCGCGGTCCGGGGCTACGAGGACACCTGGCGGCTGGTGCGGGCGGTCGGTCTGGGCGACGACGCCGTGATGCCGGTCGGCGGCCGGATCGCGCTCTGGCGCGACGGCCGCGCCCACACCAACCTCGGTCACCCGGCGGGACTGTTGACCGGGGCCGGGATGTCATGGCGCGGGCGGCTCGACTGGCTGCGGTTCACCGGCACGCTGATGCGGCACCGCGACCGCTTCGACCAGGACCGTCCCGAGGCCACTCCCCTCGGTCACGCGACCGTCGAAGAGTTCGCCCGGCACTACCATCGCGACCTGTACGACTGTCTGTTGCAGCCGATGGCCGGTGGCTTCTTCGGCTGGCGACCGGAGCGTTCGGCGATCGGCCCGATGGCCGCGCTGCTGCTCGCCGTGGGCGGTGCGGCGGCCCGCTGGTGCGCCTACCAGGACGGTATGGACGCGCTGGCCAGCGCGTTGGCGGACCAGTTGGACGTCGTCACCGGCACCGCGGCCGTCGCGGTCAAGCCGGGACCGCGTACGGTACGCGTCGACCTCACAGGCGGCGCGACGGTGACCGCGCGGTGCGCCGTACTGGCCGTGCCCGCGCCCGTGGCGCTCACGCTCCACGCCGATCCGCCGGACGACGAGCGTCCCTACCTCGCGGCGAGTACCTACAGTCCGATGCTGAAGGTGCTGTGTCTGCTGGACCGCCCGCTGCCGAGCCCGACCCGGCACCCGTCGTACGCCCTGGCCGTCCCGGCCGCGGCCGACCCGCTGCTCGCCGGGGCCATCCTCGACCATCTCAAGGCACCCGACCGGGTCCCGCCCGGCCGGGGACTGGTCAGCCTGTTCGTCTCGCCGTACGCGTCACCGGAGCTGATGGCGCGCTCCGACGACGAGATCGCGTCCATGGTCCGCGCACGTGCCGAGCGGTATCTGCCGGGCCTGACCGGGGCGACGCATACGCAGTTCGTGGTGCGCTGGCCGAACGGGCTGCCGGAGGCGACTCCGGCCGCGCTGCGCCTGCGGTCGGCCTTCATGGAGCGGCCCCGGCGCCGGGTGGACTACGCCGGTGACTGGGTGATGCTGCGGCCCAACAGCGAGGCGGCCGTCCGCTCGGCACGGATCGCGGCGCGGCGCGTGCTCGCCGTCGACATGTGAGCCGTCGGTGCGGGGCCACCGGTGCGGGGCGACCGGTCGTGGCGTGGCGTCAGTCCGTCGCCGGCCACACCTCGGGCCCGCCACCGTGCCACTCGATCAGCGGCGACATGGCCACGTCCAACTCGTCCAGCCCCTCGAGGCCCGCGCGTTCCAGGAACACCGACAGATCGTGCAGGCTGTACGCCACACCCAGCGACTCGCCATCCACCTGGACACGCCGACCGCCGCCCTCTTCGGGCCGGTCCACGATCACACGACGCTCAGCCATGGCTCCAGCCTCCCGCCCGGAACGCCGCACCGCACGCAGGAGAGGGCTGTCAGTGGAGACGCGTACGGAACGGCGAGCGGAGGACGCCCCCGGGCTGCCGCCCTGGGCACTCCGCTCACCGCTCCGTATCAGCCGGTCGCCGTCAGCCGGTCAATCGGTCAACCGGTCAACCGGTCACCGTGGGCCGGTCACCTCACGATGTGGTGACAGAACCGTCCCTCGACCCGCTCCGGGAGTTGCGCGAAGCCGGAGAACGGGCGGAAGACCTCGCAGCGCACGGCTCCTCGGGGGCTCTCGATGCGGAAGTGGCCGAAGATGGGCCCCTCATGCGGCGCCCCGTGGTGGGCCTCGCAGAACCGGCCCACCGCGAAGGGCAGTTCATGGGTCTCCAACAGCACGCACCGGTAGGTGGGCTCGTGCTCGTGTGCCGGGTCGGCGGTGGCGGTCGCCGATGCCGCTCCGACCAGTGCCAGTGCCGCCGCCGTGGCCGCGGCCCATCGGCCTGCCGCCGTCCAGCCTCTGCGTGTCGTCATCCAGTCCTCCAGATGTGGGTTGCCGAGGTGCCTGGACTCATCCGCCTGCCTGGGGGTGCCGGGCAGGCGGACGAGTGCGGTACGAGTGCACCAAGGCTCCTCACGACAGGCCATGGTCACCCCGAGGCCGTCACTCGCCGGGAACGGCCAAACCACTCCGGTCGGTGAAGCGGCAGCTTCTCCGCGGGCCGCGCTCCCCGGCGCGTGCTCTGGGGTACTGGGCGGTGGTACGGCGGAATCGGCGCTGGACGTCGGCCGCGCCGCCCTGGTCGAGCCGTCTCAATCGCGGTCGGCCTGCCACAGATCGGGGCCGAAGACCTCGTACCGGATGTCACGCGGGGCCACCCCGCGGGCGATCAGCAGGCTCCGTACGTCCCGCATGAACGGCAGCGGACCGCACAGGTAGTACAGGGCGTCCTCGGCCAGGTCGACGGCGGTGGGGTCCATCAAGCCCTCGAACACGCCGTCCACGGGTTCCTGACTGTGCGCGCCCCGCTCGTACCAGAGGTACATACGCGCGTTCTTCAGCGCCAGGACGTCGTTGACGACCTGGCGGCGCAGCGGGAAGGACGCTTCGTCCAGGTCGGCGTGGAGCAGGGTGACCGGCAGCCCCGACTCGGCCGCCGCCAGGTGCGAGAGCATCCCCGCCATGGGAGCGACGCCGATCCCCGCGCTCACGAGCACCACCGGGCGCCCCGAGTCGTCCAGCACCACGTCGCCGTACGGCACCGACAGGGACAGGACATCGCCCACGCTCACCGTGTCGTGCAGCACCACCGACATCTCACCGTCCGGATCGCCGTCCTCCCCGCGCACCCGCTTGACCGTGAACTGGCGGTGCTCTCCGTCGTCGGCCCGGGTCAGGCTGTACTGGCGCGGCTGGAGAGTCCCGTCGGGCATGCGTATCCGTACGGTGACGTACTGGCCCGGCAATGATGTCTTCACCAGGCGGTCGTCGGTCCGCCTGACCACGAAGGTGACCGCGTCCTCGGCTTCCTTGGTCTTCCGCACCACGCGCCAGTCCCGCCACACCGTGTCCGCCCGGACCCCGCGCGCGCTGTACAGGCCTCGCTCCTGGTTGATGAGGGTGTCGGCCATGAGCCAGTAGACCTCGTCCCAGGCCGCCGCGACGTCCGGGGTGACCGCGTCGCCCAGGACGTCGACGATCGCCCACATCAGGTGGTCGTGGACGATCCGGTACTGGTCCGGGCGGATGCCGAGGGACGCGTGCTTGTGCGCGACGCGACGGAGCAGATGCTCGGGCAGCCGCTCCGGTGTCTCCACCAAGGCGCTCGCGAAGGCGGCCACCGAGCCTGCCAGCGCCTGCTGTTGGTGGCCCTGCGTCTGGTTGCCGCGGTTGAACACGCCGTCGAGAAGCTCTGGTTGCTCGGCGAACATGTGCCGGTAGAAGCGCTGGGCGATCTCGGCGATGTGGTCGGCGACGACCGGAAGGGTCGCGATGACGACGGGACGGGACTTCTGCGAGAGCACGGTGCTACCTCCAGAGGCCGTAGGTGTCCCCCACTGTCCCTTGATATGCGGTCCGCGTCACGAGGGGTGTCCGCCACCTCCGTCTACCGCCGCCTCCGTAGCCGATCGAGCGGGAGGCGCGGAGAAGGCCAACAAATAGCCCTACAACGTGCGTAGTTCGACCAAACCGGCGGTAAGTCGAAGCCCTATCGGCGACATTGGGTGGGGACACCGTCCGGGAGGTACAGCGTGGACAAGCACGAGCGCACGTGGCTGATCGCCGAAGTCCAGGCCGAGCGGGAGCGGTTGCTGCCGCTGCGCGGTGAGGCGACGCGGACCACGATCGAGATGGTGCGGAAGAGCGCGGAGCAGGTCGCGCAGCCCGACCTGGTGCCCTACCTGAACCTGGCCTACCTGCTGGGGGTCAAACGCGCTCGTGGCGACGACGAACTGCTGGCCTTCGCCCTGTCGTTGGCGAACTGGGCCGTCGCGGCGGTCTCCGACCTCGCGAAGTACACCGACCGCACCGTGGAGCAGGTCGTCGACCTGTACGAGACCGCGCTCATGGCAGCGGCGGCGGAAGCGGACGAAGACCCTGCCTGACCTGACGGCCCGACCCGGCCCATGTCCTGTGTCATGCCATGGACGGCGGACACAGGACACCACACCTCCGCGGCCTCTACTCCTTGAGACCCACCGCTCCGACGGCGTTCCCTTGTTCCCGAGTGGCCTCCGCCGCGCCGGGGTCCGGGCGCCAGTCGGCGGACCTGACCAGGCCCGGCTCGACCAGACGCAGCCCCTGCAAGAACCTCCCGATGTGCTCGGGCGAGCGCAGGTGGTACGTGTTGACCGACTCCGCGTTGTACGCCTCGACGGCCACCTTGAGCTGGTCATTGGTAGCCGTGCCGTCGCTCAACGCCACGTAGCTGCCGCGCGGCAGAGCGTCGACCAGCTCGGCCACGATACGTTCCGGCCGCTCCGCGTCCGAGACCTGACCCATGATGTTGAGCAGCATGAGCCCGATGGGCTGGTCGAAGTCGAGCGTATGAGCCGCCTGGGCGAGGATCTTCTGCGGATCGCGCACATCGGCGTCGAGATAGGCGCACTCCCCCTCCGGCGCGCTGCGCAGCAAGGCATCGGCATGGGCCAGCACGATGGGGTCGTTGTCGACGTAGACGATCTTGCTCCCGGGCGCGATGGACTGGGCGACCTCGTGGGTGTTGTTGGCCGTGGGCAGCCCGGTACCGATGTCGAGGAACTGCCGGATCCCCGCCTCCCGCGTCAGGAACCGCACCGACCGCACCAGGAAGCCCCGTTGCAGACGGGCGATGGCCGCGAACTCGGGGAAGTTCTGGAGAATCAGCTCACCGGCCTCACTGTCCACCGGGTAGTGGTTCTTCCCACCGAGAAGGTAGTCCCACACCCGCGCCGAGTGGGGCCGGTCGGTCTGCAACCTGCTGTCCTGATCGTCTCGGTCACTCATGATCGAAGGATGACACAGAACGACTGTGGGAGCGCTCAACTCCCGTACATTCGTTCGCTGTTGACGCCCGAGGGGCTCTCGTCGCTCAAGTCTTCAGCGTCGCGGCCTACTTGGTGAGGTGCTTCTCCAGGTCCGCGAGCACTTCGTCGGCGGCCGTCACGCCGAGGCCGAGGTACCAGGTCTCGTCGGGGACGTTGTAGGCGTGTCCCGCCTTCACGGCGCCGAGGTTCTTCCAGAGCGGGTTGTTCTGCGCCTTGGACCGGTCGGTGGCCTTCGGGTCGCCGTAGACACCCGTGAAGATGTAGTCGGCGTCGGCCTTGTCGATGTTCTCGGCGCTGATCTCGGCGGCGAGGTCGTCGATGTCCTGGTTCTTCGGCCGGGGGATCCCGGTGTCCTTCAGGATCGTGCCGATGAACGAGGCGTTGGCGTACAGGCGGATGACGCCGTCGGGCAGGTAACGGACCATCGAGACGGTCGGCTTGTCCGCGCCGAGCTTCTCGCCCAGCTCCTTGGCCTTGCCCTCGTAGGCCGTGAGCTTCTGCTTCGCCTGCGCGGTCTTGTCGAGCGCGGCGGCGTTGAGCAGGTAGTTCTCCTTCCAGGTGAACCCGGGACGGAGAGAGAAGACGGTCGGCGCGATCTGCGACAGCTCGTCGTACTTGTCGGCGGCGCGGAGCTGGCTGCCGAGGATGAGGTCGGGCTTGAGCGCGGCGATCGCCTCCAGGTTGAGGTTGTTGATCGTGCCGACGTTCTTCGGAGTGCCCGCGCCCTTCTTCAGGTACGAGGGGAGTTCGGGGGATCCCTCGGTGGGCGCGAGGCCGACCGGCTTGATGCCCAGGGACACGACGTTGTCGAGTTCACCGACGTCGAGGACCACCACGCGCTTGGGCTGGGCCTTCAACTCGGTCTTACCCATGGCGTGGGTGACGGTGCGGGGCCACTCGCCCGGTGCCGCGTCGGTGCCCATCGCCGCGGTCTTCTTCGCCGCGTCCGCGAACTCCTTCCCGCCCTGGGCGACGGACTTCTTGCCGCCCGCGCCTGTCTCCGCCGAGGACTTGCCGCCCGCGCCCTCCTCCGAGGTGCCGGCACCACCACAGGCCGTCAGGGCGAGCGCGGCGGCGAGGGTGAGGGCTGCGGCGGCGGTACCGCGGCGTCCGACAGACATGGGGAGGGCTCCTGTCGTGAGGGGATCGAGGGGGACACGGTGGGACACGGGGGGCACGGCAGCATCGAGAGCAACGCGCGAGCGGCTCGCGACACTTAGACATTTAGGTAAGGCTTACCTTATGGGGTATCCGTGCCCCTGATGCTCCTGGAATGTGTGCTTCCGGTCACACGTCGACGAATCGGCTTGCTCCACCGGGTCGTTGCGGAACGACCATGGGGCCACCCGTCACCGGGTCCGGCACCACGACCGACGCGAGGCCGAACACCTCCTCGACCAGTTCGGCGGTGACGACGTCAACGGGCGGTCCCTGTGCGACGATCCGCCCCGCCCGCATGGCGATCAGATGGTCCGCGTAGCGCGCGGCCTGGTTCAGATCGTGCAGGACCGCCACGACCGTCCGGCCGCGTTCCCGGTTGAGTTGGCGCACCAGGTCCAGGACCTCCACCTGGTGCGCGATGTCGAGGTACGTCGTCGGTTCGTCGAGCAGCAGCAGATCGGTGTCCTGGGCAAGTGCCATGGCGATCCAGACCCGTTGGCGCTGCCCGCCGGACAGTTCGTCCACCGGACGCTCGGCGAGTTCGGCGGTCCCGGTGCGTTCCATCGCCGCCGAGACGGATGCCTCGTCCGCCTCCGACCACTGCTGCCACCACTTCTGGTGCGGCTGGCGCCCGCGCGCGATCAGATCCCCGACCGTGATGCCCTCCGGTGGCACCGGCGTCTGCGGCAGCAGCCCGATCACCTGGGCGATCCGCCTGGTGGGCAGGCGGGACAGTTCGGTTCCGTCCAGCAGGACGGCCCCGCGCCGCGGCTTCAGCAGTCGGCCGAGGGCGCGCAACAGGGTGGACTTGCCACAGGCGTTGGGGCCCACGATGACGGTGACCTTGCCGTCCGGGATGTCGAGGTCCAGCTCCTCGACGACCGTACGGTCCTCGTAGGCGAGGGTGAGATCCCGTGCGGTGAGACGGGAAGGTCCCGGGGCGGTGGAAGGGTTGCCGGTCACGCGTTTCCTCCGGAACGGCTGCTACGGGTGCGGACGATCAGCCACATCAGATAGGGGGCGCCCACCAGGGCGGTGAACACGCCGACCGGAAGCTCCAGCGGCGAGAGAAGCCTGCGGGCCAGCAGATCCGCGACGACCACGATCAGCGCGCCCGTCAACGCCGAGCACACCAGCGGGATGTGCGGGGTACGGGTGAGCCGACGGGCGATCTGCGGGGCGAGCAGGGCCACGAAGTCGACGGGCCCCGCCGCCCCGGTCGCGACGGACGCCAGGACGACACCGAGGACACTGAGCCCGACCCGGACCCGGCCGAGCCGGATACCGAGGGCGGTGGCCGTGTCGTCGTCGAACGCCGAGCCACGCTGCGCACGCGCCGCCCACAGCAGGAACGGCACCGCCAGGAGCAGGACCGTGGCGAGCGGCGCCGCCTGGTCGTAACCGCGGCCGTTGAGCGATCCGGTGAGCCAGGTCTTGGCCTGCTGGGCGACCAGATAGTCGCCCTTGGTCACCAGCAGCCGGGTCACTGAACCGAGCGCGACCGAGATGCCGATGCCGATCAGGACGAAGCGGGAGGCGGTCAACCCGCCCCGCCAGGCGAAGAGATAGACGAGCAGCGCGGCGAGCAGTCCGCCCGCCACGGACACGTAGGGCAGAGCGGTGTACGAGGTGAGGCCGAACGTCATCGCGGCGACCGTCGCCGCGCCCGCGCCGTGCGTGACACCGATGACGTCCGGGCTGGCGAGCGGGTTGCGGGCCATGGTCTGGATCAGCGCGCCGGACATACCGAAGGCGGCGCCCACCAGCAGTCCGGTCACGAGGCGCGGCAACCGCAGTGTGCCGACGACGAGTTGATCGGGGCTGGGCATGCCGAGGAGGACGCGGACCACCTCGCTCGGCGCGACGAAGGACTCACCGACGCACAGCGACGTCACCACGGCACCGGCGAGCAGCACGGTGAGGACGGCACCCACCACCAGGGCTCTGCGGTGCACGAGGAAGCTGCCCTGCCCGGCTCGTAGGACGGCATGCCCGGCGGGTCGGCCGCCCGGACGCCCACCCTTGATGCCCTCGACGTCTCTGATGCCCTCGACGTCTCTGGTGTCGTCGACGTCTCTGGTGTCGTCGACCGCTCCGCCGCGTGTCACGCCGCCACCGTCTTCCGTCGGACCAGTACGACCAGGAACGGCACGCCGGCCAGCGCGGTCATCACGGCCACGGGCACCTCAGCGGGCCGTACGACGACGCGGCCGAGCACATCGGCGAGCAGCAGCATCACGGGCCCGAGCAGCGCGGCCACGGGCAGCAGCCAGCGGTGGCCCGGCCCGACGAGGGCGCGGGCCATGTGCGGTACGGCGAGACCGATGAAGGCGATGGGACCGGCGGCGGCGACGGCGGCACCGGTCAGGACGGTCGCGCCCAGGGCGCCGGTCGCGCGCAGCAGGGCGACGTTGCGGCCGAGCCCTCGGGCGATGTCGTCGCCGAGCGCGAGCGCGTCGAGGCCGCGGGCCATGGCGAGGACCAGCAGCAGACCGGCGAGGAGGAACGGCCAGACCTGACCGGCGATCGCGGCGTCCCGGCCGCTGATCGAACCGACGTCCCAGAACCGGAACTCGTCCAGGGCGCGTGCGTCGGTGGTGAGGACGGCCGAGATCAGCGAGGCGAGGAACGCGTTCATCGCGGCGCCCGCCAGCGCCAGTTTGACCGGCGAGGCCCCGCCTCGTCCGCTGCTGGCGACGGCGTAGATCAGGACCGCCGCGACGCCCGCGCCCAGGAAGGCGTACCAGACATAGCCGTTCAGGCTGTGCACGCCGAGGAAGGCGATGGCGCAGACGACGCCCATCGACGCCCCCTGGCTGATGCCCAGGATGCCGGGCTCCGCGATGGGGTTCCGGGTGATCCCCTGCAAGACCGTTCCGGCGACGGCGAGCGCGGCGCCGACCATCACCCCGATGACCGTCCGCGGCACCCGCAACGACCGTACGACCTGCGCGTCGGCGCTGTTCCCGCCGTGCAGCAGGGCGTCCCACACCGCGGAGGGCGCGATCGCCCGGCTGCCCACCGCGAGGCTGAGCAGGACCGCCAGCAGCAGGAGGAGCAGGGCGGCGACCAGCCACCCGAAGCGGCGTCTTACGACTCCTGACATGAACCCTTCCCGGCATCGCTTAGCTAAGGCTTGCCTAAGCCTACGCGGTGCCCGGACGTCACCCCCGGCGGGGCGGCGGTCGCCTCCACAGCAGTACGACCACCAACAGCCCTGCCAGACAGGGCGCCATCCCGACCCAGCCCAGCGTCGGCGGCAGACCGGTCTCGCCGGAGGTGTCCTTGGTGAGCAGCCCGGCCAGCCCGACGCCCGCGCCGAGCACGAACGCCACGGTCGCGGCGGGGCGGGCCCACCGCATGTCCGCCCTGACCGCCCATATCGTCCCGAGCCAGGTGAGCACACCGAGCGCTCCGATGACGGAGGACAGAACCAGGTAGGTGGTGACGGCGGAGTCGACGCGTGTGGGGGTGTACGTGGGGTAGGCGGCGCGAATGTGACGGGCCATCAGGTGGGTTGCGGAACGGTCGACGTACGGGGCGATCGTCGCGAGGACGGTGAGACCGAGTCCCGTGCACATCGCTCCGGTTGCCCATCGCTCACGCGGTGTCTTCGTCATCAGAGCGCCTCCCTTCCGTGCGACGCGGCGAGAGAGTCCCGGAGGAACTCGAAGATCTCCGCACGCGCGGCCTCGGCCTGCCGCACCACGCCCGGCATGCTGAGGAACGCGTGCCCCGCTTCGGGGTGTTCGGTCAGTCGCGCGGGCGTCCCGGCCGCTCGCAGACGTTCGGCGTAGCGGCGGCCGTGGTCGGCCAGCGGGTCGCGGGTCGGCACCACCACGAGCGCCGGGGGCAACCCGCCCAGGTTGTCGGCGTACAGCGGTGACAGTGCGCGAGGGTCGGTGCCCGGCGGGACGGCCAGCCGTCGCAGCAGGCGGAGTTGGGGCACGGTGAGCGTCGGACTGTCGGCGTGCTCGGCGACCGAGGCGTGGTCGAGCATCGTCCCGGTCACGTCGACCGCGGGGTTGACCAGCACCTGCGCTCGCAGCCGTAGCCCGGCCTCCCGCGCCCGGATCGCCGTCAGGGCGCTGATCAACGCGCCGCAGCTCTCGCCGAAGACGGCGATGCGCGCCGGGTCGATACCCCAGGACGCGGCGTTCTCCCTCACGTGCCGGAGCACGTCCCAACCGTCGTCGACGGCCGCCGCAAGTGGACTGTCCGGGGCGATGAGGCGGTGCTCGACCGAGACGACGAGTGCGGGGAGTCGGGCGGCGAGGTGGCTGGTGACCCAGTCGCACTGCACCGCCGTACCGACGAACCCGCCTCCGTGCACGTGGAGTACGAGGGGCAGCTCGCCCCGGCCCGCGCCGTCACCGTCGCTGTCGTGCCCTGTCGGCCGGTACACCCGGACCGGGAGGTCACGGCCGGGCAATGCCACCTCCTGCCAGTCGATCGCGGCGCCCGGGTCCGGGTGCCCGGTGATGGCACGCATGTCGGGAGACGCGCGCCTTCGGTTCTCCGCGTCGCGGAACGCGGCCAGTTCGTCGGCCGTCATCGCCGACCAGTCCGGCGCACCACCCGTGGCCTGCCGCCGTAACCCGTCGACGGCCGAGGGGCGGTCCGTTCCGATGGCCTTCTCGCTCATGTCTCCTCCTGGAGTTCAGATGATCCGTTCCGGTGCCGACGGGTCGGTCGGCACACCGGCACCCCAACACACCGGCGCACTGAAATCTACGCCGTAGGTTTCGCTCAGCAAGGTACTTTCTACGGTGTAGGTTGTGCAAACAGGGGGAGAGACAGAGGGAGTTGGGTGTGGCCAGACGCACACGGGGCACCTCGGCGGGGCTCGACCGCGAGCGCATCGCCGCCACCGCCGTCGCGCTCGTCGACCGCGACGGCCTGGAGCGCTTCGGAGTCCGGCGGCTCGCGGACGAACTCGGCGTCGACCCGATGTCGATCTACCACCACATCAAGGGCAAGGCGGCGCTGCTGGACGCGGTCTCCGAGGCCGTGCTCGCCGAGATGCCGCCGGGCACCGACGACGCGGCGCACAACGGCGACGACTGGCAGGAGATCGCCCGCCACACGGCGCACCTCTACCGGGACATGGCCTACCGCCACCCCCGGGTGTTCCCGCTCCTGGCCACCCGCGCCCAGACCTCACCGGTGGCCCTCACCGCCCTGGAACGCCTGCTCACCGCGATGCGTGCGGCCGGGCTGCCCGACCAAGTGGTCGCGGACGCCCCCATGGTGCTGTTCGGCTTCCTCAACGGACATCTGCTGGCACGCACGGGCGAAGGCCCCGACGGACCCGGCCCCGTCCCCGAGTTCGACACCGAGACACACCCGACGATGTCCGCCCTCGCACCTCTGATGACCGACTTCGGCTCCGCGACCGAGTTCAACCGGATGCTCGACATGGTGCTGGACGGCATCCAGGCCCGAGCCGGTCACCAGGCGAGCCGCTGAGCACAGGAATGCGCGGGGTTGACCCGAGTCCCCCGTGATCGCACACTCGATCCCGCGCTCACCAGGTGACCATGACGTCACATCACCGGCCACACCGACTCTCTCCGCCGCCGCACGTGCGCCATCGCAGAGCACCGACGCAGGCATCAGATCAGGAGACTTACATGGCCAGTCCGAGGTTACGTACCGCCGCCTTCGCCCTCTCCACCGTTCTCGCCGCGGGCGCTTCGCTCATCGCGGCCACCCCGTCATCGGCAGCACCGTCATCGGCAGCACCGCGGCCCGGCACCGGGCCCTGGGCCACGGCCTGGGCCGGGAGTCCGGTGGAGGGAACCACCTCGTCCGCCACCTGTCCCAGTGCCGAGGGGCTGTCCCATCAGACCGTCCGTGACGTCCTCACCACCGGGGCGGCCGGGCAGCGCATCCGCGTCCGGCTGACCAACTCGTTCGGGACGAGCACCCTGCACGTGGGCCACGCCACCGTGGCCCGCCAGGGCTCCGGTGCCTCTCTCGAGAGCGGCACCCTGCGCGAACTCACCTTCTCCGGGCGGAAGTCCGCCGACGTACCGGCCGGGGCAGAGTTGTTCAGCGACCCGGTGAACCTGAGTGTGAGAGAGCTGTCACGGCTGTCGGTGAGTGTGTATGTGCCGGGGAGCACCGGACCGGTCACCCATCACAACCTCGGTATGCAGAACAGCTTCCTCTCGTCGGCCGGTGACCATGCCACGGCCGCCGGGGGCACCGACTACCCGACGACCACCACCTGCATGATGCTGGTCGACGGCGTCGACGTGGTACGCGGTCACGGCGCCGACGGCACCGTCGTCACCCTGGGCGACTCCATCACCGACGGCGCCGCCTCCACCATGAACGCCGACCACCGCTGGCCCGACTATCTGGTGCGGCGCCTCAGCCAACTGCCCGGCGCGGTACCGGCGGTGGCGAACGCCTCGATCAGCGGCAACGAAGTCCTCGCCGACCGTGTCCCGGTGTACTTCGGCATCAGCGCGCTGCACCGGCTGGACCGCGACGTACTGAACCAGAGCGGCGTCAAGTCCGTGATCATGCTGGAAGGTATCAACGACATCGGCGCGGCCGGTGCCAAGGCAGCGGACCTCATCTCCGGCTACCAGGAGGTCATCGCACGGGCCCACGCCCGCGGACTGAAGGTCTACGGCGGCACGCTGACGCCCTTCATGGGCTCCAACGCCAGGTTCGGCGGCGAGTACGGCTCCGCCTACGGTGAGCAGCAGCGCCAGGCCGTCAACGAGTGGATCCGTACCAGCCATGCCTTCGACGGCGTCATCGACTTCGACAAGGCCCTCCGCGACCCCGCCGACCCCGCGTACATGCTCCCGGCCTACGACTCGGGCGACCACCTCCACCCGGGCGACCTCGGCTACCAGGTGATGGCCGACACCATCGACCTCGGCATGATCCTGCGCAAGTAGCCCTGGATCCGCACCAGTTCACCCAGGGCCGTCGCCGCTCTCCGGCTCCTCGCGCTTACGGCGACGGTAGGCGGCGGCCCGCTCCTTCCCTCCGCAGGCCGTACTGGAGCACCAGCGGCGTCGGCCCGGTCGGCTCGTGTCGACGAAGAGCAGTCCGCACTCCGGGCCGGCGCACTCCCGGACGCGTTCACGGGCGCTGCCGCCGAACAGGTCGATCGCGTCACGGGCGAGCGTACTGAGTACGGCCTGCGCGGCTCCGTCGGACGGGAGTGTCAGCCGGACGTGTCCGGAGCGCAGGACGGGGACGAGGGGTGGGGCAGCGGCAGCCGCGTTGATCAACGCCTCGTCCTGGCGGGCTGCCGGGCGATCGCTGATCAGTGTTTGCGCCTGGCGGTAGATCGCCTCACGCAGCTCCCGCGCTTCGTCGAGTTCGCGGGACGTGACCCGCACGGGCGCGTCCAGGAGCCCCGCTTCCCGGCACCACCGCGCGAGATCGGACGGTCGGCGCAGACGTTCGTACCGGCCGCGCCAGCGTTCGCCCACCGTGGCCACGAACGCGAGACAGAGGCGCCCGGAGCGGAAGTTGAACGCGAGTTCCGCCGCGGGTACCTCGCCTGATGGGCTTGCCTGGACCGTCACGTCACGACTATAACTCGTGACCATGGCTCTGGCTGATGGCTCCGCACCCACACCCCCGTGGTCTCGTGTCGAGACCTTCCTCCGCGACCGAGGCGCCGCCGGCATGCCGCACCCCGGCGGCACCCTCCTGCAACACCTGTGCCGCGTTCGGCAGTTGCTGGCGGACTGGGGAGCGGATCCCGTGGTGCAGATGGCGGGGCTGTGCCATGCGACATACGGGACCGACGGGTTCGACCAGTGGCTGCATCCGGTCACCGATCGTTCCCCGCTGGCCGAGTTGATCGGCGACCGCGCCGAGGCTCTGGTCCATCTGTACGCGTGCTGCGACCGCGGCGTCGTCTACCCGCAGTTCGGGGGCACCGAGCCGATCGTCTTCCGTGATCGCTTCACCGGTGCCCAACACACGCCGAGCGACGCCGACTTGCGCGCGTTCATCGAGATCACCGCCGCCAATGAACTCGACGTACTGGCCCACAACGACGAGTTGGCCGCACGCTACGGCGCGGATCTCCATCAACTGTTCGCCCGCTCGGGCGACTTGCTCTCCGCCGCCGCGCGCGACGCCTGCGCGCGGCAGCTCGGCCGGTTCGCTTCTCCCGTATCTCCCGTATCTCCCGTACAGATCACGGGAATCGACCACCTGGTGCTGACCGTCGCGAGCATCGAGCGGACCCTCGACTTCTACCAGCGAGTCCTCGGTATGCGGGCGGTCACCTTCGGGGAGGGACGCCGCGCCCTCGCTTTCGGAACCAGCAAGATCAACCTGCATGAGGTCGGCCGCGAACTCATGCCGCGCGCCACCCGCCCCACGCCGGGAAGCGCCGATCTGTGCCTGGTGACCGAACTGCCCCAGAGCCGGGTCCTCCAGCACCTGACCGCTTGCGGTGTCGAGGTGGAGGAGGGGCCGGTACCACGCACCGGTGCCCTGGGCCCGATGACCAGCACCTACCTACGGGACCCCGACGGCAACCTGATCGAGATCAGCACGTACGCCGCCGACACCGACGAGCAGCACACGTAGGAGGAACCGTCAGGCCGCGGGGGCCAGTTCACAGGGGCACGGGCGGTACTCCAGACCGAGTTCGCCGTCGACCGCGCCGCTGGTCCGGGTGGCCGCGTCCGCGACCTTCTCCCAGGAGCCGTACTTGACGTAGAGCTGGTCGGCCGTCGGGCCGAGCGGGTTGCCGTACTTCGCCATGTTGCGCTCCTCGAGCAGCCGGACATCCTCCGGTGACATCCCGGCCCGCGTGATCTCCTTGGCGTCGTTGCGCATGTCGACCAAGCGACGGGCGATCTCCTCCGGGCTCCGACCCTCCGTACGCATCGCGCACCGCTCACGGTCCATGTCGCCGATGAGCTGGTGGTACCGCATACGGATCTCCCGCTGCTCCACCCGCTCCGCCGGGGTGGACCGGCGGATCTCGCACACCACCGGTTCCGGACTCGCGCACGGGCCGGTGCTGGGCGGTTCCTGGGACAGCGGGGCGACGACGACGGAGCCGCCGCAGGAGTCCGCGCACTGTGCGGCGGGCGCGGCGACGAGCGTGGTGGACAGGGTGGTCGCCAGAACGGTGGCCGCGACCAGGGCGGCACGCCGCAGCAGCCGCACGGTGAGTGAAGGCACAGACATGGCGCCAGTCTTCGCGGCGGGGCAGGCGCGCGGCGGGTGGCGCGGGGGCGGCTCACTCCTGCGGGCGACGGGAACCAGACGGTGGTGTTGCGCGGCGGTCGCCGAGTTGACGGGACGCGGTACTCAGGACACCACCCGCAGGTGTGTCGGCCAGCCGATGCGGTCCAGGAGCCGGAACATCTTCTTGATGTCGGTCGGCTCCACCTTCACACAGCCGTTGGACCGGTAGTCGACGGCGCCGTCCCACCTGCGCGCCTCACCGCGGCCCTGGCTGCCGTCGCGGTTCATCTCGGAGTGGATGAACATCTCCGTACGCGTCACCGTGCCTCGGGAGCACCTCATGTCCTGGAGGTAGACGGCATACCCCTTGATCAACTCACCCTCGTACGTACGGGTCTTGCGCCTGATCTCCCAACTACCGTTCGGCAGCCAGCCCTTGCCGCGCACGCAGTCGTTCCTGACGCCGAGGCCCGACCCGGCCCGGTAGACGGCCCAGAGCTTCTTGCCCCGGTAGACGGAGAGTCGTGAGTCGGTGGGGTCGTGCTGGTTCTTGTCGAAGACCAGCGTGGTCGCCGAAGTTGCCGCCGACGGCGCCTCGGCGGGCCGCTGTGCGGCGGCGGTCGGTGCCAGGGCCAGCGCGGTCACCACGGCCCAGGCGATCACGGCGCCGCGCAGGGGAAGTCCGTCGCTGCTCATGTGTACCCCTCGTTCTTCCGCAGGGCTTGTGGGTGTGACATGGGGGTGGTGTGCGGCAGGGGCGGGCCGTGCGGCCCGCCCCGGTGCGCGGTCAGGCGATGGCCAGGCGGAGCTGGGCCGACTTCGTCTTGGTGAAGGTGAAGGTGAACGACTCCCGGACACCGGAGTTGCACGCGGACTTCTTGCGGTAGGCGCCGTTGCCCGCGTTGATGCGGACCACGGCGCACTTGCCGTCCATACGCGTGTCCTGGACCCAGCCGGACACGTTCAGGTTGCCGCCCGAGCAATGCAGGTTCCAGTGGGCCGAGGCCCCGCTGATCACCGGGGACGCGGAGGACGGGCAGGAGGCCGCGCTCGCCTGGCCGGCGGCGCCGAGGGCCAGCCCACCGGCGATGACGACGGCCGACGTGACGGACGTGATGGTCTTGCGGACAGCGGACATGAGTGCCCCCTTCGGGCAGTGTGCTGACAAGGAACGGCGGTGCTGACAAGGAACAGAGAGCGGACCGGGACGTGTGCCCGGACCTGTCGCCCGCCGAGGGGCGAACCGTCGGGAGTGCCGGTCGCGGAATCAGCATGGCCGGGACGGCCGGGCGGGAGAAGAAGATCCCGGCTGCTTGCCGAGGTGCATCGATGCACCGTGCATGGCAGGGGGCTGACCTGGTGTTATGGCTCGGTGCATCGCGCTGCATAAGGAATGCGGGGCACGCCCGGGAGTGAAGGCCCCGCCCTCGGGCGGCCCGGATCGCCGTCCTGCTCAGTCGGAAGCGGAAGGCAGCGGGCTCGTGCCTCTCTGGTACTCCGGCGCCTTGACGGGAGGGAGTTGATTCACCAGCAGGGCCAGCCATGTGTCCACGTCCACCCGGCCGGTCTCGGGCATGCCGTACCTGTGCTGGAAGTACCGCACGTCCTCGGCGGTCACCGCGGTGAACTTCCCCGACACCGAAGTGCCGCCCAGGCCCACGTTGTTCAGCAACTCCTGCACGGCCCGCACCTCGAAGGGCTTGGCGCCGGGCCCGACCTCCCGCACCAGCTCCGGCCAGGTCAGCTTGCCCACCTTGCCGTCGACCGGCAGGAACTTCCTGCGCTGGAAGTCCATGACGGCGTCCCGGGTGTCCTCCCGGAAGAACCCGTCGGTCCGCACCTTGTAGCCGTACGCGTTCAGCAGGTACTGGAGGGCGCGCGCACGGGTGTACTGGTCCTGCCCGTCCATGTACAGCAACGGCCACTCGTACGACGCCTCGCTCGCGGAAGCGGCACCGGCCGCGGCGGCGACCGTGGCCCCGCGGTCCGGCGCGGAGAGACGGGCGTTGACGACCATTCCGGAACTGAACGCCAGGACGACGGCCGCCACGAGGAGAGTCGGCCGCAGCCAGCGAGTGCGGAGCCGACCGGATACGGCACCGCGCGTGACGGCGGCGTCGGGTCCCTCCCCGGAGGCCGATCCAGGAACCTCCTCGAGAACAGGAACCTCCTCGAGAACGGGAACGGCATCGCGGGCGGGGAGTTCCTCGGATCCGTCCGGTCCGTTCGCACGCCCCGCTGCCACGCCCTGCTCCCCCGCACCGTCGGCGGCCCGTCGACGGCTGTTCTCGCGCAGCGCGGCCCGGCACAGCGCCCGCGCCTGTTCGAGTTCCGCCGCCGGGGCGCGCAACTGAGTGTGCAGGGACTCCACCACTCTCAGCGGAGCGGTCGACAGATGCGTCGGGTTCAGGTAGCGCGACAGTGTCGTCTGGTCGACCCCCAGCCGCGCGGCGAGCGCCTGCTGCGTCGGCCGGGTACCACCGGCCGGGCTCCCGGCCTCCTCCCACCAGCGGCGCAGCAGCCGCGCCAACCGCACCCCCGCGCTCCGCTCCCGGTCCTGGCCACCCCGCTCCTGCGCCATGTGTACGCGTCCCTCCCCGTCGTCCCGCCGAACAGCGTCCTGCCGAACACCGGGCCTCCGCAGCGCCTGCATAGCGTCATAACAGCAGGTCAGGTCTGTGCATGACGGCAGACAGCGCTGCATCGGCCTCGGCAGCGCCGATCGTAACGACGCGATCGCCGCGTCCGGCACGGCCGCGTGCGGGCCGTCCACGCCGCCGCCTCGGCTCCGTACGCCCCCGGACGTGCGACCAAGCCGTCTTCGCCGCGTCGGCCGACCGGTCCGACCGACTCGGCGCGACGGCCTGCGTTCACTCGGACGAGTGCACGCCCAGCGGCGGACGGCCGACTCACCCACACGAAGTGGTGTGGGTAGCGCGAGTGAGCCCGGGTACCCGGGGTACTCGGGTGCTCCGGACCGAGAGGAGGCGGAGACCGTGACCGGGACGATCGAAGCAAGGCCCAGGAGTGATCGGCGCACCCCCGTGCGCGACCGCCCGACGGGCGCACATCCGGTGGACGACCGCGCGAGGGACGAGGCCCTGATGAGGGACCGCGACCTGCGCGAGCGTGCGCCGAGCGACCGCTCGATGGGCGAGCGTGCGCCCGGCGAGCGCCCGATGGGCGACCATTCGGTGGGACAGCTCGTCCACGAGGCCACCGAGCAGATGTCCCAGCTCGTACGGCAGGAGATGGCCCTCGCGAAGATGGAGCTGACGCACAAGGGGCGTCGTGCGGGCCGCGGCGGAGGGATGCTGGGCGCGTCCGGCGCGCTCGCCTACATCGCGCTGTTCGCGTTCGCCGCGGCGGCGGCCGCCGCCCTGGTGCTGTTGCTGCCCGTGTGGGCCGCGGCACTCACCGTGGCGTTCGGGCTGATGCTGCTCGCGGGTCTGCTGGGCATCGTCGGACGCACTCAGTTGCGCCGGGCCGTACCACCCAAGCCCCAGGAGACGATGCAGAGCGTCAGAGCGGACGTCGGGGAGATCAAGGGAAGGGCACACCACCGATGAGCGACAGGATGCGAGGGGCGCGCGGCGGGCCCGGAGCGGCCTACGGCGCCAAGGGCCCCGACGAGCTGAGGCAGCAGATCGCGCAGACCCGGAGCCGGCTCGGCGACACCGTCGAGGAGCTGGCCTACAGAGCTGATGTGAAGAGCCGGGCCAAGGCCCGCGCCTCCGGCCTGAAGAACAAGGCGGGCACGATGACGGGCCAGCTTCGCAGCGGTGCCTCACAGGCCGCGCACCGGGCCCAGGAGAAGGCGGCGCACGCCACGCACACGGTGCAGGAGCGGCGGGCCGCCCGCGCTCACCGTCACGACGGGCACAAGCAGATGGGCGGCACGGGCCGCACCGGTTCGGACATCGGGCCCGCCGGGACCCAGGAAGGAGCGGGTGGGGCCGGGCAGACCGGTCCGGACGGACAGCGTTCAAACAAGCGTTCGCTGCTCACCGGCGGTGGGGCGGCCGCGGCGCTGACCACGGCGGGAGTGCTGCTCCGACGGCGCCGGGCCCGGCGTCGGCAGACCCCCAGCGGGCCGCTGGAGACCATCCAGTACTGGGGCACCCAGGCTCGGGACAAGGCGCCTTGGAGCGGTCGGACCGGTAGTCGGACTGCGGCTCGGACCGCGACCGGGACCGGCACCAGGACCGGGAGTCGGACCTGGGGTCGGAGCGCGACTCGGACCACGGCTCGGGCCGGGCGAAAGAGCAGGTGTGGCAAGCGTTCCTGAGGCGAACGACGA
This sequence comes from Streptomyces sp. NPDC104371, assembly GCF_055583785.1. Classification (NCBI taxonomy): domain Bacteria; kingdom Bacillati; phylum Actinomycetota; class Actinomycetes; order Kitasatosporales; family Streptomycetaceae; genus Streptomyces; species Streptomyces sp. NPDC104371. The sequence continues at coordinate 692,784 of NZ_JBVJNF010000001.1, forward strand.
GGAAGGGGGCGCCCAGCCGGTCGGCGGGCGCCCCCTTCGCGGTCACGTCACTTGTTCAGGTGCGCCCAGAACTCGTCGAACGACAGGAGCTTGTCACCGTCGAGGTCCCGGGACGCGATGACGGCCTCCGCCACCGACTCCGTCACGTTCCAGTCACCCCCCTGTGCGAGGGCGGTCTTGAACTCGGCGGCGGTGATGAACCCGTCGCCGTTCTCGTCGATCCGCTGGAATTCCTTGCGTGCTGTCTCGATGTCCGCCACCGGACCCGCCCCTTCTACCTGCCGCCCTTACGGACCGCACCTACTGACGTGGACCAGGTTAACGGTCGCCCTGGCCGTCCTGGTCATCCCGGTCGTCCGGGGCGGGCGACGGCGGCGACTCCGAAGGGGTACGGCGACGCAGCCGCCGACGCGCCACGAGGACAATCAGTACGACCACCGCTGCGGCGGTCGGGTACAACCCGTAGCGTTGAACGGCCGGATACAAGGTGTCGATGTGGTTGCCCGCGAGGGCTCCGAGGGTCACCCAGGTGCCCACCCAGAGCACCGCGCCAAGGGCGTTGAAGGCGAGGAAGCGGCGCCAGGGCATGCCGCTGAGTCCGGCGATGATGCCATTGGCCTGGCGCAGGCCCTCGATGAAGCGCGCGACGGTGATGACCTTGCCGCCGTGCCGGGTGAAGAACTCCTCCGCCTTGGCGACCCGCTCCGGGGTCAGCAGCACGTAGCGGCCGAACCGCGCGACGAGGCGGCGGCCGCCGTAACGGCCGATGACGTAGCCGATGTTGTCGCCCGCGACGGCCGCGACCACCGCGATCACAGCGACCGCGAACACGTTCAGCCGCCCTGCCCCGGCGTATACGGCCGCGGCGATCAGCACGGTCTCCCCAGGAACCGGAACGCCGAAGTCCTCCAGGAAGATCAGGCCGCCGACCGCCGCGTAGCCCCAGCCCTCGAGCACCGGGGCGAGGTCGGCCAGTACGCCCGGCAGTGGGGGTGCGGTCATCGTGGCGCTGGGTGTGGGGGTGCTCAACTACCGGGCTGACGGCCCGACAACACCCAACCGAGTTCGGTGGGAACGACCGAGGAATGGTGGTTGATGATGAGCCACCTGCCGTGGCGCAGCTCGTAGACGAACGTGTACCGGGCGTCGAGCGTGGTCTTGCTGCCGTCCAGCATGGTGAGGGTGAAGCGGTACAGACCGGTGTTCACGGCGCTGGTCGGGCCGAGGACGTCGATGATCTGCCGCTGGATCACGGCCACGGGCTCGCGCCGCAGGAAGTGCTCGAAGTAGTCGACGATCCCGGCCCGGGTGGTGCGGATGCGCGGGGAAGCGGTCGGGAGCAGTACGGCGCCGGGAGCGTAGAGGTCCGCGACGCGATACGCGTTGCCGGTGGCCAGTGCCGCGTTCCACTTGCGGAACAGAGCCGCGATCTGCCGCTTGGTGGGAGCGTGCGAGGCGTTCGTGGGAGCGTGCGAGGCGTTCGCGCTCATGCGGGGATGAGCGGCGGGTGAAGCGTGTGTCGTGGCGGCGTACGCGGCTCCGGTGCCGTCGAACAACAGGGCGGCGGCGACAAGAGCAACTCCGGCAGCGCGCGTGCGCTTCATCGAGCCCTCCGGCATGGTGGACGAGACGAACAGACTGACGACGCGTCAAGCGTTGCTCAGCTCGGACGAAGCGGCATCTTGAGGGGGCACGCGGGTGACGGCCGACCGGAGACGTCGGCCGGGGAGGCAGCCGTGAAGCTGCCGATACCTGACGGGCCCCTCGGTCCGTCAGGTACCGCAGCGGGTCTCGGACGCCGTCCTCAGAAGTCGTCCGCTTCGTTGCGCAGCTCGGGCGTCCAGTAGCCGGTGAGGGCCTTCGCCGGGTCGACGGCGACGCCGCCGCTGCCGGGCGCGCTGACGACGATGACCGTCGAGTCGCCCTCCAGCATGACGGAGAACGCCAACACCGGCTCGTTGTCCTCGTCGACCCCGCCGTCGGACAGCTTCACCAGGGCGTAGGCCGGGTCTCCCGCCGCGAGCACGACCGGTGCGGCCGGCTTGCTCTTGGCGACGGACGGTACGTCCTGCTTGTGGCTCTCCAGGAACTGGATGTGCGGAAATCCCGTCAGTCGGCAGGAGTGGCCGGAGGTGTTCTTCGCCGTGAGGACGAGGTGGGTGTAGGGCGGGCCACCCTCCTTGGCGGCGGTGACGGTGACATCCCGCGCGGTGCAGACCGGGGTGGAGGCGGACGCCTGCTTGCCGGTCGAGCCGGAAGAGCCGTCGGCGCCGGTCGTCCCCGTGGAGCCCGCCGAGCCCTTGGACCCCGTCGATCCTGTCGAGCCCTTCGAGGCCGCCGAGTCGGTCGAACCCGTCGGGTCGGACGTGCCGGTGCCCTTGCCGTCCGAGGCCTCCGCGGTCACCGAAGAGGTGCCCGCGGGCGCCGACTTGACGCCCTCGCCGTTCTCGCAGGCGGTGAGGGACAGCACGAGGGCCGTGCCCGCGACAGCGAGCAGGGCGGAGCGGTGGCGAAGAGTGTTCATGGAGGTTCTTCCGTGAGTAGTACGGGGCCGCGGTCTGCACCGAACACATCGTTCGAATGACTGGTTCACATACCTGAGGGACGTGCCGCGCCTGCCTTGAGTCGACCACCTCCGCGCCTGCCTCACCAGGCGGTTCTCCCGGCAGAAGTACCGTCCGCCATACTTCTGCCGGGGGCTCGTATCCGGACGGGCCGGACGATCGGGGAACATCGACGGTGCGCGGTGGCACGCCTTTCACGGGGGACTTCGGGCAGCGACTGCGCCACCTGCGGGCACGCGCCGGACTGAGCCAGGAGGCTCTCGCGCACGCGGCGGGGGTGAGCGTCAGGGCGCTGGCCGACATGGAACGCGGGCGCACCCGAGGGCCACAGCGCCGTACGGTTCGACTGCTGGCCGAAGCGCTGGGACTGGACGACGACGAGGCGGCGAGCCTGGAGACGTCCGCCGCGCTGGGCCGTCCGCGCCCCCGGACGGCCACCGGCCCGGCCGCCCCCTCCACCCTGGCTCTGCCGCGCGACATCCAGGACTTCACCGCCCGCGTCCCGGCTCTCGCCCGGTTGCTGGAGCTGGCCCAGGACATCGAGCCGAGCCGGCCGGTGGTCACGGTGGTCGCCGGGCAGCCCGGTCTGGGCAAGACCGCGTTCGCGGTGCACGCGGCGCACCGTCTCGCCCCGTACTTCCCTGACGGCCGGTTCGCCCTGGACCTGCACGGCATGGATCCCGAACCGACCACTCCTCGCGATGCGCTCGCCCGGCTGCTGGGCGCGATGGGGGTCGCCGACGCCGCGATACCGGTCGGCACCGACGACCGTGCCGGTATGTGGCGATCCCTGGTCGGCGACCGACGTGTGCTCCTGCTGCTGGACAACGCCGTCGACGAGTCCCAGGTCGCTCCCCTGCTGCCCGGTACCGGCCCGTCGCTGACCCTCGTCACCAGCCGCCGCTCCCTGGCGGGTCTGGAGTCCGTCCGCCGCTGTGATCTGGCCCTGCTGCGGCGCGAGGAGGCGGTCGAACTCCTGACCCGCATCATCGGACCGGACCGGGTGCGGGCGGAGGCGCAGGCCGCACGTGACCTCGCCGATCTGTGCGGACATCTGCCGCTGGCGGTCCGGATCGCGGGCCAGCGCCTCCTCAGCCGCCCGCACGAACGCCTCGGCAAGCTCGTCGCCCGCCTCGCCGCCGAGGGGCGGCGGCTGGACGGCCTCCAGGCCGGAAGCCTGCGGGTGCGTGCCGCGTTCGCGCTCTCGTACCGCCAGCTTCCCCCGGAATCCCGGACGTTCCTGCGCCGTGCCTCGCTGGCCGCCGGGGCGGACTTCAGCCCCGAGACCGGCGCACTCCTGGCCGACCTCCCCTACGACGACGCGGTCGCCTGCGCCGAGGAGCTGACCGACGCCGGGCTGCTCCAGAGCGATGCCACCGCCGAGCGTTACCGCTTCCACGACCTGCTCAAGCTCTACGCGGCCGAGCAGGTCGAGGCCGAGGACGGCCCCGAGATCCGCGATGCCGCCCTCGACCGGGCCACGCGCTGGATGCTGCGCCGGGCCACGGCCGCGGCGCTGCACTTCGACGTCGAGCATGACCCGGCCTCTCCGTACGGCGACCCGGACCCGGACAGCGCGCCCATCGGCCGGGAGGAGGCGCGGGCCTGGCTGGAGGCCGAGCGAGCCCAGTGGCTCGCCGCGCTGCGCCGGGCCCACGACACCGGTCACCACCGGCAGGTCCTGGACACGGCGGAGGCGATGCACTGGTTCTCCGACCTCAACCAGCACTGGGAGCAGTGGGTGGAGGTGTTCCAGCACTCCGCCGACTCCGCCCGCGCGCTCGGCAGCGGTCAGGAGGAGGCGGTCCACCTCAACTACCTCGCCTGGGCCTACAACCTCTGCGTCCACGATCCGCGCACCGCACTGACGACCGCGGACGCCGCGCTCGTGGCGGCCCGGGGCTGCGGGGACGGGCTTCAGGAAGGCTGGGCACTCGGCTACGGCGCGGGCGCGCTCCACCTGCTGGGCCGGACGGAAGAGGCTCAGGCGCGGCTGCGTGCGGCGGCCCACCGCCTGGCCTCGCAGGAGTCCCCGCAGGCCCGTCTTGCCGAGCTGACGGTCCTCAACTCCCTTGGCACCCTGCTCCGTCAGGCCGGTCGGACGGCGGAAGCCCTGGACATCCACCGCCGCAGCGAGCGGATCTGCCGCGCGGGAATCCCGGGCCGACGGGACGAGTTGATCGCGTTGTACCACGCGGTGGCCCAGCAGCAGATCGGCAACGACCTGGCGGCTCTGGGACGTTGGGCCGAGGCCGAACCCTCGCTCCGCCAGGCCCTCGCCGCCTTCGAGGCCGCGCAGATGCCGGCCTGGACCGAACCGGCCCGACTCGACCTGGGCCTGGTACTCCGCGCCACCGGGCACCCGGAGGCCCGCGACACACTGCTCGCCGCCCGCGACGCGCTTGCCGCACTGAGCAGCCCACGTCAGTCCGAGGCCACCACCGCACTCGCGACACTCGACGAAGCCGATGAACCAGTTGATCCTCAGCGCACGTCATAACCCGTGGAACTTCAACTGCCCGGATGACAGATGCGGCGGGCGGCGGCCAGGAGCGCGGTGACCCGGGCGGGGGCGGCACCGGTGATGATGGCGATGCGGTCGATGCTCAGGCGGAGGTCGTCATGGAGGAGCGCGGCGTCCTCGGCCGGGGTGGAGGTGCGCCCGGCGCGACGGGCGACGGCCCGGGTGTGCTCTTCCCAGGCCCAGGCGGAGGGGCACCGCTCGGTCATGAGCCAGGTCCAGTTGCCGGCGACGAGGTCGAAGAGCTGGGTGACGCTGAGTTGGGCCTCCTCCTGAGGGAGGCGTGCGGCCGCGTAGGCGTGGTAGGCCGGGCGGTGCAGGTCGTAGAAGGCGTAGAAGGCGGTTGTCAGTACGGACGGGGCGGGCGGTGTGGGCTTCATGGTCCTTCCCCTGGCCATGGGCAGGCGGATCAACTGGCGGCGGTGGTAAGGCCGTTCTCGGCCGCCGCCTGAGCACGGCGCCACAGGGGCCGGGTGACGGCGGTCCGGCTCTGCAGGACGACGGTGAGACGGTCGACCACCGACCACTCCGGGACGCCGGGACCGTGGAGCGCGCGGTCGAGATCGTCGGCGCTGATGGTGTACTGGGTGGCAGCGAGAATGCCTTCGGCGTCCGGTGAGTTGAGCGCGTAGTGCAGCCCCCGCAGATAGGTGCGCAAGTACTGGACGGGGTCGTCGGCGTTCGAGGGCTGCACGTCGGCGGCTGCTTCCCACAGCGGCTTCATCCGCTTGGGATCGGTCCCGCACATCTCGCAGATGATCCTGACGTGCTTCCAGGACAGATCGCGCTGGCCGGACAGCAGACGGGAGACGTAGGACTCGTCGACGCCCATCTGCTGGGCGAGTTCCCGCTGGCGGCGGTTGGAGCTGTTCCGCATACGCGTGAGGGCGGCGGCCAGGCGGCGGCTCGGGCGGCTCGGGGTCGGTGTGCCGTCAGCGGCCGCGGCGGGCTGGGCGGGGGTGACCGGCTTGGGTCGGTGGCGGATGGTCAGGGCATGGTCGACGGAGGGCGGGTCGTACTTCCTGCGCAGTCTGTCCTCGGTGATCCTCGCGATCGGCGCGAGTTCCGCGAGCGGCTTGCCTTGTGCTCGCTGACGGACGACCACGACTCCGATCGCCTCGTCCACCAGGTCCCGGAGGCTGACGAGATGCTGAAGGAGTTCGGTGTTGGGTGCGGCTGCGCCGTACGCGCTGGACAGCAGGGCTTCGGAGACCACGGTGCAGTCCTCGGCGAAGTCGCGAAGGGCCTCGGTGCAGCGGGTGGCACGGGCCGGGGAGACCGACGGTACGGAGCGGGCGGGCCGCGGTGTGCCGTCAGCCGTCTGCGGGAGAGAACGAGTGGACACGGAGAACCTCTTTCGGGGGTGCTGGACGGGTATCTGTACCGGCCGTCCGACCGCGGACGGCCGGACGCGGGCTGGAGCCGGTGGGACGCGGGGCGCCGGTCCGCGCCCCACCGGCGATCAGGTCAGCGGCGGCTAATCCACTGGCGGACCAGCACAGACTTGTGGGCGGCCGTCAGAAAGAGGGCGAGCAGGGGCAGTACACGCGGCGGCAGAGCGCCCGGGATCGCGAGCAGGGGAAGGCAGATCGCGGCGACCGGCAGGCTCCCGCGGAGCATGACAGCCTTGACATGCCACACCGGGGTTTGAGCTGGATGCGGTGACGGGATGATACGTTCGCGGCTCGGTTCCGCGAGTGCGTTCGCGCCCGCGGGAAGCCGAGTTGGGCGTCGGCGTAGCGGCATCAGGGGACTCCCTTGTGTCGGGCTGGCGTTGTGAGCGACAAGACCCCGGCACGCGGGCTACCAACCATGAGAGCCGGGGTCTTTGCCGTCCGGCAGAAGAGGCCGGAAGCAGGACGCTACTACCTGGTGCAGCGGCGCGGTGCCAGAAAGTAGCGTCATGGGTACAGGTGCCCACCGCCGTACGGCCGGGCATATTCAGAGAGCCCCGCTCGCAAACGGCGACAATCGATCAAAAGCGGTCGCCAAAGCGGGACATGTGGGGTGAATCCGTGAATCCGCATCTGCTCGCACAGACTTCCGCACCTCTCGGTGCGCCCGTCACGTGCCTCCCGCCTACCTCCTGAAGATCCATAAGCGTGTCAACAAAAGAAGCCCGGTCCGTCAGCGCAACTCCCCTTGGTCGACCGGGCCGTTGAGCGACGCCCACTTCATCGAGGCCGTGATGTCCGTCGCCGCGGGGACGCTGGAGCCATTTCGACTTGCCCGCTGGGAAAGTCGGAGCTAACTTTCCCACTAGGCAAGTAGACGCGGGGGCGTTACGGCGTGCCCCGCGGTCCAGCGACGTCTTCGGGGAGGCGAGGGCATGACCACACCGGTGGATGCCGAGCGGGCCTGGCAGGATCTCCAGCGGATCCGGGTGCCACAGGAGCGGGTGTACGACGAGATCGAGCGATGCGCGCACAGTGATCCCAGGACGACCTACCTCACGGCGGCGGTCATGTGGGTCTTCGTCGCGGGCATGGGGCTCGAGCTCCCGGCATGGGGCCTGTGGCTGACGCTCGCCGCCTATGTCGGCGTCCTGGGTTACCTGGCCGTCGTCCACAGCCGCCGCGCCCGGATGCGGCTGCACCGCTCCCGGTACGGCTGGCGCGGCTTCGCCACGTTCGTCGCGGGCGGGTGCCTCACCGGCGGCACGATCCTGCTCGCCGACCACTTGGCGGAGTCACTCTCCCTGCCGTGCCCCAGTCTGATCACAGCCACCGCCGCGGCTGCCGTGTTCGTCCTCTTCACGGGACCGGCGAACCGCTGGGCGGTCAGCACACTCCGCGAACGCGCGCTGCCCGGCGACGCCGCACGAGGCATGCACGGGAAGGCGGACGCATGAGCACCCCCACGGGCTTCGACGAACTGATCCATCCCTCCACCCGGTTGTCGATCGTGGCCCTGCTGTCCGCCACGGAGTGGGCCGACTTCTCGTTCATCCGCGACGGCCTCTCGCTCAGCGACTCCGCGCTCTCCAAGCAACTGCACACCCTGGAGGAGGCCGAGTACCTGGAGATCCGCAAGGAGGGCGGTGGGCGCAACCGCCGTACCAAGGTGCGGCTGACGGCCCGCGGGCGCGCCGCCTTCGAAGGCCATGTCGCCGCTCTCCGCGCCATCGTCGAGGGCGCGGGCCCCGCGGCGGCGCGGCAGACGGCGCCCGAGCAGCAGCCCGCGGAGACGAGCCGATGACCAGCACCCCCACCACAGCCGCCGATCCCCGCCAACCGGTCGTCTCCGCACGGGAGTTGCGGATGTCGTACGGCAGCACCGAGGTGCTTCGAGGCGTCGACCTGGACATCCACCGCGGAGAGATCTTCGCCTTGCTCGGCCCCAACGGCGCGGGGAAGACCACCACCGTCGAGATCCTGGAGGGCTTCCGGCGGCGCTCCGCCGGGGAGGTCCGGGTCCTCGGCAAGGACCCGGCGCACGCCGACGACGCCTGGCGCGGCCGGATCGGCCTGGTACTCCAGTCGTGGCGCGACCACCGTCGCTGGCAAGTCGCCGAGTTGCTGCGGCACTTCGCGACGTACTACCCCGATCCGCGCGACCCGGAAGAGCTGCTGGAGTCGGTCGGTCTCGCCCACCGGGCCCGGCACCGCGTAGACCAGCTGTCCGGTGGCCAGCGCAGACGCCTCGACGTCGCGCTCGGCATCGTCGGCCGTCCCGAGCTGCTCTTCCTGGACGAGCCCACCACCGGCTTCGACCCCGAGGCGCGGCGCGAGTTCCATGAACTGGTCGAGCGGCTGGCCCGTGACGAGGGCGTCACCGTCCTGCTGACCACCCATGATCTGGCCGAGGCCGACCGTCTGGCCGACCGGATAGCGATGCTGGTCAACGGCCGTATCCGGGCCTGCGGCACACCCACCGAACTCGCCCGGCGGGCCGCCGCCCGGGCAGAGGTCCGCTGGACGGCGCCGGACGGCACGCCGCGCCGCGAGCGCACCGCGGATCCCTCACTGCTGGTCTGGGAACTGCACCGCGAGGCCGACGGGCCGATCCCCGCCTTGGAGGTCCGCCGCCCGACGCTGGAGGACACCTATCTGCACATGGTGCGCGAGCACACGGGCGGGACCACGGGCGCCCGGAGCGCCGCGGTCTCCGGAACCGCCGACAGCACAGCCCTGTTGGGCGCCGGGGCGGGGGAGGAACGATCCGCATGAGGGAGACGGATATGGCAGCGGTGCGGCACGGGACCGCGCGGGGCGGGAGCAGCGCGACGGACGGGGCCACCGATGCCCCGAGGCCGGTCCACCCCCGCGGTCGGCGGCTGCGCCCATGGCAGGCCGGGCTGCGGCGCGGCGGTATCGAGGTGCGTCATCTCCTGCGCAACCGCAAGGAGTTCGTCAGCCATCTCAGCAACGTGGTGACCGCTCTCGTGGTCGCTTCCTTCGTCCATGACGACCTGCCCGGTACCCATATCCCCGGCGCGCACCTGACGATCGCCGGGTTCGTCGCGTATCTGCTGTTCCAGGTGGGGCTGATCAACCTCCCGCAGATCCTGGTGACCGAGCGCGACGAGGGCACCTTGCTGCGGCTGCGGGCCACGCCCGGCGGCATACCGGCCTATCTGGTCGCCAAGTCCGTACTGATCGTCGCCATAGCGATGGGCACCGTCACCGTCCTGTTGGGCACCGCCGCGTTGTTCGTGGACGGGCCACTGCCGCACAGCCTCGGCGGCTGGCTGACCCTGATCTGGGTCATCGGCCTCGGTCTGCTCGCCGTCGTACCCCTGGGCGCGGCCATCGGTGCCGTACTGCCCAACGCCCGCGAGGCGTTGGCGATGGTCATGCTGCCCGCGATGGCGCTGCTGGTGACCTCGGGGGCGATGTTCCCGATCGGCCGACTGCCGGTGGTGGTGCAGAACGTGGCGTCCGTCTTCCCGCTCCGGTGGATGGCACAGGGCGTGCGCTCGGCCCTGCTGCCGGACGCCGCGCGGGCCGCGGAGCCCTCCGGCTCCTGGCAACTGCCCACGGTCGCGCTGGTACTGACCGGCTGGGCCGTCGTCGGCTTCCTGCTCGCCGTACCGCTGCTGCGCCGCGCCGCCCGCCGCGAGTCCGGCTCCCGGCTGACCGAACGCCAGAGCAGGGCGCGGATGAGCGGCACGCTGACGATGTGACGCGCCCTTCCGGCTCCCTGAACCGGGGAGCCGGGCCGGTCGCGTCTCATTCGCCCTGCGAGACCATGGCCGCCAGACCGCACTCGGTGTGCAGGAAGAACGTGAAGTACATGGGCACGTAACTGATGTTCTCCATGTCGACCTGGGCGATGTAGGTCATGAGCGTGCCGCACACCGGGCACTCGGGGTATGTGGCGTCTCCCGTCCACACGGGCCGACCGCCGAGTGCCGAGCCGCTGGGATGGAGCCCCGTTCGGCGTCCGAGACTCCATCGCACGGAAGGTAGTTCATCGTCGTCCTCGACCTCCGGGCCCGGGACGATTGCGCCGGGCTCGGGAGGATCTGACAGGCGACAGGTCCCGTCCGTTCCGACCTCGATGAACTCCGTGTCGCGGTGGACATTGCACTCGTAGCAGATCGCCACCCGCAGCCGTCCCGACCAGCCGACGTGTGCCAGTGCCTCGGCGACCCGCTCGTCGGCGGAGTCCAGGTCCAGCGCGGTCCACATCGGACCGCCGCATCCCTGGCAGAGCCTGCCTGTGGGATCGACGCCGACACCGCCTCGCTCCGCCTCGTCCTCTTCAGCCCGCAGTTCATAGGAGACGGGACCGCACAGCTCCCTGACACGGTCTCCTTCCAGCATCCAGCCGCCTTCCCGCATGTACTCGGCGGGCCCGATGCAGAGCTTGTCAGCATCGGGTGGTGGCTGGTCGCGCCAGCGGCGAAAGGCTGCCTCGGCGACCGGGCCGCGCGTCTGCGCCAAGGCCATCAGCAGGTGATTCAGGCGCAGACCGCTGTTACCGCCCGCATCCGCCTTCGCGACCAGGCCGCGCTGCGTCTCGATGTCGGCCGCGCGATACAGCTTCGCCGGATACACCACATCCGCAGCCAGCAGCCGGGGTAAACAGGGCGTCAGGGCTTCCGGAGTACGGTCCGCCAGTTCTTCGAGCTCCTCGACGTCACCATCGCATCGGGCAATGGCCCGGACGACGACATCTTCCAGATTCTGGATCATCCGTGGAACGTAGCAAGAGCCTCTGACACGCCTCTGACAAGTCGAACGGCAGTGTTTCGGAGTCCTTTGCACGTGGTGTTCGTGGTCTCGTGTGTGCCGACTGGCAGATGCAGATGTGATGGTGGGGGCGCACCATGGAAGCGGGCGATGAGGCTCGCCCTTGACCGCACATCCGGTGCTGATGGCCTCTACTCGCGCGGACGGCGCGCACGCGTCCGCCCGCCGACCGTCACCAGCCGGGAGGTGCCGTCATCGTGCCGTTTCGGGCGCAGTGGTGGGCTGACCGACAGCGCACCTTCCGTATGGACCGCTCAGGCCGGGTCATCGGGCGCCACCTGGCCGCGACGGCTGGGCGGATGCGTATGCGCCGCGAACAGGCCGCGTCGTCCCCGCGCAAGTGGCCCCGTCCTCCCGTTCCGCCCGACGGGTCCGCCTTCCGGTTCGTGCTGCTCATCGGCATCGTGAGCCTGTTCTCCGACATGACGCACGAGGGTGCCCGCAGCATCACCGGCCCCTTCCTCGGCTCTCTCGGTGCCAGTGCCGCCGTGGTCGCGGCGATCGCGGGCGGCGGGGAGTTGCTCGGGTACGCGTTGCGGTTCGTGTTCGGCTACGCCGCCGACCGCACCGGCCGGTACTGGCCGATCACCGCGGTCGGTCACGCGGTCCAGATGACGGTCGTCCCACTACTGGCCCTGGCGGGGAACTGGCCGGTCGCGGCCCTGCTGATCGTGGCCGAGCGAAGCGGACGCGCGATGCGCAGCCCCGCCCGGGACGCGATGCTCGCCCACGCGACCGCCGAGTTGGGCCGCGGCCGGGTCTTCGGGGTGCGGGAGGCCCTGGACGCGACCGGCGGGATGCTGGGGCCGCTCGTCATGGCCGGGGTGCTCTACCTCCACGGCAGCTACCGCGCCGGGTTCGCCGTGCTTGCCGTCCCTGCCGTACTCACCCTGGTCGTACTGGCCGTCGCGTGGCGGCAGTATCCCCACCCCACGGCGCTGGACACCGGCGAGCGTGTTCCGGACCGGCGGGGCGTCCCGCGCACCTTCTGGATCTTCCTGGCCGCCATGGGCCTGATCGCCGCCGCCTACGCCGACTACCCCCTCATCGCCTTCCACCTGGGCAGGCATCACGTGGTGGCGACCGCGTGGATCCCTGTCCTGTACGCGGGAGCCATGGCGACCGAGGCGTTGGCAGCGCTGTTGCTCGGGCGCCTGTTCGACCGGTGGGGGCTGCGGACGGTCGCCGCGGCCACGCTGCTGACCGCGTGCTTCCCGCCGCTGGTCTTCCTCGGCGGCGCGGCCCTCGCGGTGTTCGGTGTGGTGCTGTGGGGGCTGGGCACGGCCGCGCAGGAGTCGATCGTCAAGGCAGCCGTCACGGGCATGGTCAGCACGGACCGACGAGCCTCGGCCTTCGGCCTGTTCGACACCGTCTTCGGTATCTGCTGGTTCGCGGGCAGCCTCGCACTGGGCGCCCTGTACGAGGTGTCCCTGACGGCATTGGTGGTCTTCTCCGCGGTGTTGCAACTGGCCGCGATTCCGCTGCTGATGCGGGTGAGGCATGCTCGGTGACCGACCGTTGAACTCAACGGGGCGGAGACCATACCCCTCCGGCCACACTACAGTTGGCCGATGGTTACCGATCTCTGGAGAGCTCTGGTTCCATCGCTGTCGTGATGCAGGACCCGGAGGGCAACGAGTTCTGCGTCCACTGAACGGTGACCGGTGAACGGCTGAAGAACGCAAGGCAGGTCGACCCTCTCGATCCACCCATTCGAATCAGTTACGCACGCCGGTTTTCCGCCGCGCCGCCCTCAGACTGGGCGGGGCGTCCTTGCCGGCCGGGTCGAGCACCGGTGTGGTCACCGCCTGCGACTTCAGGGCGCCGTCCGGCGCTGCCGCTCCTTCGTCAAGGGGGTCGTCCAGTGCCAGGCTGGGCGCTGCGGCTCCGCCGAGGGGCCGCGTTGTCGCACGGGCCGGGACGTACAGACGGGGAGTCCGCATGCAGGATGGGTCGTCCACCGGGGGCCTCACCCGCCGCCAGGAGCTGGCCGAGACGGGGGTCTTCCTCCTGCTGATCGTGCCGTCGATGGCGTTGTCGTTCCTCACGGTCGGCCAGAGCCCCCTGCCGTTCCCGTTGATCGCCGCCTCGACGATCCTGCGCGATGTGGGTCTGATCGCCCTGATCCTGCTTCTGCTCTCCCGCGGCCGACAGCCTGTCACCACCGTCGGCTGGGTCCGCGGCAGCGTCGGGCGGGAGACCATGGTGGGGATCGTTCTTACGGTACCGGTGCTTGTCGGCATGCAGGTGCTGAACGCCGTACTGCGAGCGGCGGGCCTGCCCGGACCGCGGACACCCGCCACAGGCCTGCTGCCCGCACCGCATGTCGCCGACCTGCTGCTCGCCGTCCTACTCGTCACCGTGGTCGCGATCGCCGAAGAGACGATCTTCCGCGGGTATCTGATCTCGCGCCTCACGAGGGTTCTCCACAGCCGCACTTGGGCCATGCTGCTGTCCTCTGCGCTCTTCTCCATCGGCCACGGCTACCAAGGGGTCGTGGGGGTACTGACGGTCGGCGCGACGGGCATGGTCTTCGCTCTTGTCTACATGTGGCGACAGAGCCTTGTGGCACCGATCGTGACGCACTTCTGCGTGGACCTCATCGCGATCGTGGTGGTACCCCTTCTCGTTCACTGACGTCTTCGGGTGGCACGGTCGCTCCAGCGAGTGTCGCCGTTGTGCGCCGACGGTCAGGTGGTGTGCTGGGTGACGAAGTCCGCGATGGCGTCCTGCATCTGCTGGAGGCCAGGCTCTTCGAGCGGGTAGTGGCCCGCGCCTTCGAGCATGACGATGTCTACGGGGACTTCGGTGATGCGGGACAGGAAGGGCCGACTCAGGTGGAGCGGGGTCCAGCGGTCCTCGGCGGGCTGGGTGAGCAGGACGGGGCAGGCGTCGAAGTTCTCCGGTTCGACGGCCGGGGCGTAGCTGCCGTAGCGGTCCAGGAAGCGGACGCTGGCCCAATTGCCCGCCGAGGTACGGTCGTTCAGCATCACCTTGAGCGCGGCCGGGTCGTTGGCGAGGGCCGACATCTTGGAGGCCAGGGTCATGGGGTACTTCAGGTGGGCCCCGGGAGTCCTGGCCAGCAGGTGGAAGAAGGGGACTCCCACCCGGGAGGTCAGCTTGTCGTGAGCGGTCTCGTCGCGTACGCGCTGATCGCGCTGGTCGAGGAAGGTCATGCCGACGATACCGGCGAGGGTGTTACGGGGTGCCTTGGCGGCGACGTGGTACGTGAGCATGCCGCCCGCGCTCAGGCCGTAGAGCACGATCGGACGGTCGTCACGGGACTGTTCGTAGGCGAGGAAGTCCACGACCAGGTCGACCCAGTCGTCGTAGGACGGGGTGGCGCCGGGCCGGACCTTGGTGAGGCCGTAGCCGAGGTTGTCCAGCGCGACGGTCTCGAAGCCTCGCTTCGCCAGCGGTGCGCCCAACACCAGAGACATCTGGCGGCCGTTGGTACCCACCCCGTGGTGCAGGACCACCTTGGCCTTCGCCTCCGGGTTGCGGTAGCGATCCAGGTGAACGCGGTGGCCGCGCCAGTTCCAGAACTCCTCCTCGGGCGCGGTGGCGTCGGTCAGACGCAGCCGGGAGGGCAGGAACTGCTGGAGGTCGCGCCATGCCTGCTGATCGCGGTAGTAGGTGGGGGCGGTGCTGGTCATGGTGGTGTCTTTCGTGTGTGGCTGGCCTGCCGGTGCCGGTGTCAGGCCCGGGAGGGGATGGGGCGGGCGAGCGCCCCGCGGGTGATCATCTGGGCGCCGGCGCGGAGTTCGCGGCGTACCCCGTCGACGTCGCGCAGGTCCTCCTCCAGACCGCGGGTGAAGGTGAGCAGGACGGCGGCGGCCTGCTGCGCGGTGTCGGCGGGGGCGACGTCGGCCAGGGCCGCTGCCAGGAGTTCGGCGAGGCGCTCGGTGTAGTCGGTGACCAGGCCGGGGGCCTGGGCGGTTGCGGCCGACAGCAGTTCCCGGGCATGCGCCGGGCTGTCGTGCCACAGCTCGATGGCGACCTCCAGCTTCGCCATGAGCACGGCGAGGACCTTCTCCTCGGGCGTGCCCGCACCCTCGGCCGCCGCGCGCGCCGCCGCACCGGCCTGATCCAGCCGGGACTGGACGACCTCGACTATCGCCTCTTCCTTGCTCCCGATGTACTTGTAGACGGTCGGGCGCGACATCTGGGCCTCTTCGACGATGTCGGAGACCGTGGTGCGGCGGTATCCGCTACGGCAGAAGCAGCGGTAGGCGGCGTCGAGCACGACCTGGGAGGCGGGGACCTTCGGCATGTCTACAAATTTAACACTCACCTCTAAGAGTGTAAAACCAGCCCCGGCCCCGGCGGCACTCAGCGTGTGCAGAACACGCAGCAGCCGCCCCATTCCGCAAGAGCGAGCACGCGGTGTCGGACGCACATCGCCAGCACGTCGTCGTCATGCCCGGGGAGTACGGCCGCACGCGCGGAGGCACTTCCGTCGCGGGCTGGGCCGAACTCCTCCACCATGGCCCGGAATCGGCTCAAGTAGCCTTTGGCGTAAGGCGGTTCATACCCCAGCTCGTCCCACCGGTACTCCCGCGCCGCGAGGTCGACCGCACGCAGGACGAAGTCCCGGACGGCGGCCCGCTCCTCGTCCGTACTCCCCCAGGCGACCTCGTCCAGGTCGAAACCCACGCATCCCCGCCCGACCATGTTCTGGTCCTGCGCGGCCATCAGCGCGGCGAACCGGTACTCCCACGGTTCCCGAGCAAGCGCGCTGACCGCGAGCATCATGACTTCGACGAACACCTCAGTACCGCCGTTGGGCAGGTCCAGGCCCCCACCAGGGCCACCGAATCGATTCACGGACCGACCCACCTCCCGTCCCACACCGGGCCTGACTCGGAACAGGCCATGTGCGTGGCCACGAAGCCGTTGCCCGTGCCCGTGTCAGTGCAGACCTGATGGTTGTCCATACCCTCATCCAACCCGGACTCGTAGCCGAACCGCATCGAATATCCGCCTGATCCAAGCGAGTTGGAGGAAGTCACCAACTACCAGCCCCATCGCCTGATCGGCACTATGGTCCTCAGCCGCCCTCGTCAGGACGCCGTACGCCACCCCCGGTGTCCCTCTCGGCTCCCGTGGCCCCCATGCCGGACGCCCCGGAGAGCCATCGGCGAGGCGGGCCCCGGCCCCTCGTACCTCGATCCGGGCTCGGGCGGCCCGCAGAACGACTTCACCAACCGCAACACCACCTTCACTAGCAGTGGGTCGGCGGGAGTGTGCCGTCGGGGCCGATGACGGTCACTTCCGCACCGCCGTCGCCGTCCGTGAACGCGATCGTGCACACCACCTGACGCACCGCGGCCGCCTTGAAGGTCCGTACCGCGAGCGGGAGATGGAGGGTCAGCTTGCCGGGGGTCGCCTTTGTCCACACGGCTCCCGTCAACTGCGGCGGCAGTTCCGTGTGGAGCCCGGCCTCGCGCTCGTTCGCCCGTGGGCCGGCGAACAGCGCGGCGACGACCTTCCCGGGGTCCACCGGCCCGGCGCCCGCTGGAGGAGGGGCCGTTCCGACCCGTCGGGTCACCGGTGTCAGGTGGCCCTGAGGCGAGAGGAAGAAGAGAAGCATTCGATTCTCGGGGTCGGGGAAGACACCGACGGTGGCAGGCCCGCCGGCCTCAATGACGTCGGTCTGCTGCACTCCGCAGCCGGTCAGCAGGGCCACGGCGGTGAGGCATGCGGCGACGGCTCGGCCCACGGCGGTGCTCGGACGCTTCATACGGTCCTCTCCCCTGCCACCAGGGGTATCTCCACCGTGAAGACGGCGCCGCCCTGCGCCCCGTTCGCGGCCCGGACCGTGCCTCCGTGCAAGCGCACGTTCTCCAGGGTGATGGCGAGACCGAGACCGCTGCCCGCCGAACGGGTGCGGGCCGCGTCCGCCTTGTAGAAGCGCTCGAAGATGTGCGGCAGCACGTCCTCGGGGATGCCGGGGCCGCTGTCCGCGACCTCGGTGACAAGCCGGGCCGCACCGTTCACGCTGGTCGCCACGGTCGCCCGGGTCGTGCCGGGCGCGCCGTCACCGTACGTCTCGGTGCGCAGCCGTACCACGACGGGCGCGCTGCCGTGCCGCAGTGCGTTGCCGACGAGGTTGGCGATGACGATGTCGAAGCGCCGGGGGTCGAGCCGGGCCCGGATGCCGTCGGGCAGGTCGGTGACGACCTGCGCGGGATCGGTCCAGTGACGGCTTGTCAGGGTCTTGCGGATGGTCTGTGCGACGTCGACCTCGTCGGGGTTCAGCTCGGCGGCCCGAGCGTCGAAGCGGGAGATCTCCATCAAGTCCTCGACGAGTACGGCCAGTCTGTCCGTCTCGGCGCTGATCAGCCGGACGGCGGCGGCGGTGTCGGGGGCGAGCTGGGTGGCGTCCTCGTCCAGGACTTCCGTGACAGCGAGCATCCCGGTGAGCGGGGTGCGCAGTTCGTGGGAGACATCGGAGGCGAAGCGGCGGGCGCGCGCCTCGGCCTCCCGGAGTTCGCCGACAGTGTGCTCCAGTTCGACCGCGGACTCGTTGAAGGTCCGGGCCAGGTCGGCGAGTTCGTCGCGGCCCTTGGCCTGGATGCGGGTGTCGAGGCGACCGCTGCCCATGCTCCGCGCTGCCTTCCGCAGGTCGCGGACAGGGCGCAGCACGCTGCGCGCCGCCAGCAGGGCGGGGACGAGTGATATCGCGAGCCCCGGGACGGCCCCGTCGCGGGCCGCGGTGACCATGGCCCTGATGTTGGCCTCCTCGTCGGCCAGCCGCATCACGGCGTACAGCACCAGCCCGGTGGGCCGGCCGGCCTTCCCGTCATGGAAAACGGTCGGAACGGCGATGGTCAGCCACGGGTCGCCGTCCTTGTCGACCCGCTGGAAGATGCCGCGGGGGCTGGCGAGCGCGGCACAGCGCAGTTCGGGGGTGATCACGGTCGAAACGGGCTGGGTGCCGGAGGAGACCCGGATCGATCCGTATTCGGCGAACACCACCCAGGGGTGCGGCTTGCTCTGCCGGGCGAGTTGAAGCAGTTGCTCGCGAAGGGACAGGGGCTCGACAGGCAGCGGCGTGGACAGTTCCTGGACCCGGTCGCGGAAGGAGGAGACGGCCGTGTCCTGGGCCTGTTCGAGGATCGTGTTGCGCGCCTTGCGGTAGGCAAGGGACGCGGTGGTCCCGGCGCTGACGGCGGCGACCAGCAGAAAGGCGAGCACCAGTCGAGTGCGCAGCCCGATGCGGGCTTTCCAACGGCTCACAGCGGTCCGAAGCGGTAGCCGAAGCCCCGCAGGGTCTGGACGTAGCGGGGGTTGCCGGGCACGTCCTCGATCTTGTGGCGCAGCCGCCGTACGCAGGCGTCGACCAGGCGGGCGTCGCCGTGGAAGCTGTGCTCCCAGACCTGCTCGAGCAGTTGCTGCCGGCTGAAGACCTGCTCCGGCGCGGCGGTCAGATACAGCAGGAGCCTGAGTTCGGAAGGGGCGAGCACCACGCGCTCCCCGGCCTTGGTGATGCTCAGCCCCACACGGTCGATAGCGAGGTCGCCGTGGAACTCCACGGCGGGTCGCCCGCCTGGCTCGTCGATGCGGCGCAGCACGGCCCGGATGCGGGCCTCGATCACCTCCGTGCGAGCGGGTTTGACGATGTAGTCGTCGGCCCCGGCCTCCAGCCCCACCACGACGTCGAAGTCGTCGCCGCGGGCCGTGAGCATGATGACCGGCAGTTGGCTTGCCTCGCGCACCTGACGGCAGACCTGGACACCGTTCATGCCGGGCAGCATGAGGTCGAGGAGCAGCAGATCGGGCCGGAATTCGGCGATGGCCGCCAGCCCGGTTTCCCCGGTGGGAGCGGAGCGCACCTCGTGCCCGCGGCGGCGCAGGCCGATTTCGATGCCTTCGCGGACGGAGGCGTCGTCTTCTATGAGCAGGACGCGTGGCATGTGCCGAGTATTCCACTTCGCCAAATGGGGGGAACTGCTGGTCAGTTGGGGTAAGGAGGGCGGTCGCGGTGCCGCCTCGTCAGGTCCGGCGGCGGATGGTGCGGGGCACCGCCCTGAGGGCGGCCTCCAGTTCGGTCAGGCGCAGGGGACGCGCCAGCAGTGCGAAGGTCGCCAGGATGACGGCCGCGCCCGCCGTCACCGCCCCGAGCGGACCGAGAGGGGCCGCGCGGGCGGCTGCGAGGTGGCCGAGCGCGGCGGCCGGAACCGCGGCCAGCAGCAGCCGGCCCAGCGCGGACGCGTACGGGGAGCGCCGCAACACGCGCCCGGAGCCCGTCGTCACCGAGAGCCTGCGGTCCAGTACGTACGCGGTGACCGCCCAGCCCGCGAAGAGCGCCACCGAGTACGCCCCGGCCATGCCGCTGACCGCCCAGCGGGCGGGCAGTAGCAGACAGGCGGCCGCGGACAGGCCCGCGTTGAGTCCGGCGATCACGAGGTTCAGCAGAAACGGCGTGCGGGTGTCGGAGAGCGCGTAGAACGCCCGCGAGAGGACGTACTGCCCGGAGAAGGCGATCAGTCCCGGCGCGAAGGCGGCGAGCGCCCCCGCCATGACAGCGATGTCGTTCGTGCTGGTTCTGCCGTACTGAAAGGCGATCGCCATGATCGGCCCGGCGAGTGCGAGGAGCGCGCACGCGGCGGGCACGATGACCGCGGTGCTGCTGCGCAGGGCATACGAGACGTCCCGTCGTACGCCCGTGGCGTCGCCGTCGGCCGCCGCCCTGCTCATCCGCGGCATCAGCGCGGTGACCAGTGAGACGGTCACGATCCCGTGCGGCACGACCCACAGCAGATACGCGTTGCTGTAGGCGCTGAACCCGGCCCCACCGTCGATCCCCTGGGCCGCCGCATGCTGCCCCGCCACCGTCGCGAGCCAGGTCACCACCCAGTACGCGAGCTGGTTGGTGAGCACGAGCAGCACCAGCCAGCCGGCGGAGCGCAGCGGCCGGGACAGTCCGCTGCCCCGCCAGTCGAACCTGGGCCGCCAGCTGAAGCGCGCCGCGCGCAGGGACGGCAGCAGCGCCAGCGCCTGGACGACGATCCCGGCCGTGGTACCCCAGCCGAGCAGGGCGGTCTCACCGGGGGTGAGTGTGCCCCCGGTTCCCGCCGTCGCCAGGTACAGACCGAAGACGGCGATGACGACCACGTTGTTGAGGACCGGGGTCCACATCATGGCGCCGAACCGGCCCCGCGCGTTCAGCACCTGCCCGAGCAGGGTGAACAGACCGAGGAAGAAGATCTGCGGCAGGCAGTAGCGCGCGAAGGCGACCGTCATCGTCGCCTGCGCGCCGGTGTAGTCGGTGTAGGCCGCGACGATCGCAGGCGCGGCGAACACCGCCCCGGCCGTGATCAGCAGCAGGGCCGCCGTGCAGACGGTGAGCAGCCGATCCGTGTACGCGGCCCCGCCGTCCTTGTGTTCCTTGGCGGCCTTGACCAGCTCGGGCACGAAGACGGCGTTGAGGGCACCGCCCAGGAGCAGCGTGTAGACGATGTTGGGGACGGTGTTGCCGACCGCGTAGCCGTCGGCGGTCAGCCCCACGCCGAGCGCGGCGGCGACCACGGCGGACCGTATGAATCCGGTGATGCGGGAGACGAGTGACCCTGCTGCCATGGCCGCGCCGCTGCGCAGTACCGAGCCGGACCGGTGGGCCGGTCGCTCCGTCGTGGAAGCGCCGGCGCTCGTGGGGGCAGCGGCAGCAGGTCGGGCTGCCGGGGCTCCGGAGGCATCCGGAGTGCCGTGAGGGGCGGGAGTACCCGGGATGCCTGGGACGGCCGGAGGCCTGGAGGCGCTCACCGGCGGGCCAGGTACATCTGGAAGGCGCGGTACAGCGTGTGGTTGGCGGTGCCGTCCAAGGGTGTCTCCCATTCTCCCAGCGTCTCGACGACCTGCCCGCCGGTGCCGAGCTTCCAGCGCAACAGCCCGAACGAGCGGGCTTCGGGGTCGAGTGTGGACGGTACCCCGCGCATGTCGTAGACCTCCGCGCCCCGGGCGTGGGCGTCGAGCATCATCTGCCACTGCAGGGCGTTGGAGGGGCGGACCTCACGCCGATGGTCGGCGGAGGCCCCGGTCTGGTACCAGACCCGCCGACCCACCGTGATCAAAGTGTGGGCGGCCAGGATCTCGCCCTGGTACTGGGCGAGATAGAGCCTCATCCGGCCCGGCTCCTCGGCGTTGAGGGCCGCGTACTGGCGCTCGTAGTACGCGAGTGAGCGGCCGAGCCGGAAGCCGTCGCGCTCCTCGGTGATCCTCAGCAGCCGGTAGAACTCGGGAAGGTCGGCGGCCCCTCCCACGCTCACTTCCACGCCCGCCTTGCGCGCCCGGCGGATGTTGCGCCGCCACTCCTGGTTGAGCCCGGTCCACAGGTCGTCGGAGGTACGCCCGGCCAGGGGCACCCGGAAGACGTAGCGGGGTTGTGCGTCCCCGTCGCTGTCGCCACCGCAGCGCGCCCAGCCGCGGGACCGCAGCCGCTCGGCCACAGCGGCACCCAAGGGGTCGACCTCACGGGCGAGCACGTCGGTCAGGCGTCGCCCGGGGCCGGTTTGCGCCTTGAGTCCGGCGGCATCCCACCTGCGGTAGGCGGGCGCGGGACCGATGCGTACGGCGAACGCTCCCGCGGCGCGCAGATGGCGCAACAGTGGGTTGAGCCAGCCGTCGAGATCCGGGTCGGTCCAGTCGGCGACGGGGCCTTCGGGCAGGTAGGCGAAGTACCTACGAGTTCCGGGGAACTGGCGCAGCAGCACCAGCGCCACTCCGCTCAGCTTCCCCGCCCCGGAGCCGATCTGCGGTCCCCAGCCGAGCAGTTGGGCCTGCCAGCCGTCCTTCACCGCGGCCCAGGACGGGCACTGCAGAAAGCCGGGGGCCAGGGCGGAACCGGTGCGGGACGCCAGGAACGCGCGGTACGCCTCTTCGGAGACGGGCCCCAGCCACGCATCCTGCTGACCAGATCTTGCCGTCACGAGCAACGCTGACACCGCGCCTCCTCGGTTGCCGTTGTCATCGGGTGAGGAACCGAGCCGTGAAGCGCGGAACGCGAGGAAGATTCACAGGCGTCCGTGACCGTGCCGCGCGACGAATGTGACCGGATCATGACCGTTCCTGTGCAGTTGCTGTCACACGGGCGACACGCCGATGTCCGGTGCTTTTCGCGGCCTAGAGTCCCCACGTCTTCCCGACTTTCACGGAGGTATCCGTTGAGCCAGACACGTGTCGGACCGATACGCACGGGCCCCGTGCGGGTTCGTGCCGTCATCACCGCCACGGCGGTCGCCGTCCTGCTGACCGCCACGCTCTCCGCCTGCTCCGCCGACGGCTCGACGTCGGCGAAGGCGGACGCGAAAGCCGGCGGCGGACAGGCACACAGCGGGGCGGCGACGGTCACCGTGACGCCCCACGGTGTGCGAGCGAAGGCCGGCAAGCCGGTCGAGGTCGCCACGCACGACGGCACCCTCACCTCGGTCACCGTCACCGACGCCCAGGGCGGCAGGCTCACCGGCACGCTGTCGCACGACGGCCGGACCTGGACCTCGTCCCGCAACGCCGCGCCCGGCGCCACATACACGGTCAAGGCGGCGACCCGCACGGAGGACGGCACGGCAGGTCAGGCGAACGAGTCCGTCACCACCGCCGCCGCCGACAAGGTCAACAAGGTGGACTGGCGGCCGGGCAGCGGTACCACGGTCGGCGTGGCCCAGCCGATCTCCCTGGTCTTCGACTTCCCCGTGCGGAACAGAGCCGCGGTGGAGAAGCAACTCGAGGTCACCACCTCGAACAGCACAGAAGGCTCGTGGGGGTGGATGAAGGACTGGTCCGGCAAGGACCGGGTGGACTGGCGCCCCAAGGAGTACTGGCAGCCCGGCACCAAGGTGAGCCTGGACGCCCGGCTGAACGGCACCGACTCGGGCAAGAGCGGCGGCTGGTTCGTACGCGACTACAAGCTCGACTTCACCATCGGCGCGCGGCAGGTCGTCAAGGTCGACCTCGACAGCAAGCGGCTCATCATGAAACGCGACGGCAAGACCGTGCGGACCTTTCCGGTCTCCGGCGGCACCCCCGGCCCCGAAACGGGCTCCTGGCGCGGCACGGAGGTGCTGATGGCGAAGGAGGGCACGATCCGGATGAACTCCGAGACCGTGGGCCTCGGCGACACCTACGACGAGACGGTCGACTACTCGATGCGGCTGACCTGGTCGGGAACCTACGCACACGCCGCACCCTGGAACGCCGCCTACTTCGGCAGGGCCAACAGGAGCCACGGCTGCATCGGCATGAGCGACGCCGACGCCAAATGGCTCTACGAAACGGCCCGCATAGGCGACCCGTTCGAGGTCCTGGGCGCGGAGACCAAGGGGGAAGTAGCCGTGAACAACGGCCTCGGCGACTGGAACGTCGACTGGGACCAGTGGCACACCATGAGTGCCCTGCGGTGACCAGGACATCCGCGCCGCTCGGCGAACGGTGGGGCGCCGCCGGTCACTCTGAGACGGCGCGGCCCTCCGCGTCTTCACCCTCCACCTTGCTCCGCAGCCGCAGCCGCAGCCGCAGGACCGGACCTCACCGTTCAACCGGGCCCCTGCGACCGCCTCGTCGAGGCGTGCCCTCTCCTCCTCTGTCAGCGTGAGGTCCGCGGCCCGCCCCGAGTCCCGGATCGTCTCCGGGCGGCTCGCACCCGGAAAGGGGAATCACAGTGGGCGACTTCGCCAACAGCCAGGCCAGACAGAGCTGTTAGGGGGCTGTTGCCCGCGCGGCGCACCGGCAACGGGTACCGCGCCTACGTCCCGAACCCTGGCTGACCAGCAGATTTCTCCGTCCCGACGCCAGTATCACCAGCCCGGAGCAGTGGAACCCGGCGCCCGCCCGAGGCGACACTCGGGCCGCTGCCCTGCCCACCCTCAACTGCAGCACGCCTGATGGAGGTTAGAGGTGGCGCGGTGTTGCCGACGCGCGTATGCGGTTTTGATACGCGGACGATAGGTGCCCGCTCGTAGCATCGAGAGTATGCGTGTGTTGATCGTCGAGGACGAACCCTATATGGCTGAAGCCATCCGCGATGGCCTGCGCCTGGAAGCGATCGCGGCCGACCTCGCGGGCGACGGCGACATCGCCCTGGAAATGCTGAGCATCAACAGCTACGACATCGCCGTCCTCGACCGCGATATCCCCGGCCCTTCTGGTGACGAGATCGCCAGACGCATCGTCGACTCGGGCAGCGGCATGCCGATCCTCATGCTGACCGCGGCCGACCGCCTCGACGACAAGGCATCCGGCTTCGGACTCGGCGCCGACGACTACCTCACAAAGCCGTTTGAACTGCAGGAACTCGTCCTCAGGATCCGGGCGCTCGACCGCAGGCGTGCACACAGCCGGCCTCCGGTCCGTGAGATCGCGGGCCTGCGGCTGGATCCGTTCCGACGCGAGGTCTACCGGGACGGCCGCTACGTCGCGCTGACGCGCAAGCAGTTTGCCGTACTCGAGGTCCTCATCGCCGCCGAGGGTGGTGTCGTCAGCGCCGAGGAGCTTCTGGAGCGCGCGTGGGATGAGAACGCCAATCCATTCACCAATGCTGTGCGCATCACCGTCTCAGCACTGCGCAAGCGTCTCGGTGAGCCGTGGATCATCGCCACGGTCTCCGGCGTCGGCTATCGAATCGATGCACAGCCGTAGGCCGAAGGCGGGGGAGAGAGCCGCGGACAGAGCGCCCGGATTGAGTGTCCGCCTCAAGCTCACCCTCAGCTACGCCGGATTCCTCATGCTCGCCGGTGCCCTGCTGCTCGCCGTCATGGGCGTGTTCCTCCTGCAAGAGGGGTGGTTGCGAACCAATGCACAGGGGGCATGGAAAAGGAACCCGGTCACCGATTTTGTGCGCGGTTTCGCCCCCATAGCAGCCGCAGTGATGGCGTTTCTTCTCGTGTTCGGTCTCTTGGGAGGGTGGATCCTCGCCGGCCGTATGCTCGCCCCCCTGGCTCGCATCACCAACGCAACCCGCACGGCCGCCACGGGATCGCTCTCGCACCGTATCCAGATGCCGGGCCGCCAGGACGAATTCCGCGAACTCGCCGACGCCTTCGACTCGATGCTCGCACGGCTTGAAGCACATGTCGCCGAGCAGCGGAGATTCGCGGCAAACGCCTCGCACGAACTACGTACCCCGCTGGCAATCTCGAAGTCACTTCTCGACGTGGCCCGCACCGATCCATCACACGACACCGGCGAAGTCTTCGACCGCCTCCAAGCTGTCAATACCCGAGCGATCGACCTCACTGAAGCATTGCTCTTGCTCAGCCGAGCCGACCAGCGATCCTTCGCCCGAGAGCAGGTCGACCTGTCCCTCATGGCGGAAGAAGCCACCGAAACACTGCTCCCCCTCGCAGAAAAGAACGGCGTCACCCTGGAGACCCGCGGCGACATCACCCCCACGAGCGGATCGCCGGCGCTCCTGCTGCAACTGACCATGAACCTCGTGCACAACGCGATCGTCCACAATCTGCCTGAACAGGGCAGGGTGCGGGTCACTACCAGCGCCCGCCCCGGCACCGTGACGCTCACGGTCGAGAACACCGGCGAGAGACTCGCTCCACATCTGGTCTCGACACTCACCGAACCATTCCAGAGGGGCACCGAGCGCATCCACGACGATCAGACGGGCGTTGGCCTCGGCTTGGCCATCGTCGCAACCATCACTCGCGCACACGACGGCACCCTCACCCTCACCCCACGCGACACCGGCGGCCTGCGCATCACGGTGGAACTGCCCGCGCACACGTCCCCGCAGTCGTGATACGCGGTCCGAGCGGCGATCTCGGACAGGAAGCCATGTCCGACCTCGGCGGAGAGGCCGTGGTCGTGGCGGACGTCGCAAATCAGCGCCTGGACGGGCCGACAACGTATCGGCAGCGTATCGAAAACTGCAGACGCGGCGGCAACACCCCGGTTCCTTGAATGGAGGCATGACCTACAGCGAACCAGTGGGAATCACGGCTTTCGGATGCGGACGGGACGAAGCCGCACGGTTCCGGGAGCTGGCGCCTCGCTTCAGGGTGACGCCGACGATCACAGATTCTTCCGTGTCGGAGGACAACGTCCACCTTGCATCCGGACACCGGTGCATCAGTGTCGGACACAAGACCCGGATCACCCCGGCGACACTTCGCGCGCTGAGCCGAGTCGGCGTCTCCTATATCTCCACAAGAAGCATCGGGTACGACCACATCGATGTGGATTATGCGGGCCGCGTCGGCATTTCCGTCGAGAACGTCTGCTACTCCCCCGACAGCGTCGCCGACTACACGGTGATGCTGCTGCTGATGGCGGTGCGTCACGCCAAGTCCACTGTCCGCCGCGTGGATGCGCACGACTACCGACTGCACGACGTACGGGGGAAAGAGCTGCGCGACCTGACCGTCGGCGTGGTCGGAACGGGGCGCATCGGCACGGCCGTCATGGAAAGGCTCCGCGCCTTCGGATGCCGGATATTGGCGTACGGACATCGCGCCCGTGAATCCGGTGACCCCGGCGACGAGGTGTCGCTCGATGAATTGCTGAGGTCGAGCGACGCCGTCACGCTCCATGCGCCGCTCAACGCCGAGACGCACCACCTCCTCGACCGTGAACGCATCCAGCGGCTGAAACCCGGCGCGTTCGTGATCAACACCGGGCGCGGTGCCCTCATCGACACGACCGCGCTGGTCGCGGCGCTGGAGGACGGACGCCTGGGCGGTGTCGCCCTCGACGTCGTCGAGGGCGAGGAAGGCGTGTTCTACACCGACCGACGGAACGCGCCCATCGACAGCAAGCCACTTCTGCGGCTGCAGGAAATGCCGAACGCGTTCATCAGTCCGCACACCGCGTATTACACGGACCGTGCCCTGAGCGACACGGTCGAGAACTCGATCACCAACTGCCTTGAATTCGAAAGCAGGAATCAACATGTCTAAGGCCAAGATTCAGGTCGGAATCCTCTTCGGAGGCTGCTCCGAGGAACACCCCATCTCCATCAAGTCCGCGCAGGAGATCGCCCGGAACCTCGACCTGGACAAGTACGAGCCGTACTTCATCGGGATCACGCGCAGCGGCGCCTGGAAACTCTGCGACGGCCCGGACGCGGAGTGGGAGCGCGGCGCATGCCGGCCCGCCGCGCTCTCCCCGGACCGCGGCGTGCGCGGGCTGCTCGTCCTCGATCAGGGGAAGTACGAGACGATCGGCCTGGATGTCGTGGTGCCCGTCCTGCACGGCAGGCTCGGGGAGGACGGCGCGATCCAGGGCCTGCTCGAACTGTCCGGCATCCCGTACGTGGGCTGCGACGTCCAGAGTTCCGTGCTGGGCATGGACAAGTCCCTCGCCTATGCCGTCGCCGCTGGCGCCGGAATCGCCACGCCGAATTTCTGGACGGTCGCTGCGGGCGAGGACATCGACGCCGACCGGCTCACCTATCCCCTCTTCGTGAAGCCGGCCCGCTCGGGATCGTCCTTCGGGGTCAGCAAGGTGACGAACGCGGAAGAACTGCCGGCCGCGCTGGACGTCGCCCGACGGTACGACACGAAAGTCCTGGTCGAGGAGGCGGTCGCCGGCAGCGAGGTCGGATGCGCCATCCTGGGCGGCGGAACGGACCTGACCGCGGGAGAAGTGGACCGCATCGCCCTCTCCCACGGATTCTTCCGGATCCACCAGGAGGACGAGCCCGAGACCGGCTCCGACAATTCGACGCCGATCGTCCCCGCCGATATCCCGGCTGAATCCCGGGCACGCGTCCAGGAAGTGGCGAAGGCCGTCTACCGCGCCCTGGGCTGCAGCGGACTCGCGCGCGTGGACCTGTTCCTCAGGGACGACGGACAGGTCGTCCTCAACGAGGTCAACACATTCCCCGGCATGACCTCGTACAGCAGGTATCCGAGGATGATGGCCGCCGCCGGGGTTCCGTTGTCCGAAGTGATCGACCGCCTGGTGACCGGGACGCTCGCCCGGCCCCTGACTCCGACGGAGCAGACTGATGCGTAACGATGTCGTCCTCAACGACTTCGTATTCCTGGATGAGTTCATGCCCGGGGTCCGCTGGGATGCCAAGTACGCCACCTGGGACAACTTCACCGGAAAACCGGTCGAGGGATACCTGGCCAATCGCATCGTCGGCACCAGGGCCCTGTGTGCGGCATTGCAGAGCGCGCGAGAAGAAGCAGCCTCGCACGGATTCGGCCTGCTGCTCTGGGACGGCTACCGCCCGCAACGCGCCGTGGCCTCTTTCCTGCGCTGGTCGAAGCAGCCGGAGGACGACCGCACCAAGCACCGCCACTACCCCAATATCGACCGGTCCGAGATGTTCGAGAACGGATATGTGGCCGCCAAGTCGGGCCACAGCCGCGGCAGTACCGTCGATCTGACGCTGTACCACCTGGACAGCGGCGACCTCGCCGCCATGGGTGGCGACCACGACCTGATGGACTCGGTCTCGCACCACGGAGCGGAAGGAATCTCGCGGGCCGCGGCGGACAACCGCAGGCGTCTTCGCTCCATCATGGAGACCAGCGGATTCAGCTCCTACGCCTGCGAATGGTGGCATTACACGCTCAAGGACGAGCCCTACCCGGACACCTATTTCGACTTTCCCATCACACAGGTGAGTCTGGGATGAACACGGCGAGGCTCCGGCGGTCCGGCCGGAGCCTCGGCCCGTCCCCGGACGCCGAGCGGCGAGGGCGAGCACTCACCGGAGCGCACCACGTATCGCCGGCGTATCGAGAACCGCATACGCGCCGGCAACACCCCGCCGCCTTCACTGGAGCCATGACTCAGAGCCGGCCATCCCTCGCCCCGTGCCCCCTCTCCCTCGCCGAGATCGCCGCGCTCGTCGGCGGCCGGGTCGCGGGTGACGCGACGGTCGCAGTGAGTGCGCCGGCCGTACTCGACAGCCGGCACGGCGAACCGGGCGGTCTCTTCGTCGCCATGGTCGGTGAGCGCGTCGACGGCCACGACTACACCGGCCGAACCCGTGCCACCGCCGTGCTCGGCTCGCGCCCGACACCGCTCCCCACCGTCGTCGTCGACGACGTACCGGCCGCACTGCAGACACTCGCCGCCCACGCCGTGGCCCGGCTGCGCGAGCGGCTGACCGTCGTCGCGGTGACGGGCTCGCAGGGCAAGACCAGCACCAAGGACCTGTTGTCCGTGGTCCTTTCGGGCGCCGGGCCGACCGTCGCCACACACGGTTCGTACAACAATGAACTCGGCGTGCCCCTGACCATGCTGCGCGCCGACGCGCACACCCGCTTCCTCGCCCTCGAAATGGGCGCCCGTCACCTCGGCGACATAGCCCACCTCACCGGCCTGGTCGCACCCGACATCGCGGTCGTGCTCAACGTCGGCCAGGCCCACATCGGGGAGTTCGGCTCGCGCGCGGCCATCGCACGGACCAAGGGCGAACTCGTGCGCGGCCTCACACCCGGTGGCACCGCCGTCCTCAACGCCGACGACCCCCGCGTCGTCGCGATGCGCGCGCTGACCGACGGGCCGGTCCTGACCTTCGGCCGCGCCGAACACGCCGACGTGCGCGTCCAGGACCTGGTCCTCGACCGCCTGGGCCGGACGACCTTCACGCTGCGCACCTCCGGCGCCTCGGCCCGTGTCGCGCTGCCGCTCGTGGGCGCCCACCAGGCACTCAACGCGGCGGCCGCCGCCGCGGCGGGACTCGCGGCCGGTATCCCCCTGGTCACCTCGGCGGTGAACCTCAGCACCGCCTCACTGTCCAAGTGGCGTATGGAGCTCGCCACCCTGACCTGCGGCGCGACCCTACTCAACGACTCCTACAACGCCAACCCCGACTCCACCCGAGCCGCCCTGGACACGCTCGCCGCGATCGCGGGCAGGCGCCGTATCGCCGTGCTCGGCGCGATGCTCGAACTCGGCGCCGACAGTGAGGCCGAACACCGAGCGGTGGGCGAGTACGCGGCCACACGCGCCGACCTGGTGGCCGTCGTCGGCGAGACCGCCCGTCCCGTCGCCGACGCCGCGGGGGAACGGGCGGTCGTGCTCACCGACAACCAAGCGGCCGTCGCCTGGCTGCGCGAGATCCTCACCGGCGGCGACGTCGTCCTCATCAAGGCGTCGCGCGGCGCCCACCTCGACGAGGTGGCCGCCGCCCTCGGGTAACCGTGCGGCGCGGGCTCAGCGCCCGCGCCGCCGCATGTACAGGTCGAAGGCGCGGTAGACCAGCGGTCGCAGTGGCAGATCCCACTCCCCGACGTACCGCACCGCCCGCCCCCCGGTGCCGACCTTGAACCGGATCAGGCCCACATGCGGATCAGCGGCATCGAGCGTCGGCGTGATGCCCCGCAGGTCGTACACATCGCAACCCGCCGCCAGAGCCTCACGGATCATCGCCCACTGGCACGCGTTGGAACCCCGCACCTCACGCTTGGCCGTCGAGGAGGCGCCGTACGCGTACCAGGCGTGTCCGCCTACCCGCACCAGGATCGTCGCGGCCACCAACTCGCCCTCGTGGCACGCCAGATAGAGCGCGATCCGCCCGGGATCCTCGGCGCTCAACTCCGCGAACATCGTCTCGAAATACGCCAGCGGCCGCGGCGTGAATCCGTCGCGCGCGGCGGTGTGCACGTAAAGCTCGTGGAACGCCGCGAGATCCGACACCGCACCGACCGTGACCTCGACCCCCGCCTTCGCGGCCTTCTTGATGTTACGGCGCCACTGCTGGTTCATGGCCTTCAGGACATCGTCCTCGGACCTTCCCACCAGCGGCACCTCATACGTGAACTGCGGCTGCCCGGCCCCGAACCCGTCCTCAGGGCTCTGCGGCAGCCAGCCGGCCGCCCGGAGCCGTCGGCTCACCTCGGCACCGATCGGATCGACGTGCGCGTCGGGGAGTCTGGTGAGCCGCCGCACCCCCGGATCGGCCACGCCGTCCTTGACCTGCGCCGCGTCCCAGGTGTGCGTCCGCACCGGCGGGCACAGCCGGATCGCGAACGCGCCACGGGCCTTGAGATATGCCGCCAACGGGTCGAGCCACGCACCGATGTCCCCGGACCAGGCGATGTCAGGGCCCCACGGCAGATACGCAAGCGTGAACCGCGACAGTCCCGGCACCGGCCGGTGAAGGACAAGCCCCGCCCCCACAAGCCGCCCGCCGTCGAACCATCCGAGCGACTCACTGCGCCACTCCGTCTTCACCCGCCCCCACGCCGGGGTCTGCGCAAAGTTCACCGACCGCCGCACCCGTACGAAGGCCAGGTGCTCGGCGTCGCTGATCGGCGCGACGGTCAGCGTCACAGGGAGGGGCAGGGGTGCTGGTTCACGGTAGGACATGACCTCAGTCAAGTCGGCCCTGTGTTGCCGGCACATATCCCCTTTTCGATACGCCGACGATATGCGCCGCTCAGGGGACCGAGGCGTTCGAGGCGGTAGCCAGGCCGTCCTGGACGTGGCCACCCGCGCGCAGCGACCCTCGCGTAGAGCGACATGGCCTGCGGGGGACACGACATCTGCTGACCGAGGCAGCCCAGGGACGCATCGCGGAGCCGACCGCGCATATCCACAGCCCCCGGACGACCGCCTTACCTGAGCTACCTTCTCCGTGGCGGTCAGGACGTGCCGACTGTGCGGACGGACGCGGGTGACTGGCCGCCGCCGGACCGCTGTCGGCACGCACAGAGGCGGCAACCGCCGACGACGGCCTCAGCCCAGGAACTCTTGGCGCGTCGAGGCCGAGGTGCTGAGGTCGACTGGTTCCGGAGCGGGGCGCGGGCGGCCAACCTGTCGGCGTCGTACCGAGAAGCACGAGACAGCGCCGACCGCGATCACGATGATGGGCAGTGCCAGGGTCGGCCGCATCGCGTGGACGACCCCGTGTTCGAACGTGGACGCCGCCACCTGATCGATGTGATGGGCCAGGCTCGTCGGCGTTCCCTGCGGCGGGTGGACCACCACGCCGTTCCGCCCGACGCCGACCCCCTGACCGCTCTTGGCGGCGTTTCGGAAGTCGGTCAGGAACTGACCGCGGACGCCGGCCGGGAGGCCGGCAGCCCGCTTTGCCGCTTCGTCCTGCAGCGAGGCGGCCAGGCGGTTCTGCAGCACTGCCCCGACTGCGGCACTGCCGATCACCGTGCCGATCTGGCGGATCGTGTTCATCACCCCAGAGGCCGCACCGGCCATCGTGGGCTCCACGTTGTACATGGCGACCGTGACCATCGGGCCGAACACGCAGCCGATGCCTACCCCCGCCGTGACCAGGGCAGGCTGGAACTCCCACCACGCGCGGCCGATATCGATGGCCCAGGTGAGCCAGGCCATGCCGGCCGCGAACAGGGCCAGACCGGCCATCAGGACGTACTTGCCGCCGATCCGGTCCGCCGTCCGGCCCGCGACCGGCGACAGCACCGCTGACACCACCATCGCCGGCGCCATCACGAGTCCGGCTGTGAGGGCGCTGAAGTTCAGCACCGACTGCAGATAGATCATCACCGGCAGGAACAGGCCGAGCATGCCGACCTGGACGGTCGCGGACACGAAGCTCATGACCGCGTAGTTGCGGTCGCGGAAGAGCACGAAGGGCAGCAGCGGTTCGCCGTGCTGCCGGGTGCCCTGGTGGATCAGGAACAGCACCAGCAGCAGGGCAGCCGCGCCCAGCAACGCCCAGATCCCGGTGTTCCAGTCATACCGCTGCCCCTCGGTGAGCGCGAAGGTCAGGCATACCAGCGTCGCCGCGGCGAGCGCGACACCCGCAACGTCCACTCTTCGGTGGTTGCCGTGCCGGGTGTCGGGCACGATCGTGACGGCCATCGCCAGAACAATCACCCCGATCGGGACATTGAGGAAGAAGATCCACCGCCAGCCGGCCGTGCTGACCAGGAACCCGCCAAGGGTGGGTCCGGCGATCGTGGCCACGCCCGCGACTCCGCCCCAGACGCCGAGTGCGGCGCCCCGGCGCTCAGCCGGGAACGTGCCGATGATGATCGTCATCGTCTGCGGCATCAGCGCCGCCGCACCCAGGCCCTGCACCGCCCGGGTAGCGATGAGCTGGGCCGGATCCTGAGCCAGGGCGCACAGCACCGATGCGACGGTGAACAGCGCGACACCTCCGATGAACATGGTGCGCGGCCCGCGCATGTCCCCCAGTCGGCCGAACGTGATCAGCAGTGCGGCGAGGACGAGGATGTAGACATTGATCACCCACAACACCTCGTCCAGCGACGCGTGCAGGTCGCCGATCATGCTGGGGATGGCGACGTTGACGGCCGTCAGGTCCAGCAGCGTCATGAAGAATCCCAGGCTGAGCGTCAGCAGCACTGCCCAGGGATTGCCGCGCCATCTGCTCATTCGTATCCCATCCTTCGCTCCTCGCATCCCCACGGTCAGTGGCAGAAACGCCGCCACCGGGTGAGCCCAACACGTCTTGTTGCTCCGGATGTCCCCGCCCGGTACCCGCGCATCGGCTCCTCCCGTACGCCGTTGCCCGCAGGCGTGCGACCTCGGCTGTGGGCGGGCTGGACAGCGCCTGCCAGGGAAGGCGAGTGCCTGACCGCCTTACGGTGCTTGCACGGGCCGCTCCAGGAGCCCGCGAAGCTGCTCGCCGACTCGATGGGCGGCCGCGTTCGGTCTCCGTCATGGCACATCCGCTGCCGTTCCACGGAGTTCGCCTCGGCGGTTCGATCAGGCCGTCCTCACGAAACAGGAGGTTCAGCAGCGTGCTGCTGAACCTCCTGTTCGTGAGCAAGGGCCACTGCCAGGCAGGGCAAAAGGCACCGTCGGCCGAGGCGAATCAGCCCACCCGGACGAGAGGGAAGCGTCAGCCCTTGGCCGGGGCCTGCAGACTCCACAGCCGCCCGTCGGGGTCCCGGACGGTCATCTCCCGGGTCCCGTAGTGCGTGTCCTGGAACGGGGTGACCACCTCCACGGCCGGATCGGTACGGAACAGGTCCGCATCGGGTACCTTCAGCGCGACCTGCACGCCGGGCTCCCGGTCCTGGGGGATCTCGACAACGACAAGGTAAGGACCCTCGCCGTTGCGGAACACACCGGAGCCGTCGCCGGTGGAGGTCTCCAACTCATAACCCAGTTCCTGGAAGAACTTTGCGCTCTTCCCCCAGTTGTGGGTCTCCACGAACACCGCCTCGAACCCTTCGGTTGCCATGTCATGACTCCTTTCCGGAAGAGGACTGCCGTTGCCCATGGGCGTCGTCGAGGTAGGCACGCAAGGCCTCTGCGACCAGCGCGGACAACGACATGCCCGTCTCGATCGCGTGATGCTTGACCTGCCTGATGAGCCCCAGCGGCAGATACACGTTGAACTGTTTGACTTCCGTATCACCCATAGGTCGATACTAGCTCGCTAGATTGCTAGCATACTAGCCATGGAGCGCGGCCGACTCAAGCCTTGGCAGTACCGCTCCTGAACCTCAGAGACTCAACGCTTCTTGGTCAATCCTCTGTCGAGCCGCTGCTCCGGACCGCGACCGGTCCGGGCGGGGCGGCGCCATCCTCAGCGGTCCGGCGAGCAGCGGGTCGACGAGGTGGCCCGAGACATCGTGGGCCAGCGGCAGCGCGAACTCGTTGAGCAACGCGGCCAAGCACGGCCACGCCGGTTCCGTGTCGGTCACCCTGACCAGGGTCGGCGGCACGGTCCGTGCGGAGATCACCGACTACGGCCGAGGCACCGGGTTGCGCGGCATGCGGCAGCGCGTCGAGGCAGTTGACGGCGCGCTGCGGGTGCAGAGCCCGCCCGGCGGGCCCACAGTGATCACCGTGGAGTGCCCGTGCGCATCCTGATAGCCGAGGACAACGCACTGCTCGCCCAGGGACTCTCCGCCATGCTGGAGGCCCTGGGAAACGAAGTGCTCACCACAACCGAGAACGCCGAGTCCTTCGTGACGGCCGCGTGCTCCCACCAGCCGGCCGTGGCCGTGGTGGACGTCCGCCCCCCGTCCGCGGGGTGACCAGCCTGGCCCGACGCCGCGACCGGTTCATGCAGGCAAGTCAACGACAACCAGAGGCTCTGGCACCGCATCCATGGTGACCACACGCACTCCCACGCCCAGAACTATGGTGTCCCACCACATACGCCCCTGACCTGCGCGTTCCTACGGTGTGGCGACACGCGAACGTCCCCCGTCGATCGTCAGGAAGTGGTGCCGATGTCCTCCCCCGCAGCCTCTCCGCCAGCCCCCTCCAAACTCCCCCGCATCGTCGCCGCGAGTCTCATCGGGACCACCATCGAGTGGTACGACTTCTTCCTCTACGGGTCCGCCGCCGCGCTCGTCTTCAACAAGTTGTTCTTCCCGGACTCCGATCCGCTCGTGGGCACGCTGCTGTCGTTCCTGACGTACGCCGTCGGGTTCGCCGCCCGGCCGCTGGGGGCTCTGGTCTTCGGGCACTACGGGGACCGGCTCGGGCGTAAGAAGTTGCTGGTGTTGAGCCTGTTGTTGATGGGCGGGGCGACCTTCGCCATCGGGCTGCTGCCCACGCACGCGACGGTCGGTACCTTCGCGCCCGTCCTGC
This sequence comes from Streptomyces sp. NPDC104371, assembly GCF_055583785.1. Classification (NCBI taxonomy): domain Bacteria; kingdom Bacillati; phylum Actinomycetota; class Actinomycetes; order Kitasatosporales; family Streptomycetaceae; genus Streptomyces; species Streptomyces sp. NPDC104371. Next base: position 728,534 of record NZ_JBVJNF010000001.1, read on the forward strand.
TCACGACCCTGCGTCTGGTGCAGGGCTTCGCCCTCGGCGGTGAATGGGGCGGTGCCGTCCTGCTGGTGTCGGAGCACGGTGACGCGCGGCGGCGTGGCTTCTGGGCCTCCTGGCCGCAGACCGGGGCGCCCGCCGGGCAACTCCTCGCGACGGGTGTGCTGTCGCTCCTGACCGCCGTGCTCTCGGACCAGGCGTTCGGCACCTGGGGGTGGCGCATTCCGTTCCTCCTGTCCGGTGTTCTGGTGATGCTCGGCTTGTGGATCCGTCTCTCCGTCGATGAATCGCCGGTGTTCCAGCAGGCGTTGAAGCAGGCCGAGGCGCGCAAGGCGGTCGAGGGCGCCAGTGTGGAGAAGCTGCCTCTGGTCTCCGTCCTGCGCCATCACTGGCGGGACGTGCTGATCGCGATCGGCGCGCGCATGGCGGAGAACATCAGCTACTACGTGATCACCGCCTTCATCCTCGTGTACGCCACCACATCGGCCGGTGTCTCCAAGCAGACCGCGCTCAACGCCGTACTCGTCGCCTCCGCCGTGCACTTCGTGGTCATCCCGGCGTGGGGCGCGCTCTCGGACCGCGTCGGCCGACGGCCCGTCTATCTGCTCGGTGCGGCCGGGGTCGGCCTGTGGATGTTCCCGTTCTTCTGGCTGATCGACACGGGGAACTTCGGCAACCTCGTCCTCGCCGTGACGGTCGGCCTGGTGCTGCACGGAGCGATGTACGCGCCCCAGGCGGCCTTCTTCTCCGAGATGTTCGCGACCCGGATGCGGTATTCGGGCGCTTCCATCGGCGCGCAGTTCTCCTCGGTGGCGGCCGGGGCGCCCGCCCCGCTCATCGCGACCGCGCTGCTGTCCGACTACGGCAGTTCGACACCGATCGCTCTGTACGTCATCGCGGCGGCCGTCCTCACCCTGATCGCGGTGGGCGTCGCCAAGGAGACGCGCGACCGCGATCTGGCCCGGATCGACTCCTCGGCGGATGCCGAGTCCGAGGACGCCCCGGTGGCGGACGCCCGCGCCGTGTGAGTACGCGCTCGCGTCAGGAGCCGGGCGGCGACGACAACCGCAGGAGCCGCAGCGCCAGTTGTATCTCCAGGGCGCGGGCCGGGCTCTGCCAGTCGTCGCCGAGCAGGCGGCCCACCCGCTCCAGGCGCTGCGCCACCGTGTTCACATGGACGTGCAGATGGTCCTTGGTGCGGGCCGGGCTCATCCCCGAGGCGAAGTACGCGTCGAGGGTGCGGACGAGATCGGTACCGCGGCGTTCGTCGTAGGCGATGACCCGGCCGAGGGTGCGCTGGACATAGCCGGCGATGTCCCGCTCCCCGGCGAGCAGCAGCCCGAGGAAGCCGAAGTCCTCGGCGGCGGCCCCGTCTCCTGAACGGCCCAGCAGCCGCAGGGCGTCGAGGCAGCGGCGCCCCTCCGCATAGGCCGCGGCCACGGCGTCCGGGCGGCCGGCGAGGTCCGCGACGGGAGCCGAGGCTCCGACGGTGACCTGGTCGCGGACGGCGGTGCCGAGCTGCCGTGCCGTACGGCGGGCCAGGTCGGTCGCCGTGTCCCCCGGGTCGAGGGGCAGCAGCAGGACCGTACCGCCGTCCCGGGCGGCGGCGAGCCCCTGCCGGGTGGCCGCGAGGTGGGAGGCGGCGGACCAGAGGCGGTGGCGGGCGGCCGTGGCCTGGTCGGCGTCGGCCGCGGCGCCGTCGAGATGGGCGGCGAGCACGACATGGGTGGCGTCGAGGTCGGCACGCAGCAGGGCGGCTCGCTGACGCAGCACGCGCGGGTCGCGGTCGCGGGCGTCGAGGAGGTCGTCCAACAGCTCGCCGCGGACGCGCTGTTCGGCCTCGGCGGCCGAGCGGCGGGCGAGCAGCAGCAGGGACGTCACCATCGCGGCGCGCTCCAGGGTGCGTTGGTCGACGGGGTCGAGCTCCGGATGGCCACGCAGTGCCAGTGCACCGAGCAGTTCGCCGCCGGCCGTCACGGCGGCGATCCAGTCGGCCCCGTGCCGCACGGCGTGTCCCTCGGCGCGGGACGCCTCCAGCGCCGTGGTGGGTGCGGCGGTGGCCTCTGTGAACTCGACCGTGCCGTCGATGACTTGGGAGACCGCGGCGGCCACGTCGTGGACTCCGCCGCCGCGCAGGACGAGTTCGGCGAGCCGGTCGTGGACGTCCGAGGCACGCTCGATCGCCGCGCTGCGGTCGCGGATGATCTCGTTGGCACGGGCGAGCCGGTCCAGCATGGACCGCGTCTCCGTGAGAAGGTTCGCGGTGTCGATGGCCGCGGCGGCCAGCGCGGCGAACGAGCCGAGGAGCGCGATCTCCTCCCGCTCGAAGACCCGGGCCCGCCGGTCGGCGGCGAACAGCACCCCGATGGCCTGGGGTCCGATCATCAAGGGCACCCCGAGGATCGCCACGAGCCCCTCGTCGCGGACGCCCGTGTCGATCGTCCAGGTGTGCCGGAAACGGTCGTCCTGGAAGTAGTCGGGCGTCACATACGGGCGGGCGGTCTGGGCGACGAGGCCGCCGAGCCCCTCGCCCATGCCGAGCCGCAGTTGCTGGAAGCGGGCGGCGACCGAACCCTCCGTGACTCTCATATAGGTGTCGCCCGCGGCCTCGTCATGCAGCGTCAGATACGCGATGTCGGTGCTCAGCAGCGATCGGGCGCGCTGGACGATCGCCTGGAGAACGGCGTCGAGGTCGCGCAGCCCGGCCAGGTCGTGGGCGGTCTCGAAGAGCGCGGACAGCTCCGCCTCGCGGCGGCGTCTGCCCTCCATCTCCGCGCGCACGCGCAGCGCGAGCCGCTTGGCCTGCTCGAGCGCGCGGACGTGCTCGGTCGGCAGGCCCTCGGCGCGGGCGAGCAGAACCGGCTGCTCGTAGGCGTCGGCGGACGCGCCGCGGGCCAGGAGCTGGAGGAACGGCTCCTCGGCACTGGTGCCGGGGCGCTGGGGGGACTGAACGTGATCGCGAGACATGCCCTCAGGATGACCCACGGGCGGACCGGGCAACCCGACCCTGTGGACAACTCTTGGCATGCTCACCACGCTTGCTCCGTCCAACTGCGGTCTAGGCCCCGGTCCGTGCTCCGTCGAACCGCTGCCGAGAACCAGGCCAGTACGCCAGTACGCCGTCCAACTGCCGCCGGGAACCCGGTCAGTGCGCCGTCCAACCGCCGTCGAGGACCAGCGACGTACCGGTGACGAACGAGGCCGACGGGCTGCACAGATAGGCCACCGCCTCCGCGACCTCCTCCGGTTCGATCAGCCGTTTGACGGCACTGTCCTGGAGCAGCACCTCGGACAGCACGCGCTCTTCCGGGATCCCGTGCGTCCGTGCCTGGTCCGCGAGTTGCTTCTCCACGAGGGGTGTCCGCACATAGCCCGGGTTCACACAGTTCGAGGTGACCCCGTGCGGGGCGCCCTCGAGGGCCGCGGTCTTCGAGAGCCCTTCGAGCCCGTGCTTGGCGGCGACGTACGCCGACTTGAACGCGGAGGCGCGCAGCCCGTGGACCGACGACACATTGACGATGCGCCCCCAGCCCTGGGCGTACATCCGGGGCAGTGCCCCGCGGATGAGCCGGAACGGGGCCTCGAGCATCACCGTCAGCACGGTGTGGAAGACCTCGGGCGGGAACTCCTCCAAGGGGCGCACCAGTTGCAGCCCCGCGTTGTTGACGAGGACGTCGGTGCCGGTGGCGGACCGCTCGGCGGCGTCCAGGTCGGTGAGGTCGAGGACGAGCGGCTCGACGCCGCCCGCGAGGCCGTGTGCCGTGCCGACGAGGGCATCGAGGCCGTCGGAGTCCCGGTCGACCGCTCTCACCTCGGCCCCGGCGGCGGCCAGCCGCAGCGCACAGGCGCGGCCGATGCCGCTTGCGGCACCGGTGACGAGAGCGGTGCGTCCGCGGAGGTCGAGGGCGAAGGCTTCGGAGTCCGCAAGGGCGCGGGGCGGGGGCGGGGTCATATGTCGACTCTAGGAAGCGGCCACCTGCGGCTCTATATGGCCGCCCCCCACACTTCAGTCAGAACTCGTGGATTCGAACCACGTGGGTGCGTCAGACAGCGCCTGCTTGATCCGGAACTTCTGGCCTTCCCGCATCTCCGGGAGCGCGTCCACGTCGAACCAGCCGACCTGCAAGGACTCGTCGTCGTTCACGGCCGCCTCTCCCCCGACGGCCCGGCACCGGAGCGTGACGTCCATGAACTGGCAGATGTCACCGTTGTCGAAGGTGACCGGCTTCCCGGACCTGACAAGGACGACCCGCTCGACCACACACCGGACGGCCGCCTCCTCGTACACCTCGCGTACGGCGCAGTCCGCCGGCTGCTCACCGGGGTCGGGCATGCCGGTGATCACCGTCCATTCCCTGTTGTCGGCGCGCTGGCAGAGCAGCACCCTGCCCTCGTCGTCGAAGACGACGGCGCTGACGCCGGGCAGCCAGAGCAGTTGCTGACCGGCGGAGGCCCGGATGGTCCGGATGAAATCGGGAGTAGCCATGGGCCGACCCTAGGCCCTGTCTGACAATTCCCGCCTGCCCCACGACGCCTGGCACGCACGCTCGCTGCGTTGTCGGGATCGTCCTCGTACATCCAGTACGAGGACGACCCTCCGCCTTGCGATCGCACGCACCAGACGCCGCGGGGCCCGCCCTCCGGGCGGACGACGGGAATTGTCAGACAGGACCTAGCGGGCGGCCTCGGTCACATCCTGCTCATCGGCTCGCACGTCCTGCCCATCGGCGCGCACGTCCTGGCCGTCACCGCTCCGGCGACGACCGCGCACCACCGACGTCACCGCCCAGCCGAGCCCACCGGCCGCGACGAGCACGAGGAGCAGTTCGGGGAGGGTACCGAGCCGTGTGGCGGGGGTCTCGTAGGAGCGCAGCGGCACCTTCTGGACGAGCGAGTCGGCCACGAACATCCCGGTCCGCTGGGTGATCTTCCCGTCCGGCATGATGATCGCGCTGACACCGCTGGTCACCGGCACGGTGACGGTGCGGCTGTGTTCGACGGCGCGCACCCGGGACATGGCGAGCTGCTGGTAGGTCATCTCGCTGCGGTCGAAGGTCGCGTTGTTGCTGGGTACCGAGATCAGTTGCGCGCCGTCGGTGACCGTGGAGCGCACGGTCCAGTCGAAGGCCGCTTCGTAGCAGGTGACGAGCCCGACCTTGGCGTCCGCCATGGTGAACACGCCGGGCTCGTGGCCCCGGCTGAAGTCCTGGCGCACCATCGACGTCCAGTTCTTGTTGATGACGTCGAGCAGTGAGCGCAGCGGAAGGTACTCGCCGAACGGCTGCACCTGCCGCTTGTCGTAGGTGTCGACGGGCCCCTTGTCCGGGTCCCACAGGATCTGCTCGTTGTACATCTTGCCGTCGCGCTCGACGACGGCGCCGACCGAGATCGGCGCGCCGATGGCCTGCGCGGCGCCCTGGATCACGGCGGCGGCGTCGACGTTGGCGAAGGGGTCGATGTCGGAGGAGTTCTCCGGCCACAGCACGAGGTCGGGCCGCGGCGCCTTGCCCGCCTTGACCTTCGCGGCCAGGCGTTCGGTCTCACGCGCGTGGTAGTCGAGGACGGCGCGCCGCTGGGCGTTGAACTCGAGCCCGGAGCGCGGCACATTGCCCTGGATGACCGCGACGGTCGTGGTGCCGTCCTCGGCCTTGTCGCTGACCAGGGATCGCGCGGCGAGAGCGCCCACGGGCGGAACGGCCAGGCTCAGCAGGGCCGTGAGGGCCGCGCCGCGCCGCAGCGTGCCCCCGGCACGCCGCCCGTCGACGACCACGCGCACGATCTCGTAGAGCCCGAAGCCGCACAGCACGACCGCGAAGCCGAGCACCGGGGTGCCGCCCACGGCCGCGAGCGGCAGGAACACTCCGTCCGCCTGCCCGAAGGCGATCTTGCCCCAGGGGAAGCCGCCGAACGGCGCACGCGCGCGTGCCGCTTCTCCCGCGATCCACAGGGCGGCTGCCCACACCGGCCAGGCGGGCAGCCGGGAGACCAGGGTGATGCCCGCGCCGACCAGCGCGACGAAGAGGGCCTCCACGGCGACGAGGGCGAGCCAGGGGCCGGAGCCGACCTCGACGCCGGTCCATACGAGCAACGGCAGCAGGAAGCCGAGGCCGAACAGATAGCCGAGGCCGAGGCCTCCCTTCCAGGTGCGGTCGCGCAGGGTCCAGCCGAAGAGGGCGAAGGCCGGGAGGGCCAGCCACCACAGGGTCCGGGGCGGGAAACTCACGTAGAGCAGCACTCCGGAGAGCGCCGCGACGGCGGCCGGAACGAGGCGGCGTACCCGGCGGGCACCCCGGAGTGCGGGTGCGGCCTGGGGTTCGAGCTGTTCCGGCTCGCCCACGGAAGGTGCGGTGACGGTCACCCGGGGAGTGTACGGTGCGTGACCAGCCCGCGGACAGCGCGGGCAGCTCGGCCCTTTCGGGCCCGCACCCCCTCTTCCCCGGCGTTGCCACCTTCCGCCGCCCTGTGCGCAGCTCTCCGACGCATCGTTTCTGCACGACTCGTCCACAACACGGCGCAACACCGTTACCGTGTGCCGGAGCTTCGAACGTACGGCCGGTTGCGGCCGGGACGGCCGGGGCCCGTCACAGGGGGGCGGCGGGGTGAGATCCACGGGGACAGGGCCCGCGGCCGAGGCCGCGGAGACACAGGACGAGAGGCGCACCACCGCGGACGCGACGGGCCTCGTGGTGCTCGGTGCCTGCGCGGCCTGGTCACTGATCACGGCCGCCGCACACGGAGGCAGACCCGAGGGCATGCTGCTGGCGGTGCTCGCGGTCGCCGCCGGTTACGCGTCGGGCCGGATCTTCGGAGCGCTGCTGCCGTTGGCCGCGCCCGCCGCGGGAGCGTTCGCCGGGCTGGGACTGGCGATCGCCGCCCCGCACGTCACGGCCGCGCCGCAGTTCGTCGCGCCGCTCGGGCACAACGGCGCGAGTGCCGCGCTGCTGACGTTGTCCACGGGGGCGGCGTGCTGCGCCGCGTGGGCGACCCGTGCACCGTGGCCACGCCTCGGCCTGAGGGTCTCGGCCGCGGGCATCGTGGTGGCCGCGGCGGCTCTCGGCTCGACGACGGGGCTGGTTGCCTCCACCGTCGTGCTGCTGTGCTCGCTCGCAGCCGCGCGACTGCGCCGCCGCGGCCCCGCGCTCGTGGGGCTCGCGCTCGTCGCGGCGATGGTGACCGGGGCGATCTGGGCGATCGCCGAGGACGTACTGCCGGACGGCCCGACCGCCTTCCTCAGCGATCGGCTGACCACGCATCGGGTCCTGCTGTGGCGTGACGCCCTTGCCCTGACCCACCACGATCCGGCGCTCGGCGCGGGCCCGGGGCGCTTCGGCGAACTGAGCCCCACCACCGCGCAGACGTTCCTGCCCGACGGCAAGCCGCACTCCGCGCCGCTCCAGCAGGCCGCCGAACAGGGGCTGGTAGGCGTGGCGCTGCTCGCCGCGGTCTACTGCTGGGCCCTGTACGCGCTGTGGCGGACATCACGGCCCACGCCGGTCGCGCTGACGGCCGGTGTCTCGCTGACGGCGCTGGCGGTGATCGCGTCGGTCGGCAACGCGCTCAGCTTCACGACGGTGACGGCGGGGGCGGGCCTGCTGGCCGGATTCGCCACGGCTCGTCCGCTCGGAAGCGAGGAACATCCGCTCGGGAGTGAGGACGAGGAGAGAGGAGAAGAAGGGGAGCGGGCGTCCGAGAGAGCCGCGCCGCAAGAGGAGTGACCAAGAGAAGTGACGCGCGGCGTCAGTGCGTGGCGCCGGGCAGGCTCGGCCGCAGCCGGGCACGGATGACCCGTACCGCGGACTCGGCGTTGTCCACGGTGATCGTGAACGTATGGCCGTCCCAGAGGCGCAGTACGAGGCCTTCACCACGCCGTACGACGACGGCCGTGCCCTTCTCGGGCCGCCAGCGATAGCCCCATCCGCCCCACTGACACGGGGTGACCCGGGGAGCGAAGTCGGCGCCCGCGACCTGGGCGAGGGGGATGCGGCGGCGCGGCAGGCCGATGTGGCCGCAGCGCACTTCCAGGGTGTCGTTGTCCACCTTCACGGCGACATGGACGAACGCCAGCGTGCCGAACAGGACCAGCAGTCCGGCGGCGATGCAGCCCACGACGGACATGACGAGCGGGGCGACACCGGACGTCCACGCGGAGTCGACGGCCAGTTCGATGCCGAGCGCCATACAGGCGGCACCGACGAGGGCGAGCAGCCACTGGACTCGGCTGGTCGCGCGCCCCGTCCACACCTCGGGGTGCGGGGCGGTGTCGCCATCGGGGTGGTCCCTCATGCCTCCGAGGGTACCGAGGTTCCGCATCGCGGGCACGGGGTCGCGCAACGTCACCGGTGCGCGCGGCAGTCCGAGCGACGGCAGGGGCGACCGCGAGCGCGGGTCAGCGCGCCGGGCTGACCGCCGACAGCAGCCTGCCCTCCGCGTACGCCAGCGCCGCGGGCGGCAGGGCCGCTTCGCGTCCGCTGAGCAGCACCGTCATCCCGCCGTCGACGGACGCCGTCGGTGCCGGTTCCCCACCGAGTCGGCGCAGCGCCTGGGCGGCGACCGCCCCGGCGGAACCGTGCAGGACGAGCGGCGGACGGTCCGGCCGCTGGACGGCGGCGCGGATGCGGTCGGCGACCAGTTCGTAGTGGGTGCAGCCCAGGACGAGCGTCGTCACCTCGGCCGGAGTGCGCGCCGCCGCGGCGGCGACGGCCGCGTCGATCGCCGCCTCGTCCGCGTGCTCCACGGCGTCGGCGAGCCCGGGGCAGGGCACCTCGGCGACCGCCACCCCGTCCGCGAACTCACGGATGAGGCCGCGCTGGTAGGGGCTGCCGGTGGTGGCCGGGGTCGCCCAGATCGCGACCGGGCCGCCCCCCGCCGCGGCCGGCTTGATCGCCGGGACCGTGCCGATGACCGGAAGGCCGGGTTCGAGGAGGGCGCGCAGGGCGGGCAGGGCGTGCACGGAGGCGGTGTTGCACCCGACGATCAGCGCCTCGGGCCGGTGCGCGGCGGCGGCCTCGGCGACGGCGAGGGCGCGCTGGGTGAGGTCCTCGGGGGTGCGAGGTCCCCAGGGCATCCCGTCGGGGTCGAGGGAGAGCACGAGGGTCGCGTCGGGCCTCAGACGCCGTACTGCGGCAGCAGCGGGTAGCAAGCCGATTCCGGAGTCCATAAGCGCGATCTTCACGCGGCAACCATAGTCGATGGTCTCGAACGGGCCCTCGTGGTGGTGCAGACTGCGGGGGGTGAGTGCCCTTGTGTGGATCACCGTCGTGTCTCTGGTCGCCTGGTTGTGGCTGCTGCTCGGCCAGGGCTTCTTCTGGCGTACGGATCTGCGGCTGCCGCCGCGCCGGGAGCCCGGCTCCTGGCCGTCCGTCTGTGTCGTGGTACCGGCGCGCGACGAGGCCGCCGTACTCCCCGACAGCCTCCCGTCGTTGCTCGCGCAGGACTATCCCGGACGCGCCGAGGTCTTCCTGGTCGACGACGGCAGTTCGGACGGCACCGGGGAGCTGGCCTGGGAACTGGCGCGGCGGCACGGCGGACTTCCGCTGACCGTCGACTCCCCCGGCGAGCCGCCCGCGGGCTGGACGGGCAAGCTGTGGGCCGTGCGTCACGGCATCGCTCTCGCACGCGCGCGTGAGCCCGAGTACCTGCTCCTGACGGACGCGGACATCGCCCACGCGCCCGACAGTCTGCGGGAATTGGTGGCCGCCGCGCACGGCGGCGGCTTCGATCTCGTCTCGCAGATGGCCCGGCTGCGGGTGGAGAGTGTGTGGGAGCGGCTGGTCGTGCCCGCGTTCGTGTACTTCTTCTCCCAGCTCTATCCCTTCCGTTGGATCGCGGTGCGGGGCTCGCGGACCGCGGCGGCGGCGGGCGGCTGTGTGCTGCTGCGCGCCGACGCCGCCGAGCGGGCGCGGATTCCCGACGCGATCCGTCAGGCCGTCATCGACGACGTGGCGCTCGCGCGGGCGGTCAAGACGAGCGGTGGCCGCATCTGGCTGGGGCTTGCCGACCGGGTCGAGAGCGTGCGTCCCTATCCGCGGCTGCACGACCTGTGGCGGATGGTCTCGCGCAGCGCGTACGCGCAGTTGCGGCACAGTCCGCCGCTGCTTCTCGGGACAGTGCTCGGACTGGCCCTCGTCTACCTCGTGCCGAGCGCGGCCCTGATCGCCGGGATCGTCACCGGCGACGTGGCGGCGATGGTGGTCGGCGGGCTGGCGAAGCTGGTGATGACGGTGACGTATCTGCCGATGCTGCGCTACTACCGTCAACCGGCTTGGCTCGCGCTGTCGTTGCCGTTCACCGCGGTCCTCTATCTGCTGATGACCGTCGATTCGGCGGTGCAGCACTACCGGGGGCGCGGTGCGGCCTGGAAGGGCCGCACCTACGCGCGTCCGGACGCCGCGTTCGAGGAGCGGTGAACGGGTCGGTCACTTGCGGCCGGGGGTCCAGTTCATGCCCCACGCGTAGGCGTGGTCGATGGTGCGTTGCGGGCTGACGCCGCGGTCCGGCACGAGGTAGCGGGCCTCGCGCTGGACGACGAGGTCGCCTCCGGTGTTCGTGATGAGCGCGAGCGCGCACACCGTCGAGGGCACCGTGCACTCGTCGAGGGAGAACTCGACGGGCGCTCCGTGCTGGGGCTGGAGGGTGACCGTGGCGTGCAGGTCGGCGAAGGAGCGGGCGCCTTCGTAGATGGTCACGAAGATCAGGATGCGCCGGAAGTTCCGCTGGTGGTCGAGGTTGACGGTGAGGTTCTCCCCGCTCTCCACGGCTCCGGTGCGGTCGTCGCCGTCGAGGTGGATGTACGGCGGCTGGTGCAGGGCTCCGAAGGCGTTGCCGAGGGCCTGTACGACTCCCTTGCTGCCGTCGGTCAGTTCGTACAGGGCGCACAGGTCCAGGTCGAGGTCCGCGTGCTGGGCCACCGCCCGGCCGCGCTTGGCGCCCCAGCCCGAGAACTGCTTGCGCGTCTGCCAGTTGAGGTTCACGCGCAGGGCGCCGGAGGTGCCGCCCTGCTTGGTCAGCGAGACCGAGGGGGCGTGTTTGGTGAGAGTGACCTTGGTGAGGCGTACGGGGGCCGGGGGCACGACCGGCGGGACGGGCGGCGGAGGCGGCACGGCGCCGGGCGCTACGGCCGGGGGCGGAGGCAGGGTGACCGGCGGCGGGGCCATGGTGACCGGAGGCAGAGGCAGGGTGACCGGAGGCGCGGGCTGCGGCGCCGCGTGCTGCGGTTCGTCCACCGTGATCCCATAGTCCGTGGCGAGGCCTTCCAGTCCGCTGCTGTACCCCTGCCCGACGGCGCGGAACTTCCAGGCTCCCTGGCGGCGGTAGAACTCCCCGAGCACGAAGGCGGTCTCGACGCTCGCGGCGGGGTCGAAGCGGGCCAGCTCGGTGCCCCGTTGCGCGTCGAGCACCCGGATGTACAGGCCGGGCACGCGTCCGAACGGTCCGCCGTCGGCGGAGGCGGCGAGGACGACGGTCTCGATGGCGGGCTCCACGCGCGCGAGGTCGACGAGGAGCGTGTCCGTGACCTGGTCGCCCGCCTTCCGCTTGCCCTCGTGACGCACCGAACCGGAGGAATGCGCGGGCTGGTTGTAGAAGACGAAGTCGCCGTCGCTGCGGACCCGTCCGGCGGCCAGCAGCAGCGCCGAGGCGTCCGCGTCGGGCACACCGGGCCCGGCGTGCCACCCCAACTCGACCCGTAGAGCCGTTGTCGGCACCTGAACGTTGGATCCCTTGGGCATCGACATGGCCGCCCCCTCACATGTCACCGCGCCGGGGCCGCGCCCCGGGCGGTCGGTCGTTTCCGTCGCGGCCAACCTATTCCTTCCGCGCCCCCGAACTCCCCTGACCCGTAGCGGGAGACGGGAGAGCCGACCGCGGATGACCCGCAAGAACGTGGCCCTTACACGATCTAAACATCGTTTGCCGCCCTATTTCACCAAGTTCGCTCGGATTAGCGATCTCAGGTCACGACGGACACGGCAAACAACCCTCTAATCGGTCTCCCCAACCACCACATCGTGGGCTTACCTTATGTGCCATGACCTCCCCCCGCTCCACCTACGGCGGCGGCTATCACTCCGCGTCGCCCTTCCGGGACACTCCGATCTACGACTCGCTCGTCGCCGAACGGGGAACGCCTCAGATCGCTCCGATCCGTGTCTCCTCCCCGTACGAGACACCGGCCTCCCAGCTGCCCGCCCTGCCGTCGGCGCTGCCCGCGCTGCCGGCCGCGCCGTCTCCGCAGCCGCCCGCCTACGGCTACCCGCAGCCACCGCAGCCCGCGGCGCCGCAGCAGGCTCCCACGGCGTACATCCCGCAGCAGACGGGCGGCCCTCGCGGCTATCCGGGACCCCAGCCGGGGCTCCAGCCCGCGCCCCCGCCGCACCCGATGGGCGCGGGCACGGGCTACGAGGCGATGCGCCCCGCCGCGCCGCGCCCGGCCCCCGCCCCGGCTCCGATGCCGTACCCGGACCCGTACAACAACGGGCAGCAGTACCGCGGATACTGATCCACCTCTCGGCAGGAGGCTGTCGGTGCCCGATGGCACCATGGGCCTCATGCCGACACCAGCGCTGCAGTCGATTCACGTTCACCCGGTCAAAGCACTGCGCGGTCACGCACTTCGCGAAGCCGCGGTGGAGCCATGGGGGCTGGCCGGGGACCGGCGCTGGGCAGTGATCGACGACGAAGGCAAGCTCGTCACCCAACGCGAGTGTCCGCGCCTGGCCTTGGCCGCCGCCGCACCTCTGTCCGGCGGCGGCCTCCGCCTGTCCGCGCCCGACCTGGAGCCGCTGGACGTCGCCGTGCCCGACGGTGTCGGCACGCGGACCGCGACGTGGAAGAGCGAGAAGATCGAGACGGTGCCCGCCGCCGCCGAGGCGAGCCGATGGTTCAGCGCGTATCTCGGCGCGGACGTCACCCTCGTCCATCTCGACGACCCCGCCACGCGCCGCCCGCTCGCCGACTGGGCGCACGAACGCCCGGACCAGACGGTCAGCCTGGCCGACGCCTATCCCCTGCTGATCACCACCCTCGCCTCGCTCGCCGCCCTCAACTCCCTGATCGCGCAAGGCGATCACCCCGAGGAGGGCCCGCTGCCCATGAACCGCTTCCGGCCGAACGTCGTGCTGTCCGGCACCGCGCCCTGGGCCGAGGACGACTGGCAGCGCGTCGCGTTGGGCGATGTCGTCTTCCGGGCCGCCAAGCCCTGTGGCCGCTGCGTGGTGGCGACGACCGACCAGAACACCACCGAGCGCGGCAAGGAACCGCTGCGCACCCTCGCCCGCCACCACCGCATCGGCCACCGCCTGGTCTTCGGACGGTACGTGGTCCCGCAGACGCCCGGCACGATACGGGTCGGCGACCCGGTCACGATCCTGGAGTGACGGGGCGGATCCACAAACGGAGCACGGGTGGGAACCAGGGCCATGGGCACGGTCGTTGAGTGTGCATGAGACGTTCATGAGAGACCCGCGGGACGCGAGAGGGGGGTGCCCTCTCCCGTCCTGCCGCCCGGGGTGAACGGCGGCGGCGCGGGGCTGTCGGGGGCGAAGAAGGGGGATACGGGGCGGTGCGTGCAATCGGGGGGCTCTGGCGTTGGCGCGGCAATCCGCTGCGCCGTACGACCGATCTGGCCGAAGCCTGGGTGGCGCTCGCCTCCCTGGTGCTGATCCTCGCCTGCGCGCCCCTCGCCGGGGTCGTGACGGGATCGCGCGTCCAGGACTCCCTGCAACGGTCGGTACGGGAGCAGCAGCGCACCCATCACCTCGTGACGGCCACGGTCGTGGAGAAGCTCGGCCGCGGCCTGCTGGACCCCGATCCGTCGAGTACGTCGACGCGCGACACCCGCGATCGTGTACTCGCCGACTGGACCGGGGCCGACGGCACCACGCGGCAGGGCGCGGTCCTCACCGACCTCCGATCGCCGCACCCCGGGGACCGGTTCACGCTCTGGACCGACGACCACGGCCGAATAGCCGACCGGCCGCTGGACCACGCCACCGCGACAACGCACGCCGTGCTGGCCGGTGTCGGTGCCGCCGCGCTGGTCGTGGCCTTCGTCGAGACCTGCCGCCGGTTGATCGTCTGGCGCCTGGTCCGGCGTCGGTACGCGCGATGGGACCAGGCCTGGGCGAAGGCGGGCCCCGACTGGGGCCGGACGGGCACGGGCAGTTGACCGCCTTCGGGCTCCGGTCAACCACCCGCCGTCCCGCACGCTACGGTGGACCGGCCGGACTCTCGGGCTGTCCGGCATCTTCGCGAGAACCCGCGTGAGTACGAGGTGGGGGCACAGCAACGCCATGGCACAGGGCACGGTCCAGGTGACGCACACCGGAACATCGCGGTGGCGACGCCGCACGGGCGAGTACCCCTCGCTCACCGCCGCTCTGGAGGCCGCGGGTGACGGGGACGTGCTCACCATCGCGCCGGGGATCTACCGGGAGAACCTGGTCGTCCAACGGGCGGTGAGGCTGCGCGGATCCGAGGGCTCCCCCGGTTCGGTGCGCATCGCGCCGGTGGACGGCGTCCCGCTGACCGTGCGGGCCTCCGCGGTGGTCCAGGACCTGCACATCGAGGGTCAGGACTCGTCCGCGCCCGCGCTGTTGGTCGAAGAGGGCGCCCCGGAGCTGGTGGACGTACGGATCATGACGCGGTCCGCGGCCGGCATCGAGGTCCGCGCGGGCGCCCGTCCCACGGTCCGGCGGTGCACCGTCGACAACCCCGCCGGTATCGGCATCGCGGTCGTGGACGGCGCGGGTGGCGTCTTCGAGGAGTGCGAGGTGCTGGCCGCGGCCCAGTCGGGCGTCGCGGTCCGCGGCGGAGCCCACCCCCGGCTGGAGCGCTGCCGGGTGCACCACACCTCGGGCGCGGGGCTGTCCGTCACCGGTGAGAACTCCTTGCTGGAAGCGGTCGGTTGCGAGATGTACGAGATCCGGGGCTCGGGTGTGCAGATCGCCGGGCACGCCGCGGCGCATCTGACGGACTGCGAGGTGCACCGCACGACCGCGGACGGCATCACGCTGGACACGGACGCGGTGCTGACGCTCGCCGACTGCCGCATCCACGACATCCCGGAGAACGCGGTCGACCTGCGGTCCCGCTCGGTGCTCACGCTGACCCGTACGACGGTGCGGCAGTTCGGGCGCAACGGCCTGTCGGTGTGGGACCCGGGCACGCGGGTGGACGCCAACCAGTGCGAGATCTCCGACAGTACGGGTGACTACCCGGCGGTGTGGGTCAGCGACGGCGCGACGACGGTGCTCGACGCCTGCCGGGTGCACGACGTGCCGGACGCCCTGTTCGTCCTCGACCGCGGCTCCCGCGCGGACGTCGTGGACAGCGACTTCGGTCAGGTGCGCAACACGGCGGTGTCGGTAAGCGACGGTGCCATAGCGCAACTGGACGACTGCCGGATCCGGGAGGCGTCGACGGGCGCCTGGTTCCGGGACCACGGCAGCGGCGGCACGCTGTCCAACTGCACCATCGACGGCACGCAGACCGGTGTGATCGTCACCAAGGGCGCCGACCCCACCGTAGAGCGCTGCACCGTGACCTCGCCGTCCGAGGCGGGCTTCTACGTCTCCGCGGGCGGCCGGGGCAGCTTCCTGAACTGCCGGGTCACCGACAGCGGCGGCTACGGCTTCCATGTGATCGACGGCTGCCGCGCCACGCTGCGGAAGTGCCGTACGGAGCGGTGTGCGCGCGCGGGTTACGAGTTCGCGGACGGCGGTCCGAGCGCGCCCGGCGGTGGCAGCGCAGTGGTGGAGGACTGCACCAGCGACGAGAGCGCCGGGCTGCGGCCCCCGGTGGTCCGGGAGACCGCCGCGCAACCGGCGGGCGGGTCCCTGGGCCTGCTGGGCTCCATCCCCGGCCAGCGGACCGGCGAGCGGGAGCCGGTGGCCGAGGCGGCGCGGACACCGGAGCAGCCCGCGCGCGCGTCGGCGGACGTGCTCGGCGAACTCGACGCGCTGGTGGGCCTGGAGAGCGTCAAGCGCGAGGTGCGCGCCCTCACGGACATGATCGAGGTGGGGCGCCGTCGCCAGCAGGCGGGCCTGAAGGCGGCGTCCGCGCGACGGCATCTGGTGTTCACGGGCTCCCCCGGCACCGGCAAGACGACGGTCGCCCGGCTGTACGGGGAGATCCTGGCCTCGCTCGGCGTGCTGGAGAAGGGGCACCTCGTGGAGGTGTCGCGGGTCGACCTGGTCGGTGAGCACATCGGTTCCACCGCCATCCGCACCCAGGAGGCCTTCGACCGGGCGCGCGGCGGCGTCCTGTTCATCGACGAGGCGTACGCGCTCTCGCCGGAGGACTCCGGGCGTGACTTCGGGCGCGAGGCGATCGACACCCTGGTGAAGCTGATGGAGGACCACCGGGAGGCGGTCGTGGTGATCGTCGCGGGCTACACGGCCGAGATGGAGCGGTTCCTGTCGGTCAACCCCGGGGTGGCCTCCCGCTTCTCGCGGACCATCACCTTCGGCGACTACGACCCCGAGGAGCTGCTGCGGATCGTGGAGCAGCAGGCCGAGGAGCAAGAGTACCGGCTGGGCCCGGGGACGGCCGAGGCCCTGCTGAAGTACTTCACGGTGCTCCCGAAGGGGCCCGCGTTCGGCAACGGCCGCACCGCGCGCCAGACCTTCGAGGCCATGGTGGAGCGGCACGCGGGCCGGGTCGCCCAGCTCACGGAGCCGAGTACGGACGACCTGTCCCTGCTCTACCCGGAGGATCTGCCCGAACTGCCCTGAGCGGCCGCACCCGGCCGCGGCCCCGGCAGCCCCGACCGCAGCCGTGCCAGCAGCCGCTCGCGTTCCTCGGCGAAGGCCGGATCCGCCTGGTAGTCGCCGTGTCCGAGGATCGGGGCGGGCAGCGGGTGCTCCTGGGTGCGGCCGTACACCAGCGGGTCCTTCAGCGGCGCCCGGTCCACCTGCGGACCGCACTCGCCGGGCAGCAGGATCGGGCCGCCGATGGGGTCGGTGAGGCGGTGGAGGTTGCGCCAGCAGTCGACCTCGCGGTGCAGGGAGCTGAGCGCGGCCCGGCCGAAGTACGCGGGGAACCAGCGCCCGTAGAGCCGCTCCAGCGGTGACCCGTACGTCAGGAGGGCCACGCGTCTGCGCACGGCGGGTTCGAGCTGCCAGGCCGCGGCTGCCGCGAGGACGCTGCCCTGGGAGTGGCCGGAGAGGACGAGCCGCCCGCCCGTGCTCCGCGTCCAGGTGGCCATGCGCCAGGTCAGGTCGGGCACGGCGCGCTCGGCGTAGCAGGGCGGGGCGAAGGGATGGGCCGCGCGCGGCCAGAACGTGCCGACGTCCCACAGGATGCCGATGGTGCGGCGCGCGGACGGGTCCTTGTAGGCGCGGCGCCCCGAGGTGACGAAGAGGAGGAAGCCGATGCCGATCAGCCAGGAGCCGAGCGCCTGCGCGGCCTCGGCGCAGCCCTGGAGGACGGGTGGGGTGCCGTGCGCGGCACCGCTCGGCGTGTCTCCCGTGGCGAAGGCACCCGCCAGGGCCGCCGCGCCCAGCAGCAGCGTCACGGCGGAGGTGATGCCGACGACGCGCGGGGCCCGGTCGGTGAGGCTTGCCATCGCGCGCGTGCTCGCGATGCGCTGTGTGCGGGCCGGGTCCATGGGCTCGCCCGGGTAGTCGGCCTCGACCTCGGGCTTCTCGGCGCGGCGCAGCCGCAGGGCGCGCCAGATCAGCCAGCCGACGACGGCCAGCAGGACGAGCAGCAGCGGCGGGATCACGGACGCCTGCCAGGTGAGCAGGACGGGCGGGCCTGCCAGGGCGTGCCCGGTGCCGTCCAGCCAGTCGGCGACCCGCTGGGCCACGCCGCCGGTCATCACGCCGCCGAGCGCGCAGGCCAGCATCGCCACGGCGGGTCCGGCCAGTCCGCGCATCGCGGCGCGCGCGTCCGGGTGGGCGCGGTGCAGGACATGGGCGACGACGCCGAGCGCGACGACGAGGAGGCCCTGCGCCAGGGTGATCGTGCCGAACGTCGCGTCGCCCGCGAGCCGTCCGGTCGAGCGCCAGCCGGGGCGCGCCCAGCTCGCGTACACCAGGGTCAGGACGAGCACCGTGAGCGCGATCAGCGGCAGCACGCGCACCAGTACGCGGTCGAGTTCCTGGTCGAGCAGGTTCTCGGTGCGGCCCCGGCGGCACACCACCCACACCACAACCACCGCGCTGCCGAGGAGAGTTGCCTCCAGGAGTCGGCTGAGCACCTCCAGGGCGACGGAGTCGTGGCCCTGGTCGTAGTGCGCGGCGGGGCGGCTGAGTACGGCCGCGACGGTCAGGAACCCCGCGGCGGTGTGCGCGGCCCGCAGCCGGGCCACCAGCCGCCGCCCGTACCAGAAGCCGGGGCTGCCGAGCCCCGCGCGGTGGGCTTCCTCGTCGGGTTCGGAGCGCGGGGCGAGCGGTCGCTGTGACTCGTACGCGCTCCAGGTGCGCCGGGAGAGATACCAGAGCAGGCCGGTGAGCGCGAGGGGGACGAGCGAGGCCAGGGCGAGGCGCCGCCCCGGCAGGCTCCACCAGCCGTGGCCGGAGAGGGCGGGCGAGAGGAAGCCGAGCCAGGAGTGGCGCTCGGCGCAGGCCCGTGAGCCCGCGCACTGCCAGACGGCCAGGTCGAGGGCGACTTCGCAGGCGGCGGCGACCAGCAGCACCGTGAGCGTGAGGCCGACCAGGCGGACGATCACGCCGTACAGGCGGACCCATCGTCGGTGGTCGCTCGTCGTGGGGTGCATCCAGTGCGCCAGGTTGGCCACCATGAAGGGCAGCAGCAACAGCCACAGGGCGCGGGCGGCGTTCCCGGAGGTGAGGTTGCACCAGACGTACGCCTCCGGGATCGGCCCGTCCCGCTGGTCCCGCGGGTGCTGTTCCGCGTCGGCGTCGTCGGCGCGCCGGTAGACGGCGGCGGTCTTGTCGCCGGTGACCCGGACCGTGCGCGGATCGCCCAGCATCTCCTCGGGAGTGGTGCCGCCGACTCCATGGACCAGGAGTTCCAGGGCCGCTCCGGACTCTTCGGACGGCTGTCTCGCGCCGTCGCGTTCTTCCTTGTGTTCCTGTGTGAGATCCACTGGTCTGCATCCCCCGCGCGCGGACGGTACGGCATGCGCAGGCACAGGATCTCCGCTCTCGTGGGAGGGCACACCTGTTGCCCCGTAAATCTCCCCGATATGTGTGACGGATGGCGGAAAGCGGTCCGTGCTTCGCGCGCGGTGGCTCGCCGGGGTGGCTCCCGTAGACATGGGCGGTGGCGCGATGGGGGACGGCGCGTGCGAGGATGAGGCTTCCTCGGCAAGGACGGCGGGACATGGTCTCGTCGGAGCCGCTGTGCCACGGAGCATCGGGCACGCATCGGACGAATGGGAGCGGAGCGGACGTGAGTGAGAATCAGCACCTCCTCGCGGAGCAGCGCCGGGCCCTGATCCTGGACGAGGTGCGGCGGCGCGGCGGTGTCCGCGTGAACGAGCTGACGCGCAAGCTCAACGTCTCCGACATGACGATCCGTCGCGATCTCGACGCGCTCGCCCGCCAGGGGATGCTGGCGAAGGTGCACGGCGGCGCGGTGCCGGTGGTGGAGGCCAGTACGCACGAGCCGGGGTTCGAGGCCAAGTCGGGTCTGGAGCTGACGGCCAAGGAGGACATCGCGCGGGCCGCGGCCGAACTGGTCGCGCCGGGCCGGGCGATCGCGCTGTCCGGGGGCACGACGACGTTCGCGCTGGCCCAACACCTCCTCGACGTACCGGATCTGACCGTCGTCACCAACTCGGTGCGCGTGGCCGATGTCTTCCACTCGGCGCAGCGCACCTCGGGCCAACGGCAGGGCGCGGCCACGGTGGTGCTGACCGGCGGGGTGCGGACGCCGTCCGACTCGCTGGTGGGGCCCGTGGCCGACCAGGCGATCGCCTCGCTCCACTTCGACGTGCTGCTCCTCGGGGTGCACGGCATATCGGTCGAGGCGGGCCTGTCGACGCCGAACCTGGCGGAGGCCGAGACCAACCGGCGGCTCGTGCAGTCGGCGCGGCGGGTCGTGGTGGTCGCCGACCACACCAAGTGGGGCACGGTGGGCCTCAGTTCGTTCGCGGCGCTGGAGCAGGTCGACACGCTGGTGACGGACGCCGGGCTGCCCGCGGAGGCGCGGGCGGAGGTCTCGGACCACCTCAGGCAGCTCGTGATCGCCGGAGAGCCTGGTGAGCCCGGGGAGCCCGGAGAAGGTACGGGCGCCTGAGGGCCCGCCCGCCGGACCGAGGACGGTCAGGTCCGCCCGGCGGGCCGAGGGCCGGTCAGTTCGGCCACACCCCCGTCGCCAGCAGCGACTCGATCGCCGCCGTGTACGGGGCGATGTCCAGGCCCTGCTCGGCGAGCCACGCGTCCGAGTAGTACTTGTCCAGGTAGCGGTCGCCGGAGTCGCACAGCAGGGTCACCACGCTGC
Source organism: Streptomyces sp. NPDC104371 (assembly GCF_055583785.1). NCBI lineage: Bacteria > Bacillati > Actinomycetota > Actinomycetes > Kitasatosporales > Streptomycetaceae > Streptomyces > Streptomyces sp. NPDC104371. Next base: position 748,937 of record NZ_JBVJNF010000001.1, read on the forward strand.
CCGTACGGCCGTGGGCGACCATCTCCGCGACGATCTTCAGCGCACTCCACAGCCCCGTGCCGGTCGAGCCGCCCGCCTTGCGGCCGATGGCCGCTTCGAGCGCCCGCAGCGCGGCGACGGTGGCGGCGTCCGGGACCTTCATCATCCGGTCGATGGCGGCCGGTACGAAGCTGGGCTCCATCCGGGGCCGGCCGATGCCCTCGATACGCGAGCCGCGCTCGCACGTGACGTCGACATCGTCGGCCGTCCATCCCTCGAAGAAGCACGAGTTCTCGGGGTCGGCGACACACACGCGGGTGTCGTACTGCATGGAGTGGGCGTAGCGGGCGATGGTCGCCGAGGTGCCGCCGGTGCCTGCCGTGGCGACGATCCAGGTGGGCTCGGGGAAGCGCTCCAACTCCAACTGGCGGAAGATGGATTCGGCGATGTTGTTGTTCCCGCGCCAGTCCGTGGCCCGTTCCGCGTAGGTGAACTGGTCCATGTAGTGGCCACCGGTCTCCGCCGCGAGGGCGGCCGAGGCCTCGTACATCTTGCGTGAGTCGTCCACGAAGTGGCAGCGCCCGCCGTGGAATTCGATGAGGCGGCACTTCTCGGCGCTCGTCGTACGCGGCATGACCGCGATGAACGGCACACCGATGAGCTTCGCGAAGTACGCCTCGGAGACGGCCGTGGAGCCGCTGGAGGCCTCGATCACCGGGCGGTCCGGGCGGATCCAGCCGTTGCACAGGCCGTACAGGAACAGGGAGCGGGCCAGGCGGTGCTTGAGGCTGCCGGTGGGGTGGGTCGACTCGTCCTTGAGGTAGAGGTCGATGCCCCAGTGCTCGGGCAGCGGGAAGCGCAGCAGGTGGGTGTCGGCCGAGCGGTTGGCGTCGGCCCGGACCTTGCGGACGGCCTCCTTGAGCCAGGACCGGTACTCCGCGTCGCTGCGGTCGACGTCGAGGGTCCCACCGCAGTGGGTCGGGTGGGTCGGCCGGGGAGTGCTCACGCCAGGGCTCCTTACGGGAATGCGGCGACGCCGTGTTCGCGCGGTCGGACACCTTGATGATAAGCAGGGCTTGGTGCAAATCCTGTTTGCATAAACGATGCTTTGGGTGGCTCAAAGGTGTTCCTGCGGCGCGCGGCGATCGCGGCGGGCGTGCGGCCGATCAGGGCGCGAGCGCGTCCACGCGCGTGCGCCCGAGCGCCCGGCGTGACCCCGCCGTGCGCACTGGCGCCCGGCGCCGGGTCCGGCCACACTGCACCGCACGGACGACAGTCGGGCACGCCGCACGGCACAGGACGACGGTCGGGCTGTCGTCGGAACCCGCGCGGGACACCGGCCCGTACGGGGTGCAGACTGGACGCGAGCGAACTCGATCGGGCCGTGCCGGATCGCGTCCCACCGCGGATCCGGACCGGCACAGCCGAAGGCGCAAGGGGGCGGACATCATGGCGGAACCGGAGTTCACGGCCACGGGTGTGCGGATCGGGAAGAGGCTGCGGTCGCTCACCCGGGCCGGGCAGGTGCGGATCAGCGACGGCAGGCTGCGGCTGCTCACCAGCTACGGCAGCGAGATCGACAGCGCGCCGGTCCAGGCGGTGCGCGCGTCGCGGCCCTGGTTCGCGCCGGAGGACAAGGCGTTGGCCGATCTCAACGGCACCCGCTACTCACTGACGCTCGGCGACCGCGACCCCTCGCCGGGACAGTCGGGGCCCCCGTCGGCACGGCGGTTCATCGAGGCGGTGCGCAGGGCGGCCGGGCACGGCGGTTGACACAGCGCGGCCGGGCGCGGACGCCTGGCGTCGCACGCGAGTTGCGGGACTTCACCCCATAGGTCACGCTGGTCTCACATCACTCTGGGTTTACCGGCGATCACGCTGAAGAACCAGCCCGCCGGTCAGGACAGCGGGCGGCCCTCGTGCGGAGCCGTTCGCACCAGGCGGCCGGAGCACTCAGCCGCACAGCAGGCGGCACGCATGTCCGGCCATCCTGCTGGATCCGTTCTCCGTCTTCTTCCGGACCTCAATTCGGGGAGTCGCAGCCGTGATCAGCCAGCCAAGCAGGCAGTACACGGTGGAGCTCCAAGCCCTGCCGTCGCGGATCGGTCAGGTCCGCAGAATCGTATCGGCGCACTTGCGCTACTGGCATCTCGATCCGTTGATCGACCGGGCGGCGCTCGGTGTGACGGAGTTGTTGACCAACGTCCACCTGCATGCCCGGCCCGACAAGACCTGCACCGTGGAGATGGAACTGCTGCTCGACCGGCTGACCGTCTCCGTGCACGACCACGATCCTCGCCTGCCGGTGGTGCGCGAGGTGGATCTCTCCGCCACCTGTGGACGCGGGCTCGCGATGGTCGCGGCGGTGGCCGACAGTTGGGGAGCGCGCCCGGACGGCGACTCGGGCAAGGTCGTCTGGTTCACGCTTCCGGCGCGCGTCTCCACGCCGACCCGGCCGATACGCGGTGTCACCCCGTACGACGGTGTCACCCCGTACGACCTGGCGCTGGAGCCGCCCGCCCCGGGACACGCGGTCGACGATCATCGGCCGTGTCACGCTCCCGCCCGGTCCGCCGTCGTCGGCTGACCGGGCGGTGAGCACCTTCGCGTGACGCGCCTCGCCAGGGTGTTCAGGGGTCACACGTCGCTCAGGGGCCACAGGTCACTCAGTGGTCACACGCGCCGACGACGGCCCTTCTCCTGGTGTGGGACGGTCTGTGTCGCGCCCGGGAACGTCGGTTTCGGCAGCTTCGCCGCCTCCGCCTTCGCCCTCGTCAACTGCTCGGCGGTGTCGTCAGGGAGCGCGGGCGGGCGGGAGCCGGCGTCGCGGAAGCGGAAGGCGCTCGTGAGGTCACCGAAGGTGCGGCGCCGCCAGGCGCTGATGTTCGGCTCCGCCACCCCGGTGAACCGCTCCAGGAACCGCAGTGCGGAGGTGTGGTCGAAGGCCTCGGAGGCGACCCAACCACCCACCGTCCAGGGCGAGATGACGATGGTCGGGACGCGGAACCCGGCGCCGATCGGCTGGCCCTGGAGGTACTCGTCCGGGGTACCGGGCGGTGCGGTCGGCGGGGCCACGTGGTCGAACAGGCCGTCGTTCTCGTCGTAGCTGAGGATGAAGGCGGTCTTGCGCCACACCTTCGGGTTCGACGCGATCGCCTCGATCTTCGAGGCCACGAAGTCGGCACCGGCCGCCGGGAGATAGTCGGGGTGCTCCGACTGCTGGCTCGTCGGGATGAGCCAACTCACCGCCGGGAGACGGTCCGCGCGGGCGTCGTCCTCGAACGTGCCCTCGGGCTGCGGGCGTACGCCCCGCTCGTACAGCTCGGAGCCCGGCTTGGCGTTCTTGAACGCGGCGAACCGCTCCAGCATGTTGCAGCCGTAGTTGTCGTTCTGCTGGTAGACCTTCCAACTGACGCCCGCCGTCTGGAGTCGTTCGGCGTATGTCGTCCAACGGTACGGAGTCGGCGCGGCGTTGCTGATGACCGGACCACCCCGGGTGCCGCCCAGGTCGATCGAACCGGTCATCCACATCAGGCGGTTGGGCCAAGTGGGGCCGAGCACCGAGCAGTAGGAGTGGTCGCAGATGGTGAAGGTCTCGGCGAGGGCGAACTGGAACGGGATGTCCTCGCGTGTGTAATAGCCCATCACGTAGGGCCCGTTGACCCCGTCGGCCTTGCGATGGGCGGGCAGCCACTGGTCCATCTTGCCGCCGTTCCACGCTTGGTGCTGCACGGACCAGGCGTGGCTGGTGGACGGGATGGCCTGCGCGTTCGAGGTATGGGTGTCGAGGTGGAAGGGCAGCAGATAGCCCTTCGGGTTCTCAGCATCGGGCTGGTAGAAGACGGACCGTCCGCCCGCGAGCTTGAGGGCGCGCGGGTCGTCGAAGCCCCGGACCCCCGCCAGCGTGCCGAAGTAGTGGTCGAACGACCGGTTCTCCTGCATCAGCAGGACGACGTGCTCGATCTCGTTCAACGAGCCGCGCCGGGGCGGCTCGGCGGCGACGGCCTTCTGGACACTCGGTGGAAGAAGGGAGAGCGCCGCGGCGCCGCCCAGCGCGCCCGCGGCCGAACCCAGAAGTCTACGACGTGTCAACTCAGCCACTGTTTGCCCCCTTGTCGAGCGCGAGAACTCACGACGTGACGATCCGTCAGATCTGGCTGGCGGGCCGCCGATCATTCTCTGCCCAGACCGTGCGGGGCAAATCAGAGACCGATGGTGAACATGTGTCCGATGAGGAGAAAGGGGGCAGACCGGCTGTTATCGCCAACGTCCGTGTGCCGTAGGGCGGTTGTGCTCAGGCCAGCGCCGCCGGCGGGTCGTCCAGCACCGGCTGCCAGGCCACCTCGGCCGCGCCCACCAGGCTGCTGTGGTCCAGCGTGCAGGCGAGGATGGGGACGCCGCCGCTGCGGCCCCACAGGCTGCGGTCGGCGACGACGGCGCGCAGGCGCTCGGGGGCGGCCTCGAACAGGGCGCGGTGCAGCCCGCCGAGGATGATGCGGTCGGGGTTGAGGATGTTGACCAGCCCGGCGAGACCGAGGCCCAGCCGCTCGATCAGCTTCTCGACGGCGGTACGCACCGCCGGGTCGGCCGGATACCGCGTACGGATCAGGTCGACCGCCTGCTGGAGCTGCGAGACCTCGGGGCCTTCGGCGCGGCCGGCCGCCATGAGGAACGCGGGCGGGTCCGTCTCCACGTCCAGACAGCCGCGGCTGCCGCAGTGACAGGGGTGCCCCTCGGGCTGGACGGTGAGGTGCCCCACCTCCAGGGCCAGGCCCGAACTGCCCGTGTGCAGACGGCCGTCGAGCACCAGCGCGCCGCCGACACCCCGGTGCCCGGTGGCCACGCACAGCAACTGGCGGGAGCCGCGGCCCGCGCCGTGCCGGTGCTCTGCGAGCGCGGCCAGGTTGATGTCGTTGGCGGCGAAGACGGGCCCGGTGATGCCCGCGGCCCGTACCCGCTCGGCGAACACCTCGCGCACGGGCGCGCCCGCCGACCAGTCCAGATGCAGGGGGTTGAGCGCGAGGCCCTCGGGTTCGGTGACCGCGGACGGCACGGCGAGCCCGGCGCCCACACAGCGCCGCCCGGTCCGGCGCAGCAGTTCGGCGCCCGCCTCGACCACCGAGCCGAGCACCTTCGCCGGGTCGGCGCCGACGGTCCCGCAGCCGGGCGCGGTCGCCACGATCCGGCCGCCGAGCCCGACGAGCGCGGCCCGGAAGCCGTCGGCGTGCACCTGGGCGGCGAGCGCGACGGGCCCGTCCTCGGCGACCTCCAGCCGGTGCGAGGGGCGGCCTTGCGCACCGGCGGCGTTCGGGTGCGCGTCGACCCGGATCAGCCCGAGCGCCTCCAGTTCGGCGGCCACCGCTCCGGCGGTGGCCCGGGTGATGCCCAGCTCCGCCGTGAGCACGGCACGCGTCGGCGCACGTCCGGTGTGCACCAGCTCCAACGCGGGTCCGAGCGCCCCGCGCCCCCGGTCCAGCCGCGTCCGTGTGGTCGCCGCGCGGGGGCCCGCCTTTCCGTTCATGAGGGCGAGTCTCCCATGATCCCTACCAGGGGCGATCCCGGACCGCCCACCCTTTCCGCGCCGATCCCGGACCGCCCATCCCTTCCGGACCGGTCCGGGGCCGCCATCCCTTCCGGACCGGTCCGGGGGTCCGGGGCCGCTCATCCCTTCCGGGCCGGTCCCAGGCCGCTGACTCGCAGCGTGATGTTCAGCCGCCCCGCCAGCCCCAGCTCGGGCGGCGCCGTTCCCGGATGCACGCGCGGCACCCCGTGATAAGCGAGCCGTGCCGCGCCGCCGAAGACGAACAGGTCCCCACTGCGCAGTTCGACGTCCGTGTACGGACGCGTCCGGGTCCGGGTGTTGCCGAAGCGGAAGACGCAGGAGTCGCCGAGGGTGAGGGAGACGACGGGGGCGTCCGACCTCTCGTCGCTGTCGCGGTGCATGCCCATATGGGCGTCCGCGTCATAGAAGTTGATCAGCGCGATGTCGTACGGCTCGGAGGGCACCGCCCGGGGGCCGAGCGCGGCCCGGACCGCCGCACGGCCTAGCGCGGCCAGCCAGTCGGGCATCGGCTTGACGGGGGCGCCGTCGCCGTCGACGACCGTGCGGGCGTACCCGTACGGATACCAGTGCCGGCCGAGGCAGACCTGCCGGGCGGTCATCGTGCCGCCGCCGGGGGTGCGCACCGTACGCAGACCGGCGGGCGGTCTGGCCCATTCCCGGCAGGCTTCGAGGAGGCGCCGCCCACGGTCCGTGTCCAGCCAGTCCGGCACATGGACCGCGCCGGGCGCGATCTCCCTGCGGCTTCGCGGGAACAGCTCGGCGTCCATCACCCCATCATCACGTACCCCCCAGCCGGGCAGGTGCCCGGACCTCCTCCCCGGTCGCATAGCCTGGACGCACGATGAACGACCGTATGACCACGCCGTGGGGCGCGTACGCGCTGACCCGATTCCCCGAGGATCCCCGTGACCGGCTGCGCGCCTGGGACGCCTCCGACGCGTATCTGCTGCGGCATCTGGCCGCGAGCGGCACCCCGTTGACCGGCACGGTGGTCATCCTCGGTGACCGGTGGGGTGCGCTCACCACGGCGCTCGCGGACCATCGGCCGACCCAGATCACCGACTCGTTCCTGGCCCACGAGGCCACCCGCGCGAACCTCCGGCGCAACGGCGTGGACAGCGACTCGGTGCGCCTGCTCACCACGCGGGACGCGCCCCCCGACCGTATCGACGTCCTGCTCGTCCGGGTGCCGAAGAGCCTCGCGCTGTTGGAGGACCAGTTGCACCGGCTGGCGCCCGCGGTGCACGAGGGGACGGTGATCGTCGGCACCGGGATGGTCAAGGAGATCCACACCTCGACGCTGAAGCTGTTCGAGCGGATCCTCGGCCCGACCCGCACCTCGCTCGCCGAGCAGAAGGCGCGGCTCATCTTCTGCACCCCCGGCGCAGGGCGGGAGCGGGGCGCGAACCCCTGGCCGTACCGCTATCAACTCCCCGACGACATCGGCCCGTTGTCCGGCCGGACCGTCACCAACCACGCGGGCGTCTTCTGCGCCGACCGGCTCGACATCGGCACCCGGTTCTTCCTGCGGCACCTGCCGCACGACCGGGGCGCCGAGCGGATCGTGGACCTCGGCTGCGGCAACGGGATCGTCGGTCTGGCCGCCGCGCTGGCCCACCCCGAAGCAGAGGTGTTGTTCGTCGACGAGTCGTACCAGGCGGTGGCCTCGGCCGAGGCCACCTACCGGGAGAACGCGGACGGAGCGGCAAAGTTCCGGGTCGGCGACGGGCTGGCGGGCGTGCCCGACGGAAGTGTCGACCTCGTCCTCAACAACCCGCCGTTCCACTCCCATCAAGCGACGACGGACGCCACGGCCCGGCGCATGTTCACCGGGGCGCGGCGCGCCCTGCGGCCGGGCGGCGAGCTGTGGGTGATCGGCAACCGTCATCTGGGCTATCACATCACGCTGCGCCGTCTGTTCGGCGCCTGCGAACTGGTCGCGAGCGACGCGAAGTTCGTGGTGTTGAAGGCCGTCAAGCGGTAGGACGCGCCGCCGGGATCACGGGACAGCCCCGAGCACCCTGATGAGGCGGGCCACGGCCCGGCCATCGCCTCCCGGCCCACGCCGAGGTGGGTGCGCGCGTCGACCGGAACAAGGAGCCGCATAAAGGGGCGCAACAGGAGCAGAACGGGCGCGGAACGGGGTGCGTTAGGGTCGCCGGGAGACCGAGGAACGGAGAGTGCGGATGTCCCGCGACGCCCGCTGGCAGGCGCTGCTGGAACTGCTGGGCGAGCGGGGCCGGTTGGACGTCGAGGAGGCCGCGGCCGAGCTGGCGGTGTCGGCCGCGACGATCCGCCGCGACTTCGACCGGCTCGCCGAGCAGCAGATGCTGGTACGCACCCGGGGCGGCGCGGTGGTGCACGGTGTCTCGTACGAGCTTCCGCTGCGCTACAAGACGGCCCGCCACGCCTCCGAGAAGCAGCGCGTCGCGCAGGCGGTGGCCGATCTCATCGCGCCCGGCGAGGCGGTGGGCCTCACCGGCGGCACCACCACGACCGAGGTGGCGCGGGCCCTCGCGGTACGCGGCGATCTCGCGTCGGGATCCCCCGCGCTGACCGTCGTCACCAACGCGCTGAACATCGCGAACGAACTGGCCGTACGCCCCCAGTTCAAGATCGTGGTGACGGGCGGGGTGGCCCGTGCGCAGTCGTACGAACTCATCGGCCCGCTCGCGGACGGTGTGCTCGGCCAGATCACCCTGGACGTGGCGGTGCTCGGCGTGGTGGCCTTCGACGTCACGCACGGCGCGGCGGCGCACGACGAGGCCGAGGCGGCCATCAACCGTCTGCTGTGCGAGCGCGCCGACCGCGTGATCGTGGCGGCGGACTCCAGCAAGCTGGGGCAGCGCGCGTTCGCCCGGATCTGCGCGGCGGAGTCCGTGGACACGCTGGTCACGGACACGGCGGCGGAGGCGGACGCGGTGCGGCGGTTCGAGGAGGCCGGCCTGCGGGTGATAACGGTCTGAGGCGGTGATCACGGTCTGAGGCGCGGCCGTGGTGGTTCACGGCCCGAGGCGCGGCCGTGGTGGTGCACGGTCTCGCGCGCGGCCGTGGTGGTGCACGAGGTGGTCCACCATCCTCCTGCTCCACGCCTGGTGCTCCCCTCCCCCGCTGCGCCTAAGCTGGGAGCTGCGGGACGAGCTGGCGGACGCGAGGCACGTATCGGCTGGTCAGGAGGGTGCGATGACCGAATCGCCGAAGGACCGGCCCTTGAACGGTGCCTCCGGGTATCTCCCGATCGCCGAGCACGGTCTGATCGGCGACCTGCGCAGCGTGGCCCTGGTGGGAACCAACGGCACGATCGACTGGTACTGCGCCGGAGCCTTCGACGCCCCGAGCGTCTTCGCCTCGATCCTGGACGCGGAGCGGGGCGGGTCCTTCGAGCTGGGCGCGACCGTGGCCGCGCGGACGAAGCAGTTCTACTTCCCCGACACCAACGTCCTGATCACCCGGTTCTTCACCGAGGACGGCCTCGGCGAGGTGCAGGACTTCATGCCCGTCGGCGCGGAGTCGGTCGAGACCGAGCGGCACCGGCTGATCCGGCGGGTCCTGTGCGTCCGCGGTTCGCTGCCGTTCAGGGTGCGGGTGGCGCCCCGGTTCGACTACGGCTCCCAGCCCCACACGGTCCGCCTGCTCGGCAACGTCGCGGTCTTCGACTCCGCCGATCTGTCGCTGGCCCTCACGTCCACCATGCCGCTCGAGGGCGACGAGCGTGACGTCTGGGCGGACTTCAAGCTCGCCGAGGGCGAGACGGCGGTGTTCTCACTGGACCAGATCAACGACGAGCTGCCGCCGCGCATGTGCGCGCGCAGGGAGGCGGAGAAGCAGTTCAACACCACGGTGACGTACTGGCGGCGCTGGATCTCCGCGTCGCGGTACCGCGGCCGGTGGCGGGAGATGGTGCACCGCTCCGCCCTCACGCTGAAGCTGCTCACCTACGCCCCGACGGGCGCGATCGTCGCCGCGCCGACCACCAGCCTGCCCGAGCGGATCGGCGGCGAACGCAACTGGGACTACCGGTACGTCTGGGTACGCGACGCGGCCTTCTGTGTCTACGCCCTGCTGCGGCTCGGCTTCGCCGGCGAGGCCGAGGCGTTCATGAAGTTCGTGACCCGGCACATCACTCCGGGCAACAGCGGAGCCACCGGCCCTCTGCACGTCATGTACGGGATCGACGGCCGCACGGACCTGCCCGAGCGCCGACTCGACCATCTGGAGGGCCATCAGGGCTCCGCACCGGTCCGCATCGGCAACGCCGCCGTCGACCAGCTCCAACTCGACATCTACGGCGCCCTCATCGACTCGATCTACCTCTATGACAAGTGGGCGCAGCCCATCTCCAGCGCCGAGTGGGACGATGTCTGCGCGCTGGTCGACTGGGTCTGCGACCACTGGAACCAGCCCGACGAGGGTGTCTGGGAGACCCGGGGCGGGCGCAAGAATTTCCTGTACTCGCGGTTGATGTGCTGGGTGGCGATCGAACGGGGCATCCGGATGGCCCGCCACCGCGGCCTGCCCGCCGATCTGCTCCGCTGGCAGCAGTGCCGCGACACGATCTACCGGCGCATCATGCGGCGGGGCTGGTGCGAGGCGCGTCAGGCCTTCGTCCAGCACGAGGACGGCGAGGTGCTCGACGCCGCGGTGCTCATGATGCCGCTGGCCAAGTTCATCGCCCCCACCGACCCCAAGTGGCTCTCCACACTCGACGCGCTGACCCAGGACCTGGTCTCCGACTCGCTGGTCTACCGCTACGACCCGCAGGCGAGCCCGGACGGACTGCGGGGCGACGAGGGGACGTTCTCGATCTGCTCGTTCTGGTACGTGGAGGCGCTGGCCCGCGCGGGCCGCGTCGACGAAGCGCGCCTGGCCTTCGAGAAGATGCTGACCTACGCCAACCATCTGGGCCTGTACGCCGAGGAGATCGGCCACACCGGGGAGCAACAGGGCAACTTCCCCCAGGCGTTCACGCATCTGGCGCTGATCAGCGCGGCGTTCAACCTGGACCGCGCGCTGGGCTGACGTCCGCCCGAACGCCCTTGGCGTTGTTGCCTCGCCGGGCGCCCGCCTGCTTGACTCGGCACATGGGGAGCAGCGGGCGTACGACCGGGCGCGCACAGCGTCGTAGTCAGGCGGAGCGGGACGCGATCACCGTCGAGATCGGATACGCGTTGTGCAGCGCGGCGTTCGCCGCCGCGCTGGCCTTCGGGGCCGTGGCAGGACCGGCGTTCGCCTTCCATCTGTCCGGCGCGACGCGGCATGCGCTCGTCGTCTCGGGCGCCGTCGTGGCCGCCGTGCTCTTCGTCGTACGCGTCGTCAGCGTGCTGCTGCGCTTCGGGCGCGCCGCTTCTCCTACGTCTCCTACGAGAACACCAGCCCGACTTCGTGGGCGAGCCGGGAAGCCGCGTGCCGGAAGAACGCCTCGCGGTCCTCGACGACCTTGTTGAACTGCCCGAACAGCTCGAAGCCGACCAGTCCGTAGAGCTGCGCCCACGCGGCGATCATGCTCGCGATGGCCTCCGGCGGGAGGTCGGGCGCGAGTGCGGCGGCCATGCGCTGCGCCTCGGGCCTCAGTTCGGCGGGCAGCGGGGTACGGGCCACGCCGTTCCGCCGGTACGCGTCGCGCACGATGTCGATCAGCAGCAGCCCTACGCGCGCGGCCGGCGGGATGGTCGTCTCGGGCGCGGAGTACCCGGGCACGGGTGAACCGTAGATCAGCGCGTACTCGTGCGGATGTGCCAGCGCCCAGCCGCGCACGGCCTCGCACACCGCGACCCACCGCTCCGCGGGGATCGCGCCACCGGCCTTGGCGTCCGCGGCCTCGGCCGCCGCGCCGAGGGAGTCGTACGCGTCGATGATGAGCGCCGTCAGCAGCTCGTCGCGGCTCGGGAAGTAGCGGTAGAGCGCGGAGGAGACCATGCCTAGCTCGCGGGCGACGGCGCGCAGGGAGAGCTTGGCGGCGCCTTCCGCCGCGAGCTGTCTGCGCGCCTCGTCCTTGATGGCGGCGGTGACTTCGATCCGGGCGCGGGCGCGGGCTCCTCGGGGGGTGTTCATAGGGGCAGTCTGCCAGCTTTCGGAGCGGTGCACACGTTTTGGAGCGGCGCCCACATTAGAGAGCACCGCTCTTGCTTTGAAGCGCCGCTTCCCTGCATACTTCTCGCAAGCGAGAGCACCGCTCTCGGAATCCCGCGAGAGCACTGCTCACGCACATCAACCCGTGGGGGTCCCCATGTCGTCCTCGCCCTCGTCCTCGTCCTCGTCCTCGTCCTCGCCGACCCCGTCCTCGCCGTACTACCGCAAGGGCACGCCGATGAACGACCGCTTCAACAACGCCATCGGCTGGCTCGCCCGTCATGGGATCAGCCTCGCGGGCGCGGCGGAGTTGTCCGTGCGCGGCCGCACGTCCGGGGAGTTGCGGCGCATCCCGGTCAACCCGCACACGTACGAGGGCACGCAGTACCTCGTCTCGGCCCGCGGGCACTCGCAGTGGGTGCGCAACATGCGGGCCGCCGGTGGCGGGGAGTTGCGCGTGGGGCGCAAGGTCCGCGCGTTCACCGCGGTGGAGCTTCCCGACGAGGAGAAGCTCCCGATCCTGCGGACCTATCTGGAGCGGTGGGGCTGGGAGGTCAACCAGTTCTTCCAGGGCGTCACGGCGAAGTCCTCCGACGAGGAACTGATCGCGGCGGCGCCCGACCACCCGGTCTTCCGTATCACCGTCACGAAGTGACGCGGGAACAGCCTCAGGAACCGGCCTTGTCAGCGGAACCGGCCGCGTCGGCGGAACCGGCCGCGTCGCCGGAAGGCGTCCGGTCCACCCCGACCAGAGCGCGCTGGGCGATCGGATGGGAGCGGACGATCTCCCCCAGGGTCGTGGCACCCTGCGTGATCTCCTTGAACGCCTTCCAGGCGGGGCGGAAGCCGGTCAGGCCCGCGTGGAAGAGGCCGGGGCGGCGCTCGAACACCGTGAGCAGCCGCTTGCCGACGCTCATCTCGACACCCAGGCCCGCCTTGATGGCGAAGGCGTAGTTCAGAGCCTGGCGGCGGGTGTCGACCGCGTCATGGGCCTCCGCGATCCGTACCGCCCACTCCCCCGCGAGCCGCCCCGACCGCAGCGCGAACGAGATCCCCTCGCGCGTCCACGGCTCCAGCAGCCCGGCCGCGTCGCCGCACACCAGCACCCGCCCACGTGACAGCGGCGAGTCGTCGGCACGGCAACGGGTCAAGTGCCCCGAGGAGATGCTCGGTTCGAAACCGGCGAGCCCGAGCCGGCCGATGAAGTCCTCCAAGTACCGCTTGGTGGCCGCGCCTTCACCGCGCGCGCAGATCACACCGACGGTCAGCGTGTCCCCCTTGGGGAAGACCCAGCCGTAACTGCCGGGCAGCGGGCCCCAGTCGATGAGCACCCGCCCCTTCCAGTCCTCGGCGACGGTCTCGGGTACCGGGATCTCCGCCTCCAGGCCCAGATCGACCTGGTCCAGCTTCACTCCGACATGCGCGCCTATCCGGCTCGCGCTGCCGTCCGCGCCCACGACCGCCCGCGCCAGCACCGTCTCGCCGCTCTGCAGGACGACGGCGACCGTGCGCCGGTCCGGCACCGCCGAGCCGTGCTGCTCGACGCGGGACACCGTCACCCCCGTCCGCACCTCCGCGCCCGCCTTCTGCGCGTGCTCGACGAGTTGCTGGTCGAACTCGGGACGGTTGATCAGCCCGAACAGCATCTGCTTGGAGCGGCGGGTACGGGTGAAGCGGCCGTTGTTGGCGAACGTGACCGCGTACACCCGGTCGCGCAGCGGGAGTTCGAAGCCGGGCGGCAGCGCGTCGCGCGAGGGGCCGATGATGCCGCCTCCGCATGTCTTGTAGCGCGGCAGTTCCGCCTTCTCCAGCACCAGCACGCTGCGCCCCGCGACCGCCGCCGCGTAGGCGGCCGACGCTCCCGCGGGTCCCGCGCCCACCACGACGACGTCCCACACCCGCTGCACGTCGTCCGCCGAAGAGTTGTCGCTGCTCACGATGGTCTACTGCTCCGATCAAGCCACCTGCCGCACCTGTCCCCCGCATCCTACGGCGACGTCCGTACGGACCGCTGTGGGAGGATCGGCATTGTGTACGCACAACCGACCAGGACGCGCGTACACCCATAGGATCACGTACATCGATACACCGCGGTACCCGTCGGTACACCATCGCACCTACAAGGAGCGTGCCCATGTCGTCGAATCCGGTCGCCGAGACCGTCGCCTCTCTGATGCCCAGGGCGAAGGAGGAGCTCACCGAACTGGTGGCCTTCAAGTCGGTGGCGGACTTCGACCAGTTCGCCAGGGCCGAGAGCGAGGGCGCCGCGCGCTGGATCACCGACGCCCTGCGCGCCGAGGGCTTCCAGGACGTGGCGGTCCTCGACACCCCGGACGGCACTCAGTCGGTGTACGGCTTCCTGCCCGGCCCCGAGGGCGCGAAGACGGTCCTGCTGTACGCGCACTACGACGTGCAGCCGCCGCTGGACGAGGCCGGCTGGACCACGCCGCCCTTCGAGCTGGTCGAGCGGGACGGCCGCTGGTACGGACGGGGCAGCGCCGACTGCAAGGGCGGCGTCGTCATGCATCTGCTGGCGCTGCGTGCGCTCAAGGCCAACGGCGGCGTGCCCGTGCACGTCAAGGTCATCGTGGAGGGCTCGGAGGAGCAGGGCACGGGCGGTCTGGAGCGGTACGCCGAGCAACACCCCGACCTCCTCACGGCCGACGCCATCGTCATCGGCGACTCGGGCAACTTCCGGGTCGGCCTGCCGACGGTCACCTCGACCCTGCGCGGGATGACCCTCGTGCAGGTCGCGATCGACACGCTGGAGGGCAATCTGCACTCCGGTCAGTTCGGCGGGGCGGCGCCCGACGCGCTGGCCGCGCTGATCCGGGTCCTGGACTCGCTGCGGGCCGAGGACGGTTCGACGGCCGTCGACGGGCTGTCCTCCGAGACGCACTGGGAGGGCGTGGAGTACGCGCAGGACCAGTTCCGCGCGGACGCCAAGGTGCTCGACGGGGTGGAGCTGATCGGTTCCGGATCGGTCGCCGACCGCATCTGGGCGCGCCCCGCGGTGACCGTCCTCGGTATCGACTGCCCGCCGGTCGTCGGCGCGACGCCGTCGGTGCAGGCGAGCGCCCGCGCGCTGGTGAGCCTGCGGGTGGCGCCGGGCACGGACGCGGCGGAGGCGACGAAGCTGCTCCAGACCCACCTCGAGGCGCACACGCCGTGGGGTGCCCGGGTGCGGACGGTGCAGGTGGGGCAGGGGCAGGCGTTCCGCGCGGACACCTCGAGCCCGGCGTACGCGGCGATGGCCGAGGCGATGGCGGTCGCCTACCCCGGTGAGGAGATGCAGTACGCGGGCCAGGGCGGCTCCATCCCGCTGTGCAACACGCTGGCCTCTCTGTACCCGCAGGCCGAGATCCTCCTCATCGGCCTGAGCGAGCCGGAGGCGCAGATCCACGCCGTCAACGAGAGCGTGTCCCCTGAGGAGTTGGAGCGCCTGTCGGTCACGGAGGCGCTGTTCCTGCGCAACTACGCGGCGGGCTGATCCCCTCTGCTCGTAGCTAAGGCCCCTGCCTCTTGGGCGGGGGCCTTGCCTACGGTCGGGGCATGGACGTCATCCCGCTCCTTCCCCGTCTTCACCTCCTGCGCTTCGCGGTCGGCCAGGCCTATCTCTGGTGCGACGACGACGAGTTGACCCTCGTCGACGCCGGTCCGAAGGGGTCCGGCGCACCGATCGCCGAGGCGATCACGGCACTCGGCCGGGGCCTGTCGCGGATACGGCGCATCGTGCTCACCCACTTCCATGAGGACCACATGGGCGGAGCGGCCGAACTCGCCGCGCTGAGCGGCGCGGAGGTCCTGGCCCATCGCCTGGACGCACCGGTCGTCCTGGGGCAACTGCCCGCCCCGCCACCGGTCTTCGAGGAGTGGGAGCGGCCGGTGCACGCGGCGGTCGCCCGGCACCTGCCGCAGGGCGAACCCGTCCGACCGGACCGTGTCAGCGGCCTGGAGGACGGAGACGTCCTCGACTTCGGCGGCGGCGCCCGGGTCGTTCACGCCCCCGGCCATACGCACGGCAGCATCGCGCTCCATCTCCCCGAGCACGGCGTCCTGTTCACGGGCGACGCGGTGGCCGTCTCCCCCGCGGACGGCACGGTCATCCTCGGTGTGTTCAACCTCGACCGGGCCCAGGCCATCCGCTCGTTCCGGCAACTCGCCGCGCTCGACACGGACATGGCGTGCTTCGGTCATGGTGAGCCGGTCAGGCAGAAGGCGGCGGACGTACTTCGCGAAGCGGCGGACGGTTACCGGGCCGGTCCCTGAGGATGGAGGTCATGTCCCCTGCCGCGCGCCTCGCCGCCCACAGCGACATCGCCACCGCGCTCGCCCTCGTCAGCGATCGCGATCTCGCCGGACTCGTGGCATCGGGCACACCACTCGGCGTCGGGATCGGCGGGCGTTCCGTCCTGATCGAGGTGGAGGGCAGGAAGGTCTTCGTGAAGCGGGTGCCGCTGACGGATGTGGAGCGGCTGCCCGAGAACGCGCGGTCCACCGCGAACCTCCTCCATGTGCCGCCCGTCTTCCACTACGGCCTCGGCAATCCGGGTTTCGGTGCCTGGCGTGAACTGGCCGTGCACACGATGACCACGAACTGGGTGCTGGCCGGTCGCTTCTCCGGCTTCCCGCTCATGCACCACTGGCGAGTGCTCAGTGACACGCCTCAACCCCTGCACGAGGAGTTGGCGGACGTGGAACGAGTCGTCGCCTACTGGGGTGGCGCTCCACAGGTGCGTGAACGGCTCGAGGCGCTGCGCACCGCCACCGCGAACGTGACGCTGTTCCTGGAGTATCTGCCCCACACCGTCCACGAGTGGCTCGGCGCACAGCTCGCCTCGGGCGACGCCGACGCCGCATGTGCTCTGGTCGAGCGGCAGTTGAGGGAGAGTGCCGACTTCCTGGAGGGCCAGGGAGTCGTGCACTTCGACGCCCACTTCGAGAACGTCCTCACCGACGGCCGACGTCTCTTCCTCTGCGACTACGGCCTCACGTTGTCCTCCCGCTTCCGACTAGCGGGTGACGAGCGCGAGTTCCTGAACCGACACCGCGGCTACGACCACGCGTACTCGGCCGCCCACTTCGTGAACTGGCTGGTGACCGCCCTGTACGGGTACGGCAGGAAGGAGCGTGACGCCTTCGTGCGCGCCTGCGCCGAGGGGGAACGTCCCCAGGGTGTCCCGCCCACCGCCGCCCGGATCATCACCCGTTACGCGCCGCTCACCGCCGCCCGTGCCGACTTCGTCCGCCGCCTCCAGGACGAGAGCCGGTGGACCCCGTACCCGCACGAGAGACTCCGGGACCTCTACAACAGGCGCACCGTCTCCGCGTAGTGGCAGGCGACCGGGTTGCCGTTGCCGCGGTCGATGAGTTCCGGGGGCTGTTCGACGCAGGCGGTGCGTTCGGGGTCGGTCAGGTCATGGGCGAACTTGGGGCAGCGGGTGCGGAAGCGGCAGCCGCTCGGCGGGTGGACGGGGCTCGGTACGTCACCGTGGACGGTGATCCGCCTCCGGGCCCGTTCCTTGCGCGGGTCGGGCAGGGGGATCGCGGAGACGAGGGCCTGGGTGTAGGGGTGTGCGGGGCGGGCGAACAGGTCGCGTGCGGGGGCGATCTCCACCAGGCGGCCCAGGTACATGACGGCGACCCGGCGGGCCACATGGCGCATCACCGACAGGTCGTGGGCCACGAAGAGGAAGGACAGGCCGAGTTCGCTCTGCAGGTCCATCAGCAGATTGAGGACGCCCGCCTGGATCGACACGTCCAGGGCCGACACCGGTTCGTCCAGCACGATCACCTTGGGGTGCAGGGCCAACGCCCGTGCGATGCCGATGCGTTGGCGCTGGCCACCGGAGAACTCGTGGGCGAAGCGGTTGCCGTGCTCGGGGTTGAGGCCGACCAGGCGCAGCAGTTCGCGTACGTCGTCGCGGGCCCCGGGGCCGTAGCGGCCGTGGATGCGCAGGGGCTCGGCGACGATCTCGTGCACGGTGATCCGCGGGTCCAGGGAGGCGTAGGGGTCCTGGAAGACGATCTGCAACTCGCGCCGCAGCGGGCGCATGCGGCGGCGGCTCAGTTCGGTCAACTCCTGGCCGTCGTAGCGGACTTGGCCCGAGGTCGCCTGCTCGAGTCCCAGTACGGTGCGCGCGGTCGTCGTCTTGCCGGAGCCCGACTCCCCCACCAGGCCGAGGGTCTCGTTCGCGAACAGGTCGAAGGAGACCCCGCAGACCGCGTGGACGTCCCCCACGCGTCGGCGGACGACACCACGGGACATGACCGGGAAGTGCTTGACGAGGTCGCGGACCTGGAGGACGGGTTCGCCGGTGCCGCCATGGCCGGGAAGCGGGGGCAGCACGGTGGCTGCTGTCCGCGCGGGCGCGCTCATACGGAGTCCTCCTCGCGGTTGCCGGTGGATGTCGCGTCGGCGAAGCGGGCCAGGGCCTCGGAGTCGGCGCCGACCGCGTCGAAGACCTGCTCGGCTCCGGTGCCGACGAGGTCCTCGGCGAAGTGGCAGGCGCTGAGATGGCCGTCGCGCCCCGCGGGACGCAGCGGCGGCTCGTCGCGGTCGCAGACGTCCTGGCGCATCGGGCAGCGGGGTGCGAAGGGGCAGCCCGGTGGCAGGTTCAGCAGTGACGGCGGTGATCCGCTGATGGGGGTGAGTCGTTCCTCCTCACGGTCCAGCCGGGGCAGCGAGCCGAGCAGGCCGAGGGTGTAGGGCATGCGCGGGGCGTAGAAGATGTCCTCGACCGAGCCCGTCTCCACGATCCGGCCCGCGTACATCACCGCGACCCGGTCGGTGTGTCCGGCCACCACACCCAGATCGTGGGTGATGAGGACCAGGGCCGCTCCGGTCTCGGCGCGCGCGGTCTCCAGCGCGTCCAGGATCTGCGCCTGTACGGTCACATCCAGCGCGGTGGTCGGCTCGTCGGCGATGATCACGTCGGGGTCGTTGGCCATCGCGATAGCGATGACGACCCGTTGGCGCATGCCACCGGACAGTTCGTGCGGATAGCTGTCGACGCGGCGCTCGGGGCCGGGGATGCCGACCGTGCCGAGCAGGTCGACCGCCCGCACCCGGGCCTCCCTCGCCTTCATGTCCGGGTGGTGCCGCAGGAGGGTCTCGGCGATCTGATAGCCCACGGTGTAGACGGGGTTGAGGGAGGTCATCGGGTCCTGGAAGATCATCGCGATGCCCTTGCCGCGGATGTCCGACAGCCGTGCGTCGGACAGACCGAGCAGTTCGGTGCCCTCGAACCGCACCGAGCCGCGTACCTTCGCGGTGGCCGGGAGCAGCCCCATCACGGCCGTGGCGGTGACGGACTTCCCGGACCCGGACTCGCCGACGATGCCGAGCGAGTCGCCGGGGCCGAGGCGGTAGCCGACCCCGCGTACGGCCCGTACGGTCCCGTCCTCGGTGGGGAACTCCACGCCGAGGCCGTCGACTTCGAGAACGGCGTCGGTGGCGGCGCCCGCCCGGACGCCCTCACTGCTCGTGGTCGTCACTGTCGCACCCTTTGCTGCCGGGGGTCGAAGGCGTCGCGCAGCCCGTCACCGATGAAGTTGATGGTGAGGGCGATCGCGATGATGAAGGCGCCGGGGATGTAGAAGAGCCAGGGCCGGGTGTCGACCGCCGTCTGGGCCTGGGAGACCAGCAACCCCAGGGAGGTGTCGGGCGGTTGGACACCGAAGCCGAGGAACGACAGCGCGGTCTCCGTGAGGATGGCGGTGGCCACCAGCACGGTCGCGTTCACGATGATCGGGCCGAGTGTGTTCGGCAGCAGATGCCGGAAGATGATGCGCGCGTCGGAGGCGCCGAGCGCCCGTGCCGCCTCCACGAACTCCTTCTCCCGCAGCGACAGCACCGTGGACCGTACGACCCGGGACACGTACGCCCAGGTCAAGCCCGCGATGACGATCGCGATCCAGTACCAGTCGCCGCCCGTGCGCGAGGAGATGACCAGGGCGATCGCGAACAGCGGCAGCGTCAGGACGAGATCCGTGACACGCATCATGACCGCGTCGACCACACCCCGGTAGAAGCCCGCGACGGCACCCCACACCGCGCCGAGCAGGGTGGACCCGAGGGCGGTCAGGAGGGCGATCTTGAGCGAGGTCTGGGTGCCGCGCATGACTTGGGCGTAGGCATCGTATCCGGCGGCGTTCGTGCCGAACGGATGCTTGGCCGAGGGTGGTTGGGAGTTGTCCGGGGTGTACTTCTGGTACGAGTAGTGCCACAGATGCGGGCCGACGAACGCCCACAGCAGGATCAGCAGGAAGACGACCAGGCTGATCATCGCGGCCCGGTGGCGCAGGAAGCGGCGCAGGATCAACTGGGTCTGGCTGCGCTGCTGCACCGTGAACTCATGGTCGGCGCGCGGCACTTCGGTGCCCGGGGAGCCGGGGGCCTTGAGGTCAGTCATAGCGGATCCTCGGGTCGAGTACGGCATAGAGAAGATCGGCGATGAGGTTGAGCCCGATGACGATCACGGCGGACAGCAGCAGCCAGGCCATGGTCCGGTAGACGTCGATGGAGGTCGCCGCCTGGACGAGCATCTCGCCCATGCCGTGCCACTGGAAGATCGTCTCGGTGACCACGGCCCCGCCGAGGATGATCCCGATGTCGAGGGAGACGACGGTGGTGAGCGGGATGAGGGCGGTGCGCAGGGCGTGCCGGGTCATGACCCGGCCCCGGCGCAGCCCCTTGGCGCGGGCCAGGCGCACATAGTCGCTGTCCAGGACCTCCAGCATGGAGGCCCGGGTGTAGCGGGTCCAGGAGGCGAAGGAGACCAGGGCCAACGTGATGGTGGCCAGGGTGAGATGGCCGATGCGGTCGGAGAATTGGTTCCAGGTGGTGTCGACTTCGAGGTACGGCGACTTCTCGCCGATCGTGCCGAGGAACTGACTGCCGGTCTGCTGGTTGAACCAGATACCGGCCTGTTTGAGCAGCACGGCGAACCAGAACACGGGCATGGCGAGGAACAGGAAGCCGAGGAAGGTGATGACGTAGTCGGCGACGGAGTACTGGCGCAGCGCGCTGAACACCCCGAACAGCACGGCCATCAGGAGGGCGAGGACCATCGCGGCGGCGACCAGGGTGAGGGTCACCCGGAACCGGGTGAACAGGTCGTGCCCGATGTCCAGGTTGGGTTGGACGGAGGGGCCGAAGTCGCCGTGCAGGACTCCGGTGATCCAGTTCCAGTAGCGTTCCGCGACCGGCTGGTCGGCGTGGATGTGCCGCGCGAACGCGGCCACGGCGGCCTTGCTCGGGGCGGGCTGCCGTGAGACGGCGAAGTTGGCCACAGGGTCCCCGGCGTTGACGACCACCAGGAACACCACGAACGTCGAGACGATCAGGACGGGGAGGGAGACGAGGAGGCGGCGCACGGTGTAGGCGAGCATGCGGTCTTCTCTCGAAGAGCTTCTCTGCGGAGTTCTCGGACGTCTTCTCTCGAAGTGCCGCTGGGAGGACGTCAGTCGGTACGAGAGGCCCGGCCCCGGGGCAGTCGGGGCCGGACACCCGCGCCTGAGCGTGGACCGAGCCGGGGCCGTTACTTCTTCAGGCCCCACTCGGCGACGTTGTACGGCGGGCCCACGTTGGTGGCGTTGTCCCGCATGTTCACCCACCGTGTCTGCACCGCGAGGATCGTCGGCTTCTGGTACAGCGGCAGGACATAGGCGTCCTTCACCATGAGCGCGTCCGCCTGGTTGAGGAGGCTCGCCGCCTTGCCGGAGTCGACCTCACCCACCGCCTGGCCGATGAGCTTGTCGACCTCCTTGTTGCTGTAGCCGCCGTAGTTGCCACCGCCTCCGGTGGTCCAGTTCTGTTGCGCGTTGGCGCCCGGGA
Source organism: Streptomyces sp. NPDC104371 (assembly GCF_055583785.1). NCBI lineage: Bacteria > Bacillati > Actinomycetota > Actinomycetes > Kitasatosporales > Streptomycetaceae > Streptomyces > Streptomyces sp. NPDC104371. The sequence continues at coordinate 770,386 of NZ_JBVJNF010000001.1, forward strand.
ACGGGGAGCCGACCCAGGCGAAGACGATGATGTCGTACTGGTGCCCGGTGAGCACCGTGCCGAGGTCGGCGGCGCCGATCGGCTTGATGGTGACCTTGACACCGAGGGACGCGAGGGCGCTCTGCAGGATCTGGCACTCGCTCTGCCGGATCTGATTGCCCGTCGTGTAGCGGCAGTTGAAGGGTCCGACGGCCTTGCCGTCCGGGGTCTTCAGTGCCGTGCCGATGCCGGTGAACTTGGCGTCGGTCAAGTACTGCTTGGCCTTGGCGAGATCACCCGAGCCCTGTCCGGTGCCGGTGACGACGTCCTGGTAACCCGACTGTACGGGCACGTAGTTGTGGCTGCCGAGCGGCTTCACGTCCGGATCGAACTGGCCGACCGTCTTGGCCATGATGTCCTTGACGCTGATGGCCGTGAACATCGCCTTGCGCAGCGCCAGATACTTGCCGATCACCGGGTTGTGCAGGTTGAGGTCGAAGTGTTCCCAGGTGAGACCGGCGCCGATGGTGTAGGTGACATTCGGGATGGCCTTGATCTGGTTGACCAGGTCCACTTCGGGCTGCGGGTAGATCCCCTGCACCTCGTTGTTGCGCAGCGCGGTCGGCTCCTGGGTGGCGTCCGTGATCACCTTGAAGATGAGCCGCTGGAGGCTCGCCTTGTGCGCGCCCCACCACTTGGGGTCGGGGACGAAGGTGGCATGGTCGTTGTCCGTCCAGTCCTGCATCTTGTACGGACCGGCGGTCGGGTACTTGCTGGGCGGTGTCTTCAGGAAGTACTGCCAGCCCTGGGCCATCTGAGCCGCTGTCATATGCGCGGCGTCACCCACCTTGGCGCCGGAGAGCTTCTCGGCGACATGCGCCGGGTAGAGCGGATAGCCCGCGCCGAACAGCTGCTTCCAGTCGGCGAAGGGCTTGTTCATCACGACGGTGACGGTCTTGCCGCCGTCGGACCCGGTGACGGACTTGACCCGGTCGTATCCGGCCGTGCTCTGCGGCAGACACCCCTTGGTCTGCGTGGAGTCACTGGCCGGGGGCGGCGGGCAGTCCTTGCCGTTGTTGGTGCGCCAGTAGTAGACGAAGTCGTCGGCGGTGATCGGTGTGCCGTCGTTCCACGACGCCTTCGGGTTGATCTTGTAGACGAAGGTCTGCGGGCTGGTGCTCGTCTGGGTCGCCGAGGTCACCAGGTCGGTGTTGAGCGTGACGCTGAAGTCCGGTAGCGGGACGAACACTTGGGGCAGGACGACGCTGATCGCCTCGCCGTTCTCGAAGCTGTTGCCGTTGGAGTCCTGGACGAGCCATTGCTGGATGTTCTTCTCCAGCACATAGGTGAACGTTCCGCCGCTCTTGGTGGCGGCGGCGTTGCAGGTGTTGGCCTTGCCCTGGGTGGCGCAGGACGACAGCCCGGCGGCCGCACTGCCCTTGTGGGAGCTTCCGTTGCCACCACCGCCACCGCTACAGGCGGTCAGGACCAGAGTGAGCCCGGCGGCCAGCGTGAGGCCCTTCGTCAGGGCCGATGAGTGCACGCGCATGTCCCTCCTTGGCCGATGATGCATCCGGCTTGTCAGGGCGGCTCCACGGCCGCCAGAGAGAGGAGCTGCACTTCACGGTAAGGCGGTGGCGTTCCTTCGCCACGCCTCGATGGATACCGGGACAGCATCGATTCGGCCGTGCTTTCGACTCGGAACCGCACACGCCAGGCAAAGCCAGCAGGTGGCGCACGCGTCAGACCCGGCGCCGTCGCGCCAGAGGCACCGTCGACCTCACGCGGGTCATGGCCGCCGGGCGGGTCAGCCGACCGGGACGCCCGCTTCCAGATAGAGCGCGGCGCCGCGTTCACGGGCCCGCAGCGCCCAGCGGAGCCGTTCGTAGCGCACGGGCGGAAGGAGATTCGCCGCCTCCGCCTCGGTGACGAACCGCCAGCCGCGCAGCTCGGGTCCGGGCAGCAGCAGGCGGCCCGCTTCGGCGCTGTCGAGCCGACCGCCGTCGAAGAGGAGCCGCAGTCCGCCGTAGCCGGGCGGCATGGGCGGCTCCCAGTCGGCCACGAGCAGCCGGGGAACCTCGGCGAGGACGATGCCGGTCTCCTCGGTGACCTCCCGCATACCGGCGCGGGCGGGAGCCTCGCCGGGTTCGACGACGCCGCCGGGGAACTCCCAACCGGCCTTGTAGGTGGGGTCGACGAGCAGCACACGGTCCTGCTCGTCGAAGAGGAGCACACCGGCGGCGACGGTCTCGGCGGTCGGCTCCGGGGTCTGCACGATGTCGCAGACGGGCGCGTCGCCGGTCCGGACGGCCTCGGCGATCCGCAGGGCGGTCTCGTACGGGGTGAGGGCGCTGGTGTCGACGGGGTGCGCGTCCGCGGCGAGCCAGGTGCCGAGGGCGGTGCGATAGGGCTCGATGTGGTCGTAGGACCACTGGCGGGTGCCCATCTCCCCGTCGGGGAGGTCCGGCGGGACCTCCCGCCCGGCTATGCGCTCGCGCAGGATCGTTTCAGCCGGGGCGAGGAGCACATGTTGTACGGGGATACGGCGGGAGGCGAGGCCGCCGAAGATCTCGTCGCGGTACTCCTGGCGCAGCAGGGTCATCGGCACGACCAGGACACCGCCGAGATCCGCGAGCAGCGCGGCGGCGGTGTCGATCACGAGCCGTCGCCAGATCGGCAGATCCTGGAAGTCGCCGACCTCGGCGAGGCGTTTGGGCGGCAGCAGGTGCGGGAGCGCTCCGCCGATGACCTCGGGGTCGAAGAGCGCGCTGTTCGGGATCAGTTCGACCAGTTCGCGTGCGGTCGTGGACTTCCCCGCACCGAACGCACCGTTGATCCAGACGACGGTCACGGTTCCCCCTCTTCTGTTGGCCCCCTGGGGCTTGCCCACTCCACCCTGCCATGGAAACCCGCTGCTGATGAGTGCGCGTCCGCCGTCCCGCGCACGATGGCGCCGGTGCCCTTGAGGACACCGGCGCCGCGTCGTCGAAGCTGCCGCCCGTCAGCCGTTCTGCCCGAGGGCACCCTCGTCCCCGGCGAGGCCGTCCTGGTCGACGGTGTGGTCGACGGTGCTGAGGGCGTCCTTGACGTTCAGCCCACCGAAGGTCTCGTGGTCGGCGGCGTGCGAGGGGGTGACGGCGGCCACGACGAATCCGGCGGCGAGGGAGGCGATGGCGAGCATGCTGCGCTTCTTCATACCCGGCCCAACGGCGAAACCCCACCGGGGGTCACGCGCGCGGGTCTCGCTGTCAGTGGCGGGTTGTAGCGTCACCTCATGGCGATCACCGACGAGTTGATCACAGAGCTGCGTGGCAGGGCGACCGCGGGCGACCCCCGGGCCGCGCTGGAGTTGGGGAAGCTACTGTGCCTGACGGCATCGAACCCGGCGGATCCCGAGCCGCCGGGCCGAAGACCGTACCCGGCGCGCCCGTCGCTCAGCTCATCGACGCGTCAGCAGACGATGTAGATGGTCCGCCAGCCGAAGGGGGTGGACATCTCCGCGTCCCTGTTGCTGCGCAGGACCGTGTGGACGGGGTCGCGGCCGTCGGCGGCGTTGTGCATCCGGCCGTCCTGGCCGCGCGGGATCCACTTGTAGGAGCCGTGGAAGGGGATCGCGTGCTGGCCGCAGCCGTTGATGTCGGCCGACCGCCCCGAGTAGCTCGTCCCTTCGTAGGCGACGAAGGACGAGGTCATGCCGTACGCGCGGGACTCGGTCGCGGTGGCGGGGACCGCGGTGAGGCCGCCGAGCGCCGCGGCTGCCGCGAGCGCGGCGGCGACCCGGCGGATCGAGGTGGCCTGCTGTGAGGTACGAGAGATGATCATGTCCTGGTAACGGGGCTCGGCCCTCCCGGACACTTCCCGCCCCCGCGCCTCACCCCTTCGTGTGGCGCGCTGCGCCTCCTCAGAACTCCTACCCCTTCGTCGACCCCAGCGTGAGCCCCGCGATGAACTGCCGTTGCAGCAGCAGGAAGACGAGGATCGTCGGCAGGGCCACCAGGATCGAGCCCGCGGCCAGCAGGTTGTAGTCGGTGAAGAACTGGCCTCTGAGGTTGTTGAGCGACGACGTGATCGGCAGCTTGTCCGGGTCGGAGATGAAGATCAGGGCCCAGAGGAAGTCGTTGTAGATCCAGGCGAATTCGAGCGTGGCGAGCGCCGCCAGGGCCGGGCGGCACAGCGGCAGGGTGATGTGCCAGAAGCGGGTCCACACACCCGCGCCGTCGACGATCGCCGCCTCCATGATCTCCTGCGGGAGCGTGCGCATGAAACTGGCCAGGACGAAGACGCAGAAGCCCAGTTGGAACCCGATGTTGACGACGATGACGGCCCAGTAGGAGTCGTACATCATCAGTGAGTCGGACATCCACCACGGCAGCGGGATCCTGTTGAACAGCACATACAGCGGGGTCACGATGACCTGCTGGGGCAGCAGGTTGCCCGCCGTGAAGAACAGCAGCAGGACCAGCCCGCCGCGCAGCTTCAGCCGGGAGACCGCGAAGGCCACGAAGGACGCGAGGAACAGGGTGACGAGCACGGCGGGGACGGCGATCAGCAGGGTGTTCGTGAAGTACTTGCCCATGCCGGACTCGGTGTAGGCCCGGCGGTAGTAGTCGAAGGACAGATGGTGGGGCCAGGAGAAGTAGCCGTACCGCGCGGTGTCCTCGTAGGGCCGCAGGGAGGCGTAGACCGCCAGCAGGAGCGGGGCGAGGAACGCCAGGGACACGGCCATCAGGAAGATGTGCACACCCCAACGGCCCTTACGCGGACGGGACTTCGGGGCGGTGACGGGCCCCGCGGCCGGACGGGGCGGCGCGGCGGTACGGAGGTCGGCGCTCATCGCTCGCGCGCACCTCGCAGCTCTTGGACCAGGAACGTCACGATGAACCCCAGGGAGACAGTCAGCAGGACGACCGCGATGGCGGAGCCGAACCCGATGCGGCCGGCCTCGCCGATGATGTTGTCGGTGATCAGCACGGACAGCAGTTCCAGGCCGTTGCGGCCCTTGTTGACCGCGTAGACGATGTCGAAGGCCCGGAGCGCCTCGATGACCGTGATCACGCCGACGATGACGTTGACCGGACGCAGGGTGGGGAACACCACGCGGAAGAACGTCTGACGGGCGTTGGCCCCGTCGATCGCCGCCGCTTCCTTCAGCGCCGGGTCGACGGACTTGAGGCCCGCGAGATAGAGGATCATCACGTACCCGGTGTGCCGCCAGCTCGCCGCGATCATCATCATCCAGATGTTGAGGTCGGAGTCGCCGAGCCAGTCGATCGGGCTCTGCCGGGGACCGATGATCGTGTTGACCACGCCCTGGTCGGTGCCCAGGATCAGTTGGGCGATGAAGCCGACGATGGCGAGCGAGAGCACGACCGGCAGATAGATCGTGGACTGGTAGAAGCGGCTGAAGCGGACGCCCCGGTCGATGAGCACCGCGAGCAGCAGCCCGAAGGGCGTCGCGACCAGACCGAGGAAGAGCAGCCACAGCACGTTGTGGCGGGCGGCCGGCCAGAATGGCGGGTAGTTGGTGAAGAGGTTTCGGTAGTTGTCGGTTCCCACCCAGTGGATGTCACCGACGCCGTCCCAGGAGGTGAAGGAGAGCCCGATGGAGGCCAGGGTCGGGCCCCATACGATGGCGAGGTCCAGCAGGACGGGAATGCCGAGGAGCACGCCGAGGACGACGAGGTCGCGGCGGGTGTACCGGCGCAGCCGTCGGCGGGCGCGCCGTGGAGAGGTGAGCGCCACGGAACGTATCCCCTTGTGTATCAGTCGGCGGCCTGCGAGAAGAGGGTCTTCTTCTGTCGTTCGATCTTGTTGCACAGCCCGTCGACGTCCTTCGGGTTCCCGATGAACTCCTGGATCGCCTGGATCATCACGGTGGAGGCGAAGTCGGGCCGGGTGTCGCGGTCCAGGAACTGCGAGATCTGCTGGGCACCGGCGACGAGTTCAGCGGACTTCTTCTGAAGGGCGCTGTAACCGGAGGTGTCCGCACCGGAGTTCACGGCCACGTTGTTGGGGTCGTGCCGGAGGTAGACGTCCTCGGCCTTGGGCTTGCCGAGCCAGGTCAGCAGGTTCTTGGCGCCGGACATGTTCTTCGACTTGCGGGCGATCAGGAACCCGTCGATAGGTGCCTCGACGGCGCCCTGTCCGTGCTGCGGGTCGATCTCGGGAAAGGCGAAGAAGTCGATGTCGTCCCGTTCGTTCTCCGGGAACTGGCTGCCGGGGTGCGGCATTCCGAAGACGGCCATGCCGGTCTTGCGCTGCTGGAGGCTCTGCCCGGCCTCCTCCCAGGTGCGGCCGAGAGCGCCCTTCTGGTAGTACGGCATGAGTTCGCGCCAGGTGTCGAAGACGTTGCGCACCTTCGGGTCGGTCCACGCTTCCTTGCCCGCCATCAGGGACTTGTGGAAGTCGTATCCGTTCAGCCTCATGTCGATGTAGTCGAAGGTGCCCATGGCGGGCCAGCCGTCCTTGTCACTGAAGGCGACCGGTGTCCCGTCCTTGGACATCTGCTTGGCCAGGGCTATGAACTGGTCCCAGTTCTTGGGCTGTTGGTAGCCCTTGCTCACGAAGAGGCTCTTCCGGTGGAAGACGGCCCAGGGGTAGTAGTAGTACGGCACGAAGTACTGCTTGCCCGCGTGCGTGGACTGGGCCTTGAGGGCGTCGGAGAATCCGGTGAAGCCCTGCCACACGTCGCTGATGTCGGTGAGCAGTCCCTTCTCGGCGAAGTACTGCATGCGGTATCCGGCGAACCACATGAAGACGTCGTCGGGCGTTCCCTGGAGATAGCGGTTGATGTTCTCCTGGAAGTCGTTGTGGTCCTTGGTGTTGACCTTGACCTTCTTGCCCGACTCCTTCTCATAGGCGTCGAAGGCGGCCTGGAACGCCGTCTTGGGCACCGCGTCCGAGGCGTTGGACCCCACGGTGACTTCGTTCTTGTCGCCGCCCGGTCCGCTTCCGCAGGCGGCCAGCAGGGTCGGCAGGGTGACGGCACCGACGCCGACGGCCGTGCTCCGTAAGAGAGTTCGCCGGGACATCCGATGTCCGGTCGGGCTCCCGGACGACGTGGGTCCCTCCAACGATGACTGTGCCATGTCGCTCTCCTCGGAATGCCACTCAACACAACCGAACGCAAGGCTTGGATCTCACCCCCCTGTAGGGGCGTCGTCAAGGGTTCTGACGAGATACCGATCAACTGTTACCCACATCCCTTCCAACACAGTCCAACACGGCCTACCGTAAACGCGCACGCTGATGCGAGCTGGAAGACATCCCTTCTGTCGCGAGTACGGAGGAACGTCATGATGCGTCACCTTCTCACCCGCACCATCCGTCGAAGAGTGATCGGAGCGCTCACCGCAGGGCTGTTGGGCACGGCCGGACTCGCCACACCGGCCCTGGCCGGCCCGCGTACGACCCCGGCGGCGGCGCCCGCACAGGCCGACAGACTCGCTCTCACCCCGCCGATGGGCTTCAACAACTGGAACTCCACGCAGTGCCGTGCGGAGTTCGACGAGTCGATGGTCGAAGGAATCGCGGATCTGTTCGTGGCGAAGGGGCTCAAGGACGCCGGGTACCAGTACGTCAACCTCGACGACTGCTGGGCCCTGCCGACGCGGGACGCGGACGGCAAGCTCGTCCCCGACCCGGCCCGTTTCCCCCACGGGATCAAGGCAGTTGCGGACTACGTCCACGCCAAGGGGCTCAAGCTCGGTATCTACACCAGCGCGGGCACCAAGACCTGCAACCCCGCGGGGTTCCCCGGCGCGCTCGGCCATGAGTACAGCGACGCGCGGCAGTTCGCCGACTGGGGCGTGGACTACCTCAAGTACGACAACTGCAACAACCAAGGCGTGGACGCCAAGCAGCGCTACACGACGATGCGCGACGCCCTGAAGGCGACCGGTCGGCCCATCGTCTACAGCATCTGCGAGTGGGGCGCGAACAAGCCCTGGGAATGGGCCCCCGACCTCGGGCAGTCGTGGCGCACCACGGGTGACATCAGCGACAGTTGGGGCTCGATGCTGTCGATCCTCAAGCAGAACCTTCCGCTCGCGCCGTACGCGGGTCCCGGGCACTGGAACGACCCCGACATGCTGGAGGTCGGCAACGGCGGTATGACGGACACCGAGTACCGCACCCACTTCTCCCTGTGGTCGGTGATGGCCGCGCCGCTGCTCATCGGCTCCGATCTGCGTACGGCCTCCCCGGCGACCTTCGACATCCTCGGCAACAAGGAGGTCATCGCCGTCGACCAGGACCCGCTCGGCAAGCAGGGCGCGGTGGTCTCGTCCGAGGGCGGGCGCTGGGCGGTCGCCAAGGAGATGGCGGACGGCAGCCGTGCCGTGGCCCTGTTCAACGAGACGAACACCGCCCAGCGGATCAGTACGACGGCGACGGCGGTCGGCCTGCCGCGGGCGAGCGCGTACACCCTGCGCGACCTGTGGCGGCACACGACCGCCAACACCGCGGGCACGATCTCGGCGACGGTGCCCGCGCACAGCACGCTCCTCGTCCGCGTCACGGCCGACCGGAAGTGGGCCGAGCACCCGCCCGCCGTCGAACTGCGCCTGGACGGCAGCCCGTTCACCGAGGCGGGCCGGACGGCCGACTTCACCTCGGCGGTGACGGACCTCGGCCGCACCCCGGCCGAGCGGGTGTCCGTGTCCCTGGCCGGGCCCTCGGGATGGACAGTGCGGCCCACGTCCCCGACGACCGCGGGCGCGCTGCCGACGGGACACACGCTGCGGACGACCTGGCGGGTGACCGTGCCCGAGGGCACGGCGACGGGGTCGTACGACCTGACGCTGAGGACGGACTACCGCGCGCCGAACGGCGTACGGGCGAGCAGCGAGGTACCGGTCACGGCGACGGTGGTCGCGCCGCCGCCCGACGGGGTCTCGTACCTCGGCGACTTGCCGTGGATCTCGACGGTCAACGGCTACGGTCCCGTGGAGCGCGACACCAGCAACGGCGAGAGCGCCGCGGGTGACGGTCATCCGATCACCATCGGCGGGACCGTGTACGCCAAGGGGCTCGGGGTCCACGCCGAGAGCGACGTCGCGTTCTACACGGGCGGGCTGTGCCGCACGGTCTCGGCGCGGGTCGGCGTGGACGACGAGAAGGGCGGCGCGGGGACGGTCGCCTTCGCGATCCGGGCGGACGACACGACGGCCGCCGCCACCGGGGTGCTGACCGACGGGATGCCCGCACAGCAGCTCACCGCCGATGTGACCGGCGCTCAGGTGGTCCATCTCGTCGTCACCGACGGCGGCGACGGCATCGACTCCGACCACGCGGACTGGGCGGACGCGAAGCTGACGTGCGGAGCATGAGGCTTGAACGTATGAGGCCTGGACGTATGAGGCCGTCACACATGAGGCGTTGACGCACGAGGCGTTGACGCATGAGGCCTTGACCGGGGCACGGTCGCATGGGGTGGCCGGTGGCCGGGGTGTCCGAACAGCCCTGGCCCACCGGCCTGTTGTCAGACACCCCTCTTGTCAGACTCCGGCCGCCGTCGCGTTCGGCCGCGGGGGCGTGGCCGTGAGCGCCGCTGCCGCCGCGCCGACCAGGCCCGCGTCCGTGCCCATCAGCGCCGGGGCCACGGTCAGGCGCTGGACGAAGGACAGCGTGGCGTACTCGGCCAGGGCCGCGCGCAGCGGGGTGAACAGGACGTCACCGGCCTTGCCCACGCCCCCGCCGATGACCGCGATGTCGATCTCGACGAGGGTCGCCGTCGCCGCGATGCCCGCGGCCAGCGCCCGCGCGGCCCGCTCGAAGGAGGCCACGGCCACCGGATGTCCTTCGCGGGCGGCGGCGGCCACCGCCGCGGCGGAGGTGTCGCCGTCGGGGCCCGGTCGCCAGCCGCCCTCCAGGGCGCGGCGTGCGATGTTCGGCCCGCTCGCGATGCGCTCCACACAACCGCGCGAGCCGCACGGGCACGGGGCGCCGTCCAGGTCGACGCTGATGTGCCCGATGTGGCCCGCGTTGCCCGTCGGGCCCGGATGCAGCCGTCCGCCCAGCACCAGACCGCCGCCGACACCGGTCGACACCACCATGCACAGCGCGTTGTCGTGGCCGCGGGCGGCGCCCTGCCAGTGTTCGGCGGCCGTGATGGCCACGCCGTCGCCGATCAGCTCGACCGGCAGACCGTTCGTCGCGGCCCGGACCCGCTCCACCAGGGGGTACGCCCGCCAGCCCGGTATGTTGACCGGGCTCACCGAGCCCGTGGAGGCGTCCACCGGTCCGGCGCTGCCGATGCCGACGGCACGCACGCCGCGCCAGAGCGGGGAGGCGGCCAACTCCGTCAGGACGTCCGCGACGGCGTCCATCACGGTGTCGCCGGGCTCGCGCGCGGGCGTCGCGCGCTGGGCGCGCAGCAGGATCCGGCCGTGGCCGTCGACCAACGCTCCGGCGATCTTGGTGCCGCCGATGTCGAGGGCGGCCACTAGCGGCACTAGGTCGGTGTGCATCAGTGTCAGATCTCCCCAAGGGCGTGAGCCGCAGATTCGCGGAGGACAGTTTCCCCCGCTCTGACAACGTTGTCCAGGCTCTATGCTCGACGCCACACAGTCCCACACAGCCTCACGCCACACAGCCCCTCGCCACACAGCCGTACCGATCCCCCATAGCCGCACGCCACACAGTCAGACACCACAAGGCCCCACAGCCTCATAGGACCTCATGGAGCGTCACCTCTCCATGGACGACCGGACAGGACAGCGCATCGTGCCCGAGACAGCCCCGCGACCAGACCGTCTCTCCGGAACCGGCACCGGAACCCGCTACGGCAGCCGTCCGACCATGAAGGACGTGGCGGCACGGGCCGGTGTCGGACTGAAGACGGTCTCGCGCGTGGTCAACGGTGAGCCCGGGGTCACCCCGGACACCGAACGCCGGGTCCAGGAGGCCATCGAGGCCCTGGGCTTCCGCCGCAACGACAGCGCGCGCGTGCTGCGCAAGGGCCGTACCGCGAGCATCGGCCTGGTCCTGGAGGACCTCGCGGACCCGTTCTACGGGCCGCTGAGCCGCGCGGTCGAGGAGGTCGCCCGCGCCCACGGCGCCCTGCTCATCAACGGTTCCAGCGCGGAGGACCCGGAGCGCGAGCAGGAACTGGCGCTGGCACTGTGCGCGCGCCGTGTGGACGGTCTGGTCGTCATCCCGGCCGGTGACGACCACCGCTATCTGGAGCCCGAGATGAGGGCCGGGGTCGCCACGGTGTTCGTGGACCGCCCGGCCGGGAAGATCGACGCCGACGCGGTGCTGTCCGACAGCTTCGGCGGCGCCCGCGACGGGGTCGCGCATCTGCTCGCACACGGCCACCGACGGATCGGCTTCATCGGGGACATGCCGCGCATCCACACCGCGGCCGAACGGCTGCGCGGCTACCGGGCCGCCATGGCGGACGCGGGCATACCGGTCGAGGACTCCTGGATGTCCCTCGGGGTCACCGACCCCGAGCGGGTGCGGCGGGCCGCCGAGGAGATGCTCGCGGGTCCCGCGCCCGTGACGGCGATCTTCGCGGGCAACAACCGGGTGACGGTCACCGTCGTCCGGGTCCTCGCCGGGCGTGGCCGCTCCGTCGCCCTCGTCGGCTTCGACGACTTCGAGCTGGCGGATCTGCTCGATCCCGGTGTCACGGTGGTCGCCCAGGACGCCGCCGCGCTCGGCCGCACGGCCGCCGAGCGTCTCTTCGGCCAACTCGACGGCTCCTTGCTCACCCCGGAGCGCATCGAGCTGCCGACGCGGCTGATCACCCGTGGCTCGGGCGAACTGCCGCCGTCGTAAGGCGGTCCGCAGCGCCCCTACGCGGTGTCGCGAACGCCTCCAGCTCGGCCCGGCTCAGCCCGCTCGCCTCGGTGACCTCCGCGTCGTCGAGGGCGCCGCAGTCCAGGCCCCGCAGCAGATAGCCGCCGAGGGCCTGGGCGGTCGCCGGTTCGTCCATGACGTCGCCGCCGACTCGGCGTACGTAGCGGGCGAGGCGGGCCGCGGCCTGCTCGTACCCCTCGCGGTAGAAGGCGAAGACGGCCGCGTACCGGGTCGGGAGATGGCCGGGGTGCATGTCCCACCCCTGGTAATAGGCGCGGGCGAGCGCGCGGCGGGTGAGCCGGTGGTGCAGCCGCCAGGCGTCGTGGACCCGCTCCCTGGGGCCGGTCGGCAGGACGTTGGTGGAGCCGTCGCTGACGCGTACTCCGGTGCCCGCCGCGGCGACCTGCATGATCGCCTTGGCGTGGTCGGCGGCCGGATGGTCACTGGCCTGGTAGGCGGCGGACACGCCGAGGCAGGCGCTGTAGTCGAAGGTGCCGTAGTGGAGCCCGGTGGCGCGGTCCTCGGCGGCGCGGATCAGCCGGGCGACGGTCGCGGTGCCGTCGGCCGCGAGGACGGCCTGACTGGTCTCGATCTGGATCTCGAACCCGAGCCGCCCCGGCGCGAGTCCGTGCACCTGCTCGAACTCCCCCAACAGCCGTGCCATGGCGGCGACTTGCTCGGGATACGTCACCTTCGGCAGCGTGAGCACGAGCCCGTCCGGCAGACCGCCCGCCGTCATCAGGCCGGTCAGGAAGACGTCGAGCGTACGGATGCCCCGCCGCCGTACGGGCGCCTCCATGCACTTCATCCGGATGCCCACGTACGGGGCGGTGGTCCCGCCCTCGGCGCGGGTCTGCGCGATCAGCCGGGCGGCGCGGGCGGCATGCTCGTCCTCCTCGGCGTCCGGGCGCGATCCGTAGCTGTCCTCGAAGTCGACGCGCAGGTCTTCGATCGGTTCGCGCGCCAGTTTCGCGCGCACGCGCTCGTACACGGGCCCGGCGAGATCGTCCGCGAGGCCGAGGACGGCGGCGAACGAGGCGGCGTCCGGGGCGTGTTCGTCGAGGGCGGCGAGGGCCCGCTCGCCCCAGGCGCGGACGGTGTCGGCGGCGAAGGTGTCACCGGGGACGTAGACCGTGTGGACGGGCTGACGGGTGCCGGGGTCGCCGGGGTAGTGGCGTGCCAACGCGGCGTCGACCGGGGCCAGGAAGGCGCCGATCTCCTCGCTGACGGCACCCGCGAGACTCGTGGCCACCCTCGTTCGCCCCATCGCACGGCCTCCGTCTTCCGCCGACCGGAATCAAGAACGTGTCGAGCGACGCTATCCGCGGGCCCCGCGGCCGGTCAACGACCGTACGGTGAAGCCGTGTCCGAAAGGCGCCCGGCCCACAACAGAGCGCAGCCCCCGGGGCCGCCGAGGCGGTCACGGGGGCTGCCGCTCATGAAGTGGCTCAGCCCTTGCGGGACTTGATCTCCTCGGTGAGCTGCGGGACGACCTCGAACAGGTCACCCACGACGCCGTAGTCGACCAGCTCGAAGATGGGCGCCTCGGCGTCCTTGTTGATCGCGACGATCGTCTTCGAGGTCTGCATACCGGCGCGGTGCTGGATCGCGCCCGAGATACCGGAGGCGATGTAGAGCTGCGGCGACACGCTCTTGCCGGTCTGGCCGACCTGGTTGGTGTGCGGGTACCAGCCCGCGTCCACGGCGGCACGCGACGCGCCCACCGCGGCACCCAGGGAGTCGGCCAGCGCCTCGATGATCGAGAAGTTCTCCGCGCCGTTGACACCACGGCCACCGGAGACGACGATCGCGGCCTCGGTCAGGTCCGGACGGCCCGTCGACTCGCGCGGCGTACGGGCGGTGACCTTGGTGCCGGTGGCCTGGGCGGAGAAGGACACCGCCAGGGCCTCGACCGCACCGGCAGCCGGGGCGGCCTCGACCGCGGCGGAGTTCGGCTTGACCGTGATGACCGGAGTGCCCTTGGACACACGGGACTTGGTGCTGAACGAGGCGGCGAACACCGACTGGGTGGCCACCGGACCCTCGGCACCGGCCTCCAGGTCGACGGCGTCGGTGATGATGCCCGAGCCGATGCGCAGCGCCAGCCGGGCCGCGATCTCCTTGCCCTCGGCGGAGGACGAGACGAGGACGGCGGCCGGGGAGACGGCCTCGTGGGCGGCCTGGAGCGCGTCCACCTTCGGGACGACCAGGTAGTCGGCGTACTCGGCGGCGTCGTGCGTGAGGACGCGCGTGGCGCCGTGCTCGGCCAGCGTGGACGCGGTGTTCTCCGCGCCCGCGCCGAGGGCGACGGCGACGGGCTCGCCGATGCGGCGGGCCAGGGTCAGCAGCTCCAGGGTGGGCTTGCGGACGGCACCGTCCACGTGGTCGACGTAGACGAGAACTTCAGCCATGGGAATGGATCTCCTTGCGGATTGCGAAGTCTGAGGGGCGATAAGGGGGGTGAGCCTTAGATGAACTTCTGGCTCGCGAGGAACTCAGCGAGCTGCTTGCCGCCCTCGCCCTCGTCCTTGACGATCGTGCCCGCGGTGCGCGCCGGACGCTCGGTCGCGGACTCGACCTTCGTCCAGGCACCCTCCAGGCCGACCTCCTCGGCCTCGATGTCGAGGTCCGACAGGTCCCAGGCCTGAACCGGCTTCTTCTTGGCCGCCATGATGCCCTTGAAGGACGGGTAACGCGCCTCGCCCGACTGGTCGGTCACCGACACCACGGCCGGGAGCTGCGCCTGAAGCTGCTCGGAGGCCGTGTCGCCGTCGCGGCGGCCCGTGACGACGCCGTCCTCGACCGCGACCTCGGACAGCAGGGTGACCTGCGGGACGCCCAGGCGCTCGGCCAGCAGCGCCGGGACGACACCGGCGGCACCGTCGGTGGAGGCCATACCGGAGATCACCAGGTCGTAGCCGGCCTTCTCGATCGCCTTGGCCAGCACCAGCGAGGTGCCCATGGCGTCCGTGCCGTGCAGGTCGTCGTCCTCCACGTGGATCGCCTTGTCGGCACCCATGGACAGCGCCTTGCGCAGCGCGTCCTTGGCGTCCTCCGGGCCCACGGTCAACACGGTGACCTCGGCGTCGTCCGCCTCCTCGGCGATCTGAAGCGCCTGCTCGACCGCGTACTCGTCGAGTTCGGAGAGGAGACCGTCCACGTCGTCGCGGTCCACGGTCAGGTCATCGGCGAAGTGCCGGTCGCCAGTGGCGTCGGGCACGTACTTCACAGTGACAACGATCCTCAAGCTCACGCCGGCTCTCCTACTGCATCGTCAGTTCTGGGCTGCCTTCTTGCAGGCAGCATAGGCGCCTGAAGCGGCCGATCCCGATCGGGGCGACCCCGCGCTCCGAACGAGATATTACTCGTCAGTAGTACACCCAGCGAGCGCCCGCTAAGCAAGCGCTTTGCACTGTGACCTTGGCAACGCTGTGTAACCGGCCAGTAGGGTCAGTCGCGAAGACCGTTGAAGTGCCCCTGATGGTAGACAAGCGGGCGCCCCTCACCCGAAGGGTCACCGGCCACGACCTCGCCCACGACGATGCGATGGTCCCCGGCGGGCACCCGCGCCACCACACGGCAGACGAGCCAGGCGAGGACGCCGTCCAGTACGGGCACACCCTCCGGCCCCTCGCGCCAGCCCGTGGGCGGCCCGAAGCGGTCCGCGCCGCTCCTCGCGAACGTACGGGCCAGGGCTTCCTGGTGCTCGCCGAGTATGTGCACCCCGACATGGCGGGCCTCGGAGATGACGGGCCAACTGGAGCCGCCGGTCCCGATGCCGAACGAGACGAGCGCGGGCTCGGCGGAGACGGAGGCGACGGAGGTGGCGGTGAAGCCGACCGGGCTGCCGCCCAACTGGGCCGTGATCACGGCGACTCCCGCCGCGTGTCGGCGGAAGACGGAGCGCAACAGGTCCGGGGAGGCGAGCCGGGGGGTGCCGAGGTCGGGCGTGGCCGTCATGGAGTTGTCCTTCTGCGAGAGACGACGTGGGGGACCCCGCGGAGGGGGGAGGATCCGTGGCTGCTCATTCAGCCCGGACGGCGCGCCCACTCGCGGTGCGGGCCGGGACCACGTGGACACGCTCGGGGAGAAGGAATTCCGGGGGCATAGGGTCAAGCTGACGATAGCTGGGGCGCAGAGTCAAGTGCGCCCCGGGATCTGGGAGATGTCTCACCCGCCGCCGCAGGGCCGCCTCGTACGTCACCCACCTGGGCCGATGGGACGTCAGACGGCCGCGCCGAGCGCGGCGATCACGTCCGCCTTGCGCGGCTGTCCGGTCGCGCGGCGCACGATCCGCCCCTCGGCGTCGAGGACGAGGACGGTCGGTGTCTTCAGGATGCCGAGGGCGCGCACGAGTTCGAGCCGCTGCTCGGCGTCGATCTCGACATGGGCGACGCCGGGCACCATGGCCGCCACCTCGGCGAGGATCCGCCGCGTCGCGCGGCAGGGGGCGCAGAAGGCGCTCGAGAACTGCACGAGGGTGGCCCGTCCGCCGAGTCCCTGCCCCAACTCGCCCGCACCGAGCCGCCCGCCGTCGTCCGCTCCACCCACGTCCGCTCTCCCGCTCTCTCTCGCCGGTACCCGGCTCCGTACATGCTCGTCGGCACGAGCGCAACCCCGCGTCCTCCTCCAGCGTCCACGGGGCCGGGGACATTCCCGCACCTCGGAGCGGGGGCCGCGGTGGTCCATACGGCTGACGTGACGAGGATCTCGCTGTTCAGCGGCATCAGGACTGGCCCCGCACGCGTTCTTGGGGCACGATCGGCAACGTGCCGTAAACCTACGGCTGCGTAACTTTCGCCGGGAGCCCCTTCCCAGGCAGAGAGAAGGGTCCGTCCCGTCCATGGCTGAGCTCGTCTATCGTCCTGTTGTCGGCCTTGCCCTCACGATGTTCAAGGCATGGGACCTGAAGATCGACTGCCAGGGCTCGGAGAACATCCCGCGGTCCGGCGGCGCGGTGGTGGTGAGCAATCACATCAGCTATCTGGACTTCATCTTCAACGGCCTGGCGGCGCTGCCGCAGAAGCGTCTGGTGCGCTTCATGGCCAAGGAGTCCGTCTTCCGGCACCGGATCTCCGGCCCGCTGATGCGCGCCATGAAGCACATCCCGGTGGACCGCAAGCAGGGCGAGGCCGCGTACGCGCACGCGCTGGACTCACTGAAGTCCGGCGAGGTCATCGGCGTCTTCCCCGAGGCCACCATCTCGCAGTCGTTCACCCTCAAGGGCTTCAAGTCGGGTGCCGCGCGCCTGGCCCAGGAGGCGGGCGTCCCGCTGGTCCCGATGGCGGTGTGGGGCACGCAGCGGCTGTGGACGAAGGGGCACCCGCGCAACTTCAAGCGCAGCCACACCCCGATCACCATCCGGGTCGGCGAGGCGATGGAGGCCCCGCGCGACACGTACGCGGGCGCGCTCACCCGTCAACTGCGCGAGCGCGTCCAGGAGTTGCTGGAGACCGCGCAGCGCGCCTACCCCGGCCGCCCCAAGGGCCCGGAGGACAGTTGGTGGATGCCCGCCCACCTCGGCGGCACGGCCCCCACCCCGGAGCAGCTCCGCACGGCCGGCGCACACTGACGGAACGCCCCCGGACACGCCGATACGCGGCCGGTCAGCAGTCGACGGACTGCTGACCGGCCGCGTACGCGTTCGGCTCCTACCGCCCGGTCAGGGCGTGTAGCGCGCCATCTCCTCCTTGAGCGCCGCCACGAACCGGTCCACGTCGTCCTCGGTCGTGTCGAAGGCGCACATCCAGCGGACGTCGCCCGCGGCCTCGTCCCAGAAGTAGAACCGGAAGCGCTTCTGCAAGCGCTCGGTCACCTCGTGCGGCAGGCGCGCGAAGACGGCGTTGGACTGCACCGGGTAGAGGATCTCGACGCCGTGGACCGCGCGCACGCCTTCCGCCAGGCGCTGCGCCATCTCGTTGGCGTGGCGGGCGTTGCGCAGCCACAGGTCCTTGGCGAGCAGGGCCTCCAACTGCACCGACACGAAGCGCATCTTGGAGGCGAGCTGCATGGACAGCTTGCGCAGATGCTTCATATGGCTGACGACGTCGTGGTTGAGGACGACGACCGCCTCGCCGAACAGCGCGCCGTTCTTCGTCCCTCCCAGGGAGAGGATGTCGACGCCGACCGCGTTGGTGAACGTCCGCATCGGTACGTTCAGGGACGCGGCGGCGTTGGCTATGCGGGAGCCGTCCAGATGCACCCGCATCCCGCGCGCGTGGGCGTGCTCGCAGATCGCGCGGATCTCGTCGGGAGTGTAGAGCGTGCCCAGTTCGGTGCTCTGGGTGATCGAGACGACCTGCGGCATCGCGCGGTGCTCGTCCTCCCAGCCCCAGGCCTGGCGGTCGATCAGCTCGGGGGTGAGCTTGCCGTCGGGGGTGGGCACGGTGAGCAGCTTGAGGCCGCCCATCCGCTCGGGGGCGCCGCCCTCGTCCACGTTGATGTGCGCGGACTCGGCGCAGATCACCGCGCCCCAGCGGTCGGTGACCGCCTGGAGCGCGATGACGTTCGCGCCGGTGCCGTTGAAGACCGGGAACGCCTCCGCCGAGGCACCGAAGTGGCCGCGGATGATCGCCTGGAGGTTCTCCGTGTACGCGTCCTCGCCGTACGCGACCTGATGGCCGAAGTTGGCCAGCGCCAGGGCGGCCATCACTTCCGGGTGGGCCCCGGCGTAGTTGTCGCTGGCGAAACCGCGGACCTGCGGGTCGTGGTGACGACGCGCGTCGGTCCGGGGACGGTTCACGGCTTCTCGGTCAGCCACAGACGGTTTCCGTTCACTTCCGCGGCGGGCTTGTCCCATACTCCGGCGACGGCCTCGGCCAGATCGTTGACGTCGGTGAAGCCCGCGAACTTCGCGTTGGGGCGCTCGGCGCGCATCGCGTCGTGCACCAACGCCTTGACGATCAGGATCGTAGCCGCGGACGTCAAGCCGCTCTCGTCGGCCGTCTTGCGGAAGCCGTCCGCCATGGCCAGCGTCCAGGCCTCGGAGGCGGCCTTCGCGGCGGAGTAGGCCGCGTTCCCGGCGGTCGGCTGGGACGCCCCGGCCGCGCTGATCAGCACGTACCGGCCGCGGTCACTGCGCTGGAGCCCGTCGTAGAACGCCAGCGAGGTGTGCTGCACGGTGCGGATGAGGAGCTTCTCCAGCAGGTCCCAGTCCTCGATGCCGCTGCGCGTGAAGGCCTTGCCGCCGCGCCAGCCGCCGACGAGGTGGACGAGGCCGTCGACGCGGCCGTACTCCTTCTCGATGTGGTCGGCCCAGTCGCGGGTCGACTGCAGGTCGAGCAGGTCGACCGTCTCCCCCACGACACTGGCGCCGCCGTGCGCGTACGAGGCGGCGTCCACGGCCTCCGCGAGCCGCTCGGGGTTGTTGTCCGACCCGACGACGGTCGCCCCGGCCTCGGCGAGCCGCATCAGCGTCGCCCTGCCCGCGGGCCCGCCGGCCCCGGCCACCGCGATCACCGCGCCGCTGAGCGGACCGTTCCCGTTGTGCATGATCCTCGCCTCCTGAGCAGCCTGCGCTGCCTCACCCGTACCTACAGCGTCGACGCTCATGCGGCGACCTGCTCGGGGGTCTCCGCGGTGATGCCCTTGGTCGAGGCGATCACCTTCTTGATCTTCTTGGAGAGCGCCTCGTAGAACATGCTCAGCGGAAACTCGTCCACCAGCACGTCGTCGACGAGCTTACGCGGCGGCAGCGTGAGGTCCAGGGCGTCCGGGCCCTTGGCCCAGCGGGAGGCCGGGTGCGGGGCGAGGTAGGTGGAGACCAGCTCGTACGCCTTGAACCAGTGCACGAGCTTGGGGCGGTCGATGCCGTCCCGGTACAGCTTCTCTATCTCGGCGCAGAGCTGGTTGGTGATCTCGGGGGCGCGCTGCCAGTCGATGTGCAGCTTGTTGTCGGTCCAGCGGACGACGTCGTGCTGGTGCAGGTAGGCGAAGAGGAGCTGGCCGCCGAGACCGTCGTAGTTGCGCACGCGCTCGCCGGTGACCGGGAAGCGGAACATCCGGTCGAAGAGCACCGCGTACTGCACATCGCGGCCCTGCGGGAAGCCGTCGGCCTCGAGCCGCACGGCCTCCTTGAAGGAGGTGAGGTCGCAGCGCAGCTCCTCCAGGCCGTACATCCAGAACGGCTGGCGCTGCTTGATCATGAAGGGGTCGAACGGCAGGTCGCCATGGCTGTGGGTGCGGTCGTGGATCATGTCCCACAGGACGAAGGCCTGCTGGCAGCGCTTCTGGTCGTGCACCATCGCGGCGATGTCCTCGGGCAGTTCGAGGCCCAGGATGTCGACGGCGGCGGCGGTGACCCGGCGGAAGCGGGCGGCCTCGCGGTCGCAGAAGATGGCACCCCAGCTGAAGCTCTCGGGGGCCTCGCGCACGGCGACGGTCTCGGGGAACAGGACGGCCGAGTTGGTGTCGTAGCCGCCGGTGAAGTCCTCGAACGTGATGCCGCAGAACAGCGGGTTGTCGTAGCGGGTGGCCTCCAGCTCGGCGAGCCACTCGGGCCAGACCATGCGCAGGACGACCGCTTCGAGGTTGCGGTCGAGGTTGCCGTTCTGCGTGTACATCGGGAAGACGACCAGGTGCTGCCTGCCGTCCTCGCGGTGCGCGGCGGGCTGGAAGGCCAGCAGCGCGTCCAGGAAGTCGGGCACCTTGAAGCCCTCGTCGGCCCAGCGGCGCAGGTCCTTCACGAGCGCCTCGTGGTACGCGGCGTCGTGCGGCAGCAGCGGGGAGAGCTCCTCCACGGCCCGCGCCACCTGGCTCACGGCGAGGTCGGCCTCCGCGCGCTCCGGCGCGCCCTCCGCGTCGAAGTCGATGGAACCGTCCTTGGACTGCCAGGGCCGGATCCGCTCCACGGCATCCTTGAGCACGGGCCAGGCCGGATGGTCGACCACCCTCTCAGGTGAAGGAACCTGTCCTTCGGAACCCGCCTGCACAAGAATTTCCGTCATAATCCATCCTCCACGGGAGAACCTCGCGTTAAGACACCGTATGCATACAGGGTTTCTCCCAGCAAGAGGACGATCAGGAAATTATCCTGCCGTGCCCCCACCTCGCCGTTCATCTTCCTGTCATGCATCACAGGAGGTGCCGTCAGAGCAGCGGTGCGTGAGGTCAACGGTGGTGTGGCGCGCCCACCCAGGGGTGATCCACCGCCGGTCCCACGGCCCGGAATCACACCGTCCGCTCACCCCTCGGGCCGTGCGAGGACGGTTCTCACGCGGGGCCGGGCCGTTAGGCTGCGGCCGTGCCGCGGGTAGGGGAACGCCGTGCACGCAAGCCGAGTCGTCGCCGACGGAAGCGAGCTGAACCTTGAACTTCCTCACCATCGGTCACCGCGGAGTCATGGGTGTCGAGCCCGAGAACACCCTCCGGTCCTTCATCGCCGCCGAGCGCGCGGGCCTCGATGTGATCGAACTCGATCTGCATCTGAGCAAGGACGGCGCGCTCGTGGTCATGCACGACACGGAGGTGGACCGTACGACCGACGGCACCGGCCCGATCGCCGGGAAGACCCTCGCCGAGCTGCGCGCGCTCGACGCGGGCCGCGGGGAGCGGGTCCCCGTCTTCGAAGAGGTCCTGGACACGGTGCGGGCGCCGCTCCAGGCGGAGATCAAGGACGTGGCCGCGGCGCGGGCGCTGGCCGAGGTGATGCTGCGCCGGGACCTGGTCGCCCGGGTCGAGGTGTCCTCGTTCCACGACGAGGCGATCGCGGAGATCGCCCGGCTCGTGCCCGGTGTGCGCACGGCGCTGATCGGCAGCCGTTACGGCACCGACATCGTGGAGCGCGCCGTGACGGCCGGTGCCGCGACCGTCTGCCTCAACATCCGCCGGCTGACCCTGGAAGTGGTCGAGCATGCGCGCAAGGCGGATCTGAGGATCATCGGCTGGGTGGTGAACACCCAGGACCATCTGCGGCTCGTGCGCGCCCTGGCGCTGGACGGCGCGACCACGGACCACCCGGAGATCAAGCGCACCGGCCGCTTCACCGCGTGAGCCGCGTACCGGGCCCCGGCGCGGGCCGTCAGACCAACGGCTTGACCAGCAGTTCGAACTGAAGGTCGGCGCGCTGCGGGATCCCGAAGCGCTCCTCGCCGTAGGGGAAGGGGCTCATCCGTCCCGTACGGCGGTAGCCGCGCCGCTCGTACCAGGCGATCAGGTCGAGGCGCAGGGAGATCACGGTCATGTGCATCTCACGGACGCCCCAGGCCGCACGGGCCGTCCGCTCCGCCTCGGCGAGGACCGCCTTGCCGAGCCCCGCGCCCTGCAGACCGGGGCTGACCGCGAACATGCCGAAGTAGGCGTGCGCACCGCGGTGTTCGAGCTGGCAGCAGGCGATGATCGCGCCGTCGCGCTCGACGGCGAGCAGTCTGCTGCCGGGCGTCCGCATGACCTCGCGCACCCCCTCGGCGTCGGTCCGCGGCCCCTGGAGGAGATCCGCCTCGGTGGTCCAGCCGACCCGGCTGGAGTCGCCGCGGTACGCCGAGTCGATCAGCGCGACCAGCGCGTCGGCGTCGGCCTCGACGGCGTCACGGAACAACACGTCGGTGGGGGCGTCCGCGGTGCTGACGGCGCTGGTGAGACGGTCCATGGGCGGCTTCTCCGATGCGATGGCGCGGCTGGGGCAGCCACGAGGGTAATCGTCCGGCCGCGCCGCGTTCGAACGGTCCACGGAGTGGGCGGCGCGGGGGGCGGTCAGCCGCGCGGCGCCCCGAGGCGGCCCTCCAACTGGACCAGCAGCTCGCCGAGGGCGGTGGCGAGGCCCCGTTGCGCGTCGTCGTCGAGGCCGGACAGGGCGGTCCGCTCGTAGGAGAGCTGTTCGGGCAGGACACGGTCGACGAGGTCGCGGCCCGCGTCCGTGAGATGGACGTGGGTGACCCGGCGGTCGCGGGTGTCGCCGTGCCGTTCGATCAGGCCGCGCTCGCCGAGCTGCTTGAGGCGTTTGGTGACGGCGGCGCCGGAGGAGAACGTCTCCCGGGCGATCTCGCCGGGGGTCAGCGCGTGGCCGGTACGACGCAGGGTGCCGAGGACGTCGAACTCGGGCCGGGTGAGCCCGGCGTGGCGCAGCGGTGCGTCCTCGGCCTGCTGGAGCAGGGCGGCACAGCGGTTGATACGGCCGATGATCTCCATGGGGGCGGTGTCGATCCGGGGGTGCACGACCTGCCACTGCCGCACGACTCCGGCGACGGTGTCGCCCGCGGGACCGCGTCCGGCCGCAGCGCCCCCTCCGGCGGCCCCGGCGCCCGCGCCGCTCGCCGTCGTGCTCGCCCGTCCGTTCACTGCCGTCATGTCCGTGCGCCCTCCGAGATGTGCAGTCCCTGCCGCCGTATCGTCGCCGCGAGCGTACGGTGTCCGGCCTGCTCGGCGCGCAGCACCCGCTCCTCGGGAAGGGCGGCGAGCCACCACTCACCGGCCGCGGCGTCGGCGGCGGCGCGCAGATCCACGACGGCGGCGACCAGGGCGCGGCGCGCGGCCTCCAGGGCACCGGGGTCGGGCCGCTCGGCGGACACGACCGCGGCGGCGCGCTCCCGGGCGCTGTCCACGGTGGCGAGCGCGTGCTCGATACGGTCCCCGGCGCGCCGGTTGGTGACGGCGATGGCGGCGACGAAGCCGATCAGGGCCCCGACGAGGGTGTCCAGGACGCGGTCGGCCATCAGCGCGCCGGGCTCCTGGTAGTGGCCGAACTCGGTGATGAGCAGCGCCATCGGGGTCACACAGACGCTGCCGAGCCAGTAGTTGCGGCTGATCAGCGCCTCGGCGCCGAAGTTGAAGGCGAGCCCGCACAGGATGAGGGCGAGGTCGCTGAGGTGGGCGAGCGGGGCGATGGCCGCGAAGAGCAGGACGCCGACGAGGTTGCCGACGACGCGCTGGACGCCGCGGCGCCAGGTGAGGGTGACATTGGCCTGGTAGAGCGCGGCGGCGGTGACCAGCGCCCAGTACGGGCGGCCGATGCCGAGCGCGAGGGAGACGTACCCGGCGAGGGCGCAGCCGAGTGCGGTGCGCAGTGCGAGGGGGGCGAGCGGGCCGAGCCTGCGGTGCAGCGGGCGGGCCGGGCTGTCGAGTTCGGCCTCGACGCCGAGGAGGTCGTCGGCGGCGTCGCCGAGGTCGTCCGGCTCCGGGACGGGCCCGGTGCCGCGCAGGGCGCGGGCCCAGGCGCGCAGCCGCTCCGGGTCGCTGTCGGTGGGCGCGGCGAGCGCCACCTCGGCACGGACGACGAGCCGTTCGAGGGCGCGGCGGGGCGCGGAGCGGGCGCCGGTGAACAGCAGGGTCTGCCAGGCGGTGTGCACGACGGCCGCGGCACCGGCTCGGGCCGCGGCCGTCCGGGTCTCGGCGAACGCGGCGGTCGCGAGCAGGGCGTGTGCGGTGGCGCGGCGCTCGGGCCCGTGCGGGCGCAGGAGGCCGGGCGCCATGCCGACGAGCCAGGACCAGACGCCCGCCGCGGCGGCCAGGCCGACATGGCCGGGCACCTGGCCGAGGGTCTGCGGGACGAACAGGCTCGCCGAGGTGATGAAGGTGAAGATGACGTTGCCGGGGGGCCCGATCCGGGTGGCGTCGCAGAGCATCTTCTGGACGGCCGCGAGCAGGGCGCCGACGGTCACGAGCACCACGGCGTCCGTGGTGAGCGACGCGGTGGCCAGGGCGACGGCGAGTCCGGCGACCATGCCGAGCACGACCCAGGCGAGGGTGCGGGCACGGGCCGCGTACGGCCGGTTGTGCGCGTAGAGCGCGCAGAGCGAGCCCGCCATCGTGTAGGCGGCCAGGTCGAGGCGGCCGAGGGCGAGCAGGGTCAGGTTCGGCGGGGCGACCGCGACGACCACGCTCAGCGCGGGCTTGTACCAGATGTCGGAAGGCCTGCCGAGGCGCAGCAGCCCGGAGAGAGGGAGCGGGCGCACACGGGAGGTCTGGGGAGTCGCACTGGGCATTCCATAATGTTAGCAGGTGTTTTACTAGTAAAAGGTTTCGGTGAAGACGGCAGGCCGAAGCGCCGCGACCCGCGTCGGACCGGCCCGCGCTCCCCCCGTACCCCTGTGCGCTCGGGTGCGCACCGTCCGTGCCGGGCATGCCCCCGGGGACCGTCCGAGTCCCGTCGAGCGGGGAGGTTGCGCGGTGCACGGACCGGCCGCACCCGGCCTGCTGCTCGTCGCGCTGTGCGCGGCGACCGGCGCCTACTGTCTGCTGCGCATGCGCAGCACCGTCGAGGAGCAGCGCCGGGCCGCGGGGGGCGAGGCCCTGATGGGGTTCGGCATGGCGGCGATGGCCGTGCCCCCCGCCGTGGTGGCGCCGCCGCGCTGGGCCTGGATCGCCTACCTGGTGGTCTTCGGCGCGGCTGCCGTCCACGCACTGTTCGCCGCCCGCGCGCGCCCCCACCATCTGCACCATCTGGTGGGCGCGGTCGCGATGATCTACATGGCGGCGACGATGGCCGTCTCCCCCGGCCACCACGGACACGGCGGGCCCAGCGGACTCCCGCTCCTCACCGGGGTGTTCCTGCTCTACTTCGCCGGGTACGTGCTGTGGTCCGGGGCGCGGCTGGTACCGGCCGCGGCGGTGGCCGGGGGCACGCACTCCGCGAACTGGGGCGACCGGCCCGAACTCGCGCGCGTGTGCCGCCTGTCCATGGCCATCGGGATGCTGGCGATGCTCCTCACCGTCTGAGCACCGCCCGCCTTACCCAACTTCCGCCCGTCTCAAGGCCGGACACGTCCGTGGCGAACGTCACTTTGCCGTGACAGCGCGTATCTCCCGCGTCGCACCGCTCATAGGCTTCGCCCATGATGGTCCCCGCGGCACTGCTTCTGCTCGGCGCCCTGACCGCCCTCCTCGCTCCGCGGCTGCTCACACGGGCGCACTGGCCGGACCGGGAACCCGTGGTCGCCCTGTGGGTGTGGCAGTGCGTGGTGGCGGCCGTCCTGGTGTGCTGCGTGCTGTCGATGACGCTGAGCGCCGCCGCCGCCTGGGTGGCGGTACGGGGCCAGGTGTTCGCCCCCGCGCCGCACGCGGTCGTGGACGCCTACGCGCTGAGCACCGGGAGCCCCTGGGCCGCGACGATCGCCGTGCTGCTGGCCTGCGGCGGGGCGTGGAGCGCCGCGATGCTGATCCGGGAGATCGCGCGGGCGCGGGCGCGCCGTCGGCACGACCGGGCCGAACTCCTCGTGCGCGCCCCGCTGTTGCCCGGCGAGGAGCCCGAGGGCGACCGGCTGGTGGTCCTGGAGGGGGAGCGTCCGGATGCCCGGTGGCTGCCCGGCGCCGCCCCTCGACTGGTCATCACCACGGCCGCGTTGCGCCGCCTCAAGGGCAAGCAACTGGACGCCGTACTCGCCCATGAGCAGGGCCACGCGCGCGCCCGCCACGACTGGCTGCTGCACACCTCGGCCGCGCTCGCCCAGGGGTTCCCGCAGGTCCCGGTGTTCGCCGCGTTCCGGGACGAGATGCACCGGCTGGTCGAACTCGCCGCCGACGACGTGGCCTCCCGCCGCTTCGGCCGCCTCACAACCGCGCTCGCGCTGGTCGAACTCAACGAGGACCGGGGCGTGTTCGGCCCCGGCGCCGTCCCGGAGGCCCATGTGCCCCAGCGCGTCCAGCGCCTCCTCGCTCCCCCCGAACGACTCCCGGCGGTACACCGGTTGGGGCTGACGGCGACCGCGGCCCTGGTGCCGGCGATCCCGGTCCTGGTGGCGTTCGTCCCGGGGCTGCGGGCTCTGAGGTAACCCGCCGGACCAGGGGAGTCGGTGGCCCTCGGCCTCGCGGATCGGGGAGGATCGCCGTATGCATCCCGCGCGCGTCGACCCACCGCCGACTCGGCGAAGCCCACGGACCACGGCCCTCACCGTGACGGCCTTGGCAGCCGCGTCGCTGCTGCTCCTGGCACTGGTCGCCGCCTCCTGGCACCCGCTGACGGCGCTGGACGGCGACATCGCGCGCACCACGCACCGCTGGGCGGTGACCGACCGCGGGGTCACGCACACCTTCCGCATCCTGACGGACTGGGTGTGGGGCCCGACGACCATGCGCATCCTCTGTGCGGTTGCCGTGGGGTGGCTGGTGTGGCGGCACCGGGCCTGGTGGCTCGCACTGTGGGTGGCGGCCACATGTGCGCTCGGCACACTGGTGCAGCAGACCGTCAAGGCCGCGGTCGGCCGACCCCGCCCGGTGTGGCCCGACCCGGTCGACTCGGCGCACTACGCGGCCTTCCCCTCCGGGCACGCCCTGACGGCGACGGTGGTGTGCGGCCTGCTGCTGTGGCTCCTTCGCCGGTACGGCGCCGGACGCGCCCTGTGGTCCACGGCGCGCGCGGTGGCCGTGGTCTCCGTCGTGGGTGTGGGGCTGACCCGGGTGTGGCTCGGTGTGCACTGGGCGTCGGACGTGGTGGGCGGCTGGCTGTTCGGGGCGCTGCTGGTCGTGCTCGCGGTGGCGTCGTACGAGCGGTGGCACGGTCCGGGCAACGCCCGGCCCACAGGGCACTCTTGACCCGAAGGCCACTCTTGACCCACGGAAGACACCGCCCGGAGGATCGGCGCCATGACGATCAAAGGTGTGCTCTTCGACTTCTCCGGAACCCTCTTCCGTATCGAACCGACCGAATCGTGGCTCCGCGCGATCCTGACGGAAGCCCATATCACCCTGCCCGAGCCGGAGTTGCTGCGCGCCGCCGAGCGACTGGAGACGGTGGGCGCGCAGGCGGGCGGCGCCCACCCCGCGGAGCCGCTGCCCGAGGACCTCGCCGCGCTCTGGGCGGTCCGTGACCGCAGCAGCGAGGCGCACCGGGCCGCGTTCACCGGCGTCTCACGCCAGGTGCCCCTGCCGGACCCGCGGCTCCACGACGCGCTGTACGACCGCCATATGACGCCCGCCGCCTGGCGGCCCTACCCCGACACCGCCGAGGTGCTCGGCGCGTTGCGCGAGCGCGGGGTACCCGTCGGTGTGGTCAGCAACATCGGCTGGGACCTGCGGCCGGTCTTCCGGGAGCACGGCCTCGACCCGTACGTGGACACGTACCTGCTGTCGTACGAACACGGCGTCCAGAAGCCCGACACCCGGCTGTTCGCCCTGGCCTGTGACGCACTCGCCGTCGCCCCGCAGGACACGCTGATGGTCGGTGACGACCGCCGCGCGGACGGTGGCGCGGCGGACCTGGGCTGCGCGGTGCACTTCGTCGACCACCGCCCGGTCACCGAACGCCCCGACGGACTGCGGCCCGTGCTGGACCTGCTCGGCTGAGCCGTCAGTGGAACATGCGGCTGCTCTGGGCCATCCCCCGCGTGACCCAGAGCAGCCGCCACCCGGACCACAGCGCGAAACGCCGGGCCGGACGTGCTGAGTATAGTTGGCTGTCAGCCAGTCAACGCAGGAGTCCAGGATGTCCCCTCGCAGCGCCGCGGTCAATGAAGAACTGCGGCGCCGTTCTCGCGAACGGCTCCTCCAGGCGGCCGTCGAACTGGTCAGCGAGCGCGGCTACGACGCGACCACGCTCGGCGACATCGCGGACCGCGCCGGTTCCGCCCGGGGCCTGGTCTCGTACTACTTCCCCGGCAAGCGCCAGCTCCTCCAGTCCGCCGTGCACCGGCTGATGCACCGCACGCTGGAGGAGGCCCTGGAGCGCGAGCCGCGCACGGAGGACGGCGGGGAGCGGATGGCGCGGGCCATCGACGCGATCCTGGGCCTCACCGTCGACCACCCCGTGCTCATGCGCCAGCACATGGCGGGCATCCTGCAGGCCGAGGGGTTCGTGCAGTGCCCCGAGCAGCAGCGCCTCGCGGAGCTGCTGCGCGACACGGTCACCCGGCACGGCTCGGCGCATCCCGGCACCGACTACCCGACCCTGCGGGCCCTGCTGATGGGCTCGGTCTACGCGGCGCTGGTGCCGGGCGCCCCGATGCCGCTGCCCGTCCTGCGCGCCGAGCTGTTCCGGCGGTACGACCTCGACCAGAAGCTGGGCACCCCGCCGGACTCCGAGGCGGCGGCCGAAGCGTGCGCCGCGGATCTCGCGCGGTTCTTCGCCACGGAGCGCCGTCACCCGAAGTAGACCGGCCGGGTCGTACAGCCCGCGCCGCAGGGCGCCTGCTCAGCGGCGGATGTGCCGCGGTGTCAGGAATCCGGCGTCGCGCGCCGCGCCGATCAGCTTCAGCGATCTGCGGCGGCTGTGCCCCGTCGCGGACATCACCGCGAGCACCGGGTCGGCGCCCTTCTCCTGCGCCGCGCGGTACTCCTCGGCCACGAGACGCCATCCCTCGACGCCACGCGGCACATCGAGGCGGCCCGTGCTCTCCGCCTCCTCCGCGGGATCGAGCCAGGCGCCGCACGCCGTGAGCAGCGGTTCCTCGATCCGGTCGGCGAGCGCCGCCAGGTCGTCGAGCGAGAGGGGCGGCTCCGCCCGTACCTCCTCGATGGCCACGCAGCCGCCGGACACGACGGCGAGGACGTCGACCACGGCCCCCTGGGGAAGGTCCAGTCGCAGGCTGAACCACGACGTGGTCCGCTCGTGGTCCTGCACTTCCCAGGCGGGCCACACGGAGACGACCCCGCCCGATCGAAAGTGATCAGAAGGTTTCTCAAGGGAAGCTTCCAGCACAGACGCAACGTAAGTGAACGATCAAACCCGGACCGGGGAGCCACGCGCGGACCGGGGGCATCGCACCCCGTCGGCCCAGCGCCACTCCCCCGTCACTGCTCCCCTCTCGGCGCACGCGGTGCCATGCTGGACCCCACCAGCGACCTCCTCCCCGAGGGAGTTCCGTCCGTGCTGCATGTCGCCGTCGTCGGTTCCGGACCCAGCGGGGTCTACACCGCGCAGAACCTTGTCGAGCAGGATCCGGAGGTACGGGTCGACGTCCTCGACCGGCTCCCGTGCCCGTACGGACTGGTGCGGTACGGCGTGGCGCCGGACCACGAGAAGATCAAGTCCTTGCAGAACAGCCTGCGCGCGGTCCTGGAGCACGAGCGGATCCGCTTCCTGGGCGACATCCACGTCGGCGCGGGCGGTGTGCCGACCGACCGACTGCGCGAGCTGTATCACGCGGTGGTCTACTGCGTGGGCGCCGCGACCGACCGGCATCTCGGCATCCCGGGCGAGGACCTGCCCGGAAGCTGGTCGGCGACCGAGTTCGTGTCCTGGTACAGCGCGCATCCCGATGCCACCGTCGAGGACTTCCTGCCCGGCGCGCGGGCGGCGGCCGTGATCGGCGTCGGGAACGTCGCGGTGGACGTGGCCCGGATGCTCGCCCGCGGGGTGGAGGAGCTGAGCCCCACCGACATGCCGCAGGCGCCACTGACCGCGCTGGCGGCCGGCAAGGTCACCGAGATCCACATGGTGGGGCGGCGCGGCCCCTCGCAGGCCCGCTTCACCACCAAGGAACTGCGTGAGCTGGGCAGCCTGCCGGACACCGACGTCGTCGTGGACGAGCGGGAGCTGGCGCTCGATCCGGCCTACGCCGATCCGTCCGCGCTGCCCGCCCCGCAGCGCCGCAACATCGAGGTGCTGCGCGGCTGGGCCGCGGCTCCCCCGCGAGGGGCCGCGCGCCAGATCCGGCTGCGCTTCTTCCTGCGCCCCGTCGAGCTGCTCGCCGAGGCGGGCCGGGTGGGCGCGGTGCGCTTCGAGCGGACGCTGCCCGACGGACAGGGCGACGGCGTGACGGGCAGCGGGCGGTACGAGGAGATCGAGGCCCAGCTCGTGCTGCGCTCGGTCGGCTATCGCGGAGTGCCGCTGGAGGGGCTCCCGTTCGACCCGGGGACCGCGACCGTGCCGCATCGGGCGGGGCGCGTGCTGCGGGACGGGGCGGTCTCGCCCGGTGAGTACGTGGCGGGGTGGATCAAGCGGGGCCCGACGGGCGTGATCGGCTCCAACCGGCCGTGCGCGAAGGAGACGGTGGCCTCACTGCTCGAGGACCTGCCCGGCCTCGTACGGCGTGACGTGCCCGACGACGCGGTCGCGGCGCTGCGCGCGGACGGCCTCGCGCCCGTCGACTGGGCGGGCTGGCTGGCGATCGAGCGGGCGGAGGCGGAGCTGGGGGCGTCGCTCGGGCGGAACGTGGTGAAGCTGCCGGACTGGCAGTCCCTCATGGCCGCCGCGCACACCGAGGTCCCGTGAGCGAGGCCCTCTTCTCACAGCCGCGTTCTCAGGCCAGCGACAGGAAGAGCTTCTCCAGTCGCGCGCGCAGTTCCTCGCGGTCCTCCGTCGACTTGATGCCGCCGTCGCCGTCGACCAGGCACTTCTGAAGACCGGTCGCGATGATCGCGAAGCCCGCGCGATCGAGAGCCCGGGACGCGGCGGCGAGCTGGGTGACCACTTCCTCGCAGTCGCGGCCCTCTTCGATCATCCGGATCACACCGGAGATCTGGCCCTGCGCACGGCGCAGTCGGTTCAGCACGGCGCGAAGCTCGGCGCCCGCGAGATCCAGGTCCACGATCCACTCCTAAGAAATACCCCTGGGGGTAATCTACCTCGCCTGGGGACGTGTGCGACTACCAAGGATGACACCGATGCCCGGCCTCACCGCCCGGGGGCCGCCGTGCTCAGACGATCGCACCGACCAGCATGAAGATCGCCACAGCCAGCAGCAGGACCGCGAAGACCCGCTGCAACAGGCCGCCGGACAGGCGTGCGGCGAGCCGCTTGCCGTCCCAGGCGCCCAGGATGGCCGCCCCGGTGAAGGGGGCGATGACCGACCAGTCGAGCCCGTGGGCCGTCCCCGTGCGCGCCGCGAGCGCGGCCAGCGAGTTGATCGTGATGACCAGCAGGCTGGTGCCCACCGCGAGCCGCATCTTGAGGCCGAGGACGCCCACCAGCGCGGGTACGGCGAGGAAGCCGCCGCCGACGCCGAGGAAGCCGGTGACCGCGCCGAGTCCCGCTCCGGCAGCGGCGGCCGGTGCCATCCGTATCTCGCGCTCGCCGTCGACCACGGCCGCGGGCCTCAGCATGCGCAGGGCGGCCACCAGGGCGATGACGGCGAAGGCGCCGGTCAGGACGGCGTCGGGCACGCGGGCGGCCAGGACTCCGGTGAGCATGGCCGGGATGATGCCCGCGGCGGCGAACAGGCTTCCGGTCCGCCAGCTCACGTTCTCCTCGCGGGCGTGGGCGATCAGGGCGGTCACCGAGGTCGCGGTCACGATGAGCAGGCTCGCGGTGGTGGCCGCGACCGGGGTGAAGCCGAGTACATGGATCAGGACGGGGACGGCCAGGACGCTTCCGCCGCCGCCGAGCGCGCCGAGGGCCAGTCCGACGAGGGCACCGGCGACGAGCGCGATGAGCACAGTGGTCACGCGGCCGGACCGCCGTCGCCTCGGCTCCCGCGCGTGGTGAGACCGGCCGTCACCGCCGAGTCGAACCCGTCGTCGACCGCGACGACGTCACGGCCCGCTGCGTCGAGCAGGGACGCGGCGATCGCGGCGCGCATGCCGCCCGCGCAGTGCACCCAGACCTCGCCCGCGGGTATCTCGTCGAGTCGGCGGTGCAGGGTGTGGATCGGGATGTGCACCGACCCCTCGACCTGGCCGTCGGCTCGTTCGGAGTCGCGGCGGACGTCCAGGACGACCACCTCGCCGTCGGCGTACCGGTCCGCGAGGTCGGCGAAGGTGGCTCGGCGGAAGGAGGCAGGCCGCTCGCCCGCGCGTATCCAGGAGGCGGGTCCGCCGACGGCCGCGGCGGCCGGGCGGTCGATGCCCACGCGGGCCAGTTCGCGCTGCGCGGCCGAGAGCTGCTGCGGCGACGCGGCGAGCAGGGTGACGGGCTTGCCCCAGGGGATCAGCCAGGCCAGGTAGGTGGCGAGCTGCCCGTCGGCGTCGAAGTTGTACGAGCCCGCCAGATGCCCCTCCGCGAACGCGACACGGCTGCGCAGGTCCACCACCCACTCCCCCGCAGCCAGGCGCGCGGCGATGCCCTCGGCGTCGGCGAGCGCGGGCGGGGTCAGGTCGACGGGCGCGGGGCCGGCGGCGTTGACCGGGCCCATGTGCGCGTAGTAGGCGGGTATGTCCTCCAGCCCGGCCAGCAGGTCGGCGACGAAGGTGTCGACATCCCGTACGAGGGCGTCGTTGACCTCCTTCTCCCTGCCGATGGTGGTGGACGTTCCGGCGGCCTGGGCCGAGGAGCAGAAGCTGCCGAAGCCGTGTGTGGGCAGGACCGGGGTGTCGTCGGCGAGTTCGGTGGCCAGCCGGTGGGCGGAGGCGTGCTGGGCGCGGGCGAGCCGCTCGGTCAGCCGGGGCTCGACCAGATCGGGGCGGCCGACCGTGCCGATGAGCAGGGAACCTCCGGTGAAGGCCGCCACGGCCGTACCGGAGTCCTCCAGGACGTAGGAGGTGTGGTGCGGGGTGTGTCCGGGGGTGGCCAGGGCGCGGAGCGTCAGGCCCGTGTCGATCTCCGCCGTGTCGCCGTCGTGCACGGGCGTACGCTCGAACGAGACGTGTGCGGCGGCCGGGACCAGATAGGTGGCGCCGGTGACACGGGCGAGTTCCAGCCCACCGGAGACATAGTCGTTGTGCACATGTGTCTCGACCACATGTGAGATCCGCACACCGCGGCGCGCTGCCGCGGCGATGACCTGGTCGATGTCCCGGGGCGGATCGACGGCCACGGCTGTGTGCGCGCCGCCTGCCAGATAGCTGCGGTTGCCGAGCCCCGGCAGCTCGAGGGTGTCGACGAAGAACACCGGACGCTCCCTTCCTCTGAATTACCCCCTGGGGTATATGGGAAGGCTAGCACGATTACCCCCGGGGGTATTCCGGAGGTGGCTGCGGAGGGCGACTCGACGGGCGCCTGACAGGCTCGGCGGGCTCGGCAGGGCGAGGGGGCGCTCGGCGCGCGCCCGGCGCCGATGACGGCGCGCGCACCGGGGCGATGACTCCACGCTAGTCCGCGTTCCGCGCCCCTTCGACCGGGACGCCGAACCGCCCCCACCTCGGGGACGCTCCCCACGCCCCATCTCCCGCGACACGGGCCCTGACCTGCGGGGAGCGGGCGCCCGGCGGTCACTGTCAGTGGTGGGGTGCACACTGACCGGTGCTGGAACAACGGCGTTTCGGGAGGAATCGGTATGACCGACGTACTACTCACCGTGGGCACGCGCAAAGGGCTGTTCATCGGGCGGCGACGGGGCGGTGTCTGGACGTTCGACGAGCGTCCCTGCTTCAACGCGCAGGCCGTCTACTCGGTCGCGATCGACACCCGCGCGGGCACCCCCCGGCTGCTGGCCGGAGGGGACAGCGCGCACTGGGGACCGTCGGTCTTCCACTCCGACGATCTCGGGCGCACCTGGACCGAGCCCGAGCGGGCCGCCGTCCGGTTCCCGAAGGACACGGGTGCCTCGCTGGAGCGCGTGTGGCAGCTCCATCCGGCGAGTGCCGAGCCGGACGTGGTGTACGCGGGCACGGAACCGGCCGCGCTGTACCGCTCGGCGGACCGGGGCGAGAGTTTCCGGCTCGTCCGCCCGCTGTGGGAGCACCCGACGCGCGACCGGTGGGTGCCCGGCGGTGGTGGTGAGGGCCTGCACACCGTGCTCACCGACCAGCGGGATCCGAAGGCCGTGACGGTCGCGGTGTCGACGGCCGGGGTGTTCCGTACAACGGACGGCGGGGCGAGCTGGGAGCCGTCCAACTCGGGTGTCTCGGCGGTGTTCCTGCCCGATCCGAACCCGGAGTTCGGCCAGTGCGTGCACAAGGTCGCACAGGACGCGGCGACGCCGGACCGGCTGTATCTGCAGAACCACTGGGGGGTGTACCGCAGCGACGACGCGGGCGCCCACTGGACGGACATCGGCGAGGGGCTGCCCTCGACGTTCGGGTTCGCCGCCGCCACCCATCCCCGTCGCGGGGACACGGCGTACGTCTTCCCGATCAACGCGGACTCGGACCGTGTCCCGGCCGGCCGACGCTGCCGTGTCTTCCGCACGGCGGACGCGGGCAAGAGCTGGGAGCCGCTCACGGCGGGGCTGCCCGGCGAGGACCACTACGGCACGGTGCTGCGCGACGCCCTGTGCACGGACGACGCGGACCCGGCAGGCGTGTACTTCGGCAATCGCAACGGCGAGGTGTACGCGTCGGCGGACGACGGCGACAGTTGGCAGCGGCTCGCCGCCCATCTGCCGGACGTGCTGTGCGTACGGGCGGCGGTGATCGCATGACCGCCCCGCCGACCGATCCCACGGCCCTCCCCAACTCCTGGTACTAGATTGCCAGTTGACCGATCGCCGGTTGACTGATCACCGGTCCGACCTGGAGGGCATCACGTGACCGACAGCCCCGCCTTCGGCGAGCTGAGCAAGAGGATCAAGACGAACCAGCCGCACACCGCCCGTATCTGGAACTACTGGCTGGGCGGCAAGGACAACTACGAGGTCGACCGGCAGGCGGGGGACCAGATCCGCCGACTGCACCCGGGAATCGGTGACTACGCCCTGGCGGACCGGCAGTTCCTCGGGCGGGCGGTGCGGCATCTCGCCGGTGAGCAGGGCATACGGCAGTTCCTCGATGTCGGCACGGGCCTGCCCACCGCGGACAACACACACCAGGTCGCACAGCAGGTCGCGCCCGAGTCCCGCGTCGTCTACGTGGACAACGACCCGATCGTCCTCGCCCACGCCGCGGCCCTGCTCCACAGCAGCCCCGAGGGCCGCACCGACTACCTCGACGAGGATCTGCGCAACGTCGACTCCATCCTCGAACAGGCCGCGCGCACCCTCGACTTGAGCCGCCCGGTGGCGCTGATGCTCCTCGGCGTCGTCATCTTCGTCGAGGACGACCAGGAGGCGTACGCGCTCGTGCGGCGCTTCATGGACCGGCTGCCGCGGGGCAGCTTCCTCGTCCTGTCGCACACGGTCACGCGGCCGGACATGCCCGACGTCGACGCCGCGGTGGCGTTCTGGAACGAGCACGGCACACCGAGACTGACCCAGCGCACGCCGAGTTCCGTCACCCGGTTCTTCGACGGGCTGGAGCTGCTGAAGCCCGGCGTGGTCTCCTGCAACCGCTGGCATCCCGACGACGCCGACGCCGAGTCGGCGGAAGTCGCCATGTTCGGCGGAGTGGGCCGCAAAAGTTGAGCCCGGATCGGTGAGCCTGGTGGCGGCAACACCAGGCTCACCACGCACTCCCGTCCCTCGCCGGTCACTGCGAAGGTGACGGCATGACCACTCGCACCACATTGATCACCGGCGCCACCCAGGGCATGGGCCGCGCCCTCGCACTCGACCTGGCCGCACGCGGCGGCACCGTCCTCCTGCACGGCCGGGACCGCGCTCGCCTGGACGCCGTGGCCGAGGAGACACGGGCCGCCGCCCCCGACACCACCGTCCGTACGTATCTCGCCGACCTGTCCGACCTGGACCAGGTGCACGCGATGGCCGACCGTATCCGTACGACGGAGACACACCTCGACGGTCTGATCAACAACGCCGTGGCGGGCGGCGGCGCCGAGCCGCTCACCCGTGAACTGAGCCGTCAGGGCCATGAACTCCGCTTCGCCGTGAACCACCTCGCCCCGTACGCCCTGACCCGCGACCTGCTGCCCCTGCTCACCGCCTCGGCTCCCGCGCGCGTGGTCAACGTCGCCTCGATCGGGCAGGAGGCGATCGACTTCGACGACGTCATGCTGGAGCGCGACTACGAGGGCCTGCGCGCCTACTGCCGAAGCAAGTTGGCCCTGATCATGGCGACCTTCGAGTGGGCGGCCGAACTGGACGGCAGCGGCGTCACGGTGAACGCCCTCCACCCGGCGCATCTGATGGACACCGACGGTGTCCGCGCGTACGGCCTCACCCCCGTCACCGGTGTGGACGAGGGCGTCCGGCCGACGGTGCGTCTGCTCCTCGACCCGGAACTCGCCACCACCACCGGCCGCTACTTCGACCGGTTCACGGACGCACGCGCCCATGACCAGGCCTACGCCCCCGGAGCCCGTGAGCGCCTGATGAAGCTGACGCACCGTCTGATCGCGTAGGACCCGCCGCCTACGGCAGTTGCCAGTCCACCGGCTGGGCACCCTGCCGTGCCAGGAGGTCGTTGGCGCGGCTGAACGGGCGCGAACCGAAGAAGCCCCGGTCCGCCGACATCGGCGACGGATGCGCCGACTCGATCGCCGGGTACTCCCCGAGCAGCGGGCGCAGATTGCGCGCGTCCCGCCCCCACAGGATCGAGACCAACGGCCGCCCGCGCGCGGCCAGCGCTCGGATGGCCTGGTCGGTGACCTCCTCCCAGCCCTTGCCCCGGTGGGCGCCCGGCTTGCGCGGGGCCGTGGTCAGCGCCCTGTTCAGCAGCAGCACGCCCTGCTGGGTCCACGGCGTCAGATCGCCGTTGGAGGGCCGGGGCAGGCCGAGGTCGGTGTTCATCTCCCGGTAGATGTTCTCCAGGCTGCCCGGCAGCGATCTCACCTCCGGCGCGACCGCGAAGCTCAAGCCGATCGCCATACCCGGCGTCGGATAGGGGTCCTGACCCACGATCAGGACCCGTACGTCGTCGAAGGGCTGCTGGAACGCCCGCAGGACGTTCGCTCCTGCCGGGAGATACGTCCGGCCGGCCGCCACCTCGGCACGAAGGAAGTCCCCCATGCTCGTGATGCGCTCGGCCACCGGCTCCAGAGCCTTCGCCCAGCCGGCCTCTACAAGTTCATGCAACGGTCGTCGTGCCACGTCGCGCACTCTAGTGGCCCGCACTGACAATCCGTACCGGCGGACCAGCCGTCGAGAGACGCAGGAGAGTCCGATCGTAACGATCAGTTCTCATCTGAACGTAACTCATCAGACAAAATCGGACGGATACCGCTCAGCGGACCCCCTCCCTGAACAGGGAAGCCGACCAAACCAGTAGCATGCGGCGCCATGAGCTCCCCCACTGGACCCGCATCCGGCCTGCCTGTACGAATGCCGCGACCCCGCCAGCCCGGACGGCATCGCCGACCGGAACCTCTGGCGACCCCCGAGGGCGCGCCCGCGCTCGTCCTCGCGGTGCCGGGCACTCCCAGCGCCGCGACGCGCAGCCTGGCCGAGGAGGTCACGAGCATCGCGCGTTCCGAGCTGCCCGGCCTGGACGCGCGGATCGGCTATCTGGACGGGGACGACTCCGAGTACGTCTCGCTGCGCGCCGTTCTGGCGCAGGCCGCCGAGGAGCGCACGGCACGCTATGAGCGGGCTGTCGCCGCCGGGGTGGAGGCCACGAAGCCCGACGGGCCCGTCGCCGTGGTGGTGCCGCTGCTGGCCGGTCCGGACAGCGCGCTGCTGCGCCGGATCCGTCAGGCCGTCATGGACAGCCGCGTCGCGGCGGACCTGACCGATGCCCTCGGTCCGCACCCGCTGCTCGCCGAGGCCCTGCACGTCCGTCTGTCCGAGTCCGGTCTCGCCCGCGCCGACCGGGCCCGCCTGTTCACCGTGGCGACGGCCGCGGACGGCATCATCCTCGCCTCCGTGGGGGGCGACGAGGCCGTCCAGGCGGCCGGGATCACCGGCATGCTGCTGGCCGCGCGGCTCGCGGTGCCGGTCATGGCCGCCGCGCTGGACCAGGAGGGCTCGATCGCGGCCGTCGCCGAGCAGTTGCGTTCCTCGGGTTCGCAGCAACTGGCGCTCGCGCCGTATCTGATCGGCCCGGAGCTGGAGCCGGAGCTGCTGGACGCCGCCGCCAAGGAGGCGGACTGCGCCGCCGCCGAAGCGCTCGGCGCGTACCCGGCCATCGGCAAGCTGGCGCTCTCCAAGTACACGACGGCGCTGGGTATCGCCCCGCAGCAGCCGCAGGGCGCCCAGGCCCGCTGAGCCGGGCCGAACCTCTTGTTCTGAACGGCCGAAAGGGCCCGCTCACCTGACGAGCGGGCCCTTCGCCGTGCGGGGCCTCGGGCCTTCGCCTTCCGGTCAGCCGAGTACGACGCAAGAAGCCGCGGGTGCCGGCACCGAGCCGCCCCGTCGCGGCACGCCCGTCTCCGGGTCCACCGCGAACCAGGTCACGTCCCCGGACCTCTCGTTGGCGACGTACAGACAGCCTTGTGACCAGGTGAGCGCCCGCGGCCAGACGCCGCCGCACGGCACCGTGGCCACCAGCCTCAGCCCCTCGCCCTCGACGGCGAGCACGGACAGTACGTCCTGGCCGCGTGTCGCGGTCCATACGAAGCGCCCGTCGGGCGAGGCCACGATCCCGGACGGGTAGGCGTTCGCCAGGGGCGCGTCGGACAGTACCGGCGTCTCGGCGACCGGCTGCGGCACGCCGCTCTCGGTGTCCCAGCGGCAGACGGTGACGGTCGGCGCCAGTTCGTTGAGGACGTACGCGCGATCCCCGTCCGGATGGAAGGCCAGGTGCCGCGGCCCTGAGCCGGGGCGCAACGCGGTCTCGTGATGCGGCCTCAGGGCGCCGCCGTCCAGTACACACACGCGGACGGAGTCCGTCCCGAGGTCGACGCTGACGACCCACCGGCCGCTCGGGTCGGCCTGGACCTGATGAGCGTGCGGCCCCTGCTGGCGCTGCGGAACCGGCCCCGCGCCCTCGTGCCGGAACACCGCGGGCGCCGCCTCGGCCAGGGTGCCGTCACCGCGCAGGGGGACGGCACTGACGCTGCCGGAGCCGTAGTTGGCGGTCAGGAGGTGACCGGCGTGCACGCTCAGGTACGTGGGCCCGCTGCCGCCGACGGCGACGGGCGGACCGGCGAGTTCGGGCGCGTCGCCGTCGAGGCGGTACGCGGCGACCGCGCCGTCGGCGGTCTCGCTGACCGCGTACAGCATGCCGCCGTGGAGCGCGAGGTACGACGGATCGGGCATCGAGTCCACGGCGCTCAGCAGGGTGAGCGCGCCCGTGTCCGGATCCACGGCGGCCGTGAGGATGCCGCGTCCTCCCGCCGCCGTGAAGGAGCCGATGTATGCCCGTCGCAGGTCGCCGTCCACCGCTGTCCGTCCCTCCCGCCGATGCCTGGAGGGACGACGGTAGCAGGAGGTCTAGACCAGAACGCCGGATTCAGGCGCTTCAGAGGGCACAGACGGCTCGGGCGACTCGGACGACTCGGATGACTTGGATGACACGGACGCTTCAGGCGCGGACCGGCGAAGGGGCACTCAGTGGTGCGGCCAGGTCGACCAGGGCCTGTTCCAGACCGTGCAGTTGGGCGAGGGCCCGTTCGGCGCCGGGGTGCCGGGCCGGGACGCCCGAGGGGGCCGTGAGGGCGCCTGCCGGGAGCCTGCCGAGCAGCGTCTCCACCGCGGTCTCGACGCGACGGCAGGCCTCCGTGAGACGCGCGTCGTGCGAGGCGTCCGGGTTGGCCGCGACGGCGACGAGGCCGCGGGTCCGGCGGGCGCACTCGTCGAGCAGGGCCAGCACCCGAAGGGCCCGCGCCTTGTGTGCCCGCAGCGGGTTCAGCGGATGCACCAGCGGCGCGAGGGCCGCCCGCAGGCGTCCCAGCAGCGCTTCGAGCTCCGCCGCGTGCGAGGCGGGGTCCGCCTCCGGGTCACCCGCGAGGCGCCACGCCGTCGCGGCGGCGCACCCGTGCACGGCGTGCAGGACACGGCGCACCCACTGGTCGGTGACCGTGTGCGTGGTGATCGGCAGTACGAGCACGACGGCGAGCGCGGCGCTCAGCGCCCCGACGCCCGTCTCGGCGAGGCGCAGCGCGAGCAGCCCCGTGCCGAGGACGCCGAGAAGGCCGTAGAGCAGGCCCGCCAGGAGGGTGACGAAGAAGATCATAAATGCTGTGGTGCAGCGGTTCTCGCAGGTCAAGAGGCTGCCGACCGAGAGGGGGTCAGCAAAGAGTCAGCATCAGCATGTCGCGCGCCGATGGCGGGAGTCATCGCCACCCCGATCGCGTTTGAGGGCCGGTCCGTCATCCGTGACGCAGCGAAACTGTGTCCCCTCACGACGAGTCCATCCCAGCTGCTGACGGTCAGTTCGCCTTCGCTGCGGTGGCACACCCTCCTCGACAACCAGCTCCTACGCCCCAGGCTTCCCGCCTGACCCGCAGCCCCGTATGGGCAGCAGCCGACGCACAACAGGTCCGTACAAGCGGTCACGCATAGCACTCGATACCCGGTTACGGAAATCGGAGATTCTCCGGACCATGGCCATTGTCCACAACGGCCTTCTTCGCCATGGGCCGCCTTCGAACCCAGACCTGATTCCCCATATGGCTCGCCCGATTCAACTGAGCCCCCCTCTCGAACCAAATCGACCCCAATCCAGGAGAAACCAAGCAGTGGCCACCAAGACCCTCACCCGCGGCATGGGCACCTTCTTCAAGGAATGCGAACATCCCCCGAGCCGCTGGTCCAAGTGCCCTCACCCCTATAAAATCCGGTACCGGGATGCCACGGGTCGGCAGCGCGAAGAGGCCGGCTACGCCACTCAGGACAAGGCGACGACTCGGCTCACCGAGATCTACCAGGCAAAGAAGGGGCCGCTCAAGAATGGGAACACAGAAGCCCAGAAGATAGCCGAGATGCGGTTCGAGGACTTCGCGGCTCGGTACATCTCGAATCGGAAGCGTGGCCTGAGTCCAACACCATCGACCAGTACGAGGGCAGCCTCAAGACCCACGGGATCTCGGTCTCGCACCAGGCACCGACCATTACCTGCGACTCGCTGTCGGCGAAGTCCTCTTCGAGGGATTTGAACTCCACGGTCCGGTCGATGTCGTCGCCGTGTGTCAGGAAGCGCTCGGCCTGGCGGAACACCACGCTGATGCCGGGAGCGAGGTTGAGCCAGTCCTCGATCACTCCGGTTGTGAATGTGTCGACGCGGCGACTCCCGACGCGCGGGTTAATCGCCCTGAAGAAGAAGGACGGAGAGAAGCGGAACGCATTCCTGCTACGCAAGGAGCGCTATGACGGGAAATTCCAAGTCCGCCGCTTCCT
Source organism: Streptomyces sp. NPDC104371 (assembly GCF_055583785.1). Classification (NCBI taxonomy): domain Bacteria; kingdom Bacillati; phylum Actinomycetota; class Actinomycetes; order Kitasatosporales; family Streptomycetaceae; genus Streptomyces; species Streptomyces sp. NPDC104371. The sequence goes on from NZ_JBVJNF010000001.1 coordinate 811,959, forward strand.
GGCCAAGAAGGGCTTCGTCTGTCAGTTCACCACGGGAATGAAACCGGGATCCTTCGGAAACCCCGCAACAGAAATCAGTCCTCCGAAGCCGGGGAAAGACCACGCCGCCTACATGGCGCTCCTCGACCTGTACCGCTCACTCGGGATCATCGACCAGCGCCTCGCGCGGGCCATCGCGAAGGATAGGAAGGGCCACGAGGCGGGGAAACTCGTCTACTGCGGGATCCACGCCCGCCGGCAGGCCAAGACCGCCGACGGCAAGCACACCAAACGCATCATCATTGCCACCGCCCTGTTCCCGCCGGAGGAGGCGGGCGACGACGCCTGGACGATGCGAGCGTGGACGCCCCAAATCGGGGCCTGGGTGCCCTACCGGGAGGCAATCGCCGCCTTCCACGCCAGTGACTACGCACTCCACGTCGACGGCAAAGGCGAGACGGACAAGGAACGCTGGGCAGAAGCAGCAGCACACGTCGAAGACGCCCTCTCCAGCCTCGTCCGCGACGAGCTGGAACCCGGCATGGGCTATGTCGTCATGGTCGACGGGCACGCCTGCCGACGGATGTGGACGGGCCTGCACAACGAGAATCAGAGCTACCAGGAAGCGGATATCACCGATCCGCGCACCTGGCTGCCCGGGCACGGCAAAGGCAAGAACGCCCCTCGCAAGAAGCCGAGCGCGGTCATCCGGATGAACGTCGCGGCGGACGAGGTACCCCAGTACGTTCCCGTCCCTCGCGAGAGCGATCCGGACACCGAGAAGGAATCCATCCTGTTCGCATCGGCCAAACTACACCGCGCCGACGTGGACTTCGGGAATCCCTTCTGGATCCTGTTCAATATCCCGCGCAACTATCAAGCCAAGGGCGGAGACCTGGGCAAAGCCATCACTCGCTGGGATGCCGACCCGGGCAAGGGCGGGGAGGAGGGGGAGCGGGAGACGAATGAGCTCAAGGCTCCGTGGTGGGCCGTCACAGCGACCGAGATCTACCCAGTCGGTGTGGCAGATGGGGTCGACCGGACGATGCTCGCACGGGCGACCGCGCGCTTGTGTCACCAGACCATCGCCTGGTCCGACCGCTCCCGCTACCCCGTCCCCTTGCACGCAGCCAAACAGCTCGACCTCGACCACCCTCAGTACCGGCGGTCGGCGCCGCCCGAGGAACAGGGAGATGACGCAGCCCACGAGTAGCCCATGGGTGCGTCGCTGGCGACGATGCCAGAAGGAAAGGTCGGCCCACCTCCTGGGCCGACCGATGACGGTTAGCGGTGTCGTATCCATGCGTTACTGATCCAGGTCGTGTGACTGGTCGTAGACACTGTGAACCGCCCCTGATAGCGGCCGATCTCAAGGCCAGGCGGGCTGATCACCGGCACGGCAGAGCCGGACTACAGAGCGTGGGATCGCCGATTAGCCAAACCGACGATCCCGCGCATCATTGATAGTCCACCGCCACGCCCTGCCCATACGTCGATAGGCATCGCCCGACGACGACCACAGACCAGCCGCGAAACGCGCACGGCCAAGAGGGCCAGCAATCGATCACGCCGCGTAGCTCACCCGGAAACAGATCCTGCGCCCGCTCCACGTCGCTCGGCGTACGGAGCTGCATCTCCAGATCCCCCGTCCCGTGGTGACCGAGACCGGACACGTCCCGGCGGAGAGAAAGACGACAGCACACTCATTCGGGATCACGAGACCGCCACCTTGAGAAGGGAGTGCTCAGGCAGTCAGGGTTGCGTCGAGGTATTCCTGCACCGGCTCGAACAACCCGTACGGCACGTACTGCGGGATCTCGCCATGGGTGATCCAAGCGAGTTCGGCCAACTCGTCGGTGTCGGCTAGGTGGGCGGTGCCGCCCATCACCTCGCAGGCCGTGTACGACATCAGCCGGCCAGTCTTCGGATGGACCCGCTCGCCGAGCAGCTCCATGGCGGCCACGTCCAGGCCGGTCTCCTCCCGGGTCTCCCGTACGGCAGCGTCTTCACGCGCCTCGCCGGGCTCGACCTCACCAGCCGGGAACTGCCAGGAGAGCTGCCCCTCGCTGACCCGGCGGCGGACCATGAGCACGCGCCGCTCGTGGACGACGATGGCCGCGGCGATGCCTGGCCGTTCCTCCGCGTTCTGCTGCGTCACGTCGACCCCTCCAAGACAGCTAAAATTGGTGGAAAGATCGTATCGACAGGGATGAAGCGGGGCACCGACTTTCTCGGGACCCACATGACGTCAATGTTCTCGATGGCGTCGCTGTTGGTGGCCTCGCCCGTCAGATACTCGCAGAGGAAGTACTCGCAAGATACTCGCAGAGGAAGTACTCGCACAGCACGCCGGTCACGGGATGAAGCCGATTGCCGAGGTGTTGGCGGACCCCGTACCTCAATGGATAGAGACGCCCGTCCCCACCGGTTCATCGCGGCTGACCTGTACGCATTTCTGTCTGTCGGCGAACAGCCGGTTCATCGCAGCGAAGCGCTGCGAGCTGTGCGGCGGACCTGACCCGCTGTAGACCCACTGCCCCCTGTGTCTCTCAGTGTGCCCCGTTTCCGCAGTTCAGCCCCGATTGTCAGACCCTCCCCGTAACGTTGTGAGCCCTACTCGTGGCGGCTGCGGGGAGCACCAATGGACGACGACCTTCAGATCGACAGGGACGAAGACCTCTTCCGTAACCCCGTCTACTACGAACCGGCCGGCCGCAACCTCGACCTGGACCGCCCCGACCTCGGCGTTCCGCACGGCCAAGACCTCCTGAACGTGCTCCTGCGCATGCGAGGACGTGTCCCAATCGAAAAGCGCGGGCTCATCTGCCCCGACTGCCGGGACCTCCGCGGCCGGCGCGTCCTCATGTACCTAGTCCAGCGTGACGGCGTATGGCTTGCCTCCCACTACCGGAAACCCGGGAGAAGCCCATCAGCCACGAGTCCGACGAGCACCTCGCCCGCAAGCTGTCTGGGCGCTCAGCTGAGGCTCGTAGCCCAGGCGGCGGTATTCAGTCGGTCTGGGACTTCGCCGACCCCGACCACGCCGGCATCGGCACCGTCCCTTACGTCCGCACGCCCAACCTGCCGGCCTCCGTCATCCGCGTGCAGAAGAACCCCATCGCGGTCCAGGACGGCAACTTCGTCCTGGAGGAAGGCCAGTGCAGCCAAAACGGCGCGCTCACCCGGTGCCCGGAGAAGCCCTACGACCCGGAGAACCCCACCGACGCCGGGTACTGCGGGGGCTGGCACCGCGTCCTCGTGCCCGCCCATCAGTCGAGCACCTTCACTGGGGAAGGCGGCCTGACTCTCACCCGGTTCATCGTGGAAGCTGCGGCCGGTGAGCGGATCCCGTTCCAGCGGGGCGGCCACCATGGTTGGCTCCCCGCACAACAGTGGCAGCAGTACCTCGACAGGGGGACCGGCGCGACAGGTGCACCGAGGACCGTCCGGCTTCGGACGTGCGGGCTGAACTGAAACAGAGACGTGGCAGCCGCGCGATCGTCCTTGAGTCCCGCCCCCGGGAAGTCGAGGACGCCAGGGTTCCGGTCGACGCGTCGGGTCAAGCGATCCCGCTCTGCCGCTTCGGCTGCGGGCAGCCCGCAAGCCTTTCAGGACCTGAAGGGCTGCCCGAGCACTTCTCGTGCCGCAGGAAGCATGAGGCGTGATCCATCGGCCACCGATGACCGCCCTCGCTGCGTCACCTTGTGCCAGAGCGCCCTACCCGGTTCGGGTGGGGAGTGTCGTGTTTCCGCCCGACATGTCAGTCCCCGGTGCCACAGTGGACGCAGCACACCCAGCACCCTTCCCGAGGAGCCGGCCGTGGTCCAGAGCACCACCTTCCGCACCAGCACCAAGCAGGACACCCTCGCCGACCACGTTGTGGAGTTCCTCAGCCGGGTCTCCCGCACACTCCGGAACTTGGCCGACTCGGCTGACCACGCGGCGAAGATGGTGCGGAAAGCGGACGCTGCACGGCGAAGCTGAACCGGCACACCCAGGTAGGCCAGCAGCCGTGCTCTCCGTGGCTAGCTAGGCCCCGGTCGAAGGCGTGGCAGGCGGCCGTCAGCTGCCCGGGGCAACGGAACCCCGACCAGAGCCTGCCCAGCCGAGCAGCGATCCGGCCCTGGTTCAGCCCGGAGTAGAGGGCACGTCCACGCCGGTGCTCGGGGCGAGGACCAGCTCCACGAGCGTGCGGACCGGACCCGGGTATCGCCGCGCGAAAGCAGGCAGGAGTACAACTCGGTCCGAAATGCCGTCACCGCTGCGAACGCGTCCCGTTGACCCCGTGCTCAACCCGTTCCACGATCTGGCCTCCACACGCTGCGCCGACCTCTCCTCGCAGGATCAGGCCCCGGCCTCACAGACACGCCGTGAACAGGGGAAACCTAAACAAATTCGAGCCCGTGCGACGACGGACCAAAACGTCAAGCTCAGCTCCGAGCAGCGCTCCACACGGTGGTCCTCGCGCCCCCCGATGTCAGTGCGGCGGGATACCGTCCTCATCACGCTGAGGTGAGGGGAGAACCATGGCGAGGAACGCCCGGGCCGAGCAGCTGCGGGAGTACGGCCGGTCCGTGCTGGAGGGGGCCCGGTCGGAGCAAGTCCTGCGCATGGCACGCCAGGTGAACGCCGTGTCGTACACGAGCGCGCGGGAGTACGCCGGCCGCTCGCTCTTCGAGTTGCTGCAGAACGGCTACGACGCGCATCCGAGGGACCGCCGCGACGGACGGGTCCACGTCCTGCTGGACGAGGCGGAGGGCGAGTGGGGGACGTTGTACGTCGCCAACGGCGGGACGCCCTTCACCTGGCGGGACGTCGAGCGGGTCTGCGAGCTCGCGCAGAGCTCGAAGGAGGTCGGTGAGGGCATCGGGAACAAGGGCGTCGGGTTCCGCAGCATCTTGCTGATCAGCGAAACACCCGAGATCTACAGCGCAGACCCCGACAGCCCGCTCGGCCCGGAATTGGACGGGTACTGCTTCCGCTTCGCGCAGAAGGTCGACGTGGAGGAGTTCCTCGCCGGTGAGGACAACGCCCACGAGGTGGCCGCCAAGTATCCACCGCTCCAGGCGCCCCTGCCGCTGGACGATGTGCCCGCGACCTGTCGGCAGCTCGCCGCCCAGGGGTACGTAACCATCGTCCGGCTGCCCTTGCTGAGCGAGGCCGCCCGAGCCGAGGTCCGGCTGCGGATCGGCGAGTTCGCGGAGGCGAAGGTGCCCGTGATGTTGTTCCTCGACCGGCTCGCTGGCCTGACGCTGGAACGGCGGGCCGTCGGTGGCGAGGCAGGCGAGTTGGACGACTGCCACGAGGCGCTCGAGCGGCACGAACTGACCCGCTCCGAGGAGCGCTTCGCGGTTGCGCAAGAGGGCACCGGGCACGGATTCCCCGTCTCCTGCGCAACCGTGGACCTGGGGCCGTCCGGCACTTTTCTCGTAGTACGGGGCACCGTGGAGAAGGAACGGCTGAACAGCACCCTCGCCGAGGCCGTGGGTTCCGGGCTCCTCGACGACACGTGGCAGGAGTGGAAGCGGTCCGCCGTCGTCGAGGTCGCACTCCCGCTGCCCGCCCCGCGCCGACCTCGACGCGGGCAGATCTACACATTCCTGCCGATGGGTGAGGACCAGGCCGCGCCGTTCCCGGGACACGTGAACGCCCCGTTCTTCACCAAGTTCGACCGAACCGGGCTTCCCCCCGACAACCCCCTCAACCTGCTGCTGCTCGACGCGGTCGCCGAGACCTGTCTGGTGGCCGCCGCGGTACTGCGTACCGTGCCCGAGCTGTCCATGCGGCAGCTGGCCGTGGACCTGGTGAGCTGGGAGAGTGAGAAGGGCTCGGCGGGGCGGCTCCGCGCGGCGGCTCTGCGCGTGCACGGGAGCGAACTCGCCGACGTACCGCTCGTGCCCGTCCTCGCCACGGACGGCGCCCTGCCGGAGACGAGCTGGGCCGCGCCCCGGGGCGCGGCCCTGTGGCCGGACCTCGACCTGACCGTTCTCACGGCACACCGCGCGCACGAGGCCGGGATCGTGGTGGCTGATCCCGAGATCGGTGGCGACCGGCTGAAACGGCTGGCCACCCTGTGCAAGGCCCTCGCGTGCCCGTGGGAGCCGGGCCCGGAGATCCTCGCCGAGTACGTGGAACGGATCGTCGGGGGCCTTCCCCTACCCCGGCACGGTGAGTCCCCCGAGCAGTGGAGCGCGCTCTACGAGGATCTGGCTGCCCTCTTCGAGGACGACGGGCACGTCCTGCACGGCAGGCAGTTGCTGCTCGCGGAGGACTGCAGACTGCGGCACACCAACCGTCCCCTCGGCAGGGCGGGTACGGGCACAAGTACACGTACACAGGGCAAGCCGAGCGGTCAGGGTGTCCGCCGTGAGGCGTTCTTCCAGCCGGTGCGGACGGAGGCGAACCAGACCGAGGCCCCGTCCGTCCCTGCCCTGCTCGGCAAGCGGTTGTTCTCCCTGCACCCGGGGCTGGTATGGAAGGACCGCGGCGAGCGTACGCGCGGGCGGTCCGCCCGCGCCTTCCTCGAGCAGGAGGGGCTCGTCCGGCCGTACGACGCGAGGGGCTTGCTGGACCACGTACGGCAGGCACTCAGCGCGAGCACAGATCGCCGACTGCGGCTCCAGACCCTTCGGTTCGTCTTCCGGCTGTGGCAGCCGCGGCGTTCGCTGGTCGGGACGGAGATCTCCTCGCTCGGACTGTACGTACCGTCGACGGACGGCCGGCTGATCAGGGCGAGCGACGCCCTCTTCGGCCGGGGCTGGGGCCGCGCGTCCGTCGGTGAGGACCTAGCAGCGGTGGTCGCCGCCGGGCAGGACGTGTCGAAGAGCCTCAAGGCGATCGCTGGACGCCTCCTTGCCGCGCCCGAGGAGTTTGCCAAGCGGGGCGAGACCGAGGAGTGGCGGGCGTTCCTGCTGGAGGCCGGGGTGGCCGACGGGCTGGTCCCGGTCAGGTCCTCCGACGCCTTGAGCCGGGTAGAGCAAGGTCGGGGGCTCAGCGCTCGGCAGCTGGTGCGCATGGCGAGGGTGTCTGCCGAGGTGCAGGAGCAGTGGGAGCCGTACGTCTACTGGCCCGGTGTCTACTACCCCCGGACGCCGTACCGGGGAACGCCCGCCTGGCGGCTCCCCGGCCAAGACGTCGTCGGACGCCTCGGGCAGGAGGCCCGGCTGGCGTACGCAAGGCTTGTCCTGCATGGCCTGGCCAGCTGGGAGGACGCGAGGTTCGCCAGCGTCTGGAGCAGTGCTGGCAGCCAGAGTTCCCCGGACAGGGAACGGGTCCCGACCCCGCTCGGCGCCTTCGTCCGGGAGCAGCCGTGGCTCCCGGTGCGGGACCGCGACCGGGCCGTCCGGTTCGTCCGGCCGGCCGACGCCTGGCACTGCCCGCCCGGGCTGGAGGAGGAGCCCTCGTACGCGCCGACCGTCGACCATCGGCTGCGCCACCTTCTGGAACGCGGGAAGGCGGGCGACCGCCTGCGGGAAATGCGGCTGCCGACGTGGGACGACCCGCGGGACAGCGCCCGCCTCATCGCCGCGCTGGGACGGCTTGCGGCGGAGGGCGCGCTGGGCGCCGAGGACCGGCCCGCCGCGCAGCGCGCCAACGAACGCGCCTGGAGGCACCTCGTACGGCGTCCCCGTCCCGCACTGCCCGAGGGCTCCAGTCTGCTCGCTGAGTCCGGGGACCGGCTGATCAGCGTACCGCTGTCCGCCCTGGACGGCGGGGAGAGCGATGGCGATGGTGATGCCGGGACCGTGCTCTACGTCAGCGGGGAACGCGACAGTCTGACGCCCCTGCTGATACGGGAGATGGCGCGCCCCCTACTCACCCTTCCTGGTGTCTCGGCGGAGGCCGCCGAGCTGCTGGCGGCCGAACACTCCACCACCGTCCGGCACACCGACGACCTGACGTTTACCGTGACCGTGGACGGCACACGGGTTAACCCCGCGGCCATGGGAGAACCGCTGGTCCAGCAACTGCCCTGGCTCACGCTGGCCGTGAGCGTCCTCTCTGACCACCTGGCGCGCGGCCCCCGGGCGAGCGAGGCCGAGCTGAGCGAGCTGACGTCCCTGGTCCGGAGCGTACGTCTGCACCGCTACCGCTCCTGGAACATCGAGCTCGACGGCCGACCCGTGACGTTGCCGGGCCGCCTCGGCGGAGTGCTGCCACTGCCCGATCCGAAGCATCCGCTCGTCCTCGCCCCGGCAGGCGAGCCGGGCTGGCCCGAGACCACCCGCATCGTGATGGCGGTCGCCGAGCTGCTGGGACGGCGGGAGTTCGGCGACCGGCTGCGCCTCGCCGCCCACCAGCTTGCTTCCCGCCACGCCGACCTGCGCGACCCGGGCCAGGAGGAGCTCGCCGACGCCCTGGAAGTCACAGTCCACCAGGTCGAGGAGACAAGCCAGCGGATCGACGGGGCCATCGGCGTGGTCCTGGAGCGCTGCCGGCCCTTCCTCGTCCACCTGCTCGGCACGGAGGCGGCGAACTCGCTGTTCCTTCCACCGCCGGGCGACACTCGGGAGTTTCAGGCTCACATCGAGGAGTACGCCGCCGAGCTCCCGGTCCCCGTATCCGAGTTCATCGCCAGAGCCCGCGCGGCCCACGGTACGGACGAACTGCGGCGCGACCTGGGCATCGGATTCGCCGAGCTGAACGACACCCTGCGCGCGATGAGCCCACCCCTGGAACCGATCAGCCACGCCGCCGAGCATGAGGAAGCGCTCCGCACTTACCTGGACCTGCGCAGGAAGGAGCTCGTCGACCGGCTGCGCTGGGCGGTGCTGGAGGACTTCGACGCGCGCCGTCCGATGCCCGACTGGCCCTCGGTCCGGGCCCTGGACTGGATCAACACGCCGGAAGCCTGGGAGTACACCATGGACACGGCCGACACGGGGAGCCTGGAGGCCCACGTGGAGGAGCAGCTGGCGCTGCGCCTGGGCCACCCGGTGCCGTTGCCCCGGTCGGGCGAACGCCTGCCCGCCCCCGACCAGGTACGCGGCGCGAACCTCCGTACGATCACCGGCCTGGCCGTCGACCTCGCGGTCCTGGTCAGGGCGGCCGGACACCCGTTGCCCGCGGCCCTGAAGGCAGCCGAGCCCGCCGAGGAGGTCACCGCGCGGCTGGAGGCCGTGGGCGCGCTCGACTTCCGGCCCCTGTCCCCCACCGACGTCGTCGGCTGGCTGGCGGCTCTCGGCCAGTGGCCCGACGGGATGGCGCTGGCGACGAAACCCGAGCGGCACGGGCTGTCCGGGGCCGACCTGGACCGGGTGCGCAACGCAGCGGAACACGAGCGCCGCGAACGGGAGCGCAAACGGCGGTCGATCTCCGTCGGCGGCCGCGACTTCGACGTCCACTCAGGCGACTTCACCGCCCTCACCGGCGAACTTGACCGGGTCCTGCAGAGCGGCTCGGCGCCAGGCATCACCGCCCCCGGGCCGCTCCGCTTCACGGACCCCCGTCCCCAGACCGAGCGCACTCAGGCCACCAGTCGTACGCGCGGGCGGCGGTACGGGGGCGGCACGGACAGCGGGCTGACCACGGCCCAGCGGGAGGCCATCGGGTACGTGGGCGAGTGGTACGCGTACCAGTGGCTGTGTGCGTGCTACCCGGACCGCATGGACGAAACCTGCTGGGTGTCGAGCAACCGCCGCAAGGCCTTCCCCGGCCCGTCCGGCGACGATGGCCTCGGCTTCGACTTCCGGGTCGGTTCCGGCAGTCAGCCCTACCTGTACGAGGTGAAGGCGACCGGGGGCGAAGGCGGCCGCTTCGAGCTGGGAGAGAGTGAGGTCCGCGCGGCCCGCCAGCACGCGGGCAACGACCGCTGGCGCCTCCTGGTGGTCACACACGCCCTCACCCCTCACAAGATGGCCATCCAGATGCTCCCCAACCCCTACGGAAAGCGCGGCCGGGGCCGCTACCGCGAGGAGGGCGGGGCACTGCGCTTCTCGTACCTGCTGTGACCTTGACGTTCAACTCCAGCGCGAGATGAGTCGGGGTTGAACGTCAAATTCAACGAGCTCGTGCACGGTTGGTGGCGAGACGTTGGCCGGGGGTGGGGAACTCGACGCGGATCACGGGCCTAGGCATCACGAGCCGCTCCTCCATGTCTCTGAGCGCGGCGACGATGAGATGAGGAGAAGTAGGCCGCACGGGAACCGGAACCACCGAGGCGTCGCCCGCCGGGCTTCCGGCTCCGCGAGTCGGGGTGTGATCCCTCTGCGAGGTATAGCTTCCGCCCACTTACCCGAAGGCATACCTTCTGGATGCGTTTGCCGGGAGGTTCCAGTCCGTGCCACTTCGAATAATCGATGACCTTTCGCCACTCGGCGAACTGATCGTCATCGGCGACACGGAACCGCCCCTTTGGTAAGAAGCCGTTCGACCAATTCGGTCGCCTTGGCTCGTCGCGCACGAGCGACGGGCCGTTCGGCGTAGGGCACGGACTTACGCCTGCGTCCAGCATGTCCGCCGGATGCCGCCTGGTCGCCCCCTTCAGCCGGCGTCAACCCCTCACGAAGGTAGTAGAGGCCGTCCTCGGTGACCCCCACGAGCGCTTCCTTGCCGCTCCGACTGACCCCTACAACGCTCGATCATGCAAGGCATAAGCCGGCCGCCAATCCCCCGGCGCCCAGGCTGCGGAATGCTCACCAGCGGCTGCGAGCCGTTCGAGCAGTGGACCAGCCAACGCCGTGACCTGCGGGGAGTCACTCTTTCGGCTCTGTACCGGCCATGTGAGTGCGCTGTGGGTGTGATCGTGGATCGACGGTCTGGCCCGAATGAACGGCAACGCGCCGAACGGATCCCCGGGCGCCGCTGGACACGAGAGCTCGCGCCGGCCGACACGACAGGATCGGCCCCGCGCTCGTTCGGCGGTCTAGCGAGGCTTTGATGGCTTGGTCTTAAGCGGGGTCGTCAGGGGCCGATGTGCACGAACGCGCCCCACTGCTCCTCGCATCCGGGGTGTTCCGCGCGGACGTGGTGGAGGGCCGCGTGCAGGGCGACGGCGGTGCTGTCGGCGACAGCAGCGGACTGGCGGGGATCGAAACGATCGTAGAACGCCCTGGCCACGTCGAGCGCGATGTCGTCGGCCAGCGACCACTGGGCCGCGACAACATGCCGGTAACCGGCGAGCTGGAAAGCCGAAGCCACGTGCAGAGCCTCGTCGGTCACGTCCCCGCTGCCCCGCGCGGTCTCGCACGCGCCCAGGTAGGCGAACCCGGCGTCTTCAAGCCACAGCTGGGAGATGTCGGCCAGCGTCAACCGCCCATCGACGGCCTGGATGTACGCGGTGCCCGGGCTGGCCGGATCACTCTTGGCGTGGCAGGCGAAGTGAACCCACGGTGCGCTTCGGAGGGCTTCGCGGATGTTCTCCCGTGTCGCCGTGACGACGTCGAGCACCTTGCTGTGCGGAATCGCTGCCCGCACCATCCGGGCCTCGGCGTCCGCCTCGGCCAGGAAGTCCCCACGCGCAGTGAACGGTTGGGAGATCACGACCCCCGGCGACGGCCACCGGCTTTCCGTGAGCGGCCTGGACCGGGCGTGCCGCAGCGCTCGTATGGTCGTCGCATAGGAGGAGACGACGCGGTCGATGACGTTGTCCCCGCTGCCGTCGTGCCGACCGGCCATATGCAGCGGCAACAGGGCCAGAGGGCCGGTCGGATACCACCACAGACGGCGCTCACACAGGTCTGCGGGAACGGGGGCGTCGAACCCGAGCGCCGACAGGACCGGTTCCGCCACTGCCTCCCACAGCCAGGTGAACACGGCCCTCATGTCCCGGGCCGCGGGTTCGCCCGGAATGCCGGTGAACGTCTCCATGGCGCGGATGAACGTGGCGACCCACCCGGCCGGCCCGCTGACCCCGGCCAGCGAAACCTTCGGCAGCGCCACGGAGAAGACGCGGTCGGCCTGGAGAACGACGGCGCCCGCGCCGTGCCGGCTGACGTTGAGCAGGACGATCGGACCGTCGTCGGCGACATCGCGCAGTTCCGCCTCGTCGGGAGGCCGCAGGAACCGCTCCAGACCGTGCCCGCGGCCGCGGATCTCGGTCAGCAGCGCACCCCAGTCCCGGCTGAGCGCCGCCCGCTCCGCGCGCTCCGCGGCAGCCGACAGGGCGGTGCCGGATCTGCCGCTCGTCCCCAGGGCGCCCCGTGCCGACCCCAGGGCCTGGAAGCGGGGAACGAGATCGGGTGCCACGGCTTCCAGCAGCGACAGATCGCTGCGGGAGTCGAGCGCCTGACCCATCAGTATGGCCCGCCCCTGCTCGGCCAGCCGCAGGGCCCGCACCGGGTCCCCGGCACGGATCGCGGCGGCCACGGCGTCGCGCACGAGGCCGTCGTGCCCGGCCGCCGTCGGCAATTGCTTCTCGTCAGGGCGGCGCAGACGCCGTACGGACTGCTCGGCGAAGAGACCGACCGCGTATGTGTATCCCTCCGCCGCATCCGCCCAGCTGCCGGCCGCCGCCGCGACGCTCCCCCACGCATGGGCGCACATCAGCCGGTCGTCGGTCGTGGCCGAGGACAGCGCGGCACCGGAACGGAACTGGGCCAGGGCCTCGGCGTCGGAGCGGGCGTGGGGGAGGCGCTGTGCAACGGGTGCGGTCCGGGCCTGAGTCCCCGCGGCCGGGCGGAGGCGGCTGTCCGCGTCCTGCTGCGGTCCAGTCGTCCGGGCCGTGGCCAGAGCTCTGCCCAGGCGGAACCGCGCCGCGGCGCCGTGCGGGCCGTCGGCGGCCGCGGCGACGGCCTGCCAGCCGGCTCTGATCGACTCGTCGAGGTCCACGGACCAGCCGGTCTTGAGGTACCGCTCGTGGAGCACCGCACACAGGTCCACCGCGCACCGTTGCGCGTAGAGGTGATCCGGCCTCAGCAGCCGTCGGGCATGGATCAGTTTGCCCCTCGCCTCGTCGAGTGCCTCCGCGGTGTCGACGAGCAGCAGCGCCGCGCCGAGCGAGCAGGCTGCGAGCACTCGCTCCGGGCTATCCAGCGACGGCTCGCGCACGGCCTCCCGGCCGGCCTCGACCGCCTCGCCGAGGTCGAGCGGATCCTCAGTGCGCTGGTACTGCAGGAGCAGCACGAGGCACAGGACCAGTGATCTGCGTCCCCGCTCCCGGCCCGGCGGTGCGACGGACACGGCCTGACGCGCGAAGTCGACCGACTCCACGAGTGCGCCGGGATCGACGCTGTTCGCGTAGTGCGTGCCCAGTTTCTCGATCAGCTCCCAGGGATCCAGCAGGTGCAAGGACTCGTCGGAGTAGCCGTCCGGGCCGCTGGCCGCGACGGCCTCGCGTCCGGCGGCGAGAGAGGCTTCCAGATGCGCCGGGTCTTCGGACAGCTCGTATCGGAGCCGGTTGGCGAGCGCTAGCCCGCTGAGGATTTCGGCACGCGCGGGATGACCAGGCGGCGCGTGGTCGAGGGCCGAGGCGAAGTACCGCTGGGCCTGTTGGAGCAGCGGTGCCTCCCCGCGCCGCCGGTACGCGGTCAGATGCAGCGCCGCGATGGTGCGCACATTCTCCGCGTACGTCTCGTCGGTCTCCGCGGGCAGGGTTCGGAGGCAGAACGCGACGGCCGCGTCGAGGGCCGGCGCGGAATCCGTCTCCTGCACCAGAAGGGAAGCGCAGCGGATCGCCGCCGCACGGTTCTCCTTCTTCCAGCCCGGGTCGGTATGCAAGTCGTACGCCTTACGGTGGGCCGCGGCCGCCTCGGCCAGCAGAGCCGGGTTCCGTGTACGGTGGAACGCCCAATGAGCGGTCTGCGCCCGGTTGGCCGTATACGTCACGTGCCGCTGCACCTGAGGGTCGTCGGCACTGAGCCTGACCGCTGTCCGCGCGTGCCGCAGCGCGGTGGCCGGGTCGTCGGCCTCTCCCCTGCCGTACTCGTAGCGCAGCATCAGGGCCACGCTGAGGTGCGACAGCACGGCAGCCCGGAAGACAGGGTCGTCGACCGTTACCTGCCACTCCAGCTCCGTGAAGACGGCCACGGCACCGAGGGCCGCCACCCGAGTGTCCTTCGCCTGCGCAGCGCTGAGCAGCCGCAGCCCCACCTCGTGCCGGGCCTTAAGGTCGCTCGCGGGCGAACAAGGACCGTCCACGGGCAGACCGAACTCCGCGCGCAGAGCGGGAGACATGAAGTCGGCCGTTGCCTCGACCATCTTGCGTGCGGTGGCCCGTTCGTCGCGGGCCTGCTCTGGCGTACCCGCCTCGCGGGCGCGGTACTCGAACAGCTCGACGAAGGCGCGTAACGCCTCGCCGTCGTACGTGCCCGTGATGTGATACTCGGCGAGTGCCTCGCCGAGCGCTCCGACACCGTCCCTGAGGGCGTCGACATCGGTGACCTGCGCCGCCTCCCCGCGCTGCCGGTACGCCGCCAGCCGTCTCCACAGTGCCTCCAGCGACCGCACGGGCACCTCAGACCCCATACTCCGCGGCCTCGTCCGCGATACTGCGCCACCGCTGTTCGGCACGGTCGTAGTGGAGCGGCCCGCGTCTGAACCGGCTCAGATCCAGCTCCTGGAGCCCCGCGTACGCGGCGTCCGGCAGGTCCGGCTCCAGCAGGATCTGGATGCCGGTGACCGTGTCCTGGAGCACCAGGGGTCTCGGCGTACCGCGTGGCGGGTCGGGCGGAGCGGCGCCGCGACGTCTGGCGGTGAGTGAGCCGAGCGCCTGGCGCAGACCTGCCCAGGCATCCTCACCGGCCTTGGCGCCGACGGTGCTGAGCACAGTCTGCAGGGGAAGCAACGCCAGAACGACCCAGGTAGCGGTGTCCGGCCCGCGCAGGGCGGGGGCGGAAAGCAGCCGTACAGAGACGCCCAGTTCGGCCATGGCCCGCGACAACAGCTCCCGGTCGCTTCCCATGACCTCGTTACGGATGAACAACTCGCCATACGGCACTACTGCTTCAGTCACGCTTCCCCCCCCCGGCTCGGACCTCGACCGACGGCGTCCGCGACAGCTCCGTGGCCCGAATGTAGCGAGAGGATAAGCCGGTTGCGAAACCAGTCTGGGTATCCGCGGCCGGTTCCGTGTCACATGTTCCGCCTGATGTTGCCGAGGACCTTCTCGACGAGTGGCTGGACCTTTGGGCTCAGGCTTCCCCTCTTCGCCTTGGCCATCAGGGCCGTCAAGGCCGACAGGGCGGCGGCGTGGTCGCCGGCAAGGCTGAGCGCGGTGGCGAGGCTGAACCGCATCATGTCGAGTGCGTCGTCCGGCAGTTTCTCCTTGGTCGCGATGCGGATGGCCTCCTTGTGCGCCTCCACCGCGGCCTGGTGGCGGCCCAGTTCGCTGAGGCACCTGGCCTTGCTGACCAGTAGGGTCATCGTCTCGATGTCGCTCATCCCCAGTCGATGGGCGAGCACCGCGTCGATGCGCTTCAGGCCGTCCAGGAAGTTCCCGGCATCGATTGCGGCCTGCCAGCCCGGATGACCGGACTGCTCGATAAATTGGATGACGCGGCGGCCGCCCGGCCACTTCGCCGTGTACGCCGCCCGGAACTGGTGCCAGACCGCCGGGTTCAGCATGCCCAGGAGCGGTTCCAGATCGGTGGCGAACAAGGCCGCGGGGGCTGACGGACAGACGATCTTGAATTTTTCGCTGCCGAGAGTGAGGAACGTGACCCGTCCGTCGTCTCCGACGAGCACGGTGTCAGGGCGTGCGTCGCCATGAATGAAGCCCTTTCCGTGCAACTCCCCGAAGGCCCGGCCGATGCTCGCGCCGAAGCGTGCCCGATCGAGTCCCGTCGGCTGCTCACTTCCGTTCCAGAGACGGCTGAACCGGCTGAAGTCGGTGACCACCGGATCGGACTCCTCGACGGCTTCGGACGCGACCCCCTGCGTCGAACAGAGGTCTGTGACGGCGGCTTTCGGCCCCATCAGATAGGGGACGTACGAGTTGCCGCCGGCCCCGAGCCCGAGGTGACCCTGTTCAACACGCGCACAGTCACCGATGCAGTCCAGCCAGTGGTGCACATCGGTCGCCCCGTAGTGCGTGTGGGGCTGCCGGACGACGACGAGGCCCCCCTCGGACAGGGCCGACCGGGTCACCTCGTGAAACGCGCCGAAATCCGGTTCTCCAGACCGCTCCTCGACGATTTCATGCACCTTGACCCGGCCCCCGTCACCGACCCACAGCCGGGAAGGAACGGCTCGATAGGGCCCGGACGAGTGGCTGGACCCGCCACGGCTGCTTAAGAACGACACCACTGCGAATTCCGCCTCTACTCGCGCATGTTGACGTGATGCGGGAACTTACCAGTCTCGCCCGTGGCCGTCGGGACGGTCTCTGCAGCCGCTGGCCGCATGTACCACGCAAGACCCGCCAGGCTGCCTCCGATCCTGGGGAGTCAGCGGCACCCACGTTCCATGAGGCAGACCCGCGGCAGGAGCGGACAGGCCGGTCTCGTAAAAGGCCGACTCGATCTCCGGCAGCCCTTCGGAGAAGTGGGCCAAGCCGTCGTAGTGGGCCGGAACCACGGTGTCCGCGCCCGTGACCGGCTGCCGCCGCGGCGACGCTGCGGCTATCCAGCGACAGGGGCGGCCGCCCGTCGAACCTAGTCGGGACGCGTGCCGCTCCCGCGCGCAGGACGGCCGCGTCGATGTCCGGGACCCGGCGGTAGATCTCCGCAACCGTGCGGCGGGGGAGGCGTTGTCGCCGCTGACGTACACGGTCGGAAGCCCTTGCTCGGCAGCACAAACCCGATGACCTCACAATTGACGTTGCCATCGGCGTCTCGCTCAGCGTGTGCCAAGCGCACCGTGGTTGATGTGGCTGCGGTCGCCGGCCCCAACACCGGAGTCACGGTCTACGACACGTACAGCAACCGCGGCGGCACGTCTTTGTACAACACCGAGCTTCAACTCGGTCTCGCACAGGATGCCGACGGATTGGTCGGACGCCTGCTGAGAATTGAACGATGGCCGAGTTGCCCACACGATGCGTGATCGAGCCGCTGCGACGCTCGGGCGAAGACCGCGACCGACTGGGCCTGTCCCTCATGGCTCTGCCCGATCAGCCCAGTTACCCAGTGGACCGACGAACCGACACCACCCGGCGACCAACTTCCACTACTTCCACTCAGGGCACGGACCACTCTCATCACGTACAGTCAACTTTGTGGCACTGAGTGATGGAACGTACCGGTTCGGGCCACCGACCGGCCGCCTGCTGATCAAGACCAGCCGTGCCGGGCTCGGCCGGAAGGTGGGGCACGACCTCACGATCGAGGCCACCCGATGGTCCGGGAACGCGGTGGTCGTCACAGACGATCCGGACAAGTCGTCGGTGACTGTGATGGTCGAGGCGGGATCGCTGACCGTCCGGGAGGGGACGGGAGGGCTCAAACCGCTCACCGACGCCGACAAAGCGGAGATCAAGCGGACGCTGGAGGGCGACGGCCTGCTGCACGCAGTACAGCACCCCGTCATCGCCTTCCGCTCCACGAGCATCACGGGAACGCCCCAGTCCTTTGAGATCACGGGGGACCTCACCATCAAGGGTCAGAGCCACGCGGTGACCGTGCACGGGGGCAGTGACGGGGATGGGATGATGTGCGGCTGAGCGACCATCACCCAATCCAGCTGGGGGATCAAGCCGTACAGTGCGTTCCTGGGGGCGCTGAAACTGGCTGAAGACGTCCGCATCGAGTACGCGGTGACCGATCTGGAACCGCTCCCCGGCCCCGGGCAGGTTTCCGAACAGCCGTAGCGGGCAAGGGCACATCCCGTGCCCGCTCGGGCGCCTTCCGCGCTGTTCGCAGTGGATCGGTGTCGGATTGCCGCATGGGAGCCTGGCGCGCAGTCTGGGCCTTGTGACGCTCTCGCACGGCACGCTGGCGCACCGGCTCATCGTCGATCATCTCGTCGACGGCCGGATGGAACCGGGCTGCGAGATCGGGCTGCGGATCGACCAGACCCTCACACAGGACGCCACCGGCACCCTGGTGATGCAGGAACTCGAGGCCCTCGGTCTGGACCGGGTCCGTACCAAGGTCAGCGTGCAGTACGTCGACCACAACCTGCTCCAGGCGGACGAGCGCAACGCCGAGGACCACGCCTTCCTCCGTTCCGCCTGCCGCCGCTTCGGTATCTGGTACTCCAAGCCCGGCAACGGCGTCTCCCACCCCACGCACATGCAGTACTTCGGCATTCCCGGCAAGACGCTGGCCGGATCCGACTCCCACACCTGCGCCGCCGGGTCGCTCGGCATGCTCGCCCTCGGCACCGGCGGCCTGGAAGTGGCACTCGCCATGGCCGGACGGTCCCTGCACGTCACCATGCCGGAGATCTGGGGCATCCGGCTGACCGGCCGCCTGCCGGACTGGGTGAGTGCCAAGGACGTGGTGCTGGAGCTGCTGCGGCGGCACGGCGTCAAAGGCGCGGTCAGCCGGATCCTGGAGTACCACGGTCCGGGCCTGGCCCATCTGACTGCCATGGACCGGCACGTCATCGCAAACATGGGCGCCGAGCTGGGCGCCACCACCTCCGTCTTCCCCTCCGACGCCGCAGTGCGCGACTTCCTGCGCGCCGAGGACCGAGAGGCCGACTACCGGAAGCTGACCGCCGACCCGGACGCCGTCTACGACCTCACCGACGAGATCGACCTCTCCGCGCTCGAACCCCTCATCGCCCGGCCCACCTCGCCCGGCAACGTAGTGCCGGTGCGCAAGGTCGCGGGCGAACCGATCGGGCATTGCTTCGACGTGAACCCCACCTCCCGGGAGATCCTCGCCGACCTGACCGGGATGGGTTCCACGTTCGACCTGATCGCCGCCGGGCTGTATCGGCATGGGCCAGGCCCCCGCCTCTGGCCGCAACAGCCTGCGTACCTTCCCGCGCAACTTTCCCGGCCGCTCCGGCACGGAGGACGACGCGGTCTGGCTGTGCTCCCCAGAGACCGCCGCCGTCTCCGCCCTCACCGGGGAGATCACCGACGCCCGGGAGTGGGCGGCCCGGGTCCTACCCGCGTGTGCGTCTGCCGGAGCGCGCGTCGGTCAACCGCGCGATGCTCGAGCCCCCGCTGCCGCCCGAGCAGGCCGTGCTGATCGGGCTGGAACGCGGACCCAATATCTCCGGCCTGCCCGATTTCGACCCGCTGCCCGACGTGCTGCAGGGCCCCGTCCTGCTGAAGTGCGGCGACAACGTCTCCACCGACGAGATCTCCCCCGCCGGCGCCAAAGCGCTGCCCTACCGCTCCAACATCCCCAAGCTCGCCGAGTTCACTTTCACCCGCATCGACCCCGACTACCCCCGGCGGGCCGCCGAACTGGTCACCGGGGGCCGACCCGGCCCGCACTTCGTCGTCGGCGGCGAGAACTACGGCCAGGGCCCCTCCCGCGAGCACGCCGCCATCACCCCACGTCACCTGGGCCTGCGTGCCGTGATCGCCACTTCGTACGCCCGTATCCACTGGCAGAACCTGGCCAACTTCGGCGTCCTGCCGCTGGAGTTCACCGACCCGGCCGACTACCACCGCATCGATGCCGGCGACCGCCTCCGGCTGGAGAACCTGCACGCCGCACTCGCACCCGGAGCCGAACCCCGCCTTCGGGTGCACAACGCCACCAAGAATGAGACCTACCAGGTCCACCACCACCTCAGCGACGGCCGCCGTCTCACCATCCTGGCCGGAGGCACCGTCGCGGCCCTCGCCCGCGAGGACGTGCGGGCCCCGGCCACGAAAGCCCCTGAAATCCTGGCCAGGCCGGCAGCCCCAGGCGCGCTCGGCCACGGCGACGGGTGGCCCCCCGTTCACGCGACTCGTCGCGCACAGTCCAGCAGGAAGCCCTCAGTAAGCGCGCCATCGGCGGTCTGCGCCATCAGGCGCTACGCCAGCCAGCCCATTTTCACAATGGTGCGGAGCGCGGCTGCGCGGGCAGCCGAGTGCGCCAGGTGTGCGCCCGGCCCGGGGGAGAACTCTGCCGCACGACACCTCGCTCTGCCGCAAAGTGGCTGGCGGGCACTCGCAACCGTCAGTTCGGCACGCAAGAACTTGCGAAGGTCCGCCAGCGCCCCCTCGAACGAACCTGACGGCATATCAGGAGAGTCAGCATCGCGTCAGCATGAGTCCGATCACAGGTGATCGAACCTGCTGAAACTTGGGAATGAGGAGAGCCCTCTGAAGGGGCCGCTGGCCTGGGAGAAACCCAGGCATGCCGGGGTTGCCACACTGCGCCTCCCTTGACAGCACGAAGAAGATCATCCAACTGTAGGACAGCGCCGCCGTGTAGAAGATCCCGAAGACACAGAGGGCGGCGAGCACGGCCGAGAGTGCCGGGTCTCCGTGCAGCGGCAGGGCGACCAGCACTCCGGCGGCGATCCCGGTGACCGTGCCGACGACGCGCCGGAAGCCGCGTACCAGCGTCTCGCCGCGCGAGGCGGTGTTCACGAAGATCCACCAGACCGTGGCCACGGCCCAGTACCAGCGCTCGTGCGACACGGCCTCGCCCACGGCGATGGCGACGGCGCAGGCGGCCACGGCCTGGAACGCCTGGCGGGTGGCGGGGCGGGCGAGTCCGCGCCCGTCGAGCGGGGCGGGCGCGGCGGGCGGCGGCGTACGACGCTCGACGCACCACGCGCCGAACCGCACCGCCGCGGCGGTGACCAGCGACAGCATCACGGCGGCACACAGTTCCGCAAGCCCACCGGGAACGACGTGCAGAAGCAGCGCGATGAAGAAGGCCATGAACGCGAAGACGCCGAGCGCATGGCCGCGCGGGCCCCAGCGGCGCGCGTACACACCGGCGAAGACCACGGCCAGCCAGGCCGCGTCCCGCAGCACCGGCGCCCCGTGCAGGGTGGAGGCGAGCGCGAGCACGGGCAGGCCGACGACGGGCAGCAGCGCGGTGGTCGCCGCCTGGCGCCGCACGGTCGGGTCGGTCACCGTGAACAGCGCGAGGAGGGCGGCCAGCCCACCGGTGATCGAGGCGGGCCGGGACAGTCCGGCCAGCTCGCACACCGTCACCGCGAGGCCGATACCGAGCACCGCGCGCAGGGAGACGCGCAGCCGGAACAGCCCCGGATCCGGAGCCGTGAACATCTTCTTCACCGTCGGCAACCCGCCCCCGTCTCGTGTTCGGTGCCGTGTCAGGACATGGAAAGGCGCCACGGGCACGGATTCCGGCTTCGTTGCCGGTCCTGCGCTACGCGGCGCCATTGACACAGACAAGGTAAGCGGATAGGCACTGATGGCTCAACCTGCACGCTCTTCACTGAGCCATTGGTACAGTCAGGGAGATCCACCGATACGAACAGGGAGGCCATCGGTCCATGGCCGTGGACGCACTCGACACCCGCATCCTGCGACTGCTGCTCGAACAGCCGCGCACCAGCGTGCGTGAGTACGCGCGCATCCTGGGCATCGCGCGCGGCACGCTCCAGGCCCGGCTGGACCGGTTGGAGCGCGACGGGGTGATCACCGGCATGGGTCCCGCCCTGTCCCCCGCGGCGCTCGGGCATCCCGTGCTCGCGTTCGTCCACATCGAGGTCACCCAGGGGCATCTGGACGAGATCGGCGACGCCCTCGCGGCCGTACCGGAGATCGTCGAGGCGTTCTCGATCACCGGGGGCGGCGATCTGATGACCCGCGTGGTGGCGCGGGACAACGCGCATCTGGAGGACGTGATCCAGAAGCTGATCAACATGCCCGGGGTCGTCCGCACCCGTACGGAGGTCGCGCTGCGCGAGCGCGTCCCGCACCGGCTGCTGCCGCTGGTGGAGTCGATCGCCCGCACCGCCGCGGGCTGAGCACGTCGTACGGGCGGCTAGGACCGGCGCCGGGGCTTGCCGCGCTTGCCGCCCTTGGGTGCCTTGGGAGCACTCCGTTGGCTTCGGCCCGCGGACTTCCCCGCGGTGGTCTTCCCGGACGCGGGCTTCCCGGCCGTCGGCTTCCGTCGGGCGCCGCCCGTGTCGGAGCGTCCGCGCTCCGATCCCGCCGCGGTCTGGGCCGGGGTACGGCCCCGCCAACTGTTGACCGTTCGCCCGCGGACGATCCCGATGAACTCCTCGACCAGATCGGTGGTCGCGTCCTCGGGCCACGACAGCGCGACGCTCGACTGAGGGGCGTCCACCACCGGGCGGTACGTGAGGTCCCGGCGGTGGTGCAGGCGCGCCAGTGACTGCGGGACGAGGAGCACGCCCACGCCCGCCGCCACGAGTTCGACGGCGTCGGCCGTCGTGGAGGGCCGCTCGAACGCGGGCAGGCCCGGGGGCTGCTCCCAGCCGAGGACGTCGTCGAGGGGATGGAAGACCACCTCGTCGGCGAGGTCCGCCAGGGACACCTCGTCGGCCGCCGTCACGACGTGGTCCTTGGGGACCACGACCACGGTCGCCTCGGTGTAGAGGGGGATCGCGCTGAACACCGTGCGGTCGACCGGGAGCCGTACGAGCCCCGCGTCCGCCGCTCCGCCGCGCAGCGCGTCGGCTGCTTCGGCGGCCGACACCTGGACGAGGGTCAGCGGGACATCGGGCAGGCGCTCGTTCCAGATCCGGGCCCATTTGGCGGGCGTCGCCCCGGGGACGTACGCGAGCCGGAACGAGGGGGGTGCTTCCGTGCCTGTCACTCCGCCAGGTTACCGGGCGTGGTCGCCGCCAGGTCACCGGGCGTGGTCGGAGACCCCGTACACGGCCGATAGTCTTGACATCATGAAGTCGCACCAGACCGCCCAGACGATGAAGCCCGCGACCGCGGCGAAGAAGCTGGGTGTGTACCTCCCCGCCACCCCCGACACGTTCCAGGCCGGTGTCATCTCGCGCGCCGAGCTGAACGAACTCCAGGCGAACCCGCCCGAGTGGCTGCGGGACCTGCGACGCAACGGCCCGCACCCCCGCCCGGTGGTCGCGGCGAAGCTGGGCGTCTCCATCTCGGGCCTCGCGCGCGGCGGGATCGTCGAGCCGCTCACCACCGAGCAGATCGACGCGCTGAAGGACGCCCGGCCCGAGTGGCTGGAGAAGGAGCGCGCCACGCAGGCCGAGGTCCGCAAGGAAGCGGTACGCGTCAAGCAGAAGCAGGCCGAACAGGCCGACGAGCAGCGCGACCCGCGCGCCTGACCTCCGGTCCTGGTCCTTCTCGACCTCCCTTCCTGATCCTCCTTCCTGGCTGCGACCCCGGCGCGACGGGCGTGGCGTGATCGCCTCCTCGGGGGCGCGGCGATAGCGTCACGGCGCACGATCACGATCCGCGCCGGCGCTGGTTCCGCGGGCCCCGGCGGGCGTGATGCCGCCGGGCGCGGGCCCGTGGAGGAGGACGATGACGGAACTGTCGGACCGCGTCGCCGCTGCCCGGCGTACGACCACCACGTCCTCGCTCGGCCGGGCGCTGCTGCGCTGGGCCACGACCACCGATCACAAGGTGATCGGCAGCCTGTACATGGTCACCGCCTTCTGCTTCTTCCTCCTGGCGGGCCTGCTGGCGATGGGGATGCGGGCCGAACTCGCGCGCCCCGGGCTTCAGTTCATGTCCGAGGGCGTCTACAACCAGCTCTTCACGGTGCACGGCACGGTGATGATGCTGCTCTTCGCGACCCCCATGTTCGCCGGGTTCGCCAACGCGGTGATGCCCTTGCAGATCGGCGCCCCGGACGTGGCCTTCCCGCGGCTGAACGCCCTGTCGTACTGGATGTACCTCTTCGGCGGGCTGCTGGTCATGTCGGGCTTCCTGGTGCCCGGCGGCGCCGCGTCGTTCGGCTGGTTCGCCTACGCCCCGCTGAACAGCGCGTACCACTCCCCCGGCGCGGGCGGGGACCTGTGGGTGATGGGCCTGGTGGTGACGGGTGTCTCGACGACGCTCGGCGCCGTCAACTTCATCTCCACGATCCTGTCGCTGCGCGCGCCGGGGATGACGATGTTCCGGATGCCGATCTTCACCTGGAACATCCTGTTCACCTCGATCCTGGTGCTGCCCTCGTTCCCCGCGTTCACCGCCGCGCTGCTGGCCCTGGAGTCGGACCGGAAGTTCGGCTCGCACGTCTTCGACGCGACGAACGGCGGCGCCGTGCTGTGGCAGCACCTGTTCTGGTTCTTCGGCCACCCCGAGGTCTACATCGTCGCGTTGCCGTTCTTCGGGATCGTCTCGGAGATCTTCCCGGTGTTCTCGCGCAAGCCGATGTTCGGCTATCTGCCGATGATCGGGGCGACGATCGCGATCACCATGTTGTCCGCGGTCGTGTGGGCGCACCACATGTTCGCCACCGGTGCCGTGCTGCTGCCGTTCTTCTCCATGATGTCGTTCCTGATCGCGGTGCCCACCGGCATCAAGTTCTTCGCGTGGATCGGCACCCTGCACCGGGGTTCCCTGTCGTTCGAGACGCCGATGCTGTGGGCGCTCGGGTTCCTCTTCACGTTCCTGCTGGGCGGGTTGAGCGGGGTGCTCATCGCCTCCCCGCCGCTCGACTTCCATGTCACCGACTCGTACTTCATCGTGGCGCATCTGCACTACGTGCTCTTCGGCACCGTGGTCTTCGCGATGTTCGCGGGCTTCTACTTCTGGTGGCCCAAGCTCACCGGGCGGATGCTGGACGAGCGGCTGGGCAAGCTGCACTTCTGGCTGCTGTTCCCGGGCTTCCAACTGACCTTCCTGGTGCAGCACTGGCTCGGTTCGCGGGGCATGCCCCGCCGCTACGCCGACTATCTGCCCTCCGACGGCTTCGCCCTGCTCAACACCCTCTCCTCCGCCGGGGCGTTCCTGCTCGGTGTCTCCACCCTGCCGTTCCTGTACAACGTCTGGCGCACCGCCCGGCACGGCGAGCGGGTCACCTCGGACGACCCCTGGGGGTACGGCCGCGCGCTCGAGTGGGCGACCTCCTGCCCGCCGCCGCGGCACAACTTCCTGGCCCTGCCTCGGATCCGGTCCGAGTCGCCCGCCTTCGACCTGCACCATCCCGAGGCCGTCCGGCCGCAACTCCAGGAGGGACGGCGATGAAGGCCGAGGCCCAGTTGTTCGGCGTCGTCGCCCTGTTCTTCGGCGGCGCCGCCGCGCTGTACGGCGTGTGGTCGCACGATCCCGCCGGGATGGCGGTGCTGATCGTCGCCTTCGGCATGGCCGGTGTGATCTCGTTCTTCTGCGCGGTGCAGTACCGGCGCCGGGGCCGCCGCCCACAGGACCGTATGGAGGCCGAAGTGGCGGACGGGGCGGGCCCGTTGGAGTTCTTCCCCGCCCACAGCCCCTGGCCCGTGGTCACGGCGCTGGGCTTCGCCGTCGCCGCCGCCGGGGTGGTCTACGGGCTGTGGCTGTTCCTCATCGGCGTCGCGGTGCTGGCGCGGGGGGTCTTCGGGCTGGCCTTCCAGTACGCGACTCGTCGGGACTGAGCGGCTTCATGGGGGCGCCCGGCCGGAACCGCGTGACGGGTTCGTGGCCGCTCTCGTAGCCCCCTTCCACGGTCTGGCGTACCTCCCCGGTCTCCTCCCCTTCGGTCAGGCGCTTCTGCTCGGCCTCCAGCAGGGCGTGGCACACGCGTCGGGCGAGGAGGAAGGCGAGGACCGGGGCCACGACCAGGGCCGCGCGCAGGAACCAGGTGAGGGCGTTGAGTGAGAGGTGGAAGCTCGCCGCCATGATGTCGTTGGCGCCGGCCAGCAGCAGGACGCCGTAGAAGGTGACTCCGGCGGCGCAGAGGCCGGTGCGGACGGGGCGTTCGCGGGGCCGGTCGCAGAGGTGGTGCTCCTCGTGCCGCTCGTCCGTCAGCCGCTGTTCGACGAAGGGGTAGGCGTACAGGACGAGGAAGAGCAGGGCGGGCAGGACGACCGCGGGGAGCAGGACGTTCCACATGATCGTGTGCCCGGCGATGTTCGTCTCCCAGGGCGGCATGAGCCGGAGCGCGCCTTCCAGGAAGCCGACGTACCAGTCGGGCTGCGAGCCGGTCGACACATGGTCCGGCCGGTAAGGGCCGTAGGTCCACACGGGGTTGATCTGGGCGAGGGCGCCGAGCAGGGCGAGCACACCGAAGACGATGAGCGAGAGCCCTGTCGAGGAGGCCATGAACTGCGGGAAGAGCGGCTTGCCCACGACGTTCCGGTTGGTTCGGCCCGGACCGCGCCACTGGGTGTGCTTGAGGTAGACGACCAGGATGAGGTGCACGGTGACGAGGGCGACCAACGCGCCCGGCAGCAGCAGGATGTGGACGCCGTACAGGCGGGACACGATGTCGTGCCCGGGGAAGGCGGACCCGAACACGAACAGGCTCACATACGTCCCGATGATCGGCAGGGAGAGCATGATGCCCTGGGCGATGCGCAGCCCCGTGCCGGAGAGCAGGTCGTCGGGGAGCGAGTAGCCCGCGAAGCCCTCGGCCAGAGCGAGCACGAACAGCGTGACGCCGATGGTCCAGTTCATCTCCCGGGGCCTGCGGAACGCGCCGGTCAGGAAGATCCGCAGCAGATGCACCCCGATCGCGGCGACGAACACCAGTGCGGCCCAGTGGTGCATCTGCCGTACGAGCAGTCCGCCGCGTACGTCGAAGCTGACGTGCAGGGTCGAGTCGAACGCCTGGGACATGAGGACGCCGCGCAGGGGCGCGTACCGCCCGTCGTAGACGACGTCGCCCATCCCCGGCGTGAAGAAGAACGTCAGCCACACTCCGGTCAGGACGAGGACGACCAGGCTGTACAGCGCGATCTCGCCGAGCAGGAAGGACCAGTGGTCGGGGAAGGCCTTGCGGAGCAGTGGCCCGCCGCCGTCCAGCACGGGCAGCCGCCCGTCCGCCGCGTCGGCCAGCCGCTCCCCGGCGCGCCCGGCTCCCGCCCTGCGGGAGGGGAGAGCCGGCAGGCGGCGCCGCGCGTTCACGGGGCGCCCGTGCCACGGCCGACGGGTCGTTCCCCTCGGGTCCGGTCCGGGGTCCGGGCCATGGAACGCCTCCTTCTGCCGGTTCTCGCTCGACGCCCCCTCGCCATGGATTGCCGCCGGGCCGCCGACCGAGTGCCCCGGCCCGGCGAAACACCCGCGCGCCCAGGCCGGTGCACCCGTTCGGATGGGCCGGTGCCCCGACAGACGATGTTCGCCCCGGCGCGACGCCCGGCACGCCCTCCCACTACGAGGTGGCGTCAGGCGGCCGCGACGACGGCCTCCTCTCCCCGGTCGTGGTGGATGGGTGTCCGGGAGTCGGTCAGCGGCACGCCCGTGCCTCCTCTGCGGGCCGCGACGATCTCCGCCGCGATCGACAGGGCGGTCTCCTCGGGTGTCCGGGCGCCGAGGTCGAGGCCGATCGGCGACCTCAGCCGGGACAACTCCCGCTCGCTCAGGCCGACTTCGCGCAGCCGCCGGACCCGGTCCTCATGGGTGCGGCGCGAGCCCATCGCGCCGACGAACGCGAGGGGCATCCGCAGGGCCGCCGTCAGCAGGGGTATGTCGAACTTGGCGTCGTGGGTGAGCACGCACAGGACCGTGCGCGCGTCGGTCGCGGTGCGCTCGAGGTAACGGTGCGGCCAGTCGACCACGATGTCGTCGGCCTCGGGGAAGCGGGCCCGGGTGGCGAAGACGGGGCGGGCGTCGCACACCGTCACGTGATAGCCGAGGAACCTGCCCACCCGTACGAGCGCCGCCGCGAAGTCGATCGCGCCGAAGACGACCATCCGGGGCGGTGGCACGTTCGACTCGACGAACAGGGTCAGACCACCGGGGCAGTGGGAGCCGTCCTCGGACACGGCGACCGTGCCCGTGCGGCCCGTCTCCAGCAGCGACCGGGCTTCGGCCGCCGCCGTCCGCTCCAGCCGCGGGTGCCCGCCGAGGCCGCCCTCGTACGTGCCGTCGGGGCGGACCAGCAGGGCTCTGCCGAGGAGGTCGGCGGGGCCCTGAAGCACCCGGACCAGGGCCACCGGCTCGGACCGGACGGCGGCCGACAGGGCGGAGCGGAACACCGGACCGGCGTGGGTGTCGGAGTTACCGGGGGTGCCGGGGGTGCCGGGGGCGTTCACGGCGACCGGTGTGATCAGGATGTCGATGACTCCGCCGCAGGTCAGCCCGACGGCGAAGGCGTCCTCGTCGCTGTAGCCGAACCGCTCGAGGACGGTCTCCCCGTCCTCGAGCGCCTGGACGCACAGGTCGTACACCGCTCCTTCCACACAGCCACCGGAGACCGAGCCGATGACCGTGCCGTCGCTGTCGACGGCGAGGGCGGCACCGGGGCCGCGGGGCGCGCTGCCGCCGACGGCCACGACGGTGGCCACGGCGAAGGCCCTGCCCTCCTCGGCCCAGCGGTGCAACTCCGCGGCGATGTCAAGCATCCGGTGCTCCCTCGGCCGCGGCCAGGACGCGGTCGGGCCGGATGGGCAGGCTGCGGTGCCGGACGCCGGTCGCGTGCCAGACCGCGTTGGCGATCGCCGCCGCGGCGCCCACGATGCCGATCTCCCCGACGCCCTTGATCCCGACCGGGTCGTCCGGGTCCGGGTCGTCCACCCAGTCCGCCTCGACGAGCGGTACGTCGGCGTTCGTGGCGACGTGATAGCCCACGAGGTCGGCGCCGACATGGCCGCCCGAGGCCCGGTCCCGGACCGCCTCCTCGTGCAGGGCCATGGAGATGCCCCAGATCATCCCGCCGACGAACTGACCGCGCGCCGTCAGCGGGTTGACGATGCGACCGGCCGCGAAGATGCCGAGCATGCGCCGCACGCGCACCTCGCCGGTGGTGACGTCCACGGCGACCTCGGCGAACTGCGCCCCGAAGGAGTGCCGCTCCTTCTGGGCGAGGGCGCGGACGGCGTCGGAGGTGTCGGAGCGCACCGTCACGCCCTCCGGCGGTACGGCGCCGCCCAGGGCGAGCCGCTCGCGCAGTTCCCGGGCCGCCACCGCGACCGCCCAGGACCAGGAGCGGGTGCCCATCGAACCGCCCGCGATCATCGCCGGCCCGAAGTCGCTGTCCCCGATCCGCACCCGTACGCGGTCCGGTGCCACCTCCAGCGCGTCGGCGGCGACCAGGGTGAGCGCGGTACGGGCCCCGGTGCCGATGTCCGCCGCGGCGATCCGCACGGTGAAGGTGCCGTCCGGCTGCGCCGTCACGGCCGCCGTGGAGGGCGCGGCCCCGGAGGGGAAGCTCGCCGCCGCCGTGCCGGTGCCGAGCAGCCAGCGTCCTTCACGGCGCAGGCCGGGGCGCGGGTCCCGCTCGGCCCAGCCGAACCTGCGGGCGCCCTCCCGGAAGCAGTCGGGCAGCCGGCGGGTGCTGAACGGCAGGCCGGATACGGGGCCCAGCTCGGGCTCGTTGCGCAGGCGCAGCTCGATCGGGTCGATGCCGCACCGCTCGGCGAGTTCGTCGAGCGCCGACTCCAGCGCGAACGACCCCGGCGCCTCGCCCGGAGCGCGCATCCACGTCGGGGTCGGCACATCGAGCCGTACCACCTCGTTGGACGTGTGGTGGGCGGCGGCGTCGTACATCACCCGTGACACCCCGGCGCAGGGCTCCACGAACTCGAACACGGTCGAGGTGAGGTTCACGGAGCGGTGCTCCAGCGCGCGCAGTCGCCCGTCGGCGTCGGCGCCCAGCCTGATCCGCTGCGACGTGGGGCTGCGGTAGCCGGTGAGCGAGAACATCTGACGGCGCGTCAGGACGACGCGGACCGGGCGCTGGAGGGCGGTGGCGGCCATCACGGCGGCCACCTGGTGCGCGCGGGCCCCCTTGCTCCCGAAGGCGCCGCCGACGTGTTCGGACCGTACCCGTACCGCGCTCGGCTCGAGCGAGAAGAGCCTGGCGAGTTCCTCCGCGACCCACGGGGTGCCCTGGTTGGAGTCGACGATCTCGAGTCGGCCGCCCTCCCAACGGGCGGTCGCCGCATGGGGTTCCATCGGGTGGTGGTGCTCTTCCGGGGTGGTGTACCGCGCGTCCACAACGACGGCGGACGCGGCGAGTTCGGCCTCCAGGTCGCCCTTCTCCTCCGCGTCCTGCGCGGGCGCGTCCGGGCGTTCGCCGTCGAAGGCGATGTCGTGCGGCTCCTCCTCGTAGTGCACCACCAGCGCTTCGGCGGCCTCCCTGGCCTGCTCGGAGGTCTCGGCGACGACCAGCGCCACCGGCCAGCCCAGGTGCGGCACCCGGTCATGCTGGAAGAGGGCCGCGCTCGGGTCCGGCGGAACGCCCAGCCGCCCGATGTAGTCGCTGTCGATCCGCGGCGCGTTCTGATGGTGCAGGACGGTGAGGACGCCCGGCATCGCGAGGACGGGACCGGTCTCCATCGTGCGGATACGGCCACGGGCCACGGTGGACAACACCAGCCAGCCGTAGGCGAGTTCGGCGAAGGGGAGGTCTCCCGCGTAGCGGGCCGTCCCGGTGACCTTCTCCCGCCCCTCCACACGGCTGTGCGCGGTGCCGACGGAGCCCTGCGCCGTTGTGGTTCCGGCGGTGGCGGTGGTCATCGGGAGGCCTCCTCGACGAGTTCGGACAGGACGGCCACGATGAGGTTGCGCATCAGTGTCACCTTGTATCCGTTGTGCGACAGCGGCTTCGCCGCGGCGAGTTCGGCGTCCGCGGCGGCGGCGAAGCTCTCGCCGTCGGCCCGTGCCCCGGTCAGTTCCCGCTCGGCCGTCCGGGCCCGCCACGGCCGCGACGCGACCGCCCCGAGGGCCAGACGCGCCTCGTGTACGACGCCGTCCCGCACATCGAGCGCGGCGGCGACCGAGCCGATCGCGAACGCGTAGGAGGCGCGCTCGCGCACCTTGCGGTAGCGCGAGCGGGCGGCGACCGGGGCGGGCGGCAGGGTGACACCCGTGATCAGCGCCCCCGGCGGCAGGGCGGTCTCCCGGTGCGGGGTGTCGCCCACCGGCAGATAGAAGTCGGCGAGCGCCAACTCGCCCGGCCCGTCGGTGGTTTCGTACGAGACGACGGCGTCGAAGGCCGCCAGCGCGACGCCCATGTCCGAGGGGTGGACGGCCACGCAGTGCTGGGAGGCGCCCAGGATCGCGTGGTTGTGGTGGTCGCCCTCGATGGCGGGGCAACCGCTGCCGGGGACCCGCTTGTTGCACGGCTTGGTCACGTCGGCGAAGTAGCCGCAGCGCGTGCGCTGGAGCAGATTCCCGCCGACCGTGGCCATGTTGCGCAGTTGCCCGGAGGCGCCGGACAGGACCGCCTGCGTCAACGCCGGGTAGCGGCGGCGGACTTCGGGGTGGGCGGCGAGGTCGCTGTTGGTGACGGTCGCGCCGATGCGCAGACCGCCGTCCTGCGTCGACTCGATGCCGTCCAGGGGGAGTTCACGTACGTCGACGAGCCGGGCGGGCCGCTCGACGCCGGTCTTCATCAGGTCGACGAGGTTGGTGCCGCCGCCGAGGAAGCGTGCGTCCGGGTCGGCACCGAGGAGCGCGACCGCGCCCGCGACATCGGACGCCCGCTGATAGCCGAACTCCCTCATGCCACCGCCTCCGTGGCCTCGGTCTCGGCCGCCGCCCCGGCCGCCGCGCGCGCGACCGCCTGGACGATCGACACGTACGCGCCGCAGCGGCACAGGTTGCCGCTCATACGCTCCCGGATCTCCTCGGCGCTCAAGGGCGGCGGCCCGGCTTCGGGGCGGACGTCGTCGGTGACGGCGCTCGGCCAGCCCGCCGCGTGTTCCTCGATCATCGCGACGGCGGAACAGATCTGCCCGGGGGTGCAGTACCCGCACTGGTAGCCGTCGAGGTCGAGGAACGCCTGCTGCACCGGGTGCAGCCGCTCGCCTTCGGCGACGCCTTCGACGGTGGTGATGTCACGCCCCTCGGCGGCCACCGCGAGCTGGAGGCAGGAAACGGCCCGGCGCCCGTCGAGCAGGACGGTGCAGGCACCGCACTGCCCCTGGTCACAGCCCTTCTTGGTACCGGTCAGATCGAGACGCTCACGCAAGGCGTCGAGCAGTGTGGTGCGGTGGTCGACGGACAGCGTGTGCTTCTCGCCGTTGATGGTCAAGGTGATGGCGCTGGACACGGGTGGGGCCACGATCAGCCTTCCTTCGCATATCCGGAACCCCTCGCGAGGGGCGGTCCGGCAGACAGACGAATCACGAGACAAGGAGATGGCGCTGTACGGAAGTGACGGTGCGGTACGAAGCGATGGTGCGTGCTGTACGGAGTGATGGTGCGGAACGAAGCGATGGTGCTGTACGAAGCAGTGGTGGGTACGGAGCGATAGTGCTTCGGGAACCCGCGAGGCGCGGGGAAGGAACGCCGAGGTCGACGGCCACAGGGTGTCCCCATCGGCCGCAACCACCGCTATGGTGGAGCAAATTGGACAACTGTCCGGTACTGGGGAAGCTACCGGACAGTTGTCCGCTCAGCAAGACCGAGGTTCGGCCACGAGCCTACGAGGAGGACGGGTGCAGCCGAGGAAGGACGCGCCTCAGCGCTCGGACGCGCAGCGAAACCGTGAGCGCATCCTGGAGGTGGCGCTGGCCGAGCTGACCTGCTCCGCGAACGCCCCGCTGAGCGTGATCGCCAGGAAGGCGGGCGTCGGGCAGGGCACCTTCTACCGCAACTTCCCCCATCGCGAGGCGCTCGTCCTCGAGGTCTACCGCCATGAGATGCGGCAGGTCGCCGACAGCGCGGCCGAGCTGCTGGAGAGCCGGGCGCCCGACCGCGCCCTGCGGGAGTGGATGGACCGCCTCGCCGGGTTCGCCATGGCCAAGGCAGGCCTCGCGGACGCCCTCCGCCAGGCCACCTGCGCACCGGGCGGCCCGGCGAAACCGGGTCACGCGCCGCTGACCTCCGCGGCCGAACTCCTGCTCCGCGCCAACGAGGAGGCGGGCACCATCCGCCCGGGAGTGACGGCGGACGACTTCCTGCTCGCCATCGCCGGCCTCTGGCAGATCGACCCCTGCGGCGACTGGCAGCCCCGCGCGAATCGCCTCCTCGACCTCGTCATGGACGGGCTGCGGGTGGGAGCGCGTGGGCGGTGAACGCCCGGAGGTAAATACGTGGACAGCTCCCGCCGCGCTCTGCACAGTGGACGACCGTGACGAGCAGTGAGCTGTGGACCCGTGCGAGTGCCGAGCGCTATGACGCCGAGGAGAACGAGATGTCCTCGGCCGCCGTACTCGGACCGACTCTCGACTTCCTCGCCGAACTCGCCGGAGACGGCCGGGCGTTGGAGTTCGCCATCGGAACCGGACGGGTGGGCGTTCCGTTGCGGCGACGCGGCGTACCCGTAGCCGGGATCGAACTCTCCCCGCACATGGCCGCGGTCCTCCGACGCAAGGTCGACGAGGACACGCTTCCGGTCACGCTCGGGGACATGGCCACGACCGTCGTCCCCGGCGAGTTCGGCCTGGTCTATCTCGTCTACAACACCATCTCGAACCTGCTCACCCAGGACGAGCAGGTCGAGTGCTTCCGCAACGCCGCGCGTCATCTCGCGCCCGGCGGCCGGTTCGTCATCGAGGTGGGCGTGCCGCCGCTGCGGTTCCTGCCGCCGGGGCAGGTGGCGGTGCCGTTCGATGTCTCGGATCACCATCTCGGCTTCGACACCTTCGACTTGGTCGAGCAGATCCTCGTCTCGCACCACCTCACCCGCGACGGCGACGACGGCCGCTACCGCCGCGACGCCTCCCGCCACCGGTTCGTGTGGCCGGCGGAACTCGACCTGATGGCCCGGATCGCGGGGCTGGAGCTGGAGCGGCGAGTGGCGGACTGGGACGGAACGCCGTTCACTCAGGACTGGGCGAAGCACATCTCGGTATGGCGCAAGTCGGCCTGAGACAAGCCCGTTCGGCGCGCCGAGAGTGCCGTCGAAACGCCCCACCGATCGAATGTCAGTGCCCCCAACTAGGGTTCGCCCCATGCGAAGTTGGATCAGATTCCGGGGTTCCCATCCTGACCATGAGGTGAACGTCGTACTGGCGCGTGGAACCGATCTCGACGCGCTCACCGCAGGGCTTCGCGCGGCCCGGCGCGAGCCGCTGGAGACCGGGGAGTCCGCCGGATGGGTATGGGCCGTCCACGACATGCTCGTCGCACCGGACTGCGACGAGATGGACTACCGCCCCCTGTGCCCGCCCGGCGCCGAGCTGGTGGTGTTCGTGACCGAGCCCTGCAGCGCGAAGGCACACGCACCGTGGTTCGACTACTACCGCGACGGACGGCTGGTTCTCGGCTTCAGCTTCGAGGATCTGGGGCAACGGATCGGTGCTGATCCGGACTATCTGTCACCTGAGTTGCTGGATGCCGGGCTCATAGGAAGCGAGGCCGCCTGCCCCGCGGAGGCCGACCATGACTGCTGGGACCACCACTACGACGACGAGGAACGTCTCGCGAGAACCCTCGCGGCCTACTTCGGCTTCCCCACGCCGCCGCTCTCCCCCGAGGTCGTGGCGGTGACGACGCGGTGAGCGGACTCGCGGTCGACACCTACTTCACGTTCTGCAAGGGCCTGCCGCTGCCCGCGCTCCGTACCGCCTGCGCCGAACAAGGCGCGAAGCCCTTCCGGGACAGCGGTGAACAGCCCGACGGCTGGTCGTGGATCGCTCATGAGGCGTATGTCGCGGAGGGCCGCGGCGGCCAGGACCCCTGGCGACTGGCGCGCACCCTGTCCGGCTACCGACGGATGGGCGCCGCGCCCGTGGAGACCGTGTTCCTGGCCTCCACGCCCGCGTGCGCCTGCCCGCACGGCCAGCACGTCCGGGTCCCGCACTGCCCCGAACACCCCATACAGTTCGCGTACTTCAAGGCCGGCTGGGAACAGCTCTACTTCAACCTCGGCTCCCGCCGCGAGTCCAGCCGAGGCGGCACGCAAAGCGACCTGCTGACCCGGGAGTTGCTGACGGCAGGCCTAGTCGGCCGCGACGCACACGGCTACGCCGAGAACCCGGACTTCAACGCCGACGGCCACCACACCATCCGCATCCTCACCACCCACTTCGGACTTCCCTCGCCTCCCCTACACCTGACCGGCCACGCGGACGGCTCCTGATCAGCCCAGGAAGCTCAACCGCACCTGACGGTGAGGGTTGCCCTTGAAGGAGGCGTGCCGGACCGGGCCCGGAAGGCATGCTTGTAGGCATGCCAACAGGACCTTAGGACCGCGGACTTGAGCCGACGTCTGCACTTGGCCTTAGGAACGCTCATGAGTGAATACCACTACGTCTTTGTCAGTCCCGGTCAGCCCCGCGACCAGCTCGTCTCGGACCTGTCGTGGGCGTGTGGGGCCCGACTGAGGCCGGTCGAGGACGAGTTCATCGATTACGCGGTGAACGTGGGATATGCGGCAGTCGAGGTGGAGTTCTCCCACGAGTACGAGGAGGACCAGGGGATGCCGTTCGAGCGGTACGAATCCCTTTTCACCGTACGGGACTTCGACTCGAACCTCCTCAGGCAAGAGGCGCTTGCCCGCCAGCTCTACACTCGCCTGGCGTCACTCGGAAGGTACTCCCTCCTGCTCACGTTGGACCTGCAACAGCTCCTCGACGCGACCTCACCCATGCCCGGGGCTGATACCGGCGACACGCGGCCGTGAGCGTGTAGACCCGGACCCAGGGCAGGCAAAGGAAACGCCCCGCGCACGGGCGGCACGCATCCGGAATCACAGCGCGAGGGAACGGCCGAAGGTGAGATACGGGCCATCGAGGAGGCCGCCCACCAGCGCACTACCACGGCATCGCGACCCGCTAAGCCGGAAATCGCTCCTAACAGTTGCGGCCACCGCAGAGCTACCCAAGGAACGACAGCCGCACCTGACGGTCAGGGTTGTCCTTGTTCGTGTCCACCAGGCATACCGACTGCCACGTTCCCAGTTGCAGACGGCCGTCGAGGACCGGCAGGGTTGCGTGGGGTGGGACGAAGGCTGGGAGGACGTGGTCGCGGCCGTGGCCGGGGCTGCCGTGGTGGTGTTGCCAGCGGTCGTCCGCCGGGAGCAGCGTGTGCAGGGCCGCGAGGAGGTCGTCGTCGCTGCCGGAGCCCGTCTCGATGATCGCCACGCCGGCCGTGGCGTGCGGCACGAAGACGTTCAGGAGGCCGTCCCGGCCGCGCGCCGTCTCACGGAGGAAGGCCTCGCAGTCTCGGGTGAGGTCCACGACCGACTCCGCCGAGCCGGAGGCGATGTTCAGGACACGGGTGCTGAAGACGTCGGACATGACTCCATCCTCGCCCATGCGGTGCCTTCCATGCCTGACCGATCGGCTGTCTTGCGGCCCCGCCCCGGTCCCCCGCCCCATGCGCTCAGTGCGGCGGGGACTTGCCGGCGCGCAGCCGGTTGAACTCGGCCACGTTCCGCTGCTGCTCCTCGTAGCTTCCCGTGAACCGGGTGTCGCCCGGCTTGACCGTGACGAAGTAGAGCCAGTCGCCCGGTGTCGGATTGAGCACGGCGCGCAGCGCGTCCTCGCCCGGGTTGGCGATCGGTGTCGGCGGCAGGCCCAGTCGCTGGTACGAGTTGTAGAGGCTGTTGATACGGGTGTCGGCGGTCGTGGTGTTCAGCGTGAAGCGGTTCATCGCGTAGTTGAGGGTGGAGTCCATCTGGAGCGGCATCCCGCGCTCCAGGCGGTTGAAGACGACCCGGGCGACCTTGCGCATGTCGGCCGGGGTCGCGGCCTCGGCCTGCACGATGCTCGCGATGGTGACGGTCCGGTAGCCGTTCATCGCGCTGCGCGGGGCACCCGCGGCGACCGTGACCCCGCTGAACCTCTTCTTCGCGGTGGTCACCATGTACCGCAGCAGGGACTGCGGAGTCGTCCGCTCGCCGATCGGATACGTGGCCGGGAAGAGGTAGCCCTCCGGATTGCCCTCCGCGCTCTCCGGCAGGTCGAGATGGGTCTTGGTCAGGGACTTCCTCGTCGAACCCGGCGGCAGCCTCAGGGCCTTGTCGATCGCCGCGTAGACCTGGCGCGCGCGCCAGCCCTCCGGGATGACGAGCGCCGCGCGGGTCCCTTCGTCCCTGTGCAGGATCGTGAGCGGCGCCGCCACACCGGCGACCGCCACGACGGCTCCGGTCGCGACCAGGGCGATGCGGCTCCGGCGCGTCAGTCGAATGCGTTTCCACAGTGGAGTATTCGTCTGCATGCGGGCACGGTAACCCGCAATTCATGACATACCTGGCATATTTTCATCTTGTCGACTCCAGTTGGGCGTCCCGCCTGACGAGGGCCGCGTACCGGCCCCCCAGTTCCAGCAACTCCTCGTGCGTGCCCCGTTCGACCACGCGCCCGGAGTCGAGCACGACGATCTGGTCGGCACCGCGCACGGTGGACAGCCGGTGGGCGATGGTCAGCGTGGTGCGGTCGGCCGACAGGGCGTCGATGGCCTCCTGGACCGCGTACTCAGTACGTGTGTCCAGCGCGCTGGTGGCTTCGTCGAGGATGAGGACCGGCGGGTCACGCAGGATGGTGCGGGCGATGGCGAGCCGCTGCTTCTCGCCGCCCGAGAACCGGTGGCCGCGTTCGCCGACGATCGTGTCGTACCCGTCCGGCAGGGACGCGATGTGGTCGTGGATCTGGGCCGCCCGCGCCGCCGTCCGCAGTTCCTCGTCGGTGGCGTCCGGC
This sequence comes from Streptomyces sp. NPDC104371, assembly GCF_055583785.1. NCBI lineage: Bacteria > Bacillati > Actinomycetota > Actinomycetes > Kitasatosporales > Streptomycetaceae > Streptomyces > Streptomyces sp. NPDC104371. The sequence continues at coordinate 849,312 of NZ_JBVJNF010000001.1, forward strand.
TTGGCGAAGCGGAGGTTGTCGGCGACCGAGGCGTGGAAGAGGTACGTCTCCTGGGAGACCACCCCTATGGCGCGAGCGAGCGTGTCGAAGTCCAGGTCACGCACGTCGACGCCGTCGAGCGTGACCCGCCCGGCCGTCACGTCGTACAGTCGCGGCACCAGATAGCTGAGCGTCGACTTGCCCGAGCCGGTGGGGCCGACCACGGCGAGGCTGCCGCCCGGCGGGACGGTGATGTCGATGTCCGCCAGGATCGGGCCGCTCTTGTCGTCGTAGTGGAACTCGACCCCCTCGAAGCGGATCTCACCCTTGACCTGGTCGAGGTGGACCGGGGCGTCGGGCTCGGTGATGTCGATGGGCAGGTCGAGGTATTCGAAGATGCGCTGGAAGAGCGCGAGCGAGGTCTGGATCTGGACCCCGGTGGACAGCAGGCTGACCGTCGGCCGGAACAGGCCCTGCTGGAGCGAGACGAACGCGACGAGCGTACCGATCGAGATGGTCGGGCCGCCGAGTTGGAGCGCGATGCCCGCGGCCCAGTAGATGACGGCGGGCATGGCGGCCATGACGATGCTGATGACGGACATCCGCCAGCGCCCCGCCATGTTCGACTTCACCTCGAGGGCGACCAGGCTCTCCGACTCGCCCGCGAAGGACCGGGTGAGGGAGTCGGAGCGGCCCATGGTGCGGCCGAGGAGGATGCCGCTGACGGAGAGCGACTCGGTGACTGTGGCGGCCATCGCGGCCATCTGCTTCTGGCGCTGGGTGGCGATCCTCTTGCGTTCGTTGCCGACCCGTCTGCTGATCCAGGCGAACAGCGGCAGCAGGAGCAGCGAGACGACGGTGAGCCGCCAGTCGAGGGCGACCATCGCGACGACGGTGGCGACCACGCTGGTGAGGTTGGAGACCAGCGAGGTGGCGGTGGAGGTGACGGTCGCCTGCATACCGCCGATGTCGTTGGCGATACGGGACTGGACCTCGCCCGTGCGCGTGCGCGTGAAGAAGGCGAGCGACATGCTCTGGAGCCGGTCGTACACCGCGGTGCGCAGATCGTGCATGACGCGCTGGCCGACCGTCGTGGAGATCAGGGTCTGGAGCACGCCGAAGACGCTCGTGACGACGGCGCTCAGGATCATGCCGAGCGCGAGCAGGCTCAGCAGTCCGGTACGGCCCTGCGGGATCGCCACGTCAAGGGTCGCCTTCAGCAGGAACGGCGTGGCGACGGAGACCAGCGACGAGGCGCCGACGAGCACGCCGACGACGGCGAGCCGGCCGGTGTACGGCTTGAAGAGCTTCAGGATGCGGCGCACCTGGCGCGGCTGCTCGGGCGAGCCGTCAGGTGGCGGTGTCCACGTGGATCGGTCGGGATGCATGGGCTCCTACGGGGTGCTCAGCGGATCTGGGACGGGGGGGCGGTCCAGGAGTTGCCGGAATGGCTCGGCGGAGGGGCAGGACGGTTCGGCCGACACTTCGGACCGTACGACGACGGCCGGGCAACGGCAGGACGGCCGAATACAGATCCTAGCTCATTGTTACCTATACTCACAATGAGCGGGGTCCTGATAGGGTGTCCCGTATGACCACTGGCGATCCCGACGGCCTGCTCGCGGAGCAGCTTCTGCGACTCACCCGCCGCATGCATCGCATCCAGAAGCACCACCTCGCGCAGAGCGACCTCGGCATCACACCGGCTCAGTCCCGGCTGCTGCGCACCCTCGCCCACGTGGGCTCACCACCCCGCATGGCGGATCTCGCCGAACTGCTGGAGGTGGTGCCGCGGGCGGTGACCACGCTGGTCGACGGCCTGGAGGCGAGCGGCCGGGTGCGCCGGGTGCCCGATCCCGCCAATCGCCGGGTGATCCGGATCGAGGTCACGGACGAGGGCCGCGAGGCGCTGCGCACGCTGCACGAAGCGCGTAGGTCCGCGGCCAAGGAGATCCTCGCTCCCCTGACGGACGAGCAGCGCGAGACGCTCGGCGGCCTGCTCGACACCCTGTTCGACGGCGAGCCACTCCCTGAGAGTCATCATGGCCGTCACGGCGGCCACGGGGAACGGAGCCCGGCCTAGGACATCAGGGCTTCCCTGTCTCCCATGACCACCACGGGGTCCTGTGCCGGGTCGAGTGTGCGCAGCAGACGCGTGATGCCCTCCTCGGGCAGGCTGACGCAGGCCAGCGTGCCGTCACCGTGGTCCAGATGCATCCAGATGCCGCCGCCCTTCGTCTGCCCTTCGGGGCGGGTCGGATCGTTCGGCGGCGTACCCGGGACCCTGTTGTAGTCGACGGCGATGACGTAGTAGAAGTCGCGCCTGTGGGCCTCGCCCCAACTCCGCGGCACCTCATAGGCCTCGCTCTGCGAGTACGGGAGCCGGGTACCGGGGTCCGGGAGGACACCGCCCGCGTCGCTGAGCGTGAACACGCCCACCGGGCTGCGCATGTCGTCCTCGTGATGGTCCGTCGTCCAGCCCTTCCGGCCGTTGTGCCCGCGCCAGCGCCCGGCCTCGCTCCAGACGGAGCCGTACTTCGCGTAGAGGACGATCGTGGAGTTCGGCGAGTCCTCGCCGTCGCCGTACACCGCCACCACCTGGCGCGAATCCGCGGGGATCTGCCCGTACAGCCAGTCGCCGATGCCGGGGACACGAGTCGGGCCGGCCGCGGGGGCGGACGCCCTGCCGCCCCCGCTTCCCGGTTCGGCGCCGGGAACTGACGCGCCGCCACCTCTGCTTCCCGGGCCGCCGTACTCCAGGCGCTGCCCGTCTCCCTTCGGCCCGCCGCAGGCCGCCAAGGACACCAGAAGCACGCCGCAGGCCGCCGCCACGGATCCCGAGCGCATCGCTCTACGCAGACCATCCCATCGCATAAGTCATACGATCACATGACCTGTCAGGCGTACGGCGCATATGCCTCTTTCAGTCGCGTGTCGGGGCTCATGCTCTCGTGGCTCTCATGGCTCGCGAGGCGGGCCGGATCGTGGTGGTGGCGATGGAAAACCGTTTGCGTACGGCCTTGTTCCAAGGCGAACCTTGCACGGTTTGCTGCGGGCCTTCGCCGACGCCGAAGAAGCCGCCCCGGCTCCCTGAGCCGCACCCCGAGTCCATCCCTGACCCGACCCACCGGGACATCATGCAGATTCAAGACCTTCCCTATCCCGACCCAGGCGTGCCGGACGTGCGCTCGGGCCCTCGCTTCCTGTGGTGGCTCGGCCGGAACCAACTGGGCGGGCAGCTCAAGGCCCTCGCGTGGGGGCTGCTGCACTTCCTCTCCGTCTGCGGACTGCCGTTCTGCGTGGGCCTCGCCGTCCAGGCCGTCGTCGAACGCTCCGGCGCACGCCTCGCCCTGACGGGCGGACTGCTTCTGCTGTGCGGCGCGGGCATCGCGCTCGGCGACGTCATGCTGCACCGCGCCGCGGTCACCAACTGGATCACCGCCTCCGCGCGCGTCCAGCAGCTTCTGGCACGCCGGACGGCTCATCTCGGCTCCGCCCTGACCCGGCGGGTCGCCGCCGGTGAGGTCGTCGCGGTGTCCACCGGTGACGTCGAGAAGATCGGTTGGTTCGTCGAGGCCGTCTCGCGGGTCAGCGCCGCCGCCGTCACCGTCGTGGCGGTCTGTGTCGGGCTCGTCGTCTACGAACCCTCGCTCGGTGTGCTCGTGGCCGTGGGCGTACCGGTGCTGGCGCTCGCGGTGCTGCCGCTGCTGCCCCGTGCCACCCGGCGCGCCGACGTCCAGCGCGAGAAGGCGGGCCGTGCCACCGAGTTGGCCTCGGACACCGTCGCGGGGCTGCGGGTGCTGCGCGGAATCGGCGGCGAGGAGCTGTTCCTGGACCGCTACCGCGAGGCCTCGCAGGAGGTCCGTACGGCGGCCGTGCGCAGCGCCCGGATGTGGTCGCTGATCGCGGCCGTCCAGGTACTGCTGCCGGGGCTGCTGATGATCGCGGTCGTCTGGCGTGGCGTCCAACTGGCCCACGAGGGCCGGATCACCGTCGGTGAACTGGTCGCCGTGTACAGCTCGATCATGCTGCTCGCCTATCCGTTGCAGCACTTCCAGGAGATCGCCATGGCGTACTCCTTCTCGCGGCCCTCCGCCCGGCGGGCGGCCCGGGTGCTGTCGCTGCGGCGCGCCATGGACTCCACGGGCTCCCGCGAGGCCGGTACGCCGACAGGGGATCTGCACGACCCGCGGACCGGGCTGCTCGCACCGGCCGGGCGGTTCACCGCCGTGGTCTGCGGCGACCCGGACGCGGCTGGTCTGCTGGCCGAACGCCTGGGCGGGCACCCGGCCGAGAAGAGCGCCTCGGTGCTCCTGGGCGGCGTCCCGCTGGACGACCTGCCGCTCGGCTCGGCCCGTACCGCCGTGCTCGTCCAGGACAAGGACCCGGTCCTGTTGTCCGGCTCGCTGCGCGACCTGTTCGACGTGCCCGCCTCGGGCAAGGTCAGCGCCGAGGAGGCACTTGCCGCCGCGCAGTGCGGCGATGTCCTGGACGCGCTCGCGCAGGGATCCGCGCACGCCGGGGACCCGATGGACGCGCGGATCACCGAGCGCGGCCGTTCCCTGTCCGGTGGCCAGCGCCAGCGGCTCGCCCTGGCCCGGTCGCTGCTCACGGACCCGGAGGTGCTGGTCCTGGACGAGCCGACCTCCGCCGTCGACTCGCACACGGAGGCGCGGATCGCCGCGGGCGTCCGAGAGGTACGCGCAGGCCGGACGACGGTCGTGTTCACCTCGTCGCCCCTGCTGCTGGACCGCGCCGACCAGGTCGTGCTGGTGCACGAAGGCAAGGTCGCCGCGGTGGGCCCGCACCGCGAACTGGTGCGCGGCGAACCGCGCTACCGCGCCGTCGTCACACGCGAGAGCGATGACGAGACACCCGCGTCGCACGACGTCCTGACCGCACCGGAAGAGATCGAGGAGAGCGCATGATCGGCGTGGCGCCACCGGAGTACGACCCGGCGGCCCCGACGGCGGCGGACACGCTGCCGGTGGGCGCCCCCGCGACCGTACGCGCCTACGTGGCCGAACTGTTCCGTCGGCACCGCTGGGCCTTCCTGCTGCTCATCGGCGTGAACACGGTCTCCGTCGTCGCCTCGATGGCGGGACCGTATCTGCTGGGCGGGCTCGTGGAACGCGTGTCGGACGGCGCGCGGGAACTCCATCTGGAGCGCACCGCCGCCCTGTTCGTCCTCGCGCTCGTCGTGCAGGCGCTGTTCGTACGGCTCGTGCGGCTGCGCGGGGCCGTGCTCGGCGAGCAGATGCTGGCCGATCTGCGGGAGGACTTCCTCGTACGGTCGGTGGGGCTGCCACCGGGCGTCCTGGAGCGGGCCGGGACCGGCGATCTGCTGTCCCGGATCACCACCGACATCGACCGGCTCGCCAATGCGATGCGGGAGGCCGTGCCGCAGCTCGCCATCGGTGTGGTGTGGGTGGTACTGCTGCTCGGCGGCCTGACCGTCACGGCCCCGACGCTCGCTCCGGTCGTCCTCCTCGCCGTGCCGCTGCTGGTGGTCGGCTGCCGGTGGTACTTCAAGCGCGCCCCGTCGGCGTACCGGTCCGAGGCCGCCGGATACGCCGCCGTGGCCTCCGTCCTCGCCGAGACCGTGGACGCGGGGCGCACGATCGAGGCCCATCGCCTCGGCGACCGGCGCGTCGAACTGTCGGACAAGCGGGTCGAGCACTGGACCGCGTGGGAACGGTACACATTGTGGCTGCGGTCGGTGCTCTTCCCGGTCATCAACCTCACGCACACGATGGTCCTGGCCTCGGTCCTGCTCATCGGCGGGGTGTTCGTCCTCCAGGGCTGGATGGGCGTCGGACAGCTCACGACGGGGGCGCTCCTCGCGCAGATGCTGGTGGAACCGGTCGGCCTGATCCTGCGCTGGTACGACGAGTTGCAGGTCGCCCAGGTGTCGCTGGCCCGGCTGGTGGGCGTCCGCGACATCGAGGCGGGCGAGGGCGACGCGTCGCTGGTCCCCGACGGGCGTGCTGTCGAGGCCGACCGCGTGCACTTCGGCTACCGCGCGGGCGTCGACGTCCTGCGGCAGGTCTCCCTGGAGGTGCCGCCCGGTACCCGGCTCGCCCTGGTCGGGCCGTCCGGCGCGGGCAAGTCCACGCTGGGCCGCCTGCTCGCCGGGATCTACGCGCCGCGGGACGGCCGGATCACCCTCGGCGGCGCGGACCTGTCCCGGATGCCCGCCGAGCAGGTGCGTTCGCATGTGGCGCTGGTCAACCAGGAGCACCACGTCTTCGTCGGCTCGCTGCGCGACAACCTGCTGCTGGCGCTCCCCCACGCCCGGCTCGCGGACGCCCCCGTGGACGCGCTCGACGCGAAGCTGTGGGCGGCCCTCGGCGCGGTCGACGCTGACGGCTGGGCGCGCGGTCTGGAGGACGGTCTGGACACCGAGGTGGGCTCCGGCGGTGTGGCGCTCACCCCGGCGCAGGCGCAGCAGATCGCGCTGGCCCGGTTGGTGCTCGCCGATCCGCACACGCTGGTCCTGGACGAGGCGACCTCGCTCCTCGACCCCCGCGCGGCCCGCCATCTGGAGCGCTCCCTGGCCCGTGTGCTGGACGGCCGTACGGTCGTCGCCATCGCCCACCGGCTGCACACCGCCCATGACGCCGACGTCATCGCCGTCGTCGAGAACGGGCGGATCAGCGAGCTGGGCAGCCACGACGACCTGGTCGCCGCCGACGGTGCCTACGCGGCGCTGTGGCGGTCCTGGCACGGCTGACGCGCGCGCGGGCGGCGCTCCGGGACGTCGAAGGACGCCCGGTGGCCGCCCGCCGCCGGCGTCCGGGGGCCCTGCTCCCCGCGCTGCCGTTGCGCGGGGGCAAAGGGGGGTGGAAGGCTGGATGTCGGTACCGGCGCGGGGAACGTCCCGGACCCGTCCGGTTCGCGGCGGCCCGGCCCGCGCCGAGCGGTCCCCGCCCCGCCGTGCCGTCCCGGACGGCGGCACCCGGTTCCGTAGCACCACCTGGAGGTACCCGTGGACAGCACCGACGGATGGGGAGACGACGTCTACCAGCCCGATGGATCCGAGGTGCAGGACGACGCGGGGCTGCTCGACGCCGAGGACACGCTGCTCGCCGACGGGGTCGGCGACCCGCTCGACCGGGGCTGGTCGCCTCCGGAGCGGCCGTGGGCGGTGGAGCACGAGGGCGTCACCGCGGCCGAGGGGAACCGCGGGGAGACCCTGGACCAGCGTCTCGCCGTGGAACTCCCGGACATCGCGATCCCGGACGGCGACGACATAGGGGACTGCCCCGACAGCGACGGCGAGCCGTTGGACAACGAGGTCGGCGCCGCCCGCTCCGGCCGTCTCGTCGCCCCCGACGAAGGGGCCCACGAGGACGAGGAGAGCGGTCTGATCGCCAGCGACGTCGGTGTCGACGGCGCGGCGGCCTCGGCCGAGGAGGCGGCCGTGCACATCGTCGACGAGGACTCGCTGTCCGGCTGACACCGCGCTTCGGGGGCCGGGCGCGGGCCCGCCGTCAGACGACGTTGAGCGCGATCGCGCAGCCCACCCCGCCCAGCACCATGAACACCGGCATCAGCACCTTGAGCTCGACCCAACTGCCCGCCCGGAACCGCATCCCCTTCGGCGGGCCGAGGGGGTACCAGCGCCTGCGGCCCACCGGTATCGGCCACAGGATCGGGCATCCCGAGACGGTCAGCGCGTCCCCGAGGTCGTGCATCAGGGCGCCCAGGACGATCGGCAGGCCGAGCCAGAGGTACTCCTGCCCCGGCTCGGTGAACAGCCAGTCCGCGCCGTTGCCCGGCTTGTCCAGGATGCCCGCCAGGATCCAGGCCGACGTCGCGGCCAGCAGCCACACCAGGACGTCGCTGCTCGAACCGCGGGCCGCCCGCCACAGCAGCCCCTCGATGGCGAGCACCATGTGCACGAAGAGGATGGCCAGGACCGCCCAACGGCCGCCCGTTATGGCCAGGACCGAGGTGCCCGCGCCGATCAGCACGGCCCACAGCCAGGTGTGCGTCAACGTACGGTGACCGCCCGAGCGGCGCGGGTCACCCGCCTTCCGGGTCGCCTTGTAGACGGCGTACGACAGCTTGTCGACGATCTCGCACAGCCAGCGGGACACGGGTCCGAAGGCCGTCGAGATGGTGGCCGCCTTGTGATCCAGGTCCGGGGCCAGCGCGGCCCCCGCGCTGATCAGCGCGCCGACGAGGAGGACCGGCCAGGGCATCGCATGACCCGCCGCAGCGGCTGCGGCCCCCACCCCGAGCCAGGCCGCGGCCCCCGACAGTGAGTGTGCTGGTCCCATCATGGCCGCTTCCCGCCCCATCCCTCTTGCAGCGCTGCCCAGTTGCCGACTCACGCTGACGCTTCGTAGGCGCCACAGCGTAGCGTTCGTGATCTTCTGACAGGCATCCGATTCCCCCATCCGGTGCGAGGACAGGCAAGATGGTGGCGTGACCCTCATCGATCAGCTCCCGCAGACCGCAGACCCCGACGCCCTTTACGAAGCCTTCGAGTCGTGGGCGAGCGAGCGCGGCCTCACCCTGTACGCGCACCAGGAGGAGGCGCTGATCGAGGCGGTCTCGGGTGCGAACGTGATCGTGTCGACGCCCACCGGCTCCGGCAAGAGCATGATCGCCGCGGGCGCGCACTTCGCGGCGCTCGCCCGGGACGAGGTCACCTTCTACACCGCGCCGATCAAGGCGCTCGTCTCGGAGAAGTTCTTCGAGCTGTGCAAGCTCTTCGGCACCGAGAACGTCGGCATGCTCACCGGCGACGCCTCCGTCAACGCGGACGCACCGGTGATCTGCTGCACCGCCGAGGTCCTCGCGTCCATCGCGCTGCGTGACGGCAAGCAGGCGGACGTCGGCCAGGTCGTGATGGACGAGTTCCACTTCTACGCCGAGGGCGACCGGGGCTGGGCCTGGCAGATCCCGATCCTGGAGCTGCCGCAGGCCCAGTTCATCCTCATGTCGGCGACGCTCGGCGACGTCTCGATGTTCGAGAAGGACCTGACCCGCCGTACCGGCCGTCCGACCGCGGTGGTCCGCTCGGCGACCCGGCCGGTCCCGCTCTCGTACGAGTACCGGCTCACCCCGCTCACCGAGACGCTCACCGAACTCCTCCAGACCCGGCAGGCGCCCGTCTACATCGTCCACTTCACCCAGGCGCAGGCCGTGGAGCGGGCCCAGGCGCTGATGAGCATCAACATGTGCTCGCGCGAGGAGAAGGACGAGATCGCCAAGCTGATCGGCAACTTCCGCTTCACCACCAAGTTCGGCCGCAACCTCTCCCGCTACGTACGCCACGGCATCGGCGTCCACCACGCGGGCATGCTGCCCAAGTACCGCCGTCTGGTGGAGAAGCTGGCCCAGGCCGGTCTGCTGAAGGTCATCTGCGGCACGGACACCCTCGGCGTCGGCGTCAACGTCCCGATCCGCACGGTGCTGTTCACGGCGCTGACCAAGTACGACGGCAGCCGGGTGCGCACCCTGCGCGCCCGTGAGTTCCATCAGATCGCCGGGCGGGCCGGGCGGGCCGGCTTCGACACGGCGGGCCTGGTCGTGGCACAGGCACCCGAGCACGTCATCGAGAACGAGAAGGCGCTCGCCAAGGCCGGTGACGACCCGAAGAAGCGCCGCAAGGTGGTGCGCAAGAAGGCACCGGAGGGCTTCGTCGGATGGACGGAGAACACCTTCGAGAAGCTGATCGCCTCCGACCCCGAGCCGCTCACCTCCCGGTTCCGGGTCACCCACACGATGCTGCTGTCGGTGATCGCCCGGCCGGGCAACGCCTTCGACGCCATGCGCCATCTGCTCGAGGACAACCACGAGCCGCGCAAGCAGCAGTTGCGGCACATCCGGCGCGCGATCGCGATCTACCGCTCGCTGCTGGACGGCGGGATCGTCGAGAAGCTGGACACACCCGACGCCACAGGGCGCATCGCGCGCCTCACCGTCGATCTCCAGCAGGACTTCGCGCTCAACCAGCCGCTGTCGACCTTCGCGCTGGCCGCGTTCGAACTCCTCGACCCGGAGTCCCCGTCCTACGCCCTCGACATGGTCTCGGTCATCGAGTCCACGCTGGACGACCCGCGGCAGATCCTGGTCGCCCAGCAGAACAAGGCGCGCGGCGAGGCCGTGGCGGCGATGAAGGCGGACGGCGTCGAGTACGAGGAGCGCATGGAGCGCCTCCAGGACGTGACGTACCCCAAGCCGCTGGAGGAGCTGCTCTTCCACGCGTACAACACCTACCGCAAGAGCCACCCCTGGGTCGGCGACCATCCGCTGTCGCCGAAGTCGGTCATCCGCGACATGTACGAACGGGCGATGTCCTTCACGGAGTTCGTGTCCTTCTACGAACTGGCCCGCACCGAGGGCATCGTGCTGCGCTACCTCGCCAGCGCCTACAAGGCCCTGGAGCACACCGTCCCGGACGACCTGAAGTCGGACGATCTGGAGGATCTGATCGCCTGGCTCGGCGAGATGGTGCGCCAGGTCGACTCCAGCCTGCTGGACGAATGGGAGCAGTTGGCCAACCCGGCGGAGATGACGGCCGAGGAGGCCCAGGAGAAGGCGGACGAGGTCAAGCCGGTCACGGCGAACGCGCGCGCCTTCCGCGTCCTGGTCCGCAACGCCATGTTCCGCCGGGTGGAGCTCGCCGCTCTCGACGCGGTCGACGAACTCGGCGAGATGGACGGGGAGTACGGCTGGGACGCCGAGACGTGGGGCGCGGCCATGGACAAGTACTGGGACGAGTACGAGGACCTCGGCACCGGCCCCGACGCCCGCGGCCCGAAGCTGCTGATGATCGAGGAGGAGCCGGAGAACGGGCTGTGGCGCGTCCGGCAGGCCTTCGCCGACCCGAACGGCGACCACGACTGGGGCATCCGCGCCGAGATCGACCTCACCGCCTCCGACGCCGAGGGCCGCGCCGTCGTCCGGGTCACCGACGTCGGGCAGCTCTGAGATGTCGACCGGCTCCGAGTCCAGGAGAACCTCACCCATGACGAACCCCGCCGAACGGCTCGTCGACCTGCTCGATCTGGAGCAGCTCGAGGTCGACATCTTCCGTGGCCGCAGCCCGCAGGAGTCCCTGCAACGGGTCTTCGGGGGCCAGGTGGCCGGTCAGGCGCTGGTCGCCGCCGGCCGCACCACGGACGGCGAACGGCCGGTGCACTCGCTGCACTCGTACTTCCTGCGTCCGGGCATACCGGGTGTGCCCATCGTGTACCAGGTCGAACGGGTGCGTGACGGCAGGTCGTTCACGACCCGTCAGGTCACGGCCGTGCAGCAGGGCCGCACGATCTTCACCCTGACCGCGTCCTTCCACAAGCCCGAAGTGGCGAGCTTCGAGCATCAGTTGCCGCCCGCGCGTGAGGTACCGGCCCCGGAGTCGCTGCCGACGGTGGCGCAAGAGGTCAGGGAACATCTCGGTGCCCTGCCCGAGACGTTGGAGCGGATGGCCCGGCGGCAGCCCTTCGACATCCGCTATGTGGACCGGTTGCGCTGGAGCGCCGAGGAGACGAAGGACGCCGAGCCGCGCAGCGCGGTGTGGATGCGGGCGGTCGGCCCGCTGGGGGACGACCCGCTCGTCCACACCTGCGCGCTCACCTACGCGAGCGACATGACGCTCCTGGACGCCGTCCGTATCCCGGTCGAGCCGCTCTGGGGGCCGCGCGGCTTCGACATGGCCTCACTGGACCATGCCATGTGGTTCCACCGGCCGTTCCGCGCGGACGAGTGGTTCCTGTACGACCAGGAGTCACCGATCGCCGTGGGCGGCCGGGGCCTGGCCCGGGGCCGCATCTACGACACCGAAGGGCGGCTGCTCGTCTCGGTCGTGCAGGAGGGGCTGTTCCGCAAGCTGGGCTGACCTCACGGCGAGGTGAAGGGCGGTTCCTCTGTCCCGAACGCCCGCTGCAAGGTGCCCTTGCGGCGGGCGCGCTGCTGCTGCGGTGGGGGTGTGAGCGCGGTACGGAGGGCCTCGACGCGTTCCTCGTCGAAGTGGACGTCGGGGTCGGCCTCGACGAACGTCATGGCGATACCGGCGAGCGCGAGGGCGAGCTGTGTCCAGTCGGCGGGCGCGGGCGCGCCGAACGGGTCGGTGTGGACGGTGTGGGTGGCCAGTTCGGGGCTGGCCGGCGTCATGATGACCATGCCGCGGGTGGCGGCGGTGGTCAGCCGGGCGACATCGGCGAACGTGACCCGCAGTTCGGGGCGGAGACGGCAGCCCAGCAGCTTGGTGGTCCGCTCGTAGGCGGCGGCCAGCCCCGCGGTCATGTCGGCCTCGGCCTCGCGCAGGGAGGCCTGGATCTCGCTCCGCAGTTCGCTCTCGGCCAGGCTCAGGAAGGTGGCTTGTAGGGCGAGGTAGGTGCGCCACTCCGGGGAGTCGGAGAAGATCTGGAGCTCCTTGAGAGCTCCCTGGCGCAGCACCTCCGCCACCAGGGCGGTCCGCAGCCCTGGCTGCGCCACCCAGTCCAGCCGGTCGAGGATGACCTGGCGGACCGCCTCGGCCGACTCCGGGTCGGACACGCTGATGGCGGGGCCCGCGCGCCTGGCCAGTTCCTTCAGGAGGTCGCTGAAGAACAGGTCCTTGTAGGGCCAGCGGCGGTAGGCGGCGCTCCGGGCGACGCCGGCGTGGCGGATGACGTCCTCGAAGCTGATGTGGTCCAGCCCCACGGTCAGGCCGGAGCTGTTGATCATGCTCATCGCGGCCCGGAGCATGCGCTGCTCGGTCTCCTCGTCGGACAGCCTGCGCCGTCGACGGGACAGCCCGGACCCCATGGATGACACATCGGCCAAGTCGTTCACCCCTCACGGTAACCACGGCCTGCGGAACGCTGCGCCGGTTCGACGGGCGAACGTCGCCACCGCGCAAGCGCGGACACCCGGCAGACCCTTGATGCCGACTCTTGTGATGCCGACTCTCGAACCCAGGATTCTAAACACAGAGTCTCAACTCTCCACGACAGAAGGGATCAGCGGCGTGAGGCGGTCGACGACGAGTTGCACGACTTCGGCGGTCATGCCCTGGATGAAGAAGTGATCGCCGGGCAGCAGACGAAGGCGTGAACTGGTCGACTGCCCGCGCCAGCCCTCCAGTTCCGAGGGCCGCACCGTGCGGTCGTGGATCCCGCCGAGCACCGTGAGCGGCACGTCGAGCGGTGGTTCCTCGTGATACTCGTACGTCTCCAGGACCGCGAAGTCGGCCCGGAGCACGGGCAGGACCAGCTCCATCAGCTCGTCGTTCTCCAGGATCTCGCGCGGCGTTCCGTTGAACGCGCGCAGCCGGGCCTTCAACTCGGCGTCGGAGGCGCCGTGCAGCACCGGCTCGCGACGCCGGGCGGGGGCTCCGGACGCCGACACGAACAGGTGGCAGGGCATGGGCCACCCGCGGCGGCGCAGCAGCCGTGCCAGCTCGAACGCCACCAGTCCGCCCAGGCTGTGCCCGAAGAGGGCGAAGGGCCGGTCGAGCAGCGGCTCCATCGCGTCCGCCAGCGCACGGACCAGCGGCGGGAGGCGGGAGAAGGGCTGCTCACCGATGCGCCTGCCGTGGCCGGGCAGCTCGACCGGGCAGACCTCCACATCGCCCGGTACGAGCTGACCCCAGGTGCGGTACACCGCCGCCGACCCGCCCGCGTACGGCAGACACACCAGGCGGGTGGCGGCGGCCGGCCGGGCCCGCGGCACCCGGAACCACTGCTCCGTCACGCTTCGCTTCCCTCTACGCCGGTACCGCTCGCGGTGGCGGGCACCTCGTCCTCCCGCAGGAGTCGGCACAACTCCTCGATCCGGCGGTCGGGTTCGGCCACCACGGTCTGAAGCAACCGGCTCCACTGGCGGGTCACCCGGCCGACCAGCCGTGGATCGACGCGTTCGACGGCGTGCAGCCAGATGCCGCGCAGCGCCCCCGTGTCCTCGAGCATGATGAGGCTGAGATCCACCACCGCCGGTTCCATCCCCGGCGGCACGTGCACGAATCCCCGGTCGGCGGCGAGCGGCTCCAGCCGGACGTCACGCAGCATCGCGGCGGGCAGTGGCGCGTTGAGGAGGTTGAATCCCAGGCGGACCTGTTCGCACTGCGGCGCGAACTCGCGGCGCAGGGGCTGTAGCGGCGCGCCCTGGTGGGCGTACGCGTCGAGGATCCGCTCCCGGGACCGGGCGACCAGTTCGCGGAAGGTGGGGTCCCCGCCGAGATCCGCGCGCAGCACCAACGGGTTCACGAAGAAGCCGATGAGCTGCTCGGTCTCCGGCCGGTCGCGGCCCGCGGTGGGGAAGTCGACGGCGAGGTCCCGGCTCCCGGTGTACGCGGCGAGCTGGGCACCGAAGGCGGCCAGGAGCACCATGAAGAGGGTCGCGCCCTCGCGCTTGGCGAACTCCCGCAGCGCGGCGGTCAGTTCAGGGGACAGCTCGAAGGCGTGGCCCGAGGTGGCCACCGCCGCCTCGTCCGGGAGCCCGGCGTCGTCCAGCCGCGGCGGCGGCGGGAGTTCCGCGAGGGTACGCCGCCAGTACGCGGTGTCGGCGTCCAGCGCACCGCTCTCGAACGCCTGGCGCTGCCATGCCGCGAAGTCGGCGAACTGGAGCGGAAGGTCCGGCAACGTCGGCTCCCGCCCCTCGGCGAGGGCCTCGTAGGCGCCGACCAGGTCCTGGAGCAGCACCCCGTACGACCAGTTGTCGGTGACGGCGTGGTGGACGGTGAGCACCAGGATCCTCTCCTCGTCAGCGAGGGTGACCAGCCGCCCCCGTACCAGCGGGCCCTCCGCCAGGCGGAACGGGCTGCTGCTCTCCTCCTCGAGGACGGCGCGGATCGCCTGGCCCGGGTCCTCGGCCGCGGTGCCCTCCAGCCGGGACCGGGTCAGCGGCCAGGTACCGGTGGCCTCGACGACCTGTGCCAGCCCCGCCGACCGCGGGACCAGGCGGGTACGCAGCGATTCGTGCCGCCGCACCACATGGTCGAAGGCGCGCGCCAGGGCGTCCTCGTCGAGCCGTCCGCGCAGCCGCGCGGCGGTCACCACGTTGTGAGCGGGGCTCTCGGGGTCGATCGGGTGGTCGACGCAGAGCCATTCCTGCGCGTACGACAGCGGGAGGTCCGCGCCGCGCTCGGCTGTCGGGACGGGCACGAGCGCCGGGCCGCCGCCCTCCGTGGTGCCCTCCGCGCCGCCGTCCGTGTCGGCGTCCGTCAGCCATGCGGCCAGCGCCGCGACGGTCGGATACGCGAAGAGGTCGCGCAGGGACACCTCGCGTCCCAGCCGGGTCCGGATCCGCGAGACCGCCTGAGTGGCGAGCAGCGAGTGGCCGCCCGACGCGAAGAAGTCGTCGTGGATGCTCACCGCCTCCAGGTGCAGGAGCTGTTCCCAGATCTCGGCGAGGTCCCGCTCCAGGTCGTTACGCGGCGCCTCGTAGGGCGTGCGCGGATCGGAGCGGACGGCCCGGGGCTCGGGCAGCGCCTTGCGGTCCACCTTGTCGTTGGGGGTGAGGGGCAGCGCGTCGAGGAACACGAACGCGGAGGGGAGCATGTACGCGGGCAGCTTCTCGGCCAGCGCGGCACGCAGGCGCGGCTGGAGGGTGCGGGCGCGGCGGGACGCGGCACCGTTCACCCACGCGGACAGCGGCTCGGGCGGCACCGCGGCCGCCTCCGGGAAGGCCCGCGCCGGGGCCACGGGGTGCCCGTCGCCGCCCAGTCGGCGCAGCACGAGGTCGAACGCGCCGTCCGGGCCGTGCCGGGTCCAGTCCGGTTCGGCCCGGTATCCGGTCCGCTCGGCCAGGGCGGCCAGCTCCTCCGGATCGACCGCGCCCGCCGCCGCGGCGGCCAGGCTCTGCCGCAGGTCGGCGGCCGTGCCCCCGGTGGTGCCCAGCCGCTCCACCAGGTCGGCGAAGGGTCGCACCCGCGCGTTCGGCACGTCCCGGACGGCGATGACGTCCGCGGTGGCCGGGGCCAGCCGTTCCTGGAGTGCGGCCAGGGAGAGCCCGTCGGCACGCCAGTCGAGCGGGGCGAGGTCGGCGGGCGGGGCCTCCGGGTCGCTCGTGAGGATCACGTCGTACCGGAAACGGGTCAGTTCGTTGTCGTACCGGCCGCGCTTGGGCAGGATCCGCACCTCGGCGATGCCGGGCAGCCGGGCCTGCAACGCCAGGAAGAAGCGCGGGTCGATGACCAGTTCCTCCTCCTCGGCGGCCCGGCGCCGCACCCGCTTGCGCAACGCGTCGGCGCTCAGGCCGGGTGCCGCCCGGTGCAGCTCGACCGAGGCGTGGAACGCCTCGAGGAGCGGAAGGCTGCGGACGTCGCCCACGATGACGGCGCCACCGGGGGCGAGCCGGGGCAGCGCTCCCGCGATCACCCGGGCCAGGTACTCCTCGTCGGGGAAGTACTGCACCACCGAGTTGAGCAGGACGACGTCGAACTGCTGGTCCGGCAGCAGGTCGAGGCGGTCCGCCGCGCATGCGTGCAACTGCACGTCGCCGGGGAAGCGTTCGGGGTCGGCGGTCGCCCGCCGCAGCCGCGCCAGCGCCACGGCCGAGAAGTCGGTGCCCCAGTACCGCTTACAGTGCGGCGCGACCGCGTGCAGGATGAGGCCGGTGCCGCAGCCCACGTCCAGCACCGACTGCGGCGCGCGGCTCAGCACGCGCTCGGCGGTGCGGTCGACCCAGTCGCGCATCTCCTCGGCGGGGATGGGCTCGCCGGTGTAGCTGCTCGTCCAGCCGCTGATGTCGAAGGACGGGTCGACGTCCGCGGTCGGCTCGTCGTACGCCGTGTCCCAGATGGTGCGCCACTGGTCCAGCTCGTCGGGGCTCGTGGCGGGGTCGGCTCCGGACGGGTCGGCGACCACGTACGCCACCAGGCGCTGGTCGCCCGGTGTGTCCTCGCGTACGGTCACCACCGACTGCCGGACGGCCGGCTGCCGCGCCAGGACCTCCTCGATCTCCCCCAACTCGATCCGGAAGCCGCGCAGTTTCACCTGGTGGTCGATGCGGCCGAGGAACTCCAGGCTGCCGTCGCCGCGTCGGCGGACCAGGTCCCCGGTGCGGTACAGCCGGTCGCCGAGGCCGATGGGGAACGGGTGCGGCACGAACCGCTCGGCGGTCAGCTCCGGGCGGCCGAGATAGCCGAGCGCCAGCCCGGTGCCGCCGATGTGCAGCTCTCCGGGGACGCCCGGCGGGACGAGCGCGCCGTGGGCGTCGAGCACGTGCAGCTCGGTGTTGGCGATCGGCTCGCCCAGACAGACGGTGCCCTCGTCGATCCGGGCCACCGCCGACCAGATGGTGGTCTCGGTGGGGCCGTACATGTTCCACAGTTCGCCGCCGTCGCGGCTGAGCTGCCGGGCCAGGTCGGCGGGGAGCGCCTCACCGCCGCACAGCATGCGGAAGCCGGGGCGCGGCGACCAGCCCGCGTCGAGCAGCAGCCGCCAGGTGGACGGAGTGGCCTGCATCAGTGTGGCCCCGGTCTCCGACAGCACCGCGCGCAGCCGTCGGCCGTCGGCGGCCACCTCGCGGTCCACCAGGATCACCCGCGCACCGGTCGTGAGCGGCAGCAGCAGCTCCAGCATGGAGATGTCGAAGCACAGCGTGGTCACCGCCACCAGGGCGTCGTCCGGGCCGATCCCCGGCCGGTCCCGCATCGACCGGAGGAAGTTGGCGAGCGCGCGGTGCGGGATCCGCACGCCCTTGGGTGTGCCGGTCGAGCCGGAGGTGTAGATGACGTAGGCCAGGTCCTCGCCTCGGCTCTCCACGTCCGGCCGGGTGGTGGGTTCCGCCGCCAGCGCCTCGGTGGCCTCGTCCAGGCAGAGGACCCCCGCGGCCGGCTCGGGCAGGTCGGCGAGGACGGTGCGCTGGGTGAGCAGGAGCTTGAGCCCGGAGTCCCGCACCATGAAGGCGAGGCGCTCGCTCGGGTACGCCGGGTCCAACGGCACGTAGGCGGCGCCGGACTTGAGTGTGCCGAGGACCGCGACCGCCATCTCCGGCGTGCGCTCGGTGCAGATCCCGACGAGGTCGCCACGCCCGACGCCGAGCCGGTGCAGGTGGTGTGCGAGCCGGTTGGCCCGCCGGTCGAGTTCGGCGTACGTCAGGGTCTGTTCCCCGCAGCACAGGGCCGCCGCCTCCGGTGTCGCCCCGGCCCGCTCCTCGAAGCTGTGATGCGCCCAGCGCAGGTCCGGCCAGACGCGCCGGGTGTCGTTGGGCTCCCGGGCCAGCCGGTGCCGCTGTTCCTCGGTGAGCAGGCTCAGTTCGGAGAGACGGCGGTCGGGCGCGTCGGCGATCTCCTCGACCAGGACGCGCAGCGCGTCGGACAGTTGCTGGATGGTGGCGTGGTCGTAGAGGTCGGCGTTGTACTCGAACCAGCCGCTCAGCCCGTCCGGCCGGTCGAAGACCTGTAGCTCGAGGTCGAACCGGGCGGTGGCGCTCTCCAGCGTCAGCGGGGTGACCCGCAGCCCGCCCAGGTCCAGCTCCGGCATGTCGATGTTCTGGAAGACGAACGACACCTGGAACAGCGGCGACCGGGAGAGGTCGCGCTTGGGGTGCAGCTCCTCCACCAGCCGTTCGAACGGCAGTTCCTGGTGGGCGTAGGCCCCGAGGCAGGTCGCGCGCACCCGCGCCAGGGCCTCACGGAAGGTGGGGTCGCCGGAGAGGTCCGCGCGCAGGGCCAGGGTGTTGACGAAGAACCCGATCAGCGGCTCCAGTTCGGGACGGGTCCGGTTGGCGATGGGCGCGCCGATCACCAGGTCGTCCTGGTCGGCGTAGCGCTGGAGCACCACGGCGAACGCGGCCAGCAGCGTCATGAAGGGCGTCGCGCCCTCGCGTCGGCTCAGCGCGCGCAGCCGCGTCATCAGCGGTCCGGGCAGTTCGAAGGGGACCGATCCGCCGCGTGACGTCTGCACGGGCGGGCGCGGGCGGTCGGTCGGCAGGGCGAGGACCGGCGGGGCGCCGTCGAGCGCCTGCTTCCAGTACGTGAGGTCGTCGGTCACGCCGGAGCCGTCCGCCCGGCGGCGTTGCCAGGCGGCGTAGTCGGCGTACTGGAGGGGGAGTTCGGGCAGCGGTGAGGCGCCGCCCGCGCGCAGGACCGGATAGAGGGCGACCAGCTCCCGGACCGCCACCGCCATGGACCAGAGGTCGGCGACGATGTGGTGCATGGTGAGCAGCAGGACATGCTCCTCGGGGCCCAGCCGGAACACCCTGACCCGCAGCAGCGGGCCCTGCTCCAGCGCGAACGGCCGTCGGACCTCCTCCTGGGCCAGGCGCTGGACCTCGCGCTCACGGTCGTCGGCGGGGAGGTGGGCGCAGTCGACCACGGCGAAGTCGGCCCGCCCCGTCTCGGCCACTCGCTGTACGGGCTCGCCGTCGACCTCCGCGAAGGTGGTGCGCAACGCCTCGTGGCGCCGCACGATCTCGTCGGTGCAGCGCCGCCACACGTCGAGATCGAGCTGCCCGTGGATCCGTACCGCGCTGGGGACGTTGTAGGCGGCGCTGTCCGGCACGAGCTGTTGCAGGAACCAGAGCCGCTGCTGCGAGAAGGAGAGGGGGAACTGGCGCACCCGCGGCCGCCGGGCCCGTCCCAGCCGTTCGGCCAGCAGTCTCCGCTTCTGTTCGGCGGTCATGCCGTCCAGGTCAGGCATGCTCATGCCTCGGTCTCCCCTTCCAGGTCCGCCTCGGCCGCCTCTGCCGCGAGCAACTCCCGCAGCAGGGCGTCCACTTCGTCGTCCGGTAGCGTGTCCACGTCGGTCACCTCGGGCGGTTCGTCGCGCGCGAGTCGCTCGATGGGGGCGGGTTCCTCCGCCGCCGTCCCGCTGTCCGAGCCTCCGGCGGCGAGGAGCCGGGCGGTGTTGGCCACGGTCGGCAGGTCGAAGAAGTCACGCAGTGTCAGCTCCACGCCGAAGTGGGCCCGGAGCCGGGTACCGATCTGCACCGCCGCCAGGGAGTGACCGCCGAGCGCGAAGAAGTCGTCGTGCAGGCCGATCGGTTCGACTCCGAGCGCCTCCTGCCAGATGGCCGCGATGGCGGCTTCCTCCTCGGTGCCCGGCGCCACGTACGGGGTGTCCAGCTCGGGACGTGGGTGCACCGCGGTCGGCGCGGCCGTCTCCAGGTCCGCCGCCAGCCGGGCCGGATCGATCTCGGCGGCCAGGCGTCGCACGGTGGCCAAGTCCTGCCGGGAGACGACGAGTTGCGGCGGCATCGGCCGGGCCCGCAGGATGCGGCCGAACAGCTCCGTCCCCTCCTCGGCGGTCATGCCGGCGGCCAGGGCGTGCAGGGCCGCCAGTCCCCCCGGCTCGTGCGCGGCGGGCTCCGGAGTCTCGGGCGCGGGGGCCGCGGCTGCCGACTCGACCTGGTCGCGCATCGCCTCGGGCTCGTGGATGCGCTTCATGATGAAGTCACCGAGCCGCACCAGCAGTCGGCCCTCGTCGTCGTAGACGTCGGCATCGCAGACCAGGGTCTCGCCGGAGGTGTCGCCGCCCTCCTTGATCCGGATGTGGCAGGCCATCCGCCGGGTCAGGCCGCGTACGACGCGCAGGCTGCCGTACCAGAAGGGCAGGTAGTAGCCCTCGGCGGCGTGCACGCGGGACGCACCGCCGACCACGTCCAGCAACGCCGGGTGCAGCCGGTAGGTGTCGAGGTCGGCGGCGTACCGCTCCGGAAGCTCCAGGACGGCCACCATGCCCCGGCTGCCGACGTGGATGCGGGTGAGGCAGCGCCAGCGGCCCTGCACGGCGAACCGGATGATCCCGCCCTCGGCGGCGAAGTTCAGCCGGAGCCGCTGCCGCAGCGCCTGCTCGCCCTCGATGACCTCCTCGACCCCGGATTCCTCGAGCAGCTCGGCGACCTCGCGCGGCGTACGCTCCACGCGTTCGTGCAGCAGTACGGAGCCGGTGGCGTGCTCCTGCCAGTTCTGCGCCGCCCCCGGCACGCGGCTGCGGATCCGGAAGCTCAGGTCGCCGTCCGTGCGGTCCAGGACCGTGTACAGGTCACGCTCCTGCCCGTCGGGGACGATCACCGGCAGGGTGAACAGCACGTCGCGGAACTCGATCTCGCGTCCCGCCGCCAGGGGCTCCACCGCCGCCCGGACCATCTCCAGGTACGTGGTGCCGGGAACCAGGCCGTGCCCCTGCATCCGGTGCTCGTCGACGACCCAGCTCTCCGAGGTGCGGATCGTGGTCAGGAAGACCTCGGTGCTCTCCGTCCGCTGCAAGCGGCGTTGCAGCAGCGGGTGGCCGATGTCCTCGCCGGTGCCCGCGTCGGCGCCGGGCAGCGCGTGCGGGCCCGCCGCCATGCCGGTCTCGCGCCAGGTGTCCCAGGCCACCGCCGTCACGGGCGCGGACCCGCCCGCGGTACGCCAGGCGGCGAAGGCGTCCAGGAAGGCGTTGGCCGCGCAGTAGTCGGCCTGGCCGGGCCCGCCGAGCACCGCGGTCCGCGACGAGCACAGGAGGAAGAAGTCCAGGGGGTCGCGGGAGCACACCGCGTCGAGCACCAGCGTGCCGCGCGTCTTGGCGGCGAGCACGGCCTCGGTATCGGCGCGGGACGTCCCGGCGAGCAGCCCGCTCGCGGGGGCCCCGGCCGCGTGGACGACGCCATTGAGCGCGCCGAAGCGGGCACGCAACTCCTCCACCGCGCGGGTGGTCTGCTCAGCCTCGGTGATGTCGGCGCGGAGCACCATCGGTCGGGCGCCCAGGCTCCGCAGCGCTTGCAGGCGCCGGATCCGGGCGCTGGTCGGGTCGTCGGCGCCGTGCTCCGCGAGCCACTGCGGCCAGGCGTCCTCCGGCGGGAAGGCGCCCCGCCCGAGCAGCCCGATGGCCGGTGCCCGCACGGAGCGGGCCAGGTGCTCGGCGAGCGCGAGGCCGATGCCGCCCAGCCCGCCGGTGATGAGGTAGACGCCCTCGTCGCGAAGGCGCCCGCTGTCCGGCTCGCCCGCCTCCAGGGGGACGGGGTCGAACGTCCGCGCCCACCAGTGGCTGCCGCGCCAGGCCAGTACGTGCTCCGCCGGGGGTGCGGCCACCGCCGCCCGCAGGGCGTCGAGCACCGTCTCGGGCGGCGCGGCCAGGAGCTGCCCGGTGAGGTCGAGGAGGCGGCAGTCGACGTCCGGCACCTCCTGCGGGATCACCGTGCACGGGCCGAGGACGGTGGCGTTCTCGGGCTGGAGCGGCTCCTCCCCGGTCACGCCGAAGACGCCACGGGTGAGGACGTCGAGCGCGAGGGGCGGGTGTCCGGGGCGCTCGGACAGGGCCTGCGCGAGGGCCAGCAGGCTGTGGAAGCCGGTGTCCTGAGCGCGATCCAGCCGCGCCCGGTCCAGGTCCGCGGCGGGTTCACCGGCGAGGCTCCACAGGTGCAGGGCTCGGGCCGGTCGCAGGTCGTCCGCGTCGAGGGCGGCGAAGAGGCGTTGGAAGTCGTCCCGGCCGGCCGGGTCGACGGTGAAGGAACGCTCGCCGTCCCGCGCGAAGCCGTCACCCGCGGACACCCCGACGACGGTGCAGCCCGCGGCCTCCAGACCCTGCCGCAGCGTCCGGCCCAGGGGCAGGTCCGCGCCGAGCACGAGCCACGGCCCCGACGCGGCGAGGGACGGGGAGGCGGGCGGGGGGAGACGCCGCCAGCTCGGCGAGTACGTCCATCCCGCGGGCTCCGCCGGGCCGGGCTCGGCAACGCTCGGGGCAGGCTCCGCCGGGCCGGGGTCGACCCAGTACCGCTGCCGCTGGAAGGGGTACGAGGGAAGGCGCACCCGGCGGCGGCTGCCCGCGTCGAGCTGTGCTGCCCAGTCGACCTCCGCGCCCCCGGACCACATCGCCCCCACCGCCTCCAGCAGCACCTGCCGGTCGGGGCGCTCCTCGCGGGGCTGGCGCAGCGTGGCGGCCACGACCCGGTCCGGCGTCCACGAGCGGTGCTGCCGGGCGAAGTTCGACAGCGACTGGCCCGGTCCGACCTCCAGCAGGAGCAGGTCCGGGTCGGCGAGCAACGTCGACAGGTTGTCGGCGAACCGCACGGTGGAGCGCAGGTGGGTGCCCCAGTACTCGGGGTCGGTGGCCTCGGCGTCCTCGATCCAGGTCCCGCTCACGTTGGAGCCGAAGGGGATCCGCGGGGCGTGCAGCCGGATCGTGCCGACCTCCTCCCGGAAGGGGTGCACCGCGTCCTCCACCAGGGGCGAGTGGAACGCGTGCGAGGTGTGCAGGCGACGGCAGCCGACGCCGGACGCGGCGAGCCGCCCCCGCAGACGCTCGACAGCCTCGACCGGACCGGCGACCACACAGAGCGTCGTGGCGTTGACGGCCGCGACGCAGAGGTCGTCGTCGAGCAGCGCCTTCGTCTCGTCCTCGGGCAGGAAGACCGCGAGCATCGCCCCGTGCGGGGTCGCCTGCATCAGCCTGCCGCGCGCCGCCACCAGCGCGGTGGCGTCCTCCAGCGTGAACACCCCGGCGACGCAGGCGGCCACGTACTCGCCGATGCTGTGACCGGCCATGGCGTGCGGCACGAGACCCCAGGCCATCAGGGTGCGGGCCAGGGCGTACTCCACGGCGAAGAGGGCGGGCTGGGCGAGTGCCGTCTCCTCCAGACGCGCCGCGGCCTTCTCGGCCTCCTCCGGCGGCGGGAACAGGACCGCCCGCAGATCCTCGTCGAGGTGCGGCGCGAACAGCGTGAGGCAGCGGTCGAGTTCGGCGCGGAAGACCGGCTCGTCGGCGTACAGCTCGCGGGCCATGCCGGGGTACTGCGTGCCCTGGCCCGGGAAGAGGAAGGCCACCTTCGCGGCCCGGCCCGCCGTCCGCGTCTCGCCGACGCGTGCCGCCTGCCGCAGCCGCCGTACGGCGTCGGCACGGTCCACGCAGACCACGGCCCGGCGCTGTGCGAAGGCGCGCCGCCGTGCCGCCAGGGTGAAGGCGACGTCGGCGAGTTCGTCACCCGGGTTGGTCTCCAGGTGGTCCGCCAGTCGCTCCGCCGTCTGCGCCAGGGCCTGGTCGGTACGTGCCGAGAGGGTCAGCAGTTGCCAGGGGCGGCCGGGCTCGGCGGGGCGCGGCGCGGGCCCCTCCTCCAGCACCACATGCGCGTTGGTCCCGCCGATGCCGAACGAGCTGACCCCGGCCCGGCGCGGCTCCTCGTCGCGGGGCCAGGGCCGGTGCGTGGTGTTCACGAAGAAGGGGCTGGACTCCAGGTCGAGCTCCGGGTTGGCCCGCTCGAAGTGCAGGCTGGCGGGGATGGCCTCGTGCCGCAGCGCGAGCGTGGCCTTGATCAGTGCGGTCGCCCCGGCGGCGGCGTCGAGGTGGCCGACGTTGCTCTTCACCGACCCGAGGGCGCAGTAGCCACGCGCCTCGGTCTCCTCCCGGTACGCGCGGGTCAGGGCGGCGATCTCGATGGGGTCGCCGAGGGCCGTACCGGTCCCGTGGGTCTCCACGTAGCCCACCGTCTCCGGCGACACCCCCGCGATGCCCAGCGCCTCGGCGATCACCTCCGCCTGGCCCTCGACGCTCGGTGCGGTGTAGCCGACCTTGAGCGCGCCGTCGTTGTTGACGGCCGAGCCCCGGATCACCGCGTCGACGAGGTCACCCTGTTCGCGCGCGTCGGCGAGGCGACGCAGCACCACGAGGGCGACGCCGTTGCCGATGACGGTGCCCCCGGCGGCGGCGTCGAACGGGCGGCAGTGTCCGTCCGGCGACAGGATGCCGCCCGGTTCGTGCAGATAGCCGTTGCGCAGCGGGACGTTGACGGAGACGCCACCGGCCAGGGCGATGTCGCACTCCCCGGAGAGCAGGCTCTGGCAGGCGAGGTGGACCGCCACCAGCGAGGTGGAGCAGGCGGTCTGCACCGTGATGCCGGGGCCCTTGAGGCCGAGCTTGTACGAGACCCGGGTGGCGAGGAAGTCCTTGTCGTTGGCGAGCTGGGTCTGGTACTGGCCGAGGGTCTCGACGACGCCGCGGTTCGCCAGCAGGTTGAAGAGCAGGTACGTGTTGAGGCTGGCACCGCCGAAGACGCCGATCCGGCCCGGGAACGCCTGCGGGTCGTACCCCGCCGACTCCAGCGCCTCCCAGGCGCATTCGAGGAAGACGCGGTGCTGCGGGTCCATCAGCTCGGCCTCGCGCGGGGACAGGCCGAAGAAGCCCGCGTCGAAGGTGTCGGCCCCGTCGAGGACGCCCTTGGCGCGCACGTAGCCGGGCTGCGCCAGCAGCGTCGGGCTGACGCCCTGCGCACGCAGCTCCTCCTCGGAGAAGAAGGAGAGGCACTCCTCACCGGCTGCCAGGTTGTCCCAGAACGCGCCGACGTCGGCCGCCTTGGGGAAGCGCCCCGCCATGCCGATGATGGCCACCTGCGACAGGTCGTCGGTCGAGTCGGTCACGGTCGGTCTCCTTGAGATTCGTTGCGGTTCCGGGAGCGGCGGCCGGCGGCGGCACGGCGCGCCGCCATGGCCTCCCGGCGGCCGGCCACTCGCCCGCGGGCGTCGGCCAGCGGATCGGCGGCGGTGCCCGGGGTGCCGGTCAGGTGTGCGGCCAGGGTGCGCACCGTCGGGAACTGGAACAGCTCGACGAGCGTGAGGGGACGCCGTAGTTCCGTCTCGAGCGTGCCGCGCAGCTCGGCCATGAGCAGCGAGTGGCCGCCCAGTTCGAAGAAGTTGTCGTTGACGCCCACCTGGTCGAGGCCGAGCAACCGGGTCCAGGCCTCGGCGACGGTGCGCTCCACCCGGTCCCTGGGCGCCTCGTAGGGGACGGCCAGTTCGGGGCGGGACAGCTCCGGCGCGGGCAGGGCGGCGCGGTCCACCTTGCCGTTGGGCGAGAGCGGGAAGGCGGGCAGGGTGACGAAGGCGGCGGGCACCATGTAGTCCGGCAGCCGCTCCTTCAGATACGTGCTGAGCTCGCCCGCCGTGGGCGGCTCGTCGGCGGTCAGGTACGCCACGAGCCGGGTGTCGCCGCCTTGTCCACGGGCGGTGACGACGGCCTCCCGTACGGCGGGATGAGCGGCCAGCACCTTTTCGATCTCGCCGAGTTCGATGCGGAGTCCGCGGAGCTTCACCTGATGGTCGAGCCTGCCGAGGTATTCGATGGCCCCGTCGTCGCGGAAGCGCGCCAGGTCCCCGGTGCGGTAGATACGGGCCCCGGGATCCGGGTCGAACGGATGGGGGACGAAGCGCTCGGCGGTCAGCTCCGGGCGGTCGAGATACCCGCGGGCCAGGTTGCGGCCGCCGATGCACAGCTCGCCGACGACACCGCGCGGCACCGGTCGCAGCGCCGGATCGAGCACGTACATCTGTGTGTTGGCGATGGCGTGGCCGATGGGTACCGGCCGGGTGTCGCCGTCACGTCGGCAGGCCCAGGCGGTGACGTCCACGGCCGCCTCGGTCGGGCCGTACAGGTTGTGCAGCTCGGCCGGAAGGTGGGCGAAGAAGCGCTCCTGGAGCTCCCGGGGCAGGGCCTCGCCGCTGCAGAACACCCGGCGCAGACCGCGGCAGTCCTTCGCCCCGTCCTCCCGCAGGAAGACCTGGAGCATCGCGGGCACGAAGTGCAGCGTGGTGATCCCCTCGCGCCGGATGGTCTCCACCAGGTAGCGGCCGTCCTTGTGCCCCTCCGGACGGGCCACCACCAGACAGGCGCCCGTCGTCAGCGGCCAGAAGAACTCCCAGACCGACACGTCGAACGAGTACGGCGTCTTCTGGAGCACGCTGTCGGAGGCGTCGAGCCGGTAGGCGTCCTGCATCCACAACAGGCGGTTGCGGATGCCCGCGTGGACGTTCATGACGCCCTTGGGACGCCCGGTGGAGCCGGAGGTGTAGATGACGTAGGCGAGGTCCTCGCCGCCGACCCGGACCCGCGGCCGCTCGCCGGACTCGCGCCCGAGATCCTCGGCCGCCTCGTCCACGCAGAGCACGACGGCCTCGTGGTCCGGCAGCCCCGGCACCAGGCGGCGCTGCGTCAGCAGCACCGGCACGCGCGCGTCGGCCAGCATGAACTCCAGGCGCGAGCGCGGATAGCCGGGGTCCAGCGGCAGGTAGGCGCCGCCGGCCTTGAGCGTGGCGAGCAGCGAGACCACCAGCTCGGTGGAGCGCTCCATGCAGATGCCCACCAGCACGTCCCGGCCCACGCCCGACCGGCGCAGCCGGTGGGCCAACTGGTTGGCGCGACGGTCCAGTTCGGCGTAGGTGAGCCGCTCGCCCTCGAAGCGCAGCGCCTCGGCGTGCGGTGTCGCGTCGGCCTGTGCCTCGAACATCTGGTGGATGAGGCCCGCGTCCGGCCACTCCCGCACAGCGCCCTCGCCCAGGGCCAGCACCTCGCGTCGCTCCGCCTCGTCGAGGATCGGGAGGCCGCCGACGGGCTGGTCGGGCCGGTCGGCCACGGCGGCGAGCAGGCGCTGGAGATACCGCGCGACGCGGTCGGCGGTGGGCGCGTCGAAGAGGTCGAGGCTGTACTCGAGTCGGCCGTGCACGGTGTCGCCCTCCTCGCTCAGCAGCAGCTCGAGGTCGAACTTGGCCGTGCCGCCGTCGGCGGGCATCGGCTCGACGCGCAGCCCCCCGCCGCTCCAGGCCGGGAACGGGACGTTCTGGAGGGCGAAGCCGACCTGGAAGATCGGGGTACGCGCCAGGCTGCGCTCCGGTTTGAGCGCCTCGACCAGCCGCTCGAACGGCACGTCCTGGTGGTCGTACGCGTCGAGGCACACCTGGCGCACCCGGCCGAGCAGTTCCCGGAAGCTCGGGTCGCCGGAGAGGTCGGTACGCAGCGCCAGCGTGTTCACGAAGAGCCCGATCAGGGGTTCCAGCTCGGGCAGCCGCCGGTTGGCCACCGGCGTGCCGATCACCACGTCGTCGACGCCGCCGAGGCGGGCGAGCAGGGCCTGGAAGGCGCCGGTCAGGACCATGAACAGCGTGGCGCCCTCCTGCCGGGCGAGGGCGCGCAGCCGCCGGACGACGAGCGGGTCGAGCCGCAGCTCCAGCGCGGCACCCCGGTAGCTCTTCTCCGGGGGGCGCGGACGGGCCAACGACAGGTTCAGCTCGGCGGGCGCTCCGCGCAGTTGCCGGACCCAGTGGTCGAGGCCGTCCCCGTCGGCCTGTCGGCCGAGCGCCTCCTGCTGCCAGAGGGCGAAGTCCGGGTACTGCACGGCGAGTTCGGGCAGAGGGCTCGGCCGACCGGCACCGAAGGCGGCGTAGAGGGCGAGCACCTCCCGCAGCAGGACGCCCAGGGACCACTGGTCCGAGACGATGTGGTGCATGGCGAGCAGTACGACGGTCTCCTCGTCGGAGACGCGGAGCAGCTCGAAGCGGAGCAGCGGTCCGTCCGCGAGCCGGAAGGGGCGCGCGAAGAAGCTCTCCGCCCGCGCGCGGACCTGCTCCTCGATGCCGTCCGGGCCCGCGAGGTCGCGCACCTCCAGCTCGGCGGGGACCTTTGGGCGTACGGCCATCGAGGGCTTGCCGTCGATCTCGGGGAAGACCGCGCGCAGCGCCTCGTGACGCCGCATCACCTCGTCGCAGGCCCGCCGGAACACCGCGGCGTCGAGATCGCCGCGGACGCGGAGGGCGGCGGGTATCAGGTAGGCGCGGTTGCCGCTGGAGAGCTGTTCGAGGAACCACAGCCGCCGCTGTGCGAACGCCGGTGGCACGGGCAGGGCGGGGTCGGCGCGGCGGGGCACGGTGGGCACCTCGCGGTCGCCCGGTGCCGTACCCGTCATCGGCTGTGCGCCCCGTTCCCGCAATCGGTACGCGAGCGCGGACACGGTGGGGCGTTCGAACAGCTCCCGCAGCGGCAGCTCCACCCCGAGGACGGACCGCAGGCGGGTGGTGACCCGCGTGGCGAGCAGTGAGTGGCCGCCGAGCGCGAAGAAGTCGTCGTCCGCTCCCACCTGGTCGACGCCGAGCAGGTCGGCGAAGACGTCGGCGATCGCCTGCTCCAGCGGGTCGGCGGGGGCCCGGTAGGGCGTCCGCAGCTCCGCGCGGCCGAACTCCGGCTCCGGTAACGCCGCGCGGTCGATCTTGCCGTTGGGGGTGAGCGGGAGCGCGGTCAGGAACACGAAGGCCGAGGGCACCATGTACGCGGGCAGGCTGTCCCGCAGGAAGGCGGCGATCTCCGCGGACTCCGGCGCCTCGGCGCAGGCGAGATGGGCGACCAGCCGGGTGTCCCCCGCGTGCTCGCGGGCGGTGACCACCGCGGCGCTCACCCCGGGGTGGGCGGTGAGCGCCCGCTCGATCTCCCCGAGTTCGATACGGAAGCCGCGGACCTTCACCTGGAAGTCGATACGGCCGAGGAACTCGATGCTGCCGTCACCGCGGCGGCGCACCAGGTCGCCGGTGCGGTAGAGCCGCTCCCCCAGGTCGTTCGGGGCCGGGTGGGCGACGAAGCGATCGGCGGTCAGCTCCGGCTGGTTCAGATAGCCGCGGGCCAGTCCGGCGCCGCCGATGTGCAGTTCGCCCGGCACGCCGGTGGGCACGAGCTGTCCGCGCCGGTCGAGGACGAGTAGTTCGGTGTTCGCGATCGGCTCACCGAGGGAGACCGGCCCGGTGTCGATCCGGGAAACCGCCGACCAGATGGTGGTCTCGGTGGGGCCGTACATGTTCCAGAGTTCCGCGCCCAGGGGAAGGAGTCGGCCTGCGAGGCCCGGCGGCAGTGCCTCGCCGCCGCACAGCATCCGCAGGTGCGGTCGGCCCGCCCAGCCCGAGTCGACCAGCATCCGCCAGGTCGAGGGGGTGGCCTGCACGATCGTCGCTCCGGCGGCGTCGAGCGCCTCCGCCAGCGCCGGGCCGTCGGCGGCCACGTCCCGCGGGACCACCACCACGCGCGCCCCGGCCACCAGGGGCAGCAGGAGCTCCAGTACGGAGATGTCGAACGCGAGGCTGGTGACGGCCAGGAGGACGTCGTCGCGGGCGATGCCCGGACGCTCCTGCATGGCACGCAGGAAGTTGGCGAGGGCACCGTGGGTGATCTGCACCCCCTTCGGCCTGCCGGTCGAGCCCGAGGTGTAGATCACGTACGCGAGGTCGCCGGGGCCGGGCTGCTCGCCGGGCGCGGGCGTCGGCTCGTCGGGGAGTTCCTCGTCCAGCTCGTCCAGGCAGAGCACGGCGGCGGCGGCACCGGCCGGCACGTGCTCGGCCACGCGGCGCTGGGTGAGCACCACCGGGGCCCCGGAGTCCTCGATCATGAACTCCAGGCGTGCGCGGGGATAGGCCGGGTCGAGGGGCAGGTAGGCGCCGCCCGCCTTGTGCACGGCCAGCAGCGCGACCACCATCTCCAGCGAGCGCTCCAGGCAGAGGGCGACCAGCACGTCCCGGCCCACCCCGAGGCGGCGCAGCCGGTGGGCGAGCTGGTCGGCGCGCCGGTCCAGCTCCGCGTAGGACAGGGCACGGTCCCCGAAGCGGACCGCCTCGGCGGTGGGCGTCTCCCGCACCCGGCGGGCGAACCGCAGGTGAGCGAGGTCGCCCTCGGGCCAGGTACGGCGGGTGTCGGCGCCCGGCGCCGACAACGACCGCCGCTCCTCCTCGCCGAGCAGCGGCAGCGCCCCGACGGGCCGGTCCGGGTCGGCCGCCGCCTCCCGCGCCAGTCGGCACAGGTGGTCCGCCAGCCGGGCGACGGTCGGCTCGTCGAAGAGGTCGCTGTTGTACTCGAACAGTCCGCTCAGGCCGCCCTCGTCCTCGACGAGCTGCAACTCCAGGTCGAACCGGGCCGTGCGGCTGCGGACGGTGACACGGGAGAACTCGAGCCCCGCCACGCGCAGGGTGGGCAACGGCTGGGTCTGGTAGGCGAAGCTGATCTGGACGATCGGCGGGCGGCCTAGATCGCGCGGTGGCTTCAGCTCCTCCACCAGCTTCTCGAACGGCACCTCCTGGTGTGCGTAGGCGCCGAGGCAGGCGTCGCGCACCCGCTCCAGCAGTTCGGCGAAGGTCGGGTCACCGGAGCAATCGGCGCGCACGGGCAGGGTGTTGACGAAGAAGCCGATGAGCCGTTCCAGTTCGGCCCGCTCGCGATTAGCGACCGGGATGCCGACGACAACGTCGTCCTGGCCGCAATAGCGGTGCAGCAGCACCTGGAACAGCGCGAGCAGCACCATGAACGGTGTGGCGTCGCGTCGTCGGCCGGTGGCGGCCAGGTCGCGTACCAGGGGGGCGGGCAGGTCGAAGTGCCACGAGCCGCCGCGGAAGGACTGCACCGCGGGACGCGGGTGGTCCGGCGGCAGCTCCAGCACCGGCGGGGCTCCGGCGAGGCGTTCCTTCCAGTAGCGCAGCGCTCCGGCCGAGGCATCCGGCCGCGCGTGCCGCTCCCGCAGGGCGACGTCCCCGTACTGGATCTCCAGCGGGGGCAGCGGGGAGGGTCGGCCCTCGGCCAGGGCCGCGTAGATCTCGGCGAACTCCGCGAAGAGCACGGTCACGGACCAGCCGTCCGAGACGATGTGGTGCAGGACCACGACGAGGAGATACTCGTCGTCGGCCGTCCGCAGCAGCCGCATCCGCAGCAGCGGCCCGGCCGTCAGGTCGAACGGTGCCGAGATCTCGGCCGCGATCCGCTCCTGGCAGGCCGCCTCGCGCGCCGCCGCGGGCAGGGCGCGCAGGTCCTCCTCCGGGATCTCCACCGTCACGCGCTCCGCCACCACCTGCACCGGGGTGTCGTCGCGCTCGGCGAAGGTGGTCCGCAGTGACTCGTGCCGGTGGACCAGCTCGGTGACGGCGGCACGCAGCAGGTCGCGATCGAGGGCACCGCGCACGCGCACGGCCGCGGGCACCACGTACGCCGTCGTGCCGGGCGTGAGCCGTTCCAGGAACCACAACCGCCGCTGCATGGCGGAGAGCGGATAGACCTTCTCCGCCTTCTCCCGCGCCTGTGCGGCCAGTTGCTTCGCAAGGTGTGCGCGCTGCTCGGGTGAGAGACTCGCCAGCCGTTCCCGCAGGCTCGCCATCAGCGTCCCTCCTCGAGCAGCGCGCGGGCCTCGGCCTCGGGCAGGCGCGTCAGCTCGGCGAGGAGCGCCTCGGTGTCGTCGCCCGGCGCCTCCTCGGTGCCGGTCTCCGCGTCGTCCTCCGGTTGTTCGTCCTCCAGTTGTTCCAGGATCTGCTCCGCCACCCGCCGCACCGACGCGCCCTTGAGCAGCGCGACGAGCGGCAGGGTGACCCCGAGCCGGTCCCGGATCTGGACCCGCAGGCCTGTGGCCATCAGCGAGTCCAGGCCCAGGTCGAGCAGGGGCTGGTCGAGCCCCACCTCGACGGTGGCGGCGCCGGAACGGCGGCGCGGGCCGCTGCCGGACCCCAGGGCCGCGCCGACGCCGCGGGCGAGATGGTCGGCGAGGATGTCGAAGCGCTCGTCCTCCTTCAGCGCCAGCAGGTCCTCGCGGGTGAGCAGCGAACTGTCGGCGGCGGACGCGGTCGTGCTCTCCCCGGTGGCCGTACGCTCCCCGGCGACCGTCGCCTCCTCCCGGTCGGCCTCGTCACCGGCCGTCATGGCCACGGTGGCCGCGGGCGCGTCGTACCAGTGGCGCGTCCGGACGAAGGGCGAGGTGGGCACCGGCACGCGTGTGCGCGAGTAGCCCCGGTCGAACCCGGCCCAGTCGACGTCGGTGCCGTGCTCGTACAGCTCGGCGAGGGTGGACAGGGCGGTACGCCAGTCGTCCTCGCCGGAGCGGAGACTCGGCGCGGTGAGCAGCTCGTCGCCGGGCTGTTCCGCCCGTATCCGGTCGACGAGGGCGGCGTCCGGGCCGATCTCGACGAAGCGCGTGTACCCGAGGCTTCGCAGCGTCGACACGGCGTCGGCGAACCGGACCGGCCGGTGGACCTGCCGACACCAGTGCTCGGCGTCGGGCGCCTCGTCCCACGGCCAGAGCGCTCCGTCCAGGCCCGAGACGAACGGGATGCGCGGCGGCGACTGGCTGATCCCGTCGGCGGTCTGACGCAGCGGCGCGAGGTCCGTCTCGACCGGCGTCGCGTCGGACGGGAGGTGCAGGCGCGCCCGCCGCGTCACGAGCCGCAGCGCGTCCTCCAGGCTCATCACCCCGGCCGTGTGGGCGGCGGCGATCTCGCCCGGACCGTGCCCGAACACCGCGGCCGGTCGCACGCCCCACGCGTGCCACAGCTCGGTGAGCGCGTACTGCACGGCGAAGAGCGCCGGTTGCGCCAAGGTGGGCCGGTCCAGGTGCGACGCGCCCGGATCCTTCGGGAACAGGACGTCGAGGAGCGGGACTTCCAGGTCGCCCCGGAGCAGTTCGTGACAGCGGTCCAGTGCCTCCCGGAAGACCGGCGCGCTCTCGTACAGGGCGTGGGCCATGCCGGGACGCTCGGTGCCCGCGCCGCTGTAGAGGAACGCCACCTCGGGCTCGCGCCCGTCGGTCGCGGCGGCCCCGTTCGGCGCGGAGCGGTCCAGGACACCGGCGAGCGCCGCGTCGAGTTCGGCCGCGGACCCGCCCACGACCGCCAGGCGGTGCGGGAAGTGGGACCGCCCGGTGTTGGCGGAGTAGCAGTGGTCCGCGACCGGCGCCTGGGCCGCGCGCCCCAGCCGGTCGCGGTGGCGCTCCACGAGCAGGCGCAGTCCGGCTTCGCTGCGGGCGGAGAGGGCGAGGACGTTCAGCGGGCGGCGCTCGTCCGCGGTGGCCGGGGCCCGGCCGGGGCCCTCCTCGACGAGGAGGTGCACATTGGTCCCGCTCAGGCCGAAAGCGCTGACGCCCGCGATACGGCGGCCGTCGCGCGGAGTCCATTCGGTCAGCTCGGTGGGGACGGCGAAGGGGGGCCGGTCGACCGCGAT
This sequence comes from Streptomyces sp. NPDC104371, assembly GCF_055583785.1. Lineage (NCBI taxonomy): Bacteria > Bacillati > Actinomycetota > Actinomycetes > Kitasatosporales > Streptomycetaceae > Streptomyces > Streptomyces sp. NPDC104371. The sequence goes on from NZ_JBVJNF010000001.1 coordinate 882,920, forward strand.
GTGCGGGTTGAGGCGCTCGAAGTGCAGGTGCGGCGGGATCGAGCGGTGCCGCAGCGCCAGGACCACCTTGATCAGTCCCGCGATCCCGGCGGCGGCCTCGAGATGACCGAAGTTGGTCTTCACCGAGCCGAGGTGCCACTCGGCGCCCGGTGCCGCCGGATAGACGTCGGCCAGCGCCTCCACCTCGATGGGGTCGCCGAGGGTGGTGCCGGTGCCGTGCGCCTCGACGTACGACACCTGCCCGGCCTCGACACCGCTCGTCTCCAGAGCGCGGCGCAGCAGCTCGCGTTGGGACAGTACGTTGGGGGCGGTGAGGCCGGTGCTGCGGCCGTCCTGGTTGACGGCACCGCCGCGGATGACGGCGAGGACCTCGTCGCCCGCGGCGACGGCGTCGGAGAGGCGCTTGAGGACCACGATCCCGCAGCCCTCGCCGCGGACGAAGCCGTTCGCCCCGGCGTCGAAGGTCCGGCACCGCCCGTCCGGCGACATCATGCCGAACTGCGAGAAGCCGATGGTGGCCAGCGGCGAGAGGATGACATTCACGCCGCCCGCGAGGGCCATGTCGCAGTCGCCGGTCCGCAGGCTCTGGCAGGCGAGGTGCACGGCGAGCAGCGAGGAGGAGCAGGCGGTGTCGATCGACACCGCCGGGCCGCGCAGGTCCAGCAGGTAGGCGAGGCGGCCCGAGACGATGCTGTGCGCGGTGCCGGTGACCGCGTACGGCGTCAGGTCGTCGGGGCGGGAGAACCGCTGGAGCCCGTAGTCGCTGTTGATCACGCCGACGAACACACCGGTCCGGCTCCCGGCCAGGTCGGCGTACCCGGCGTTCTCCAGCGCCTCCCAGGCCACCTCCAGCACCAGGCGCTGGTTGGGGTCCATCGCCTCGGCCTCGCGCGGTGAGATGCCGAAGAAGGCGGCGTCGAACTCGTCGATCCGGTCGAGGAAGCCGCCCCACTTCGTGGTCATCTTCCCGGGGCGTCCCACCTGCGGGTGGTAGTAGGCGTCGGTGTCCCAGCGGTCGGCCGGAACCTCGCGGATGGCGTCGACGCCCTCGGCGAGCAGCCGCCAGTACGAGTCGGCGTCGTGCACGCCGCCCGGGAAGCGGCAGCCGACGCTCACCACCGCGATGGGCTCGGTGCGTCCGCGGCGTGCCGCCTCCAGCTCCCGCTGGAGCCGGTCGATGGCGGTGAGCGCCCGCTTCAGCACGGGGGACGACTTGGTGGCGGCCGGCTGGCTCATGTCAGGCCCTTTCTTCGACAGCGTCATGTCGGCCTCCCTCAGGGGATTCCGGTCGTTCGAGGGATTCCAGTCGTTGCAGGAGAAGCGCCTCGACGTCGTCGTCGCTGAGCGCTTCGACGTCTAGCTCCGGCTCGGCGGGCGCGGCGGTCTCGGGCGGTGCGGCGGGCGGGTCGGCGGCCGTCGCGTCGAGCGGGATCCCCATGCGCTCGGCGAGGAAGGGCACGAGCGCGTCGATGGTCGGATAGCGCCAGGCGAGCGTGGCCGGCAGGGCGGCCTCGACGGCGGTCTCCAGGCCCTTCTTGACCTCCAGTGCCATCAGCGAGTCGAGGCCCATGCCGGTGAACGGCACGGTGACGTTGACGCGGGCCGGTTCGAGCCGCAACACGCGGCCGACCTCCCGTCGGCACCGGTCGACGAGGACGTCGCGGCGCCGTCGTCCCGGCTGCACCGCGAGCAGCGCCCGGCGCAGCTCGCCCGTCCGGCTGTCACCCGTCGCAGGAGTGCCCGGCCGGAGGGCCCGCCGCGCTTCGGGCAGATCGTCGAAGAGCGGACGGGGGCGTGCCGCGGCGTAGGCGGGAGCGAACAGGGACCAGTCCACGTCGGCGACGACGGTGGTGGTCTCGTCCCGGCCCAAGGCGCGGTCCAGCGCCACGAGGGCGGGGCCCGCCTCCATGAGCCGCAGTCCCCGGCGCGCCAGTTCGTGCTCGTGCTCGTCGTGCGCCCGCCCGGCCCACGGGCCCCACTGCATCGAGGTGGCCGTCAGTCCCAGGCCGCGACGGTGCTCGGCCAGCGCGTCCAGACAGGCGTTGGCGGCGGAGTAGGCACACTGGCGCCCGCTCCCCCACACCCCGGTGATGGAGGAGAAGAGCACGAAGGCGTCGAGCGGGCGGCGCAGGAGATCGTGCAGGTGCAGGGCGCCCGCGTCCTTGCCCGCGACCACCTGGGCCAGCTCGGCGGTGGTGGTGTCGGCGAGCGGCTTCACCAGCGAGACGTCTCCGGCGACGTGGAACACGGCACGGACCTGGTCACCGGCCGCCTCCAGCCGGTCCAGCAGCGCGGCGAGGGCGTCCCGGTCGGCCACGTCGCAGGCGGCCAGCGTGACGCGGGCGCCCAGCTCGGTGAGCTCCGCCTCGAGGTCCGCGGCGCCAGGGGCGTCGGGACCCCGTCGACTGGCGAGTACGAGATGGTCCGCGCCCCGCCGCGCCAGTCGACGCGCCAGGTGGACGCCGAGCGCGCCGGTGCCGCCGGTGACGAGGACGGTCCCCTCGGGCCGGTACGCCGGGGGCTCGGAGTCGTCGGACGGCGCCCGTACCAGCCGCCGGGCGAGGAGGCCGCCGGGGCGCAGCGCGAGCTGGTCCTCGTGGTCCGGGTTGCCGAGGGCGGCGGCCAGGCGGTCGCCCGCGGCCTCGTCGAGCGGGCCCGCGAGGTCGACGAGGCCGCCCCAGCGCTCCGGATGCTCCAGGCCCACCACCCGGCCCAGTCCCCAGACGAGCGCCTGCACGGGGCGGGTGACCGGGTCGTCCGGACCGGTGCCGACGGCGCCGCGGGTGAGGAGCCACAGCGGCGCGCTCGCGCCGAGGTCGCCCAGCGCCTGCACCAGTGCCAGGGTCTGGGCGGCCCCGCATGGCAGCCCTGGTCGATCGGGCAGCGGCGTCTCGTCCAGGGCGAGCAGTGACACCACTCCGCGCAGGGCGGGCTCGCGCCCGGCGGGGCCGTCGAGCGCGGCGGCGAGCGCCGCGCGGTCGGCGTCCGCGGCGACGGCGATCTCGGTGACCGTGCCGCCCCGCGCGGTGATCGCCGCGTGCAGCCATCCGGTCAGCTCGTCCGGGACCGGCCCGTCCGGGGTCACGACCAGCCAGGTGCCGGGCAGCGCGGCCGTGGCCGTACCGGCCGTCGGGGTCCAGGCGACCTTGTAGCGCCAGGCGTCGGCGGTCTCCCGGTCGAGGCTCTCCCGGTGCCAGGCCGTGAGAGCGGGGAGCACGGCGGCGAGGGCGTCGCGCTGAGCTGCGCCCGCGATTCCCAGTACGCCGCCGAGCGCCTCCAGGTCGCCGCGCTCGACGCTCTGCCAGAGCGCGTCCTCGGCGCCGGAGCGTGGCGGCGCCGTCCCCTCCCCCGCGGCCGACGCTTCCTCGATGTCGGGGAGCCAGCAACGCTCTCGCTGCCAGGGGTACGCGGGGAGCCGTACCACCGGCGGTACGTCCCCGTACAGACGCGTCCAGTCGACCGGGAAGCCCGCGCAGTACAGCCAGCCGAGCTCGCCGAGCAGAGCGGCGCGGCCGGGCCGGTCACGGTGCAGCGACGCCACGGCCACGCCCTCCGGGCCCCGGGTCCCGAGCTTCTCGGTGAGCGCGCCGACCAGCATGGGATGACCGGAGATCTCCACGAGGACGTCGTGCCCGGTGTCGAGGAGGGTGTCGACGGCCTGGTCGAGCAGCACCGGTCGGCGCAGGTTCGTCGCCCAGTACCCGGCGTCCAGCTCCGTGCCCTCGATGGCCCGCCCGGTGACGGTGGAGATGACGGTACGGTCCGTCGGACGCGGCGTGAGACCCGCGACCGCGTCCCGCAACTCGCCCTGCAACGGCTCCATCTGGGGGCTGTGCGAGGCATAGTCGACCGACTCGAGGACCCGGCAGAACACCCCCTCCTCGTCGAGGGTGGCGGCGAGGCGTTCGATCGCCGCGGTCTCGCCCGAGATGACGGTCGACGTCGGGCTGTTGCTCGCGGCGACCGAGACCGATCCGTGGTCGAGCCGGTCCAGGATCCGCTGCGTCTCGTCGAACGTGGCGCCGACGACGGCCATCTTGCCCCGGCCGATCACGGCGCGGATCACCCGGCCACGGTGCAGGGCCACGCGGAGCGCGTCGTCGAGATCGAGCGCGCCGGACACATGCGCGGCGGCGATCTCCCCCACGCTGTGTCCCACCACCGCGTCCGGCTCGACGCCCCACGATCGCCACAGGGCGGCGAGGGCGATCTGCACCGCACAGGTGGCGGGCTGCACCACGCCGGGGTCGTCGAGCCGGGAGCGCTCCGGCGCCATGGTGAGCTGGTCGATCAACGACCACTCGACGTGCTGCCGCAACGAGGCGTCACAGCGCTCCAGGGTCTCGCGGAACACCGGTTCCTGGTCGAGCAGTTCCGCGGTGAGCGGCCACCAGCGAGGTCCCTGGCCGGAGAAGACGAACGCCACCCGGGAACGGCGGCCCGTGCTCCCGCCGCCCCGGGCCACGCGGGGGTGCTCCGCGCCGCGCGCGAACGCGGCCAGGCCGTCACGGAGTTCGGCCGCCGACCGGCCGACGCAGGCCAGTCGCTCCGCGTGGTGGGTCCGGCGCACCGCCGCCGCGGCGCAGTACTCCGCCACGGTGGCCTCGGCGCCCGGTGCGTCCAGCTCGGCCAGGTGCCGGGCGGCCAGCTCGCGCAGGGCCTGCTCGGTCGGGGCGGAGACGGTGAGCAGGTGGGCCCGGTCGCCGAAACGATTCGGCTGTGGCGCGGCCGACGGCGGGGCCTCCTGCAGAACCAGGTGGGCGTTGGTGCCGCCGAAGCCGAAGGAGCTCACCCCGGCCAGGGCCGGACCGTCCCCGGCCGGCCAGGGCCGCGCGGTGTCGGCCACCCGCAGCGCCAGCTCCTCGAAGGGGATGTGCGGGTTGGCCTCGCGGAAGTGCAGGCTCGCCGGGATCCGGCGGTGGCGCAGCATCAGGGCGACCTTGATCAGGCCCGCGACGCCCGCCGCGGCCTCCAGATGACCGAGGTTCGACTTGACCGAGCCCACCAGGCAGGGCCGGGCGCGGTCACGGCGCGCGGAGACCACGGCCGCGAGCGCCTTCGCCTCGATGGGGTCGCCCAGCAGCGTGCCGGTGCCGTGCGCCTCGACGTAGTGGACGTCCTCCGGCGCGACGCCCGCGCGGGCGTACGCCGTGTGCAGGACCGCTTCCTGAGCGCGCGGGTTGGGCGCCATGAGGCCGTTGGTCCGGCCGTCCTGGTTCACCGCGCCGCCCCGGATGACGGCGTAGACGCTGTCCCCGTCGCGCAGCGCCGCGGAGAGCGGCTTCAGTACCACCACACCGGCGCCCTCGGCGCGGACGTAGCCGTCGGCGCGCGAGTCGAACGTCTTGCAGCGCCCGTCGCGGGCCATCGCTCCGGCCTTGGCGAAGTTGATCGCGAGCCCCGGAGAGAGGATGAGGTTCACGCCACCCGCGAGGGCGAGCGTGCAGTCGCCCTGCACGATGCTCGCACAGGCCTGCTGCACGGCGACCAGGGAGGACGAGCAGGCCGTGTCGATCGCCAGGCTCGGCCCGTGCAGGTCGAACAGGTAGGAGAGACGGTTCGCGACGATGCTGAGCGCGCTGCCGGTGCCGGTGTGGGCATCGATCTGGTCGAGCCGCTGGAACTGCAGGTGACCGTAGTCGTTGGTGGCGACGCCCACGAACACGCCGGTGGCCGAGCCCGCCAGGCGCTCCGGCACGATGCCCGCGTCCTCCAGGGCCTCCCAGGCGACCTCGGCGAGCAGCCTCTGCTGCGGGTCCATGCGGGCGGCCTCACGCGGGGAGATCCCGAAGAAGCCCGCGTCGAAGCGGTCGACGTCCTGGAGGAACCCGCCCCATCGGGTGGTGGTCTTCCCCGGCGCGGTGGGGTCCTCGTCGAAGAAGTCCGCGGCCTTCCAGCGGTCGGCGGGCACCTCCGTCACCGCGTCCCGGCCCTCGCCGAGCAAGCGCCGGAACTCGTCCGGCCCGTCGGCACCGCCGGGGAAGCGGCAGCCGATGCCGATGATGGCGACCGGTTCGGTGCCGTCGCCGCCCGCGGTCGGGGCGGGGAGCGGCGCCACCTCGGCCTCGGCGCCGTCTGCCAGGAAGGCCGCCAGGGCCTCGACCGTCGGGTACTCCCAGGTCAGCGTGGCCGGCAGCGAACGTCCGGACCACCGCTCCAACTCGCCGACCATCCCGACCAGTTCCACGGACTGCAGCCCGTAACTGGCGAGCGGCTTCTGGGGGTCGAGGCGTTCGGGGGCGACGCGCAGACGCCCGGCGAGTTCCTCGAGGAGACGCTTCTCGAACGTCGCGCGAAGCTCGTGGTTGGGTCGGGCGGCCGACGCGCCGTGCGCCTCGGGAGAGTCTGCGGGGGCCTCGGGGAAGTCTGCGGGGGCCTCGGGGAAGTCTGCGGGGGCCGAGGCAGCGCTCCACCGCTCGACCGGGTCGAGCGAACCGGCCAGATACGCCTCCTTGCAGGCGTAGCGCTGCAGTTTGCCGCTCGACGTCTTCGGGATGCTCCCCGGCGCGACCAGCACGATGTCGTGTACCTGTAGGCCGTGATGTGCGGCGATCGCCGCCCGGACGGCGGTGAAGATCTCCTCGGCCGCGGCGCGGGCGGCGCCCCGCACGGCCTGCACCACGACGAGTTCCTCCGCCTCGCCGGGGTCCACCGAGAACGCGATGCCCGCGCCGCGGCGCAGGGCCGGGTGCGCCTCCTCCACGGTGCGCTCGATGTCCTGCGGGTAGTGGTTCTTCCCCGCGACGATGATCAGGTCCTTGATCCGGCCGGTGACGTACAGCTCGCCGTCGTGCAGGAAGCCGAGGTCACCGGTGCGCAGGAACGGCCCTTCGCCGTCGGCGAGGCGGGCCTCCAGCCGCTCGGCGCTCTCCTCGGGACGGCCCCAGAATCCCCGCGCGATGCTGGGACCGGCGGCCCAGATCTCGCCGACCTCACCGTCCGGCAGCGGGGTGGCCGTGTCCGGCGCGACGATCACCAGCCGATGCCCGGAGATGATCTGACCGCAGCCGACCAGGGTCCGGGTGCCCGCACCGGATTCGGCGGACTCGACGGACTCACCGGATTCGGCAGGTTCGGCGGACTCGGCGGATTCGACGGACCCAGCAGGCTCGGCACGGTGCCGTTCCAGCAGGTCGGCGCGTACCCGCAGCAGGGGCGGTTCGGTGGTGCGCGCGCCGCCTGCGAGGAGCAGGGACGCCTCCGCCATCCCGTAGCAGGGATAGAAGGCCGAGCGGCGGAACCCGTGGGGCGCGAAGGAGCGGGCGAACCGCTCCAGCGTCTCCGCGCGTACCGGCTCGGCGCCGGAGAAGGCCACCTGCCAGGTGCTGAGGTCGAGGCCTTCGCGCTCCTCCTTGGAGATCTTCGATACGCAGAGGTCGTAGCCGAAGTTCGGGCCGCCGCTGTGGGTGGCCCGGAAGTCGGAGATAGCACGGAGCCAGCGGGCGGGCCGCTTGAGGAAGGCCAGCGGCGACATGAACGTCACCGGGTAGCCCCGGTAGGCCGGTTCCAGCAGGCCGCCGATGAGCCCCATGTCGTGGTAGGGCGGCAGCCAGATGACACAGCTCTGCTCAGCGCCCTCGAACATGTGCTGGTCGATGGCCGCCAGGTTGGCGAGCAGGTTGGCGTGACTGAGCATCACGCCCTTGGGGCGTCCCGTGGAGCCGGACGTGTACTGCAGGAAGGCGAGATCCTGCCCGCGTACGCCCGGTCGGCGCCAGTCCGCCGCCCCCGCCTCGTCGACCTCGTCCACCGCCAGCCACGGCAGCGCCGCCGTCTCCGGTGCCAGCTCCGCGATCTGACCCGCCATCGCCGCCGCGGCGGCGGGCGCCAGCACCACCGACGGTGCGGCGTCCTCGATCACGCCCAGCAGCCGGGGGAGCATCCGGGGGACAAGGCCGGAATCGGGCGGATAGGCGGGCACGGCCACCACTCCCGCGTAGAGGCAGCCGAAGAAGGCCGCCACATAGTCGATGCCCGGGGGACAGAGGATCAGCGCCCGGTCACCGACCGCCGCGTGTTCCCTCAGCGCCACGGCGACAGCGCGCGCACGCCGGTCGAGCACCGCGCCGGTGAGCAGCTCGACCTGATCCTCCCCATCGGCCAGGAACCGGTAGCACGGTTCCTCGGCGCGCCCCAGCAGGACGGCGCCGAAGCGGTCGATGAGCGTCTCGTGGGAGGAAGCCCCCGTCATGTCCGTATCTCCAGCTCTTGCGGCGTAGGTCCTGCCTCTGAGGCAGGTCGTGGGAAGGCGGCCGAGCCCGGGACGCACCCGGCTCGCCGTGCGGCGGCCGGCGCACCGGCCCGGGTCCTCGGTCGGGTCTTCAGTCGGGTCCTCGGTCGGGTCCTCGGTCGGGTCTTCAGGCGGGTCTTCAGGCGAGCGAGGCACCCCACTGTTCGGCGCGTTCCAACTCGCCGTCGGCCAGCGGACCTTGCGTCGAGGTGACGAGGAAGCTCTTGCGGGCGCTCACGCTGACGGAGCGTCGGCGCAGCCGCTTCTCGATCGCCTTCGCCGCGGATCCGGAGAAGAACCCCGTGCCGGTGACCGTGTCGAATGCCACAACGCGGCATCCCGGATCGCCCGGAAGCGCCTCGAGCCACTCCGCCACGCCGGTGGCGGGCGCCTGGCCGCCCTTCTCCCGGGCCTGCCGCCGGGAGGCCGGTGAGGGAATCCCCATGTTGTGGGTGGGAGCGCCCAGGATCAGCAGGTGGACGCCGTCGAGCGCCGGTCCGGAGGCCGCGGCGGCGACGGTCACGGTCGCGTCGCGGGATCGCAGGCCCGTGGCGATCGCCTCGGCGACCCGCGAGGTGTTGCCGAAGCAGGACTCGGTGATCACCAGAACGTTCATCGTGGCTCCTCAAGGCGGTGGCGGCGCCTGCTCCTGGACGGGTTCGGCAGCGCGCCGGAAGAGGCGGGAAAGTCTGTTCGACGGCGTCGATCCATGGGTTCATCGATCCCCCCGAAAACGAAAGTCCTCCGCCTGCTCGTGTGAGCGAGGCGAGAGCAGAACAAGGTGCCGTACTGAAAGAGGCCACTGCCGCATTGGCAGCCAATCCTGAATAGACGCCCGTACGAACATGCACTTAGGAGGTGGACGGGAGCGCAATTATTGCGCCATAAACTCGCGATTTCCAAGGGCGGACCGCGCCTGCATCATTCGGCACTTCCCGCAAGGGCCATTCGGCTCTCATGGTGTTCAACCGTCCAGCGTGGCCGGTTGAACACCCAAAGATCCGCGCTCACTTGGGAATTCTGGGCGCCTGCGGCACCATCGGCGACCGCTGCCCGCGACCGCGCTTGCGGGACAGGGGGACCCGATGTTCTTATCGAAGTGCTGCCACACCCGCCGCTCAATTACTCTTCATTTACCCCACGTTGGGCCGGGGCAGTCCCGTACCGCCTGCGTGCGGACGTGAGGAGCACTCATGCCCGAAGAACTCGGCCGGGCACGCCGTGACTTGATTCACCCTCACATAACGAAAGAACCTGCAAATTGTGTCATCTTGTCGGCATGCATGCCATCGAAGCGGAAGCTCTCTGTAAGAGGTTCGGGCGTACGCAGGCCCTGGACGGCCTCGATCTCGCCGTACGGCAGGGCGAGGTGCACGGGTTCCTCGGGCCGAACGGCGCGGGCAAGAGCACCACGATCCGCGCACTGCTGGGTCAGATCACGCTGGACTCGGGCCGCGCCAGGATCTTCGGACTGGACTGCCGGCGCCAGTCCGTCCAGGCGCATCAGCGCCTCACCTACGTGCCCGGCGACGTGGCTCTCTGGCCGGGGCTCAGTGGCGGCAGTTGCATCGACATCCTCGGCCGGCTTCAGGGTGGCCTCGACCCGAAGCGGCGCGACGCCCTCGTCGAGCGGTTCGAACTGGACCCCACGAAACGGACCAGGACGTACTCCAAGGGCAACCGGCAGAAGGTCGCACTGGTCGCGGCCCTGAGCGTGGACGCGGACCTCTACCTCTTCGACGAACCGACCTCCGGGCTCGACCCGCTGATGGAGGACGTGTTCCAGCAGTGCGTCCGGGAGTTGAAGGACGCCGGCCGCACCGTCCTGCTGAGCAGCCACATCCTGTCCGAGGTGGAGGCCCTCTGCGACCGGGTCAGCATCGTCCGGCGCGGCGCGGTGGTCCGCGAGGGCACGCTGGCCGACCTGCGCAGCCACACACTGACGACGGTGACCGCGATATCCGGGACCGCCATAGCGCGGTTGGCCGACATCGACGGCATCGTGGACCTCACCGCCGAACAGCAGCCGGACGGTGTGCACACCCGCTTCCGGGTCGGCCGCGCCGCGCTGGCGAGCGCGGTCGGACACGTCGCCGCGGCCGACCCGACGGCCCTCACCGTGGAACCGCCGAGCCTGGACGAACTGTTCCTGACGAACTACCGCAGCGACACGGCGGTCACCGAGGGGACCCCGGCATGACGGGATACTGGCGCCTGGTCGCCATCAGCCTGCGCACCGCGCCCGCCCAGGTCCTCGGCTGGGCCCTGGCCGTCTGCGCGCTCGTCACCAGCAGCGCGTCCGCCATCGGCGACAAGTACACCGAGCAGGCGAGCCGGGACGCCTACGCGGCCACCTACGTCGGCACGCAGAGCAGCGCCGCCCTCCAGGGCCGCGGCTACAGCCTGGAGACCCTGGGCGGCATCCTGGCCAACGAGTTGGGTTACCTGACCCTCATCATGCTGCCGCTGATCGGCCTGCACCTGGCGATCCGCTTCACCCGCAGCGTCGAGGACACGGGTCGGCTCGACATCCTGACCGCGGGGTCGGTCCACCGGCTCGCCCCGGCCGCCGCCGGGCTGACCGCCGCCGCCCTCACCGCCGTCCTGACCTTCCTCCTCAGTGCCGCCGCGCTGGTCACGCTCGACTATCCGGTCGCCGGATCGCTGCGGTACGCGGGCGGCCTCGCTGCGCTCATGCTGGCCTTCACCGGCATCGGCGCCCTGGTGGCCCAGTGCTGCCGGGACGCGCGCACCTCGTACGTACTCGCCGTCGCGTGCTGGATGGTCAGCTATCTGACCCGTGCCGTGGTGGACGCCCGCGGCTTCGATCTGACCTGGGTGAATCCGGAGTCCTGGCTGGCGGAGATCCGTCCGTTCGCGGACCGGCCGCCGCTGTGGCCGTGGCTTGCCATCGCGGCGACGGCCGCGGTCTCGTTCGCAGCCGCCGGTGTGGTGGCCACGCGTCGCGACCAAGGCGCCGGGCTCGTCCCCCCACGCCCCGGACCAGCCGCGGCGCCGTCCTGGCTGACGAAACCGGTGCGTGTACTGTTCCGGCTCACGCTCGGGGTCTGTCTCGGCTGGACCGTCGGGGGAAGCCTCTTCGCCTTCTCCTTCGGATACCTGACCAAGCAGATAAGCGTCCTGAGCGCGCTCTCCGGCGCCACACGGACTGCCGACATCGACGCCACTCTGTCGCTCTTCGTGCAGATGAACGCGCTGCTCGCGGCGGCGGCCGCGATCCAGCTCACGCAGTGGCTGGCCGCCGAGGAGATCAGCGGGCGTGTGGGGTACGCCCTCGCGAGCCCGGTGAGCAGGGGGCGTTGGTGGGGAGCCTCCGCCGCGCTGGTGACCGCCTGGTCGCTCGTCCTGCTGATCTGCATGGGCGTCTGCACAGGTCTCGGACTCGCGGCCGGATTCGGTGACCTCGGCTATCTCGATGACGGCGTGCCGGCCACCCTCGCGTACACACCGGCGGTGCTGCTCCTGGCGGTGATCGCCCTGGCGCTGCAGTCGGTGAACCCCCGCGTGGTCACCGTCACCTGGCTCGCCGTCGGCTGGGGCATCGTCGTGTGCCTGCGTGCGGACCTGCTCGACCTCCCGGAGTGGGCACGACGGCTGTCTCCGGTGCATTGGGTGGGTGCCGTTCCCCGAGACGCCTGGGACCGGCCTGCCGCGCTGGTCATGACGCTCCTGGCGCTCGCCCTGGCGGCAGTTGCCGTTCTCGCCTTTCAACGCAGAGACCTACGAGCCGGCTGAGCCCGGTCATCACAGTCGACGGGCTCGCCGCGCCGTATCGACCCGCTCGACCGGTTGCCGAGCACGTGCCAAGTCAGTCCCCCAGAGAGGGAGTTCAACCGCATGGCGACGGACAAGAGCTGTGCCGTAATCGGAAGCGGCCTCTTCGGCATCCAGGCCGTCCGCGAGTTCACACGCCGAGGCAACACCGTTGACTGGTACTCATCGGATCCCGAACCGGGTGGCATCTGGCAGCCCATGCCGTGGGGCAAGACCCGCGAGAGCACCGAGCTGGTGAATCCGGGATGGTGCATCGCCCCCGAGTTCAGAAGGAAGCCGACGGTGACGGTCCAGGAGTTCCGCACTCTCCTGAAGTCCTGGTCCGACGAGAGAGCCGACCTCCAGCGGAGGCGGTTCCTCACCCGCGTCGACAGCGTCGTGGAGTACGACTCACACGTCTGTGTCACGACCCCTGACGGCGAGACACCGTACGCGTTCGTCGTCGTCGCGACGGGTCACTACGGGGCGCCGCGCATCCCGGACGCATGGACGGGGGACAACTGCTGTCACGCCTCCAGCCTGCGGGACCTGTCGCACATCCAGCCCCACCAGTCGGTCCTCGTGATCGGCGGTGGACAGAGCGGGGTGGAGATCTGCGAGGAGATCATCGAGGATCGGCCCGACATCCGACTGTCGTGGTGCACCGGGCGCAAGGTGAGACTGATAACCCGGCACTCCCCCCTCGCCATGCTGGGGACGTGCGTGCGCTATTCCACGAGAGGTGAGGCGCCTCGCGGATTCCTGATCACCAAGAGCCCCTCCACGGTCTCGTCCCGCTGCACGATCGTGCCGAGCCGTGTCCTCCACGTCGACGGAGGCCGAGTCGAGTTCTCCGACGGCAGTGTTCAGAAGTACGACCACATCATCGCCGCGACCGGGTACGCGGCACCGGTCGGCCTCGACTTCCCCGCCCCGAATCCGGCCAGGACCAAGGGCATGCGTCTCTCCCCGCACAGTCGCATCGCCTCCCTGAACCACGACGGCGACGGCTGCGGGGGCGCGTCGATGCGCTGTGCCCGCAAGCAGGCAGCCGCGGTGGCCCGGCTCTTCACGGACTTGGACGACCCGAAGAAGTCACCGGCGTGACCTGACCGGTTCCGGGCACCTCTCGTCCCGCCTCCCCCGCCTCCTCCCCCACCCGACATCCCTCGCCTCGGCCCGCCCTGCCCCCAGGACGCGCCAAGGCGAGGGATGTCGTTGGTTTTCAGCCATAAAACACCGTGTCCCAAACGTTGATCTTCTTCTGAACAAGCAGGTCAGCGGCGTGAAGTGAAGATACACAGTATCTCAAACTTCAAATGCGCTTGTTGCAAGCCCTCTTGGGGGCTTGTAATCTCACGGCAACGGTTTCCGGACAAGACGCGGGGCTCATCACCCGCATGTGCCGCTTGTTCAGCGGGCGTTGAGGACAGTGACTGTGGTGCGGATGCGACTGCCGATGCCAGTGAGGTGGCCATCGGCGTCGAGTCGCACCCTGGATGACACTGAGAGACGAATACGGGGGAACGTCCATGGGTGCTGTCCACTTCGAGCCACCGCCGCACGCCCACACCACGCGTGAACCGAGCGCCTCGCCTCGGGACCGCGGCCGACACCCGGACCTCGCCGTGGTCACCACCGTGCCGATCGCGCTGCTGCTCCCCGCGGACTCGCCACGCCTGTCGGGTGAGAACCTGGAGCACGCCCACACGCTGGCGGCCTCGGGACAGGAACTCCCGGCCATCATCGTGCACCGCCAGACCATGCGCGTCATCGACGGAATGCACCGGCTCCGGGTGGCCATGCTGCGCAGGCAGCCGGAGATCCAGGTCTGCTTCTTCGAAGGGTCCGCGGCCGACGCCTTCGTGCTGGCGGTGAAGTCGAACGTCGGCCACGGCCTACCGCTGACACTGGCCGAACGGGTGAGCGCCGCCGAGCGCATCATCGCCTCCCACGCCCAGTGGTCCGACCGCGTCATCGCCTCGGCGACCGGACTCTCGGCCACGACCGTGGGCGGACTGCGGCGCCGCAGAAGCGCGGCGGGCACGGCTCCCACCTCCCGCATCGGCCGGGACGGCAGGGTCCGTCCGCTCAGCGCGGCGGAAGGACGCCGGACCGCGGGCAGGCTCATCGCCGCATCACCCGACGCACCGTTGAGGGAGATAGCGAAGCAGGCGAACCTCTCGTTGGGGACAGTGCGCGATGTACGCGACCGGGTCCTGCGGGGCGAGGACCCGGTACCCGCCCCCCGCCGGGCGGCCCCGAGGCAGCGCACGCGGCCACCGGCGCCGAGCCCGGCGACCCGGCTTCCCGGGGCGATCGGCGCGGAGGAGAAGCCCCTCGCCACCACGCCCGACGCACCGCCGAACCCGCCGAGCCCGTCGGTCGCGAAGACTCCTGACGGTGACGCACAGGCGGATCTGACCGCGGTCTTCAAGAACCTGTGCGGAGACCCCTCCCTTCGCTACACGGAGACGGGGCGACTGCTGCTGCGCATGCTGGAGACGCAGATCGCCGGCGTACGACGCTGGGACGAGATCGCGGAATCCGTCCCCTCCCACCAGGCCGCGATGGTGTCCGCCGCAGCCGCGGAATGCGCCAGCGCCTGGGAGGCGCTCGCACGGAAGATCTCGCAGCGATCTCCCGCCTGACCAGCGAACCGAAGCGAGCGACGCCGCCCGGAGAGTGTCTTCGTACGACACAAGAACCCCCTTGAAGTGATCCGCATCACATACGCCTATGGGCCGAACGGCTCTGGCAGCGCACGGCCGAAACGCGTTGTATGAGGGCCGCCAGACCTGCCAGTGGCACCGACCCTGTACGGCGGACGAGTACCGCCGTGCGCGAAGGACATCCGCCCATGACGCATCGGTTACCTCCCGAGCCGCGCCGCACCGTGGACCTGGACCCCGACGAAGCCCTGCGCCTGCTCAGCAGCGTCCCCCTGGGCCGTATCGTCTTCCCGCTGGACGTCCCGCAGTGGGCGTTGCCCGCCGTACGCCCCGTCAACCACATCCTCGACGGCGGCGACATCATCGTCTGCGCCCGCAACGGCGCCGTCCTCACCGCCCCCACAGAGCAGGCGGGCTCCCAAGGCGTCGCCGTCGCCTACCAGGCCGACGAGATCGACCACCACACCGGCCTGCGATGGAGCGTCGTCGCCACCGGCCACTGCCATCTCGTCACGGACCCGGAGCAGGTGGCACGCTACCGGGCGGCGCTGCGCCCACAGTCGGACCACGGCCCGGACCACGTCGTACGCATCCACCCCGCCCTGGTCACCGGCATCCGCCGGGCGGTGAGCGACTAGGGAGAACCCTGCCCCGAGAGGCTCCGGCCTCGGGCGGCTGCTGCGCGCCGGATCCGATGGTGTCGATGAGGCGTTGAGCGAACTGCCGCATCGCGGAGGTCATGGCGTACGGCGCTTCGCTGCGGAACGCCGCACCGAGGTGACTCCTGGGGGCGAGGAGCCGTTGCCGGGAGTCGAGTGCGGGCGTGGCGCGCGTGCGGCCGTCGTCGGCGGATTCCCACTCGACGTCCTCGTGCCGCAGGGCGTCCGCGACAGGGTCCGGCCCGAAGCCGCAGCTACGACACCGGAGGGCGTGCGCTCGTCTCGGTCGTCCAGGAGGGGCTGTTCCGCGGGCTCGCACGCTGACGCGGCGGGTCGTCTCCTGTCGCGGTTCGGCCGTGCCGCGCCAGGCCGGTCGTGGTTCCCTCGACGCAGCCACCCGAACATGCCGCGCGCTCGCGTCGGCTGCGACCGTACGACCGGGGCCCGAGGGGCGACCTCTGTTGCCCGGGAGGTCGCGGTGTGGCGAGCAACCCCGGTCTCACCAGGCGTCTTGGTTCCTCGGTCGGTCGTGGTCCCAGGCCGCGTCTCGTCCCAAACCCCCGGCGACGGACGCGGCGCCTGGCGGAGTCGACGAGCTTCGGTGAGCGCCTGCCGCAAGTCGGCCCGCAGGCGGCCGATCTCGTCGGGGTCGTCCGCTGTCATGATCCGCGCGGTGATCCGGCCGGCGGCCGATTCGGGTGCCCCGCTCGCGGACCGCGCGGGCTCCAGACGGCGCAACTGCGCGCGCTCATAGGGATCTTGGACGATCTCCGCCACCTCCACCGGATCCAGCAAGGACGCCACGGCAGCGGCCCTCGCCCATGGATCCTCCGTCTGCCGCAGATGCCAACCGAGGTGGCGTCCGCGCCAGTTGCGGGGCCGCAGGTCCAGGCCCGCGTCCAACTGATCGCGCAGCCCTTGTGGTGTCGTACCGGTGAGCAGCAGCGCGTTCTCCTCCTTGGCGGCGAACTGCTTCAGCTCCTCGGCCAGATACAGCCAGACCACGGCCCGGTAGCGGTTCAGATACCACTTCACCGGCACCAGCAGGCCCAGCCGTGCCAGCCGCGTGAACCTGCCGGGCGACACCTCCATCAGGGCCGCGCCGTTCCTTGTGCCCACGGTCTTCACCCGCTCCCGCAGCGCTGTGGGGAAGCCGTCTTCGGCGCGTACGCGGTCGATCTCGGCGCGGGTGACCCGACGGCCACCACCGCCCTCGTCGGGAACGGTCCGTACATGTCCCAGTCGTACCGCGAGGTCGAACTCGCTCTGCTTGAGCTCCAGTTCCCGTGCGGCGCGGCTCGGGGTCAGGGCGGGTTGCCGCGCTGCGGAATCCCTGGCGCTGCCGGTGGTGTCGGTGACGGTGGCCGTGATCGTGTTCGCTGCCATGGCGGTTCTCCCCCGTGGAGTCCGTGGCGAGTGCGGTGTGCACCCGCTTCGGACAAAACGGTAGCTGGAGAACGAAATCGGCGGGCGGGCCTGTGGATAACCCTGCCCGCCCCATCATTTCCCTTGGTCAGAGGGGTGATGGTGACGCGGTCAGCGGGTCGAGTCCGGTGTGTCTCCCTGCTGCCTCGCGTCCACGGCCAGATGTTCCCCGACCCTGTTCACCAACAGCGTCATCTCGTAGGCGATCCGGCCGATGTCGGCCTCGGCGGCGCTGAGCACGCACAGACAACTGCCCAGCCCGGCGGCGGTGACGAACAGGAGGGCGTCATCGAACTCGATCATGGTCTGACGTACCTGGCCGGCGCCGAAATGGCGGCCCGATCCCTTGGCCAGGCTGTGCAGCCCGGACGAGACCGCCGCGAGATGCTCCGCGTCCTCACGGCGCAGCCCCGTGCTCGTGCCGGTCACCAGACCGTCGTTGGACAGCACCAGTGCGTGCCGTATGTGTTCCACGCGCTCGGTCAGATCGTCCAGGAGCCAACCGAGCCCCGTGTTCTGCGCCATGGTGCCTTCTCCCCGTGGTGTCGCTCCCCCCGGCCGGAGGGTCCCGTCAGCCAGCCTTCACCACGGTCGCCGTCCCGGCAAGCAGAATGAGGGCATGGCACACAAGATGACCGACGACGAATGGCGCGCCTTCGTCTCGCACGGCACCCGTACGGGCAAGCTCTCCACGGTCCGCGCCGACGGCAGCCCGCATGTGGCGCCGATCTGGTTCCTGCTGGACGGAGACGATGTCGTCTTCAACACCGGGAAGGGCACGGTGAAGGGGCGGAATCTGGCCAGGGACGGCCGGGTCGCTCTGTGTGTGGACGACGACCGTCCCCCGTACGGTTTCGTCGTCCTGCAGGGCCGGGCCGCGCTGTCGGAGGAGCTCGACGAGATGCGGCACTGGGCCACCCTGATCGGCGCCCGGTACATGGGCGAGGCACGGGCCGAGGAGTTCGGCACCCGCAACGGCGTTCCGGGCGAACTGCTCGTCCGCGTACGGGTCGAGAAGGTGCTGGCCTACTCGGGCGTCGCGGAGTAGCGCGTCAGCTCACGGAGTCCAGCAGTCGGGCGGTGTGCACGCGCCCGGCGTACTCGACGAGGCGGATCAGCACTTCCTTCCCGGATTCCCGGTCCCGGGCGTCGCACAGCACCACGGGCGTGCCGTGGTCGAGGTCGAGGGCGCGTGACACGTCGTCGGCGTCGTAGGTGCGGGCTCCCGCGAAGCAGTTGACGGCCACCAGGAACGGGATGCGACGGCGCTCGAAGTAGTCCACAGCGGGGAAGCAGCCTTCCAGCCGCCGGGTGTCGGCGAGGACGACGGCTCCCAGGGCGCCCTGGGAGAGTTCGTCCCACAGGAACCAGAAGCGGTCCTGGCCCGGCGTGCCGAAGAGATAGAGCGAGAGTCCGGAGCGGATGGTGATGCGTCCGAAGTCCATGGCGACGGTCGTGGTGACCTTGTGGTCCACTCCGTCGGTGTCGTCCACGAACTGGCCCGCCCGGGTCAGCAGTTCCTCGGTACGCAGGGGCCTGATGTCGCTGACCGCGCCGACCAGGGTGGTCTTGCCCACGCCGAATCCGCCGGCGATCAGTATCTTCAACGCCAGGTCGGTCGTCTCGCCGTCGGGCGGCTCACCCTCGGCCATCTCACCGTCGGGCGGCTCGTCGGAGTGCTCGGAGACCATCGATCACTTCTCTCGGGAGTGCCGACCACGGTCGACGCCTGCACATCTGTACGGAGCCAGCATCATGTCAACTCTGCTGCGATCTCAATGAGTTGGACGGCATATCGGCCAGGATGCGGGCCGAGAAGTGTCGGGATCCGGCGCGAGCGAACCATGGAACGATCGCGCCGTGCTCGAATGTGCGTACCGACACGTCCTTCGCCCGAGTAAGGAATCATGCGAAGCATGAGCAACGACCACACACAAGTGCAGGAGTTCTTCACCGCGCGCGCGGCCGACTGGGACACGCGGTTCCCCGACGACGGTCCGGCGTACGACTCGGCGATCGCCTCGCTCGGGCTGTGCGCGGGGGACCGTGTGCTCGACGCGGGATGCGGTACGGGCCGGGCCCTCCCACCCCTGCGCGCGGCCGTGGGCCCCTCCGGGGTGGTTCTGGGAGCCGATCTGACTCCGGCGATGCTGGAAGCCGCCGTGCAGGCGGGACGGAACCGTGACGGGCACCTGCTGCTCGCCGACGTGGCGGGGCTTCCCTTGCGTACGGAGTCCCTCGACGCGGTGTTCGGAGCGGGGCTGATCGCCCATCTGCCCCATCCCGCCGAGAATCTGCGGGAGTTGGCGCGCGTGGTACGGCCCGGCGGTCTGCTGGCGCTCTTCCACCCGATCGGCCGGGCGGCCCTCGCAGCCCGTCAGGGGCGGCAGATCACCCCTGACGACCTGCGCGCCGAAGCCAACCTCCGCCCGCTGCTGGCGGGTTCCGGGTGGCGCATGACGTCGTACGTCGACGAGGACGCCCGCTTCCTCGCCCTGGCCGTCCGCGAGGGCTGAACTCACTCGGCGGCGGAGGCCGGTGCCGTCCTCGCCCGGTGCACAGGGCAGCCCTTCACTCCGGGGACCGGGCGCGTGCCCAGGTCGGTGATGCGATAGCCGTTCGGATAGCTCTGGATCTCCCAGTTCTGCCGCGCGAAGTGCGGGGCACGGCGCGGGGGCATGAGGCGTACGAGGCGGCCACGCGCGCGTACCGCGCGACGCACCCACGCGCGCGTGGCATCGCTCGGCCGCTCGTACCGGAATGCCTTCAGCAGCGGGTCGTCGAGCAGGGAGAGCGTCGTGAGCTTCAGCAGGGGTGCGAGCGGGCGCGGATACCAGGAGGCCATCAGGTTCAGGGTCGCGTCGGCCACGCGGCGGCCTTCGGGATCCCACGCGAAGTGGGCCTCCTCGTAGGCCTCGAGGCAGGCCTCGAACTCCTCGTACGTCTCGGGGATGTCCTTGATGCCCATGTGCCGCCCCAGGGTGCGGTAGTGCACGGCGGAGGCGATGGTCTCGTGCCGCGACAGTTCGCGCCATCCATAGGCGTCGATCCACCGCTTGGGCACGACGACGAAGGTGCAGAGCACGTACCTCATGTCGTCGTTGCTGATGTCGTAGCTGCGGTGCATCTGGTTGATACGGCGGATCGCGGTGCGGCCCTCGTCGCTGGCGAAGCCGTGCTCGACGACCGTGTCCAGGAGAATCGCGGTGTCGTCGTAGCGTCGCTGCGTACGGTCCGTGAGTTCGGCGGTCTCGGCGAGCAGTCGGCCGATGGACGGGACGGCGTACGTGCGGTAGAGGGCCAGTTCCAAGGCGCGGGTGTGGTCCCAGGGGAACTCGTAGGCACTGCTGATCCGGTAGATCTCCGAGGCGTCCTTCTCGGGATCCATGCGCAGCATCTGCTCGAGCCGCTCGAAGCGCTTCACCGTCCGGGCCCCCTTCTGTACCTCCGGAGATTCCACTCTACGGGGCACGGCGAGCCGCCAAGTGCGCTCGCGCGCAGGCCTGTCGACACGCACGCTGCCTGACATCGCACCAGGCACGGTCATTTCACCCCGGTCCTCGCCCGTCTTTGCAGCTCTTCAGGGGATCCGGGCTCGTGACAACCGACTCGGGGGCGCATTAGGGTGCGCCGACGGACGAACTGATGGGGAGGGTGACATGGTCGGGACGGGTGATGACGCCGTCGCCGTCGGGGACGACGCGCTGTATCTGCTGACCGCGGTGCTGTTGACCCCCGCGCAGTTCCCGAGCGTGCTGGGCGACGACTATCCGGAGGCCTGCGCGGCGCTCGGTCTCCCTCCTGTGGCCGAGGGCTACGGCCTCGTGCTCGGTCAGGACGGCGACGGTGCGCGCTGGACGGTGGCCACCGACGATGTCTCCCTCGTGGCCGTGGCGATCGCGTCCTGGGACTGCGGGATGGAGCACGACCTGTCGCCCGACGAGCGGACGGTCGTCGCCACGCTGCCGGGGTGGCCGCTGGCCGTCGCCGTCGCCGCGCCCGGTGTCCCCGCCCCGCACGACCCCGCGCCCGAACTCACCGAGCACGCGCCGCTGGCCCCGCCCGACACCGAGATCTGGGGTCCCGCGCAACGGCGCCTGGGAGCGGACGAGATCGCGCTGCGGTGGGCCCAGTGGCGTGAGCAGATCGACGACGCCGACTTCGCGCCCGCGGACAGCGGGGCGTCGGCCGGAACGGCCGCACGACCCGCGGAGGGTGAGGGCGCGAGCCCTGCTCGCGGCGGCGTTCGTCGTGTCCTCGCGGAGGCGCGGGCGTATGTGGACACGCCCCCGCCGCCCGGCCGGGTCCGCTCCTCCTTCGCGCCCGGTGAGGCGCGCACCCTGCGCGCCGACGGGCCTGGCTGGTCCATGGTGGCCAGGACCGACGACATCGCGTTCGTCCTGCTGGACGAGAAGCCCGGTGAGGTGCTGCCGGTGGGGCGGGGTCCGGAGTTGCCCGGACTCCTCGAGGCGCTCGACAGGATGGCAGTGCGCCCGGCGTGACGCCGTGAGGGCGCGCCCGCCCGCGCGGCGGGGACACGCCGGAGCACAAGGGCCGTCGGCCGCCGGAGGGCGCCCCCTC
The DNA here is from genome assembly GCF_055583785.1 of Streptomyces sp. NPDC104371. Taxonomy (NCBI): domain Bacteria; kingdom Bacillati; phylum Actinomycetota; class Actinomycetes; order Kitasatosporales; family Streptomycetaceae; genus Streptomyces; species Streptomyces sp. NPDC104371. Next base: position 904,261 of record NZ_JBVJNF010000001.1, read on the forward strand.
CCTCAGCGGCCGAGTTCCTTGCGCGTCACCCGGCGCAGCCTGCGCCGCTGCGAGGGGTCCAGCGTGAGGTACGCGGCGGTCGGGACTCCCAGCACGATCAGGAGAACAGCCCACCAGGGCAGCCAGATCCACAGGATGAGTCCGACCACCACGCCCCCGGTGGCGATCTTCGCGTTCTTCGACATGTGTCGCCTCCTTCACGGCCAGCGCCGCTCTCTGTGGTGAGAACGGGTGCGCGCCACGCGCGGTTCCGGGTCGTGACCCTGAGACGACCCTGAGACCGAACCCTGATACAGCTCAGGATTCCCGGCATCCCGCGCGGCGGCCAGCCGGTCGGTCGGCTGGTCGACCGACCGGTTGGCTGGTCGGCCGACCGGTCGGCGAGGCTCCGGCAAGCGATCAGCCGCGAGTGCCCAGCAGGTGGTCCATGGCCAACTGGTCCAGGCGTTCGAAGGCCATCCCGCGCGCGGCGGCGGCGTCCACGTCGAAGTCCTCGAAGGCACCGCGGTCCGCGAGCAGGGCCTGGAGTCCGTCCGCGGCGGTCGGCTGTGCCAACTCGTCCAGGCGGGAGGCACGCAGCGCCTCCCAGACCTCGGGGTCCGCGCGGAAGGCGGCCGAACGCTCCTTCAGGATGAGGTAGTTGCGCATGCAGCCCGCGGCGGACGCCCACACGCCGTCGAGGTCCTCGGTCCGCGGCGGCTTGAAGTCGAAGTGGCGCGGTCCGCTGTAGCCCGCGCTCTCCAGGAGGTCGACCAGCCAGAACGCGGCGCGCAGATCGCCCGCTCCGAAGCGCAGGTCCTGGTCGTACTTGATGCCGGACTGGCCGTTGAGGTCGATGTGGAAGAGCTTGCCTGCCCACAGGGCCTGGGCGATGCCGTGCGGGAAGTTCAGCCCGGCCATCTGCTCGTGACCGACCTCGGGGTTGACGCCGTACAGCTCCGGGCGCTCCAGGCGCTCGATGAAGGCCAGGGCGTGGCCCACCGTGGGCAGCAGGATGTCGCCGCGCGGCTCGTTCGGCTTGGGCTCGATGGCGAAGCGCAGGTCGTAGCCCTGGGAGGTGACGTACTCGCCGAGGAGGTCGAAGGCCTCCTTCATGCGGTCGAGGGCGACGCGCACGTCCTTGGCCGCGCCGGACTCGGCGCCTTCCCGGCCGCCCCACGCGACATACGTCGTCGCGCCCAGTTCCACCGCCAGGTCGATGTTGCGGATGGTCTTGCGCAGGGCGTAGCGACGCACGTCCCGGTCGTTGGCGGTGAAGGCGCCGTCCTTGAAGACGGGGTGCGTGAACAGGTTGGTGGTGGCCATCGGCACGGTCATCCCGGCCGTTTCGAGGGCCTGCCGGAAGCGCTTGACGTGCGCCTCGCGCTCGCTGTCCGAGGAGCCGAAGGGGATCAGGTCGTCGTCGTGGAAGGTGACGCCGTAGGCGCCGAGTTCGGCGAGGCGCTGCACCGTCTCGACGGGGTCCAGGGTGCCGCGCGTGGCGTCGCCGAAGGGGTCCCTGCCCTGCCAGCCGACGGTCCACAGACCGAAGGTGAACTTGTCCTCGGGGGTGGGCTGATAGCTCATGTCGTGGCTCCTTGCTCGCTGAAGACTATTTCGTCATGGCGCTTAACAAATTAGTATGCGAGGGCATCTCTGGGAAGAGACGCTGTGTCCCGTCCGGAGAGTTCGTACGGTGACGGGGGCGCGCCGGACCGAGACGGCTGGTGAGACGCGCGCCGACACGCCAGAGTCCCGCGAGCCGCGGAAGAGGGAGAGCCCGATGTCAGCAGCCGAGGGTCCGCTCGTCGTCGGGGTGGATTCGTCCACCCAGTCCACCAAGGCCCTGGTCGTCGACGTGGCGACCGGCGAGGTGGTGGCGAGTGGTCAGGCGCCGCACACCGTCACGTCGGGCGCGGGCCGGGAGAGCGATCCGCGTCAGTGGTGGGACGCCCTGTGCGACGCCCTGCGCCAGTGCGGCGAGGCGGCGCACGAGGCCGCCGCGGTGTCCATCGGCGGCCAGCAGCACGGCCTGGTCACCCTGGACGCGCAGGGCGAACCGGTGCGTCCCGCCCTGCTCTGGAACGACGTGCGGTCGGCGCCGCAGGCGCGCCGCCTGGTGGACCAGCTCGGCGGCCCCAAGGCCTGGGCGGAACGCACCGGGAGTGTGCCCGGCGCCTCGTTCACGGTGACGAAGTGGGCCTGGCTGACGGAGAACGAACCGGAGGCCGTCCGGGCGACCGCCGCCGTACGGCTGCCTCACGACTATCTGACCGAGCGTCTGACGGGGCAGGGCACGACCGACCGCGGCGATGCCTCCGGCACCGGCTGGTGGGCTTCGGCGACGGAGGCGTACGACGAGGAGATCCTCGCGCGCGTGGGCCTCGACCCGGCCCTGCTGCCGCGCGTGGTCCGGCCCGGAGAAGTGGCCGGCACCGTGCGCGACACCCATGACCTGCCCTTCTCCAAGGGCACCCTGGTCGCACCGGGCACCGGCGACAACGCCGCCGCCGCGCTCGGCCTCGGACTGCGGCCCGGCACCCCGGTGTTGAGCCTCGGCACCTCCGGCACGGTGTACGCGGTCGCGAAGCGGCGCCCGACCGACCCGACGGGAACCGTCGCGGGCTTCGCGGACGCCCACGGCGACTGGCTGCCCCTGGCCTGCACCCTGAACTGCACGCTCGCCGTCGACCGGATCGCCGCCCTGCTGGGTCTCGACCGCGAGGCCGTCGAGCCGGGCACGGGCGTGACGCTGCTCCCCTACCTCGACGGCGAGCGCACTCCCGCCCTCCCGCACGCCTCGGGACTGCTGCACGGGCTGCGGCACGACACGACGGCGGGGCAACTCCTGCAATCGGCGTACGACGGTGCGGTGCACGCGCTGCTGGGCGCACTCGATCTGGTGCTCGAAGCCGACGCGGACCGCAGCGCTCCGCTGCTGCTCATCGGCGGTGGCGCGCGGGGCAGGGCCTGGCAGGAGACCGTACGTCGGCTCTCGGGACGTCCCGTGCGGGTGCCGGTGGCCAAGGAACTGGTCGCGCTGGGGGCCGCCGCGCAGGCCGCCGGACTGCTGACGGGCGAGGACCCGGCGGCCGTCGCCCGACGCTGGGGCACCGCCCACGGACCGGTGCTGGAGGCCGTGGAGCGGGACGAGGCGACGCTCGCGCGGATCACCGGGGTACTCTCCGATGCGGCGCCGCTGCTGGAGCGGGAACCGGACCGGCGCTGACGAGTCGCCGACGAGATCCGGGGGAGGCATGACCGCACCACTGCACGAAGCCCATCCGTCGAGCCCCGGCCGTCGGCTGCCTGACACCCAGCAGGGCATGCGCCGCCGCAACCTCGCGCGGGTGATGCACACCGTGAACGCCGAGGGTCCGCTGTCGCGTGCCGCGGTCGCCTCACGGATCGGACTGACCCGGGCGGCCGTCTCCACGCTGGTGGACGAACTGATCCGCTCGGGGCTGCTCGAGGAGCTGGGACCGGAGCGTCCCGGCCGGGTGGGGCGCCCCGGGTCCGCCCTGGCCGTCAGCGGGCGTGGCCCGGCCGGGATCGGCGCGGAGATCGGCGTCGACCACCTCGCGGTGTGCGCGGTCGATCTGCGCGGTGCGGTACGGGCTCGGGCGGTGCGGCACGGCACGAACCGTCGGCGCCCGCCGCGGCCGGTGGTCGCCGAACTGAGCGCCCTGGTGGAGCAGGTGGTCGCACAGGCGGAGTCGGAGGGGCTGTGGCCGGCGGGCCTCGCCGTCGCGGTGCCCGGTCTGGTGGCGCGTGACGCGCGCACCGTGGTCCGCGCCCCCAACCTCGACTGGCACGACATCGACCTCGGCGCGCTCCTGCCTGCCGAGCTGCCCCTGACCGTCGACAACGAGGCCAACTTCGGTTCGCTCGCGGAACTCTGGCTGGGGGACGACACGCCGCTGGACTTCCTGCATGTCTCGGCGGAGATCGGCATCGGCGGCGCGGTGGTCGTGGACGGGTGCCTGCTGCGCGGGACACGCGGTTTCGCGGGCGAGTTGGGGCATGTGCCGGTGCACCCGGAAGGTCCCGCGTGCGCGTGCGGCGGGCGCGGTTGCCTGGAGCAGTACGCGGGCGAGGAGGCTGTGCTGCGTGCCGCCGGGCTGACGCCGGGCGAGCACCGGGTCGAGGTGCTGGCCGAGCGTGCCGCGCAAGGGGACGAGGAGGTTCGTCGGGCCTTGTGCGACGCCGGGACCGCGCTCGGGATCGCGTTGACCGGGGCGGTGAACCTGCTGGACCCGCAGGCCGTCGTGCTCGGCGGTGCGCTGGCCGCTCTCGCTCCCTGGCTCCTGCCGTCGCTGGAGCGGGAGTTGGAGCAGAGGTCCGCCGGACGGGCCTGTGCCGTACGGGTCTCCCGGCTGGGCCCCGAGGGACCCTTGCTGGGTGCCGCGCACTCGGTGGTACGGGCGGTGCTCGACGATCCCGCGGCCGTGGGAACTCGGGCGTAGGGCCTGCCGGAGTCGCCCGCCCGCCTGCGCCACAAGGCCCGGCGGGCCTGGGCGGACCGCCCGGAGTGCTCAGGGGCCGCTTCCCTCGCAGGAGTGAGGGAGTTCTCCACATTCCCGCCGTTGTCCACCGAAGACACCGGGCTCTTCCTGCCCAACCGCCGAGCGCCGTACCGTGATGCACACGAGGTCGCAGCCACGGGGGGCTGCGCCCGTCCCTTCGGGGGGTTCCATGGCGAACGCGACACCAACTGCACCTACGGGGCCAAGCTCCGCAAGGAATCACTTCCGACACGCGAGACTCACCGCGGGCACACGCCCGGCTGCGCGAAACAGCGGCGACGCCGAGGCGTTGAGCGCACGACATACAACGCGCTGGACACAGGACGAACACGACAGAACGATCCCGGCACGTCTCCACGGAAGGCACTGTCTGCATGCGGAACCCCGAATCGGAGCGGGTGAGACCGCTCATGAGCCGGCGCGGGTTACTGAAGGGCGCGGCCCTGGCCGCCGTTCCCTATGCGCTCCTCCCCTCGACGTCGGCACAGGCCCGGCCCCGAGTCGTCGACCAGCCTTCCGCGGACTGGACGGCGGCGGATCCGGAGAACTACACGGCTTCCGACCGGCCCCTGAGCTATCCGCTCGACTTCGTCGTCATCCACGTGACACAGACGACGTACGCGGGCACCTTGGGCATCTTCGCGAACCCGCAGACGAACGTGTCGGCTCATTACGTCGTCAGATCGGCGGACGGGAACGTCGCGCAGTGCGTCCGTGAGCACGACATCGCCTGGCACGCGGGCAACTGGGACTACAACACGCGCAGCATCGGCATCGAACACGAAGGGTGGGTGGACCGGCCCGAGTACTTCACGGACGCCCTCTACGAGGAGTCCGCCAAGCTCACAGCGGCGATCTGCGAGAGACACGACATCCCCAAGAATCGGGCGCACATCATCGGGCACATCGAGGTTCCGGGGAGCGACCACACGGATCCGGGGCCGCACTGGAACTGGCGTCGCTATATGCGGCTCGTCCGCGCCGCTTGAGCACCGTGAGCACGTGGTGTCGCCCGCGCGACCGATCCCTTCGTGAACGGCTCCGCCACCGGGCGAATCCCGCCGAACGGGTGAGGGGGTCGCGGAGCGACTTCGCACCGGGCGACGCCCGGCGGACGCGGCTCTGGGTTACGACCTCTAGCCCAGGACCACTCTCCGTACGCTCTCGACACGCGGAGGATTCGGTAAAGGTTTAGCGTGGGATGCGGGCGCCCCGGTCGGGGAGACAGACCGGAACCCCGGCCCGATTCCGGCGGGCCGGGGTTCTCGTTTCTGCCTCAGAGGCGACTCGTTCAGTCCCTGTCGAAGTCGTCGCCCTTCTCCTCGTGGTGGTGGCGCTTGATCACGCGGAAGCTGCCCACCACACCGTGCTTGACCTTCACGCCGCCCTTGATGTGCCGCAGGAACAGGCCGTCCGCCTGGCTCCAGGGGCCGACGGTCGCGATGGGAGCGCCGTTGTCGCAGGTGGCACCGTTGAAGACCTCGACGGTCCGGTGGCTGTCGTTGCGGACGTTGAGGCTCGTGGAGCCGAGGCCGCTGACCACGACGACACAGCCGTCCGGGATGGCCGGGTACTCACGCTCATTGACACGGATCTTGCCAATGTGGAAGTGGTGGTGCCGCTTCTCGTGCCCACCGCCACCACCACCCTCGTGGCCCTCATTGCCCTTGCCCTCATAGCCCTTGCCTGTGTCGCCGCCGCCCTGGGGGACGGAGGCGGGGGCGGCGATGGCCTGCTGGGCGACCGGAGCCGCCTGAGCCGGCTCGGAGGCCGCGGAGGCGTAGGTGATGCCCGTGGCCGCCAGCGCCGCGGCAGCCGCGACTGCGGCGGTAACAGCGGTGGAACGCGTTGCCATGTCACTTCTCCTGTCTGAGAGTCGTCGGCTGTGAGCCGATGCGAGATTGAACGTACAGATGATCTCCACACGTGTCATATCCGACATACCGACAATATGAGGATCAATACGTTTGGCGTAATGGCGCCGCTGATGCCCTGTGGAATACGCCGCGTCGGAGAGCCGTTGGGCTCTGCTGTGATCGAGCAAGCCCTGTGCCGCGTGGGCGGCCACGGCGGTGCCTACGGAGGGACGAGACGGGTGAGCGACAGGACGAGCGAAGGACGTACGAGCTCCGCGCAGGAGGCCGTCGGGCGGTACGGCGTCTGGAGCGCGGCACTGCGTTCGGAAGACCCGAGCAGGCGCGGGGAGCTGACCGAGGCAGCCGCCGAATTGGAGGAACTCGGGTTCGGCGCCGTCTGGTTGGGCGCCAGCAGCGCGGTGCGCCACGCGGTGCCGCTGATCGAGGCGACCTCCCGCCTCACCGTGGCGACGGGTATCCAGAGCATCTGGCAGTACGAGGCGGCCGAGACCGCCGCGCATTGGGCGGAGTTGGAGAAGGCCCACCCCGGGCGCTTCCTGCTCGGCCTCGGCGTGAGCCACGCCGTACGGGCGGACCAGTACCGTCGCCCGTACTCGGCCATGGTCGGCCATCTGGACGCTCTTGACGCGGCGGGCGTGCCTGCCGGGCGCCGCGTCCTGGCCGCGCTCGGCCCGAAGATGCTGGAGCTGTCCCGTGACCGGGCCGCCGGCGCGCACCCGTTCCTGGTCACGCCCGAACACACCGCTCGGGCCCGGGAGATCCTGGGCGAGGGCCCGCTGCTCGCCCCGGAGACGAAGGTCGTCCTGGACACCGACCCGCACAGCGCCCGAGCCAAGGCCCGCGGCAGTCTCGCCGTGTACCTGGGGCTGCCCAACTACACCAAGGCGCTGCGGCAGTTCGGCTTCACCGACGACGACTTCGCCGACGGAGGCAGTGACCGCCTGGTCGACGCGCTGTTCGCCTGGGGCGACGACGACCGGATCCGGGAGCGGATCGGGGCCTTCCGGTCGGCGGGCGCGGACCACGTGGCTCTCCAGGTGGTCGTCGACCAGCCGCGCGACTTCCTGCCGCGCGCGGACTGGCGCCGCCTGGCCGACCTGCTCCACTGAGCCGGGCCCCGGACACGCGGGAGAACGGCCCCGGTCAGCATGGGTCACCACGGAATTCGGGGTGAGACAGCGGGGTTTCCTCAGGTCACGTCGGCCCGTGCGGGGGTGGTGTCGTCGAGGAATCCGCCGGACTGGTGCTGCCACAGCTTCGCGTAGGCGCCCTCGGACGCGAGCAGTTCCTGGTGGGTGCCCTGCTCGGTGATCTGTCCGCGGTCGAGGACCACCAACTGGTCCATGGAGGCGACGGTGCTCAGTCGGTGCGCCACCACGAGCGCCGTCCGCCCCTCCATGAGCCGCCACAGCGCCTCCTGGACGAGGATCTCGCTCTCGGAGTCCAGGGCACTGGTCGCCTCGTCGAGCAGCAGGATCGGCGCGTCGCGCAGGATCGCCCGAGCGAGGGCGACTCGCTGGCGCTGCCCGCCGGACAGCTTGATACCGCGCTCCCCCACCATGGTGTCGAAGCCCTCCGGGAGCGTGTCGGCGAACTCCGTGACATGCGCCGCCTCGGCAGCTCGGCGAATCTCGGCGTCCGTGGCGTCCGGCCGGGCGAACGCGATGTTGTCCCGCAGGGTGCGATGGAACATCGCCGGGTCCTGCGGCACGTAGGCGATCAGGCTGCGCAGGTCGGCCTGGCGCAGCTTGCTGATGTCCTGGCCGCCGATGAGGATGCGACCGGCGTCGATGTCCGTCATCCGCAGCAGCAGTCGGGTGAGCGAGGTCTTGCCGCCTCCGGACCGGCCGACGAGACCGATCTTCGCCCCGCTGGGTACGGCCAGGTCAAGGCCCTTGAACAGGGGGTCAGCGCCCGCGTGGGTGAAGGTCACCTGTTCGAAGCGGACATCGGCGGACCGATGCGACAGCGGCTCCGGCGAGGCGGGGTCGAGCACGGTCGGCGGTGTCATGAGGAGTTCGGTGAACTGCGCGGCCTCCGTCATCGAGCTCTCCAGGCGCCGGTAGATCTGGTTGAACTCGAACATGATCCGCGTCGCATTGGAGTAGTAGGTGAAGGCGACCACGACCGCCTCCACGCCGTGCTGACCCCCGTCGAGGCTGATGGCGAGGAACAGGCCCAGCGCGTTGGTCAGTACGGACATCGGCGCGACCAGCGTGTCGATGCGCAGGTTGCCGTAGTCCCACGACTTCAGCATGAGTCGCCGCGACTGCGCGACGCGGGAGCGGTGCTCGGCGGCCTCGCGGTCCTCGGCGGCGAACGCCCGGACCGTGTCCATGTTCATCAGGCTGTCGGCGACATGGCCCGACACCCGGGCGATGGCCTCCTCGCGTCGGCCGACGAGCGCCTGGCGGCGCCGGATGAGGGGCGCCACGCACAGGCCCGTCAGCGCGATCATCACCAAGAGGCCGACGACGAGCATCGGTTCATAGCGCCACAGCACCACCGATCCGAACATCAGCGGCACGAAGCTGCCCACGACCGAGAACGTCAGCGTGTCGACACAGTCCTCGAAGCGGGAGGCGAAGCTCAGGACCCGCTTGGTCAGCGAGCCCGCGAAGTGGTCGTGGAAGAACGCCGCGTCCTTGGCGAACAGTTCATCCATACCGACCACGTACAGATGCTCGACGCCCAGGGCATCGAGGCGGTTCAGGCAGTGCAGGCCGATGCGCCACAGCGCCTCCGCGAGCAGGAGTACACCCGCGAAGCCGAGGACGTAGGGCAGCGTCGAACTCACGGTCGTGCCGGTATCGCCGGCGATCCGGCCCACCAGCTTCGCGACGACCAGCGGCGCGATGTAGTTGATACCGATGTTGCCGAGCGCCGGCAACAGCATGGCGGGCGCCGTCCAGCGCCGGAGACGGGACAACTCCCGTCCGTAGTAACGGAGTGCAAGGAGCACCGAGCCCCTGCCTGGCGGAACCTCACGCGATTCAGGCGATCCCATTCCAACCCTATGGTGACGAGTAGGTGCCCACGCTCGGTCGTTCTGTGACAGGCGGGGCACGACGACGGAGCCCCGGCACAGCCCGACCGTGATACCGATTTGTACAAGTACGGGCGGACCGGGAACGGCAGTGTCCCGCGACGGCCCACCGAGCGTCCAAGCGTTTTCCCGGCCGAGCAGGGTCGACGTCAGGATCCGGCAGCGGGCGCGTCGCGGGTCAACTCGGCGGCCAGGCGGCGCATGACGACGCGGTTGGCGCGCCGCATCGTGGCCCGGACGACGGGCGCCAGCAGGCGGTCGGCGAGCGGTGCCCGCACCCAGGCGTACGTGAACGAGACGCGGCTCCCGCCGGTTCGCAGTGGATCGATGGTGTACGTGCCGTGCGCTATGCGTCGTCCGGCCGCGCTGACGTTCCGTTCGACGATGCGCCGCGGTGGGTCGACCTCGACGACCTCCATGGTGACGTCCGTCTTCGTACCGCCCAGCGCCGCGGTGACCGTGACACAGGCTCCTGTGCCACGGTCGGGGCCGCTGTAGCGCCAGTTGGTCAGATAGTGGTTCGTGAACCGCTCGTGGTGGGCCATGACGTCGAGGAAGTCGTAGACCTGCTCGGGCGTGTACGGAACATCGATCGACACGGTGACGGGCCTCATCCACCCCACGGTACAGAGAGCATGCCCGACAGGTGTCCTCTTGCTCCCTGCCCGCGACCTCCTGTGCCGTCTCCTGTGGCGTGCGGCCGGGTCAGCGGCGCGATGCGGGGCGCTTCGGCGGGGCTATGCGGACGCGCTTCTCCACGGGTGCGCTCTCGATGTCGTCGAGTTGGGCGACGATCGTGCGGCGCAGGTCGTCATAGTCCTCGAAGGAGTGGTCGTGGAAGAGGGTGTGGCCCGTCCACATGAGGTTCGCGCACACCCGCGCGGGCACCCGGCCGGTGTGGGCGCCCATACCGACCAGCGCCACCGACTGGATGCTGCCCGGCGCCTTCCTGTTCTGCTGGTGGATCGCCTGGAACGCGGCGGCGCAGGCCAGGGCCACATTCAGGGTCTCGCTGACGTTCTGTGAGGACGTCTCCATCGTGGGCGTCGAGATCAGGAACCTCGGCTTGACCGCCCCGGAGGCGACGCAGACCGCGCTGCCCACCGGAAGCGACCCCGCGAACTGATCACGGATCGCCTTCTGCACCCGCAGTTGGATACCGGCGCCGAGATACCGCTTGATGGCCGCGTCGACCCCGCCGTCCATCCGGCCTCGGGAGTTGGTCGGGCTGACCCAGGCGTCCACGTCCTCGTCGAGGATCGAGCCCTTGCGGATCTCGATCTCGGGGGTGTCGGCGAAGGCCGCTCGCCAGGCCTCCACCACTGCGGTGTTGACGTCGGTCAGTACGACCCTGAGCGGCGTCCGGAGACGGTCTGCGGTCATGGTTCACTCCGATCGAAGCGGTCACTCAACTGCTCCAGACGCTAGCGCGTCCCACTGACAGAGCGGTCGTCCCTCCCCACTCACCAGCGCTGGAAGGGGATTGTCAGTGGGTGCCTCTATTCTCGTGGCACTTCGTCAATCATGCCCTGTGCCAGCACAGTTCGGCTGTCAGACCTTTCGGAGCCCTCCATCATGAGCGATGCCCAGACCCCTGCCCCGTCCGACCCGAGCGACCCGCTCGCGCTCGCGGAGTTGTTCAAGGGCGGCGGTGAGCCCTGGCTTCCGCTGCTGAAGCCGGTCATCGAGGCCCAGCCGGACGCGGCCTCCTTCATCGGCCCGTCCCGCAGCGCGGAGGTCGTCCCGGTCCGCGAACTGACCTTCCAGGCGCTCAAGCCGAACGCGCCGCACAAGTGGAAGGTCGTCGTCTTCGGCCAGAACCCGTATCCGCGGCCGGAGAGCGCCACCGGCATCGCCATGTTCGACAACACCTTCCACGACTGGAAGGACAGCCAGTTCGGCAGGGTCGTCAGCATCCGCTGCATCATCAAGGCAGCGGCGATGTGGAAGTACGGCATCCCCAAGAAGACCCCGATAGCGGACGTCCGCGCGCTGCTGAAGAAGCAGGACACCGTCCAGCCGCCCGAGTGGTTCCAGGCCATGCTGACGCAGGGTGTGCTGCTGCTGAACGCGGCCCTGACGGCCAGCAGCGACGGGGCGGTCGGCCCCGACCGGCACACCAAGTTCTGGCGGCCGGTAGCCGAGCGGATCGTCGAGGAGATCCTCAAGGCCAAGCAGAACGCCGAGGACGAGGAGGACCGCGGTGTCGTCTTCGCCTGGTGGGGGGCGCACGCGCGCAGCCTGAAGAAGGTCGTTCTGCGGCTCCAGGAGAAGTACCCCGACGTCGAGGTCCGGCACATCGACCACGCCAACCCCGCGGCGCAGGGCGACATCTTCTGCGAGGGCGACCACTTCGCCACGGTGAACGACGCCCTCGCGTCGCTGGGCGCGGACGGGATCGACTGGCTGCCGAGCACCGGCTGGGACAAGCTCACAGCGGAGACCGGTGGGGCCGACGGCGGCATAGCCGACCGTATGGGGACGTTCATCGCGTCCACCATGGAGCTGCACCAGCTCTATCTGGACCGCCTCTCCAGCGTCAAGGACGAGGGACTCGTCCTGCCCGCGATCACGGGCGTGTTCGACACCCCGCTCATGGACTTCCGCGAGGCCGTCGGCCCGGTCGCCGCGCTGCTGTCCGGGCTGCGCCGGAACATCGACGAATCGCACGAGTTCGGCAAGCGGCGGGCGGACGAGGCGCCGAACGGTCTGCCGGCCGACGCGATCGCCGCCCTCTACCTCTACACCTGCGAGTCCGCGTTCTACCGGGAGATCAACGCCATCCTGCGGTCCCCGGACCGGACCAAGCTCGTCCCGTATCTGCCGTATCTGCGGCTGCTGTTCTCGGCGGTGTCGCAACTCCCCGCCCGTACGGCCCCGTTGTGGCGCGGGGTGTCGCTGGATCTGCGGGCGCAGTACCCGCTCGGGCGGACGGTGACCTGGTGGGGCGTGTCCTCGTGCACGTCCGAACTGCACGTGGCCAAGGCGTTCCTCGGCGGTCGCGGCAAGCGGACCCTGTTCGAGGTGACGCCGGCGCGGGCCGTGGGCATCCGTAACTTCTCGGCGTTCACCGGCGAGGAGGAGTTCATTCTCCTGCCGGGCACGCAGTTGAAGGTCACGGACGTCAAGGCCGAGCGCGGGGGCCTGTGCACGGTGAAGCTGTCGGAGGTGGAAGAGGAGCCTCTGGTGTCCTGATGACATGAGGCCGACGCCCTTGGCGAAGGCTCCGCACCACGCGGCGGTCTCCCCTGTACAGTCCTCCCCTCCCCTACGCCATATACGTGACCAATACGGCCAAAACGACTGTTTCGCTGTTACGTTCGGCAGGTGGTGCATGGCGAAGACGAGGGGGAGGCCGACGTTCCCGCGGCGGCTTCGCCGGCGGCGAAGGTGTCCTTCCTGACCCTGACCTCGATGGTCGTGGGCTCGATGGTGGGCGCGGGAGTGTTCTCGCTGCCGCAGCGGTTCGCGCAGGCGAGCGGCGTCGTGGGCACGGTGATCTCGTGGGTGATCGCCGGTTTCGGCATGCTGATGCTGGCGTTCGTCTTCCAGACGCTGGCCGTGCGACGCCCCGACCTCGACGCCGGGGTCTACGCCTACGCGAAGGCGGGGTTCGGCGAATACCTCGGCTTCTTCGCGGCGTTCGGCTACTGGGCCAGTGCCTGCGTCGGCAACGTCACCTACTGGGTGCTGATCATGTCGACGGTCGGGCAGGTGGCCCCGGCGCTGGGCAACGGCGACACCGTGCCGGCCTTGCTGCTCGCCTCGGTGGGCCTGTGGGGGTTCTACTTCCTGATCAGGCGGGGGGTGAAGGAGGCGACGGCGATCAACCGGATCGTCACCGCGGCCAAGCTCGTCCCCATCCTTGTCTTCGTCCTCCTGGCGCTGTTCCAGCTCAGGCCCGCCGTCTTCGCCGACAACATCCAGGGAGCGGCGCACGTCGGGCCCCTGTTCCAGCAGATCCGCGGCACGATGCTGGTGACCGTCTTCGTGTTCATCGGTGTCGAGGGTGCCAGTGTGTACTCGCGACACGCTCGGCGGCGTGAGGATGTGGGCCGGGCGACGCTGCTCGGATTCCTCAGTGTCTTCGCCGTGTTCGCGTCGGTGACCGTCGTGTCCTACGGAATCCTGCCGATGGAGCGGATCGCGCGGTTGCACCAGCCGTCCATGGCCGGGGTCCTGGAGGCCGCGGTCGGCACGTGGGGCAAGGCGTTCGTGAGCGTAGGCCTGATCATCTCGGTGCTCGGCGCCTATCTGGCGTGGTCGCTGATGGCCGCCGAGGTGCTGTTCGTCGCGGCCAAGGACCACGACATGCCCCGGTTCCTCAGCAGAGTGAGCCGCGCGGACGTGCCCCTGCCGGCGCTGCTGATGACCACCTGTCTGTCCCAGGTCATGCTCGTCGTCACGTTGTTCTCCGACGACGCCTTCGACTTCGCCCTGGACCTGACCAGTGCCCTGGTCCTGATCCCCTATCTGCTCGCCGCCGCCTACTGCGTACGCCACACCGGCGGCTTGCGCCACACCGGCGGCTTGCGCCACGCGCGACCCGGTGCCCGACGCGACCTGATCATCGCCGTACTGGCCACGGTCTACACCGTGTTCCTCCTCTACGCGGCCGGGCTGAAGTTCGTCCTGGTGTCGTTCATCCTCTACGCGCCCGCGACCGTGCTGTTCGCGATGGGGCGCCGTGAGCAGGGGCGCAGGGTCTTCTCCCGACCGGAGGCCGCCCTCTTCTCAGTGTCGGTGGTCGGCTCGGTCCTCGGTGTCCTCGCGCTCACGCTCGGCTGGATCCACCTGTGAACAGCGCGCCGCGGCACGGGTATCGCCCACCCGGGCCTTGGGTACGGATGGGATCCGGCTCGGTCTCACCACACGCTTGTCTGGAGGACTGTGTGACACGCAGACATCGACTTCACCGGACGCTGGCCTCTGTCGCTCTCGCCGCCGCCGTCGCGCTCGGCGCGGCACCGCCCGGCTCCGCCTCGCCGCTCCGGTCCGGCGATGCGAAGCAGGCGGCCCCGCCGGTGTCCTTGCGCGTGGCCACGTACAACATCCATGCCGGAGCCGGTGAGGACGGCGTCTTCGACCTCGACCGCACCGCGCGGGCGATCCGAGGTCTCGACGCCGATGTGATCGGGCTCCAGGAAGTCGACGTGCACTGGGGTACCCGGAGCGACTTCGCCGACGAGGCACGCGACTTGGCCCGACGGCTGCGGATGCGGGTCTTCTTCGCGCCGATCTACGACCTCGCGCCGGCCGAGGGGCACGCGGAGCGGCGTCAGTTCGGCGTCGCGGTGCTGAGCCGCTACCCGGTGATCAGCGCGGAGAACCACGAGATCACCCGCCTGTCCACCCAGGAGTCCGATCCGGTACCGGCACCCGCACCGGGCTTCGCCGAGGTGACGGTCCAGGTGCGGGGCGCCTTCGTCCACGTCTACTCGACGCATCTGGACTACCGCGCCGACCCGTCGATCCGGCGGATCCAGGTGGACGACATGCTGGCCGTCCTGGCCGCGGACTCGGGCCCGAAGGTACTGGTCGGCGACTTCAACGCCGAACCGAGCGCGCCCGAACTGGCCAAGCTGTGGGGGCCGTTGGCCGATGCCGCGCCGAGCGGCGGCATGACGTATCCGGCGGTCGACCCGGCCCAGCGCATCGACCTCGTGACGGTCTCCCCCGAGATCACCGTGACCGGCACCCGTGAGGTAGCGACCGTGGCGTCGGATCACCGGCCGGTGGTCGCCGATCTGCTGGTCCGCCGACGCGGCGGCGCCTGACACAACTCCCGAGCCCAGGGCCTACCTTCCGGGCGGGCCCTGGGCTCGGTCCTGAGGAGTGCTGACAGAAGGCGACCCAGGTGATGAGCTGTCGGTTAGCCCGCCTTGGTAGCGGCGGGGATGCATGTACGGTCCAGGACAACCGTATTGCCGAAGTAGGAGCTCTTGCATGCCTGTTGTCTTCACCTCGACCGAAGCCCATGACCACGGCATGTTGGACACTGGGGATGGCAATCTCGTGTACTGGGAGGTGCGCGGCAATCCAGACGGCAAGCCCGCGCTCATAGTTCACGGCGGACCCGGGGGCGGGAGTCCGTCCGGCACCCCAAAGGCATTCGACCCGGAGCGCTACCGGATCATCCTGTTCGACCAGCGAGGGTGCGGACGCAGCACACCGCATGCGAGCGATCCTGCGACGAACATGCGTCTCAACACAACTGAGCTGCTGCTGCGCGACATGGAGCAGTTGCGTGCGCACCTGAGGGTTGAACAGTGGTTGCTCTTCGGCGGGTCGTGGGGCTCGGCGCTTTCGGTCGCCTACGCCGAACGGCATCCGGAACGAGTGTCGGAGATGGTGCTTCCCGCGTTTTGGATGATGGGCCGTTCGGAGGTGGACTGGCTGTACCGCGGAGGGGTCGCGCGGCTCTTTCCTGAGGCGTGGGAGCGGTTCAGGAACGGCATACCCGAAGGCGAGCGCGATGGTGACCTGGTCGCCGCCTATGTGAAGCTCTTGGAAGACCCTGACACGGCGGTACGGGCGCAGGCGGCACTCAACTGGGCAGCCTGGGAGGATGCCGTCCTCTCCTTGGAGCCCCATGGCAAACCAGCTCCGTACAGCGACCACGCCTCGGACGCCGTGCAGGCGTTCGCCCGGATCTGTGCCCATTACGCGGCCAACGACGGATGGTTGGAAGGCGGCGCGCTGTTGCGGGGTGCCGGGAGCCTGGCCGCGATTCCCGGTGTGATCATCCATGGCCGGCACGATCTGAGCTGCCCGCTCAGTGCCGCCTGGGAATTCGCGCGGGCCTGGCCAGGCGCGGAACTGGTGGTCTTCGACGACGCTGGGCACAAGGGCAGTGCCGCCATGAGCAGGCACGTGCGTGCTGTGCTGGAGCGATTCGACGGGCGGTGAGGGCAGTGATCAGTCTGGGTGTCGTCATCACTGGGCGCCGTACCGACTGAACACGCTCACATTGCCCTTTCGCAGGAGGCCGTCGGGTGCACGAATCTGGCGGCGGTAGAAGTCGTGGTCGTAGCCGCGGTCGGCGTAGAGCACGTAGGGGCGGCGGGGCCGTCCGCGCTTGCCGCGAATCGGCGGCACGGCGCGTGGATCAGCGGCAGGAGCTGGGTGACGTCGTTGCGGTTGCCGCCGGTCACGGTGGCGGCCGGCGGGATGCCGTTGGCGTCGACGATGACGTGGTGCTTGCTGCCCGTCTTGCCTCGATCCACCAGTGAGGGCCCGGTGGCGTCTCCGCCCTTCAAGGCCCGCAGGTGGGAGCCATCGACGGAGACGCGGGACAGGTCGAGCATGTCGTCGGCGCGCAGTTCGGCGAGCAGGAGTTCGTGCACCTGCTGCCACACGCCCGCCTCGTTCCAGTCCCGCAGCCACCGCCAGCACGTCATCCCCGAGCCGAAGCCCAGCTCCTGCGACAGGAACTCCCAGGCTAGGGGTCCTACGCCGGGTCGGCGGGTGGATCCGTGTGCAGGGTGAGGTGGGAGATGTGGCCCGCTTGGATGAGGGGGCCGTGCTGGGTTCCCCCGCTGACGGTGTTGGTCACGGCGCTCCGTTGTGACTCCGCGCGCGCGACGTTCTGGAGGGATGCGAGCAGGTCGCGCAGGTCGTCGCCGGTCGCGGAGTCCGTCTGGAGGAGGTGGCGCAGATAGGCGTACCACTGGCTCCTCGCCTGCGTGTCACCCGCGGCCTCGGCGGCGAGCAGCCTGGCGCGGGCGGCATCGAGGTCCGCGATCTCGGCGCTGCCCGACCCCGTACGCGAGAAGAACCGTCTGACGACCTCGCGGGCGTGGGACCAGGAGTCGGTGACCATGAGCGCGACCAGGGTGGTCGCTCCTGACGCGGCGAGAGCCGTCAGCTCACTCTCCATCGGGGGTCCCCTCGGTCGTGCCGGGGGCGGAAGCCGGTGGCTCACCGCCCTCCGGTGCGAAACCCGTCGGCGGGTGGAGCCTGCGCAGGAGTTCCTCGGCGATCTCGTCCTGGTCCTGGGTCCGCAGGACGTCGGCGAACTGCTTGGCCACCATCGGCCGCCGGTCGTCCTCCTCCGTCATCCCCATGCTGGTGAGGAACGCCTCGAAGAGGTCCGCGGGCATCGGCTCTTGTTCGACGGGAGAAGCCGTTTCCAGCATCTCGTACGCATCGGGCTGTTCGCCGTGCGGCCGGGGCATGAGATCACGCAGTCGTTCCGGTACGTCGGTGTCGTTGGCGGCGGAGGTGAGCCGGGCCAGCAGACCGAGGTCCGCCACGGTCTTCTCCACATGGTCGTCGTGCTTGGCGAGCCACCAGACGACCGCGCTGCCCGTGTCCTTCAGGACGTCCTCGCTCAAGTACTGACGCTTGCTCTGCTCGTACTTCCGCTGGTGTTCCCACACCGCCTTGTCCTTGCGTACATCCGCGAGCTGGGTCAGCCGCTCCTGGTCGTGTTCGCGCAGGACGAGCGTGATGTCCTCCGCCATGGCGTGCAGATGCCCGGCCGGGTCCGGGCTCAATGTGCTGAGCGCCCCGCTCAGTTCGTGCTGGACCAGGGAGGGGCGGCCCGGCTCCCGCTGCTCGGTGATCCGGCGTGCTCGGTCCAGCACCGTTTCGACCGCGAGACCGGCCGGGTTGAGGACGGGATCGGTGCCGGGCACGTCGAGCGGGTACCACCGCACGGTGGCCGAGAACAAGAAGTCGTAGTCGGCCCACTTGCTCGGCAGGGCCACCCGCCTGATGTGCAGTTCCCTGCGCTCGATGGGCGGATCGGTGCGCTGTTCCTCGACCTCGACCTGCAAGGGTCCGCGCCGTACCGCGGCGACTTTGAACACCACCGCGGGAACTCCGACGAGCAGCACGGCCAGTACGGGCCAGGCCACCGTGGGCCACTCCTGCGTCAGACCGAGGATGGTCAGCAGCAGGCCGCACAAGGTGGTGAGGAAGATGGTCGTCGTCTTGCAGCCGGTCGTCACGGTGTGGTCCCCCTGGATGATGCCGCCCGCGGCGGCGTGGTGTGCGGGCCGAGGCCCTGTGCTGCGGAGATCTTCTGGAGCAACCGGTCGGTGGTCGCGGTGGCCCGCTCGGCTCCCGCGGGGCAGGTGCGCTCGGCGGCTCGGGCGCTCGCGTACAGCGCGGCGAAGGTGGCGCCGCGCTTGCCCTCGCATCGGTCGGCCGCGCCGACGACGAGGTCCAGCAGCAGGTCACCGCGGCGTCCGCTGTCGGTGGCGGCGTGCAGCCAACGTCCCGCGTACCGCTGCCACTTCGCACGCGGGAGCCCGCCCAGCACCGCCTGCCAGCACCTGGTCACGGAGTCCTGTACCCCCCTCTCCTCGATCAGGGCGCGTGAGTTGTCATAGGAGGCGATCAGTGGCTTCGGGTCACAGGCCTCCAGGAAGATGCCCAGTTCGGAGGGCGAGAGGGCGGAGCGTGCCAGGCGGTCGAGCAGCCGTCGGCGCAGACGGCTGCTCGATGCCACCAACTCGCACAGCGCGGTCAGAGCACGGGTGCTGTCGCGCTCGCGGCGAGCCAGGTGGTACAGCCGGACCAGGGCCTGATCAGGGTGGCCGACCGCGATGACGTCCGCGCAGACCTGGACGAGGACCTGTGCGAACTCCCCCTTGAGCTGCTTGACGGCACACCACTGGTAGATCTGTCGGCGGAAACTCCCGCCGTACGCGGGGTGGTTGAGACCGCAGGCCAGTGCGTGGACCGCGGCCTCCAGTCGGGCCCGGCTCGGCGTCGTGGCGCTCCACTCCTCGGCCAGGGACGCCAGGCCTTCCTCGTGCCCGGTCCGCAGATACTGTGCGGCCAGTCGCGCCACCAGGTCGGCGCGCAACTCCCGGGTGACGTGCGGTCCGGTCAGGTCCACGCTGCGCGCCGTCCAGGTGCCGAGATACCGGCGCAGTTCGGGCATGTGGTCCCAGAAGTGAGCACGGATCGCGGTGTCGTAGTCCAGCTCCTTGAACCGTACGTGGCCGTCCGGTCCGGTGCCCGCGGAGACCTCCTTGAACTGCTCGGCAAGATCCTTGCGTTGGAGCAACGGCCGGTCGTCCCAAGGGAACTTGACTGTCCTGAGCAGGAGTTGGGTCGCCTCATGGATGACATCGGCATGGGCGCCGTGCAGCATGGCGAGGGTGATGAGCAAGGCCCGTTGTGGGCCCTCGGCTCGTTCGGCGACAAGTGCGGCGATCGCCTCGCGCCGGTCGTCCCGCGCCCGGTGAGCCGTCTCGCACCACTCCGCGAAGCCGTCGTCGGGGCGCGCCTCGCGGGCCCGGCGCACCAGGTCGGCGAAGGTCGCGACCTCGCGCATCGGCCTCTGCTCGTGCGGGAACTCCTTCAGGAATTCCTTGGCGGTCGGGTCGGACTCGGCCTGTGTGTACTGCTCGTACGGCAGGCCGTGTACGCGGAGGTGGCGCCGGAAGACCCGTACGGGGTCCGGGCGTTCGATCTCGACCCGGTAGAACTGCAAGTCGGAGTCGAGAGCGCTGCCGTGCGGCATGACGACGGCGAGATGGGCCTGCTGGTCGTTCACCGCTTTGCGAAGAGCGGAGAGGTCCGACTGGGCCGCCGTCCAGCGACGGAAGTCGGCGGCCGACAGATCCAGGAGCAGCCGGTCACCGGCTCCGACCAGTCCCAGGTCCCTCAGCGGTAACTCGTCCTCGTCGTCCGGGAGAAGTTCCTGGAAGACGCCGGTGTCCTGGTGGTACTCACGCAGCAGGACGCGAGCCGTCGAGGTCCGGCCGCTTCCCGGGTGTCCGTCCAGGATGACGGTGCCGGTGTCGGCCAGCTTGTCGCGGGCTTCTCCCATGCCGGTCGGGGCGACCAACGCCCGTCGTAGCCAAGCCAGTTGATCATCTGCTACGCGCCGGAAGGCGAACCGGTCCGCGTCGTCCAACTGACCGCCCACGGTGACGTACATATCGCCGATGCCGGTGTGCATGGGGCCTTGGGCGTGACCGACTCGCGTGTAGGGCGACCCGTTCACCCGTTGTCGCCGCCCTCGCGTCGGTCGGGCGCGCCGAACTGGTTCCGGACGTCTCCGTGATGGTCGCCCTCGTAGTACGTCATACCGGCGCCCGAGAAGTTCCGCTGACCCGAGACGTGACGCGAGTTCTGGTAGATGTTCCCGTTTCCCGTGTGCACGGGTCCGTTGGATCCCTTGATGACGGTCCCGCCGACGTCTCCGGTGAAGTCCCGGCTCTGTACGGCTGTTCCGTTGATGTCTCCGGTCGAGTTCGTCACCGAGCCGGGCACGAGCGTCGTGGCGGCGTCCCGGTCCAGGTCGTGCAGTTTGGCCAGCTCGGCCACCAGGTCGCCGAGGCGCTTCAGTCCCGTCTCGGTGTCGTGCCCGTCGAACGGGATGGACTGGAGGTCGGCCAAGTACGCGAGTTCCGCCGGCAGTCGGTCTCGGCTGAGGCGGTCCGTCTTCCGGCCGTCCAGTACGGGGACGACCGGGATCTCACACGTGAACGCCTCCAGGATCTCCTTGCGTACCCAGTCCTCCGGGTCGCACAGCCGGTTCTGGAAGTTCGTCCAGTCCGGCCCGATGACCGCCAGGACCACGGAACTGCTCCGCAGCCCCTTCAACAGGTCGGCGGGGTAAGGGTTTCCGGGGGCGATGGACTTCGACGCACGGAAGATGCGATCGCGTCCGAAGCGGCGCGACAACTCGTGGTCGATCAGGGCCGCGGTCTTGTCGCCGTCGCCCGTACGGTAGTTGATGAAGACGTCGGTCATGGTGATGCTCCTCGTCCAGATGGTGGAAGCGTGCGTTCAGGTGCTGGGCAAGCGTTCGTTCAGGTGATGGGCAGGCGCTTGTTCAGGTGATGGGCAAGCGCTCGTTCAGGTGGTGGGGAAGCGCGTCAACGTGCCGAGGCGAGCCGCCAGTTGACGCACCGCAGCGTGATCGGCGTGGCGGCCCAGGACGCGGGCGAGTCGCCGGAGATCGATCGTGACGGTCGCGGAGCGGACCGCTGCCACTCCGTCGAGCAGCGTCGCCGTCAGCGCACAGGCCTCGTCGATCTCGCCCGCGGACGCGAGAGCCAGCGCTCGCCGTACGCCGTACCGCGACTGGGTTCTCACCGCCTCGGGGGAGACCTGGGCGAGTTGCCGGGTCAGTTCCTCGGCCGCCTGCTGCGGTCGGCCGAGGTCGAACAGGCACCAGCCGGTGACCATGCCGACCGAGTCGGGCAGGTGCATGCTGCCGATCACCGGGGTGTCGGCGTCGTTCTCCTGGCGGGCCAGCAGGGTCCGGGCCCGGTCCAGAGCACGGAAACAGGCGTCGTACTGGCCGGCGAGCGCGTGCCCCTGCGCCTCACGCTGCGCGGCCAGTCCGCGGATGCGCGGCGGGAGCGTGTCCTGCTGCGCGCGCCGGGCCAGCGCGACCGTCTGCTCCGCGTCCTCCTGGTACAGCGTGACCAACGCGCGGCGGACCAGCGCATATCCGGAGAGCGCCTGGTCACCGGCCGCTCCGGCGAGATCGACCGCGCGTTGTGTCCACCACAGTGCCGCTCGTTCGTCTCCGGTCTCCTGCACCAGCCATCCGATGTACTCGGCGTAGCGGGAGCCGAGGGCCAGCAGCTTGCCGCGCATACGGGGGTCGGCGTGCATGGACAGTTCCCGTAACGTGTGCGTCTGCGCGATCAGGCCCGGCAGCAGGAACCCGGGCTCCACGCTCTGGCCGAGCCGTCGGTAGTGCGTGAACAGCGAGCGGGACGCTTCGAGCATGCTGCCCCCGGCGGCCGGGGAGACGGCCCCCTGGCCACTCACACTCCAGCTCATCAGCGAGGCGGCACCCGCACCGACGACCTGTCGTCGGCCCATGGGCTGGAACCAGCTCGAACCGTCCTGAGACAGTCGCATCATCCACTCCTCCTCATCGAAGCCACTGGGTGCCACCGCCTCCGGCGTCCCGGCAGCGGGCGCGGCGACCAGGGCGATCAGCGCTCCGTCGGCTCGTAGAGCCGCGTCGCACAGTCGGGCGAGGTCACGGCTGGGCGCCTTGAGGCCTCGTTCGACCTTGCTGAGCTGTGCCTTGCTGTAGTGCACGGCGGCGGAGAGCGCGGTGAGGCTGAGACCGGCCTCCAGACGCCGTTTCCTCAACTCCTCACCGAAGCGGGTGGACGGCTGCGGCACGAAGAACCTCCATGACCGTCCGTCCAGGTAAACGGGGTTGCCGCACGAAAGCGTGCGGCAACCCCGACGGGACGGACAAGGCGAACGGTGCTGTTTCCCGTTTCCTTTCCCGTGGACGCGACGCGGTATGAGGCCGACGCGGCGCGGTGCGAGGCGTTCGGGCTCCGGTGGCCGGAACCGGTGGAGGCGTCTGAGCGCACCCCGCCTTCCGCTGCCGAGTTAGGTACGCCTAGCCTTGGTTCGTCCGAACGGACGCTAGGGAGGATGTCCATGCGCCTGCGCGACTGCGCCCCGGGAGACCGGCTCACCCTGCGTCGTCTCCGCGTACGCGCCGGAGAACGGCTGCGGCTGCTGGAACTCGGCTTCGTACCGGGTGCGCTGCTGCACGTGATCGCCCGCGGAGCCACCGGCGGGCTGCTGGTGGGCCTGGGTGACGCACGGGTCGCCCTCGACGGCGCCACCGCGGGCGCGCTGCTGGTCGAGCCGGACGTGGCCCGCTGATGGCGCTCCAGGACCGGGCCGCCGGACTGCGCCGCGCCACCCGCGCCACGATGCTGGAGAAGCCCTGCTGCGACCCGGTGGAGGACGCCGGAGACGTCGCCGTCCGCGGCGAGGTGCCCCGGGTGGCCCTCGTGGGCAACCCCAACGTCGGCAAGTCGACCCTGTTCAACGCGCTCACCGGCGCCCGCCAGCACGTGGGCAACTGGCCGGGCAAGACCGTTCACGTCGCACGCGGCACCTGGCGCCCGGACAGCACCGCGTACACCGACGGGCTGACCCTGATCGACCTCCCGGGCACCTACAGCCTCGTACCCCGCTCCCCGGACGAGGAACTCACCCGCGACCTGCTCGTGGACCACGGCCTCGACGGCCGTCCCGAAGTGGTCGTGGTGACCGTCGACGCGGCCAACCTCGCCCGCAACCTCTACTTCCTCAGCCAGGTCCTGGACACGGGCGTCCCGGTGGTGGTCGCCCTCACCATGGTCGACGTGGCCCGCGCCCGCGGCCTGAAGGTCTCCGCCGAGTCACTGGCCGACGCCTTGGGCACTCCCGTCGTCGCGGTCCTGCCGCACCAGGGGCAGGGCCTGGACGACCTGGCCGACGCGGTGTGCGCCATGCTCGCGGACCCTCGTCCGCCCCGCCCGGCCGATCTCGGCAGCGCCCTGGAGGAGGAGACCGCGGCGCTCACCTCCCTGGTGGCGGTGGGGCTCGGGGAGCGCTACGCCCCGCGGTGGCTGGCGCTCGCGCTGCTGTGCGGCGAGCCCGTCCCCACCGTCCCCGAGGAGCTGCGCGAGCAGGCCCGCGAGGCCGGGCGACGCCTGCTTCCCGCCGACCCGGAGAGCGCTGCCTCGAAGAGCACGACCCCGGACGGTACGGTCCCGGACACCGACTTCGTAGAACTGCCGGAGGACGACCCCGAGACGCTCGTCGCTGAGGCCCGCTACGCCTGGGCGCACCGGGTGCTCGCCGTCGCCGTCGACCGTCGTGCCGCCGACCGGCCCACCCTGACGGACCGGGTCGACCGGGTGCTGACCTCCCGCTGGCTGGGCATCCCGGTCTTCCTCGCCGTCATGTGGGGCGTCTTCACTGCCACCACCACGCTGGCGGTCCCTCTCCAGGACGGCTTGCAGGCGCTGCTCGACGGCCCGGTGAACCGCGCCGCGACCGCCGCGCTGGAGGCGGTGCACGCACCCGGCTGGCTCTCGGGACTGGTACTGAACGGACTGGTCGGCGGCGTCGGCCAGTTGCTCACCTTCATACCGCTGATGGCGATCATGTTCGTGCTGCTGGCCCTGCTGGAGGACTCCGGCTACATGGCCCGCGCCGCCTTCGTCGTCGACCGGGTGATGCGTCTCATCGGCCTGCCGGGCCGCGCCTTCCTGCCGCTCATCGTCGGCTTCGGCTGCAATGTGCCCGCGCTGGCCGGCACCCGCATCCTCGCCCATCGCGGTCACCGGCTGCTGGTCGGCATGCTCATCCCCTACGTCACCTGTAGTGCCCGGCTGACGGTCTATGTCCTGCTCGCCAGCGTCTTCTTCGGCAGCCGGGCGGGCACCGCGGTCTTCGCCATGTACGTGCTGTCCATCCTGCTGGTCATCGGGATCGGCCGGCTGCTGCGCCGGGTCCTGTTCCGTGACCTCGCGGACGAGCCGCTGGTGCTGGAGCTGCCGCCGTACCGCAGGCCGACCGCGCGGGTGGTGGGCATGCAGTCCTGGCAGAAGCTGAGCGCCTTCCTGCGTACGGCGGGTGGGGTCATCGTCGCCACCGTCGCCGCCGTGTGGCTGCTCTCGGCGATCCCGCTCGGCGGCGGCCAGGGCGGTTTCGGCAAGGTCCCGCTCGAGCACAGCGTCTTCGGCGGCACCGCGCGGACCGTCGCCCCGGCGTTCGAACCGGCCGGGTTCGGCGACTGGCACTCCTCGGCCAGCCTGATCACCGGGTTCGTCGCCAAGGAGGCCGTGGTCTCCACGATGGCGCAGACGTACGAGGTGCAGCAGCCGGGCGACAACCACCACGCGGGCTCGCTCGGCACCGCTCTGCGGTCCACGTTCGACCGCACCTCGCACGGCCACACGGTGCCCGCCGTGCTCGCCTTCATGGTCTTCCTGCTCGCCTACACGCCCTGTATGGCGACACTCGCCGCGCAGCGGGCGGAGATCGGCATGCGGCTCACCTTGCTGGGCACCGGCATCCAACTGGCCGTCGCCTGGCTGCTGGCGGTGGCGGTGTACCAGATCGGAGCGCTGCTGTGGTGAGTCTGCCGTGGCGGCGCCCCGCACCGGCCCCCGCGCCGTCCCCGGTCGGCGGTGGCGCGCTGCGCGCCGTACTCGCCGAGATCCGCGCCGCCCGTGGTGGCGGGGTGAGTCTGGCTGAGGTGGCCCAGCGGGTGGGGGTCAGCCGGGAGGAGGCCGAGGCGATGGTCGAGTACTGGGTCCAGCGCGGCGCCCTCGCCACCACCGACCTCGGCCGGGGCTGCGCCTCCGGCGGCTGCGGCGGCTGCCCGTCCGCCACCGGCGACGGGGCACCCGGCTGCGGGACCGACGGCCCCTCGGGCCCCGTGCTGGTGGCGATCACCGTACGGCCTCGCTCCTGATCATGGGCATACGGACCGTACGGCCTCGCGTCTGATCACGCGGGCCGGCGGAGTCCGATGACCAGGAGGGTGATCGTGGCGACCACCAGGGCGCCCGCCGCCGCCCACCAGGGCCAGTCCGGCGCGTCGTCCGTGCCTGTGCCCGCCGTGCCCGTGTCCGTGTCCGTGTCCGTGTCCGTGTCAGTGGAGGTCACCGGAGGCGCGGAGTTGGGGGAAGCCTCAGAAGCCCCAGAAGCCCCCGTGGTCTCAGAAGCCCCCGTGGCCGGTGGCGACGCGGGCGTGGGCTGGGCGGGAGCCGCCTTGTCGGCGTTGGTGAAGGTGTAGCGGCCCTGCATCGGTGCCCCGTCGGCCGCGACGGTGCGCCAGGTGACCTGGATCCTGCCCCTGGGCAGCGGGCCGACCTTCTGCCGTACCTCGGTGCCCGTCACCGTCGCCGCGCCGTCGCTGTAGGACGTCCCGTCGAGGCCGGCGACCACGACCGTCGTGTACTCCTGGCTGATCGGGCTGTCGAACGTCAGCGTGACCGCGGTGGGTGTCTTCGCCGCCTCGGTGTCGGCGGCCGGGCCGGAGTCGAGCAGTTGCGCGTGCGCCCATGCCGACGGTGCGGGCAGGAAGACCCACAGCAGGGCCAGCAGGAGTGCCGTGAGGGCCGGTACGGAGACCGGACGGGAGAGGGCTCGTCGCTTCACATACCAGTACGTCGGCTCGGGGCGCCCGAAAGTTCCCGCGAATCCGTCGTGAACGCCCGGGAACTTTCGCGCGATCCGCCCCGACTACTGCTGTGACTGCGGGACCGATGCCGCAACCGAACCGAAGAAGGCCGATCACGCCATGCGTACCTCCGCCACCCACTCCGCTCAGGGTCGCTACGCCCGCCTGCGCCTCCTCGCCGCCGCCGTGACCGCCGGGGCGATATCCCTCACCGCCCTCACGGCCTGCGGCTCGAGCGACGACTCGTCCTCGTCGGCGTCCTCGTCCCCCTCCTCCACGGCGAGCACCCCCGCCAAGGCCGCGGCCCCGGTGACCGTGGAGGACCCGTGGGCGAAGGCCGCCGACTCCGGGATGACGGCCGTCTTCGGCACGCTGGTCAACACCACCGACGCCAAGGTCACCGTGGTGTCCGCGACTTCGACCGTCTCGAAGAAGACGGAGCTGCACGAAGTCGCCGACGTCGAGGGCAAGCCCGTCATGCGGCCCAAGAAGGGCGGCTTCGTCATCCCCGCCCAGGGCCACCACCAACTCCAGCCCGGCGCCGACCACTTGATGCTGATGGGGCTGGACAAGGCGGTGAAGCCGGGTGACGAGGTCACCGTGACCCTGACGCTCAAGGACGGCAAGACCGTGCGCTTCACCTCCGTCGCCAAGGCGTTCGCGGGCGGCAAGGAGAACTACAGCTCCGACATGAAGTCCGGCATGGACTCCGACATGAAGAAGGGCTGACCTCCCGGCCATGGACGACACCCCCATCGACCCCGCCCCGGCCGCCACCGCGGCCGAGGGCACCGCCGGGGTCAGCCGCCGCCGAGTGCTGACCGGCGGCGCGCTCACCGTCGGCGGGGCCCTGGCCGGAGCCGGCATCGGCGTCGCCGCGACCGGCGACAGCGGCGACCCGGCCCCCGCCCCTGGCGCAGCACGACCGAAGGAGGCCGCGTACGGCGCGCAGAAGGTCCCCTTCCACGGACGGCATCAGGCGGGCATCGCCACCCCGGCCCAGGCCCACGGTGTGTTCCTCGGCTTCGAGTTGGCCAAGACGGTGGACCGCGCGGCCCTCGGCCGGATGATGCGCCTGCTCACCGACGACGCCGTACGGCTCACCCGGGGCCAGGCGGCGCTCGCCGACACCGAGGCGGAACTCGCGGCGCTCCCGGCCCGGTTGACCGTCACCTTCGGGTTCGGCCCCGGTCTCTTCAAGGCCGCCGGACTCGACGACCAGCGGCCCGCGTCGCTCACGCCCCTGCCCCACTTCCCCATCGACCGGCTCCAGGACCGCTGGAGCGGCGGCGATCTGCTGATCCAGATCTGCGCCGACGACCCGCTCACCGTCGCGCACGCCCAGCGGATGCTCACCAAGGACGCGCGCACGTTCGCCCGGCTGCGCTGGTCCCAGCGCGGCTTCCGCCGCGGTCGCGGCGTCCAGAGCGACGGCGTCACCCAGCACAACCTCATGGGCCAGCTCGACGGCACCGCCAACCCGCCGCCCGGTGGCGACGTCTTCACCAGGTCCGTGTGGACGGACAGCGGCCCCGCCTGGCTGCGCGGCGGCGGCACGACCCTCGTTCTGCGGCGCATCCGTATGGAGTTGGAGACCTGGGACGCCGCCGACACCAAGGCCAAGGAGTTCACGGTCGGCAGACGGCTCGGCAGCGGCGCCCCGCTCACCGGCACGGTGGAGGCCGACGCGCCGGACTTCGACGCCAAGGACAAGCTCGGCTTCCCGGTGATCTCCGAGTTCGCCCACATCCGCCGGGCGCATGTGGAGGACGACCGGCTGCGGATCTTCCGTAGGCCCTACAACTACGACGACGCCCCGGCCGCCGACGGACGGCCCGACACCGGGCTGCTGTTCGCTGCCTTCCAGCGGGACATCGGCGAACAGTTCCTGCCGATCCAGCGTCGGCTCGCGTCCTCCGATCTCCTCAACCAGTGGACCACCCCGATCGGTTCCGCGGTCTTCGCGATCCCGCCCGGCTGCGCACCGGGCGGCTGGGTCGGCGAGAGCCTGCTGGGGTAGCCCGCCGCGCGGCCGAGGAGCAGCCGCCTGCCGAGATTCCGGGTCACGGAAGAGTTGCACGTGATCCGGAATATCCTCTTCCGGGTTCTCGGCGGTGCCGTCATCGGCACAATGGCAAGGGTGTCGGACTTCAGTGAACTCCAGTTGGCGGACGGGACGCCCGTCCGGTTCCAGCTCATTCCGCAGGACGGCGAGGTCGACCTCGCGGAACCGGCCGAGGACCTCCCGGAAGGCATGGGGGCCACGGTTCCGGTGTCCCGGGGCGGGCGGCGCGTCGCCGACCGCGCCGTCGAGACCGTACGTACCGCGCTGCGGCCGTTGGGGCCGATCGTCCAGGAGATCCACGACGCCGTGGTGAGTACGGACAAGCCGCCCCAGGAGATCAACGTCACCTTCGGCGTGCAGATCGGGCAGGATCTCAAGCTGGGCTTCGTCGCGGGGAACGGGCAGGCTCATCTGACCGTCTCGGCCACCTGGCGGCCCGCGCCCGCCGAGGACTGACGGATGGGCTGGTTCATGAAGGCGGGCCCCTCGGCCGCGGCGGACCCGCGTCACTGCGTGGTCTCCGTGCTGGAGCCCGTCCGCTCCCAGAGCGTGGGCGCGGGCGTCCTGCTGACCGCGGACCACCTGCTGACCTGTGCCCACGTCGTCAACGACGCGCTGGGCCGACGACCGTTCGATCCGCGGCACCCGGGCGACGACGCCGTGCCGGTCGCCGTGCACGGCCGGGCCCGCACCTCCAGGATCGACGCCCGGGTGACCCACTGGGTGCCCGCGCGCCGCCGGGACGGCGCACCGGGCGTTCCCGGGGCCAAGGACCACGAGTGGCTGGGCGACCTGGCGGTCCTGCGGCTGGAGTCCGGACCGCGGCACCAGATGCCGCCGCCCCAGTGGCTGCCGATGGCGATCGGCCAGTCGCTGCGCGCCTGGCACAGCAGCGGCAGGAGCCACACCTTCGCGGACGTGCGGGTCAAGTCCTGTGACGAGGCGGTCGGTTACGTCGACGGCGACGCCACCGGCATGGCCATCGGCCCCTCGTACAGCGGCTGCCCGCTGTGGTCGCTCGCGGACAACGCGGTGGTGGGCATCATCGCCGGACATGTCATGCCGCCCCACGACCCGGTCACCGGCCGACCGCTGCCCCACAGCTCCCAGCACGTCGCACGGCGTAGCTGGAGCATCCCCTGGCAACGCATCGAGGCCGAGCTGAGGACGGTCGGCGCGGGCACGCTGTTCGAGACTCCGGAACCCGACCCGGACGATCCGGCGTACGAGATGCTCGAAGACCTGCTGGACCGGTACATGCCGGCCTCGGGGCTGCGCATCGAGCACGCGCGCGCCGTCGCGGAACACTGCGGATACGAAGTCCACGACAGTCTGTCCGCGCCCACCACCGAGGAGTTCACGGCGCTGCTGCTGACGGAGCCGCGGGCGCTGGCCGCGCTGACGGAGGTGCTCCACCGACGGGAACCCTCGGCGGTGCCCCCGCTGCTGGCGGCCGGCCGGATGTCACAGGTGCCCCGGCTGCTGTCCCCCCGGGAGCACCACAAGCTGACGCGCCATCTGGACGCCCTGCCCGCGCCGTTGCGGAACCGGCTGCCCGAAGTGGCGCGTGCCGCACTGCCGTTGGCCGCCGCGCTGCCCACGGGCGAGGACGCCAAGAGGCTCCTGGACCACCTGGAGTGCCTCACCGGCGACAGCCGTACCGACGCCGACGGTCTGCGGGTGCCGGGGCTGCTGCGCGTGGTGGAGTACCTGGCCGCGCTCGTGCCGTCCGCGCAGCAGGCGTCCCTGCGGCTGTGGACGATGTCCGTCGTGGACCGGCTGGGCATCCCCCACACCTCGCTCCTGGAACGCCGCACGGACGCCGAGGAGTGGGCGCGCGCGGCGCGCGGGCGGACGGCCGCGACCTGGGTGACGGCCCGGGTGGAGCGGGCCGGTGCGGACCGCTATCGGTTACGGGTGTGGTGCGACGAGGGCGGTGGCCTCCGCCGGACGACGACGGACACCGAGGCCACCCGCTCGGGTGCGGAGGTGGCCCGCGAGCTGCTCGGGGTGCTGGAGTCGCTGTACCGGGCAGCGCCGGACCGGGACCGGCCGGTGCTGGAACTCCTGGTCGGACGGGACGAGTTGAACCTGGCCGTGGACGAGTGGGGCATGGCCGACCCCGAAGGCCATCAGTTCGGGCCCGACGAACTGCCGGGGGTGCTCGGCGCCGAGTTCCCCGTCGTCGTCACCTGCCCGGAACTCCTGCGCCGTCACGAACGTTTCCATCCCGACTGGCGCCACCGCTGGAGACTTCTCGACTCGGACGCGCTGTTGACGTTCGACGACCCCTCGCAGGGCCGCAGTGAGGTCTATGGCGCCCTGTTGGCCGAGAAGGACGCCGTCCGGGTCGCCGTGGACGTTCCCCCGCGTTCACGTGACGAGATCGTGCAGACCTGCCTGCTGATGGGGGTGCCCGTGGTGATGTGGGACCGCGAGCGGGTCGACCGCTCCCCTGCCCTGGCCCGGCTGTCACCGGTGCCGGTGCGCACACTGCCGGAGGGCACGCGCGCGTACCGGGCGATGCGGCTGGGCAGTCCCCATCAGTACGCGGGCCGCCCCGTCCTCGCCTGGTCGGACGCGGACCGCTCGTTGCCCCGGCTGCAACTGGCAGAACCCCAGGAGAACGGATGACCACGTCGGCACACGGCAGTTGGCGGATCTTTCGCGGGGACGGGGTGGCCCGCCCGGTCACCATGCCGCCCGCCCCGCCCTGGCGGCGCTTCAGCCCCGGCGGGCGTACGGCCGGACCACTGCCCTATCTGGTCGCGCCAGAGCACGCGGACATCGTCAACGCGGCCCTGCATCTGCGCCGCCCGCTGCTCGTGACCGGCCCGGCGGGCACGGGCAAGTCCTCACTGGCCCGCGCGGTGGCGCATGAGCTGAGCCTCGGCGAACTGCTGCGCTGGCCGGTCAACAGCCGCTCCAGCGTGCACGAGGCGCTCTACCAGTACGACGCGATCGGGCGGTTGCGGGAGACCACGCTGAGCCGGGACCGGGGCGAGGCGGAACCCTCCATCGGCACGTTCATCCGGCTCGGCCCGCTCGGCACCGCGCTCGCCCCGCACCGCACCCCGCGCGCCCTGCTCGTGGACGAGATGGACAAGGGGGACGTGGACCTGCCCAACGATCTGCTGACGGTGTTCGAGGAGGGCGTCTTCGAGATTCCCGAACTCGCCCGGCTGCCCGAGGAGTCGGCCGAGGTGGACGTGCTGACGGCCGACCACCGCGGTCTTGTGACGGTGCGTCAGGGCCGCGTGGAGTGCGCCGAGTTCCCTGTCGTCATCATCACCAGCAACGGCGAACGCGACTTCCCGCCCGCCTTCCTGCGCCGCTGTATCCGGCTCGATCTGCCGATGCCCGACGAGGAGCGGCTGCGGTCCATCGTCGCCGCGCATCTCGGACCGGAGATCCTGCCGGACGTGGACGACCTGCTCCAGGCGTTCCTGCGCCGCCGCGCCCCTGGTGAACTCGCCACCGACCAACTCCTCAACGCGGTGTTCCTGCGCACGGGTGGCGTGGACCTGGACGCCGACGGGCTGCTGGACGCCGTCCTGCACCAGCTCACGGGAACGGTCTGAGCCGTGCCCGCACCGTGGGGAGAGCGCGAGGGCGACCGGCTCGGCGCGCTCCTGCGGGTACTGAAGGGTGTCGGCTACGACCCTGATCCGCAGGAGGTGCTGGACATGCTGTGGCTGGCCGGGCGCCTGCCGCGGGACGGCCAGGACCTGCCCCTGCCACGGCTGTCGCGCCGCACGGCGCCTTCGGCCCCGCCCGCGCCCCCGGAGCCACCGCGACCGGACGAGCGCCCGGACGAGGACGAGGAACCGGACACCCCGCGGTCCGGCCCCGAACTGCCCCCGCTGACACGGCCGGAGCTGCACGCCGCACCGCGACTCCCGCGCCTGCCCGACCTGCCGACCACACCGCCCCCGTCGGCCCCGGACCCGGGCCCGTCGGCGCTGCCCCTGCTGGTCCCGGAAGAGAAGGCCCTGCGCGAGGAGTTGGCCATCGGGCGGGCGCTGCGAGCGCTGAAGCGCAAACGGCCCCACCCTCGGCTGCACGAGGTGGACGAGGCGGCCACGGCCGCCCAGCTCGCCGAGACCCGGCTGCCCGATGTCGTGCTCCGGCCGCGTCAGGAGCGCTGGCTGAACCTCGTCCTGGTGGTCGACGACGGCCTGTCCATGCTGCTGTGGCACCGGCTCACCGCCGAGTTGCTCACGACCCTCCAGCGCATCGGTGCCTTCCGCTCCATCCAGGTCCGCGGCCTCGACACCCGCACCCCCGGCGGCCCGACGCTGCGCGGCCATCCGTTCGACCCGCACAGCTCCGTGCTGTCGCCCTCCGCGCTGGTCGACCCCTCCGGGCAGACCCTGGTCTTCGTCGTGAGCGACGGCATGGGCTCCGGCTGGCGCAGCGGCGCGGTCCACGACGCCCTGCTGACCTGGGCGGAGAACGGCCCGGTGGCGATCCTGCACACGCTGCCGCCCGCGCTGTGGGACGGCTCCGGCATCCAGGCCGACCGCTGGCAGGCCACCACCCGCAGGCCCGGCGGCGCGGGCACGGCCTGGCGGATCAGCGACCCCGTCCTCCCCATCGAGTTCACCGGTCTGCCCGTCCCGGTGCTGGAGCCGACCGCCGGTTCCCTGCGCGCCTGGAGTGAGTTGCTGACCTCACCGGGCACCACCGTGCGGCTCCCCCTGCTGACCCGGCCCCGGCAGCACGCCCCGCTCGCCTCCCGCCAGGTGGGCAGCCTCCAGCACTTCCGGGACGCGGCCTCCCCCGAGGCCTATCGGCTCGCCGCTCATCTCGCCGCGGTCTCCCCGCTGACCGTGCCGGTGATGCGGCTGGTGCAGTCCGCGGTGCCCTGGCAGGCGGGCACCGCTCATCTGGCCGAGGTCTTCCTCGGCGGCCTGGTGCGTCCCCGCCCGGCGCCGGTCCCCGGACCGCTGCCCGCCAAGCATCGCGTCTTCGACTTCACCGAGGAGTCCAAGACGGCCCTGCTCGACGCTGTCCCCAGCGGCGAACTGGTGCGCACGAGCCGCCGGATCGGTCGCCGTCTGGAGCAACTGGCGGGCCGGTCCCCGGACTTCCCGGCCTGGCTCGCCCACCCGGACGGTACGGACCGGCTGCCGAGCGGATCGTCCGCCTTCACCGCCGTGGAGCAACGGCTGATGCACCGGTTCGGGATCCGCCCGCCGACCCCGGCCACCGTCCCCGAGCCACCGCAGCGGGTGGTCCGGCCGCCGGTCTGGCACGAACTCACCGCCCAGGACCCGGTCCTGCTCGGCCCGTACACGCTGCGCGGGCGCCGGCCGGGCCGCCGTACGATCGTCTATCTCGGCCACGCACCGCGCCTCGGAGAGGTGGCGGTGCGCACTGTACGGCCCGAACTCCCGCTGTCTGCAGCTCAGTTGCTGGCCACCGAGGCGGAGGCCCTACGGCGGATGGGCGGCCGGTACGCCCCCGAACTGCTCAACGCCGACCTGGACGGCCGCCCCGCCTGGATCGCGGTACGGCTCTTCCCTTCAATCGACGCCACCACCGCCCAGCCGCCCCGCCTGAGCGATCTGCTGAGCTACGTCGGTCCCGACCGGACGAGCGCCTTCGACCTGCTCACCAGCCTCCAGCTCGGCTTCCACCTGGCCACCGCGCTGAGCATCTGCCATCTCAACGAACTGGTCCCCGCCGATCTGGCGGCGGACTCGGTCGTGGTGCTGCGGCGGACGGTGCTGCTGACCGGGCTGTCGGACTGCGCCGTCGACGGCGAGTACCACGGCGCCGGGGCCCCGCCCACCAAGGAAGACAACATCAGGGCCCTCGGTGAACTCCTCCGGCTGGTCAGCAGCCTTCCCCGGGTGCCGCCGCACGGCCTGCCCGAGGGCATGCACCTGTGGTCGGGCGACACCTGGCAGCAGCTTCGCGAACTCGTCCTGCGCTGCCTGGACTCCGATCCGGCGGTACGTCCGGCGGCCGGTGAGGTGGCCGACAAGCTCGCCCAGTACGTGGCGCTCGCGGCAGCGCTGGAGGGCAGGGCGCGGCCCGCACCGGACGCCGACGCACCCGACGTGTCTCGCACGCGCGTGGCGCCGCCCGCGCTGACACCGGGCCCGGCGGACCTTACGGCAGCGCCGCCGAGCGAACCGGTCACCGGCCGCACCAGAGGGGAGGTACGGGTACCGAGGCGGGACAGCGAGCCGCCCCGACCGCCCTCCTTCGGCTACTTCGACCGGACAGCACGCGACCACAGGCTGGCGCTGGCGCACCGCCGACTGCGGCACAGCCGCCGGATCACGCTCGTCGGGGCGCGCCCTCACTCCGGGCGGCTCACCACGACGGTCGTCCTCGGTTCGCTCTTCGTGGCGCTGCGTCAGCAGGCGGCGCTGGCGCTGGACGGGGCGCCGTACACCGGAGATCTGCACAGCCATCTGCCGCCGAACGCCTCCTCGACCCCGCGCACGCTGACCCGGCTGGCGCCGGACGCTCCGTACGAGGAGGTGTGGCGCAGCACGAGCATCCTGCCCTCGGGTCTGCATGTGCTGGCCCACCGGGCGCTGCGGGCCACGTCGAGTGCGGCGTACGCCGACGAGTACCGGCACATCCTGTCCCTGGCGGCCCGATACTACCCCATCGTGCTGATCGACTGGGCGGCGGAGCGCTTCGACGACATGGCGGACACCGTGCTCCAGCACACCGATCAGTTGGTCGTGTGCACCTCGCTCCCGCACGAGGACGACCCCGTCGCCGGGCTCCTGGACGGGCTGCGGGACCGCGGGTGGGGCGGGCTGGCCGACAGCGCGGTGGTCACCGTGAGCCGGACCGTGAGCAACGAGCCCGCGTCCGTGCTCGCCCGCTCCGGGCTTCTGGAACGCCACCGGGACCTGGTCGTCGTCCCCTTCGACCCCCATCTGGCGTCCGGGCACGCGTTCCACCTCTCCCGGCTCAAGACCCGTACGGCCAACGCCTTCCTCGACCTGGCGGCGCTGGTGATGACGGACCCGGACGATCCGTCGCCGACCGAGGAAGAGGCATGAGCGCCCTCGGCAGGGCCGACACCACGAGCGCGGGCGAGACGGAGGGCGGACCTGGGCCGCCCCGCACGGTACGCGTCGGCTATGGGCGACGCGCGTCCGCGCGCCTCGGCCCCGATACCTCGCCCGAAGCGACCGAGAGGAACTGACCGTGCCCCGTGAGCGTGCTGCCGAGGCCACCGAGCGTCCCGCGCCCGGCCTGCCCACGGGCCGGTCGGCCGAGGAGCTGCTGGCCGAACTGCGCGGCCTGCGCGCCGGGGACGCGCCGACCCGGGGCGGCCGGACGTTCGCCTACGTCTACGACGCCGGGCGGCCCGAGGTGGACGAGCTGGCCGCCGCCGCGTACGGGGTGTTCGCCACGGTCAACGGCCTTGACCCGACGGTCTTCCCGAGCGTGGCCCGCCTGGAGAACGACGTGGTGGGCGCCGTGTCCGCGGTTCTCGGGGCGCCCGGCGCGCAGGGCACGTTCACCAGTGGCGGCACCGAGTCGATCCTGCTGGCCGTGAAGACGGCCCGCGACCACGCCCGTGCCGTGCGCGGGGTGACCGCGCCGCGGATGGTCCTGCCGTCGACGGCCCACGCGGCCTTCCACAAGGCGGCCCACTACCTGGGGGTCGAGACGGCGGTGGTCCCGGTCGACCCGGTGACGTTCCGGGCCGACGCGGCGGCCGTCGCCGACGCGATCAGCGACCGGACCGTCCTGGTGGTCGCGTCCGCTCCGTCGTACGCGCACGGGGTGCTGGATCCGGTGGCCGAGATCGCGGCGGCTGCCGCGCGGCGGGGTGTGCTGTGTCATGTGGACGCGTGCATCGGCGGCTGGTACCTGCCGTTCCTTGCTCAACTGGGCCGTCCCGTTGAGCCGTTCGGCCTGTCTGTGCCGGGTGTCACTTCGCTCTCGGTGGACCTGCACAAGTACGGGTATGCCGACAAGGGCGCCTCGGTCGTCCTGTACCGGGACGACGGGTTGCGCCGCCATCAGTACTTCGCGCATGCCGGCTGGCCCGGCTATCCGGTGGTCAACCCCACCGCGCAGGGCACCAAGTCCGGTGGGCTGCTGGCCCAGGCGTGGGCGGTGCTGCACCACCTCGGCGACGACGGGTACACCGCGCTGGCCCGCCGTGTGGCGCTGGCCGCCGACCGACTGCTGCCCGGCCTGCGCGCCCTGGGCGGCGTCGGCGTACTCGGCGAACCGGCGGGCAGCCTGGTCGCGTTCACGGTGTACGGCCCCGACGGCACACCCGATACGGGGCGGGTGCTCCAGGTGGCGGACGAGATGCGGGAGCGCGGCTGGTACCTCCAGCCGCAGCTCTCCTACGACGGCCTGCCGCCGAACCTGCATCTGACGCTGACCCCGGCGACCAGCGACCGGGTCGGACCGCTGCTCACGGACCTGGCCGCGTCGGTGGCGGTCGCGCGGGCGAGCGACCCGGTGACCGTGGACCCGGCGGTGATCGACCTGGCCGCCGGGCTCGACCCCGACGCCCTCACACCGGAGGACGTGGCGGGGATCCTGGCCTTCGCCGGACTCGGCGGGGACGCGCAGGGCCTGCCGTCGCGGATGGCGCCGGTACTGGCCCTGCTGGACGCGCTGCCCGCCAGACTCAAGGAGCGGCTGCTGACGGAGTTCGTCGGCTCGCTCTTCCGTATCTGACGCGCCCCCGCCGTACGGTCAGGGCCGCCGCTCCGGAGGCAGGGAGAGGTAGAGGCGCTTGCCCTGCGGCCGGTAGCCGATCCGCTCGTAGACGCGGCGGGATCCGTCGCCGGAGTACTCCAGCCATACCGAGCCCGCCCCTTGGGCGAACATGGCGTCGGTCAACGCGGCGGTGACCGCGGCGGCGATACCCCGGCCGCGGTAGGCCGGACGGGTCCCGACACCGGACAGCTCGGCGGTGTCCTCGGCCACGGCGGAACAGGACGCCCCACCGGCACAACCGCCGTCGGGCGCGCGGACGAAGCGCACGGCCCCGCCGCCCTCCTGGACGCGCCGCAGCCGGGCGACCCCCGCCGCGGAGGACGCGATGGGTTCGCCGAACGCCTCGGCGAGCGCGGCGTCCAGGGCGGCGTACTCCTCGTCCGTGGTGGGGGTGTCCACGGGCGGTGCGCCGTCGGAGAACTGAGGGGGCGTCAAGGTCGCGGGTGTGCAGACGAGATACTCGTGCACCGCTTCGGTGGCGAAGCCCGCCGCTCGTAGCGCGGGCTCCACGCGCGGCGCCGCGTTCGGCGCGAACTCCAGCCGGGGCAGCAGGCCGCGCTCCCGGAAGACCTCGACCAGGGCTGCCACGTCCCGGTCGGACGGCTCCGAACCGGGCAGTGGGGTCGCGTAGTTGAAGTAGGGGCTGTCGGTGTCGGGGGTGAAGCCCGCGACGAAGCCGCCGACCTCGACGACCGCGGGACGGCGGCGACGGTGGGCGACGGCGAAGTTCTGGACCTGTATGTCCATGGTGGGCACCTCATGAGGAGGACAGTTGAGCCCAGGAGGGCTCGGTGTGCTTGGGCAGGCGTGTCGGCGGCAGCCGCTGTGGGGTGCCGGGATCAGGGGCTGTCGTTCCTCACCGTGAGTCCGTCTGCGCGATCACAGACCGCGCGTCAGCCTTCCACTCCCCACAGCGGCGATCAAGCGAATTGTCCGCTGATTACCGTCACTTGCGAGAGCCTCCTCCAACTCCCCTGCCCTGCTCCTCAGTTGAGGTGTGCCGGGGACGTGGTGCCGGTCCAGCGGAGCAGGCCGAGCAGGAGTTGTGTGGCGCCCGGCATGAAGCGGGAGCCGTGGTGGTAGACCGGGTCCATCGTGGTCACGATCAGGCGGCCGGGGGTGGAGACGCGGTCCTCGTAGAGGAGGACCTGCTGGGTGGCGGGATCGCCGTCCCGCTCCAGGTCCGTGTACGCCAACGCCGTTGCGCCGACCGGGGGTTCGAGGAGTCCGTGGTAGTGCCAGCGGACGGCGCGCTCGGTGAGGTGGTCCCAGGCCTCGTGGCCGTCGCCGGAGCGGCGGACGCCGTTGTCGCCGCCGGGGGTGCGCCACCACCAGAAGTTGGTCTCGGCGGGCCGGAATCCGCGCAGTCCGGGGAGCCAGTCCAGGGTGCCGTTCTCACCGAGGACGACGACCGTGCCGCCGCGCTCGGCGACCGCGCGTATCCAGGGCACGACATTGGTCAGCAGCCCGGGGTGCAGCCGGTCGGAGACGATGAGGGTGTCGAGGCCGTCGAAGTCGCCCTCGGTGGCGTCCGGAAGGTAGATGTCACGGGGCCGCCAGACCTGGACCGCCGGATCGGCGAGGGTGGTCAACTGGCTGAAGGAGCCGCCGTGCAGGAATCCGAGTCGGTACATCAGAGGGTGCCCTCCAGCCAGGCGTGCAGACGGGGTCCGAGCGTCCGGGTGGACCGGTCGGGGTCGCTGAACATGAACAGGTCGTTGCCGGCGTGGGCCATGACGAAGCCCTCGCCGAGCGGGTAGAGGATGTCGATCGGCAGGGCGTGCGGGCCGATGCCGTTGAGGACGGTGCCGTCCTCGGGTACGCGCGCGTGGTAGCCGCGGCCGTAGAACCCGGCCACGCCGAGGCGCGCGAGGTCCGCACCGGTCGGGGTGCCGGGAACGCCCGTACGGTAGAGGAGTTCGAGGTGGTCGACGCCTTCGAAGACGGGGTGCGGGGTGACCGGGCTGATGCGCAGATCGTCCGGGCCGTGGTGGTCGAGCGCGCGCCACGGGGAGAGACCGGGCAGGTACGGGCGCACGACATGCCCGTTGACCAGGACCCGGCCGCCCTCGCGCACGAACCTCTCCAGCAGGGGCGCCCGGCGCTCAAGGAAGATCTGGTCGATGTTGTTCGAGATCGACAGCCCCTTGATCTCTCCGCTCAGCAGCAACTCTTCGGACAGGTCGTACACATCGAGCGGTTCGGCGGTCTGCCACTCGGGTACGCCCATGGGCCGGCCCATGGTGACGAGGCGGACGGTACTCATGCGGAGGCCTCCTGGAGAGAGGGGGACAGGTCGGTACGGGTGGGGCCGAGGTCGGGGACGACGGTGGCCCGGGGGCCGCGGGGACCCTCGACCCGGGCCGTGGTGACGGGGATGCCGTACAGCTCGGACAGGGCGGCGGCGTCGAGGAGTTCGGCGGCCGGACCGGTACGGACGTCGTCGGGGCCGAGCACCAGGACCGCGTCGTCGGCGAGGTGCAGGGCGTGGTCCGGGTGGTGTGTGGTCAGGACGATGCCGAGACCGGAGGCGGTGAGTTCCTGGAGGAGAGTCAGTACCCGGGCCTGGTTGCGCAGGTCCAGCGCGGAGACCGGTTCGTCGAGGATCATCACCTGGCACTCGGCGGCGAGCGCTCGCGCGATCAGTGTCATCTGCTGTTCGCCACCGGACAGTTCGGCGTACGAGCGGTCGGCCATATGGGCCATGCCGACGCGCTCCAGCGCCTCGGCGGTGAGGGCACGGTCGCGGCGGCCGGGGGTGGCGTACGCCTTGACGTGCCGGGAGCGGCCCATCAGCACCATGTCCGTGACGGAGTAGGCGAACGGCGAGGCGTGGGACTGCGGTACGTACGCGACCGGGACGCGCGCGGTGACACCGCCCTCGGTGGGCCGGGTGAGTCCGGCGAGGACGCGCAACAGGGTCGACTTGCCACGGCCGTTGGGGCCGAGGACGCCCAACACCCGGCCGCGGTGGGCGGTGACGTCGACGCCTCGGAAGACCCACCGGTCCTTGGTGTAGCGGTGGCCCAACGCGCGGGCCTCGATGACCGGTTCGGCGGAGGCGGCAGCCTGTGTGCGGTCCGCCGGGGCCTCGGCGCGGGGCGGGTCGGTTCTGCTCACTGGGACCACATCCGGTCGCGCGACCTGGCGAGCAGGACGATGAAGAACGGGGCGCCGATGATCGCGGTGAGGATGCCGAGCGGCATCTCGGAGGCGGTCAGCGTCCGGGAGAGGGTGTCGATGACGGTGAGGTAGGCGCCGCCGATGAGGAACGCCGCGGGCAGCAGCACCCGGTGGTCACTGCCGGTGACCAGGCGGGCCAGGTGGGGCACGACGAGGCCGACCCAGCCGACGAGTCCGGCGACGGCGACCGCTCCGGCCGTCATCAGGGCGACGGCGCACAGGAGCACCCCGCGGGTCAGCCGCGGTGACACACCGAGCGCGGTGGCGTCCTCGTCGCCCAGCGAGAGGACGTTCAGCCGCCAGCGCAGGGCGAGGACCACGATGGTGCCGAGCAGCACCGGGACGGCGGCGGTGACGGCCTTGGCGTAGGTGGCGGTGGACAGGGAGCCGAGCAACCAGAAGACGATGGAGGGCAGTTGGGACTCGGGGTCGGCCACGTACTTGCCGAAGGAGACGAGCGCGCTGAAGAAGGCGGCGGTGACGGTGCCGCCCAGCACGATCATCAGGATCGGGCTGCCCCCGCCCAGGCGTCCGATCAGCATGACGACGGCGAGGGCGAGGAGACCGAACCCGAAGGCGCCGGTGACCACGCCGAACGAGCCGATGCCCAGCAGCATGGCGAGCACCCCGCCGAAGGACGCGCCGGAGGCCACCCCGATGACATCCGGGCTGACCAGCGGATTGCGGAAGACACCTTGCAGGGCGGCGCCCGCCAGCGCGAGGCCTCCGCCGACCAGCAGCGACAGCAGCACCCGGGGCAGCCGTACATCGAGGACGACCGTCTCCTCGGTGCCGGTCCAGGTCCGGTCGACGGGGAGGAACTGCCCGGCGATCAGCCGCACGACCTCGTTGAGGGGGACGACGTAACGGCCGACCGCGAGCGCGGTGAGGGCGATCAGCAGGGTGAGGGCGGCGAGCAGCGGGACACCGAGGCGTCGGCGACGGGCACCGGCTTCCCGCTGTTCCGCCTGGGGTGTCCGCGGGCCGGGCGCCGCCGTGAGGTCAGGCGCGGAAGCCGTCATAGCCGGCGCTCTCGCTGTTCATGTCGAGGTGCAGCACGCTGTCGATCTGGCCGCGCGAGATCGAGTAGCCGTAGAGGTGGTCGAAGGTCTTCTCGATCCGGTCGCGCAGGCCGAGCCGGGTGGCGAGCTGCGGGTGGAGGATCTGGGCGACCCAGCGCCACATCAGCGGGGACTCGCAGCACGGCGGGTCCCAACGGTAGCCGCCCAGCGGGATCTTGTAGACGCGGCGGGCGCGGACGGCGCGCAGGCCCGCCAGCTTCTTGTCGGCGTAGAGGTCGGCGGGGGTGGTGGTGTCGAAGCCGGAGAGGAAGACGACTTCCGGGTCCCAGGTGAGCAGTTGCTCGACGGAGACCTGCGGGGTGCCGGTGGCCTCGTCGCGGGCGACGTTGACGCCACCGGCGATGTCGGTCCAGTGGTTCATGTAGTGGGACTTGTTGACGGTGGTCCAGCCGTCGGCGGC
Organism: Streptomyces sp. NPDC104371; assembly: GCF_055583785.1. Lineage (NCBI taxonomy): Bacteria > Bacillati > Actinomycetota > Actinomycetes > Kitasatosporales > Streptomycetaceae > Streptomyces > Streptomyces sp. NPDC104371. The sequence goes on from NZ_JBVJNF010000001.1 coordinate 946,061, forward strand.
GGTGCGCAGGTAGAGCACCTCGGTGCGCTTCTTGGTGTGCGGTGCGACCAGGGAGCGGATCGCCTTGTCCTCGTCGTGCATCCAGGTGACGAGCCCTGCGGCGCGCTTCTTCTTGCCGACGAGCGTCCCGAAGACGTCGAGCCAGGTCTCCATCTGCTCCTGGGTGCCGTAGGTGAGGCCGATCACCTTGAAGCCCGCGTTCTCCAACGGGGCGATGACCTCGTTACCCATGTCGCCCCACTGGATGACCACGTCGGGCTTGAGCGAGAGCGTGGTCTCCACGTTCGGGACGAAGTCGGCGCCCGCGATGGTGGCGGTCTTCTTCGACTCGGGGAAGAGCGTGCCGAAGATGCCTTCCTTGTTGGCCTGGAGCGTGGACTCGTTGATGCCGACGATGCGGTCGTACGAGCCGTCGACGGCGGCGATCATCGACGGCGACGGGATGATCGCGGTGGCGATCCGCCGCACGGGTCTGTCGAACGCCACCTTCTTGCCGCGTTGGTCGGTGATGGTGAAGCCGGCCCCCGCGGTGGCTCCGGACTTGTCCGTGACCTCCCGGGAGGAACAGGCACCGAGGGCGCCCGCTCCGGCGAGCACGAAAGCGCCGGCACCGATGCCGCGCAGGGCGGTGCGCCGGGTGGGAGCTGAGGGCAGCAGGAAATCAGCGGACATGGTCCACCTCCGAACGAGTTACTTAGGCATGCCTAACCTAACTCACCCGGAACGGGCTCCTCCTCTTGGGGGGTTCTTGGGAGTTCTTTGAGGTTCTCTGGGATGCGAGCCCGAGAACGGCGATGCGCGTGTCAGAGAGAGGCACACCGAAGGGATGTGCGTCAGAGGACAGCGAACAGGCCGGACAGCGGCGCCGGTACGCGATCGGGGGTGAGCGCCTCCGCGAGCACGCGACCGTAATGAACCTTTCGCCCCTTCTTCGTACCGAAGAAGCGCCGCAGTTGCTGCCCCGCGGTGCGCTCCCGCTGCGCGGGCTGGCGCAGGAAGGTGCGCAGCGGGCGCAGATCGCCCTCCGCCCGGACGAGTTCCGTCACCAGGTCCACGCCCAGCGCGCGGATCAACTCGTCCTCCAGGTCCGCCTCGCAGACGAAGAACTCCGAAGGATCCGCACCGGCTCGCTCCCAGCCTCGCGCGTAGTAGTCGCGTTCCCGCGCATCGCAGAGCCCGGTCAGGCGCAGCCCGCAGCCGGACGGTCCGAGGAGCCGGGCGAAGCGGCCGACGCTCATCGCACCGCCCATGGACAGGACGCAGACCGTTCCTAATCAGTGAGCAGGAGTGAGTCTTGGACCCGAACCTGGTCAACTGGCGTATCCCGAACGGTTGTGGATGCGCTGGTCACCCGCGTTCTCGCCGCGTCCGGTGACACGGATCGTGTCCGTGGTCCGGGGATGCGGGGGCGGGTTTCCTCACGCCCGCGGGTGTCGTGTCCGGCCTGGGCGGTCCGATGCCCCACACGATCTCTCTGGTCGTGTGGGGGCGGTGCCGTCCGTCGCCGGATGCGGTACCCGAGGGCGCGTCGCCCGATCGCGACGCCTGCGGCGTCGTGGCGGGTGGTCTTGCGGTACTTGCTGCTGAGGGGTTTCTGCCAGTGTTCGGCGCCCCAGCGGGAGGTGTAGGCGGGGTCGACGACGACGATGCTGATGCCGAGTTCGGTGGCCATGGACACGAGCCGTTCCCGCAGTCTGGCGACGGGCATGCCGGAGATCAGCTTGCGGAACCGCTTCCTGCGGCCGTGTTTCTCCCGTGTCTTCTCCATGCCGAAGTCCAGGTCCTCGATTGCGATGGAGACGTCTTCACGCCGTGCCCAGTGAAGGAGACGGGTGAGGGCGTGCCTGACCTGGGCGTCCCGGTAGGTGGCCGGCCCGTCGAGGTCGTAGAGGAATCGGCGGGGCTCTCCTGTCGGGTTGCCGCGCTCATCCAGACGCCACGCTGCGAAGTGGTCGGCGTTGGTGTCCACACCGATGAGCCCGTTCTCCCTGGCCACGGCCAGGGAAACGGTCTGGACCGGAGGGATCGTCCATGAAGCGGTGAGGTACCAGCGGCCCCGGTCCACGTCCAGGTGGATGCGGTAGGCGACGGCACGGTTCGCCGATACGCGGTCGGCCCACTCCTCGCCGCGGTGCCTGAAGATGATCCGGCCGTCGAGCATGTACCGGCCGCGCGGGGCGTTGGCCAGGTACGCCAGTGGAGCCGGGAGCTTGATGTCGACCTCGCCGTCAGAGCTGACGCGGATGGTCTCGTTCCCGGAACGCTTCCCCGACTCCCCGTCTGCCTGGAGGAACCAGCGTTCGGCATCCCAGCGCCTGCGCCACTCGTACTCGGTGAGCTGGGAAGCTTCCAGATTGTGCCGGTTGCGAGCCAGTCGCTTCCCGCCCCGCACCACGTGTACGACACCAGCCTCGCGGTCGGACCGCTCGCGTTCCAGCCGGTCTTCCAGTACATGCAGCCGCCGGGTCTTTTGGAACCACTCCTGCTTCGTGCGGTAGCCGCCCGGCGCCCGCTTCGTGCCCTTCTCCCCGACTGGCTGGGACAGGCGGTGCGTGATCGTGCGCACGCACTGCGGCCTCGAGGTTGTGGATATGGGCGAGTTGGGCACGGCGCGAGAGGCCCCACTGGTTATGGGTGGCCTTCGTGATGCTCCCGGCCCAGCGGGAGGACGACTCCTCGGTCAGGGCCCGCTTGCGCTCCGCCCACTGGTCACTGTCGTGGTCGGTACCCGCCCGGCAACGTGCCTTGAGGTCGGCACAAGCCAGCGAACCCAGGTGTGCGCCCACCAGGGGCAGCACCTCACGGTCGCGCTGGGACATGCCCTTGATGCTGGTGCGGATCGCCACCCCGGACGGGCCCGGCGCAACGAACGGCGCCTCGATCGTGCGCAGTGTGGAGTCAGCCATGCTCGGCGGCCTCCAATGCCTTTCGGGCTCGGTTCTTCGCCGACCGACGACCGTACAGGCGAGCACAGAACGAGGTCAGCACCTCCACCATGTCGCGCACCAGGTCGTCTTCGGCCTCGCCGTCATCAAGGACCACGAGGCGGCGGCCATGCGCGGCCAGGGCGGCCTCGACCAGTTCGGTGTTCATCCGGCCCAGCCGGTCCCTGTGCTCGACCACCACCGTGGTCACATCCGGATCAGCCAGCAGCCGCTTGACTTTGGGGCGGGCGCCGTTCATACCGGATGCGATCTCGGCCTCCACGCGCACCACCCGGTGCCCAGCCCGCGCCGCCCACAGGGACAGCCGGGCGACCTGCCCTTCCAAGTCGGTCTTCTGGTCATGAGAGGAGACACGGGCATACAGGCCCAGCCCGCCGATCGCCTCGCGCGCGGCGCTGACGCCCACGTTCACCAAAATCGTGCGCGGGCCGACCCGTTGAGCCGGTACCGGCAACGTCCCCTCACGGAACCAGCGATACGCGGTCTGCGGATGCACACCCTGCGTCCTCGCCCATTCCGTGAGATTCATACCCTGACAACGACACTCACTCATACATGGTTACGCTCACTCACCCGACTTTGAAGAGCAGCAGTTGAAGACCCCCTCGGCCGCCAGGTTCCGGCCACGACGCTCGGCGAGCGTGTCGACCGCGGCGACGTCGCTCGGACCTTCGAGCAGGACGACCGTCCGGACGGACGACCGCTCGGCCGACTCGCGCAGGGGTTCGCCGTCGAGGCCACCGGCCGCCCATGCCGCGACCGCCGCGCGGAACGGTGTCATGTCAGCCATGGAACTCCTTCACCGCGACACTGTGACCGCGCGTCCCGACGCTAGGAGGCCGCCGTCTCCTCGGCGACCCAGGACAGATACGCCTCGGAACCTCCGGTCACGGGGAGCGTGATCCACTCCGGCACGTCGTACGGGTGCTTCTCCGTCACCCAGGCCGCGAGGGCCGGGAGCCGGTCCGTGGTGGTCTTGTACGAGACGCGCCATTCCCGCGCGGTCTCGATCGCGCCCTGCCACCGGTAGACGGCCGTGAGGGGCGCGTCGATGTGTGCGCACGCCGCCAACCGGCGCTCGACCGCGCCCTGGGCCAGCGCCTTCGCCCGGTCCTCGTCGTCGACGGTCGTCTGCGCGATCACGATCTCGGTGGTCATACCCCTGCCCCTCCAGCTCGGTGACCCACGACCCTACCCAGTGGGGCGCGCGGGTCCCGTGCTGCTGCGGACGACCAGGCGGGTCGCGAGTTCGACGTGGGGGCTCTCCAGGGTCTCGCCCTGGATCAGCCGCAGCAGCGTACGGGCCGCGACCTGACCCATCTCGTCCAGCGGCTGACGGACCGTCGTCAGCGGCGGCGGGGACCACTGGACCTGGGGCAGATCGTCGAAGCCGACCACGCTGAGGTCGTCCGGGATGCGCAGATCGTGCTGCCGGGCGGCCTCGTAGACGCCGAGCGCCATCTGGTCGCTGGACGCGAAGATCGCGGTCGGCGGGTCGGCGAGGCCGATCAGCTCGGTGCCGGAGCCGAACCCAGCCTCGTGGGAGAAGTCCCCCTGCCGGACGAGCCGGTCGTCGATCTCCACACCGGCCGACTCCAGCGCCGCCCGGTACCCGTCCAGGCGGGCCCGGCTGCACAGCAGCGTCGGCGGCCCGGTGATGACACCTATGCGGCGGTGCCCGAGCGAGAGCAGATGCTCGACGGCGCTGCGGCCTCCGGCCCAGTTCATGGCGCCGATCGTCGGTATGCCGAAGGTGGGTACGCCCGCCGGGTCGATGATGACGGTGGGCACGCCCAGGCGGCTCAACTCGGGGTACAGCTCGGGGGCCAGGTCCGAGGTCACCAGGATGACGCCGTCGGAGGCCCGCGCTCTCAGGTTGACCAGCCACTGCTGGGCCGACGTACTGCGATGGTGCACCGCGGAGACCACCGTGCCCAGACCGGCGGCATGCGCCACGTCCTCCACACCGCGCAGGATCTCCACGGCCCAGGGGCTGTCGAGGTCGTTGAAGACCAGATCGATCAGTTCCGCCCGGCTTCCGGCCTGGGCGCCGCGACGCCGGTAGCCGTGGTGGGCCAGCAGCTCCTCGACCCGGCGGCGGGTCGAAGGGGACACATCGGCGCGCCCGTTGAGCACCCGGGAGACCGTCGGCAGAGACACCCCCGCCTCCCGGGCGATGTCCGCGATCGTGACGCGGCCCGCGCCTTGTGCTGTCATCCCTGCCTCCTCGCCTGCGCTCTCTCAGCATAGGCAATCGCCGATCGCCAAGGCCGTGCGCTGCGACGCCGTCCCTCGTGTCTCGTACGCCAACCCTGCTACGGCGTACGGCAGTTGATGCTGCGGGGGTTGACGGGCAGTCGGCCCGACCCTAACGTTTCGCGACAACTTCCGGAAACTTTCCGGAAGACGTATCGGCCCCTTTCGATGCTCCTCGACGCTCCACCCCGGTGCGCGGACCGTCCTCGAAGGCCTTCCCCGCATCGAGACCTTCCGGCAGCCGCTCCTGCCGGAGCACCCACACACGGCACACCCACGCAGAGCACACCCGCGAACGGCCCTGGGCGGTCGGCAGTCGAAGGGGCTTCCCGGTCTCATGGAGGACGGCATGGATTCCGCGCGGCGCAGACCCACCACCCCACCGCCCGACGCCTCCCATGCATCGGCGGCCGATGACAGCCGCGGTCCGAGCAGGCGGACGGCGCTGGCCCTCGGAGCCGGACTCACCGCCCTGGCCGCACCCGTCGCCTCCGTAGTGGGCACATCGAGCCCCGCCTGGGCGGGCGCGTCCGACAGACCGGCGCGGCCCACCGACCCCGGCGCGTACATCACCACCTCGCGCGGTCCCGGCACCTTCCCGCTCGTCGAGCACGGCACGGCCACCCCCCTCGTGGTCAGCGCCGCCGACCACCCGGGCGTCGTCCGCGCGGTCGGGGATCTGCGGGACGACCTCCAGCGGGTCACGGGTGTCCGACCCGGCCTCTCCCACGACACCCACGACCTCCCGACCGGCCGCCGCGAGGTCGTTCTCGTCGGCACTCTCGGCAAGAGCCCGCTGATCGACGCCTTGGTGGCGGCGGGCAAGCTGGACGTGACCGGGATCGCCGGTCGATGGGAGACCTCCCTGGAGCAGGTGGTGGACCATCCGCTGCCCGGCATCGACCGCGCGTTCGTGATCGCGGGCAGCGACCAACGCGGCACCGTCTACGGCATCTACGACGTCAGCCGGGGCATCGGTGTCTCGCCCTGGTACTGGTGGGCCGACGCCACCCCGAGCCACCAGGACCTGCTCCATGTCCTGCCCGGCCGCCACACCCAGGGCACACCCGCCGTCAAGTACCGCGGCTTCTTCATCAACGACGAGAACCCCGCGCTGGGCACCTGGGCGCCGGACCACTTCGGCCCCGGTCTCGCCGAGGGCTACCCGGGCGGCTTCAACCACGCCTTCTACGCCAAGGTCTTCGAGCTGATGCTGCGGCTGAAGGCCAACTACCTCTGGCCCGCGGTGTGGGGGCGCGCCTTCGCCGAGGACGATCCGCGCAACCACGCCACCGCGACGGCGTACGGCATCGTCATGGGCACCTCCCACGAGGCACCCATGATGCGCGGCATCGAGGAGTGGAACCGGCACGCCGTACCCGCCGTGCGCGACAGCGAGGGCACTGTCGTCACTCCGGGCCACGACCCCTACGGCGGCACGGGCGAGTGGAGCTTCCGGCACAACGCCGAGGCCATCAAGGCGTACTGGGCGGAGGGCATCCGCCGCAAGGTGACCGAGGGGTTCGAGGGCGTGGTGACCCTCGGTATGCGCGGCAACGGCGACACCGCGCTTCCCGACGGCGACGGCATCGACCTGATGCGGAGCATCGTCTCCACGCAGCGCGAGATCATCGCCGACATCACCGGCAGACCGGCGCGGGAGACTCCGCAGGTGTGGACGCTGTACAAGGAGGTCCAGCGCTATTGGGAGCAGGGCCTGCGGGCGCCCGACGACGTGACGGTGGTCTTCAACGACGACAACTGGGGCAATCTGCGCCTGGTCCCGAGCCCGTCCCTGCCACCGCACAGCGGGGGTTACGGCCTGTACTACCACTTCGACTACGTCGGCGCGGGCCGCAACTACAAGTGGGTCGACACCGCGAACCTGGCCAACGTCTGGGACCAGCTCAACCAGGCCTACACCTACGGCATCCGGCGCCTGTGGGTGGTCAACTCCGGTGATCTGAAGAGCAACGAGCTGCCCACGCAGTTCTTCCTCGACTACGCGTGGAATCCCGGCCGTTGGACGGCCGAGCACCTCCCCGAGTGGCTGTATCGCTATGCGCGCGACAACTTCGGCCCCGGGCAGGCCACCGCCATCGCCGCCGTCCTGGACACCTACGGACGTCTACAGGCCCGGCGCAAGCCGGAGTTGCTCAACCGGAAGATCACCGTGGACCCGGACAAGGACCTGCCCACGGACCCCTCCGCCGTCGTCTACGACGACCAGGCGACGCCGTTCAGCATCACCAACTACCGGGAGATGGAACGCGTCACGCGGGAATGGCAGGAGCTGTCCACCGCGGCCGAGCGCATCGACAGCGCCCTGCCGCGGCACAAGCGGGACGCCTACTACGAACTCGTCCTCTATCCGGTCAAGGCGACCGCCAACCTCTACGCCCTGCGCCAGGCGCAGTTCACCAACCTCCTCTACGCCGACCAGGGCAGGGCCGCCACCGACTCCCTCGCCTCGGCCACCGAGTCGTACTTCCGTGATGACCAGGCTCTCGCCGACCGCTTCAACAACGGTGTGGCGGACGGGAAATGGAAGGGGTTCCAGACTCAGCCGCACATCGACTACGGCGATGTGGAACGGTACGGCCCGAACGCCCCCTGGCAGCAGCCGGAGATCGACAACGTGGCCCTCCCCGATGTCATCTTCCCCGCGGTCAAGCGGATCAGCCCGTCCTCGGCGGCCCGGATGGGCGTCGCCGTCGACGGCAGCGACCAGGCGTGGCCCGGCGCCACGGCCGAGTGCACCCTGCCCGCGCTCAGTCCGTATGCCAGTGGACCGGTGCCGTACATCGAGATCTTCAACCGGGGTACGGCGCCCTTCGACTACCAGATCCGGACCGGGGTCCCGTGGCTGTCCGTCGACGCGACGAGGGGGCGCGTCGACAGCCAGGTACGGGTCACCGTCCGGGCGGACTGGTCCCGCGCGCCCAAGGGCAGGACCACGGTGCCTCTCGCCGTCACCGGTCCCGGCGGCCAGAAGGTGACCGTCAAGGTCCCGGTGGACAACCCGGACGTGTCCTCGCGGAGCCTGCGCGGATTCGTCGAGGCAGACGGCCATGTCTCCATCGAGGCCGACCACTACAGCAAGGCCCATGGCACAAGTACCGTCTCCTGGCGGCGCATTCCCGGTATCGGCAGGACCGGAGCGGGCATGGAGCCCTTCCCGGTCACCGCGTCCCGGCAGACCCCGGGAGGCGACAGCCCCCGCCTCGAGTACACCGTCACACTCTTCACGACCGGACCGGTCACAGTGTCGGCGTATCTGTCACCCCGGAACAACATCCTGGCGAGCGACGGGCTCACCTACGCGGTCTCCTTCGACGACGACCGACCGCAGTCGGTGAACATCACCACGCTCACCGGCTCCGACGACGGCACGATGAACACGCAGTGGCAGCGGAACACCTCCGACAACGTCAACGTCACCACGACCACGCACCGGATCACGAAGTCCGGGATCCACGTGCTGAAGTTCTGGATGGTGGACCCCACCGTCGTCCTCCAGAACCTCGTCGTGAACACCGGTGGTCTCAGGCCGAGTTACCTCGGCCCGCCCGAGAGCCGTCGTGTGCGCTGACCCAGGACTTCGGTCCTCGTCGACCGGACTTCGGTCCCCGCTGGGACGACAGCGGACCGAACCGTGCTCCCGAGGCCGCAGCACGCGGCCACGGGTTCTCCACGAGCCTTCCGAGGAGGAAGCATGCACATGGAGGACAAGCCCCCCACCCCGTCGATCAGTCGCAGGAGACTCCTCGCCGGCGCCGGTACCGGTGCGCTCGCGCTGGCGGCCTCCGGGCTGCTGCTGCCGGGGACCGCCCAGGCCGCCACGACCATCACCACCAACCAGACGGGCACCAACAACGGGTACTTCTACTCGTTCTGGACCGACGGTGGCGGTTCGGTCTCCATGACCCTGGGGAACGGCGGCAACTACAGCACCTCGTGGACCAACTGCGGGAACTTCACCTGCGGCAAGGGCTGGAGCACCGGCAGCCGCCGGAACGTGAACTACTCCGGCGGCTTCAACCCGTCGGGCAACGGCTATCTGGCGCTCTACGGGTGGACCCTCAACCCGCTCGTGGAGTACTACGTCATCGAGAGCTGGGGCACCTACCGGCCCACGGGCACGTACAAGGGCGCCGTCAGCAGCGACGGCGGCACGTACGACATCTACCAGACGAGGCGGGTCAACGCCCCCTCCATCATCGGGACCGCGACGTTCGACCAGTACTGGAGCGTGCGTCAGTCCAAGCGCGTGGGGGGAACCATCACGTCGGGCAACCACTTCGACGCATGGGCCAGTCACGGCATGAACATGGGCGCCTTCAACTACATGATCCTCTTGACGGAGGGCTACCAGAGCAGCGGCAACTCCAACCTCACGGTGAGCTGACCGAGACCGCACGCATCAGGTGAGGGGAAGGGCCGGGGCGACCCGGCCCTTCGTATGGACACGGAAGGTCGCCCCCCCCGTTCTCATCTGCTGAGGAACCGGTGCAGCCCTTCGGCCACCCCTTCGGTGGGTACGGTGACGGCGAACCACGAGGCCTCGACGGCCAGCCCCTCGTCGATGGGCAGGTTGATGCCGCGCGTCACGGCGGCCAGGCAGGCGCTCACCGCCGTGGGGGCGTGCCGGACGATGCGGTCGGCCAGCGCACGGGCAGTCGGGAGCAGATCGCCGTGCGGGACGACATGGTTGACGATGCCGAGTTCCGCCGCGCGCTCGGCGGTGATCGGATCTCCGGTGAGGATCATCTCCAGGGCCCGCTTGCGGCCGATGTGCCGGGGAAGGCGCTGCGAGCCACCGAAGGGCGGGGGGAAGCCCAAGGTGATCTCCGGCTTGGCGAAGGTGGCGTGCTCGCTCGCGACGGCCAGGTGGGACGCCTCGGTGATCTCGCAACCACCGCCGTAGGCCAGTCCGTTGACCGCCGCGATGAGCGGTTTCGGGAACTGCTCGATCCGGCGGGTGAGGCCCTGCCCCCGTCGTACGATCTCGCGCAGAGCCTGGTCCACTCCCCCCGCGATGCTGGTCGCGAGGTCACCGATGTCCGCACCGGCGCTGAAGGCGCGCTCTCCGGCACCGGTGAGGATGACGGCGCGGATCGCGTCGTCCGCCTCGATCTGGTCGAGCACGGCGGCGAGCGCGTCGATCGTGGCGTAGTCGAGCGCGTTGAGCTTGCCGGGGCGGTCGATGGTGACGGTGGCGACGGCCCCGTCGACGGCGCATCGGACGGTCACAGGCATGGCACTCCGATCGGGTGGGTGTTCGGGGAACTGCTTCCGTGAACGTGAACGCCAACGTGAACATGAACGCGAACGTGAACTACCGGTCGATGCGGCCGAGTTCGCGCTCAGGATCGCCGGGTCCGCCATTCGGGAGCGAGTATCGCCCACATCTCCTTGTCGTGACGGGCGCCGCCATAGGGCCAGTACGCGCGCCGCACACCCTCGCGCGTCATACCGAGCCGCTCGGCCACCGCGGAGCTGCGCTCGTTGTCCGCCCGGCAGTGCCACTCGGCGCGGTGCATCCCCCGGGAGGCGAACGCCCACTCCAGCAGGGCGCGGCACGCCTGCGTGATCAGACCATGGCCCTCGGCGCCCGGCTCCAGCCAGCAGCCGATCTCGCACGTGCCCCGGACGGCGTCGAAGTCCACGAACATGACACCACCGACCAGCACGTCGTCGAGCCAGATGCCGTAGATACGGGCACCGTCCGCGGCCTGCCGTTCGGCGTACCGCCGCAAGGTGGCCCGCGCGCCGTCGACGTCGTCGGTGACGAACGCGGGCCCGACCCACGGCCGGATGTGCTCGCGGGCCCGGTCCATATGGGTGGCGAACTCCTCGGCGTGCTCGATCTGGAGCGGACGGAGGCGGGCGTTGTCCCGCAACGGGAGAGAGAACATGAAGACCTCATTCACACAACAAGCGTTATGCGAACGCACGGTAGCAGCATGCCTCCGCATGCGCGAAGAGACCTGTGATACCCGTGGAACCGCTGACGCCCTTGAGGCGTCGTCCAGTTGACGGCAGCCCAGGACACAACTCCCCGACTCCCTGGCCTGCTTCCCCGAGCCCGGCGAACGGAGCAGGACACGTGGTCACCCGGATCCCCCGCCACGACTTCCCGGTTGCCGACATGGACGAGGCCTTGGCGCCGATCGTCCGGAGCGTGGCGGAGATCCTCTCGGAACTCGAGACCTCCGAATTCGATCGTTACGACGCTCTGGGCTACTCACTGACCTTGGCCAAATGGGCTTGCCTGGCGGATCCCGCCGTCGAGGAGTTCGCGACCTGGGAGACGTGGGTCCACGCGATGCAGGTCGGGTCGGGGCTGTTCATCTCAGGGGCCGCCCCCGAAGGCCCCGTCCCGTGCCGGATCGGCAGCCACGGACAGATCAAGAACCTCCCCGCGACCGGCCCGAAGGACTACCTGCACGCGGGGAACTGGCTCACCTCGTACTACCTCGCCGTGATCTGCCGGGAGAACGAGCGGCTCGACCAACTGGCCCGTATCCCCGTCTCGTTCCTCCGCGCCTCGGGGATGGAGTTCGACGAGTACATCTACGCCTGGGTGGAGACGCTGCAGAACGCCTGGCTCGGCCGCCCGGAGATGTGGGACACGCTCGTGACCGCCATCGACGGAACAGACCCGGCGGTACCTCACATCGCCAGTACCGAACTCATATTGAACATCCTCTATCCGCCGTTGGAGGTCTTCCACCGGTATCAGCGGCAAGACCCGGAGCCGTTCAACGCCGCCCTGGAGAAGGCACTCACCTGGCACCGTGAGTACTGGACCGGCAACGAAGATCGGTCCAGGCGCGGTGAGGGGCTGGTGGCTCTCGGGCCGCTGGCCATGGCCTGTATGGCCTTCGACGCGGGCATCCCGGTCGAGGTCGAGTCCGAATACCTGCCCAAGTGCCTCCTGGAGCGCTGGTGGATCGGCCAGTTCGCCACGTGATACAGGCCAACATGCCTACCGGTCGCCTTCACCCTCGGCGCCCGGGACGTACGGGCCATCGGCCTGGCCCATGCCCGCAGGCCCCCGGTAGCGATCAGGCCCCGGCAGCTCGGCACCGCGGCCGACCCCGCCCTGCACTATCCCTTCGGTGACGGCACCGACCCCGTCGCCTGGACCCACCTGACGACGCTCACGGCCCATCTGAGGTCCCGCTCGTCGACCCCACCGAAGAGCACGGCCTAGCGGCCCCGTACCTACTCGGCCGAGGACCGCGGGAGCGCGCCGGTCAGTGCCAGGGTGACGAGGCGGGCGGCGAGGGTGTCGTCGAGCGGGGCGCCACTGATCAGGGCGCGGGTGAACAGGGCGCCGCTGATGGCCTCGATGACGAGGCCCGGGTCCGTGTCCGGTGCGAGTTCGCCGCGCTCGACGCCCCGGCGGACCATGACGGCGCCGCGTTCGAGGCGCTCGGTCCAGAAGGGGAGGCGGCGGTCCGGCAGGGTGTCGTCGCGTTCGGCGCTCAGCCGGAGCAGCGCCTGGCCCTGCGCCGTCGCGAGCAGCCGCGCCAGCGCGCCGAAGTAGGCGGCGAGGTCGTCCCGGACATGTCCGGTGTCCGGCACCGGCATCGCCGCGTCGACCTGTTCGGTCAGCGCTTCCAGGATGAGGTTCTCGCGGGTTCCCCACCGCCGGTAGACGGAGGTCTCGTGGACTCCGGCGGCGCGGGCGACGGCGCCCACGGTCGTACCGGCGAGCCCGTGTTCCGTCAGGACGTCCACGGTGGCGGCGAGGACGGCGGAGCGCATACGGGCTCCTCGGCGCCGCAAGGGCGGCACGTTCTGGGACGGTGCGTTCCGGTCGGACGAGGGCATGATCCATGGTAACGCAGGTCTACTTGCGTTACCCGGAGCGCGAGCGTACGTTTCATCGCAAGGTGACTTGCGTTGAGGGGCCCGCGGCCCCAGGTCGCCGCCGTGTCAAGGAGGCCATTCATGGAGCAGATGCTCGCCGCCCGGCTGCACATCCCCAGCCGCACCCTGCGCATCGAGGAGGTGGCGAAGCCCGCGCCCGGTCCCGGCCAGGTCCTGGTGAAGGTGGAGGCCGCGGGCGTCTGCCTGTCGGACGTCCACCTGATCGACGGCACTCTCACGCCGCTGCTGCTGCGCGGCGACACGGTCACCCTGGGCCACGAGGTGTCCGGGACCATCGCGGAGATCGGCGAGGGCGTCACCCGCTGGACCCCGGGTCAGCGGGTCGTGCTGTACGCGGGTGAGATCCGCGACGGCGTCACGTACACGCGTGGCGTGGACTACGACGGCGGCTGGGCCGAGTACGCGCTCTCCGCCGAGAACGCCCTCACCGAACTCCCTGCGGCCATCCCCTTCGACCAGGGCGCGATCATCCCGGACGCGGTCTCCACCCCGTGGGGCGCGATCACCGTGACGGGTGCCGTGAAGCCCGCCGAGGCCGTCGGCGTCTGGGGGGTCGGCGGACTCGGCGTCCACGCCGTCCAGTTGCTGCGGGCCATCGGCGCGTGCCCCGTCATCGCGGTCGACCCCAATCCCACCGCCCGCGAGCGCGCTCTCGCCCAGGGCGCGGACCTGGCGCTCGACTCCGCCGACCCGGCGCTGCGCGAGCGGATCGGCGCGGCGACCGGTGGCGCCGGTCTCGCCGCCGCCTTCGACTTCGCCGGTGTGCCGGCCGTCCGCGAGCAGGCGCTCTCGGTGCTCGCGCGCAAGGGCAGGCTGGTCCTCGTGGGTCTGACCGACAAGCCGCTGACCGTCACCGACGGCACCCGCTTCAGCTACCTCCAGCAGCAGATCCTCGGCCACTACGGCTCCGACATGCCGGTCGCGCTGCCGCAGTTGCTGTCCCTGCTCCAGGGCGGCCGACTGGACTTCTCCGCGTCGATCAGCGGCGAACTGCCGCTGGCGCAGGCCGCCGAAGCGGTGGAGCGGCTGACGAACAAGACCGGCGACCCGATCCGGTTGATCCTGCGCCCCTGACCGGGTCGCCGACGGGCGGTGTGCCACACACACCTGTGGCACGCCGCCCGTCGGCACACGTCTTGAAGGCGGCTCAGTGCGTGGGGAAGCCGAAGGAGTAGCCCTGCTCCTTGAGCCACGGGAGGACGCGGCGCAGGGCCTCGACGGTCTGGGAGCGGTCGCCGCCCGCGTCGTGGAAGAGGATCGTCGGCCCGTTGGGCAGCTCCCGCTGGACGGTGGCGACCATGGCGTCCGCGCCCGGCCGTTCGAAGTCCTTGGAGTCCACGTTCCAGCCCAGCGGGCGCATGCCTCGGGAGGCGGCCAGCTTGCGGCTGTAGGGGGTGAACGCCCCACCGGGCGCCCGGTAGTACATCGGCCGGACGCCCCCGGACGCCTCGGTGATCATGCGCTCGGCGTCGAGGATCTGCTGCGACTGGTAGGCCTCGGACTTGGTGTCCATGGCGGTGTCGTGCGACACCGTGTGGTCGCACAGCCGGTGCCCGGCCGCGACCACCTTCTTCACGAGGTCCGGGTGGGCCTTCGCCTGCGGTCCCACCATGCAGAACGTGGCCTTCACCCCGTACTCCCGCAGTACGTCGAGTACTTGAGGGGTCCACGCGGGGTCGGGGCCGTCGTCGATGGTGATGTTGACGGCATGGTCCCCCTTCTCCGAGGCGTGCGCGATGGTCACCCCCACCGCCTTGACGTCACCGCCCGGCGCGGCCGACGCGGTCGCACGGGGCGACGAGTCACCCGCGGAACCGGCCTGCGCGGTCCACGCCGAGGCACCGGCGGCCAGCACCGTCACCCCGAGCGCCGCCCCGAGCACCTTGCCGTACCAGCCCCGCCCGCCACCGTGCCGTGCCATGTCCGCCCCACTTTCCCGCAGTTCCTCGCCGACCCCTGGTCGCCATCCGACCACATGCCAGGACGAGAGCCGACGGCCGCAGGATGCCTCTGTTACCAATCACGGACAATTCCAGGGGAGTTCGCGGACAACCCCCTCGGGGCGAGGCCGTGGGCGGCCTCGCCCCGAGGGATCGCCGTACGGCTACGCTCAGTGCTCGGAAAGGGACTTGGCGAAGAGCGCGTAGAGGTGCTTGTACGCCTCGTCCTGCGTCGGGTAGAGCACAAGGACGCGGATATTCAGCTTGCCGCCCTTCGGCACGACATGGACACCCTCGGGGGGCGAGCCGAGGAGGACTTCCCCGTTGGAACCGTCCTCGACGATCATGCCCCAGAACGCATGGGTGAACTCCTTGAAGAGCACCGCCCCGACCGGAAGCTGACCGAACCCGACATTCCAGTGCGTCACGTCGGATGCGCCCGCGTACAGGGTGACGTCATAGGAGTGGATGTACTTCTTGGTCTCCCAGTCCTGCCAGCTTGAGTTGAACTTGAAGTCGACGGTGAGGTTCTTCTTCGCCGCCGTGAAGGTGACCGTCTCCGGTGCCGATTCCTGGCCGTCGCGCACGGCCCGCGCCGTCACCGTGTGGCTGCCCACGCTCCATCCGTCCTGGTGGCGGAAGGCCCAGTTGTGATTGCTCACCTTGGCGCTGCCGAGTTTGGTTCCGCCTTCGGTGACCTCCACCGACTCGGCGTTGAAGGCGACGCCGTCGATCGAGGCCGCGGTGTCGATCTCCGTGCCGTTCCGGGGCGACCTGATGTCCACGACAGGGCTCGGGAGCGTGACGTAGAAGCGCAGAGAGGTCTTGCCCGAGGTCACGTCGTCGCGCACGGCCAGGGCGGCGAGGTTGTGCTGCCCGAGTGGCCAGTCCGCCTCGGGGGTGTACTCCCAGGCGCTGTCCTTGACCGGAAGAGTGGCCACGTGCTCCGCACCCTCGTAGAGCATGACCTGCTGTACGTCGGGGGCGGCTGTGCCCCGGACGGGCTGGCGGCGGTTCTCGCTCTGCCCGCCGTCCGCAGGGGCGGTGAAGACCGGGAGCGGCACCGGCCGGGGGAAGGCGAGGGCGGACTGCGCCCTGTCGTTCCACGAATTGTCCCGGCCGCCCTCCAGCGGGAGCTTCGTCATGTCGCCGATCGACGTGCCGGCCTTGACGGGCAGTTGACTGCCGCGCTGATTGATGCGTGTGAAGAGGATGTTGTCGTCGTTGGTGTTGTTGACGACGGAGCTCACTCCGTCGTCACTCTGGTCGAATCCGTAGTCACTGAAGTTGTTCGCCGTACCCCTGGCCGGAATGACGAGGATCGTGTCCCGTTCTCCATCCACGTTGTAGTGGATGTCGGCGAAGAGTGAGAACGCACCCGCGGGAGCCTTGTCCTTGCCTCGCCCGTGGATCACGTAAGGCTTGTCAGCAGATTCCTTGCTTCCGTTTCCGTCCGCCATTCTCCACCCCTCTTGTGCGGCGACTATTCCATTGCAAGGTTGCCCGCGGCCTAAGTCACCGTCAATTCCAAAAGATTGTTCGAGCGCGATCAGGTCAATTTCTGAACTGGCCGAATTTGAGGGGGAAATACGGAGAAGACTGTGGGCACGGAAGGGGACGCCCGGACCAAGACCGAGCGGACGCTGCCGGAACTCTCCGACGTCCGCCGGGTCTTGGCCCGTTGAGTCAAGGGCGGTCACTGACCTTCAGCGCCGCCTCCGCAGCGAGGCGTCCGTCAGGGCGGGCGGCTCGTAGAAGGTCACATCGCGAGTGATGTCCGTTCCCGGCGGGACCACCTCGTCGATACGGTCGAGGATCGCCGAGTCCAACCGGACGTCCACACCCTCCAGCATGCCTTCCAGGTGCTCCATCGTCCGGGGGCCCATGATGACCGAGGTGACCGCGGGGTGGCTGCGCACGAAGGCCGTGGCCAGGGTCGGCAGCGAGACTCCCGCCTCGGCCGCCACCTTCTTCAGCTCGGTGACCGCGTCCAGCTTGGCCCGGTTGCCGGGCAGGTTCATATCGAACAGTGAGTCCACCATCCCGGTGTTGCCGTGGCGCGAGGTGCGCGGGTCCGCCCCGTCCGGGCCGCCGTACCGGCCCGACAGCCAGCCCCCGCTCAGCGGCGACCAAGTGATCACCCCCACCCCGTACTTCCGCGCGACCGGCAGTACCTCCCGTTCGATGCCACGGGCGAGGATCGAGTACGGCGGCTGCTCGCCACGCGGACGCACCAGGCCGCGCCGCTCGGCCGTCCACTGCGCCTCCACCAACTCCGAGGCCGGGAAGGCGGACGTGCCATAGGCGCGGATCTTGCCTGCCCGGACCAGGTCGGACAGGGCCGAGAGGGTCTCCTCCAAGTCGGTCTCCGGATCGGGACGGTGGACCTGGTAGAGGTCGATCCAGTCGGTGTCCAGGCGGCGCAGACTGTCCTCGACGGCTCGTACGATCCAACGGCGGGAATTGCCCCGGCGGTTGGGGTCCTCGCCCATCGGGTTGTGGAACTTGGTCGCCAGGACGACATCGTCACGCCGCCCCTTGAGGGCCTTGCCGACGATCTCCTCGGATTCACCGAGCGAGTACATGTCGGCGGTGTCAACGGTGTTGATTCCGGCGTCCAGTGCGGTATGAACGATCCGGACGGCCTCGCCGTGGTCGGCCGTCCCCCACGCGCCGAGCATCATCGTGCCGAGGGTGAACTCGCTGACCTGGATGCCGCTTCCACCGAGTGTGCGGTACTTCATGACGGTCTCTCCTTCGTGGGGCGCCGTGCGTTGCGTTCCGCCGGGTACCGGCGGGTGCGCTGACGCATCCACGATCGGCCGGACCGCGCCTCGTAACCAGATCCGCTCCAACCTGGGTCCGGCAGAACCAGGTTGGGCGAAGAGCCAGGTCGGGTGGAGGTCCGGTGCTGAACGGCACTGGGCCATACTGGGCCGCATGGTGGACGCACGCTCCGAGTTGGGACCCTTCCTCAAGGGGCGGCGGGCCGCCCTGTCACCCGCCGAGCTGGGGCTGCCCGAGGGGATCAACCGGCGCCGCGTGCGCGGGCTGCGCAGGGAAGAAGTGGCCCAACTGGCCGGGGTCAGCGTGGACTACTACACCCGGATCGAGCAGGGCCGGGCTACGGCGGTCTCGGCGGAGATCCTCGACGCGGTCGCCGGGGCGCTGCGGCTGAACGCGGACGAGCGCCGCTATCTGCACAACGTGGCCGTGCGGCCGACGGGCGGTCCGGCCGGGGAGGGCGGGGTGTGCGCCCCACCGCCGGTGCCGCGGCAGCGGGTTCGGCCGCAGGTGCGGGCGCTGCTCGACGGGTTGGGGGCGACTCCCGCGCTGGTCCTGGGAAATGGGCTGGATGTCCTGGCCTGGAACCGGGCGTTGGGGCTGTTGTGGCCGCTACTGGAAGAAGTCCCCGAGGACCGGCTCAACCTCGCCCTGATGATGTTCATGGAACCGGCAGCCGGGCGACTGCACGCCGACCAGGAGGCGGTGCGCGAGCAACTGGTGGCGGGGTTGCGGGCGGCATCGGGGCGGGCGCCGGACGAGCCGCGGCTGTGCGCGGTACTGCTGGAGCTGCGGCGGCTCAGCCCCCGCTTCCGGGAGTTGTGGGAGGCACGGGCGGTCGCGGAGAAGCGGACCGGTCGGCACCGGCTGTGGCATCCGGCGGTGGGTGAGCTGGAGTTGGGCTACGAGAAGCTGATCCTCCCTGTGGCCGGGAACGGGGACGAGGGCCAGGAACTCATGGTGTACGTGGCGGAGCCCGGCTCACCGTCGGAGGCCGCGCTGCGGGTCGTGGTAGGGGACGGGGCGCTGGTGTAGCCCGCTCCGATGCGGCGCACGCCAGGATCTGCTTGCGCGAACCTGGAGAACCGCATGCGCGCACGCCCAAGATCGTGTCGTCGCACTCTTCCGATGGCCGGAACCCGATCATCCCCGGGGATTCACACCCGGAAAGAACCGGGGTGCCGCACTTCAAACATGGAATTTCGGACGTTCCATTCCCGGAACTCGCCGATAGCGGTACCCCATAACGCGCCTGCGTTGAAAAGGAGTTGACGGGCTCGGCCAGGGAAGTGAGTCGTTGACGGGTCCTTTCGATCATGCAATCATTCGAATGCACGTCCCGTATCCGCTTTTCGTACCCCTTGCACCGATATTCGAACACGCCAGGCGCGCTGGAGGCCGGCAGGCCTGTACGTCAGGCCGGTTGCCATCGCCCTCTATGAGCCGCCACTGCCTCGGAGGGGGCCCATGCAGTTCAGGATTCTGGGGCCGCTCGAAGTCGTGGACGACGGCAGGCGCATCGATGTCAGCGGACAGCGTCAGCGCACGGTGCTGGCGATGCTGCTGCTCGAATCGGGACGTGTCGTCTCCAACGACCGTCTGGTGGAGGCCATATGGGAACGGAAGCCACCGGCTACGAGCCGCACGCAGGTACAGATCGGCATCTGCGCCCTGCGCCGCATGCTCGCCTCGGGCCCCCACCCCTGCCCCATCGTGACCCGCTCGCCCGGCTATCTCTTACGGACGACCGAGGGACAACTCGACCTCCATGACTTCGAGGAGCGGGTCGCGGCGGGCGGACGAGCCGCTGCCGCTCATCAACCGCAGCAGGCGGTCAAGGAGTTACGGGCCGCGCTGGAGCTGTGGCAGGGGCACGCCCTGACCGACATCAGCAGCCAGCCGGTACGGGCGAACGCCGTCCAACTCGACGAGCGCCGCCTCGCCGTACAGGAGCAGTGCCTCGAACTCGAACTACGGCTCGGCAACCACCACCGCGCGGTGAGCGAACTCGGCGCTCTGGTCGCCGCCCACCCCCTGCGCGAACGCCTGCGGGTGCTCCTGATGACCGCGCTCCACCGCGCGGGACGCCAGGCCGAGGCCCTGGAGGCGTACCGCCAGGCGCGGACAGCGCTCGTCGAGAGGCTCGGCATCGAGCCCGGCGCGGAACTGCAACGACTGCACCGCATGATCCTGGCAGGGGAAGAGGAGTGGGACGCGCCGCCTCGGATCCAGCCCTGTATCAAGGTCACGGCGGACGCCGCCCAGCCGAACGGGCCCGGCAACGGCCCGACTCCCCCCGCGTTTCCGGTGGTTCCGGCACCTCCGGCGCACCGGATTCCGCGGCTGCTGCCCGCCGACATCCCCGACTTCACCGGCCGCGCGCAAGCGATCCAGCGCATTCTGGCCGCCTCCACCCGCACCGACGCGCCCCGGACCGTCGTCCCCGTCACCGTGATCACGGGTCGGAGCGGCTCAGGCAAGACCACCCTCGCCGTACATGTCGCCCATCGGCTCGCTCCGGACTACCCCGACGGGCAGCTCTTCGCGAATCTGTCCGGCGCTCCGGGCCACCCGACGAGCCCCGCCGAGGTACTCCGCCGCTTCCTGCGCGCGCTCGGCGTGGCCGACGAAGCCATCCCCGGCAGCGTCGAGGAACGCGCCGAGATGTACCGCGACCTGCTGGCGGAGGGCCGAGTCCTCGTCGTCCTGGACGGCGCGACCTCCGAAGGCCAAGTCGCCCCACTGCTGCCCGGATCGCCCGGTTCGCGGGTGCTGATCACCTCGTGGCGGCGCTTCACCGGGCTGCCCGCGGACACCCGTATCGAACTCTCCCGGTTCCGGCGGGAGAGTTCCGTGGACCTGCTGGTGAAGATCATCGGGCGACGGCGGGTCGCCGCCGAACCGCTGGCCGTCGAGGAACTCTGCCGCGCCTGTGACGATCTGCCGCTCCTGCTGCGCGCGGCTGCCGCACGTCTGGCCGCCCGGCCGCACCGCGCGGTGGCGGACGCCGTCGTCCAGACCGAGGCGGTGGACCGCTACGCCGAAGTGGCCCGGCGCCCGGACGAGTTGCGCCACGTGGAGCAGGCGGTCCGCACCTGCATGGCCCCGGCTTACGGTGCGCTCAGTCCGGAGGCCCGGCAAACCCTGCGCCGACTCGCCCAGTTGAAGCTGCCCGACGTCGCCCCCTGGATCGGCGCCCCGCTGCTCGAATGTGAACCGCACCGCGCCCAGGACCTGTTGGACGAACTCACCGAGTCCTATCTGCTCGACGCGGTGGTGGACCAGGCGTCCAGAGCCGTCCGGTACCGCTTCCCCGCCTTCGTACGGGCCTTCGCCCTGGAACGCCTGGCGGCGGAGGAGTCACCGGAGGAGCGACGGGCGGCGCTGCGGCGCGTTCTCGACACCTTGGCGTATCTCACCGGAGAAGCGCAGCGCCGCGGCGGGTACGGCGACCCGCCCGTGCCGGACGAGCCCATCCGCTGCCATGCGATGCCGCGGAGCCTGGTCGACCGTCTGCTGGCGGACCCGTTCGCCTGGTATCAGCAGGAGCGCGCCCAGGTGGCGGCGGCGGGTCGCCAGGCAGCGGAAATCGGCCTCTGGACCATCTCCTCCCGCCTGATGAGCAGTTCGGCGGCGCTGGCCCGAAAGTGACCCCTTCGGGGGTGGCGGCACGGCGGTCCGGCCGTGGCCGCCGTGCCCCTTTCGCCGACTCGATATCGGCGTGCGGCCCGTCACGGCTGCCCCGCTGACCGCCTCTCCCGGAGGTCCCGCGCCGCTTCCCGCGAACCCGGGGCCTCCGGGTAAAGGCGCGCCCAAACCCGATTCAATCTTCCGCCCATATGCGTTCCCATATAAGGCGGCCATGCGCCCGTCCAGCTCTATTGCTTCCCTAAATTTACGCTAAGGAACTGATCCAAAACCCTCCCGATCGTTAAAAGGCGCAGGTCAGACGCCGATCATGAGGGTTGACCAGCCATGACGGGCCTCTCTAATGTGACAGCGCTCCTCCATGTCCCATGCAAATGATCCCGCAGTTCTTTGCAGCGTTCACAGGATTTCTTCGGCATGCACGTTTGCACCGCCACACATCCCCAAGAACCCGTGACCGCGTTTCGTTTTTATTGCACCTTTAGCGGACCGGTGAGAAGGGCATCATCATGGACGGCACCCCCACAACCGACCAGAACGCGGACAACGGCGCACGCACGGGAGGCGGTACGAGACCGTCACCGGCCGGCCGACTCCGCGCCAGGCCGGACGAGCGCGGGCCGCTCTCTTTCGGCCAGCGGCGGCTCTGGTTCCTCGACCGCTGGCTCGGAGACAACGCTGTCTACAACATCCCGGTCGTTCTCCGCTTCACCGGCCCCTTGGACACCGCCCGTCTGGCGGCCGCCGTCACCACGGCCGCGGCCGGTCAGGACGCCCTGTACACCGTCTTCGAGGCGGACGAGAACGGGGAGCCGCGCCAGCGGTTGCTGGAGACCCGTGAGACGGACTGCCCGCTCGTCGACCTCACCGGCCTCGCCCCCGCCGACCGCGTCCGCAGCGCTCAGGAGGCCGTCGAGGCCGATGCCCGCAGGCCGTTCGACCTGGCCCGGGATCCGATGCTGCGCGCGACGCTGTACCAACTGTCCGAGGACGAGCACTGGTTGCAGCTCACGTTCCATCACATCGCCTGCGACGGTTGGTCATTGGATGTGTTCCAACGTCGGCTGAACGAGGCGTACCGCGCGGGTGACGGGTCGGTCCGGCCTCTGCCGGTCCAGTACGCCGACTACGCGTTGTGGCAGCACGAGACGCTGCGCGGCCCTCGTACGGAGAAGACCCTGGCGGCCTGGACGGACGCGCTGGCCGATGCGCCGGCCGTGCTGGACCTCGGCACGGACCGCCCCCGACCGGCCGAGATGAGCTATCGGGGCGAGACTACGGACTTCCCGCTCACCGGGGTGTCCTCGGCGGCGCTTGAGGCGTTCGCCGCCGAGGAGAACGTCAGTCTGTACACGGTGATGCTCGCGGCCTTCCAGGTGCTCGCCGCGCGCCACTCGGGGAGCGGTGACATCGTCGTCGGTTCGCCGGTGGCGGGCCGGGACAACGCCAAGCTCAACGATCTGGTCGGCTTCTTCGTCGACACGCTCGTCCTGCGGGTGGACCTGGGGGACGACCCCGGCTTCCGGGAACTCGTGGCGCGCTCCCGCGCGTCGCTGCTGAGCGCGCTCTCCCGCAGCAGGGCCCCGTTCGATCTCGCCGTGAAGCAGTTGCACCCCGAACGGTCGTTGAGTCACAACCCGATCGTGCAGACGCTCTTCGCCTTCCACGAGGAGGAGCCGCCGGCGCCCTTCGGTGAGGGGCTGAGCGTCGAGCGTTCCATGGTGCCCACGGGGACCGCGAAGTTCGACCTCACCTGGTCGATATACCGGCGTCCGGACGGTCTCCATCTCCAAGTCGAGTACGCGACGGACCTGTTCGACGCCGACACCATCCGTACCCTGGTGGACCACTGGCAGATCCTGCTCGGCCAGATCCTCGCCACACCCGATCTCCCGGTGAGCCGGCTTCCGCTCATGGGGCCCGCCGAGCGGGAGTTGGTGGAGTCTTGGGCGGGTGACGGCGCGGAACTCCCCGTCAGTGCGATCCACGAGCTGGTTGTACGTCACGCGCTGGAGACTCCCGACGCCGTGGCCGTCGTCTGCGACGACACCACCCTCACCTACGCCCAACTCGTCACCCGCGCCGCGCAGATCGCCACACACCTGGTCGAGCAAGGCGTCGGCCCCGAAGTCTGCGTCGGTGTCTGCGTCGAACGCTCCGTCGACACCGTGATCACCACCCTCGCCATCCTCATGGCCCACGGCGTCTACGTCCCCCTCGACACCGCCTTCCCCACCGACCGCATGCACCACATGCTCACCGAAGTCGGCGCCACCCTCGTCCTCACCCATGAGCCCACCCACACCACCGTCCCCGACGGCCCCTGGGACACGCTCGACATCACCACCCTCCCCACGCCCAAGGCCACACCAAGCCTCAGCCACGCCCTCGCCCACCTCCCCCAGCATCTCGATCCCGACCACGCCTGCTACGTCATCTTCACCTCGGGATCCACCGGACGCCCCAAGGGCACCACCGTCAGCCATGCCAACGTGACCCGCCTCTTCGAAGCCGTCCAACAGCGCCTCTCCTTCGGCCCGGACGACGCCTGGAGCCTCTTCCACAGCTATGCCTTCGACGTGTCGGTCATGGAGATGTGGGGCGCGCTCACCAGCGGTGGACGCCTCGTCGTCGTCCCGTACCTCACCAGCCGCGACGCGGAGGCGTTCTACACCCTCGTACGCGACCAGTCGGTCACGATGCTCAGCCAAACCCCCTCCGCCTTCCGCCAGTTCGAGGCGGTCGACGCGACGGCGGGCGACGAACTGGCCCTGCGGGCGGTGCTGTTCGCTGGCGAGGCGCTGAACCGGGCGTCGGTGCGCCGCTGGGGCGGCCGTCACGGCTATGCCTCGCCGCTGCTCGTCAACCTGTACGGCATCACCGAGACCACCGTGCACGTGACCTACATCGAGGTGGACGAGGACCAACTCGACGGTACGTTCAGCCGGATCGGCAGGGCGCTGCCCGATCTCCGCCTCTACGTCCTGGATCCGTCGGGCGATCCGAGTCCGATCGGTGTCGTCGGGGAGCTGTACGTCGGCGGGCCCGGCGTGACGCGTTGCTATACAGGTCAACCGGCGCTCACCGCCCAGCGATTCGTGCCCGACCATCTCGGTCCCACACCGGGAGCCCGGCTCTACCGCAGTGGTGACCTCGCCCGCTGGAAGCCCTCCGGCGACCTGGAGTACCTCGGCCGGGCCGACGCCCAGGTGAAGGTGCGCGGCTACCGCATCGAACTGCCTGAGATCGAGGCCCGGTTGGGGCGGCAGCCCGAGATCCGACAGGCCGTGGTCGTCGTCCGGGACGATCTCGGCGGCCACACGGACCTCGTCGCCTACCTCGTACCGGAACCGGGCACGGACCGGCCCACCACGAGCGAACTCCGTGACGCCCTCGCGGGCCACCTCCCCGACTACATGATCCCGCGGAACTTCGTCTTCCTCGACGCCCTCCCGCTCACCCCGCAAGGCAAGCTCAACCACCGGGCGTTGCCAGATCCGACCACCGAACGCCCGGAATTGGCCGCCGAGTTCGTCGCACCGCTGCCCGGAACGGAGGAACTGCTCGCCGGGATCTGGAGCAGCGTCCTCGGCGTCGACCGCATCGGCCGCCACGACAACTTCTTCGACCTCGGCGGCGACTCCATCCGCAGCATCCAGGTGCTGGGACTGGCCCGTACCCAGGGCGTGGGCTTCGAGTTGCAGGACCTCTTCCGCTCGCCCACCCTCGCGGGACTTGCCGAGGCCACTACGACGCACGCGGTGTCCGAGACCCCGCAGCGCGACAGTGAGCCGTTCTCCATGGTGAGCGCCGAGGACAAGGCACGGCTGCCGCAAGGCCTCGTGGACGCCTATCCGATGGCGGAACTCCAGGTCGGCATGATCTACGAGATGGAGCTGGACCGTGAACGGCTGCCGTACCACAACGTGGACAGCATGCGCATCAACGGCCGGTTCGACGAGCGCAGTTTCAGGGAGGCACTTCGCCTGGTCGTGGAACGCCACCCGATCCTCCGTACGTCCCTGGAGCTGAGCGGCTACAGCGAGCCCCTCCAACTGGTGCACGCCACAGCGGAGATGCCCTGCGTGGTGTCGGATCTGCGCGCACTCGACGACGAGGCGCAACAGGCGGAGATCGCCGCGTACGTGTCCTTCGAACGCTCCCATGTGTTCGACCACTCCCGGCCGCCGCTGCTGCGGTTCGGCATCCATTGGCTCTCCGACGACGCCTTCCAGTGGACGGTGACCGAGCACCACGCCATCTTCGACGGCTGGAGCCTTCACTCCACGCTCGCCGAGATCACCGGCCTCTACCAGCAGCTCGCTGCCGGTGCGGACACGGTCGCCGCCCTCGAGCCGCCCGCGTCCGCGTACCGCGACTTCATCGCGGCGGAGCGGGAGGTGCTGCGCTCGCAGGAGAGCGAGGCGTTCTGGCTGGAGCGGCTCACGGACCGGCCCACCGGCCGGCTCCCGCGCTGGCCGGACCGGCACAACGCCGAACTGGCGACGCCCGAGCGCGAGAACGAGTGGCGGGTGCTGCACTCGGCGGAGAAGCACGGCTCGATCGAGACACTGCTCCCGGCGGAGCTGTGCGACGAGTTGCTGGCGCTGGCCAAGCGCTGCGGGGTGCCGCTGAAGTCCGTGATGCTGGCGGCGCATCTGCGGGTCATGAGTCTGGTCACCGGAAGCCGGGACGTACTGGCCGGGCTGTCGTCCAACGGACGCCTTGAGGAGGCCGGGGCGACCGAGGTGCGGGGGCTCTTCCTCAACACCGTCCCGTTCCGGCTGGAGTTGCCGGAGGGCAGTTGGCTGGACCTCATCCACGCGGTGTTCGAGGCCGAGCAGGACATGCTGCCCCATCGCAGATACCCGCTGGGCGCGCTCCAGCGTCGGATGGGTGGCGAGGCCCTGTTCGAGACCAGCTTCGTCTACAACCACTTCCACGTGCTCACCGACGAGTTCGGTGAGGGCAGTCTGACGATCGAGGACGGGAAGATCGACAGCTTCAGCACGCTGCGTGCCGAGCCGACCAACTTCCCGCTGAGTGTCGGCGTGATCCGCAACCCGTACTCCACCCGGCTGCTCCTGAGCCTCGACTACCACCTCGGTGTGCTGGTCGAGGACCAGGTGGCGTTGATGCGGGACTACTACGTGCGGGTGCTGGAGTCGATGGTCTCCGAACCCGACACCGCGGTCAGGGACGTCACTCTGCTCGGAGACACAGAGCGGGAGTTGGTGACGTCATGGGCGGGTGACGGCGCGGAACTGCCCGTCAGCGCTATCCACGAACTGGTGATACGCCGGGCGCTGGAGACCCCCGACGCCGTGGCCGTCGTCTGCGACGACACCACCCTCACCTACGCCCAACTCGTCACCCGCGCCGCGCAGATCGCCACACACCTGGTCGAACGAGGCGTCGGCCCCGAAGTCTGCGTCGGTGTCTGCGTCGAACGCTCCGTCGACACCGTGATCACCACCCTCGCCATCCTCATGGCCCACGGCGTCTACGTGCCTTTGGACACCGCCTTCCCCACCGACCGCATGCACCACATGCTCACCGAAGTCGGCGCCACCCTCGTCCTCACCCATGAGCCCACCCACACCACCGTCCCGCAGGGCCCGTGGCACACCCTGAACATCGACACACTCCAGGCCGCCACCACCCCGCCGTCGGACCTCGACCACACCCTGGCACACCTGCCCCGGCACCTCGATCCCGACCACGCCTGCTACATCATCTTCACCTCGGGATCCACCGGGCGCCCCAAGGGCACCACGGTCAGCCACGCCAACGTCACCCGCCTCTTCGAAGCCGTCCAGCAACGCCTCCCCTTCGGCCCCGAAGACACCTGGACCCTCTTCCACAGCTACGCCTTCGACTTCTCCGTCTGGGAGATGTGGGGCGCCCTCACCACCGGCGCACGCCTCGTCGTCGTCCCCTACCTCACCAGCCGCGACGCGGAGGCGTTCTACGCACTCGTCCGCGACCAGGCCGTCACCATGCTCAGCCAAACCCCCTCCGCCTTCCGCCAGTTCGAAGCAACCGACCACACCCACCGACACGACCTCGCCCTACGCGCCATCGTCTTCGGCGGCGAAGCACTCGACACACCCTCCGTACGCCGCTGGACAGACCGCCACAGCCACACCACACCCCGCCTCGTCAACATGTACGGCATCACCGAAACCACCGTCCACGTCACCACCCACGACATCGACACACACCAACTCGACGGCAACATCACCACCATCGGACGGGCTCTCCCCGACCTCCGCCTCCACGTCCTCGACCCATACGGCAACCCCACCCCGATCGGCGTCATCGGCGAACTGTACGTATCAGGGGCGGGCCTCGCGCGCGGGTACGGGGCGCGGCCGGCCCTGACGGCCGAGCGTTTCGTCCCCGATCACCTGGGACAGGCACCTGGGTCCCGGCTCTACCGCAGTGGCGACCTCGCCCGCTGGACGCCCTCTGGCGACCTGGAGTACTTCGGCCGAGCCGACGCCCAGGTCAAGATCCGCGGCTATCGGATCGAACTCGGCGAGATCGAGGACCAGTTGGGCCGGTTCGCCGGTCTGCGTGAGGCCGTCGTCCTTCCCTATCAGGAGGCGAACGGCCGTACGGACCTGGTCGCCTACCTCGTACCGGAGCCGGGCACTGACCAGCCCACCATCAGCGAACTCCGCGACGCCCTCGCCGACCGCCTCCCCGGCTACATGATCCCGCGGAACTTCGTCTTCCTCGACGCCCTCCCGCTCACCCCACAGGGGAAGCTCGACCAGCGTTCCCTGCCCGCTCCGACGACCGAACGCCCCACCCTCGAAACGGAGTTCATTCCGCCCCTCCCGGGAACCGAAGAAGCTCTCGCCGCCATCTGGGCCGACATCCTCGGTGTCGACCGCGTCGGCCGCCACGACAACTTCTTCGAACTCGGCGGCGACTCCATCCGCAGCATCCAGATACTCGGCCGAGCCCGCGACCACGGACTCAGCTTCCACCTCCAGGACCTCTTCCAGCACCCCACCCTCGCCGACCTCGCCACGGCCACGACCGCCGCACACCCCGCCACCACAGCACCCACCACGGAACCCTTCTCCCTCCTCACCCCCCACGACCGCGAGCATCTCCCCCCGGGCCTCGACGACGCCTACCCCATGGCCGAACTCCAGATCGGCATGGTCTACGAGATGCAGCGCGACCCCGACCGCAACCCCTATCTGAACGTGACGTCGCTGCATCTGCCGGGCCGGTTCGAGCAGGAAGCCTTCCGTGCGGCCGTGTCCCTGGTCGTGGATCGGCATCCGGTGCTGCGTACCTCGTTCGACCTCAGTGGTCTGTCCGTGCCCATGCAGTTGGTGCACACGGACGTCGAGACGCCCCTCGGCCTGGTGGATCTGCGCGGGCTGAGCCAGGCCGGGCAGCGGCGCGAGCTGGCCGACTACGTCCGTGGGGAGCGGACGTCGGGCTTCGATCCGGCGGCGGCGCCGCTGTTCCGGATGACCGTCCACCTGCTGTCCGACGACGCCTTCCAGTGGACCGTCACCGACCACCACGCCATCCTCGACGGCTGGAGCCTCGCCTCCACCCTCGCCGAGATCATCGAGACCTACCACACCCTCCTCGACGGCAGCACTCCCTCGCTCCCGCCCCTCCGCTCCACCTACCGCGACTACATCGCAGCCGAACAGAACGCCCTCACCGACCCCACCCACACCACCTACTGGCACACCCTCCTCACCGACCGCCCCGACACCCGACTCCCCCGCCACAGCGGCAACGGCGACTCCGCGCTCGTCGGTGAACGACTCGATGGCGAGGTGCATGAGCACGACGACACGGGTGGGTACGGAGCGCTGGTCACCGTGGTGCCGCCGGATCTGCTGTCGGCTCTTGAGGACAGTGCCGCCCGTATCGGTGTGCCGTTCAAGGCCGTTGTCCTGGCCGCCCATATGCGGGTTCTGGGCCTGGTCACGGGCAGCGCGGACGTCGTCACCGGGTTGTCGTCCAACGGCCGCCTTGAAGAGACCGACGGCACCGAGGTCCGTGGGCTGTTCCTCAATTCGCTGCCGTTCCGGCTGCGGCTGCCCGACGGCAGTTGGGCGGATCTCGCGCGCGCCGTGTTCGAGGCTGAGAGCGAGATGCTGCCGCATCGCCGCTACCCCATGCCCGCGCTGCAACGCGCCTTGGGTGGCGACCCGTTGTTCGAGACCGGCTTCGTCTACAACCACTTCCGTCACGTGGACGAGTTGGCCGAGGGGGGCCGGGCCTCGGTCTCCGGGCCGCACGACGAGGCGGCCGCCGGGGTCGCGCGGACCAGCTTCCCGCTGCATGTGGCGATGAGCCGCGAACCAGGTATGGCCGGAATGCGGATGGAGTTGGAGTACGACGCCAGGGAGTTCCCCGCGGAGCAGATGCGTCTGATCCGCGACTACCACCTGCGGGCGCTGCGGGCGATCGCCGAGAGCCCGGACGCGGACCACCGAGCAGCCGTCCTGCTCGGCGAGGCCGAACAGGCCTTGCTGGAGCGCTGGAACGACAACTCCGCCGCTGTCCCGTCCACGCCGGTCCATGAGTTGGTCAAGGCGCGGGCAGCGGCGCAGCCCGACCGCGTCGCCGTGGTCGCCGGGGGGCAGTCCCTGACGTACGGCGAACTCGACGAGCGTGCCGACCGGTTGGCCCGTCATCTGCGTCAACTGGGTGTCGGCCCCGAGGTGTTCGTGGCGATCGGCCTGCACCGTTCGCCCGAACTGGTCGTCAGTATGCTGGCCGTACTCAAGGCCGGTGGGGCCTACGTACCGTTGGATGTCTCCTTCCCCGCGGCCCGGCTCGCGCACATGCTCCGCGAGGCGGACGTGCGGGTGGTCCTGGCCGGGGCGAGCACGACGGCGCTGATTCCGCAGGGGCCGTGGGAGACGGTCGACGTGGACACCGTCGCTCTGCCCGAAGAGGTGCTGTGCGACCAGGAGTTGGCAGCCCTCGCAGGACCGGACAACGCCTGCTACGCCATCTTCACCTCCGGTTCCACCGGACGGCCGAAGGGCGTGGTGACCCGGCACCGCAACGTGACCGAGCTGCTGCACGGCGGTCCCGCGATGGAACTGCGGGAGGACGACACCGTTCTCCAGATCGCGACCGTGGCCTTCGACGTCTCCACCTTCGAGATCTGGGCGCCGCTGGCGGCGGGGGCCCGGCTCGTGCTCGCCCCGCCGGGACGGTACGCCCCGGCCGATGTGGCGGGCTGGGTGACGGAGCACGGCGTGACGGTCCTCCACGCCACCGCCTCGCTGTTCGCCCTGCTCGTGGACGAGCAGCCGCAGACCTTCGACGGGCTGCGTCGGCTGCTCACCGGCAGTGAGACGGTGTCCGCGCCGCACGCCGGCCGAATTCTCGCCTGTTGTCCGTCACTTGAGCTGGTCAACTGCTGGGGGCCGACGGAGACCACCACGTTCTCGGTGTGCGGCGTCTTCACGGCGGACTCGCTCCCGGCCGGTCCGCTGCCGCTCGGCACACCGCTGGCCAACACCGAGGTCCGCGTGCTGGACGAGGCCGGTCATCCCGTGCCCGTGGGCAGTCCGGGTGAGTTGTACGTCGCCGGGCCGTGCCTCGCACGCGGCTACCTGGGCAGCCCCGCGCTGACCGCCGAGCGCTTCCTGCCGCACCCCTCGGTGCCGGGTGCCCGGTTGTACCGTACGGGTGACCGGGGGCGCTGGTCGGCCGAGGGCCGGGTGGAGTTCCTCGGCCGGGTCGACCACATGGTCAAGATCCGCGGCTACCGAGTGGAGCCCGGCGAGGTGAGCGCGGCGGTCGGCGCCCATCCGCGCGTACGCCAGTGTGTGGTGACCGCGCCGCGGGACGCGTCGGGCCGGGCCGATCTGGTGGCGTACGTGGTGTGCGACGAGCCGACGCCCGATGTGTCCGAACTGCGGTCGGTGCTACGGGAGAAGCTGCCGGAGTACATGCTGCCGAAGGCGTTCGTGTTCCTCGACGCGTTCCCGCTGACGGCTCAGGGCAAGGTGGACCGCGGCAGGCTCCCCGCACCGTCCGGGGACCGCCCCGAGCTGTCGTCCCGGTACGAGGCACCGCTGCCCGGGGTGGAGGAGCGGCTGGCGGTGATCTGGCGTCAGGTCCTCGGGGTCGAGAGGATCGGCCGGCACGACAACTTCTTCGACCTGGGCGGCGATTCGATCCGCAGCATCCAGGTGATCGGACGGGCCCGGGAGGAGGGTCTGCTGCTCACGCTGCCCGTACTGTTCCGGTCCCCGACGCTCGCCGCGCTCGGTACCGAGGCGACCGCGGAGACCGACGACCAGTTCCCCGCACTGCCGACGGAGCCGTTCGCCCTGTTGTCGGACAAGGACCGGCAGGCGCTGCCGCAGGGGCTGGTGGACGCCTATCCGATGGCGGCCCTCCAGGTCGGCATGGTCTACGAGATGGAGATCGACCCGGACCGCAACCCGTACCACAACGTCAGTACGGTGCGGCTCGGCGAGCGGTTCGCGGAGGACGCCTTCCGACGGGCCGTCGAGCTGGCGGTGGCCCGCCACGAGGTCCTGCGTACCTCGTTCGACCTGAGCGGCTACAGCGAGCCGCTGCAACTCGTGCATGAGCACGTCGAGTTGCCGCTGACCGTCGTGGATCTGCGAGGCCAGGACGACGCCGCGCAACGGGCGGCGGTCGCGGATCGTGTCCGTAGCGAACAGGACGAGAGCTTCTCGGTGGCGGTGGCGCCGCTGTTCCGGATGACCGTCCACCTGCTGTCCGACGACGCCTTCCAGTGGACCGTCACCGACCACCACGCCATCCTCGACGGCTGGAGCCTCGCCTCCACCCTCGCCGAGATCATCGAGACCTACCACACCCTCCTCGACGGCAGCACTCCCTCACTCCCGCCCCTCCGCTCCACCTACCGCGACTACATCGCAGCCGAACAAGACGCACTCACCGACCCCACCCACACCACCTACTGGCACACCCTCCTCACCGACCGCCCCGACACCCGACTCCCCCGCCACACCACCGCTCTTCCCGACGGGCTCGCGGGGCCGTACGGCGCGGGCGAGGTGCACCGCGACGACGCGGAGCGCCGGCACGGAGAGTTGATCACTCCGCTGCCGGTCGGGCTGAGCGAGGATCTGGACCGGTTCGCCCGGCGGTGCGGCGTACCACTGAAGTCCGTGCTGCTGGCGGCGCATCTACGGGTCATGAGCCTCGCCACCGGCAGCCGGGACGTCGTCACGGGGCTGTCGTCCAACGGACGCCTTGAGGAGACCGACGGCACCGAGGTGCGCGGGCTCTTCCTCAACACGTTGCCGTTCCGGCTGGAGTTGCCGGACGGCGACTGGCAGGACCTCGCGCGCGCGGTGTTCGAGGCCGAGCAGGACATGCTTCCCCATCGCAGGTACCCGATGTCCGCGATCCAGCGCGAACTGGGCGGGGAGCCGCTCTTCGAGACCGGCTTCGTCTACAACCACTTCCGCCAGATCGACGCACTCGCCGGTGGGGCGGACGCGAACGACGACCGGGCCCGCGCGAACGGAGGCGGGCGGACCCACTTCCCGCTGCTGGTGGCCGTCAGCCAGGAGCCCGGGTACCAGGGGCTGAGCCTGGAGATGGAGTACGACAGCGGCGAACTGTCCTCCATCCAGGTGCAGTTGATGCGGGACTACTTCGTGCGGGTGCTGGAGTCGATGGTCTCCGCACCCGACACCAAGGTCGCGAACGTCGTTCTACTCGGAGACACAGAGCGGGAGTTGGTCGCCTCATGGGCGGGTGACGGCGCGGAACTGCCCGTCAGTGCGATCCACGAGTTGGTGATACGCCGGGCGCTGGAGACTCCCGACGCCGTGGCCGTCGTTTGCGACGACACCACTCTCACCTACGCCCAACTCGTCACCCGCGCCGCGCAGATCGCCACATACCTGGTCGAACGAGGCGTCGGCCCCGAAGTCTGCGTCGGCGTGTGCGTCGAACGCTCCGTCGACACCGTGATCACCACCCTCGCCATCCTCATGGCCCACGGCGTCTACGTGCCTTTGGACACCGCCTTCCCCACCGACCGCATGCACCACATGCTCACCGAAGTCGGCGCCACCCTCGTCCTCACCCATGAGCCCACCCACACCACCGTCCCGCAGGGCCCGTGGCACACCCTGAACATCGACACACTCCCCACGCCCAAGGCCACACCAAGCCTCAGCCACGCCCTGGCCCACCTCCCCCAGCGTCTCGATCCCGACCACGCCTGCTACGTCATCTTCACCTCGGGATCCACCGGACGCCCCAAGGGCACCACGGTCACTCACGCCAACGTCACCCGCCTCTTCGAAGCCGTCCAACAGCGCCTCCCCTTCGGCCCCGAGGACACGTGGACGCTCTTCCACAGCTACGCCTTCGACTTCTCCGTCTGGGAGATGTGGGGCGCCCTCACCAGCGGTGGACGCCTCGTCGTCGTCCCCTACCTCACCAGCCGCGACGCCGAAGCCTTCTACACCCTCGTCGGCGACCAGGCCGTCACCATGCTCAGCCAAACCCCCTCCGCCTTCCGCCAGTTCGAAGCGACCGACCACACCCACCGACACGACCTCGCCCTACGCGCCATCGTCTTCGGCGGCGAAGCACTCGACACACCCTCCGTACGCCGCTGGACAGACCGCCACAGCCACACCACACCCCGCCTCGTCAACATGTACGGCATCACCGAAACCACCGTCCACGTCACCACCCACGACATCGACGCACACCAAATCGACGGCAACGTCACCACCATCGGGCGGGCTCTCCCCGACCTCCGCCTCCACGTCCTCGACCCGTACGGGAACCCCACCCCGATCGGCGTCATCGGCGAACTCCACGTCGGCGGCGCGGGCCTGGCGCGTGGCTACACGGGTCAACCCGCCCTCACCGCCCAGCGATTCGTACCGGATCATCTGACGCCGGCCCCCGGTGCCCGGCTGTACCGCAGTGGCGACCTCGCCCGCTGGACGCCCTCCGGCGACCTGGAGTACCTCGGCCGAGCCGACGCCCAGGTCAAGATCCGCGGCTATCGCATCGAACTCGGCGAGATCGAGGACCAGTTGGCCCGGCTGGACGCGATCCGGCAGGCGGTGGTCGTCGTCCGGGACGATCTCGGTGACCGCGCGGACCTGGTCGCCTACCTCGTACCGGAACCGGACGCCGACCAGCCCACCATCAGCGAACT
Source organism: Streptomyces sp. NPDC104371 (assembly GCF_055583785.1). Lineage (NCBI taxonomy): Bacteria > Bacillati > Actinomycetota > Actinomycetes > Kitasatosporales > Streptomycetaceae > Streptomyces > Streptomyces sp. NPDC104371. The sequence goes on from NZ_JBVJNF010000001.1 coordinate 980,734, forward strand.
CCGCGACGCCCTCGCCGACCGCCTCCCCGGCTACATGATCCCGCGGAACTTCGTCTTCCTCGACACCCTCCCCCTCACCCCGCAGGGCAAGCTCGACCAGCGGGCGTTGCCCCAGCTCACGGCCGAACGCCCCGAACTGGCGGCCGAGTTCGTCGCACCGCTGCCCGGAACGGAGCAACTGCTCGCCACCGTCTGGGCCGACATCCTCGGTGTCGACCGCATCGGCCGTCACGACAACTTCTTCGACCTCGGCGGCGACTCCATCCGCAGCATCCAAGTACTCGGCCGAGCCCGCGACCACGGACTCACCCTCGACCTCCAGGACCTCTTCCAGCACCCCACCCTCGCCGACCTCGCCACGGCCACGACCACCGCACACCCCGCCACCACAGCGCCCACCACCGAGCCCTTCTCTCTCCTCACCGCCCATGACCGCAACCAACTGCCCCCGGGGCTCGACGACGCCTACCCCATGGCCGAACTCCAGATCGGCATGGTCTACGAGATGCAACGCGACCCCGACCGCAACCCCTATCTCAACGTCGAGAACCTGCCGGTCGCCGGTCCGTTCGACGCTCCGCTGTTCCGGCGAGCCGTCGCGCTGGTGGTGCGGAGGCATCCCGTTCTGCGTACGTCGTTGGCGCTGACCGGGTACAGCAAGCCGCTCCAACTGGTGCACACGGACGCCGATGTGCCCCTGACGGTGCTGGATCTGCGGGGTCTCGGGGACGACGCGCAGCGCGCGGCTCTGCGGGAGTGTGTCCGTACCGAGCGGGCGAAGGTGTTCGACACGGGTGCGGCGCCGTTGTTCCGGATGACCGTCCATGTGCTGTCCGACGACGCGTTCCAGTGGACCGTCACCGACCACCACGCCATCCTCGACGGCTGGAGTCTCGCCTCCACCCTCGCCGAGATCATCGAGACGTACCAGGCCCTGCTGGACGGCCACTCCCCCACGCTCCCACCCCTGCGCTCCACCTACCGCGACTACATCGCGGCCGAACAAGACGCGCTCACCGACCCCACCCACACCACCTACTGGCACGCCCTCCTCACCGACCGCCCCGACGCCCATCTCCCTGGCGATTCAGTGGAGTTGACCGACGAGCCGGGCTATCGCAACGTCACGACGCATCTGCCCCCGCAGCTCCTGGCCGCGCTGGAGCAGGGTGCCGCGCAGGCCGGTGTTCCGCTCAAGGCAGTCCTGTTGGCCGCCCATCTGCGTGCGCTGGGCCTGGCGACGGGGAGCCCCGATGTCATCACCGGGCTGACGGCCAACGGCCGGCTCGAGGAGACCGACGGGGCCGAGGTGCGCGGGCTCTTCCTCAACACCGTGCCGTTCAGGCTCCGTGTGCGGGAGGGCAGTTGGGCCGATCTGGCGCGGGCCGTGTTCGACACCGAGCGCGAGATGCTGCCGCACCGCAGGTATCCGATGGCCGCGCTTCAGCGCGAGTTGGGTGGTGCGCCGCTCTTCGAGGTCAATTTCACCTACAACAGCTTCCCGCAGTTCGGCGCGCTCGCCGAGGCGGGTGCGCTGGCCAAGGAGGGACCGGGCAACGACGTCCCCGGCCTGGCTCCCACGAGCTTCCCCTTCAGCGTCACGCTCAGCCGGGAGTCCGTACTCGGCGGGATGTGGATGGAGTTGGAGTACGACACCGCGAAGCTGTCGGCCGACCAGGTCGCCCGGCTGCGCGACTACCACCTGCGGGCGCTGGAAGCGGTGGCGGCGGACATCGAAGCGGACGTGTACGGGGTGCCGTTGCTGAGCGAGGCCGAGCAGGCGCTGCTCGACATGCTGAACTACACGACGGACGCGCGGGCGGCGGGCCGGGTTCCGGTGCACGAGCTGCTTCAGCGGCAGGCCGCCCGTACCCCGGACGCGATCGCGATCGAGGACGGTGAGACCCGTATCAGCCTGGCCCGGCTGGACGCGGACAGCGACCGGCTCGCCCGGCGGCTGCGCCGGAGCGGGGTGCGTCACGGTGATCTCGTCGGCATCTTCCTGCGGCCCGGCGCCGCGGCGCTGACCACCTTCTGGGCCGTGTGGAAGGCGGGGGCCGCGTTCGTCCCGCTCGATCCCGGACTGCCGGAACACCGGCTGCGCTCGATGCTGGACCAGGCCCGGCCCGTCGTGCTGATCACCGACGACCCGAAGGCCGCCCCGAGCGGTCACCCGCTGTTCGATCTGTCGGTCCTCACCCATGAGGCAGCGGACGCGGACAGTTCCGCGCTGCCGTCCGTGAGCACCCGCGACCTGGCCTATGTGATGTTCACGTCCGGCACCACCGGTGCCCCCAAGGGCGTCATGATCGAGCACGGCAGCCTCGCCGCCTTCGCGGTGGGAACACCGCTGGCGCGCACCCGTTCGCTGGGCGCCGAGAAGCCGCTGCGGGTGGTGACCGGCACATCGGCGTACATCTCCGACTTCCTGCTGGCACAGATCCTGATGGTGCTCGACGGTCACACCCTGTGCGTGCTGAGCGAGGAGCAGCGTCGTGACCCCGGGCATCTCGTCGCCCTCGCCCATGACCGTGAGCGGGCGCCGGACGTCATCGACACCACCACCGCGCAGCTTCAACTGTTCGTAGACCAAGGGATGTTGGATGCTCCGCACCCACCCCGGCTGCTCGTTCTCGGCGGCGAGGCGTGCCCGCCCGACCTGTGGGCGGCGCTGGCCGAGCGGTCCGCGATCCGGGTGTTCAACACTTACGGGCCCACGGAGGCGACGGTCGAGGCGACCATGGCACGGGTGACCGGCGACAGCGGGCCCGTCATCGGCCGGCCCTGCGCCAACACCCGGATCCATCTCCTGGACGCGGCGGGGCATGAAGTGCCGCCCGGCACCGCGGGTGAGATCTGTGTCGGTGGCATCGGGGTGGGCCGCGGCTATCTCGGCCGACCGGGCGTCACGGCCGAGCGTTTCGTGCCGGACCCCTGGGGCCCGGCGGGCAGTCGTCTCTATCGCACGGGTGATGTCGGCCGGCTCACCGACTCCGGTGATCTCGAGTTCCTGGGCCGGGTGGATCACCAACTCAAGGTGCGCGGCGAGCGTGTCGAGCCGGAGGAGGTCGAGGCCGTGTTGCGCGCCCATCCGGGCGTGGCCGCCGCGATCGTCGGCCGTCATCCGGACCACGAGGGGCTGCTGGCGAACGTCGTACCGGCCGAGGGCGGCGCTCCGGACCAGCGGGAGCTGCGGCGGCACGCGGCCTCGCGGCTGTCGGCGGCGGCGGTTCCGACGCACTTCGTCGTGGTCGACGCGGTGCCGCTCACCCCGGCCGGGAAGCTGGACCGCCGGGCCCTGTCGACCAGCGGCCCCGGCTCTCACCCCGCAGGAGCGCCCGAAGGGATCGGGGGTCCGGGCGAACCGGGCCCCGGCGCGGCGGAGTCGGCGTTCTCCCGGACGGAGCGGCGGGTCGCCGAGGTGTGGCACAAGGTCCTCGGCGTGCACGCCGACCGGCGGGACGACTTCTTCGCGATCGGCGGGCACAGTCTGCTGGCCGTGCGGCTCGCGGGTGAGCTGGGCGCCGCGTTCGGCACCACGGTTCCGCTGCCGCAGCTCTACAGCACGCCCACGCTGGCGGGTCAGGCGGCGTTCCTCGATGACGCCCGGCACGCACGGGAGGCCAAGCGCCGCGGCAGCGGCCCGCGCAGCGTCATCGGCCTCGGCGGCTCTCCCGGTCTTCAGCCCCTGGTGCTGGTGCATCCGCTCGGTGGCACGCTCTTCTGCTACCGGGATCTGACGGCCCGGGTCGCGGACTCCTTCGAGGTCATGGGGGTCCAGGGGGACCTGATGAGCGGCGGGGACACGGCGGACTTCGCCTCGCTGGCGTCGGGTTACGCCCGTGAACTGGCGCCCCTGCTGCGGGGACGTCGGCCGGTGATCGCGGGCTGGTCGGCGGGCGGTGTGCTGGCGCACGAGGTCGCCGCACGGCTGGCGGACCGGGGCATCGTGGCCGATCGGGTCGTCGTCGTCGACGCCGCTCCCCAGCAGGGCCCGGACGCGGCGGCGGACGTGGCGGCGCTGGAGCGGCTGCGTGCCGATGTGGGACGGCTGGGACCGCGTCGGCTCCTGGCGGAGCACGCCATCGACGACGTGCTGCGGCTGCTCGGCGTGGACGCGGAGGCGCTGGCCGAACTGAACGGGCCGGTCACCGCGTCGCTCATGGAGTTCTGGCACGGGATGCTGTCCGGCCTGGCCGGGCACCGGCCCTCCTCGTACGCGGGCCCCGTGCACCTCGTGGTGTCCCGCCAGGGTGAGGAGTCGGCCGTGCGTGCCGCGATCACCGGGTGGCGGCGGTTCGCCGGAACGCTGCGTGTCTCGTACGCCGACGGTGACCACTACCAGCTCCTGCGGGAGCCCTGGATCGCGGATGTGGCCGAGGCGTTCACCGCCCCGGACGATCCGACCGGTCGGGGCGACGGGGACGCGTCCCACCGGTCCTGATCCGCCGTACCCATCCGAATCCGGCTGGACCCTTTCGAAAGGAACTCGACGTGCTAGTGCTCGGTGTCAGCGGACTCGACCGATCGTTGTCCGTCAAGAAGAGCATGCTGCCCGGTCTGGACTGGCGGGAACAGCGTGTGGTGCAGGGTCTCGACTCGGCCGCGGCCCTGGTCGGGGAGCAGGGGGTGATCGCCGCCTCGGCGCAGGAGCGGCACGACGGGGTGAAGGGCACGGGCGCGTTCCCTGTCGACGCGATCGAGGCGTGTCTGCGGATGGCCGGAGTGACGCTGGACGACGTCGACTTCGTCGCGCACGGCTTCCGGTACGAGCCGTCGGTCGCGTTCGAGCGCGACGAGTTCGCCCGGCGCTGGTACCGGGAGGTGTACAGCGAGGACGTGCAGTACGAGGTGTTGCGCGCGCACTATCCGGACCAGGACTGGGCGCGCAAGTTCGTCCGGGTCGGCCACCATGCGGCCCACGCGGCCAGCAGCTACTACCTGAGCGGGTTCTCCGACGCGACGGTTCTGGTGGCCGACGGCATGGGCGAGGCGGAGTCCACGTCGGTGCTGCGGGGCAGCGGTGCCGCGCTGCGGGGGGTGCGCAGCTACTCCATATCCGCCTCGCTGGGCATCCTCTACAGCGTCATCACCCAGTACCTGGGGTTCCTGCCGGGGATGGACGAGTACAAGGTGATGGGCCTTGCGCCCTACGGGGACGCGAGCCGGTTCGCGAACGTGGCGGACGAATTGGTGCGCCGGGCTCCGGGCGGACGGCTGCTGGCCCCCGTCCTGGCGCACGACAAGTCGCCGACGGAGCGCGAGACGCACCGGGGGGCGATCCGGCGGCTTGAGGAGCTGTTCGGTCCGGCCCGGCACCCTGAGGCGCCGCTCGACCAGCGGCACATGGATGTCGCGGCGACGGTCCAGCGCAAGCTGGAGGAGTGCCTGCTGTATGTCCTGCGCGAGACGGCCGACGCCGCGGGCGGCTCCCGCAATCTGTGCATGGCGGGGGGTGTCGCGCTGAACTGCACGGCCAACGGTGTGATCGCCCGCAGCGGTCTGTTCGACCGGGTCTTCGTCCAGCCGGCGTCCGGGGACGACGGTACGGCGCTCGGCGCGGCGCTGTGGCAGCTCCAGCAGCATGTACCGGAGCCGCCGGTCTCGATGGCGATGCCGTACTGGGGCGAGGAGTTCGACGACGCGGACATCGAGGCCGAACTGCGGGGACTGGGCGACGGGTTCACCGTACGGAAGCTGGCCGAGGACGATCTGCTGGCCGAGGTGTCGGCGCTGATCGGGGCGGGGAAGGTCGTCTCCTGGTTCCAGGGGCGGATGGAGTTCGGTCCGCGTGCGCTGGGCAACCGGAGCATCCTCGCGGACCCGTCGTCGCCGCACATGCGGGCCCATCTGAACACCGTCGTGAAGCAGCGTGAGGAGTTCCGGCCGTTCGCGCCCGCCGTCCTGGCGGAGGAGGCGACCACCTACTTCGAGATCGAGTCGGGTCAGGAGTCGATGTACCGTCACATGCTGTTCGTGGCACAGGTCCGGCCCGAGTACCGGGACCGACTGCCGTCGATCACGCATGTCGACGGCTCGGCGCGGGTGCAGACCGTCGACCGGGAGAGCGCGCCGAGGTTCTGGCGGCTGATCCGGCGGGTCGGTGACGACCGGGGCATCCCGATGGTGGTCAACACCTCGTTCAATCTGCGCGGCCAGCCGGTCGTCCGGACGCCGGAGGTCGCGGTCGCCACGTACGCCCGCTCGACGCTGGACGCGCTGGCGATCGGCGACTGGCTGGTGACCCGCGACGAGCCGTCGGCGGCCGGGACGGCGGGTGCGAGCGATGAGTGAGCGGCCCGCCTCCGAGGGGGAACGTTCCGCGGCGGAGCTGCGTGACGCCGTCGCCGCGATCTGGCGCGACGCCCTCGGCCTGGACGACATCCGCGACGACTGCAACTTCTTCGACGAGGGCGGCGACTCGGTCCTCTCGGTGGAGGTGGCGATCTCGCTGCGCGAACTCACCGGCCAGGACGTCGAGTTGGACATCCTCTACGACTACCCGGAATTCGGCGCCCTGTCGGCGGCGTTGGGCGCGGGCCCCGAGGAGGAGAGGCCCGAGACACGGGAGTTGACCGCGGCCGAGGAACGGCTGTGGACCGTCGAACAGCTCCATCCGGGGAGCGCCGTCTATCACCTCGCGGTCCGCTACCGCTTCCCCGGCGGGCTCGACGTCACCAGGCTGCGCACCGCGCTCGACACCCTGGCGGCCCGGCACGAGGCGCTGCGGCGCGGCTTCGTGAAGCCCGCGCTCTCGCTGACCGCGCGGAAGGTCTCCGTGGCGTGCCGGTGGGTGGATGCGCGGGGTGTGTCGGAGACGAGTGTGCGCGAACTCGTCGACACCGAGGTGCGCACCCCGTTCGACCTCGGTCGGCCTCCGCTGCTGCGGGCGCTGGTCGTGGACCGGGGTGACGCGGGCAGCGAACTGGTCCTGACCGTGCACCATTTGGTGTGTGACGGGGTCTCGCTGGACCTCCTCGAGACACAGCTCCAGGAGTTGTACGAGGGCGGCTCCGACTCGGGGGACACGGAGTGGGAACGGGAGCCGGTCGGCAGGCAGGCGGTGTCCGTACGGCCTCGGGGCGCCGAGGCGGCGCTGGACCACTGGCGGACGATGCTCGCCGACTGCCCCGGCGCGCTGTCCCTGCCGCACGATCTGCCGCGCCCGGCGCGGCTCGGTGTCGGCGGCGCCTCCCATCGCCTCGTGCTCACGGACGCGCAGGTGTCGGCGCTCCGGTCGGCGGCCGAGGAGGAGCGGCTCAGTCCGTTCATGATGTGGGTGGCCGCCTATGTGACCGCTCTGGTCGCGGTGACGGGTGACCGGGATCTGGTGCTCGCGGTACCGGCCTCGTCGCGGGGTCCCGCCCAGGCGGGTGAGGTCGGCATGTTCGTCGACACGCTGCCGCTGCGGTTCGTGGTCCGGCCGGGGGCCACGGCCCGTGACGTACTGCGGTCGGTACGTCGTGTGGTGACCGGGGCCCTGGCCCATCAGCAGGTGCCGTTCCAGACGTTGGTCGAGGAGGTGGGGTCCGGTACCGACCGATCGCGGGCCCCGCTGGCGCAGACCGCCCTCACCTACATGGACACCACAGGGGGCGGGCTGCGGTGGGACGGTCACCGCGCCGAGCGTGAGCAGATCGGCACGGGCACCGCGAAGTACGAGACGCTGTGGCTGGTCACGCGGACCGGTGGCGCGACGGTCTGCGAACTGGAGTACTCCACCGACCTGTTCAGCGACGAGGCCGCGGCGGCCCTGCACCACCGCATGGTGGCGGCCGTCGACGCCGCTTTCGCACAGCCGGACGCCCCGCTGCCGTCGGAGTGCGCGACGGACGCGCCCGGCGTGTTCGTACCGGTCCATGAACGGGTGCACCGCCAGGCCGTGGAGCAGCCCGGCGCGGTGGCGGTGCGGCACGACCAAATGACGCTGACGTACGGGGAGTTGGACCGGCGGGCGAGCGTCCTGGCCGCCGGGCTCCGGGCGGCCGGGATCGGGCGCGGCGCGACGGTGGCCGTGCCCATGGAGCGCGGTATCCCGTCGGTCACCACCTGCCTCGGCATCCTGTACGCGGGCGCCGCCTACCTGCCGGTGGACATCGCGCAGCCGGCCGAACGCACCCGGCACATCGTGCGCACCGCGGCGACGGTGGCCGTCGTCACGGACGACGCGACGGCCGAGCTGCTCGCGGAGGTGGTGCCCACCCATCTGCTGGAGAAGCTCCTCGTCACCGACGAGGCCCCGGTGACCCCGGCGGCGGTGACCGGCGCCGACGTCGCCTATGTGATCTGCACGTCGGGCTCGACGGGCCGCCCCAAGGCGGTGGTGGTGCCGCACCGTGCCGTCGTACGGCTCGTGCCGGACGCGGACTTCGTGACGTTCGGCCCCGCCGACAAGGTCGCGCATGTCTCCAACCCCGCCTTCGACGCGGCGACGTTGGAGATCTGGGGAGCGCTGGCCGGTGGCGGCACCCTCGTCGTCGCGGACCGGGACGTTCTGCTGTCACCGCGGCGGATGCGGTCCTTCCTCACCGACGAGGGCATCACCGTCATGTTCCTCACCGTGACGCTCCTCAACCAGATGGTGGACTTCGCGCCGGACGCCTTCCGGGAGCTGCGGGTGCTGCTCTTCGGCGGTGAGAAGCACGACGCGCGCAGGCTGGCGAATCTGTTCGCGGCCGGGCCGCCCGCCGCCGTGGTCAACGGCTACGGGCCCACCGAGAACACCACGTTCAGCACCACCCACGCGGTGACCGCCGAGGATCTCGCCGAGGGCGTCGTCCCCCTCGGCCGCCCGCTCCCGCGCAGCACGGCGTACGTCCTCGACGCGTCCGGGCAGCGGGTCGGGACGGGCGGGACCGGGGAGCTGTACGTGGGCGGCGAGGGGCTCGCCCACGGCTATCTCGACGCGCCCGCGCAGACCGCCGCCGCCTTCGTCCCCGACCCGTTCGCCGGGCGTCCCGGACAGCGGCTCTACCGCACGGGCGACCAGGTGCGGGTCCTCCCCGGTGAGCGGTACGAGTACGTGGGGCGGCTCGACGACCAGGTGAAGGTGCGCGGCCATCGCGTCGAACTCGCCGAGATCGAGGCGGCGGTACGGAGGCGGAACGGGGTGGCCGACGCCGTCGTGCACGCACGGCCGACGGACGACGGCATCGAGATCATCGCGTTCGTGGCGCCGGAGACCGGCGGGGACGGGCCGAGGACGGCCCTGGACGTCACCGTGCTCGGGGAGCAACTGCGGGGCGAACTGCCGCAGTACATGCTGCCGACGGTGATCGTCGTCGACCGGATCCCCGTGACCGCCAACGGGAAGGCGGACCGCGAGGCTCTGCTGTCGATGTCGGTCGCGAGCGGGGCCGATGGTGGTGCTCCGGTGGACTCCGCCGAACCGGCGCAGGACGGCGACCCGGTCGACGCCACGGTCACCGCGCTCTGGCAGGAGGTGCTCGACACCGGGAGCGCCCGGCCGGAGGACAACTTCCTGAACGTGGGCGGGCATTCCATCAAGGCCATGCGGCTACTGGCCCTCCTCGGCGAGGAGTTGGACGTCACGATCGATCTGGTCGACTTCTTCGAGGACCCCACCTTGCGCGGACTCACCGCCCTCGTACGGCGCGAACTGACGGGAGACGAGCTGTGAGCACCGCTCCTTCCCTGGCTCGCTTCCTGCACTGGGCCCAAGTCAGGCCGGATGCCGCCGCGATCAGCGACGAGAGCGGCGAACGGACCTACGCGGCACTGGAGTCGGCGGCCCGCAGCCGGGCGGCGGAGCTGGCGGCGGACGGGGTGCGTGCCGGTACGCGGGTCGCCGTCGAGTGCGGATACGGCGCCGACTACGTGGTGGCTCTGCTGGCGACGTGGCTGCTGGACGCGGTGGCGGTGCCGCTCGACCCGGCCGCGCCTGCCGAACGCCGCCGTCATCAGGTGCGAAAGGCGGGCTGCGCGGCGGCCGTTCCGTTCGCGGACACCGACGGCGTCGTCCGCGCCGCGGTCGCCGAGGTGACCTCCGGGCCGACGGACGCCGGTCCTCCGGACACGGGCGAGCCCGCCGCGTACATCCTCTTCACCTCGGGCTCGACCGGGCTCCCCAAGGGGGTGGAGATCGAGCACACCGGGCTGCTCACCATGCTGGACCACTTCTCCGGCGCCATGGGCCTGGGCCCCGGCGACCGGATGCTCGCGCACAGCAGCGTCGTCTTCGACATGTCCGTGCCGGAGATGCTGGTGCCGCTGACGAGCGGCGGCACGATCGCCGTCGCGCCGTCGCGCTGTGCGCGCAACCCTGAGTTCTTCGCGAAGTGGCTGCTCACACAGGATGCTTGCGCGGCGTACGCCACCCCCAGTCAGTTGCGGCTGCTGCTTCCCTTCCTGGCCGGCGAGCGGGTCTTCACCCATCTGGTCAGCGCCGGGGAGGCCCTGCCCGCCGCGCTGGCCGAGGAGGTGGAGGGGGTCGTCGGTACCTTGTGGAACGGGTACGGCCCCACCGAGACGACCGTCTGCGGGCTGTGCACCGAGGTCCGTCCGCCCTACCGGGACCCGATGCCGATCGGCGTGCCGATCACCGGTCTGCGCGCCCAGGTACTGGACGACGGGCGGCAGCCCGTCCCCGAGGGCGAGGTCGGTGAACTCTGCCTCTACGGGGTCGGCGTGGCGCGCGGTTACGTGGGCGAACCCGGCCTGACCGCCCGGTCGTTCATCACCGGCCCGGACGGCTCCCGCGCCTATCTGACCGGCGACATGGTGCGGGTCGGTGCCGACGGACAGTACGTCTTCCACGGCCGGATCGACGACCAGGTGAAGATCCGGGGGCACCGGGTCGAGCTGGGCGAGATCGAGTCGGTCGCCGAGCGCGTCCCGGGTGTCTCGCGGGCGGTCGCCCTGCTCACCGAAGTGCTGCGCGGGCGCGGCGAGTTGTATCTCGCCGTCGTGTGCCGGGCCGAGGACGGCGCCCCCGTCGACCCGGCGGCCGTCGAGGCCGCGCTGCGCGAACGGCTGCGGCACGACCTGCCGGTCCATATGCGGCCGGGACGCCTGCTGTTCTTCGACGAACTGCCGCACAACGCCTCGGGGAAGACCGACCGCAACGGGGTGCGGCGCATCGTCGAGGAGCGCCTGGGACATCCCTGAACACGGCGCACACCGCCGCTGGTGGTGTGCCCGACGACCTCAACTCCCGTCAACCGAATTGTCAGTCACGAAAGGCAGCGGACTCATGAGCGAGCAGATGACCGAAACCCGGTACAGCGTGGTCCACAACGACGAGGAGCAGTACAGCCTGTGGGCCGAGGGGCGCCCGCTCCCGGCCGGCTGGCACCGCACGGACTTCAGCGGCGGGCGCGAGGAGTGCCTGGCCCACATCGACGAGGTCTGGACGGACATGCGCCCGAAGAGCCTGCGGACGGCCATGGGCGAGAACTGAACGCTCACCGATCGAGGGCCGGGGAGGTGCCCGTCGTCGTACGGGCGCCTGCCCCGGCCGTATCCCCAGCCAGCAGTGGAGGTCAGTCGTGTGGGCGATTCTTCGCCGCAATGCGCAGTTCCGTCGGATGTTCGCCGGCGAGGCGGTCTCCAGCTTCGGGGACAGCGCCATGTTTCTGTCACTCGCCATCTGGGCGAAGGATCTCACCGGCTCGAACGCCGCCGCGGGTCTGGTCATGCTGGCACTCACCGTGCCGGGCCTGGCCGCGCCCTTGCTGGGGCACCTCGTGGACCGGGTGCGGCGCAAGCCGCTGCTGGTGAGGATGTACGGCGGCATGGCGGTTCTCGTGCTGTCCCTGCTGGCCGTGCGGGGCACCGGTCAGTTGTGGATCATCTATGTGGTCGCCTTCGCCTACGGGGCGCTGGTCGCCACGCCCGCCCGGCAGGCGCTGCTGAAGGACCTCCTGCCGTCGTCCGAGGCCGTGCAGGCCAGGTCGTTGCTCATCGCCACCAGGGAGGGCGTGCGCATCGCGTCCCCGGTGGCGGGCGCCGGGGTGTACGTGGCCTTCGGCGGTGTCGCGCTGGCCGTGATGGGGGCGGTCATCCTGAGCACGGCCGCGCTGCTGATCGCTTCGGTCCGGGTGGTCGAGTCGGAACCGGACCCCGTCGAGGAGTCCTTCGGCACCTCCCTCGTCGCCGGTCTGCGGTATCTGCGCGCCACACCGCTGCTGTTCCGGCTGACGCTGGCGATGGTCGTCTTCCTCGGCGGCATCGGCATGCTGGAGACCGCGGCCTTCGCCGCCGTCGATCACGGCCTGGGCCGCCCGGCGGCGTTCGTCGGCGTCATGGCGTCGATCCAGGGCGCCGGTTCCGCGCTCGGCGGGCTGGTCTCCGGGGCGGTGATACGGCGGCTGGGGGACGTCGGTACGAGTTGCGTCGGCTACGGACTCGTCGCCGCGGGGCTGCTGTTGTGCGTCTCGCGTGATGTGGCGCTCTTCCTCGTCGGGACGACACTCATCGGCGCGGGCCTGCCGTTCGTGGCCGTGGTGCTGGGCGCGGCGGTGCACCTGTACGCACCGGCCCGTATGCAGGGCCGCGTCAACGCCACGGTCAACACGGCGAAGGACGGGGCACAGGCCCTGTCGCTCCTGGCGGGCGCCGCGCTGATCGGGGTGCTCGACTACCGGATCATGTACGCGGTGATGACCGTGACCACGGTGGCGTGCGCGGTCAGTCTGCTGGGGCGGTCGATCCCCACCCCGGAGGTGGTGCCGTCGGTGGCGGACGCCCCGGCCGACGAGGACCCGGCGCCGAATCAGAAGCCGGCTACCGCGTGATGTCCAGGGCTGAGCACGGGGATGACTCAGCGGGGAGCAGGCTCGATACGGCGTCCCGTGATGCGCCGGGGCTGGATCGACACCCACTCTTCACGGGTGCCTCCGGCCCAGGGATCGGTGTGGGCGTGCTCGGCCAGTCCCCGTACGGCGTCGGGGTCCGCGACGACGTGCGCCGGGCCGACGACGAGCACGCTCCAGCCCCGGCTCATCGCCTCGTCCAAGTGGTCGACCTCGAAGGCTACTTCGGTTCCCACCGCCAGCGCGGGCACGGATCCCGGCATGGTCCGGTAGGCGATCGCGTCGTCGGCGACCTCGTAGTTCACCGGGATGACCGCCGGGCCGTCGGGGGTCGTCACCGCGAGGCGCCCCACCCCGTGCGTGGACAGCAGGGTGCGGCATTCGTCAGGGTCGAGATCCCGCAGTCGAGGGTTCAGGAGCGCGTGTCCCTGGCCCGGCGGGAGGTCGAGGCCGCCCCCGCACAGCGCCTCGACGCTGGTGCCCAGGGCGTCGGACAGCCGGATGAGCGTCGCCATGCTCGGCTCGGCCGGATGTTCTTCGAGGTAGGCGAGGTACTCCGGTGCCATGACGGCGCGGCGGGCGACCTCTGCCCGGCTCAGGCCCTGTCGCTCGCGTTCCGCGGCCACGCGTCGGCCGATGTCACCGGGGTTGGGCACCCCGGCGGGTGAGGCCGCGTCGGACACCGGGTGGGCGGGGCGGGGCGCTGATGTCGATGGTGCGCCACCACCGGAGCCCGCGGACCCGTGCTCATCGTGGTGGACGTGCGCGTCGGGCCCGGGGAACACGAGGGTCACCTCGCCGGTGTCCGACCAGCGCACGTCGTAGGGGGGCGTTCCGTCCTCGTGATGGAGTCCGACGATCTCGCCGTCGCGCTGGGTGGTGCCGGTCTTCGGGCTTTCGATGACGAGGTGGTCGCCGAGGTGAGCTCGCATGATCGCCGCCCTTCCCGCACAATCGTGGCTGTACCCAACGTGCCACGCGCGACATGCCGACGCATGCGGTGCCAACCACGGGGAGCGCGGACGTGCACCACCGAACCGTCGAAGAGCTGATGACCCGAGATGTCGTCCGGGCGCGGCGTGACCTGCCGTTCAAGGAGATCGCCAAGCTGCTGGCGGACAACGACGTCACCGCCGTGCCCGTGGTGGACGACCTGGGCCGCCCCATGGGGGTGGTGTCCGAGGCCGATCTGCTGCGCAAGTGCACGGACCGGACGGACCCCTCGGGCCGGACGCCCATCCCGCATCTGGAGGCGTGGGAGCGGGCCAAGGCGGAGGGGGCCAGGGCCGAGGAGCTGATGTCGGCGCCCGCGGTGTGCGCGCGTCCGGAGTGGAGCGTGGTCGAGGCGGCCCGGCTGATGGAGGTGCACGACGTCAAGCGGCTCCCCGTGGTGGACGAGGCGGACCGGCTGCTGGGCATCGTCAGCCGCGGTGACCTGTTGCGGATCTTCCTGCGCCGCGACGACGCCATCCGCGACGAGATCACCGGGGATCTGCTGCACAGGACGATGGGCCTCACCCCCACGGAGGTGACGGTCGAGGTACGCGAAGGCCAGGTCGCCCTCGGTGGTTCCGTGGAGTTCAGGAGCCTGATCCCGATCATCGAGCGGCTGTGCCGGAGTGTGGACGGCGTGGTCTCGGTCTCCGCGCACATCGCTTACCGCACCGACGACACGCGACGGTGAGGCCGGTCATTCGCGGTAGTCGGGTACGACGGCCACCGGGCACTTGGCGTGGTGCAGCACCGTGTGCGCCGTCCGCCCGAGATGGAGTTCTCCGTGGTCATGGGTGCGCCGCGCGCGTACCCCGATGATCAGGAGGTCCGCGGCGGCCGAACGGGACAGCAGCACCTTGCCGGGCACGCCCTCGGCCGTGGCACGGTTCACCCGGACGTCCGGGTGGTCGACGAGGGCGTCCTGGAGCAGAGCGTCGATCACCGTGGCTGCCCGCTCCTCGAGGTAGAGCCCGGTGTCTCCGGTCAGCAGGGGGTGCGCGCGGGGCTGGTGCGCGGGGCGGCGCCAGGCGCGGACGACGTCCAGAGGGCAGTGCCGCGTCTCGGCCTCCCGCAGGGCGAACCGGGCCGCCGTGTCACTCGTGCCGGGCTCGCCCGCGCCGAGCACGATGCGCCCGTGTGTGCTCTCCAGCCCTGGCTTGTCCCCGCGTACGACGATCACCGGCCCGTCGGCGCGGCCCGCCACGGCAAGGCCGACCGACCCCAGGAGCAGCCCCTTCAGCTCGCCGCGCCCGCGGGACCCCGTCACCACGGCCAGGGCCTCGCGGCCCTCGTGCAGCAGTGCGTGCACCGGGTCGTCCGCCAGGATCTCGGCGGTGACCCGCACGTCCGGGTCGCGGCGCCGAACGCGTTCCTCCGCGGTCGCGACGATGTACTCCGCCATCGTCTGACGGGGCGGGCGCTGCGGGGCGCCCGAGGGGATGAAGTGCTCGTACCGCTCCCACAGGGACGCGTGCACGAGCCGCAGCGGCACCGCGTGGCGTGCGGCCTCGTCGGTCGCCCAGTCCACGGCCTGAAGGCTGGACTCCGATCCGTCGACGCCCACGAGCAGCGGCGGAGGCTGTCCCGTGCTCCTCATCCGGTCCTCACCGCCTTTCGTCACCGCGGTCGTCACACGATGTCGAGCACCTCGGCCACGGGGCGGCGCGGGGTCGCGGGGCCCTCGGGGCCGTAGCCGAGGCGGATCACCATCTGTACGTGTCCCATCTCCGACTCCGGGTCGCGCACCGCCCACCGGAGTTCGGGCCGTTCGAGGGGCTGGGAGACCAGGGAGGCGACAAGGCCGCCCGAGGTGGCCCGGAGCAGTACCCGCTCCAGCGCCTGGCCCGCCCGCAGCCAGTCCAGCGGCTGGTCGCTCTCCGTACCCAGCAGGGCGATGTGGGGCCGCGTCTCGAAGTGTGCCCAGTCGCGACCGGGTACCGGCCGGCCGACGGCGAAGTCGCGTACGGGAGAGCTGGCTCCCGACTGGCGCGGTCCGAAGGCCTCGGCGGGAATCCCGTCCGAAGGCCTCGGCTCCCCGGCCGGCTCCGTACGGGTCCAGCGCTCGGTCTCACCCCGTACGTCGGGGTCGCGTGCCTCGTCTTCCTCGGCGTCGTGGACCAGGTGCAGGATCGACTGCACATGCCAGGTGTCGGGGAACACCAACCGGGCTCCCTCTAGGTCCGCCGCCTCGCACAGTGCGTCCTTCAGGTCGGCCGGTATGTCGTCCTCGCGGAACGGATAGCGGCTGGTGTGGCGTCGTGCGATCGCCGCGTGCAGAAGGGCGAGGGCTTCGTCCGGGTGTGCGGTGCGGGTGAACTCCGTCCTGGCGAGCAGCGTCGGGTCGGACGCGTCGGGCAGGAGCCGGGTCTCGGGCTGCCAGCCCGCCGCCGTCGCCGCCACCCGCAGATTGAACAGTGCCGCGCCACAGCCCAGACGCAGTCCGCGCCCGTGCGGGTCGGTCTTCGGCAGGGCCCGGTCGGGGTCGGCGTACAGCTCCAAGGTGCCGTCGTCCCGCCGGAACCGGAACGTCCAGGGCTGTGCGTTGAGCAGCGACGGGGCGGCCGTGGCGTCCTTGACGAACGCGGTGACGGCGGATGCGTCCAGGAGTGGTGCGGTCACTGGAGTCTCCTTCGTACCGGCCGGTCGCTGCGTTGCCGTACGGGAGGCATACGGCGGTGGGACGCGGCCGTCTCAGCCTTGGGTGATCTCGATGTGGCGCGGCTTGGCCGCCTGGGCCTTGGGGACCGTGACGGTCAGCACGCCGTCGACCAGCGTCGCCGTGATGTCCTCCGCCCTGACCTCGGTCGGCAGCAGCGCCTGGCATTCGAAGTGGCCGGTGCGCCTGCTGCTGCGGCGCAGGACCCCTTCTCGCTCGCGTTCCTTGTACTCTCCGGTGATCCTCAGCTCCCGGTCGCCGACCTCGACGTCGATGTCCTCCCGCGCGATCCCGGGCAGCTCCGCCTCGACCACGTAGGCGTCGTCCGTCTCGTGCAGGTCCGCCGGGGGCGACCAGGCCCCGATGGCGGGCGCGGTACCGGTGGTCGCCTCCAGGAACCGGTTCATCCGCTCGAAGAGGTCGTCGAACTCGGCGGCCATCGGCCGGCCCCAGCTCGGGGCCGGGAACGGCCGTTCCAGAAGTCGGCCGTGGTGGTGGTGTGCGGGCAGAGTCATCGCGGTTCACCTCCGCGGAACGACGGCGTTCGGGTCCATTTCCATGCTGCGTGTCCCGATATCGCCCCGCGAATCGGCCCGTCGTCCCCGCACCGGCCGCACCCGGCTCGTCACCGGGGGCGGCCAGGGCGGGTTCTCCTGAGGGCCACCATGGGGTGACCTTCAGGAGAACCCGGCCGCGTCGCTCAGCCGTCGGTCCGGGTGAAGACCATGACGAAGTCGGTCATCGTCCGTACCCGGGGCACGGTGGGGTCGGGCAGGGCGAGCAGTCGCTCGCGGGCCTCGTCCACGACGCGTAGGTCGTCCTCGTCCTCACCGAGCGACCAGGCGCCGGTGAACAGCCCACCGGACAGCGACCGCGCCATGTCCTGCGGCGACACGGTGAACGTCGCGGGCCGCTCACTGGCCGGGCCCTCGTAGACCAGGCCCCGCGCCGCCGCGATCGGGGCGAGTACCTCCGGGCCGTCCTGCCGGGTCCCCGCGGGATCCAGGCGGTCCTCCAACTCGTTCATGACGCGGCCGATGTCGTCCGTGGGGCGCATGCCCCGGGCCGGGATCACCAGGTACCGACCGCCGGGACGGAGCACCCGGGCGACCTCCCCGAAGACGGCCCCGCGGTCGGGGCCGGTGTGCAGCAGCCACGTGGACACCGCCTGCGTCACCGACGCCGTGCGTACGGGCAGCCGACAGGCGTCGCCCACGGCCACGCGCCGCCCCAGCCGGTTCCTGGCCAGGGCGAGCATGCCCGGCGACAGGTCGACGCCGCACACCGTATGGCCCCGGGCCGTCAACTCGGCGGCCACGATGCCGGTGCCGACACCGATGTCGAGGACCGGGTGCGCCGGGTCCAGCAGCGGTGCCAACTGGTCGGCGAACCCGGCGGCGCGGGCCGTTCCGCCGCGCGACTGGTCGTAGGTGGGGGCTATCTCGTCGAACTCCGCTGTGCTGGAGGCCGATGCCATGGCGACTACCTCTCCGGTAGGTCTGGTTCCGGATGTCTGTTTCCGGCTGCGTACGACGCGTCCCAGCCGGGAGGGTTCACGGGTCGGCGCGGAGCCGTGAGCGCCTGCTTCCGCGGGTGAATGTCTACTTCCGCGGGTGAGTGCCTGCTTCCGCGGGTGCCTACTTCTGCGGCGTGAAGGTCACCGGCAGCGTGGCCATCCCGCGGAGAATGCCCTCGCGCCGGGCCAGGGATTCGTCCGGGGTCGCCAGCTCCAGGTCGGGGAAGCGGCGCAGCAGGGAGCCGATGGCGATCCGGGCCTCGGCACGGGCCAGCGGGGCGCCCAGGCAGAAGTGCGCGCCGTGGCCGAAGGCGAGCTGGCTGGGGACCTCCCGGCGGGCGACGTCGAGGATGTCGGGCCGGTCGTAGCGGGCCGGGTCACGGTTGGCCGCGGCGAGTCCGACGATGATCATCTCGCCCGCCGGGATGGTGACGCCGGCGATCTCGAAGTCCTCGACGGTGAAGCGGGCGACGCCACGGCTGACCGGGCCCTCGTAGCGCAGCAGTTCCTCGATCGCGCCGGGAAGCAGGGCGGGGTCGTTCCGAAGGACCGCGCACTGGTCCGGGTTGCGCAGCAGGGCGTGGACACCGTTCGCGATCACGCTGGCGGTCGTCTCGTGCCCGGCGAGGGTGAGCAGGATGGCCATGGAGAGCAGTTCGCGGTCGCTGATCCGTTCCTCGGCCTGGGCCGCGCACAGCGCGCTGAGCAGGTCGTCGCGCGGTTCCGCCTTGCGTGCGGCGATCAACGGCTCGAAGAACTCGACGAGTTCGGCACGGGCGCGGGCGCCCTTGGCCAGTCGCTCCGGGGTGTTGGGCGGCATGATCAGCCCGACCGCGAGCCTGGCGAAATCCGGTTGTCCCTCGGCCGGGATGCCGATGAGCTCGCTGAGTACGGCCATGGGCAGCGGCAGGGCGAACTCGGTGACCAGGTCGGCGGATCCGCGCGCGGCGAACGCGTCGAGGAAGGCGTCGGTGTGTTCCTGGACGCGCGGCGCCAGTTGGTCCACGCGGCGTGCGGTGAAGGCCTTGGACACGAGGTTGCGCAAGCGGGTGTGATCGTCGCCGTCGGCCACCAGCATGCTGGCCATCAGGACGTTGGTGCGCTCCTGGTGGGCCATCTCCTCGGCGAGGCCGGTGACCTTGACCGGGCTGTTGCTGAGCCTCGGGTCGGTGAGCGCCGACACGGCCTCGTCATAGCCGGTGATCATCCACACTTCAAGAGTGGGATTCAGCCTTACCCGCTGAACCACACCCTGTTCCCGAATGCGCTCGAACAGCGGGTAGGGGTCTGCCTGTTGAGCGACATTTACCGGCACATCGTGGACGATTGTCTGGCTTTGCTCGGACATTCTCAACTCCCCGTCGTCATACGAAAGTTCTAAGTCAGGTAGTCATACCATTCGCTCAAGTGGCGTGGTAGCGTCGCCGACGATCACTTCGAGAAGTGCCAGCGAACGCGCGTCACCCACCGGTGATTTCGCCACCTCGCATTGCTCTGCCGGAAGCAAAAGCGGCCTCAACCAGGCCTTCTGCACGGGGGGAGAAGTTGTCGTGGATCAAACGGCTGCCGTCGATCCGATCTTGGATCTGGCCCGTCCGTCGGTCTTGCGGAACCCCTGTTCCGCTTATGCGGAGTTGCGCGCCAACACTCCCGTCTTCTGGCATGAACTGCTAGGTTCTTGGGTTTTGACTCGGCACGCCGATTGCCTTGCCGTACTCACCGACAGCGCGCGTTTCGCCTCCGACTGGCGCCGTGCGGGCGAGGACATTCCCTCCCCTTTGCTGAGCGTCCAGACGCTCGATCCGCCTGAACACACCGCGATTCGCCATCTGTTGCTCGACGGATTCCGGGCCCAGGACCGCAAGGCGCTGCACGACCGGCTGGAAGGGCAGATCGAGGACCTGCTCGCCGAGCTGGCCGGGCGGCCGTCCATCGACTTCGTCGGGGAACTGGCCGAACCGCTGGCGCTGCGGTTCATCACCGCCTTCCTCGGCGTACCGGCCCCGGACCAGGCATGGTTCGCGCCCATGTCCCGTACCGTCGTCGACGGGATGGACGCCGGGCTGTGGCCGGAGAAGCACGAACCGGCGGTCGCCGCGCGGGCCGAACTCGCCGAGTACGCGGGCGGCTGGCTCGCCGATCCGCCCGAGGAAGGGCTCATCGCCTACGTCGCACAGAACGCGGATGCCGCGGGCGTGGACCGCACGGTCCTGCGCAACAGCTTGCGTGCCGTTCTCCACGCGGGCTACGAATCCGCTTCCCGGCTGCTCGGCAACGCCGCCGCGGCTCTGCTGACGACCCCCGGAGCCCTGGCCGCCTTCCGCGAGGCGTCTGTGGCCACCGCCGTCGACGAGCTGATCCGGTACGACGCGCCCGTGCAGGCGGACGCGCGTGTCTGTGTGACGGAGACCGAGCTGGGGGGCGTCGTCATCCGGGCCGGTGACCCGGTCACGCTGCTGCTCGGCGCGGCCAACCACGACCCGCTGCGCTTCCCTCACCCCACCGAGCTGCGACTGGACCGCGCCCCGAACCCGCATCTGGGGTTCGGGCGCGGTGCCCACGCCTGTCTGGGCGCGTCCATGGCGATCCGGCTGACCGGATCGCTCCTCGGGACCCTGGCCAGGGACTACCCCGAGGCACGGGCGGTCGCGGAACCCGAACACCGGCGCAATCTGACCCTTCGCGGTCTCGACCGCTTCGAGGTCACCCTGCGCCCACGGCAGCCGGGAAGGAGGAACTGACATGAAGTACTGGCACTGAACGTGAGAGAGCGCGGGGCCCGCACAGCGGGCACCCGCGCTCACCGTTGTGGCCACTCTGACCACGCACGACGTCACCGTCGCTCCCACTGCTCCTTGGTGATCTCGTACCGCACGCCCCCGTGTTCGGAACCCTCGACCATCTCCATGTCGGAGGGAGTGGGAAGGGTCTCCGTGAGTGTCATGCCGAGCTTCTCCATGACATTGCGCGAACCACGGTTCACGGCCATCGTCTCCGCCCAGACCATACGCACTCCGAGCCCGGTGAACCCCTTCTCCAGCAGAGCCCGCGAGACTTCGGTGGCGTAGCCCTTGCCCCAGGACGCCTGCCGCAGCCGGTAGCCGAGTTCGGCCTCGTCCCGCGGTCCGTCCGGCCCGGGACGCAGACAGAACCAGCCGACGAACGCCCCACCGTCCCTCTCGTACGCGGCGAACAGCCCGAGATCGCCGTCCCACTTCTCGTATCCGGCGATGATGTACGGCAGGTGGCGCTCACGCACGACCTCCGGGGCGGTCGCCTCGCCCCCGGTCAGATAGCGCATCACCGCCGGATCGCTGTCCAACTCGATCAGCAGGTCCGCGTCGTCGGCCGTGAAACGGCGCAGGGTCAGGCGCTCGGTCGCCAGGTAAGTGTCCACGGGGTGGATCATGCCCGAGACAGACACCACCACCCAACGGCTTTTACCTACAGCCCCGTTGAGGCGTCGACGCCCCCGCCCCCTACTCGATGCGATCGAGGAAGCCGAGCACCCGACGGTTGACCTGCTGTGCGGCCTGTTCGTCGTAGGACGGAAGGCTGCTGTCGGTGAACAGATGCCGGTCGCCGGGGTAGAGGAACAACGCGGCGTCCGTCGCCGTTTCGACGAGCGCGCGAGCGGAGTCCACATCGCCCTCCCCGGCGAAGAACGGATCCGCGTCCATGCCGTGGATCTGAACCGGGACGTTCCGGCGCCAAGTGCCGCCGCCGAACTCCGAGATGGGAACGCATGCCTCGAGCAACAGCGCGCCCTTGACGCCCGGCCGGGTCTGGGCCAACTTCTGCGCCGGCAGGACGCCGAGCGAGAAGCCGAGGCACACGAGCCCCGCGGGCAGCTCCTCGGCAGCGGCGACTCCCCGCGCGATGATCGTGTCGAACCCGACCTTCTCGGCGTAGCCGATGCCCTCCTCCAGGCTGTCGAACACCTTCCCGTCGTACAGATCCGGGACATGGACGGTGTGCCCGACCCGCCGCAACTCCTCGACGAACTCGCGCACACCGGCGGTCAGCCCGTACCCGTGATGGAAGGCCAGCACCTCAGCCATGTCGCTCCCCTCGCGCTGCGGCATCCGGGCGGCGCCGCGGCACGAGTATGCCCGGCAGCACTGACATGGGCGGCGCACCGGCCACCTCGCTGTTGACCAGGCCGCATCACGAGGCGTCGGTGGGGACAGCGGCCAGCAGGCTGTGCACGATGGGGCCTGCGGAGCCGCCGCCGGTGACTCCCTGCTCCACGACGCAGGCCACGGCCACATTGCCGCGGTAGGCGACGAGCCAGCCGTTGTTGGGTTCGTCGTCGGAGACCTCGGCGGTGCCGGTCTTCGCGCCGAGGTCTCCGGGCAGGTCGGACAGCCTTCTGGCCGTGCCGTCGGTGACGGTGGCGCGCATCATCTCGCGCAGTTGCGAGACGACCTTCGCCGGGAGCGGGGTCGTCGTGGCGGTCTTCTCGGTCCCTCCCCTGATCGTGGGCTGATGGAAGGTGCCGGAGACCGCGGTCGCGGTGACGGACGCCATGATCAGCGGGTTGGCCTGGATCCTGCCCTGCCCGATCATCGAAGCGGCCTTCTCGGTCTCGTCCTTCGGCTCCGGTACCGATCCGTCGTACGTGGAGATGCCGACGTGCCACTCCTGGCCGACGCCGAAGTACGTGCGGGCGACGTCGCCCAGCTCCCGGTTGCCGAGCTTGCCGCGCAGGCTGATGAACGCGGTGTTGCACGACTCGGTGAAGTCCTTCCGGAAGGTGGCGTTGCGGTGTTCGGAGGTCTCCACGTTGTGGAACTCCTTGCCCACGGTGAGGTATTTGGGGCAGTCCACGATGTCGTCGGGTGTGACGGCGTTCTTGAGCAGCAGGGCGCTGCTCGTGATGACCTTCCAGGTGGAGCCCGGCGCGTAGGTGCCGGAGACGGCTCGATTGAAGCCGGATGACGGTGAGTTGGCGACGGCAAGGATCTCGCCGTTGTCGATCCGGAGGGCGACCAGTGAGGCGTTCTTGCCCTCGGCATGGGAGGTGAGCGCCTCCTCGGCGGCGGACTGCCAGGTGGCGTCGAGCGTGGTGCGGACGGTTCCGTCCGTCGGTGCGTCGGACTTCGCGCCGAAGGTGGCCTCCGTGCGCTCGACCTCTCCGGTGGCCCGGTCGATGAGCTGGATCGTGCCGCGCGGACCGGAACCGCCGGAGCCGAGCTGGGCCAGCACGGGGCTCAAGGAGGGGTGCTCATCGCCCGAGAGGGACTTCCCGTGCCGGTCGGCGGCCTTGGGAACCTCCGTCTTCGCACGCTCCAGACGGAACTTCTCCGTCTCGCTCAGGTGCGGGTGGACGAGTGACAGCGTCCAGTCCACCTTCCAGCCACCGCCGTCCTGCTCGCTCAGCGACAGTTTCGACCTGTACGTCCATGTGCCCAGGCCGGTGATGGGCATCCGCGCCGTGAAGGGAACAACGACGGTGCCGTCCTTGGCACTTGCCGGGGCCGCGGCCGTCAGCGCGGGTTTGCCGATGTCGAGGCCCGAGGTGAAGTTGCTCAGCACCTCCCGCGCCGTTCCGGGGCTGGTGGTACGCCCCGCCGCACTCGGCAGTCGGCCGGCGGCCCAGTCGTCGAGGAAGGCACGCGCCTGGCCCACGGCCGCCGGGTCGGGACCGGAGTCGGAAGACGTGCCGCGGGCGAAGGGGCCGAGACCGGCCGCACTCGTCGCTCCTACGGCGACCGCGGTCACCCCGACCACCGCGGCGACAGCCCTGAGCGTCTTACGGGGCTTACGACGCCTGTTGGCGGAGGTGGCGGGTACGTATCCGGATTCATGCATCGCGAAGTCCTGTCGCTGAGAGAGTCGCAGGTCTCCCCGCGCGTGGGGTGACCGCAGCCGTGACCTCAGGAGAGCAACGCTTCGCCCGATCTGTCCAAGACCCATATCGATCTCGGATTCATCAAGAACCGATATGATTGCTGCTTGTGAACCTTGTGCCGCACCTGGAGTGCTTCGTCGCTGTTGCAGAAGAGTCACACTTCGGCCGTGCCGCAGCCCGTCTGGGCATGGCCCAGCCACCGTTGTCACAGCGCATCCAGCGCCTGGAACGGGAGCTGGGTGTCCGACTGTTCGAGCGCAGCAGCCGACGGGTGACCATCACCGAGGCGGGAACGCTGCTGCTGGCACAGGCTCGTGAACTGCTCGCGGGTTCCGAGGCGTTCATGGCCACCGCGCGCCGCATCCGGGACGGCGAGACCGGCCTCCTGCGCGCCGCGCTGACGCCCGACATCGCGGGCGAGACCGTCGCCGCGCTGCTGACGGAGTTCCAACGGAGGCATCTCGGGCTGGAGTTGGAGCTGGTCGAGCTGACCACGGCCCAGCAGCTCGCCGGGTTGGCAGCACACGATCTGGACGTCGGGATCGTCCACCACCCGTGCGATGTCTCCGGTCTGGAGCTGGGCCCGGTGCTCCGTCGTGAGCTGGGCGTACTGCTGCCACGCACCGCCGCGGCGGCGGAACTCGACGAGGTGCCGCTCTCCGCTCTCGCCGGATACGACCTGATCCTCTTCCCTCGTGCCGACGCCCCGGCGCTGTACGACGACCTGCTGACCGCGTGCGCCCGCAACGGCTTCACCCCCGCCGCCGTCCGGCACGGTCAGGGCTCCAGCTTCGTCCACGGTCTGCTCCTGTCCGCCGACGCGGTCGCCTTCGGTCCTCGCGACACGCGGCCCGAGCAGGTGCACCACCCCGACTCGGGCGTCGTGTGGCGCCCGCTCGCCGGTGCCCCGCTGGCCTGGCGGCACTCCGTCGCCTGGCCCAAGGGCCGTGGTGACGCCGCCGTCAACGCCTTCACGGAAGCGGCCACGCACGCGCTGCGTACGACGGCCGACGCGACCTCCGATGTACCCTCGCGCCCGCTGTACCTTCGTCCGGCATCGGAGTTCTGGCTGTGACCGACACCCCCGGCAGCATTCACGCGGCCTTCGCCGAAGCCGGTGTCACCGGCTCGCTGCACGCCCTCGACATCGACTCCGGCGCACAGCTCGACATCGGCGCCGACCAGTCGGTCTGCACCGCCAGCGTCCACAAGCTCTGTCTGCTCGTCACCCTCCACGAGCTGGCCGCGGCGGGGGAGCTGGATCTCGGCGAACAGATCGAGTGCCGCCCGGCCGACCGCATCACCGGGCCCACGGGCCTTGCCGCCATGCTCGACCCCGTCCGCATGTCCCTGCGCGATGTCGCCTACCTGGCGATGGCCGTCAGCGACAACGCCTCCGCCGACCTGCTGCTGGAGCGCGTCGGCCTTGACGCCGTCAACGACACCACGGCCCGCCTCGGCCTGACGCGCACCCATGCCGTCCACACCTTCGCGGAGCTCTTCGCCACCGTCCGGGAGGACGTGGGACCCGGCGGCGCCCAGGCCCTGACCGACCCCCATGTCATCAACCGGCTCAGGGCTCTCGACCCGGCCCGCACCAACCGCAGCACCCCCCGCGACATGACCCGACTGCTGGGCGCCCTATGGCGCGACGAGGCCTGCACGCCCGAACACGGCGCCTCCATCCGCCGCCTCCTCGGCCTCCAGGTATGGCCGCACCGCATGGCGTCCGGGTTCCCCTTCGACGACGTCCACGTCGCCGGGAAGACCGGCACTCTGCCGACGGTGCGCAACGAGGTCGGCGTCGTCGAGTACCCCGACGGTGGCCGCTACGCCGTCGCCGTCTTCACCCGAACCGCCAACCCCGCCGCCACCCTGCCCGCCGCCGACGCCGTCATCGGTACGGCCGCCCGCATCGCCGTCGACGCACTACGCGCCCTCTGACACTCCGGGCGGTCCTCGGCACCCCGTCAACTCAGCACGGAGCGGCCCGAGTCAGGCCTCCTTCCCAGGAGGGCGTGGATCGCCAGGGCGGAATCTGGAAGGGTGCACGCATGGGCAAACACACGGCTCGCGCCGACGCCAGCGGATCTCGGTGGTCGTCGTGCCGGTGATCAGCATCATCACCCCCGTCCACAACGGCGGGCACCAGTACCTGAGCGAGGCCTACGCCTCCCTCACCCAGCAGACGCTGCCGCCAGGCTGGTCCTGGGAGTGGATCGTGCAGGAGGACGGACGCAGCCGTCGCCCACTCGCTTCCCTCCCTGACGACCAGCGCGTCCGATACGCCGTCGGGAGGCGAGGCGGAGCCGGTGTCGCACGCACGCTCGGGCTGGCCAGGGCCACGGGGTCCGTCGTCCGCGCACTCGACGCCGACGACCTGCTCACCGAGGGCGCCCTGCGGCGCGACATCGAGGAGCTGACCACCCATCCCCACGCAGGCTGGTGCGTCTCCGGCGCCCTGGACCTGCTCCCGGACGGCCGCCTCGTCCCCGGCCCCTACGACCCTCCCGCCGGAGTGCTCAGCTACGAGACCCTGCGCGAGGCCTACGAAGCGGACCGCTTCCCGATAGTCGGCACACACCTGGCGGCAAGAACCGACCTCGTCCGAGCGGTAGGAGGCTGGCCCGCGTTACCGGCCCTTGAGGCCCTGGCCCTGGTACTCATCTGCGCCGCGGTGGCCCCCGGCCGCATGCTGGACACCCCCGGCGGCATCTACCGCAAGCACAACAACCAGACCACGGCACATCCGGACTACTGGCAGGAATCCGAGTTCGCAACGATACGCACAGCGATCATGTCCCGACTCACTTCCCTCCAGCACACCCGGTGGCACTGGACTTCAAGCCCCCTGGAAGCCCAGTGACGCGAGGTCGGTTCCTACAACTCGCGCCAGATCACGAACACATGTTGATCCTCACCCGAAAGTTGCTCGCTGAACGGGTCCACCTCACCGGTCAGGGCCGCCACGCAGAACGACGCCATACCGCCGTCGAACACCGTCCAGCGGTTCACCCCGTAGGGCGTCTGCCTCCGGAAGACAGCCACCCGCCAGTCGTCGGGAGCGCCCTCGCATACCCAGAACGCGACATCGCTGCTTGCCGAATCAATGAAGGGCAGCAGTGGCGGCAGTACGCCGCCTGGCAAGAGGCCGCGCAACTCTTGGCGGTCCCGGTCCGAGAGAGCGGGGTCGACTCTGTCCAAAAGGTCCCCGTACGCAGAGCCGGGTACAGGTGGGGTGCTGACGGACAGGAACTCGTCGATCTCGCCACCGCCGTACAACTCCACGAACTCACGGTAGTCGGCCGGGAACGCCAGACGAGTCGTCCGTTCGATCCCTTCCCAGTCCACTGCGTCGCCACCTGAGACAGGCGGCGGCAGCAGATCGCACAGGCGGGCAACAGCGGGGTGGGGCATGCAAAAGTCCCTTCGGGTAATTGACGAAGATCCAGGTCTCACGACTTCCCTGGCCAGGCGAGCAACCTCTGCAACAGCCGTTGCACCAGGCCACCGACGGTACGGTCACGCGATCCTCGGCCGCCCCGTCGGGCGACCGCCACGACAGAACCGGCCAACACGCCGCACTACACATCCACGAAGGACGTCATGGACTCGCCGACCGAGTCTTTGGTCATGCTCCTGCGGCCCGGCAACTCCGGAGCGAACCCGGTGGCCGACCACGCTCGCGCAGATCCCCGGCTCCTCAGCCGCGAAGATCCTCATCCAGTGGACGGGCCGGAGCCACCATGACATCGGTTTCGGACATGTGCGAGCGCTCCTTTTGACGATGAACGAGCTGGGACGACACGCGAGCCGGTCGGATACGGCTCGGTGTCCGCCGTCGTGCAGCGCCGCCGCTGCGCCCCACCAGGCAGTCCGACCGGCAAGCGACGCCCCGTCCGTGCGGTCCGAACGGCGCGGCTTGCCGTGAACTTGCCGGACCGGCTGCCTGTCGACTGCCACGACGCCTGTCCAGAATCCCACTGGCGCAAGGTGGTCAGCCCGTATTGCGGTCGCAGGGGGACGACTGGCTTACTGGCTCCCGTGGTCGGCGAGCCCCGGTACGCCGGACTCATGGAGAACGGTGGGAACGTCTGCGGGCCGAAAGGCCCGCCGGAGAGGACCGGCAGTGATCGACACCCTGCATGCGGGGCTGACGACGGCGAGCCAACTAGGCACGGACATGGCCGACGGCAGCAATTTCGTCCCCTATTTCAACGCCCTGCCCATCGTCGTCATCACAGCGACCGTCATCATCCGCCAGTTCACGGCCCGGACGGTGACCAAGCGCATGTACTTCTGGGTGGGCGTGCTCATCGTCCGCGGCTGCATTCCGCCGGGACCCTGCGAGTTGAAGCCCGCCAGTATCGTGCTGCTCGTGCTCTCCCTGCTCGCGTCGATCGCCTTCGGCGTCTGGCGAGGAGCGGTCTTCCCCATGTGGAAGGAGCCCGACGGACGCGTGATGCGCAAGGGGGATCGCCGCATCCTCCTGCTGTGGCTCGGCACGGTGGCCGTCCGGCTGGTGTTCGCAGCGATCGGTACGGCCGCGTTCCAGGAGGACTTCAACGCCAACGCGCTGTGGCTCGGCATGGGCGTCACGCTCGCCGCACAGCACATGGTCATGATGCGCCGCAGGAAGGAACCCCTGAGGGTGCCGCAGACCGGAGAGCAAGCGGCCAGTCGTGGAGTGGGGTCGGGGTCTCGCTGTAAGGGGTGACGACGTGAGGCGGGACGAGTGCGATGCCCGGCACACACAGCCGCCCGGCCGAAGCGCCACTCGGTACAGCCGGCTATCGCCGCGTACCGCCGCTCCTCTGCCGACAAGGGGACCCATACGACGCCCAGCGCCCCAGCCACACCCACTCTGACCTGCACAGACTGGGAGCGAGCCGACCCCTTGCCCAGTAAGAGCGGACGCCGGGAGCCCTGTCCGAGGTCCGGGACGGTTTGCGGCATGCGACCTTCGACGACGAGGCGCGGGGGGGACCTGCCCGAGTGGCTCGGCTACGTCGGGGAGTTCATCGACGCTGGGGACGGAGAGCTCGCCCTGCGGGCGCGCTACGAACGGGTGCTGGCCGTGCTGCGCGGGAAGAACAGCCTGGACGGTGTCGAAGCGGATATCCGGGCGGTCATCGACGCCGCCATGTCCTCGGAGCGTGTCGCGCTCCTGGATGACGCGGGCCAACTGCTGCTGTACTGGGGCGGCGCCTGGCTGCGTCACCTGGGTACGACGAACGCCGAGGAACTACGCGAGCTGGCCCTGCGCCTGCGGCAGCGCGTGGCCGTCTTGATCGAGGCCACCGACGCCGTTGTCTACCCGGTACGCAAGGCGTCGCTCCTCGACGTGGCCGCCCGCTTGTGTCTGCACCCGCGATGGCCGCAGGTCACACGCCCGGCCGCAGGGGCGCTACCCACCCCGCAGGAGACGACACGGCTGCGGCGCGCGGGTGAGATCGTGCCCGATGTCAGCCCGACCAGCCGCCCGGTGGACGTCACCGAGGCGATGGACTGTCTGGAACATCTGGTCGACCTGCTGCCGCAGGCCCGTGCCTTCCCGGTCGGCGGTGTGAGCGAGACGTTCCAGACGTTCGCACCCACCCTCACTGAAGACCCTCGCTACGAGAAGATCCGCGACGCGCTGGACTCCGCGCAGGCGGACCTCGCAGGTGACAGCAGTGTCGCCGCACGCTGCCGGGACCGTGCGATGGCATTCCTGCGCGCGGGCAGACCGCTGGACGCGCTGCACGAACTGCACGAGGTCAAAATCAACTGGTGGCACGGCGACACCCTGCGCGGCGCGCTGCTCACCATGCGCATGATCGGGAAGATCTACGGAGACCTGGACCTGCAGCAAGCCGCCCGGCAGTACGCGCTGACCGCCGCCGCCATCGCAGCGTCACCCACGGGCCAAGAACATGAAGACCTGCTGCCCGCCGCATTGGCCCAAGCCATGACCCATACCCACGCGGCGGGCCACTGGGGCGACGCCCTCGCTCTCGGCGGACTCGCCTTCATGACCCACCACCTGTTCGCCGACACCCCCGAGGACTACCCCTCTCACGGCTACATCCAGCAACTCGACTTCCACGCCAGCATGGTGATGCTCAGCGCAGAGCGGTTTCGCCCCGCGCTCCTGCCGGCCCTGCGCGAGCTCACCGACGCGGACTACCTAGCCGACCTGGACGAACACCTCCCGCTGATCCGACCCAGCTTCACGCAGACCGAGCAGCAGTTCATCCAGAACGCAGACGACCAGCTCAGCGGAAGACCGTTCTCGGACGTGGGAGCGCACCGGGATCTGAACTTCGCAGCCCTGGGCACGACATGGCGGATCCGGTGTGACAACGCCCGCGCCACCGTGCTGGCAGCCGAGCGCTTCACCGCCGCGGTGCAGATCTCGCTCGCGGAACTCGCCCCGCATGACCCGCTGTTCTTCCCCCAGGACATCCTGGTTCGGGTGATCACGGGCACGCCACTGGGCGGAGGGGACAGAGTCACCTTCCGGCCCAACAATCACGCCGTCGACTGCACCGTCATCCTCAGCCCGTACAGTACCTCGACCGACCACGCAGCCTTTGAACGCGAACTGTCCGCCACGGTGGTGCACCTGCTGGCCCACCTCAGCGCCAGACCCACCGAGGCGTTCATGTCCCTGCTGGAGACAACATTCGCCCGCGGACTCCTGCACAAACTGCTCAGCGCCCGCCCCTACGACGAAGTCGCCGGCCTGCTGACCGAGGCCCACTACGACACCCTGCGGCAAACCGTCATGCCGCCGTGGTCGGACACGGCATTCCAGCCACCCACCGTCCCAGCACTCGCCCAGCCCACGACACCGGGACCCGGCTACGACCGCACCAGAGCACTCGACATGATCCGCGACAACTACACCGACCTACCCCAGGTGCTCAGCGAGACACTGCCGCGTGTCCTAGCTGACCCTGACACCCGCGCAGGACTGCGGGAACTGCGCGAAGAGGGATGGCTCGACTGGCAGATCCTGCTAATCCTGGCCAACATCGCCGCCAACCTACGGCTGCAGCAGGCCAGCCCGGGCGGCATTCCGCGGGACTATCCCACCCGCTTCTTCCAGACACCGGAAAGCCACTACACAACCGCACTGCCCCTGAACGCCTTCACCGCCGACCGCCTGCGCGCGCAGATGGACGTGACCGTGCTGGCCGTCGCCCAACGCCGCTGGAAACTGGGCTCCGCCATGACGACCCCCAACCTGCAGGCGTTCATGGAGCTGTTGACCACCCGCTACGGCTACGCGACAGATGACGTTCCGCACCGCGACATACTCAACGGCGCCCCGGACGAGCACGGGACCCTGCTTCCTCCGGGCACCTGAGGAATAACCGGGTGAGATGCCCCCAGGTTCGTAGAGTCCGGTGATCTTGGTTCAGGCGGACTGCGGCTCCACGGCAGAAGGTTAGGCGTGTTCCGAACGATTCACCGGACACGGCCTAATACGGTCTGCCAAGCCGTGGGTGGCACGAGTTCGTAGGTCCGTCCGTTGTGGAGGACACTCTCAGCCGGCGTAACCCCGCCTGATCCGGTCCAGATGCTGGCTCACCACCATCAGTTCCTGGCGGTACGCTTCCCTGGGCAGGGACAACAGGAGCTGGTGAAGATCGGTGAGTTCGATCGTGGCCGCGCCGTAGTCGCCCAAGGTGACCAGGAGAGTTCCGGCGTGGAGCCGAACCTCCAGCAGGAGGGGGTCGTCGGACGGGCGAACGGGGGCCAGTTCGTCGACCAAGGCGCGGAACTGCTTGAGCGCCTCGTGAAGGTGCCCGAGGCCCATGCGGCAGTGGGCGGAGCGGGCCCGGCAATGCGCCGCCTGGTCCGCGTGCTGGGGGCCGGCGCTGGCGAGCTCCGCAGCCAGGGCCGTGTAGGCGGGAAGAGCTCGGCCGAGGTCTCCGTCGTCGAAGAGGGCCTGGGCGTGGCTGAAGCGCTCAGGAACCGGCACGGCTCCGGAGCCGTCGCCGGACGCCGGTATAGAGGGGGCGGGAGTAGGCTCCGCGCCCGGTTGGAGGGGCAATAAGCGGTCGTGGACGGCCCGTGCGGAGGGCGGCCGCTCATCCTGCCGCTTGGCCAGCGTCTCGGTGATGGCGGCTTCCAGTACGGGGTGGATATCGGGGCGCAACATCGCCAGCGGGACCGGAGGATCGTAGAGGACGGCACTCAGCTCGTCGGTGAAAGGCGGCTCTCCAGTGAGGAGTTCGTAGAGGATGCAACCCATCGCGTACAGGTCGGTCTGCGGAACAATGAGCCCGGACTGTACGACCTGCTCGGGGCCAGGTATCCGACGGTGCCGAGGACCTGGCGGTGGCGTGTCAGCCGCTGACGGGTTCGGGCGGCGCCCTTGAACGTCGCCGCGACCCCGAAGTCGACCACGGTGATCCGGCCTGTGGGCGACACCATGATGTTCGCCGGCTTGAGGTCCCGGTGGATCACTGGGAGGGCGTGGGTGTGCGTGAGAATGTCGCAGAGCTGCAGGGCGATGTCGACCACCTGCGCTTCTGTGAGGGGCTGTCCGTACCGCAGGACGGATTCGAGGGTGTCGCCGAGGACGAGCTCCATCACCATGTAGACGTGCTCCGCCACCCGCCCGAGGCACGCGTCGTAGAGCACCGGGAGGCCGGGATGCCGAAATCCCGCGACAAGCCGGGCCTCCCGGCGGAAGCGCTCGATCAGCTCGTCGGCGGCCGCGGGGTCGCCAGTGGCGGCGAGGTGGTGCGGATGGATGAGCTTGACGGCGACCGGGCGGTCCAGCTCCCGGTCGTACGCCTGCCAGACCTGTCCCATGGCCCCGGCGCCGAGTCTCGTGCGCAGTTCGTAGCGGTCGTCGAGGACCCCCAGGACCCCGATGTCACGATCCACGGACGTCATCGCCCGATCCGGCCGCGCCGTCGGCCACGAGTTCCTCGGCGAGCTCGACGAGCGTGCCTTCCCCGGGCAGGACCCAGCACCGGGGTCCTTGCACCGCCACAGGTGCCTCGGCCCGCCTTCGGCACCCTCAAGCTCGACCAGCTCGCCCACCGGCACATCTCGGCCTACGTCACCTGCCAACTCGCCGCCGACCGCGGCCGCACCACTCTTTACTGCCGCCTGGCCACCCTCTCTAGCGCTCTCGGCGACGCCGTCCGCCAACGCCGCCTCCCCCACAACCCGGCCAATCCCCCGGTCCTGCGCCGACCGCCATCGCCGGAACGGCGGATCTGGACGGCGGAGGAGGCTGCCCGCTTCCTCGATTACTGCCATCGGGCCGACCCCGAGATGGCCGACCTGTTCGAGTTCCTCATCGGTACCGGCATGCGCAGCGGGGAAGCCCTCGGTCTGCACTGGGACGACGTCCACCTGGCAGAAGGCGTCCTCTACGTGCGCTGCACCCTCTCCGCGATCGACAACAACCGCCTCGTCATCACCACGCCGAAGACCCAGTCGAGCCGCGGCTGGGTGGCCATCTCACCCCGCGTCGCCACCGCCCTCCGGCACCACGCAGGAGCAACGCCCCGCACCTGCGGTGATCCTGACGACCCGTTCACCGGTCTCGTCTTCTACCGACCCGACGGCCGACCGCTTGGCCCGCACCAGGTCCTCGACCGTCTCCATCAACTGTCCGAAGAGGCCGGCGTCCCGCGGATCACGGTCCACGACCTGCGCCATCTGGCCGCCACCATCACCATCACCGTCGGCGTGCCGCTCACCCTCGTCTCCAAGACGCTGCGGCACTCCACCCTGTCGACCACCGCGAACATCTACAGCCACCTCACCCTGCAGGCAGCCCACGAGGCCGTCGACACTATCGCCCAGACCCTCACCGGAACCGAGAAGGCCAGCCGCCGCACGGACCATGCGCCGTGGCTCCGACCACCACGCGACCACATCCACCGGCTCCGCGAGGTTGTGCACCGACTCCGCTCCCCCGCTGTCTCCGGCTTCAGCGCCGCAGCCGACCAGCCTCAGACTGGACGTGCGACCACACTGCGACCACCATGCCTCCGGACGCGCGAAAGGCCGCCCTCGCTTTAGTGAGAGAACGGCCTCCGACCTGCTAAAAGCATGGTCGGGACGACAGGATTTGAACCTGCGACCCCTTGACCCCCAGCGGTCGATCTTGGTTTGAAGACTTGTAGCGCTGTTCCGCGCTCCAGGCCGCGGTCATTGCCGGTTAAGCAGGTTGACGCTCCTTCTGCTCCGACAAGGGTTCGTGCAACGCGCTCGAAGCGAGTACGGCTCCAGTCGGCCCGGTACGGATGGCGGTCTTCGCGTCTCCGAAGGCTGCGCGTATTCGGAGGTGCGCGGTCCGGTCGCGTTGACGTGTTGGACTTTCAGGAGCTTGCCGAGGAACTCGGCCTGCTATCGGTCGAGCTCGACCTGATCATGACCTGGTTCAGGTCGAGCGTGGCCACGGCGCCATTCGGGGTGGCGTTCGCGAAAGTGAGGCGAGCGCCGATCACCTGGGCCTGGCCCAGCGCGATCGTCAGGCCGAGCCCGTGGCCGTGACCGCGCTCGGTCGCTCCGGTACGGAAACGCTGCGGGCCCTGGGTGAGCAGTTCCGGCGGGAAACCCGAACCGTGGTCGCGAATGGTGATCACCGCACCTCGGATGGCGATCTCGATCGGGGGTGTGCCATGCCGGTGGGCGTTGACGACGAGGTTGGTGACGATGCGGTCGAGTCGGCGCGGATCGGTCTCGGTGACCGGGCGCCCGGTCACCGAGACCCGGGTGTCCCTGTCGAACCCGGCTCGTCGTACGGACTCCCGGACCAGCTCGTCCAGCGGCACCGGCTGCGTGTCGGATCGTTCCGTGCCCGCGTCGAGGCGGGAGATCTCCAGGAGGTCCTCCACCAGGCCGCGTAGGACGCCAACCCGGTCCCGTACGAGATCGGTGGCTTCGCCCTGCGGCAGCAGCGAGGAGGAGGTGACCAAACCGGCGATCGGGGTGCGCAGTTCATGGGCGACGTCGGCGGTGAACCGCTGCTCGTTGCGCAGCCGGTCCTGGAGCGCGTCTGCCATGTGGTTGACAGCGAGGGAGATCTCACTGATCTCGTCGTGGCCGCGGCCTGCGGTGCGTGCGTCGAGGTCGCCGTGGCGGATGCGCCGGGCGGTGTCCGCGACCCGCCGTAGGCGCCGCACGACCAGCTCGGTCGCGAGCAAGGTGAGTGGCACGACGACAGCGAGCGTGGCGAGGGCCGCGTAGCGCATGTGCCGGTCGAGAGCCTGACGGATGAGCTGGTCGGTGAGCATGTCCGAGCGGACGGCCAGGACGGTGCCGTCGACACGGCTTGCCGCCCACATGGAGGCGCCTTGAGCAGGCTTGGTGGTGTCGTACCAGGTGACAGGACCGGAGCCGGAGCCGAGCCGTGCCAATAGCGGGTCCGGCACCGCGTCGCCGGTCACATAGCCGGTACTGCCCGAGGCATTGAGATCAGGCGGTCTGTGGAACTCGGCCGTCGCATTGCGCAGTTCGCGTTCAGCGGCGACGCGGCCGATACTCAGGGAACGAGTCTCGGTGGAGCGGTGGACCAGGACACCGATGCCCAGAGCCATCGCGCAGGCCGCGGCGGCGACTCCGGCCGCGATCTTCCAGCGCAGGGACCGCGGGTCGGCGATCCGCCACCGGGAGCGGCCGACGGACGAGGCGGTCGTGGATTCCATGCAGATCCTCACCGCCTGAACCGGTAGCCGAAACCCCGCACGGTTTCGATGTGCTCGGCCCCGATCTTCTTGCGCAGCCGCTGCACCGCCAGGTCGACGACCCGGCTGTCACCCTCCCAGCCGTAGTCCCAGACCTTGCGCAGGAGGGTCTGCCGCTGCAGGGCGACACCCGGCGCGGCCACGAACTCAAGGAGCAGCCGCAGCTCGGTGGGCGTGAGTGCGAGCAGTTCACCATCCCGGCGAACCTCCAGGCCGCACGTGTCGACGGTCAGATCACGGAAGGTGAGCACACGGGCGTCAGCCGTGGCCTGCGCGGCGCTGTCGCTCGCGGACGCGGTGAACGTGGCGCGCCGCAGCAGTGTGCGGATACGTGCTATCAGCTCGGCCGTGTCCACGGGTTTGACGACATAGTCGTCGGCGCCGGCCTCAAGCCCGGCGATGACATCGAGGCCGTCACCCCGGGCGGACATCATCAGGATGGGAGCCTGGCTCGTCTCGCGTACCCGGCGGCACAGTCCAATCCCGTCGAGCAGTGGCAGCATCACATCGAGTATGAGCAGGTCATGGGCGCCATCCCGGAACATCTCCAGCCCGGTCAGTCCGTCGGGTGCGCCCGAGGTCCGATAGCCGTAGCGCTCCAAGGCCAGCCCGACCGATCTGCGGATCGCTTCGTCGTCCTCGACGAGGAGAATGTGCACGCTCACTCCGGGGTCACCTTCCTGTCGGCCGGGCCATCGCGCCGGTTCGCCTGTCGCATCGACGGTAGCCGCCGTGCCGTCCTGACTCTCACAGCCGCAAGGAGGCGGCGACCGGGAGGTGGTCGCTCCCGGTACGCGGCAGCGTCCAGGAGGACACCGTGGTGACGCCCTTGACGAGGATCTGATCGATACGGACCACCGGAAACGTGGCAGGCCAGGTGAAGCCGAATCCGTGTCCGGCGCTGACCTGCGTCGACCGCAGTTGCCCGGTCAGCGCGCGCAGCGCAGTGTCGTCGGTCGTGCCGTTGAAGTCACCGACCACGACGACACGGGGCAGCGGCTCCGCACGTACCGCGGCGGCGAGCTTGTCGGCCGAGTCGTTGCGGCGCTCCGTGGTGAAGCCCACATCCAGGCGAAGACGGATGGACGCGAGATGTCCGACGTACACGGCGAGGGGCCCTTCAGGGGTGTCTGCGGTGGCATGCAGCGCGCGGGTCCACGGCATGATCGCGACGGCCTGTACGTCCTGCAGCGGATAGACGCTCCACAGGCCGACCGTGCCCCGCACTGCGTGGTAGGGGTACGCGGAGGCCAGCGCCTTCTCGTACACGATAGACGTCTTCGGCGTGAGCTCCTCCAGTGCCACCAGTTCGGCGCCGGATGCGGCAAGGCCATGAGCGGTACCGACCGGGTCAGGGTTGGCATCGTGGACGTTGTGGCTGACCACGGTCACGTCCCCCTTGAGGCCGGAGTCCCGGCCCAGGAACAGGCCGCCGAAGGCGCAGCTCCAGGCGACGGCGGGCACCAGCACGGCCGCGGCAGCGACCGGGGAGCGACGGACGGCGGCGAGGGCGATCAGCAGAGGAACACTCAGGCCGAGCCATGGCAGGAAGCTCTGCAGCAGGCTGCCGAGACCGCCGAGTTCGAGGGGAGGCCAAGCCGCGCCGAGAATGACGAGACCGCTCAGCACAGCCGCCAGGGCGATCAGATGCCCGCGTGAACCAGGGCTCTGCTGACCCTCATGCTTGTCGGCGCCCAGGGAATCGAGGACTGCTGCCATGTTCATACACGCCCTTTGGTGTCGAGCGCGGCAGGCAGACGCTCCTGCACGGCCTCGATGAGTGCTTCGCTCCGCTCGAATGCGGCTTCCAGGCCCTCTACGGGTGTGGTGCCGGCCCGCTGAGCGAGGACAACACCCAGCACGAGATGCGGCTTCCCACCAGAGCGCGCCCAGGCGGCCCACATCAGAGCACCGCCGGCAGGCGTGCTCGACCCGGTCTTCAAACCGATCACACCGGACCGGCCCAACAGCCGATTGGTGTTGATGATGGGGCCCGGCACCCCCGGAACGGTCGTACTGCGCATCGCGACTACGGCCCGCAGCACGGGTACGTGCATCGCCTGCCGGGCGAGCTTGAGCTGATCGTCAGCAGTGCTTGTGGTGGTGGGCTCGATTCCACTCGCACCGGTGTACCTGGTGTGTGCCATACCAAGGCCCAAAGCGGCACGGTTCATCTTGTCGACGAATGCTTCCTCGCTTCCCGCATCCCAACGGGCCAGCAGCCGCGCCACGTTGTTGCCGGACGGAAGCAACATCAGCTCCAGAAACTGGCGTTGCGTCAAGCGTTGGCCCGCTTGCAGCGGCGCCGTGGACTCGCTGAGCGATTGGGACTCCTGCGCTGCCTGTTCGTCGACCGTGATCCTCAGCCCCGGCTCCCCCACCGCGAGCGGATGTTCTTTGAGGATCACGAGGGCGGTCATGACCTTGGTGAGGCTGGCGATCGGCACCGGCCGCCGACCGCCCTTGCTGCCCAGACTGCCGAGCCCTTCCACCGTGATGCTCGCCTGGCCCTCGGCAGGCCAGGGCAACCGAAGGCGGTCCACGGGGGCGACCTGAGCAGCCTCGGTCGGGGCGCTGCCACCCTCTCCGTCACGCCCGGCGGCACAACCGCCTGCCCCGACGATGGCCAGCAGCGAGACCGCCCCACGGAGCACACGTGACCTGCGAATCGTTCGCCCACCCATCAACAACCATCCCTCCAGAACCAGACGACGTACGCGAGTAACCGCGTACGCCCTCAAGCCTGGGCGCGGACCGCATCCACACGCTCATGACCGTGCATCCGGCGGCACACAGAAATGTGTCGGTCAGGTATCGGGCGGTACGGCCCTGGCTGAGCCGGCCACTCACCGCCCCGGCAATACGGGGCAGCCCTCAGGTCCCGGTTCAGCCCCGCCAGGAAGTGCCAGACCGCCGTCGCGGGCCAGAGCAGAGCGAGGACAACGCCGAACGTCCCTAAGATGATCAATTCCAAGGGATGCCTGCGGAGGGTGCGGGGTGGGCCACGGCCGAAGCCACCGCGAGACGGTCAGGCGGCGGGCTGCCAGCCCGTTGTCGAGGTGCAGCGGGCGGAATCGGTCCTCGATTCGCTCGGTGATGACGCCCGTCACGTCTTCGCTGGTGTCGGGCATAGAGGGGCTCCCTTCATTTCGAGGAATCCGGTGCTGGAATGGGGAATTGAGTGCTGGTCGGTTAGTCCAGGCACGTGTAGACCTCGTGATAGACCAGGAGCGTCAGCGCGCCGAGAACAGCGATGGAGCCGGTGAACCGGGCAGTGCGCATGCGGAATTGACCTCCGTGGCATGGAGAGGAGATACGGAACAGCCCCCGGCGGATGCCGTGCGGACTGAGAACAAGAGTCCGGAGAATCCCCGGTTTCGGTAACCGGGGATTGCGTTCTACGTTCCGCGCCACCGCGCGCGCGGCAGACGGCCTTTCACCTGGGTTGGCAAGGCAAGGCGGGCGCGTTACCAGGAATTCAGCGGCTCGGTCCGTGCTGCGGAGCGGGGCGAGCAAGCAGAGCGGGGGCGGTGGCGTACCGGGGCGCTGGCGAGGCCGCCGGCAGCGGGGGCTTCTCGCCGTTCCAGTGCGCTTCCCACCACTGGGTGGCGACGTCAAAGGTCTTGAAGCCGCCCTCGCGCAGGGTGTGCGTCCACGCGTTGGTGTCGACCTCTTCGAGCAGCACACGGAAGGGCAGTGCCGCCTTGTCGTCGAGGGCGCGCAGCATCACGGTGGTCTCGACCGGGTCGCTGTCGTGGGTGTAGCTGGTGAGCAGGGCGAAGTGGTCGCCGTCGTTGCGCAGGCGCTTCTCCAGGGCGCGCGCGGCCTGGTCTGCGGGGGCGGTGCCCATGCCGTCGGACAGGAGGATCTTCTCCTCGGGGCAGCCACGCGCGATCAGCCACGACTGGGCCATGGACGGCAGGGGCAGCTCTTCACTGTCGAATCGGAAGGTGCGCCACTGGGTCGCGTTTGAGGTACAGGGCCACGATCTGCGGCTCCCCGGGGATACCCCAGGTGACAGCCCGGTTGTGCATCACGTAGAAGCCGTGCTCGGCGTCTTCGCTGTGGTGCTCGGCGAGCACGGTCAACATGTCCTGCTCGGCGCCGAAGCACCGCCAGAACTGATCAGCGACATGCTCGTTGACCGCACTGTAACCGTCGAGGTGGAAGTTCGGTTCGTAGGTGGGCATCAGTGCCTTCGGGTCGACGGCGCCTTCGGCATCGCGGACGCGGTGCCGAAGGCGCCGTTCAGCGGCGTGGGCGGGAAACAGCGCGGGGCGCTGGCGGCGCGGGCGAGGGTGTCGTGCTGGGTGGGCCGGCGGGGCGCGGGGCACAGAGGATGGCTCGGCCGGCGTCAGTGAGGGTGACTGGCTGCCCGGCATGCACCGGGTGCGAGGTATCACGGTCGACAAGGCCGCTGGCCTCCAGGCGCTGCAGTTGGGCGTAGGAGATGCGGGCGCGCGAGAGGGTCGCCGTCTGTCGAAGCGGGTGGCGATCGCGCGGAACTGCTTCAGGCGGTTGAAGCAGCGTTCGACCACGTTGCGCGCCTTGTACAGCTCGCGGTCGAAGGCCGGCGGCCTGCCGCCGGCCTGTCCGCACCGCAGGCGGTTGGCCTTCTGATCGGCCCGCTCGGGGATCACGGCCCGGATGCCCCGCCCGCGCAGGGCCCGGCGGATCGCCCGTGACGAGTACGCTTTGTCCGCGATGACCGCATCAGGTCTGCGGCGAGGCCGCCCGGCACCGGCCCGGGGCACCCGCGCCTCGTCCATGACCCGTCGAAAACGGTGGAATCATTGACGTTGCCCGGCGTGACGACGACGGGGCAGACCCCGGCCGTCACAGGCGAGATGGACCTTGGTCGTCAGCCCGCCACGGGACCGCCCGAGCGCCTGGCGAGCCGCCGCACGTGCCGGATCTTCCAGTTCGTCCCCCGCCTGCGCCCCCTTTTACGGGCACCGGCGGCGTGCTGGTGAGCCCTGTTGGCCGTGGAGTCGACTGACACGATCCACTCCATGTCCCCGACGCCGTCGTCACGAACCTGGACCTGCTCCAGCAGCCGGGCCCAGGTACCGTCCGATTCCCAGCGCGCGAACCGCTCATAGACCGTCTGCCACGGCCCAAAGCGTTCCGGCAGGTCACGCCACGGAGCACCGGTCCGCAACCGCCACAACACCCCGTTGATCACCTGCCGATGATCCCGCCACGGCCGCCCACGACCGTCAACACCCGGCAGCAAAGGCGCTATCCGCCCCCACGCCACATCCGTCAACTCACAAGATCAATTATCAGACAAGACCTAGAGTCTTGTCTGCCAAGCCGGTCAAGAAGCTTCCTCCTGCGGCGCGGCTGGCCGGTCTGTTCCTCGCGGCACACAGCACGTCTCCAAGCTCCTCAGGCAGATTCCGCCCGACTTCCCGGAAGCCCGTCAGGTCGAGCGCCGCGCGAGGCCGGCTGTTCGGTTCGACGCTGCTGCATGGACCCAGTGGAAGAACGCGGCAACCCCCGCGGTGCGGCGGCACGCGGAGGCCGTCAAGTACTGCGCCGTGTGCGCGCTCGAACCGGGACAGGTCGCTGCCGCGTTCATGGAGCGGGTCCACCCGCAGTTCGCCCCCAAGTGGATCAAGAATGCCTACGGCGAGTGGAAGGAGGCACACCCTGATCGTGGGCCTCAGACGGCCGAGTTCACCGTGGTCTTCCGGGCCGAGCACGGCCACGGTCCCTCCTATACAACCAGCTGTGCTCCGGCCTGGGGTGGGACGTGTGCCGCTCAGTACGTAGCTTCATCGTGCGGCGGCTGCTGTCGAACGAGTGGCTGATGGAGACGAGCCTGGTGCCGTGGACGCTACGGCCTGGGGTAATGGCTCAGGCCCAGGGCATCGCGCTGCCGAAGGCGCGGACCGCGGCCGCCGCCGTACGCCCTGGCCCGTAACCCCGGCGCCAGGGGCTTGGCCGGCCCGTATGGCAACGACGTCGCGTTCCGTCACGCCCAGCACCGGCTGGCCGACAAGGCATCGGCCCGACTGGACATCGCCGCCGTCATCGTCGCCAGGAAGATCCGCAACATGCGTACTTGCCTGCTTCGGGCGGCGCGTACCAGGCATCTCGAAGACGCCGAGGCCGTAGCCGGCCGCCTTCGCGCGGCGCGGATGGATGCGCTCGGCCACCTCCGCCGCAGCGCTGATGGGTATCGAGGGAGCCGCCACCCGCGACCACTTCACCGCGCTCGGCAAGATCCTCGGGTCCGCGTGGGCGTTCACTGCCCGCAAGCGCCGCCCGCTGCCGGACCCGGTCAACGCCATGCTCTTCTTCGGCTACACGCTCCTGCCCCAGCAGGCCGTCGCCGCGGTCGAACTCGCCGATCTGGACCCGATGGTCGGCATCCTCCATGACCTGCGACGCGGACGGCCCTCTTTGGCACTGGATCTGATGGAGGAGTTCCGGCCGCTGGTGGTGGAACAGGTGGTGCTCGGGCTGTGCACGTCTGGGAGCGGCACACCGGCCGGATTCGGGCGGCCGGATCGGCCTGCGTGCGGGTCGCCGGCCCCGCGTCCGGCCAGAACACGACTGCGCTCTTCGGTGCGCTCAACGCGGCGAGCTGCTCGAACACCTGCAGATCCCCTTCCCCCATCTCGACCCCACCCTTCGGCAGATGCGAAGGCGTGCCATGGGTCATGTGGCCCATGGCACGCCTTCCTTTCAGACAACGTGGGTCTGGAGGACGGCAACCCACCGCGAGCCCGCAGCCCGCCGCCGATGTGCGGTCCGGGCGGGTCGCACGGCAGGGTCAGAAGACCGCCGGCAGCCCGTCGAGCGCCTTGGTCACCTCGGCCGCGAATCCCATCTCGGACCGGGGCTGTTCGCTCGCCCACCAAACGTGTCCGTCGGGGCGGATCAGGGCTGCTGTGACGCCGGCCCACGCCGGTCCACCGGTCTCGGAGAGGCGGCTCGGGTGTATGGAGATGCCGGCTACCGCCGCTCGCTCGGCCACTTCGCCGTCCACTGGTGAGTCATCCATGGCCAGGAGCACCGCGCGGCCGTCGTGCAGCAGCGGCAACACTCCGTCGCCCTCACGGTCGTGCGCTCGTGCTCCGGTCAGAGGGTGTGCGTCGGGGTCGGCGGACCGGTAGACGGTGTCGAGCCCGGAGAGCTTGCCGGCCAGCATCCGCGAGAAGTCGGGCTCGGTGGCAATGGCCTCGGTCAGCAGGCCGCGCAGCGCGTTGACGCCCGGGGTCAGTCCGGTGATCAGGGCGGTCTGCGCCATGGTGTGCGCGGACAGTTCGGCGCCGACCGGATGGCGTTCGGCGTGGTAGGTGGCCAGCAGTTTCGGGTCAGCTCTTCCCTGGACCACGGCGGCCAGCTTCCAGCCGAGGTTCATGGCGTCCTGGAGCCCGACATTCAGTCCCACGCCGCCCGTCGGCCAGTGGATATGGGCCGCGTCCCCGGCCAGCAGCACCCGGCCTTCGCGATAGGTCGCGGCCAGCCGAGTGGCGTCGCCGAATCGGGACAGCCAAGTGGGCGACCGCATACCGAAATCGGTGCCGGCGATGCGCAGCGAGGTCTCGCGCAGTTCGTCCAGAGTCAGCGGGACATCGCGCTGCTGGTTGGCAGGGTCGTACCCGGTGACACGGAAGCCGCCGTCCGGCAGCGGGATGACGAGGAGGCGGCCGTAGTCGGAGTGGGCGGTGAAGCCGGGGGTGCTCGGCGGGTCGTCGAGATGCACCTCGCCGAGGAAGCCATAGACGGAGGTGTCCGAACCCGGGAAGTCGATGCCGGCTGACTGGCGCACGGTGCTGCGGGCGCCGTCCGTGCCCACGACATACGATGCGTTCACTTCGTAGGGGCCATCGGGACCGCTCACCCGGACGGTGACGGACGAGTCGTCCTGGACCAGTGACGTGACCTGATGGCAGCGCCGGATGACTGCGCCCCGCTCGGTGGCGTGGCGCTCCAGCAGTTCCTCGGTGGCCACTTGCGGCTGGACCAGCAGATAGGGGAACGGAGTCGGCAGCGAGCTCAGATCGACACGGGTCTGAAGCATCCCGAAGTGCCAGTTGGGAATGCGTCGGCCGGAGGCGAGGGCCTCATGGTGCAGGTTCCGCATGGCCAGCACCTCGATGGTGCGTGCGTGGATACCCAGGGCCTTGGAGTGCGGACTGCGTCGCTCTTCCTTCTCCAGGACGAGCACGGGGACACCCGCGAGGGCGAGTTCGTGGGCGAGGAGGAGACCGACCGGGCCGGCTCCTGCGATGATGACGCGGGCGGCCGAGGACCTCTGTGGGTTGGTCATGTGGTGCCGAATCCTTCTTTACTGGTGGGCTGGTGGTCGTTTGCTGAGCTCCCGGTTCTTGCAGCGCTTCGCCGACGCTAAGGGACGACCTCGGCTTGCCCCTATCCCCGATTTCTGGGGTCTTTGGGCGCAGGGTGTCTGTTCTTCGCTTCGAGAGGAGCTTCGTCATGCGGATCCGGACACGGTCCGCACTTCGGAACCACTGCGCAACTTCGTGATCGGCAACAACGACCCGCCCGACCACCCAGCCCTCGCCCGGCAGATACAGGACTACCCGCGCCGGCGCAACGATCACCGCCGCTGCGAGGGCGCACCGAGCCGTCCCGCCGACAACCCGGCGGACCTGTGCGGACACAGCACCAGCAGGCACGTCCGGCCTGCGAGCGACCCTTCAGGGGCGCTGAGAGGTGGCGGCGTGGTCGGAGAGTCCTTGTTCGAGGATCGTGGCCACGAGCTGTCCGCGGCTGCGCACGCCGACCTTGGCGAA
Organism: Streptomyces sp. NPDC104371; assembly: GCF_055583785.1. Taxonomy (NCBI): domain Bacteria; kingdom Bacillati; phylum Actinomycetota; class Actinomycetes; order Kitasatosporales; family Streptomycetaceae; genus Streptomyces; species Streptomyces sp. NPDC104371. The sequence goes on from NZ_JBVJNF010000001.1 coordinate 1,025,005, forward strand.
GATGGATTTGAGATGGTCCTGGACGGTGTGGACGGAGATGTGTAGCTGGGCGCTGATAGCCGTCGACGAGCCTCCTGCGATCACTCTCTGCAGGACCTGTCGTTCGCGGTTGGTCAGACCGTGTACGAGCATGAGCAGCTCGGCGATGTCGGAACTCGGAGCAGGCTCGACGACCACCGCGACGCCCTTGTCCCGGTCCTGGCCATCACCGACCGGTGAGCCATGAAGAGCGAGCCATCGCCCGGACCGGGCTTGCACCCGGGAGTAGGCATCCACCAGCCGGCCCTGGGCGGAGGGCGACACCCGGGAGTGTGGGAGTGACACCCGGGCCCTGGCCGCGACCTGGTGCACGGCGTACGGCAGGCCACCGCCCCGACCCGCTGCGGGCGCCAGTTCGTCCAGGTACTGCTGGGCGGCCTCATTGGCCAGTTGCGTCTCGTTGTCCTTGTTGAGCACCAGGACGCCGGGGCCGACATCGGCGAGGGTGCCTGTCCGGGCCTGGGCGCGGTAGGCGGTTCGGCGGAGTCCCGCGGCCAGTAGCGGACAGATCGCCTGCAACAGTGCCGCCTCTTCCAGGGAGAAGTCCGGGCGGTCGCCTGTACGGAAGAGCGCAAAACCGCCCCAACACTGGCCATCGACGACGCACACAGCACGAACTTCGTGGCGAGCATCGAGAATGGGAAGAATCGTCCGCAGCCGTGGACTTGCCTCCTGCTGTTCCTCGGCGAGGTGGCCGAGAATCGCGACTCCGGTGCTGGAACGGGCCAGTGTCGTGAATTTGTTGACGTCGGGAACGAGGTACTCGTTATAAGCGGCGAGGGCGTAGACGTGTGACGGGATTCCCTCAGACACGTGATCGGTGATCAGCATCGTTGATGGGTCAATGGTGCTGAAACAGGCCGCGTCCCACTGCAACACCCGCGCAAGCCGCGCGGTGACCCGCTGACGCAGCACACGCGAGTCGGTCTCCTGCGCGCAGATCATCTCGACGTCGAGCACCACACCGAGCTGATGGCCCGTCAGCCGCATACAACGCCTCCTGCGTGGCCGGGAATCCACCCTGCTGGAGGGCGGCGAAGGCCCCCAGAAACTGGGGATAGGAGCGTACAGAAGTCGAGCCTAACATCGGTCACCTCACGCGACTGTACGGGCTGCGCAACGACCATGCCCGTGCCAACGCGACCCTCAGCCGGTCGCGCGAGCGGTCGTCGGGACCAGGACACGGAGGAGCGCGTTGCCCAGATCGCCGATCTTGTCGAGGGGCAACTCTGCATGTGGTGACAGCAATACGGCTTCCTCGTAGTCGAGGTCTTACCAATCCGCACCCGCCTTCGTTTCGTCCCCTTCAGTCGCACCAGACTCTACTCATCAATCGTCAACGCCCACCGCAACCTGAATTGCCGGACAGGCCCGAGCAGGAGGAGAATCACTCATGGCGCTGCACCGTCTCACCCGACTCACTATCGGGGTCCCCGACGTTGTCACCAGTGCCGGCTATTACACGGAATTCGGCCTCACGCCGACAGATACGACCTCCTTCGGCGGTCCTGTGCCGTTCGCGTCTTTCGCGACGGTCGACGGCGGTGAGCAACTGCGTCTGGTGACTGCGCCTCACCGGCAGCTCGTGGAGATGCGGATCGGCGCGGACGACGCGGACGACCTGGAACGGATCGGGCGCGGCCTGGCTTCGATCGACATGCTGGCCGAGCGCTCCGAAAGCAAGCTGCGGACCTACGATTCGGGCACAGAGGTCAGCATCGTCGTCGAACTCGCGCCGCGAATCGACCAGGCCGAGACCCCGCCGCCGCCCTACAACATGCCCGGTCACATCGCCCGCCCCGACGCCCGCGCACCCAGTGTGCTGCGTGAAGCGCCGGTCCAGCCCCGCAAACTCGGGCACGTCGTCCTCGGCTCGGCAGATCAGGAGCGCTCCCAGAAGCTGTTCACCGACGGCCTCGGCTTCAAGGTCAGCGATGCCGTGCCGGGCCTCGCGACGTTCCTGCGCTGTTCCACCGACCACCACAACGTACTGGTGCAGCAGGCCCCGATCCCGTTCCTGCACCATACGTCCTGGCAGGTGAACGACATCGACGACGTGGGCCGCGGCGCGACCGCGATGCTTGAGAAGGATCCGTCCCGGCATGTGTGGGGCCTGGGCCGCCACCACGTCGGTTCCAACTTCTTCTGGTATCTGCGCGACCCCGCGGGCAACTTCAGCGAGTACTATTCCGACCTCGACTGCATCGTCGACGACGCGTTGTGGACACCACGGACGTTCGAGGGCATGCACGCGCTCTACAACTGGGGCCCTCCGCCGCCCCCGTCGTTCCTCGCCCCCGAAGACCTCGCCGCGCTGATGACCGGTGCGCACGGATCACGCTGAAGATGCATGCCTACGCGGCCGGCGCAGGGCCGCGGCGCTCTCGAAGGACCGGTGGCCGCGGTGCGGGGGCAGCATCAACGATGAGTCGTATAACGACAGCCGCACCTGAGGGTCAGGGTTGTCCTTGTTCGTGTCCACCAGGCATACCGACTGCCACGTTCCCAGTCGCAGACGGCCGTCGATGACCGGCAGGGTTGCGTGGGGTGGGACGAAGGCCGGGAGGACGTGGTCGCGGCCGTGGCCGGGGCTGCCGTGGCGGTGTTGCCAGCGGTCGTCCGCCGGGAGCAGCGTGTGCAGGGCCGCGAGGAGGTCGTCGTCGCTGCCGGAACCCGTCTCGATGATCGCCACGCCGGCCGTGGCGTGCGGCACGAAGACGTTCAGGAGGCCGTCCCGGCCGCGCGCCGTCTCGCGGAGGAAGGCCTCGCAGTCTCGGGTGAGGTCCACGACCGACTCCGCCGAGCCGGAGGCGATGTTCAGGACACGGGTGCTGAAGACGTCGGACATGACTCCATCAAGGTGACGTCCCGCTCGGCTCGGACGAGGTCGCGGTGAGCGTCTGCCAAGGCGGCGTGCGCCACGTCGAGGAGTCCGTCGTCGCGGTGCCGCCACAGCTCCTCGATGCTGTGGCCCACGGCGGCCTCGATCCGCTGGTCGAGGGCGGTGCGCGTCTGCCGGTCGGGAACGATCGAGGGGCCGTTTCGGATACCTCCGATACGGCCCCTGACCTGCGACTCTTTCGAGTCGGGACGACAGGATTTGAACCTGCGACCCCTTGACCCCCAGTCAAGTGCGCTACCAAGCTGCGCCACGTCCCGATGCGTTCTCGCGGTGGACCGCGTGATCGCGTGAACAGAACTTTACCGCACTGCGGGGAGTGCCTCGCAGGGGGCTGGAGGCGCGGGAGAATCGGGGTATGAGTGACGTAGTGGGAGGGCGCGACCGGGACGGGGCAGGGCGGGCTCGTAATGCGCGGCCGAGGGACGGGCTGGGGCGGCCGTTGCCCTACGGGGTCCAGGGCGTGGCGCGTCAGCCGGAGGGGGTCGTGCGCGCTCCGGAGGACACCGTCGCCGAGGCGCAGGCGCTGCTCGCCGCCGGGAAGCCGTTCCATGCGCACGAGGTCTTCGAGGACGCCTGGAAGTCGGGGCCCGACGAGGAGCGTGCGCTGTGGCGGGGGCTCGCCCAGCTCGCGGTCGGTCTCACGCATGCGGCCCGGGGCAACGCGACCGGCGGCGCCCGGCTGCTGCGCCGGGGAGCCGGGGCTGTCGAGGGGTGGGTGGCCGAGACGGGACGGAGCGTGCCGTACGGCATGGACACAGGCGCTCTGGTCGAGTGGGCCCGGGAGCTGGCCTCGGCCGTGGAGCGGGGTTCGGTCGCCGTGGACGCGCGGGCCTGCTCGCCCCGGCTGCGCGGGGAGCTGTCGTAGGAGGCGGGGGCCTGGTGTGGAGTGTCAGTGGCGTACGGCAGACTCGATGCCGTGCGGAAGATCCATGTCATCGGCATCGGGGCGGGCGACCCCGATCAGCTCACGCTGCAAGCGGTCAAGGCGCTCCGGAGTACGGACGTCTTCTTCGTGCTCGACAAGGGCGAGGTGAAGTCGGACCTCACCCGGCTGCGCCACGGCCTTCTCGAGGCGCACCGGCCGGAGGGGGCGTACCGACTGGTCGAGGCGCGTGACCCGGAGCGCGACCGGACCGCGGGCGGGGCGGCCTACTCCCCCGCCGTCGGCGACTGGCGTTCGGCGCGCGCCGCCCTCTACGAGCGGCTGATCGCCGAGGAGCTGGGCGAGGACGAGAGCGGCGCGTTCCTGGTGTGGGGCGACCCCGCGCTGTACGACAGCACGCTCGGCATCCTGGAGGAGGTCCTGGACCGGGGCGCGGTGACGTTCTCGTACGACGTCGTGCCCGGCGTCAGCAGTGTCTCAGCGCTCGTCGCGAAGCACCGTACGGGGCTCAACCGGGTGGCCCGGCCCGTCCAGATCACCACGGGCCGCCGACTCGCGGAGGGCTTCCCTGACGGGGTGGACGACGTGGTCGTGATGCTCGACGCCCACCAGGCCTTCCGGCAGTACGCGGACCAGGACATCGACATCTACTGGGGTGCCTACATCGGCACGCCCGACGAGATACTCGTCTCCGGGCCCCTCTCCGAGACCGCCGAGCGCATCGAGCGGCTGCGGGCGGAGGCCCGGGAGCGCAAGGGCTGGATCATGGACACCTATCTGTTGCGCAGGCATCCGCGAGGCCGGGGCGAGGCGGCCGACTAGCGGTCATCCGGGGCCAGTCCCAGCGCGGCCAGTGCCCCGGTCACGTCCGGCACCGGGGTCACACCCTCGGGCAGCGGCGGGCGGCGTACGACGACCACGGGCAGCCCGAGTTCCCGCGCGGCCGTGAGTTTGGCCGCCGTCGCCGTGCCACCGCTGTCCTTCGTCACGAGCACGTCGATACGGTGCGCGCGCAGCAGGGCCGTCTCCCCCTCGACCGTGAAGGGCCCGCGGGCCGCGAGTGTCCGCGTGTCCGGCGGCATGGGGGGCTCCGGCGGTTCCACGGACCGTACGACGAAGTGGAGGTCCGCGAGGTGGGCGAAGGCCGCGATCTCCAGGCGGCCGGTGGTGAGGAAGACGCGACGGCCGAGCCTCGGCAGCAGGTCAGCGGCTTCGGCGAGCGAGGCCGCCGCGTGCCAGCGGTCCCCGCGGCCTGCGCGCCAACCGGGCCTGCGCAGAACGACGGTGGGCACTGCGGTGAGCGCGGCGGCACGGGCCGCGTTCGCCGTGATGCGGGCGGCGAAGGGGTGCGTGGCGTCGACCATCGCGTCCACCCGGTGCGCGCGCAGCCAGGCGGCCAGCCCCTCCGCCCCGCCGAACCCCCCGACGCGTACGTCCCCGTCGACAGGCCCCGGCCGGGACACCCGCCCCGCCAGGGACGTGGTCACGCGCACACCGGCGCGGGAGCCGAGCCGGGCGGCGAGTTCGCGTGCCTCGGTGGTACCGCCGAGGATCAGGACATGCGAGGACATGACGTCGAGCGTACGGGCGTCCTGGGTGAGCGCGGCACAACCCGTGGGCCCACCGCGCTCGTTATGGTCCCGGCATGGACTCAGTGCGTGCCGTACTCATCGACATCGACGGCGTCCTCACCGTCTCGTGGCAGCCGCTGCCGGGCGCGGTCGAGGCACTGTGGGAGATCCGCGACCGGGGGCTCGCCTTCGTCCTGCTCACCAACACGACGTCCCGCACGCGCGGTTCGATCGCCACGACGCTGTCGGCGGCCGGATTCCCGGTAGCCGCCGAGGACATCCTCACCGCGCCCGCGGTCACCGCCGCGTACCTCGCCGACCGCTGTCCGGGCGCGCGGTGCTCGCTGCTCAACAGCGGTGACATCCGGGAGGATCTCACCGGGGTCCGGCTCGTCGAGGGGGACATCGTCCCGGACGTCGTGATCGTCGGCGGCGCGGGCCCGGAGTTCGACTACGCCGCGCTCTCTTCGGCCAACTCCGGCAGGGCGCCCGGCTGGTGGCCATGCACCGCAATCTGTACTGGCGCACCGACCGCGGGCTGCGGCTCGACACGGGTGCGTTCCTGCTCGGGCTGGAGAAGGCCGCGGGCACGCGGGCGGAGCTCACGGGCAAGCCGTCGCCCGCGTTCTTCGAGGCGGCGCTGGCCCGTCTCGGGGTCCGCGCCGACCAAGCGTTGATGGTCGGCGACGACATCGAGTCCGATGTCCTCGCGGCGCAGCGCGTCGGTCTCACCGGGGTGCTCGTCAGGACCGGCAAGTATCTGCCGGAGGTCCACCGGGCCGCGAGCGGCGAGCCCGACCATGTCCTCGACTCCTTCGCGGATCTGCCCGCGCTGCTTCGGTAGCGCCTCGACCGCCTTCAGCGCAGCAGCAGTTGGACGCCGCCGACCACCGTCGCCACGATCACCAGCGCCTCGAACAGCCGCTGGTTGATCCACTTCACGGCCCACTTGCCGAGGAACGCCCCGGGCACCACGAACAGCGCGAGCGCCGCGTCCAGCAGCAGCGACCGGCCGTCGATCAGGCCCAGCCCGACACTGAAGGGCACCTTGGAGACATTGACGATGAGGAAGAAGAACGCGGACGTGCCGAGGAAGCCCAGCTTGCGGAACCCGGCGGAGAGGAGGTACATCGACATCACCGGGCCGCCCGCGTTCGCGACCATCGTGGTGAAGCCGCCGAGGACGCCGTAGGAACGGGCCTTGAGCCGGCCGGCGCTCGTGGTCACCGAGCCGGGTCCGGGTTCCTCGGCCTGGCCCGCGCGTCGGCGGCGCCACAGCGTGACGGAGGCCATCAGCAGCAGGATCGCGCCGATCGAGGTCCGGACGATCGCGTCATCGGCCCTGATCAGGAAGAGGGTGCCGAGGACGACGCCCACGGCGACGGCCGGGAACAGGCGCCACAGCGTGGGCCAGTGGGCGTGCCGCCGGTAGGTGAGGACCGCGAGGACGTCACCGACGATCAGCACGGGCAGCAGGACGCCGGTCGAGGCGCGGGCGGGCAGGACGGCGGCGAAGATCGCGAGGCTGACCGTGTTGGCGCCGCTCACGGCGGTCTTGGAGAAGCCGACGAGCAGCGCGGCGGCGGCCAGCGCGGCGAAGCCCCACGGGGATATGGACCACAGTGTCATCGTGTTCATGGCAAGGGTCGATGCTACGGTCACCCATCCGGTGCCCCGGCGACCGTCTCGCCAGGCGGCACGCCCGGAACGGCGCACGTTCGACCCGGGACAGGGCGAACTCCCTTGCGCCGCCCGCCTCTTGGGGTCCTGTCAGTTCTCGACCAGTACCGCGCTGCCCTGCCCGACGCCCACGCACATCGTCGCCAGTCCGCGGGCCGCGCCCGTGCGGCGCATGCGGTGGAGCAGGGTCGTCAGGATGCGCGCGCCCGAGCAGCCGAGCGGGTGGCCGAGGGCGATGGCGCCGCCGGTCGGGTTGACCAGCTCCGGGTCGATGCCGAGCCGGTCGACGCAGGCGAGGGCCTGGGCGGCGAACGCCTCGTTGAACTCGGCCTCCTGGAGGTCGCCGATGGTCCAGCCCGCGCGCGCCAGGGCCTTCTCGGTGGCGGGGACGGGGCCGATGCCCATCACGTCCGGGTGCACACCGGCCGAGGACCCGGCGATGTACCGGCCGAGGGATTCGAGGCCCAGGTCGTTCAGCACCTCCTCGCTGACCAGCAGGAGTCCGGCCGCGCCGTCGTTCATGGGCGAGGCGTTGCCCGCGGTGACGGTGCCGCCGTCGCGGAACACCGGCTTGAGGCGGGCGAGCTTCTCGGCCGACGTGTCCTCGCGGACGCATTCGTCGGCGTCGACCACGATGCCGTCCGGCCTGGTCACCGGCAGGATTTCAGCATCGAAGCAGCCGTCCTTGCGGGCGGCGGCGGCACGCTGGTGGCTGCGCAGCGCGAAGTCGTCCTGGCGTTCGCGCGAGACGCCGTACCGCCCGGCGACCTCCTCAGCGGTCTCCCCCATGGACAGCAGGCCGTGCAGCTCACGCATCGCCGGGTTGACCAGCCGCCAGCCGAGCCGGGTGTCGGCGGTCTCCATGCGGTGCGGCAGGGCCTCGTCGGGGCGGGGCAGGACGAAGGGGGCGCGGCTCATGGACTCGGAGCCCCCGGCGAGCACGACGTCGGCCTCGCCCGCGGCGATCGTACGGGCGGCCAGGGTCACTGCCTCAAGGCCCGAGGCGCACAGCCGGTTGACCGTGGCGCCCGGCACGGACTCCGGCAGACCGGCGAGGAGGGCGGCCATGCGGGCGACGTTGCGGTTGTCCTCACCGGCCTGGTTGGCGGCGCCCCAGTAGACGTCGTCGATGCGGGCCGGGTCGAGGGCGGGCGCGTCGGCGACCAGACCGCGGATGACCGTGGCGGCGAGGTCGTCGGGGCGTACGCAGGACAGAGCGCCGCGCAGTTTGCCGATGGGGGTGCGGCGGGCCGCGGCGAAGTGGACGGTACGCGTACGCACGGAGTACTCCTGACCTGCCTCAGGGTTAATTAGCGCTGCTAGTTTCGGACTATAGTCCGACGGGCGCCCCGCTGGGAAGGTCCGCGGCCCCGGACGACGGGGCCGTGCCACCAGAGGCTGGGCTCTCTGGTGACACGGCCCCGCGAGGTCAGTCGATACTCGGCAGGATATGGGGCTCCGCGAGGTCGTCCTCGTACCCGGCCAGCCGGATGGGGGCCGACCTGGCCCACACCTCCAGGCTGCCGAGCTGCTTCTCCGTCCGGCGTCCCCCGCGCTCCGCACGTTCCTTGGGGCGTTGCTCGCGATTCGTCTTCTCCGGTGTCACCGCGCACTCCTTATGTGTCGGGTAACCCTCGGGACGTAGCCCAGTCTGCCGCTGCGCCTCGGCGTCCGTCGGGTCTGATGTGGAAACAGGTTCGGACGCGGTGGCGCCGGTAACTCCTACGAGAGCAGGCCGTGGTGACCGGCTTGTCCCAGGACGGACCGTGGGTGTGGGTAGGACCCCTTGAAGTTGTCCGTCACATACAAGAGTAACCAAATGAGCGGAACCCCGCTCGATGGGGCTGAAACATCTGTGCAAACACCTTGCGGGACCTGGACTCATGGGGCTTCATTCTCAACCGATTTGACATCATCTGCCCGATATCGGGCCACCCGTTCGGCTCAATCGTCGAACTGTTCACCGATTCGGAGGCACTGATGTGCGGATCGGCGCACACCGTGCTCAGTTCACCGCCCGCTCACCCGGCGTGCTGCGGTGCGACCGGCGCGCACCGGCGCACAGCGGTCCGGCGCGCACGGCGCACGCAGGGCACGCAGGCTCATCGCGGCGCGTAGAAGTGCGCGCGGACGCGCCGCAGCCACGCCTCCACGGCGGCTTCGTCGGGCTGTTGCGGCAGCACCCCGCGCGTCTCGTCGAAGGCGTTCTCGACGGAGCGCAGCAGCGGCCGTGCGACCTCCGCGTCCGCGGCGACGCGTTCGCCGAAGTCGTGGTACTCCTGCGGGTTCTCGAGGCGGATCGTCAGCTTCCCGGTGGTGTGCAGCTCCAGCCCCTGGTCGCACAGCCGCTTCAGGTGCCGGGCGTGCTTGGCGGTGCGCTTGCGGGTGTCCGCGGAGAAGGAACCGTCACCGCGGGCCTCGAGACGTCTGAACTGCTGGGTGGCATAGCCGAGATAGGCGTCGCGGACCCGCCGGGCGCACAGGAACGACGTACGGATACCGATCAGTTCGTCGCCGAGCGGTGTCCGTACCTCGTACAACTCGGCCGGGAGCCATACGAGTTCCATGGCGGTCGGATTGCCGCCGAGCGCGAGTCTGCACCACTTCGCGGCCTCGTGCAGCGTGCGGTCGGGCGCCGTGCTGACGTGGGACTCCTTGGGCCGGCGCAGGCCGTGCAGTGCCTCGGTGGGCGCCGCGAACATACCGAGCCGGTCCACATCGGAGCCCTCATGGGCGAGCCCGTAGGCGGTCGAGCCGACGATGCCGGTCAGGAGGACGTTGGGGACGGTCACAAGGGGCCGCCTTCCTCGGGTCGATGGGGTGGAACCGGCGCCGTGGCGTCCCATTGTCATCTCGGACGGCGACGCGGTCACCCGGATTTCCCGGCGGTGACGGCATACGACTCGGGGGTACGCCCCGGAGAACTCGCTCTCCGGGGCGTACCCCCGTCCCCGACACAAGGCCGCGGTCGCACACCGCGGCCCGCCACGATCGCTCAGGGGAACAGCGCGATCCCGGCGATGATCAGCACGACGATGCAGGCGATCAGCGCGACGGTCGCCCACGTTCCGCGGTGCTTCAGCCGCTGTCTCGGCTCGCCGCCGCGTGGCCGGTCCTCCGGCAGCACATGGCCCGGTGGACGGTCCGTCCGATAGAACTCGTCGTCGCTCGGGTAGACGTTGCGGGGATCCTCGGCGGCGCGTGGATCGATCTCATGTGGTCCGGCCATGGAACTCCTCCCACGGTACTCACCAGGGACCGAGTGCCCGCCCGGCGCCGGGCGACACGTCAGAGGTGCCGCACCGGCCCTTCCCAGGCCGTTTCGCGCCTACCACTTCCCGGGCGCGTAGTCCTTCAGGAAGACGCCGTACAGGTCCTCGCCCTGCTCGCCGCGCACAATCGGATCGTATACCCGGGCCGCGCCGTCGACGAGGTCGAGCGGGGCGTGGAAGCCCGCGTCCGCCAGGCGCACCTTGTCCGGGTGCGGGCGCTCGTCGGTGATCCAGCCGGTGTCGACGGCGGTCATCAGGATGCGGTCCTTCTCGAACATCTCCTCCGCGCTGGTGCGCGTGAGCATGTTCAGGGCGGCCTTCGCCATGTTGGTGTGCGGATGGCCCGCGCCCTTGTAGCCGCGGTCGAACACGCCCTCCATCGCGGAGACGTTCACGATGTACGTGCGTCGGCCCGAGGAGGCGGCCATGGCGCCGCGCAGGCGGCTGATCAGGATGAAGGGCGCCGTGGAGTTGCAGAGTTGCACCTCCAGCAGCTCGATGGGGGTGACCTCCTCCACCGCCTGCACCCAGCTGTTGCTGTCGTGCAGGTCGGGCACGAGGCCGCCCGCGTCGATCGCCGTGCCCGCCGCGATGCGTTCCAGCGACGCCGAGCCGGAGACCAGCGCCAGGTCGGTGACGTCCTGGGCGCTGAGCGCGCCGCCCCCGGAGACCGGGAGCGCGGGCACGGCCCCGGAGCCGAACGCGCCGATCACCTCGGCGGACGGCAGCTCGCCCGCGGGCAGCGGGCCGGACTCGGCGGACACCAGCTCGCTGTAGGCCTGCGGGGACCGGCGTACGGTTTGCGCCGCGTTGTTGATCAGGATGTCCAGCGGGCCCGCGGCGGCGACCGAGTCGGCGAGCGCCACGACCTGGGCGGGGTCGCGCAGGTCGATGCCGACGATCTTCAGCCGATGGATCCACTCGTCGCTGTCGGGCTGGGCCTTGAAGCGGCGGATCGCGTCGTTCGGGAACCGCGTGGTGATCGTGGTGTGGGCACCGTCACGCAGCAGCCGCAGCGCGATGTACATACCGATCTTGGCGCGGCCACCGGTGAGCAGCGCCCGCTTGCCGGTGAGGTCGGCCCTGGCGTCGCGGCGGGCGCGGTTCTCCGCGGCGCACTTCTGGCAGAGCTGGTGGTAGAAGTAGTCGACCTCGACGTACCGCGCCTTGCAGACGTAGCAGGAGCGCGGGCGCTGGAGTATCCCCGCGATCCGGCCGGCCTCGGTGACAGACGACGGCAGGACGCCCTCGGTCTCGTCGTCGATGCGCTGTGCGGAGCCGGTGGCCGTGGCCTCGGTGACCGCCTTGTCGTGGGCGGTCTTGGCGGCGCGGCGCTCCGAGCGGCGGCGCTGCTTGACCATGCGGTAGATGTGCGAGGTGGCCCGGCGCACCTTGACGGCGTCGGGGTGGTCGACCTCGATCCGGTCGAGTTCTTCGAGCACGCTGAGGCAGACGGCCAGCCGCTCCGGGTCGATGCCGGGGCCGTACGCCACCCCGTCCATGGCCGCCAGGCCGTCCTCAGTCACCGTCATCGCGCTGCCGTTCCTCGCTCACCTGCGCAGCGCTCCGACCGCGCTCGCTTTCGAACAGGGAATTTTACGGAGCCATGAGCCAGGTCTCCAAACCGCGTCCTGCCCGCCCCGGTGGACGGGGCGGGCAGGACGGCGGCGAAACGGTGGCGGGACGGTGGCGGTTCGGGTCCGGTCAGGCGCGGCAGGCCACCAGCAGCGTCTCCACCTCCTCCGTCACCGAGCGGGCGAGGCGGCCGAGGTCCGGCACCGCCCGGCCGTCGGCGACGAGCCCGTAGTGGACCTGGCCGCGGTAGGTCGAGATCGCCACCGCCAGGGACTGGCCGCGGGCCAGCGGGGCGAGCGGATAGATCTCGGTGAGCGGGTTGCCGCCGAGCCGCAGGCCGAGGCTGGGCAGCGGGACGCTGGTGACCAGGATGTCGAACCAGAGCCGGGCGGCCTGGCTGACCAGGGGGCCGCCGAGCCGGTGCCCCAGCGCGGGGACGTGGTCGGCGAGCAGGGCGACCGCGCCCGCGCCGCGATTGGGCCCCGCGTCCTTGTTGCGGTCCATCGCGGTGCGCACCGTGCTCAGTCGCGTCAGCGGATCGGGGTCGTCGACCGGGAGCCGTATCAGATACCCGGAGAGCCGGTTGCCCTGTGGCTGGGCGGCGCGCGGCCGGCGTCTGGAGACGGGGATCAGGGCGCGGGGCGCGACGCCCGCGCTGCCGTCGCCGCGCTCGTTCAGCCAGCGGCGCAGGGCGCCCGCGACGACGGCGATGAGGACGTCGTTGACGGTGCCGCCCGCCTGCTTGCGTACGCGGTGCACCTCGTCGAGGTCGACGAGGACTCCGGCGGTGCGGCGGGTGCCGCTGGGCTCGGAGGTGAAGGCGGACGAGGAGCGCATCCCGAGCGTGGACAGGGCGACGGAGGCGCCGATGTCCAGGGCGCGGCCCATGTCCGAGAGGGTGCCGCGGAGCAGTCCGGGGAGCTTGCGGACGTCGGGCAGGAGTCCGCGGGCGGGTTCCGGGGGGCGGGGCCGGGGCTCCGGCATGTCCATCGGGTCCATGATCGCGGCGGCGAGCGTCAGGGCGCGCAGCCCGTCGGCGAGCGCGTGGTGGAACTTGAAGAGGACCGCGAAGGACGTGCCCGACTCCCCCGGCAGGACATGCGCCTCCCAGGGCGGTCGCCCGCGCTCCAGCGGGCGCTCCAAGAGGCGGCCCGCGGCGTCGTGGAAGTCGGCGGTGGGGGCATGGAGTCGTACGTGGTCGAGGGGGTCGAAGTCGGGGACGGGCTCCCGGGCCGCGCCGCCGAGGGCGAGCGGGAGCCGTACCTCGGCGAGGTCGCGCGGGGCGCGGACGTCCGGCAGCCAGACGTCGCGGATCCGCATGCGCAGCCCCGGCACGGCGGCGGCCCGGACCGCCAGCAGATCGGCGGCGTGGGCGCCCGCGGTCGGTGAGTGACAGGTGAAGACGCCGAGGGCACCGAGGTGCATCGGATGCCGGTCGGACTCGATGTTCCAGAAGCAGAGGTCGAGGGGTGCGAGCAGGTCAGAAGTCCAAGGCTTGCCTCGCGTCGACGGGGTGGGAAGCAAGGATCAACCTCCGACGGACGATTACGGTCAAGTACTATCAGGCTACGTACAGTTAACGACAGATGAAGTCCCGCCTCTCCGGGAGAGTCCGGGAGAGGCGGGACCTGTCGGGGCACGGGGTCACTTCAGCGCAGGTGGCGCGGCATCGGGTCCCGTACCCCACCCGGACGGCCGCGCGCCGACCGTGAACTCCAGCACACCCGGACGGCGGAGCACGTCGGTCGTGACGTACGTGCGGTCATAGGCCGCTCCGCCGACCCGCACCCCCTGGATGTACCGGTTGCCGTCGGAGGCGCCGGGCGCGGTGACGGTCAGCTTCCCGCGCGGGTAGTAGGCGCGGTCCAGGGCCAGGTCGACGCGGTCGAAGACGGGCGTCGTCAGGCCCCAGCTCGGGTAGCCGGGCTGAATGGGGAAGATGCCGATGGACGACAACACGTTCCACGCGGACATCGTTCCGACGTCGTCGTTGCCGGTCATACCGGTGGGCCCGTCCGTGAAGAGCGTCAGCGCCGCGTGCACCACGTCGGTCGTCTTCCACGGCTTCCCGGTCCACAGATACGCGTACGGCGCGATCAGGTCGGGCTCGTTCTGCGGGTTGTACTTGTCGGCGTTGTAGTAGGCGTACGGCCCGTTCACCCACACCTCGCGCGCGGTCCTCGCCGGGTCCTTCAGGAGCCGGTCGTAGGCGAAGAAGGCGTCGAGGCGGGCGTCGGCCGCCTGCTCGCCGCCGATCAGGCCGATCATGTCGCGCAGATCCTGCGGCACCAGCCACTGGTACTGCCAGGCCGTGCCCTCGTGGAAGCCCTCGCTGCGGGCCGGGTCGGCCGGTCCGGCGAAGGCGCCGGAGGTGTCCCGGGCGCGGACGAAGCCGGTCGAGCGGTCGAAGACGTTGCGGTAGTTGCGCGACCGGGCGGCATAGCGCGCCGCGTCCGCGGTATGGCCCAGCTCGCGCGCCATCTGCGCGAGCATCGCGTCGGACAGCGCGTACTCCAGCGTCACCGAACCGCCGTGGTGGTAGTCGGAGTCACCGGGCTTGGCGTACGGGCGGCCCTTGACGTAGGGGGCGAAGCCGTGCGCGAGGTACTCGCGGTTGGACTCCCGGCCGGTGTACATGGTGTCGGCGGGCGGCACGCCGTCGGCGTTCTTCCTGAGCGCGCGGTAGACCCGCTCCTCGTACCCCGTGAGCAGCCCCTGCTGGTAGGCGTTGGTGAGGAACGGGGTGACCGGGTCGCCGCTCATGATGTTCGTCTCGACCGGACCGTAGCCCCACTTGGGCAGCCAGCCGCCCTCCTCGTCGACCTTGAGCAGCGAGAGCGCCATGTCACGTGACTCGTGCGGCGCGAGCAGGGACAGGAGTTGGGCCTGGGTGCGGTAGGTGTCCCACAGCGACCAGTTCTGGTAGTACGTGAACCCCCGCGCCCGGTGGGTCTTCTGGTCCCAGCCCCGGTAGCGGCCGTCGGCGTCGCTGCCGATGTTCGGCGCGAGGAAGGACCGGTACAGGGACGAGTAGAAGGTGGTGCGCAGGGTGTCGCCGCCGCCCTGGACTCTCACGTCGCCCAGCCGGTCCTCCCAGGCGCGGCGAGCGGCCTGCCGTACCTGGTCGAACGAACGCCCTTGCGTGGCAGCGAGGTTGACCTCGGCGCCGCGTGCGTCGACGTACGACAGCGCGGTGGTCGCCTCGACCGTACGGTCGCTCGTCGTGTCGAACGTGACGTAGGCGCCGTTGGGTCCGGGTCCCGACGATCTGGTCGCGCCCCGGGTGATCGAGTCCTGGTACCAGGTGCCGTGCGCGGTGAACGGGCGGTCGAAGCGGGTGAGCGTGTACACCGTGTAGGGGCGGGTGGAGCGGCAGAAGCCACTGCCGGTGATCTTGGTGCGTACGGTGTGGTCGTCGAGGATCTCGACCGTGGACGAGACGTTCCTGTGCAGGGACTGTCCGGTGTTGAGCAGGACGTTGGCCTTGTCGGTGGCCGGGAACGTGTAGCGCTGCACGCCCGCCCGTTCGGTGGCGGTCAGTTGGGCCTCGATGCCGGAGTCGAGGCCGACCCGGTAGAAGCCGGGGCTCGCCTGCTCGTGCGCGTGGCTGAACCCGGCCGCGTACTTGGTGTAGTCGGTCTCGGTGACGTCACCCGTCGTGGGCAGCACGGGCAGGTCGCCGCCGATGGGGCAGCCGACGCCGGAGAGATGGACCAGGGAGAAGCCGCGGATCGTGTGCTGACCGTAGTCGTAGCCGGTTCTGTGCCCGGTGTCCGGTGAGAACTGCACCATGCCGAAGGGCACGGTGGCGCCCGGGAAGGTGTTGCCTTCGCGCTGGGTGCCGATGAATGGGTTGACCAGGTCGGTGAGGCTGCCGTCGGTCGGCTCGGCGTGGGCCGCCGGCAGCGGGAACAGCGCCGCGGCGGCCACCGTGCCCGCGACGGCGAGGCGCAGGCACCGGGTCCATCTCATCTCGGAAGACCTCCGGAAGATCGACATCGTTGCCCTCATGGTGCTGGCGATCCGTCAGCTTTCCGCGCAACCCGAGGAGTTGGGCGCCGACGCGTCGCGGGCGCGGTCCGTTCCTCTTCCGGGCCGGACCCGTACCCCTTCGGGCCAGGAGGTCGTCCCGTAGTACTCCATCGGTAGTACGACCCAATGCGGCCTCAGGTACGACGACGGGGACGGCGGCGCACGGCATCGTGTGGGGTATGGAATACGACCGCCTGCCGTGCCGCCTCACACCGGGGAGCCGCTCATGAGCGCCCTCGCGTTGTCCATGCTTCTGTCGCTCGTCTCCGCCGTCGCCTACGCGGGCGGAGCGATCGTGCAGGAGCGGGTGGCCGCGTCCTCGGTGGGGCAGCGCTTCGCTCCGCTGCGCCGGCTCGGCTGGTGGACCGCCGTGCTGTTGAACGGTCTCGGCGCGCTGCTGCATGTGGTGGCGCTCGCCTACGGTCCGTTGAGCCTGGTCCAGCCGCTGGGCGCGCTCACCATCGTGTTCGCGCTGCCGATGGCGGCCCTGTTCGTGGGCCGCCGGGCCGGGGCGACCGCCTGGCGGGGCGCCGTCATGGCGACGGTCGGTCTCGCGGGCCTGCTCTCCCTGGTCGTCGCGGCCGACGCCCGGTCGCTGAACGACGCCCAGCGGGTGCTGCTGGCCCTGGTCACGGTCGGCGGCATCGTGACACTGATGGCCGCGGCCCGCGCCGCGCACCGGCATCCGGTGGTGCGCAGTGTGCTGCTGGCGGTGGCGTCCGGTGTCGCGTTCGGGATGTCGTCGGTGTTCACGAAGACGGTCGCGGTGGACTGGACGAGCGGGGTCTCGCTCGACGAACTGCCCAGCCTGGCGGTGATAGGCGTCCTCGCGACGGCCGGCATGCTGCTGTCGCAGGCTTCCTACCGCGGCGCGGGCCTCGCGGCGCCGCTGGCCACGCTGACCGTCATGAACCCGGTGGTGGCGGCAGCGGTGGGCATCGTCATGTTCGAGGAGACGTTCCGCTACGGGACCACGGGCACGGCGCTCGCGCTGGGCAGCGGTGTCGTCGCCGCGGGCGGGCTGATCCTGCTGACCACGGAGCGGATCAGCGGCGAGCGGCGGACGGTGGTGGCGGCCGGGCCCCTCGCGGAGTCCGCGGTCACCGAGCCCGCCGAGCAGCCTCCGGCACCGGTACGCGTTCCTTTGCAGGGCAGCGGCGGGGTCGGTCACCGCGCCCGGCCGCCGTTGCCGTACCGCCCTGTCCACGGCGGCCTGTTGGTGCCGGTGCCGACGCTGGAGCGGCGTCGGTCACGGGTCAGGGCCGGTGCGCGCCGCGTCCTCGTCCGGGGGCGTCAGACCCCGGCGCCGCCTGCCCGGAGATAGGCGAGCGGGTCGATGTCGCTGCCGAAGCCGGGGCCCGTACGCACTTCGAAGTGCAGGTGCGGGCCGGTGCTGTTGCCCGTGGAGCCAGAGCGGGCGATGCGCTGACCGGCCGCCACGCTCTGCCCGGTCTTCACGGAGATCGCCGAGAGATGGGCGTACTGCGTGTAGTGGCCGTCGGCGTGCCGGATGACCACCTGATAGCCGAAGGAACCGCCCCACCCGGCGCTGACCACATGCCCGGCCGCCACCGCCTTCACGGAAGTGCCGGTGGGCACGGGGAAGTCGACGCCGGTGTGGTAGCCCTTCGACCAGGAGGAACCCGTGGCGTGGTACTGCGTGCCCGTTCCGGCGTTCACCGGGGCGACCCGGGTGTGAGTGGTGACCCGCTCCGAAGTCCGCTTCTGCGGCGTGGACTTGTGGGGTTTGGGCGCCGACTTGTGGGGCTTGGCCGGGGACTTGTGGGTGGGCTCGGTCGGCTTGTGGGGCTTGGCAGGGGACTTCGGCTTCGGCGCGGGGGACTTCTGCTTCGGCGTGGGCGTCGATGTCCCGGGGTGTCCCGTGGTCCTGTCGTGCAGATGGAGCCGCTGGCCCGGCAGGATCAGGTCCGGGTCCGTGCCGATCGCCTCGCGGTTGGCGGAGTACAGCCGCTGCCAACCACCCCTGACCCGCTGGTCGTCGGCGATACCCGAGAGCGTGTCACCGCGGACGACCGTGTACATCTCGGCCGTGCCCGCCTGTGACTGCGGTGTGGTCTGCGGTGTGACGTCACGCACGGAGCGTTTGACGGGCTGGACGGTGTGCGGGGAGGAGTTCCGCTTCTCGGGTGCGGGCGCCGCGGCAGTGTGTGTCTTCCCGCTCAGGCCGAGTCCCGCGCGGGTCGAGCACACGGGCCAGGCCCGGGGGCCCTGTCCCTTGAGGACCTTCTCGGCCACGGTGATCTGCTGGTCCCTGGTGGCCAGATCCGCGCGTTGGGCGTACGCCGTTCCGCCGTAGGCCGCCCAGGTGGACTGGGTGAACTGGAGCCCGCCGTAGTAGCCGTTGCCGGTGTTGGTGTTCCAGTTGTGGCTGGACTCGCAGGCGGCGACCTTGTTCCAGGTGTCCGCGTCGGCCGCGTGTGCGATGCCGGCGCCGATGAGCGGGATCACCACGCCCGCGCTGCCCACCGTCACACTCAGCGAGGCGCGGTTGATCCTGGTCGGCTGGTACCGGCGGTGCCGGCCGCTTGCGGCCATCGAGACCCCCTCGACATGTGTCAGAAGGGGCAAAAGCTAGCGGTGCGGCGCGGCTGTGACAAGACGCCGGTCGGCCTCTCTCGCGCGTCAACCGGCCGGTATCCAGCCGTGGTTGACGCCGTCGGGAAGCGGCGGGCGCGGGCGCGGGCCGCCCCGACACGCGCGGACCTCCCGAATGCGGGGGCGATACCGGCACGTCACGCTGGTCACCGGACCATACTGACGGGCACAACCGTCACTGCTCGATCCACGATCTCTAGGAGCCAGCCGTAATGAGCACGTCAGCCCAGATCGGTGTCTCGGGGCTCGCGGTCATGGGCCGCAACCTCGCCCGCAACTTCGCGCGCAACGGCTACACGGTCGCGCTGCACAACCGGACCGCGTCCCGGACCCACGATCTCATCAAGGAATTCGGACACGAGGGCGACTTCGTGCCGACCGAGAGCGCGGAGGACTTCGTGGCGGCGCTGGAGCGGCCCCGACGTCTGATGATCATGGTGAAGGCGGGCGCACCGACCGACGCCGTGATCCAGGAGTTCGCCCACCTCCTGGAGCCGGGCGACATGATCATCGACGGCGGCAACGCGCACTTCGCGGACACCCGCCGCCGGGAGAGGGAGCTGCGCGAGCGGGGCATCCACTTCGTGGGCGCCGGCGTCTCCGGCGGCGAGGAAGGCGCGCTGCACGGCCCGAGCATCATGCCGGGCGGCTCGACCGAGTCCTACGCCTCCCTCGGCCCGATGCTGGAGAAGATCTCCGCGAAGGCGAAGGACGGCGCGCCGTGCGTGACCCATGTCGGTCCCGACGGCGCCGGTCACTTCGTGAAGATGGTCCACAACGGCATCGAGTACGCCGACATGCAACTGATCGGCGAGGCCTACCAGTTGCTGCGCGATGTCGCCGGACGTACCCCCGCGCAGATCGCGGAGATCTTCCGCACGTGGAACACCGGCCGCCTGGACTCGTATCTGATCGAGATCACCGCCGAGGTGCTCTCCCATGTCGACGCGGCGACGGGCAAGCCGTTCGTGGACGTGGTCCTGGACCAGGCGGAGCAGAAGGGCACCGGCCGCTGGACCGTGCAGATCGCGCTCGATCTCGGGGTGCCGGTGTCGGGTATCGCGGAGGCCGTCTTCGCCCGCTCGCTGTCCGGGCACACGGCGCTGCGCGAGGCCTCGCGCGGCCTCGCCGGGCCGCGGCCCGCGCCGATGGGCGAGGCGGAGGCGGCGGCCTTCGCGGACCGCGTGGAACAGGCGCTGTACGCCTCGAAGATCGTGTCCTACACCCAGGGCTTCCATGAGATCGCCGCGGGCAGCGAGGAGTACGGCTGGCACATCGACCTCGGCGAGGTGGCGTCGATCTGGCGCGGTGGCTGCATCATCCGCGCGGCCTTCCTGGACCGTATCCGCGCCGCCTACGACGCTCGGGCGGACCTGCCGAGCCTGCTGTCGGACAAGACGTTCGCGCAGGAGATCGCGGACGCGCAGGACGACTGGCGCGAGGTCCTTGTCGCCGCGACCCGCCAGGGCGTCCCGGCACCCGGTTTCGCCGCGGCGCTCGCGTACTACGACGCCCTGCGCGCCGAGCGGCTGCCCGCCGCGCTCACCCAGGGGCAGCGGGACTTCTTCGGGGCGCACACGTACCGGCGGACGGACCGCGCGGGGTCGTATCACACGCTGTGGGGCGGGGATCGTTCGGAGGTCGAGGCGTAGCGGACGTATCCGGCGCAGAGGCGTAGAGGGCCTGGAGGACGTATCCGGCCGATGAGGGTGGCCCGGTGCGCCGGGCCACCCTCACTTCACCGGCGGCCCCGGTTCGGGCTCCGGCACGGGGTCCGGGCCCGGTGGCCGAGGAATCGGGGACGGGGGCGGCTCGGGGGTCGGGCGCGGTTGCGGGCCCGGTTCCGGGACCGGCTGCGGTTGGTCGGGGCCGGGTCCTGGTGGGGGCCCCGGCGGGGGCGGTGGGGGCGCGGGACCCGGTTCAGGAGTCGGCTCCGGCTCGGGCGTCGGCTCGGGGCCCGGGGTCGGTCCAGGTCCGGGGGGTGGTCCCGGCTGGGCGGGATCGGGGAACGGCTGCGTCATCGTGTCCTCCAGCCAGTCATCGTGGTGGCCCTGGCCTTGCCCCACGGGTACCCTGCCGCCGCGCCGACACTCGCCCGCCAGGGCGCCGCGTGGTGATTCCGGGGTGCTCCCCCGGCGTAGTGGTTCCAGGGTGCTCCCCGGCTGTGCGGCGACGCGAGCGGGTGCTGCCCGAAGGGGCAAGTCGCGGTGCCCCTCCCCGACGCGGGCGGGCCTGGACGGGAAGCGGCGCCGCCCGCGAGGCTTGATGGTCGAGGCGGACATCCGGCATTCCTCGGGGAGCGGCACATGCGCGCATACGACCACGATCAGGAACACGAGCACGAGGCGCCCGCGAAGGCGGCCCGGGAGACCTCCGATCCGGCGTCGGCGGAGCTTCCGCATCTGCTGAAGGCCGCGGCCACCGGGCGTACGGAGGTGATCGGCCGCTCCGGGATGAGCGCCCTCCAGCGGACGGTCGGCAACGCGGCTGTGGGCGCCGCGCTCCAGCGGGAGGCCGACCCGGAGCCGGAGCGGCGCGAGGAGCGGTCCGGCGTCCACGACGTGGTCTCGTCCGGCGGAGGTCAGCCGCTGGACACGGACACCCGCGCGGACATGGAGGGACGGCTCGGCGCCGACTTCTCCTCCGTACGCGTGCACACCGGATCGGCGGCGCACGAGTCGGCGAAGGAGGTCGGCGCGCACGCCTACACGGTCGGCGACAACATCGTCTTCCAACGGGACAGTTACGACCCCGCCTCCCACCAGGGCCGTACCACGCTCGCCCATGAGCTGACCCATGTCATCCAGCAGCGCAGCGGCCCGGTCGACGGGACGGAGGCGCCGGGTGGGATCCGGGTGAGCGATCCGTCGGACCGCTTCGAGCAGGAGGCGTCGGCCAACGCCGAGCGGGTACTGGCCGCGCCCGCGCCCGTGGACTCGCCCTCGACGCCCGTCACGGAGTCGCCTCAGGCCGCCCCGTCGCCCGCTCCGACCGCCGCGCCCGTGCAGCGCCAGGCCGCCGACGAGGACGAGGAACCGGCTGATGTGCAGGGGTCGTTCGTACAGCGGGCGGCGGAAGGCGCGGGCAAGGAGGACGAGGAAGAGGAGTCCGCGCCCGAGGCCTGACGAGGCCCTCGATCGCGAACTCCTCCTGGTCTCCCGAGCGTTCGTCGCTCAGCGGCCCGTCTCCGCGTTCGCCGAGATCTTGCCGCCGAGGAACAGCGACTCCGAACACTGCGACGGCGCCGGTGCTTTGACCGGCTTGCCCACCTGTCGGCAGCTCACGGCGAGGGTGATCCGGCCGCCCGCCCGTACCTGGATGGGCGTCACGAAGTGGTAGTCGGAGTCACGGAAGTTCTCCAGCGCCAGGTTGAGCAGTTGCCCGTCTCCGGTGGAGACCACCAGGGTGCCCGCGTCACCCTGCGGGTTCTGCACGACGATGTCTGTCAGCTCGAAGGTCTTGCCGCTCGGGACCGTGTACGCCGTCCGCCGGGTGTCGCCGCCGCCGACCGCGTCCTTGACCTGCACCCGGGCGCTCTCCGGCGCCGCGGGTCCGCCCGGCTCACCGGGCTTGGCGTTCCCGGCCGCGCCCGGGGACGGCGACGCGCCGCCGGGGTCGGCCGTTCCTCCCCTCCCGCCGTCGCCGGTGTTCCCCTGACCCTGTCCTCGGCCCTGGTCCTGCCCCTGGTCCTGTCCGTTGCGGCCACCGCCGTTCGGCGTGGCCTTCCCCTGCTGCGCCGCGGACTCGACGACCTCCGGGGTGACCGCCTCACGGGCCGCCGAGCGCACGGTGGGCCGCAGCACCGCGTACCAGAGCCCGACCAGGGCCCCCGCCACGAGCACCGCCGCGACGAGGGCGCGGGGAAGCCAACGCGGCAGGATGGCCTGCTGCTCGTAGGCGCCGTCCAGGACCACCGGCTCGTACGGGTCCTGCCCCTCCGGCACCCGGGGTGTGACCGCCACCTGGAAGGAGTGCGTGATCGGGGTGCCGCGCCACAGCCGCTTGGCGGGACGCACGCTCAAGGTCGCGAACTTGGCCTGGCCGGGCGGGATCTCCAGCTCGGCGGGTTCGAAGGCGAGCCGTGAACGTTCGGTCGCGCCCCGCGCGCTCAACGCGATCGTGACGGGCGTGTTGCCCCTGCTGTCCACGGCCACCTTGTGGCGCCCACGCCACGCGCCGTGCGAACCGGGCGGTACGAGGTCCGAGGTGACCTCGGTGAACGGGCGTACGGTCACGCTGCGTTCCAGAACCACCGCCTCGCTGCCGTCAGTTGTCGGCACCACACGCAGCCCGAGCGGTGTTTCCCCGGGCTTCGTAAGGGAGTTGCGCGGTGGGCGCAGCCTGACGGTGGCGTTGCCGGTCGCGCCCGGGTAGAGCGAGAGGCTCTCCGGTTCCACCGTGGCCCAGTCGGCACACGGCCCGACCACCTCGAACCGGCACTCCTCAACGATGGTCCCCGAGTTGAGCACCCGCACCGCAAGATCCGCCTCGCCGCCCGGCTCGACGGTTACGGAAGACTCGTCCAGGCTCGCCGAAACACTCATGCCGCGCACCGTACGGTCGGCCGCGACCCATCAGGACCGGCCACACAGGAACACTTTCGGGCAATGACGATGCCCTGGGTGACACGAACAATTCCCTTGGGGAAACAGGGGTATTAGTGTGGCCGGTTGGCAAAGGGGGACCCAAGTGAACGAAACGTGATGACGCTCTCCCCACGTTCTCTTCATCTCTCCTCGGCGCTCTCCCTCGGCCTTCCGTGGTCTTCCTCGGTTCTCCTTGGTCTTCCTCGGTATTCCTCGATCTTCCTCGGTCACCCGAAGAGAGAGAGCGGCGGTGTTACAGACGAACACAGAACGGGTCACGGTGGCGCTTCGCGCCCAGGACCCCGTATCCCAGGCCGGAGTGTCCAGCCAGCTCCGTGCGCGACCCGAAGTCAAGGTCATCGAATGGGACGAGGGGGACACACCACAGGTGGTGGTCGTCGTCCTCGATGTCCTCGATGACGACGCGCTACGCGTGTTGCGCCACATCCATCGGACCAGTACCGCGCGGGGGGTACTGGTCACCACCCACATCGACGAACAACAACTGGTGAACGCCGCCGAATGCGGCTTCGTCGGCATCGTCCGACGCTCCGAAGCGACGCCGGAACGCCTGGTACAGGTGATCGGC
The DNA here is from genome assembly GCF_055583785.1 of Streptomyces sp. NPDC104371. Classification (NCBI taxonomy): domain Bacteria; kingdom Bacillati; phylum Actinomycetota; class Actinomycetes; order Kitasatosporales; family Streptomycetaceae; genus Streptomyces; species Streptomyces sp. NPDC104371. The sequence continues at coordinate 1,048,750 of NZ_JBVJNF010000001.1, forward strand.
TCCGTGGCGAAGGGCGAGGGCCGGGTGCCGCCCGACCTGCTGGGCAGCCTGCTCAAACAGGTCGGGCGGCTCCAGGGACAGGTACTCGCGCCGCACGGACTCAGCTTCACCGGCCTCTCGCCTCGCGAGATCGAGGTCCTGCGGCTGGTGGCCGAGGGGTACGACACATCCGATATCGCCGTGAAGCTCTCTTACTCGGAGCGGACGATCAAAAACGTGCTGCATGCCGTGATGTCGCGACTCAATCTGCGTAATCGCTCGCATGCGGTGGCATATGCCTTGCGGCAGGGGTTGATATGAGGTCCGCGCGCGCGTAGTTCTGGTCCACGCGCGCGTAGTTCTGGTCCACGCGCGCGTAGTTCGGCCCCTGCCTCATAGGGCAGTCGGTCCTTCCCGAAGGACTGGCTCGTCCCCGCTGCACCGCGCGTCGGTCATCGGCGAGGGTGGGAGACCAAGCGTGCCGATCGTGAGAGTCCGAAGCGGACCGATGAGGCCGGTCGTGAGTCCTGAGTGGGGTGTTCAGTGCGTTCAGTGCGTTCAGTGCATTCGATACGTTCTGTACGGGGATTTCGGCGCTCTCACCCATCTGACGGTGGCACGCGTTCTCACAGGTCCCGTATCGGCGTGCTGGTCACCGTACTGCTCCTGGTGATCGGCGGCGCCGTCACGGGGGCCGCCGTGGGCGTACCGGTCGCCGCTCCGCAGTCGCCGGTGACCCCCGCCGTGGTGGACGAGGCGCTCGCCCCGGGCGGCTCGCTCACGGTGGACAAGCGGGTCCGCACCCCCGTGGTGCCGCCCCGACCCGACGTCGTCCTGCTGGTCGACGGCACGGGCAGCATGCAGCCCACCATCGACAACGTCCAGGCCAACCTGAGCAGGATCACCGACCGGGTGCGCCAGGAACAGCCCGACTCCCGCTTCGCCGTGGCGACGTACGGGGACAAGATCGACGGGGACCGGGTGTTCACGGTGCTCCAGGGGCTCACGGACGATCTGGACGCCGTACAGAAGGGCGTCGACGGTCTCACCGCCGACCGCGGTGAGTACAGTCCGGGGCCCGCGGAGGACTGGATCAACGCCCTGTGGCAGATCGGCAACGGGGCCGGCGGGCAGACCGTCTTCCGGGAGGGCGCGAGCCCCGTCGTGGTGCTCGTCGGCGACGCCTCGAGCCACGATCCCAGCATGGACCACAGCCTCACCGACGCCATCGACGTCCTGAAGGACGCGGGGGTACGGGTGATCGGTGTCGACGTGACGACCGACCTCGGCGACGGGCTGAACGGCAACGGGGACAACGGCAACGGCCCCGCGCAGAACCGGGAACCGACCCACGACCCCGACCAGGCGACCAAGGTTGTCGAGGCCACCGGCGGCAAGCTCTTCCAGAACATCGACGCGGACCAGGTCGCGGACACCGTCGCCCGGGGACTCACCAATCTGCCCACCGACGTCGGCCATGAGACGGTCAGTTGCGATCCCGCCCTCTCCGTCACCCTGAACCCGCCGAGCCGACGGCTGACGAGCGGAGAGACCGCCGCCTTCACCGAGACGATCAAGGTGGCGGACGACGCCCCGCAGGGCATGGCGCTGAGCTGCACGGTCCAGTTCCTGCTGGACGGCAAGCCGCCGAGCGGGGAGACACCGGTCGATGTGACGCCCGGCCGGGAGTTCCGGGGGGAGAGGGGCGCGGCGGATGCGGGCGACGGCGCCTTGGGGGTACCCGACAGCGGCGACGACGGATCGGCTGCGGGCATCGGTAGGCATGACCGGGGGCTTGTCGGTGGACTCGGTGGTGGGGTGCTCGGTGGCAGGGACGGTATCCGTGGCGGGGGGCTCATCGGTGGAGTGAGGGGTGGATCCAACAGCGGGGACCTCGGCGGTCCGGTCGACGGCGGTGATGGTTCGCAGAACGGCGACCGGAGCGCCCGTGCCATCGGGGGTGTGACCGTCGGCGGCGGCCGTGATGACGCGGGAGTTGCCGATGCCCCCGCCCCCGGGAGCTATCAGCAGCGCATCACCATCACCGTCAAGGACATGGCCGCCCCCGTCGTCACGATCGACGATCGCACCGTCGAAGCCACCGATGGCAACGGCACCGTCATCGACTTCACCGCCACCGCCAAGGACGCGGTCGACGGCACACTGCCGGTCACCTGTGACCCGGCTTCCGGCTCCCGCTTCCCCGTCGGCACCACCAAGGTCACGTGCACCGCCACCGACGCGTCCGGCAACACGGGCACGGACACGGCCACGTTCACGGTCGCCCCACCCCCCATACCCAACGAGGCGGACCTCGCCGTCACCGCGACCGCGTCCCCCGTGCCCAACTACACCGGCCTGACGACACAGGTGGGCTTCACCCTCACCAACGCGGGCCCGAAGACGGCCAAGCACGTGGTTCTCACGAGCAGTTGGCCGCGCGGCAAGAGCACGGGCAAGCGCACGCTGTCCGCCCTGTCGAACTGCACGCGGGCGACACCCTGCACCATCGCTCCCGGTGGTCGCGTCACCGTCACCCAAAGCGCCGTGTACGACAGCGCGGTGAGCGGCGAGGTACGCGCCTCGGTCACCGGCTCGCCCCGTGACCCGCGTCCCGCGAACAACACCGCCACGGCCCGTATCCGCGTTCTGCAACCGAAGTTGACCGTCACACCGCAGGTGGCCAGGCCTGGCGATGTGGTGCTGGCGCGCGGCAAGGACTTCCCGCCCGGACGTGCGGTGACGCTCAGTTGGCGGCCTGGCATCACGGCGGCACAGTCGACCGTACGGGTCGGCGGGGACGGCACCTTCGAGGCGCAGGTGCTGGTGCTGCGCAAGGACCAGCTCGGGCCGCGTACGCTCCGTGCCGACGTGCAGGGCCTGAAACGGCTGACGAAGCCGGTGCTGATCGTGCAACGCAGCCTTCAGCCGCCCGACTTCGCCGGTCAGAGGTGACGGCGCGTGATCCACGAGGTCGATGACGCGCTGCGCACGATGTTCCGGACGGATGCCCTGGCGGGCGGCCAGGTGACGGTGGTCTTCGACGCGCCGACCCGCGACTGGGCCGCGAAGGTCAACGCCCCTACCGTCAACCTGTACTTGTACGACATCCGTGAGGACATGCGGCGTCGCGAACGCGGTCTGCTCAACGAGTACGACGAGCAGGGCGGCATCGTGGCCCGGCGCCGCCCGCCCCGCTACTTCAAGCTGTCGTATCTCATCACCGCCTGGACCAAGCGCCCCGAGGACGAACACCGCCTGCTCTCCTCGCTCTTGGCGTGCCTGCTGCGGTACGAGGCGCTGCCCGCCGAGCAACTCACCGGCACGTTGGGGGAGATCGGCGTCTCCGTGCCCATGACGGTCGCGCTGCCGCCGCCCGAGGACCGGTCGTTCGCCGACGTGTGGAGCGCGCTCGGCGGCGAACTCAAGCCGTCGCTCGACCTGGTGGTGAGCGTGCCGGTCACCGAGTCGCCGGTCTATCCGGCGGGCCCGCGCGTCGACGACGAGGGGATCCAGCTCGGCTTCGGCGAGATGCCCCCGGACCGGTCGTCGCCCGCGGACCGCCCCACTCAGCGGATGCCCGGCGGCGCCAATCTGCCGGTGTACGGGGCGCGTCGGGGCGGGATCGCGTCGCGTGTGGCGGAGGAGAACCCGGAGCCCCCCGGGCACTCGGAGCGTCCTGAGCCTCCGGAGGCTACGGGTTCTGCGGAGTCTGCGGAGTCTGCGGAGTCTGCGGAATGACGTATCCCTCGGACGTTCCTTCCGCACCCTCCTCCTCCCCGGAACCGAACGCCTTCTCTCCTGGTCTGCGCCACCTCCTCGACCGGGCGATCCTCGTCGAACAGCGGGTACGACGTGCGGTCCACGCCCGGCAGCTCACGGACCCGGCCCCGGACGACGCGTTCCGCGGGCTGTACTTGAGCGACGAGACGATCCAGCGCCTCTTGGACTCCGGTCCTCGTTCCTTCGCTCACACCGCTCCCGACGAATCGGACGCGGCCTTCAAGGAAGAAGCGGAGTCACGCGCGGACGAGGCGGAAGCGGCGGGCCATACGATCCAACTCCGCACGCTGATTTGTGACTTCGACCTCGCTGCACTGGACATCGAGATCCTGCTGATCGCGCTGCTCCCGGATCTGGACGACCGATTCGAGCAGTTCTACGGCTACTTGAACGACGACGTCACCCGCCGCCGCCCCACGACCGGCCTCGCGCTCGGCCTGTGCGGCCTGTCCGCGGCCGACGCAACAGCCAGGGCACGGCTGTCGCCGCAGGCACCGCTGCGCTCCGGGGGCCTTCTGCTGGTGGAGGAGCAGGACCGCCCCTTCCTCGCCCGCGCGCTTCGCGTCCCCGACCGGGTCACCGCCCACCTCCTCGGCGACGACACCCCCGATCCCCGCATCGTGGACCTGCTGACGCCCGGACAGGACATCGCTGATGTCGGCGACCCCACCCCTCTCGCCCGCGCCCTCGCGGCCGGGGTCCCGCTCGCCTACCTCCGTGAGGAACAGGGCGGCGCGGGGACGACGCTCGCCGCGTCTGCCTTGGCCCGCGCGAGCCAGGGTGTCCTCGGCGTCGACCTCGACCGCCTGACCCATGACCCGCACCCCGCCGAGGCCGTACGCGTTCTCGCGCGCGAAGCCCGGCTCACCGCCTCGGGATTGGTGTGCGCACCGCTCGACGCGCTGACGCGGGAGCCAGACAAGGCGGAGATCATCCGCCTGGTGACGGATGTTCCCGTCCCCGTGGTCCTGGTGGGCAGGGTGCCGTGGGACGCGGCGTGGTCGTCCCGCCCGCCGCTGCTCCTGCACGCCCCCCGTGTGGAACCGACGACACGGGCCGCGCTCTGGACGAGGGCGTACCCCACACCCATCCCCCAGGCCCAGGACCAGGCTCTGGATCGGGACCCGGCCCTGAACCCGGATCTGGACCTGACCCACCTCCTGTCCCCCTTCCTGCTGGCCCCGGACCAGATCGTACGGGCGGCCCAAGGTGCCTCCCAGGCCGCGATGTTGGATGGCGGCACCCTTCACCCGGACCACGTACGCGCGGGCGCCCGCGCACAGAACGCGGCGGGACTCGACCGCCTGGCGCGCCGTATAGAACCGGCGGTGACGTGGTCCGACCTCGTTCTCCCTCCGGACACGCTCACCCAACTCCGCGAACTCACCGCGCGCGCCCGGCATCGCGACCGGGTCCTGGGCGAGTGGGGCATGCGGCCGGGTGGCGGCCGGGGCAGGGGGGTGAGCGCCCTGTTCGCGGGTGACTCGGGTACGGGCAAGACGATGTCGGCTGAAGTGATCGCCGCGGACCTGGGGTTGGACCTCTATACGGTCGATCTGGCCACGGTCATCGACAAGTACGTGGGCGAGACCGAGAAGAACCTCGAGCGGATCTTCTCCGAGGCGGCCGGCATCAACGGTGTGCTGCTCTTCGACGAGGCGGATGCGATCTTCGGCAAGCGGTCGGAGGTGAAGGACGCGCACGACCGGTACGCGAACGTCGAGAGCGCGTATCTCCTCCAGCGGATGGAGACCTTCGACGGCCTGGCGATCCTCGCCACCAACCTCCGCGCCAACCTGGACGACGCCTTCACCCGTCGCCTGGACCTGGTCATCGACTTCCCCGTGCCTGATGCCATCCAGCGCCGAGCCTTGTGGGACCGCTGCCTGGGCCCGGTCCTCCCCCGCACCGGGGACCTGGACCTGGACTTCTGCGCGAACTCCTTCGAACTGGCGGGCGGCAACATCCGCTCGGTGGCAGTGACGGCAGCCTACTTGGCTGCCGAGTCCGGCACCCCGGTCACGATGACGGACCTGATCCACGCGGTCCAACGGGAGTACCAGAAGCTGGGCCGCCTGACATTGGCGTCGGAGTTCGGGCCGTACATGTCCCTCCTGACGGGCGTTTGAGGGCCGGTCACGGACGGTAGAACCAGCGTATTTACCAGAACCAGCGCATCTACTTCAGCAGTCTTCTTCCGTACGCCACTAGATACTGCGAAAGCAGCAACGGAAGCGTGGGATAGTCGGAATGCCAGAAGAGACAGTAGCGTTCCGTATTCCAGATCCCCGAGCTTCCCCAACTCGCACCCATTCCTGCTGCTACATCTCTACGCCCGAACACACCCCCGCCTGGGTCATCTGCTCGCTCTGTACGCCATACCCGGTAGCGCAGGCCAATGATTGCACCGGCCATTCCCAGCGAATCGATACGCTTCGCATTCTTGTGGCCACGCTCAACATTCAACAGGAAGATGCGTCTATACAGGTTCCGCGCATCCAAGGACGACTCCTCAAGGAGTGTCTCAGCCACACACTCTTCACACACGATGAGAGTCTCTGGTACTCGATCCAGTTCATCGACGTACCGGACTCTGATCTTGCGGTCACCGCTGGACATCGCTTCCGCGAATTCGTCGACCTCCTCGAACTGTCGCAGCGTTACCGGGCGTCCGGCTTCATCGACGTCCACGGTTCGACGCCAGTCAGAATCCAGCGCGATCAGTGGCCCGTCTTCGCTCGGCGCGGCATTGACGCGGCCGGGTCTCATGCTGGAGAGCCAAAGGGCTCGATGGCCAGCTTCACATCGAAGTTCATGAGCACCACTTCACTGCGCGTGAATCCGTATGTTTCGAGAAGCTGTTGGTGATATTCGCGCACCTCTTCCTTTCGGCGCTTGCTCGCCGCATCCTCGTAGAACTTCATCAATTCACCTATGGTGCGCGACTCGCCACCCGTCACTTCCGCGGACCGTATACGGCCTCCCGCCTGAATGATTATCGTGTCAACATAGGACACCGAATGCGTTGCCAGAATCGCCCGATTCAGGTCAACTCCCGGCTCAATCTTCAACTGCTGGTGAAGCTGGAGGATCGCAGGAATATTCTCCACATTATCCAGAGTGACGTTCTTGACAGTTCCATAGAGCTTTCTACTCTCCCGCAGAGTACGCTCTTCCCCTGATTCCAGCGACCCGGGCATCCCCTGACGCCTGCGTTCCGCCTTGACCGCCTTCACTGCGAGCGCTCCGGCATACTCTTCGAATCTGCGCATCTGACGGAGGTTCACATAGGTGATGAGCGGCGTTCCCCTGCCGGGCTTCAGAGGCACGCCAGGAGCTTCGATCCACCTCTTGTTGGCCGGTATAGCGTCAAGGAAGTGCTCCTTCATCGTGATGCCGTCCTCCTTGAGATCAAAGACGTTCCACACATGCCCGGTTGCCCGCACGTTCTTGCCATCCATGAGACGGATCTCCGTCTTTATATCCGTCTTGTCATTCCTGGGCGGGGACGGCTGCATATCACCCTTGAAGACGAAGGAATCACGGCCACTCTCGTTCGGATCAACACTCTCGTAGAGTCCAGGTATAGGCCGCTTCACCCGCTCTCCGGACGGGTTTACCGAGCCTCTGACATGAACTAGCTCGTCCTTGTCCCGCCGCCCGTCATGAACGAGACTGAGACCCTTCAGCCGATACCTGCGGCGAATCGCTGGAAGCTTCGCAGTGATCTCTTTGCGCGTGAGTCCCTGTTGCAGCAGGGCATCGGCCGCATCGAGACCGGCATCGAGATCTCTCTGCTTCTCAGAGAAGCTTCTCTTGTCACTCCCCTTCTCACCCTTGCCCGCCCTCCCACTTCTCCTGTCGGACTTGCCCTTGAACTTCTTCCAGGCCTTCTTTCCGAGTTGGGCGAGCTTGGTCGCGATCTTGTCTATGGCCCGGTTGACCGGGCGCGACACCCTCTGGAAGACCTGTTTGATCTTGTTGGCCAGGCCGCCTATGCCCAGGATCGAGGCCAGGAAGCCGATCAGTAGCGGGAGGCTTGCTGCCAGGGCTGTTTCGATCATTTTCGGGACGCCTGCTGTGCCGCCGTTGGCTATCGCCACCACCGCGTCCAGGACCGCGTTGACGAACTGCACTATCTGGGCGCCCTGGTTCACTATGAACGTGACTATGTCGATGATTCCCTTGACGGCGCGGACGAATGCCGAGGCAGGGTTGAGGAGGGAGAGGATCCAAGTGACGCCCGCGATGAGGACCGTGGGGATCAAGTACGACTTGAGGTCGGACAAGATCGTGGACTTCAGGTCCCCTACCTCGGCGGAGATCTCCTTCGTCGCGCCCGCCGGGCCCTCCGTCGCCAGGGCCTTGGCCACGGGGACGGACTGTTCGACCTTGTTCATCGCCTGGTCGGGGACGCCCTTGCGGGTGATGCGGGCGCGGATGTTCGCCCAGGTCAGGCCCAGGAGTGAGCCGATCAACTGGATGATGCCCTTGAGGTCGAAGCGGGAGGGGATCTCGATGCCCGCCTTCACCGCCGTGCCCAACAGCCAGGAGACCAGGCCCGATTCGAGGTGCGTGGCGATGTTCGCCATGAACTGGTGAAGGCCCGCGCCCACCGCCTGGACCAGCTTGCCCAAGAAGCCGATGGGGTCCTTGATGATCTTCGCGATCGCGGCTGCGGCCTTCGCCAGGATGCCCATCAGGAGGTCCTTGAGTCTCTTGATGGTGTTGATGACATCCTTGACCGCGTCAACCGCCTTCTGGACCAGGCCCTTGTTGGCCTCCTGGAGCTTCTTGATCTCCTCGTCCACCGCGTGCAGGGCCTGGGTGTATTTCTGGGCCAGGGTCTGTACGAGTTGCTTTGACTTGTCGTCGACCTCCGACTCGAGGTCGTCGAACTTGCCCGCGAAGTCCTTGGCCGCTTCCTGCCCGTACTTCTTCAGGTCCGCGGGGAGCTTGTCGACCTCCGTCTTCAGATCTGAACGCCCCTTGGCGATACGCGCCTTCGCCTTGCCCAGTTCCGTGCCGATCGTGTCGGCTATGGACGAGATCACACCCTGCATGAGGCGTACGTACAGCTTCCGGGATTCCTGGAAGAGTTCGTTCGCTTCCTTCGGCATTCCCAGCAGCTTGTCCTTGGCCCATTTGGCCGGACCGAAGAAGCCGCCGTAGCGCTTGCTCTTGTACTGCTTCATGCGACGCTTCTGGTCGGTGTTGAACGCGTCGCGGGCCTTCTTCTCCCCCTCGGTGAACTGCTTGTCCACCGTGCCGTCCAGGCCCTTCAGGATTCCCTCGACGTCCTTCTGGGTGGCGTCGAAGACCTTCTGGAGCTTGCCGGTGACCTCCGCCCGCTTCTGCTCGTCCTTCGACTTGGCCTCGCCCTTGCCGCCGTCCACCTGCTTGCCCGCCGCATGGCGGGTCGCCGTCAGGGAGTTCATCGCCTGAGCGCCGGCTACGGCGGCCCCCGCCTTCGCGCTCGCCAGGTGCGCCTTCTCCCCGGCCCGCGCCTGGGCGGGAGCGGTCGCCGAGTGCTGTTCCGCCTTGTGCTTCTCCCCCAACGCGGCCTTGAAGTCGGGCTCGTTGCTCTTGGTCAACTGCTCTTCGGTGACGTCGGCTTCCGCCATCTCGTGGTCGGTCTTCTTCGGCCCTTCGGAGAAGTCCGTCACCTGGGGCGGCTGTTGCTGCGGCGTCGCGTCGGCGGCGCTCGGCGCACCCGGATTCGCCGGAGGCTGGTCCGGCCGCATCGGGGTGACCTGCTTCTCCTTGGCCTTGGAGGTGTCGGGAGCGGCCTTCGTCGTGGTCTCGATGTCCTTGGCCGAGGCCTCCTTGCCGTCCGTGACCTTGCCGTCGACCGCGCCCTTGACCTTCTCGGCCTTGCCGGAGTCGGCGAACTTGTCCGCCTCGTCAAGGTTCTTGGGGGCTTGCGCGGCGATCGCCTCGTTGACCGCCGTGACGAAGGCGGCCTTGTCGAACTCCCCGGGCTTGGCCGCGTTCATCTTCTCCGCGTTGGCCGCCTTGCCCTGTGCCTCCTTGTCGTCGGGCGGGGCCTTCGCCGCGTCCTGGGCCGCACGGGACTCGGCGGTCGCCGGATGGTGCTGGGCCAACTTCAGCTTCTTGGCAGCGATGTCGGCGGTGACCCTGCGCATCCCGGGCGCCTGCGACGGCAGCGGGCTCACAGGGGCCGTATAGCGCTGCGCCACGAGCCGGGAGACGGCCGCGTTGCCGGCCGCGCCCTGGAGGTGGCGCAGGCTCTGGAGGCTCAACCGCCGCCCGGCAGGCGGAGGAACGGGGATACGCGACGGCGCGGGGGTGGCTTCCGTGACACGCGCGGGCGAGGTGCTCCCGCCCTGCTGCGGCGCCTTCTGCACCGCCTTCGCCGAGGCGTCGCGCGATGCCCTCTGCGGTGCCTTCTCCTGGGACGACTTCACCGCACCACCCGCTCGGCCTCGCGGCGTCGAGGTGGCAGCGGTGGCGGCAGAGGCGTCCGCAGCATGCTCCTCAGAGTGCCGGGCCCACCCCGGGCTCGCCCGCGACCGGACGTGAAGCCGTGAGGGCAGCCGGAGGTGCCCGATAGGGAAGGGACCGCAACTGCCCTTCGGGCACGGAGTCCTGTACATCAGTACGACCGAAAGCCCTTCTTCGCTGGTCGGCCGCGCGGGAACAATCGCTCTCGTTTCCCCGATCAAGGATCAAGTCCCCGGTCAAGGGTCAAGGAGAGTGGCATGCCGTCGTACCTGTCCCCGGGCGTCTACGTCGAAGAGGTGGAATCCGGGTCACGGCCGATCGAGGGGGTCGGGACCTCCGTCGCCGCCTTCATCGGTTTCGCGCGGAAGGGCCCGTTCAACGAGCCGACGCTGATCACCAACTGGACGCAGTTCACCACCGTGTTCGGTGACTTCGTCGAGGGGACCTATCTCGCCTCGTCCGTCTACGGGTACTTCGCCAACGGCGGCGGGATCTGTTACGTCATCCGCATCGGCGGCGAGGCCGGGGATCAGAGCGACGCAAGTACGGGAGCCGCGGCGGAAGTTGCCGCGGGGCCTACGGCGCAGCTCGGGCCGTACGTCGTCAAGATGCTGCCCGGTGTCACCGGGCAGGTCACCGTCGAGGTCGCCGACCCCGAGGGCGAGGATCCGCCCCAGGACGTCTTCTCGCTGGTCGTGAAGCGGGACGGGGTGGTCGCCGAGACGTATCCGTCCGTGACCACCAAGCGCAGCAAGGACAATGTGGCCACCCAGGTCAGGGCCCGCTCCCAGCTCATCCGGCTGGAGGAGTCCGGCAAGGGGGCCGCGCCCGCGCGTCCCGACGCGCAGTCGGTGACGCTGGCCGCGGCGCCCGCGGCCGGGTCGGACGCGGGGGCCGTCGCGGTGCCCGCCACCCTGTCGACGGATGCGTACGTCGGTGACCCCGACCGGCGCACCGGATTCGGCGGTCTGGAGGCCGTCGAAGAGGTCACGATGGTGGCCGTGCCCGACCTGATGAGCGCCTTCCAGCGTGGGGCGTTGGACCTCGAGACGGTTATCTCGGTGCAGCGCGGGCTGATCACCCACTGCGAGGCGATGGGCGACCGGATCGCCATTCTCGATCCCCCGCCGGGCCTGAGTCCCCGTCAGATCAAGTCCTGGCGCGAGGAGACGACCGGGTTCGACACCAAGTACGCGACGCTGTACTACCCGTGGATCAAGGTGTTCGACCCGGCCGTGGGCCGCGACGCCTTCGTACCGCCGAGCGGGCATGTCGCGGGCGTCTGGGCGCGCAACGACGAGACGCGCGGAGTGCACAAGGCGCCGGCGAACGAAGTGCTGCGCGGCGCGGTCGGGTTGCAGACGCAGATCACCAAGGGCGAGCACGACCTCCTCAACCCGGTCGGGCTCAACTGCATCCGCGCGTTCCCCGGTCGCGGCATCCGGGTATGGGGCGCGCGCACGCTCGCTGACGACCCGTCATGGCGCTACCTCAACGTGCGACGGCTCTTCAACTACCTGGAGGAGTCGATCCTCGCGGGCACCCAGTGGGTGGTCTTCGAGCCCAACGACGACGCGCTGTGGGCCCGTATCCGGCGCACCATCTCGGCGTTCCTGGTCAACGAGTGGCGCAAGGGCGCCCTGTTCGGGCTGACTCCGGACGAGGCCTTCTATGTGAAGTGCGACCGCGAGACCAACCCTCCGGAGTCCATCGAGGCGGGTCAGGTCATCTGTGAGGTCGGCGTGGCACCGGTCAAGCCCGCGGAGTTCGTGGTGTTCCGGCTCGCGCAGCTCTCGGCCGGGTCGGGCGGGGTCGACGAGTGACGGTGAGTGCCGCGAGAGCCCTTGCGGCGAACGGATTCGACGAACGGATTGTAGGAGGCTTGCATGCCGCTCCCCGAGCTCGACAGTTCCGTGGGACATTCCTTCGGCCTTGAGTTCGACAGCGTCCTCATCAAGCAGATCACCGAGGTCAGCGGTCTGAAGATGGAGCAGGACGTCATCGAGTTGAAGCAGAACACGGCCGACGGCAAGTACGCGATCAAGAAGCTGCCGGGTCGCCCCAAGGCCGGTGAGGTCACCGTCACCCGTGGTCTGACCGAGGACAACAGCTTCGAACGGTGGATCAAGGACTCCCGGTTCGGGAAGATGGTCAACGCCCGCCGCAACGGCTCGATCATCGTCTACGACTACGAGGGCCTCCCGATCAAGCGCTACAAGCTGATCAACGCATGGCCCAAGTCGCTGGAGATCAGCACCCTCAAGGCGGGGGACACCTCCGTGCTGACGGAGAAGCTGTCGATCACGTACGAAAGCGTGGAACTCGACTGATGCGGCGTGCGATCGCGGCGTCCGCGCAGACCGGCACGGACACGGACCACGGCGGGTCGGTAGACACGCTGCGCACCGAGTTCCCCTTCGAGTTGCCGCGCGGATACGTGGACGACTCGGGGACGGTGCACCGCAGCGGGGTCATGCGGCTGGCGACCGCCCGCGACGAACTGGTGCCACTGCGGGACGACCGGGTCCGGGAGAACTCCGCCTATCTGTCCGTGGTGTTGATCTCGCGGGTGATCGTGCGCCTCGGTGCGATCGAGGACGTCCACCCCGGCGTTGTCGAGGACCTGTTCGCCTCCGACCTCGCCTTCCTCCAGGACTTCTACCGTCGGATCAACGCCGAGGGGCACACCCGCGCCGCGGTCACCTGCCCGTCGTGCCAGGAGAACTTCGCGGTGGATCTGTCCGGTGGTGGTCGCCTGGGGGAATCATGACGTACGCGACCGACCGCATCCATGAGGAAGTCGCGTACCTCGCCTACCACTTCCACTGGTCCCTCGACCAGATCCTCGACCTCGAACACCCGGACCGGCTGCGGTATGTGCAGTACATCGCCCGGCTGAACGAGCGGTGACGCCGATGGGATGGCTGTCCTGGTTCACCGGCGGGCACGGACGCGGGCGCGATGACGGTGCGCAGAGCACGTCGGAGGCGACCGACCCGCCCGTGCGCGCGGCTGGTTGGCGGGACGTGCCGCCGTTGCAACGTACGGTGGGCGCCCCCGATCTGGTGACCGATCCGGCGAAGTTCCAGGGTTCTCTGGGCACTTGGCAGGACGCGTCGTTCTTCACCCCGCTCGGCCATCTGGTGAGCCCGCAGGCACCGTCGGGCCTGGGCCATGGGCTCGTGGCCCCGAGCGCGTCGCCCGGGGTGCCGACGGTGAGCCGTGAGGTGGGCCCGGAGAGTACGGGGGCAGTGCGTGGGCGGCAGGCGAGCGGCGGGGCGCCGCTTTCGGTCGTTCCGTTGCAACGGGCCGTGGATGCTGGGGAGTTCAGCGGTCAGCCCGCCGTACCCGATGTCGTACGTGACGACGCACGTGACGTCCCGGAGACGACGGCCGCTCCGCTGATTTCGGCCCCGCCTGCGGACATGCCCCTGCGCCAGTTGGAGCGGGTGCCGGTCGAAGGTCCGGGGCCCGGTACGCCTACGGACGCACTTCCGGCGGCCGCACCTCCTCTCCCGGCCGCGCCTTCATCGTCCGCCGCGCCGCCGCTCCAGCGGGCCACGGAGACCGTACGTCCGCACGGCTTCGGTCTGGGGGAGCCGTTGACCGCGCTGCCGCCCACCGCCCAGCGGACGCCCGCCGCGAGCAGCGGTGGCCCCCTGCCGCCGGACGCGCCCGAGCCCGTACCGCCCGCGGAAGCGCCGTCCCGGCCACTGCTCGCCGACGATCCGCTCGTCGTACGTACCGGGGACACCGGCCCGGTACCCGAGCCGAAGCCACAGCCCGGGGTCGCCGCCCCGCCCGTGCCGATCCAGCGGGCCACCGCCGCCGGAACGCCGATCGCGGCAGAACCGGCCCCGGCGGCAGGGCCGTTGATGCCGCTCCTAGCGCAGCGGTCGGTGCCGCTCTTCTCCAGGGCGGAGCCCTCGGGGAGCACGCCAGAGGCTACGGCCGAACCGCGTGTCGTACCGCTTCGGTGGTCGTCCCCGTCCGATGACGGCCCAGCCGCATCCTCAACGACGACTCCAGCCGCGGAGGACCGTACCCCGGTGCCGTCCGCCCAGCGTGCCGTCACCTCGCCGCCCGCTCCCGCACCGGCCACTCCCCCACCGGTCCCCACACGGGCACCCGGCCCTCTCACCTCCACGTCCCGCGCGAGGCCGGACGCCGGTACGGTCGCCGTCGCCGCCGGGGTGGCCCAGCGCATGGCCGACGGCTCGGTGGTGTTCGGCCCACCGGGCCCACCGTCGACAGCTCCCGTATCACCTGTGCCACCCGTATCGCCCCCGGCGACCGTGCGCCCCGTGCCGTCGTACGGTCCGTCGCCGACCCCGATGCCACTCCCCCCGCCCGTCCAGCGACTCCCCTTCGCCCCGTCGTCCAGGGTCGTCCAGCGTGACGCGGCTGCTTCCGACCCGCCTCCCCCGGACCCTCCCGAGCCGCCCGACCCGCCCGAACCGCCGAGTCCGTCCCCCGAGCCCGTCCCGGAGGAGCCCGACCCCGCCCCCTCCGCCGCCGACGGGTCGGCACCGGCCCCGGCGTCCGGTGCCTCCGGAAGCCACCCGCCCAAGGTGGACGACGAGCTGGTCCGCGCCCTGTTCGCGCCGCTCAGCCGACTGCTCAAGGCGGAGCTGCGGCTGGACCGGGAGCGGGCGGGTCATCTGATCGACACCCGGCACTGACGCGTGCGGAGAGAGGGGGTACGGCATGTCCGTGACCGATGAACCGGCGGTCAGCGTGTGCTTCGTCGTCACCGTGGACGGCATCGAGTTGGGCTCGTTCAACACCTGTGAGGGCCTCGGCTGCGAGGTGGTGCTCGAACAGCGCGAGGAGGGCGGCAACAACGGGCATCTGTGGCAGTTGCCCACCCGGCTGAAGTACCCGAACATCAAGCTGTCCAGGCCGCTGACCCGGGACACCGAGAAGGTGGCCAAGTGGTTCGCGAGCATGACCACCGGGATCAAGCGCAGGACGGCACACATCGAGGCGCGTACCGGTGACGGGCGCAAGGTGGCGCAGTGGGGGCTGCTGGAGGTGGTGCCGGTGCGGTGGTCAGGGCCGTCGTTCAACCCGGAGTCGCCCAAGGTCGCGACGGAGACCATCGAGATCGCTCATCACGGCTATGTGATGGAGGGCTGAGCCGTGAGTTCACCGGTGGCGTTCAGCGCGGCGGGCACGGGGCGCGGTGCCGTCCAAGGGGGCGGCGCCCGGCCGAAGTTGGAGCACGCGTACCTGGAGCTGCGTACTCCGCCGCCGGGTGGCGGGCTGACGCCGGGCGCGGCGTGCGGGCGGATCGACTTCCAGTTCAACCCGAAGGAGTTGTCGCTGGCCAAGTCGGCGGCCTGGCAGCGGACTCCGGCCAAGGGGGCGAAGAGCGCGGGGCCGCCCGAGTACCAGGGGCCGCAGCCCAGCAAGCTCACGGTGGAGATGTTCTTCGACGCGAGCGACACACACGACACCAGCGTGGTGACCGCGGTGGAGAAGCTGTTCACGTGCTGTGTGCCGACGAGTGAGACACGGCAGCGGCAGCGGGCGTCGCCGCCGTGGGTGGTCTTCCACTGGGGCGGGCTCACCGGCTTCCCCGGATACGTCAGTCAAGTCCAGGCGAAGTACACCCTGTTCACCACCTCGGGCGTGCCGATCCGGGCGGTGTGCCAGGTGACGATGGAGGAGATCACCGGGGAGACGCCGGGGCAGAACCCGACGTCGGGAGCGTTGCACGCGCGCCGGGTGCACCGGGTGCGCGCCGGGGACACGTTGGCGTCGTTGGCCTGGCGTGAGTACGGCGATCCGGCGGCCTGGCGGACGATCGCGGAGGCGAACGGGATCGATGATCCGATGCGCCTGCCCGAGGGACGGGAACTGCTGCTTCCCGCGTTGGACGAGGTCAGGCACGACGGCGGTGGCGGTGGCAACGGCCATGGACACGACGGGGGGCGGTGAGGCCGGTCATGGTCAGTCAGAGTGTCGCCAAGACCCTGGTCGTGGAGTTCGACGGCCGTCCGCTGTCGCCCGCCCAGGCGAACACCCTCGTCGAGGGGTATGTGGACGACAGTCGTACGTTGCCGGACCTGTTCGTGCTGCGCTTCCGTGATCCGAGCCGGGTGCTGCTGGAGCAGACAGGGGTACGGATCGGGACCCGGGTGCGGCTGCTGGCCGCCGCCGGTGGTGGCCCCTCGCCGCGTCCGCTGTTCACCGGGAGTGTGACGGCGCTGGAGGTGGAGATCGACGATATGGGCACCTTCACGGTGGTGCGGGGCCTGGACGAGTCGTACCGCCTCTTCCGCGGCCGTCGGGTGGCCGGCTACCAGAACATGACGCTCGCCGACATCTGTGTGCAGGTGGCGCGGCGGGCGGGGTTGAAGCCCGGCACGATGGAGGTGGCGGGCCCGGTCCTGGAGCATGTGGCCCAACCGAACATCAGTGACTGGGAGTTCCTGCGCGCACTCGTCGAAGAGGCGGGTGCCCAGCTCCATGTGACGGATGGTCAGCTCCATGTCGTGAAGCCCACGGGGGCGAGTGCCGCGCCGGACACGTCCGCGCGGGCCGACCGTGATCCGCTGGTCCTGGAGATGGGCGCCAACCTGTTGCGCTGCCGGGCCGGGGTGTCGGCCGCCGAGCAGGTGTCGGCGGTCGAGGTGCGGGGGTGGGACGTACGGGCCAAGCAGCCGTTGATCGGCCGGGCCGACGCGGGTGAGGCGGCGACGCTGGAGCTGGGGGTGACGGCAGCCGAGGTGGCGCGGCCGTTCGGCGACGCGGACTTCGTGGTGTCGGACGCGCCGTACGACAACCAGGCGCGGGTGGATCAGGCGGCGAAGTCGCTCGCGGCGCGGATCGCCGGGTCGTTCGCAGAGTTGGAGGCGGTGATCCGGGGCAATCCGGAGGTGCGGGCGGGCGGCGCGGTCACGCTGGCCGGGGTGGGCGCGCCCTTCGAGGGGCGGTACACGGTGACGTCCTCGCGGCATGTGTTCGATCCGCTGCGTGGCTATGAGACCTGGGTGACGGTCTCGGGGCAGCAGGAGCGTTCGCTGTACGGGCTCACCGGCGGTGGCTCGGGGAGCAACGGTGGTGCGGCCGGGCGGTGTTCGGGGCTGGCGAACGGCACGGTGACGGACACCAAGGACCCGGAGGGGCTCGGCCGGGTGAAGGTGCGGTTCCCGTGGCTGTCCGACGAGTACGCGAGCGACTGGGCGCGGACGGCGCAGTCGGGTGGGACCGGTGGTGGGGAGGCGTTCATCCCCGAGGTCGGGGACGAGGTGCTGGTCGGGTTCGAACAGGGCCGTCTGGACCGCCCGTACGTGCTCGCCGGGCTCCACAACGGGCAGGACAAGCCGGGGCAGGGCGGTGGTCCGGCGCAGGCCGGTGGTGCGGGTGGCGCCGGGGACGGTCAGGAGACCGCGGCCGTCGACCCGACGAGCGGGGCCGTCAACAAGCGCGCGTTCGGTTCGAAGGGCGGCAACAAGCTGGAGTTGCTGGACGCGGCGAACGGCCCGCAGGGCGTGCGGCTGGTGACGGGCGACGGCAAGCTGAAGATCGACCTCGACCGCAAGGGCACCACCATCGTGGTGCACAGCGACGGCACGGTGGAGATCGAGGCGAAGGAGCAGGTCTCGATCAAGGCGGGCAGCGGGGTCGCACTGGACGCGGGCGAGGGCACCTTGGAGTTGACCGGTGACGCCGTGAAGCTCACCTCTCGCACCGGGGTCCAGGTGGACGGCGGCAGCGGTGAGGTGAAGCTGTCCACGGACGGCGCTGTGGAGGTGCGCGGCAACCGGGTGGCGGTGGGCAGCACCACCCGCACCGAACTCAAGGGCGGCAGCACGCTGACCGTCAACGCGCCGCTCGTACGCATCAATTGAACGGCAGCTCAAGCTACGGCACGACAGGGAACGGGTCAGGACCAGTCAGGGGGCAGAGCACATGCCAGCAGCCGCACGCGTCGGCGATCCCACCGGGCATCCGGGGGTGATCGGCCCGCCCGGAGAGCGCACGGTGCTGATCGGCGGGCAGCCCGCGGCGACGGTGGGCACCGCGCACCAGTGCTCCTCGCCCGCCGCACACGGCCCGTCCACCCTTGCCCCGCCCGGCAGTTCGAGTGTGCTCATCGGTGGCCGACCGGCCGCCCGGGTCGGCGACACGGCGGGCTGTGGTGCGCCGATCACGTCCGGGTGCCCGAGCGTGCAGATCGGAGGCTGACGGCATGGGCCGCCAATTCATCGGCGCGGGCTGGGCGTTCCCCCCGCGGACGGACGCCACCGGCAGTATCGCGCTGGTCCGGGACGAGCGGGAGATAGCGGAGTCGATCCGGCTGATCCTGGCCACCTCGCCCGGCGAGCGGCCGATGCGCCCGGAGTTCGGATGCGCGCTCGGCGACTACGTGTTCGCGCCCGCCGACGCGGGCACGGCCGGTCAACTCGCCTACGAGGTACGGCTCGCGCTGGAACGGTGGGAGCCGCGTATCGAGGTGGCCGATGTCTCCGTACGATTCGACGACGCGGACGACGGGGTGCTCTACATCGACATCGGGTACGCGGTGCGCGGCACCAACGATCCGCGCAACCTGGTCTTCCCGTTCTATGTGATCCCGGACAACGAGGGGTCCGTATGACACTCCCCAGCCCGAACCTGGACGACCGGCGCTTCCAGCAACTGGTGGACGAGGCCAAGCGGTTGGTGCAGCAGCGCTGCCCCGAGTGGACCGACCACAACGTCTCCGATCCGGGTGTCACGCTGATCGAGGCGTTCGCCACCATGGTCGATCAGCTCGTGTACCGGCTGAACCGGGTGCCGGACAAGAACTACCTGGCCTTCCTTGATCTCATCGGGGTGCGGTTGTATCCGCCGACGGCCGCGCGGACCGATGCCACGTTCTGGCTCTCCGCGCCGCAGCCCGACACCGTGCGGATCGCGGCCGGGACCGAGGTGGCCACCGTGCGCACCGAGACCGAGGAGGCGGTGGTGTTCACCACCGGCCGGGATCTGTCGGTCGTGCCGTGCGCGCTGTCCCATCTCGCCACCTGGCCGTCTACCGGCAACGCCGCTGATCGCTCACAGGAGTTGGCCCTCGGCCGCGATGTGCCGTGCTTCAACGCCGCGCCCGCGCCCGGGGATTGCCTGTACGTCGGACTGTCCGGGCCGGTGCCCGGCTGTGCGGTGGTCCTGCGGCTGGACTGCCGGGTGGACGGGGTCGGGGTCGATCCGCGCCGCCCGCCGCTGCTGTGGGAGGCGTGGGACGGCACCGGCTGGGTGGTGTGCGAGGTCGAGAAGGACGACACGGGCGGGTTCAACAAGGCCGGTGAGGTGATCCTGCATGTGCCCGGCGGGCACACCGCCTCGGTGGTGGCCGGGCACTCCGGCGGCTGGCTGCGCTGCCGTCTGGTCGAGGCCGCACCGGACCAGCCCACCTATGTGGCCTCCCCGACGGTCCGCGCGGCGAGCGCGTTCACCATCGGCGGCACGGTGGAGGCCGCGCACGCCGAGACCGTCGTGGAGGAGATCCTCGGTCTGTCGGAGGGGGTGGCCGGGCAGGCGTTCGGGGTGGCCCGGCCGCCGGTGGTGGCGGGCGAGGAGCCGTTCGTGGTGGAGGTGGCGGAGGGGCACGGGTGGGTGGAGTGGACGCGGGTGGACGACTTCGCGCACTCCACGCCGTACGGCCGCCACTTCACCCTGGACCCCAACTCCGGGCAGGTGGACTTCGGACCCGCCGTACGGGAGTCCGACGGCACCCTGCGGCTGTACGGCGCGGTGCCACCGAAGAGCGCCGCGGTGCGGGTGCGGTCCTACCGTACGGGCGGGGGGCGGCGGGGCAATGTGGCGCGGGGCGCGCTGCGGGTGCTGCGCAGCTCGCTGCCGTTCGTGGCGCGGGTGGAGAACCGGCGTCCTGCGCTCGGCGGGGTGGACGGCGAGACGGTGGAGAACGCGCGGGTGCGCGGGCCGATGACGCTGCGCACCCTGCACCGGGCGGTGGTGCCGCGCGACTACGAGCTGCTGGCGCGCGAGGTGGCACCGGACGCCGCGCGAGTGGCGTGTGTCCCGGCGGGTCTGTCGGGGGACGACGAGACTTCCGAACAGGCCGGTGGCGTACGGCTGTTGGTGGTACCGGCAGGTCGTGATGACGAGCAGGGCCGGATCCGGTTCCAGGAGCTGATCCCGCCGCGGGACACGCTCGCGATGATCGCGTCGTATCTGGACGAGCGGCGCCCGATCGGCACCCGGCTGGTCGTGGAGCCGCCCTACTACCAGGGGGTGACCGTGGTCGCCTCGGTGGTGGCGGGCCGCGGGACGGCGGCCGACCGGCTGCGCGAGGCGGCGCTGGCGGCCCTGTACGGCTACTTCAATCCGCTGACGGGCGGGCCGCGGGGCGAGGGCTGGCCGTTCGGGCGGCCGGTGCACTCCGGGGAGGTGTTCGCGGTGCTGCAACGCGTGCCCGGTGTCGATCTCGTCGAGGACGTACGGCTGTTCCCGGCGGACCCGGTCACCGGGCGGCGCGGTGAGGCCGCCACGAAGATCGAACTCGACCGGCACGCACTGGTGTTCAGCTATGAACACCAGTTGCGCGTGAGGGAGGCCTGAGTGCGCGCAACACTTCCGGGGCTGCCGACGCCGCACCCGCTGCTGCGTCAACTCCCCGCCGTCTACCAGGATCAGCCCTTCGTCCAAGGGTTCCTGAGCGCGCTGGACGAGGTGTTGGCGCCGGTGCTGCTCACCCTGGACAACCTGCCCGCGCATCTGGATCCGCGCACCGCGCCCGAGGATCTGCTGGCGTGGCTGGCGGAGTGGGTGGCGGCGGAGGTGGACGGGGAGCGGCCGGTCGAGCGGCGCCGGGCGGTGGTGGCCGGTGCGGTGGCCCGGCACCGGCAGCGGGGCACCCTGGCCGGGCTGGCCGCGGCGATCCGGGTGGAGACGGGCCTCGAACCGGAGATCAGCGAGAGCGGCGCCACGTCCTGGTCCGCCGATCCGGGGTCGGCGCTGCCCGGTGCGGCGCGGCCCTGGGTGCGGGTACGGGTGCGGGTGGCGGACGCGGAGGCCGTGGTGCCGACCCGGGCGCGGCTGGAGCGGCTGGTGGCGGCCGAGGTGCCCGCGCAGGTGGGGTACGCGGTGGAGGTCGTGGCGGCGGACGGGGCGGGTGCGTGATGATCTGCCCCGACTGCGGCCATCGCAATACGCCCGGCACCCGCTTCTGCGCGTCCTGCCAGGCGTTCCTGGCGTGGGAGGACGAGGAGCGGGGCGAGCCGCCGACTCCCGAGACGGGCCCGACGACTCCGCCACGACCCGCGTCTCCGCCACAGTCGCTGCCGCGGCCCGCGTCTCCGCCACGGTCGCCGTCGCGGCCCGCATCCCCGACACCGCGCACACCGCGGCCCGACACTCCCCCGCCGTCGGCACCGGGGCCCGCCACTCCGCCGCCATCGACGCCTCGGCCCGCATCCCCGCCGCCGTCGACACCGGGGCCCGGCTCGCCCCCATCGTCGGCACCTCGGCCCGCCACTCCCTCACCGTCGACACCGACACCCGCTTCTCCGCCACCACCGCCCCCTTCACGGCCTCCGTCGCCCCCGTCTCCGTCGCGACGCGCGCCCTCGGCCGACGCCTCGGCGCCACCCCCGGCGGCCGTGCGGACCGCACCGACGCCGCCCGCAGTCGCACCCCGGCGCCCTGACGAACCCCCGCACCACCCCTCAGGCCCCGGCCCGGACCACCCCACCGGACCGCCCGTGGACCCACCGCCCCGCCCGGAGGATCCGCCGCACCGCCCCGAGCGCCCCTGCCCGAGCTGCCGTGCCATGAACCCGTACGAGCGGCGGTTGTGCGTACGCTGCGGGACGCTGCTCGACCCCGCGCGGGCCCCCGGCGAGGCGCCCCGGCCGCCCTGGTGGCGTCGGCTTCTGCCGCGCCGCGAACGGCAGCCGCTGGCGGCCGGGACCCGGCCCAAGCGCCGGGCGTGGCGCCGACCGCGCCTGACGCTGCCGTGGCTCCTGCTCGTCCTCCTCGTCGCGGCGTGGTTCGGCCGTGCGCAGCTCACCGACCTGTTCTCCTTCGCGGAGAGCAGTACCGGTGACCCGAAGCCGGTGCACCCCGCGCAGGTGCGCGCCTCCAGCCAGGCGCCGTCGCACCGCGCGCAGGCGGCCTTCGACGGCTTCAACAACCGCTACTGGGCACCGGCCGACCCCGGCCGTGGCACGGGGCAGTATCTGGAGGCCGACTTCGAGCGTCCGGTGCGGCTGCGCGAACTCCTGATCACGTCCGGGAGTTCGACGAAGTCCGACGAGTTCCTGGGCCAGGCGCGGCCGTCGAAGATCACGGTCACCCTCGTCTCCTCGGAGGGCGAGCGCACCAGCAAGGTCCTGAACCTCAGCGACGCGCCCGGCCAGCAGAGCTTCACGGTGCGAGGGTCGGATGTCACGCGGGTACGGCTGACCGTGGACGCCGCCTACGGCGTCCGCGCGGACCGCCGGGTGGCCGTCGCCGAGGTGGAGTTCTTCGGGCGCCAGTGACCGCGGGCGCCGGTGTACGCGGACGCCGACGACGCCTCCCTGCGTGAGGATGGCAGGGAGGAGCGGAGCGATCGATGGCACGGATGTTCGTCAAGGGTGACGACGTGGTCGTCCGCCTGTCGTGGTGGGAGAAGGCGGCGGCGCGCCGCTTCGGCGTGCGCGTGCCGCTGACGGCGGTGTGCCGGGTGGTCGTGGAACCCGACTGGTGGCGTGCGCTGCGCGGCGACCCCGGGCGAGGCGTGTGGCTGCCCTGTGCCCTGAGCATCGGTACGCGTGCGCATCAAGGCGGGCAGGACTTCGTGGCGGTGCGGCCCGGCAGACCCGTGGTCTACGTCGAGACCCGGCCCCCCGCGCCCTTCCGTGCCGTCGCCGTCTCCGTACCGACGAGCCCGCGCGCCGAGGCCTCGGCGCGGGCGATCCGCGGGACCGCGCCGAGGATCGACACCTCCACGCCGTGGCGGCAGCCGCTTCCCGTACCCGAGGAGGAACCCGTCGGGGACGGACCGCCCGAGCTGGAGTGAGCCGCGACAGGCCCTGGCTCGGTCCCGGCGTCACCGTGCGCAGCCGACGTCCAGTACCTCGATCACGTCCTCGTGAATGATGTACACGAGCCAGCACCACTCGCCGAAGGCCGCGGCCAGGTCCGCCGGTATCTGGGCCTCCGGGTCCTCGGCCACCGCGTCGATGAGCTTGATGATCTCCTCGTGCACGTCGTCCGGGACGTCGACCAGCACGTCGGCGGCGCGTTGGATCAGTTCGACTTTCACGTCGCCCCCCGGTGAGGGAAGGAGCACCACCGCCGGGACGGAGCCGCTGTGCGCCGCGCCGGTCTGTGGCTGACTAGGACCAGAATCCACCCGGACCCGAGGGATCCACCACTCGATCAGCAGCGGTGACCTCTCTCCGCCCGGTCCCGCGCCACCTGCGTGGACGGGCCGGGGAGCGGGCGGCTCGCCGGGCGATCTTCCGGAACGTTCCGCAGGATGGGTTCGGTCACCCGGCCACGGGCGAGGGACGGCGGGCCGCCCTTCCTCGTACGCGGCCGCGGTGCCGTACCCGACCCACCAGGAGCAGCTCATGGCAGCGATGACGGATGTCCTGATACCGGCGTTGGAGGACGCCCGTGAGGCCCACGCGGCGGTCGTCGACCGCTTCCGGACGGATGCGACCATCACCCCGCCGGGCGTCCGGCGGCAACGGCTCGAACGCCAGGTGGCCGAGGCTCGGGACCACCTCGAACGGATCGAGGACCGGGTCCGGGAGATACGCCCGGCCCGCGGACTGTTCTCCACCGCCGCGCGGTTGACGCGGTCCATGACCCGCGGTGCCGTGCGGGCGGCCGTGCTGCCCCTGAGGGCGGGGGCGGCGGTCGTGACGGAGACGGCGCACGGCCGTCGGCCCGCGGACGAGCGTCGGCTGCTGAAGAACACCGAGGAGGCGTACGCCGTCGCGGCCCGTGCGCTGGCCACCTGTCAGGTGGGCAAGAACATCGCGGAACAGTTCCACGACCGGGAGACCGCCGAGCTGCTGTCCGTGCTGTGCCGCCAGGACGAGCAGATGCTGGAGACCCTCGAGGAGGATCTCGCCCGCCGGGCCATGGCCGTGGCGACGGCCACCGACGGCCACCGTTCCCCGCGGCCCGGAGCCACCGACCGCCGCAGGCTGCTGTACCTGGTCAGGCGCAGGGTGCGGGTGGCCATGTCCCGCCTGCGGTCCGCGTTCCGCAGAGGCACCAGGCGCGCGCGGTACCAGGCCGAGGGCGCTCTGCGCGACGTACCCGATGTCACCCGCTTGGCAGAGCGGGCCCGTGACAGGGATCTGCCGATCCCCGGCTTCGGTCAGCTCGGCCTCACGGAGATCCAGCAGCGGCTGCGCGGCCTGTCCCAGACCGAGCTGACGGTGATCGAGGGCTACGAGCGCTCCCACGCGGGCCGTGCCGGAGTGTTGCAGGCCATCAGGCATCTTCGCGAGGACGAGCCCTGGGCCGGATACGACACGATGGGGCCGGAGCGCGTCAAGACGCATCTGCGCAACGTCTCCGACCGTGTGGTGCGGCAGGTACTGGAGTACGAGCGGCACCACCGGCAGCGCGACACGGTGATCAACGCGGCCAAGAGCGCGCTCGGCACCAAGTCCGCGACCGCGCAGGACGGCGCCACCAGCAGCGCCGGCGCGTGATCTCCGGGGCGCGGCCGCGCGCCCGGTACGAGGGCGCGGGCACGCGTGGCCCGCGCCCTCGTACCGCCCCTCGTACGACACCGCGCCCCGACTTCGCCCCTCTTTCCCCTTAACGGGCGGTTTACCGGCCTTGTCCTTGCTCGCGGTTCCGCCGCTGTGGCGTCCTCGTGAGCAGACGATCCCGCTGAACCTCCCCTGTCCCGGGTGGCACGTCCGCCCGGGACGTCCGGGGAGGAGAAGGAGTCCATGGCATGCGCCGTTTCCGCTCGTTCACCCTCGCCGCTGTCGCACTGGCCGCCGCCTTCGGAGGCGTCCCCGTCGCGGCCTCGGCCGCGACGCCCGCGCCCACGGTCCACCGGGCCGCCTTCAGTTGCACCCCGGGGTACTTCTGCATCTACAGCGACTACAACGGCGGAGGGGCCCGCTGTCAGTGGCGGCAGGCCAGCAAGGCGAACACCGCCGACGACTGCTCCTTCATCCGGAGCAACAGGAACGTCCGCTCGCTGTGGAACGGAACCGGGCACCGGATCCAGTACTACACGGGCACCAACTTCAACCACCGCGTCGGTTCCACCCCGGCCGGCCACGGCGGCAACCTCCAGGGCAACTACCAGATCCGGTCCTTCCGGCCGCAGTAGGCAGCCGCGCGCGAGCGACCGCGCCGTACCCCTGTGGACTCTGCGCGTGTCCACAGGGGTACGGCGGTGGTGTACGGGCTCAGCTACCGGGGACGTGCGCCAGGTCCATGTCGGTGGCGGTGACCCAGTCCGGCTCGGCCACCAGCAGGCTGAGCTGCTGCTGCCCGAGGTCCACGTCGACGACATGGCGGAAGCCGGCGCGCGCCGCCGCCGCGAGGCCGTCGTGGTCCCCCTCCGCGACGGCGTGGACGACTCTGCGGCAGTGCGGATCCGCCGCGCCGATCGCGTCCACCAGGTCCCGGAGCAGCGCGGCCCGCGCGTCGCCGTCCGGGCAGCCGCCGTCGATCCGCACCTCCAGGTCGCGGGCTCCGGCCGGGTACGCGTCCCGGAGCCGCCCGGCCGCGCAGCGTTCCACCTGGACACCGACGTCGGCGCCCGGCCCGGACAGGCGCAGTCGGCCCGTGAAGCGCGTCCAGGACTCCACCGTGGCCGTCCGGGCGCCCGGGACGGGCAGCGCGGGCAGGGCGGGAACCGCGAACACCTCAGTCCTCCTCTTCGGCCAGGCGCCGGATGACGGTCTTGTCCAGCTTCCCGGAGGTGTTGCGCGGGAGGACGGGCACGAGCGTGAGACGGCGCGGCAGCTTGTACCGGGCCAACTGCCCGGCGGCGTAGGCCCGGACGTCCTCCAGGGTCATCGCCTCGGGGTCCGCCACGGTCACCACGGCGGCCACGGTCTCGCCCCACTGCTCGTCGGGGACCCCGACCACGGCGACGTCGAGCACGCCCGGCATGGCGGCCAGGACCCGCTCGACCTCGGCCGGATAGACGTTCTCACCACCGCTGATGATCATGTCCTTGAGGCGGTCCACGATGTACAGGAAGCCGTCCTCGTCGAGGTGGCCGATGTCGCCGGAGTGGAACCATCCCTCGTCGTCGAAGGCCGCGCGCGTCGCCTCCGGGTTGTTCCAGTACCCGGCGGTGACGTTGGGGCCGCGGACGACGATCTCGCCGGGCTCGCCGGGCTTCAGCGGCTCCTGGGTGACCATGTCGACGACGCGGACCTCGGTGAAGGGCATCGGGATGCCCGCGGAGCCGATCTTGTCCAGGGTGCGCTCGGCCGGCAGATGGGTGGCGAAGGGGGCGGTCTCGGTCAGTCCCCACGCCTGCTGGAGGAGCACGCCCTGGGCCGCGTACTGCTCTATCAGCGAGGGCGGCACGGGGGCGCCCGCGACCACGACGGCCCGCAGATGGCTCAGGTCCCGCTCGAAGACGCCGGGCACGCGGGCCAGGGCACCGAACATCTGGGGCACCCCGAACATCGAGTTGACCCGGTGGGTGACCACGTCGTCCAGACAGGCCTGCGGGTCGAAGGCGCGGCGCACCACCACCGTGCCGCCGCGCACCAGGGTGCGCAGCACGAAGCTGTTCAGGGCCCCGATGTGGAAGAGCGGGGCGGCGGCGTAGGTGACGTCGCCGCGGCGGGTGTCCAGCCGCAGTTCGACGTTGACGGCGTTCCACCAGGCGTTGCCGTGCGTCAGCACGACCCCCTTGGGCGCTCCGGTGGTGCCCGAGGTGAACATCAGGATCGCCGCGTCGTCGGCGTGCTTGACGGCCAGGGCCGGGGTGGGCAGGGCGGTCTCCAGCAGCGGGGACCAGGGCTCCCAGCCCGCCGCGCCCGCCGTCGGGGCCTCCGGGTCGTCGTCCACGAGGAGGAAGCGGGTCAGCAGGGTCCCCTCGCGCACGCGCTCGACGCTCTCGCGGTGCCCTTCCTCGCAGACCACGACCGTGGCACCGCTGCCGTGCAGCACACGCTCCAGCTCCGGTTCGGCCAGCCGGTAGTTGACGGGGACGAACACGGCGCCGAGCCGGAAGGCGGCCAGCATGGTCACCAGGAAGGCGCCGCTGTTGAGGCCGAGGTAGGCGACCCGGTCGCCGTCGCTGATGCCGCCCTCGGCCAGAACGGTCGCCAGCCGGGCGGACCGGTCGTCGAGCCGGGCGTAGGTGAGGTCGCCGCCCTCGTAGCGGACGGCGACGGTGTCGCCCTGGTGGCGGGCGTTGCGCGCGATCGCGGCGGCCGGGTTGAGGTCGACTCTCAGGCCGGAGTTGAGCGGGTGGGGCGTAGTCACGGTCGGCTCCTCATCGAGCATCAGAGGTCGTCGCCGCCGGCGGCACGCGCGAATCCGCGTACGCCGATGCCGCCGTCGACGGAGATCGCATGTCCGGTGATGGGACCACTTTGGGCGCGGGAGGCGAGCAGCACGTACGGGCCGGTGAAGTCACGCGGTTCCGTGCTGGAGTCGTGCAGCGGGATGGGCGGCGGCGGGGTGTCCGGGCCCTTCTTCGCGAAGGACGCCGAGATCGAACGCCCGGCCAGGGCGAGGGTCTCGGGCCCGCGCAGATCGGTGTTCATGCCGCCGCAGGCCACGCCGTTGACCCGGACCTTGGGGGCGAGTTCGTAGGCCAGCTCGCGCATCAGGCCCAGGCAGGCGTGCTTGCTCGCCGTGTAGAGGGGGCCGCCGCCGTTGACGTAGAAGGAGGCGTTGGACAGGGTCATGACGATGCTGCCGCGCGTCTTCACCAGCTCGCGCCAGGCCGCCTGGGCGGCCAGCAGATACCCCTTGACGTTGACGGAGAAGATCTCGTCGAAGGCGGTGTCCACCTCCTCGGGGCTGAGCCGGGTGAGCTGGCGCTGGTAGTCCCACACCCCGGCGTTGGCGACGAGGGTGTCCAGCTTGCCGAAGCGGTCGACGGTCTCGGCGACGGCGGCGGCGAGAGCCGCGCCGTCACGCACGTCCGCCGTGACCGTGTGGATACGGGACGGGTCGGCGACCGAGCGCACGACCTCCTGCAGCCGGTCGTCGTCCCGGCCGAGGATCGTGACGGAGGCTCCCTCGGCGAGGAAGCGTTCGGCGACGGCGCGGCCGATGCCGGACCCGCCGCCGGTGATCAGGGCCGAGTACCCCTCGAGCCAGCCGCCGCTCATGCCTGCTCCCTGAGGAATCCGGTGACCAGTTCGTCGAACTCGCGCTGCCGCTCGAGCTGCACCCAGTGGCCGCAGCGGCCGAACACGTGCAGTTGCACGTCCCGGATGTTCTTGAGCATGAGCTGCGCGCCGTCAAGGGTGATCGTACGGTCGTCACGGCCCCACAGCAGAAGGGTGGGCGCGGTGATGCGATGCAGCTCACGCCAGAGCGGGTCCATGCCGCCGCGCCGGGCGAACGCCGCGTTGTAGCGGTGGTAGAAGGCGATGTGGCTCTCGTCGAGGGAGGCCTCGTAGCGGGCCCGTACGACGTCCTCGCCGAACTGGCGGTGGTCGAAGACCATGGTGCGGATGAACGCGGCCATCTTCTTCTCGCTGGGGCCGCCGCCGTTGTAGTAGCGGAACATCTCCTTCTGGCCCTCGGTGGGCGTGGGGCCGAAGGGCAGCCAGCCGCCGCCGGGGGCCATCAGCACCAGGCGGGTCACCCGCTCCGGGCGCTGCTGGGCCATGGCGAGGGCGGCGGCGCCACCGAGGCTGTTGCCCAGCAGGTGGAAGGTGTCGATGCCGAGGGCGTCGAGGGCCTGGTAGAGGGCGTCCACGGTGATCTCGGTGATCGACCGCTGCCCCAGCTCCTCCTCGCTCGGGCGGTAGCTGTCGCCGAAGCCGGGCTGGTCCGGCAGGACGACACGGAAGTGCCGGGCCAGGGCGGGGAGGTTCTGGTGGTAGTTGGCAGCACCGGAGGCGCCGGGGCCGCCGCCGTGCAGCATCACCAGCACGGGCCCTTCGCCGGTTTCGGCCACCGCGATATCACCCAGCGAGGTGGGCACGCGGTGGTGCTTGAGGTCGAGGTCGGTCACGGGATGTCCCTCACAAGGAGATCGGCAGGAGAGATCGGCAGGAGTCGGCAGGAGGTCGGCGGGAGCGAGGTGGTGGGGCGGTACGACGCGAGGACGGACCGCCGCTCAGAAGAACGTGGAGATGTTCTTCGCCTGGAGGATGTTCTGCTCCAGGAGGATGGTCCTGCGGGCCACCTGGAGGCCGCGGTCGCCGCCGCGGCGCAGGATGTCGGTACGGCTGCCCGCGAAGACGTTCTCCTCGCGCTCCAGCCGGTTGCGGTAGACGAGGAACGCCGAGCGCACCCACAGGTCGTCGGCGGTGAACCCGTCGTGCTCGGCGGGGTCCACATGCCGCACCATCACGTTCGTCACCAGGTGCCGGGTCCGCGAGGGCGGGTCCTCGGCCCAGGCCATGCCGGAGTCGAACCGGCGTACGCGCCAGGCGAGGCTGTCCTTGCTCTCGTCGTAGAAGGCGGCCTCGCCGCGCGCGGCCACGGACAGGGACTGCTGGCGGCGCAGTCGGTTGGTGCGGGTCGGCATCCAGTAGTCGAGGTCGTCGGCGAGCAGGTCGAGCCAGTCGGCGTAGCGGCCGGCGTCGAGGAGGTCGGCCTCCTCGTAGTAGAACTGCTCCACCTCGAAGTGCGTGTCACGGTCGGCGCGCGCCCCCGCGCGTGACCGGTTCTGCTCGATGGCTGTGCTCACGGTGTCATTCGATCCCTTCTGCGGGGCGAGGCGTTACGGGGTGTGCCGCTGGTCGGCACACCGGCACGTCAACCGCGCAGCAGCGTGCGCAGGTTGACGGCCGGGTCGGCCAGTCGGGCGGCGTCGACCGTGACGCGGCGGTCGATCATCCGGCGGGCGGCCCGTACGGCGGACGGGTCGTCGACGGCGGCCGCCGCGACGACCTGTTCGTCGCGCAGCCCGAAGACCGCGAAGGACGGGTCGTCCAGGGAGCCGCGCAGGACCGTCCGCGTGGCGTCGGCCATGGTGCCCACGCCTTCGATGTGGTGTCCGTGCCGGTCGGTCCAGAACCAGGGGGCGGTCGGGGCCGGGGGCGGGGTGCCGAGGACGGTGGCCGCCGCGCGGGCGCCGTCGTGCTGGGCGGCTTCCCAGTGTTCGGTGCGTGGCAGGAGGGTGCCCTCGTGGCGGGTCCGCGCGGGGTCGCCGACGGCGAGCACCGCCGGGTTCGAGGTGACCTGACGGGTGTCCACGACGATGCCCCGGTCGACCTCCAGCCCGGCCGCCGCGGCGAGTTCGGTGCACGGCACCATGCCGACGCCGAGCACCACCGCGTCGAAGAGCTGCGGTGTGGCGTCGCCCGTGAAGCGTGCCTCGATGCCGTCGGGGCGGTCCGTGAAGGACTCCGCGGCGGCCTGTGCGGTCGTGACCCGGTGCCGGGTGTGCAGGGTGTGCAGCCAGGTGGCCAGTTCCGGGCCGAGCGGCGCGACGAGGGGGGTGGCCACCGGGTCGACCAGCACGACCTCGCAGCCGAGGCCTACGGCGGTGGCGGCGACCTCGGCGCCGATCAGTCCGGCGCCGACGACCAGCAGCCGGGCGCCGGGGAAGAGCGCCGGGCGCAGCCGGTCGGCGTCGTCCGCGGTGCGCAGGACGTGGACGCGGTCGCTGCCCGCTCCCGGGATCGGGGGCCGGGCGGCGCCGCCGCCGGTCGCGAGGACGACCCGGTCGGCGGGCAGCAGTCGGCCGTCCGCCAGCTCCACGGCGCCGTCGCTCGGCCTCAGGGCCGTCACGATCGCCCGGTTGACCAGGCGGACCCGCTGGTCGTCGTACCAGTCGGACGTCTGGAGGGCGATCTGCCCGAGGTCCTTGGTCCCGGCCAGGAAGGCCTTCGACAACGGCGGGCGGTCATAGGGGAATTCGCCCGCGTCGACGAGGCAGAGGTCACCCTCGAAGCCTCCTGCGCGCAGGGCCGCGGCGGTGCTGACGCCCGCGATCCCGCCGCCCACGATCACCACACGGTCGGTCACGGCGTCTCCCCCGGGAAGAGGTAGACCTCGCCGTCGCGCACCTCGACGCGGTGCGGGCAGGCGTTGCGGGTGGCGGGCAGGCCCTGGACGTCGCCGTTCTTCAGGCAGAACTTGCTGGAGTGCAGCGGGCATTCGACGTACCCGTCCTCCACCCAGCCCTCGGCGAGCGAGGCGTCCCCGTGGGTGCAGGTGTCGTCCAGCGCGTACACGCTGTCGTCGGTGTCGCGCAGCAGGGCGATGTCGTCGGCGGTGCCGGTGACCGCCTTGTCGATGGCGATGCCCTCGCCCTGGGGGATGTCGTCCAGGGCCGCGACGCGGATGCCGTCACTCATTTCTGCTCCTCGTGCCAGGCGGGGGTGTTCATCAGGTCGCGCCAGCGGGTGTAGAAGGCGCGTCCGGCCGCGTCGCTGTACAGCTCGCTGGTCGTGCCGGGGTAGCGGCCGTCCGCACGCTCGGAGCCCATCCCCATCTGGTAGTTGAGGGCCACGTTGTTGGTGATGAAGCCGTGGGAGATGGCCTGGCACTCGCTCCAGTTCTCGCCGTCGTCCTGCTCGAAGATGCCGCTCGGTCCGAACGTGCGCAGGTTGTACAGGCGTTGGGCCTCACGCACCTCGGGCGGCATCGACTTGTCGACGATCGTCCAGGCCCAGACCTCCATCTTGTCGGGGCCCTTGGGGTGCCAGACGCGCAGCGAGCCGTTGACGGGGAGGTAGGAGAAGTTGGGGAAGACGGTGGCGTGGCCGTTGGTCAGCGGACCCTCGACACGGGCCTCGCCGAGGCGTGCGCGCAGCGCGTCGTAGTCCATCCACTGGTGCACGGTCTGGGCGTCGAACCGGTTCCTGGGGTGGACCGGGAAGCCCGCGCCGTTGCCGTTCGCGTCGGAGTACTGGCGGCCGGTGCGGTGGACGACCTCGTCCTTGGGCTTCTTGCCCGCCGGGGCGAGCGCCATGAGCGCCGAGGCGTGGCTCATGTTGACGTGGTACCAGTCGGTGGCGAACTGCTCGGCCGCC
This sequence comes from Streptomyces sp. NPDC104371, assembly GCF_055583785.1. Taxonomy (NCBI): domain Bacteria; kingdom Bacillati; phylum Actinomycetota; class Actinomycetes; order Kitasatosporales; family Streptomycetaceae; genus Streptomyces; species Streptomyces sp. NPDC104371. The sequence continues at coordinate 1,081,098 of NZ_JBVJNF010000001.1, forward strand.
AGCTTCCAGTTGCCCTCCAGGACCCACTTGTGGACGCCGCCCACCACGACCGTGCCCTCGTCGTCGTGGTCGAGCATCGCGTCCATGTACCAGGCCATGTCGCCGAGTGACTCGCGCAGGGACACGGGTTCGGGGTTCCAGGTGCCGAAGATCAGCCCCTGGTACGTCTCCACGTGCGGGACCTCCACCAGGCCCCACTCCCCCGTCTCGAAGGACTCGGGGTAGCCGTCCTGGTTGGGCACGCTGACCAACGCGCCGTCCAGGTTGAAGGACCAGCCGTGGTAGGTGCAGGTGAAGTTGCGCGTGGTGCCGGCGTCGGCGCGGCAGACGCGGGCGCCGCGGTGCCGACAGGAGTTGAGGTAGGCACGGATGTGCCGGTCACGGTCGAGGGTGACGATGACGGGGTCCTCGCCCATGTACGTGGTGAAGAAGTCACCCGGCTTGTGGAACTGGTCGGTGTGGGCCAGGAACAGCCAGCTCGGGGCGAAGACGCGGCGCAGCTCCTGCCGGTAGAGCTGCTGGTCGGTGAAGACCACCCGGTCCAGCAGCCCGCCCTCGGTGTCCACGAGCCCGGAGACGTCGATGTTCCGTGCCAGGTCTCCCGGGCGCCGCAGGGCCCCGCGCGGGGCCGTCGTGGCCGCGCCCTGGGGTTCGTTCGTCGAGGTCATGGCCTTAGGCAAACCCAGGGGTGCGAGCCGTCGCCATCCGTCGTTCCGCAGGACGGAACACGGGCTGTCGGCGGGCGAGGGCCGCGGGGGAGCGTGAGCCCATGCTTGCTGCAACCGCTGTCTCCCAGAGCGCGACCGACCCGCTCGCCGGGCTCGTCCTGGGCGATGTTCCCCCGCCCGAGCGCCGGCCCGGCTGGTCGACCGTCCGCGTGGTCTCGTCGTCGCTCAACATGCACGACCTGTGGACCCTGCGCGGTGTCGGCCACCCGCCCGAGCGGCTGCCCGTCGTCCTCGGCTGCGACGCCGCCGGGTACGACGAGGACGGCAACGAGGTCCTGGTGCATCCCGTCATCGCCGACGCGGACGCCGGTATGGGTGACGAGACGCTCGACCCGGGGCGCGCGCTGCTGTCCGAGCGGCACGACGGCGCCTTCGCCGAGCTGCTGTCCGTGCCCACCCGCAATCTGATCCCCAAGCCGTCGTGGCTCTCCTTCGACGAGGCCGCCTGCCTGCCCGTCGCCTGGGGGACCGCGTACCGGATGCTGTTCACCCAGGCGCGGATCACCGCGGGCGACCGGGTGCTCGTGCAGGGCGTGGGCGGGGGTGTCGCCTCGGCCGCGATCAAGCTGGCCCTGGCCGCGGGCGCCGTCGTGTACGCGACCAGCCGCAGCGAGGAGAAGCGGGCCGAGGCCCTTGCCTGGGGTGTGCGGGCGGCGGTGCCGACCGGTGAGCGGCTGCCCGAGCGGGTCGACGTCGTGATCGAGACGGTCGGCGAGGCCACCTGGGCACATTCGCTGAAGTCGCTGCGGCCCGGCGGCACGGTCGTGATCGCGGGGGCGACCAGCGGCACCAATCCGCCCGCCGACCTCGGGCGGATCTTCTACCTCCAGCAGCGTGTCCTCGGTTCGACCGGGTGCACCCGCAGTGAACTGGTGGCGCTGCTGAAGCTCATGGACGCCACCGGGCTGCGTCCGGTGATCGACCGCACGCTGCCGCTCACGGAGATCCACCAGGGCTTCCAGCTCATGCTCGACGGGCGGCTCACGGGCAAGCTCGTCATCCATCCGTCCGGCTCGCAACCGTCAGGAGCACCGCGATGACCGCCGCCGCCGTCGGCCTGTCCCACTCCCCCCTCATCGGCAAGAACGATCCCGCCCCGGAGGTCGTGGCCGCTGTCGACAGCGCCGTGGACACCGCGCGCGCCTTCGTCCGCGCCTTCGATCCGGACCTGGTCGTCCTGTACGCCCCGGACCACTACAACGGCTTCTTCTACAAGGAGATGCCCCCGTTCTGCCTGGCCACCGAGGCGACCGCGGTCGGTGACTTCGGTTCGTCGGCCGGTCCTCTCTCGGTCGACACCGAGGCGGCGCGCGCGCTGGCCCGCGGGGTCCTCGACCGGGGGATCGATCTGAGCGTCTCGGCCCGGATGACCGTGGACCACGGCTTCGTACAGCCGCTGGAGGTCCTGTTCGGCGGCATCGACCAGGTGCCGGTGGTGCCGGTGTTCGTGAACGGTGTCGCCACGCCGCTCGGGCCGGTCAGCAGGATCCGGGCCCTCGGGACCGCGCTGGGGGAGGCCGCGGCCGAACTCGACCGGCGGGTGCTCTTCCTCGGGTCCGGCGGGCTCTCGCACGACCCGCCGGTGCCGGTGCTCGACGGCGCCCCGCCGCGGGTGGCCGACGCGCTCATCGAGGGCCTTCCGCCCACGCCGGAGCAGCGGGCCAGGGGCGAGCAGCGTGTCATCCAGGCCGGTCGCGACTACGCGGCGGGCTCCACCACGATGATTCCGCTCAACCCGGCCTGGGACAACCTCGTCCTCGACACCTTCGAGCAGGGCCGACTGGCCGACGTGGACGGCTGGAGCGTGGAGTGGATGGGCGCCGAGGGCGGTGGCTCGGCCCATGAAGTGCGCACGTGGGTCGCCGCGTTCGCCTCGCTGGCCGCGACCGGCCCGTACCGCATGACGTCCCGCTTCTACGCGCCGGTCCCCGAGTGGGTCGCGGGCTTCGCCGTGGCGACCGCGGAGCCGTCGACGGCCGAACAGCCGTTTCCCGAAGGGGAGTCGGGCCGATGAGCACATCTGACGAGGCCGTCGCCGCGGCCGTGGAGCGGCTGGAGACCGCCGCCGCCGAGCGGCGCCCGTGCGCCCCGGTCCGCGACCTCGTGGGCACGGCCGACGTCGTGACGGCGTACGCGGTGCAGCGCCGTCTCACCGAGCGCCGACTGGCGGCCGGAGCGGTCGTCACCGGGCGCAAGATCGGTCTCACCTCGCCCGCGGTGCAGCGCCAACTCGGCGTGGACCAGCCGGACTTCGGGGTCCTGTTCGCCGACATGGACGTCTCCGGCGAGGCGGCGGTGCCGATGGCCCGGCTGCTCCAGCCGAAGGCCGAGGCGGAGATCGCCTTCGTCCTCGCCGCGGACCTGGACGAGGAGGACCTCGATCTCGCCGCGGTCCGCGCGGCGGTGGCCTGTGCGGCACCCGCCCTGGAGATCGTGGACAGCCGCGTCGCCGACTGGGACATCACCCTCGCCGACACCGTCGCCGACAACGCCTCCAGCGGGCTGTACGTGCTCGGTGAACACCGGCTCCCGCTCGGCGAGTTCGAGCCGCGCGAGACGGTCATGCGGATGTACGTCGACGGGGAGCTCGTCTCCGAGGGCGACGGCGCGGCCTGTCTCGGTGATCCTCTCAACGCCCTGCTGTGGCTGGCCCGTACGGCCCGCGCGCTCGGGGACCCCCTGCGCGCCGGTCAGGTCGTGCTCTCCGGTGCCCTCGGCCCGATGGCCGTCGTCACACCCGGCGTCACCGTCCGCGCGGAGATCTCCGGCCTCGGCCAGGTGACCGCCACGTTCAGCGACAAGGACCCTAAGGACCCTTCATGACGAAGACGAAAGTGGCCGTGATCGGCTCCGGCAATATCGGGACCGACCTGATGATCAAGGTCCTCCGGCTCTCCGGGACCTTGGAGATGGCGGCCATGGTCGGCATCGACCCGGACTCGGACGGCCTCGCCCGCGCCCGGCGGCTGAAGGTGCCCACCACCCACGAGGGCGTGGACGGGCTGATCGCGATGGACGGCTTCGAGGACATCGACATCGTCTTCGACGCCACCTCCGCCAAGGCCCATCTCGTCAACGCCGAGAAGCTCCGGCCGTTCGGCAAGACGCTGATCGACCTCACCCCCGCGGCGATCGGCCCGTTCGTCGTCCCGGCGGTCAACCTCGACGCCCATCTGGACGCGGGCGACGTCAACATGGTCACGTGCGGCGGCCAGGCGACCATCCCGGTCGTCCACGCCATCGCCCGGACGACTCCGGTCCCCTACGCGGAGATCGTCGCCTCCATCGCCTCGAAGTCGGCGGGCCCCGGCACCCGCGCCAACATCGACGAGTTCACCGAGACCACCTCGGCGGCCATCGAGAAGGTGGGCGGCGCGGCGCGCGGCAAGGCGATCATCGTCCTCAACCCGGCGGAGCCGCCGCTCATCATGCGGGACACCGTCTTCTGCCTCATCGGCGACGCCGATCACGACGCGATCCGCGCCTCGGTCGCGGAGATGGTGGCGGAGGTCGCCCAGTACGTGCCCGGCTACCGGCTCAAGCAGGACGTCCAGTTCACCCGGCTCCCGGCGGAGGAGCCCGTGCACACCCTGCTGCCCGACGGCGCCCCCGAGGTGACCACCCGGGTATCGGTGTTCCTCGAGGTGGAGGGCGCCGCCCACTATCTGCCCGCCTACGCCGGCAATCTCGACATCATGACCTCGGCCGCCCTGCGCACCGCCGAGCGCATCGCCCAGCACGCACACCAGGGGGCATCCGTATGACCACGAACCTGTATGTCCAGGACGTCACGCTGCGGGACGGCATGCACGCCGTACGGCACCGCATCACCCCCGCCGACGTGACCCGAATCGTCGCCGCCCTGGACGCGGCCGGGGTCGACGCGATCGAGGTCGCCCACGGCGACGGCCTGGCGGGCGGCTCGCTGAACTACGGGCCCGGCAGCAACACGGACTGGGAGTGGATCGAGGCCGCCGCCTCCGCCCTCGAACGGGCCACGCTCACCACGCTGTTGCTGCCCGGCATCGGCACCATCGCCGAACTGCGGCACGCGCACTCGCTCGGTGTGCGGTCGGTGCGGATCGCCACCCACTGCACCGAGGCCGATGTCGCCGCGCAGCACATCGCCACCGCCCGCGAACTCGGCATGGACGTCTCCGGGTTCCTGATGCTCAGCCATATGGCACCCGCCGAGAAGCTCGCCGAGCAGGCCAAGTTGATGGAGTCGTACGGCGCCCAGTGCGTGTACGTCACCGACTCCGGCGGGCGGCTCACCATGGACGGTGTCCGCGAGCGCGTGCGCGCCTACCGCGATGTGCTGGACCCCGGGACGCAGATCGGCATCCACGCCCACCAGAACCTGTCCCTGGCGGTGGCGAACTCCGTCGTCGCCGTCGAGGAGGGCGTCACCCGGGTCGACGCGTCGCTCGCCGGGCACGGCGCGGGCGCGGGCAACTGCCCGATCGAACCGTTCGTGGCGGTGGCCGAGTTGCAGGGCTGGCAGCACGGCTGCGACCTGTTCGCCCTCCAGGACGCCGCGGACGATCTCGTACGCCCCTTGCAGGACCGTCCGGTCCAGGTCGACCGCGAGACGCTCACCCTCGGCTTCGCGGGTGTCTACTCCAGCTTCCTGCGGCACGCGGAGGCCGCCTCCGGGCAGTACGGCATCGATGTGCGCGACATCCTGCTGGAGGTGGGCCGCCGCGGGCTGGTCGGCGGCCAGGAGGACATGATCGTCGACATCGCGCTGGACCTGCTGAGGTCGGCCCCGGCGGCCTGACACCCCGGCGGCCACCCGCCCCCTCGGCAGCCAAAGGGGCGGGTACCGAGGACATGCCGTGGTCGGTACCCACCCTTGGTCGTCACGCGCACCGGGGCCGCGGGCCCCGGAACCTACGCGGCGTACGTCCGCGCGGCCCGCGCCGCCCACGCCCGGGACGCCGAGGCGCAGACGCGGCGCGCCTGGCCGCTCACCGCCCGGGTGTCGATCCGGCCGTGCCGCCCGGCGACCGAGAGCGCCGCGACGGCCCGGCCGCCCCTACTGAGCACGGGCGCGGCCACGCAGGCCAGTCCCGGCTGGTACTCCTCGTCGTCGAAGGCGACGCCGCTGCGGCGGATGGCGTCCAGTTCGGCGGCCAGCTCGTCGGGGTCGGTGCGGGTGCGGTCGGTGAAGCGCTCCAGCGGCTCGGACAGCACCCGCTCCGCGGCGTCGGAGTCGTAGGCGAGCAGCACCTTGCCGACCGCCGTCGTATGGGCGGGCAGCCGGCCGCCGATCCGGGACGGCACGGGCGTGGGGCGGTGGCCGTAGAGCTTGGCGAGATAGACGACGTGCGTGCCGTGCAGCACGGCCAGGTGCACGGTCTCCCGGGTCGTCTCGTACAGATCGGCCAGATAGGGCAGCAGCAGGTCACGGACGCCCTCGGCGCCCGGGGCGTAGACGGCGCGGCCCAGATGGTGCAGCCGCTCGCCGAGCCGGTAGCCGGTGCCGACGCGTTCCACGACGCCGTTGCGCTCCAACATGCCGAGCACCCGGTACGCGGTCGACTTGCTCATCCGTGCCCGCCGTGCGAGCTCGCTGACACCCGTCTCCCCATGTGCCCTGTCTCCCAGGACGACGAGGAGGCTGATGGCCTTGTCGACAGCGGCCCGGTCGTCGCGCACGGGGCCGTCGAGGGTCGCGGTCATGGTGGTTCACCTCACCCTCAAGGGGCGGCGTCACTTTCAATTGACGCCGCGGAAACCTTTACGTGACAAGGATGCGAACAGCACGCCCGTTCGTCAACAATGACGGGATGCACATTAAAAGTGACACCTTGCCCCGGGAGAACGATCTCGTGGCGCGCAACGTGCGGCGTTTCCGGCTGGAGCGGGGCATGTCCCTGGGGGAACTGGCCCGCCGGTCAGGGCTGTCGAAGCAGACCCTGTCCAAGATCGAACAGGGGGCGGGCAATCCCACCGTGGAGACCCTGGCGCTGCTCGGATCGGCGCTCGACGTACCCGCCCGGCGGCTGCTGACCGAGTGGGGCACCCCGGTCTACGTCCAGCGGCACGACGAGGGCGAGTGGTCCGACGGGGCGCACTGGAGCGAGCGTCCGCTGGACGAGACGTACGGCTCCGGCTACGTCCGGACCCTGGTGCTCCGCCTGGAGCGCGGCGCCAACGCCCCGGAGACGATCGCTCCGCACGCGGCGGGCACCCTGCACCATCTCTACGTGATCACGGGCAAGCTGCGCACCGGCCCGCTCAACGAGCCGGTGGACCTGTCGGCCGGTGACTTCGTGCGCTTCCCCGGCGATGTTCCCCACCACCATGTCTGCCTCAGCGACCGGGTGGTGGCCCACATGGTGACCACCCTCCCCCAGCTCCGCCGCTTCCGGCCCATCGTCACCAACGGGCTGGCCCCTTCGGGGTGACGCGGCCGGGGGAGGGAACGACTCACGGCCGGGTCACCCCCGGTCGCGGGCGGCCCGGACGAAGGCGTCGAACACGGCCTGCTGGACGGGGTCCTCGTGGGCGGTGTCCTCGGGGTGCCACTGGACGGCGGTGAACCACCCTGCTGCGTCCGGGAGTTCGAGGCCCTCCACGGTGCCGTCCGCGGCGCGCGCGCTGACCGTGAGCCCGTCCGCGACGCGGTCGACGCGCTGGTGGTGGTAGCAGGACGCCTCCGCCTTCTCGGTGCCGATGGCCTGTTCGAGCAGGGTGCCGCGCCGGATCTCGACCGGGTGCACGACATGGCGGTGGTCGCGCTCGGGGCCGCCCATGTCCTGTTCCAGGGTGCCGCCCAGGGCGACGTTGACGACCTGAAGGCCGCGGCAGACGGCGAGCAGCGGGAGGCCGGAGCCGATCGCCGCGCGGGCGGTCTCGAGGTCGAAGGCGTCCTGGAGGTCGTCCACGTCGTAGACGCTGTCGTGGGTGTCGGCGACGCCGTAGCGGTACGGGGCGATGTCGCCGCCGCCGGGGAGCAGGACGCCGTCGAACCGGGCGAGGCGGGCGGTGACGTCGTCGGCGGTGGGGTCGGCGGGATGGAGGGCGGCGGGTTCGCCGCCGGCCCGCCACACGGCGTCGATCAGCGCGCGGGCGTTGACCTCGGCGGCGTGCCGCAGGGCAGAGGTGGAGGCGGCGAAGCGGGCGGGGACGGCGATGAGAGGTCTCACAACTGGATCCAGGTGGTCTTGAGTTCGGTGTACTTCTCGATGGCGTGGACGGACTTGTCGCGGCCGTTGCCGGACTGCTTCATACCGCCGAAGGGCACGGTCAGATCGCCCTCCTCGTAGCAGTTCACCCAGACAGTGCCTGCCTTCAGGGCGCGGGACACCCGGTGGGCGGTCGTCAGGTCGGAGGTCCACAGCGCGGCGGCGAGCCCGTACTCGGTGGCGTTGGCGAGCGCGACGGCCTCGTCCAGGTCGTCGAAGGTGAGGACGGACAGGACCGGGCCGAAGATCTCCTCGCGGGCCAGCCGCATGCCGGGGTCCACCCGGTCGAAGACGGTGGGCCGCAGGAAGCTGCCGCCACCGTCGGCGAGGGTGCGCTCGCCTCCGGCGCGCAGCCGGGCGCCCTCGTCCAGACCCGTGCCGATGTGGTCCAGCACCCGGCCGAGGTGGGCCTCGCCGACCAGGGCGCCCATCTCGGTGGCCGGGTCGAGCGGGTCGCCGACGCGCAGGGCGCGCGCCCGCGCCACGACGGCCTCGGTGACCTGTTCGGCGATCGAGGAGTGCACCAGGAGCCGGGAGGGGGCGGTGCACATCTCGCCCTGGTTGAAGAAGATCCCCCAGGCGGCGGTGGCCGCGGCGCGCTCCAGGTCGGGGGCGTCGGGCAGGACGATGTTCGGTGACTTGCCGCCGAGTTCGAGCCAGACCCGCTTGAGGTTGGAGTCGGCGGCGTAGCGCAGGAAGTGGCGGCCGACGGCCGTGGAGCCGGTGAAGGCCAGGACGTCGACGTCCGGATGGAGGCCGAGGGCGCGCCCGGCCACCGGTCCGTCGCCGCACACGACGTTGAGGACGCCCGGCGGCAGTCCGGCCTCGGTGGCGACGCGGGCCAGCAGCAGTGCGGACAGCGGGGAGTTCTCGGAGGGCTTGAGCACCACGGTGCAGCCGGTGGCCAGGGCCGGGGCGATCTTCCAACTCGCCAGGGTCAGCGGAAAGTTCCAGGGGACGACCGCGCCGACGACTCCGGCGGGCTCGCGGGTGACCAGCGCCAGCGCGTCCGGCGCGGTGTGCGGGGAGTCGTCGGTGAGCTTGTCCGCCAGTTGCCCGTACCAGCGGAACGTGCCGATGGCGGCGCGCAGTTCGATCCCGTACGCGTCGCTGATGGGCTTGCCCATCTCCAGGCTGACGGTCAACGCCAGTTCCTCGCGCCGCTCTTCGAGCAGGTCGGCGATGCGCAGCAGCACCCGGCCGCGCTCGGCGGGCGCGAGGCGCGGCCAGGGTCCGGCGTCGAAGGCCCGCCGGGCGGCGGCGACCGCCGCGTCCACCTCGGCGGGACCGGCGTCGGCGACGCGTGCCAGCACCTGGCCGTCGCGGGGTGAGACGACCGCGAAGTCCGCTCCCCCGCCGGGCCGGTCGGCGCCGTCGATGTGGTGACCGCCGGGCAGGGTCAGGGACTTGGCGCGGCGCAGCCACTCCTCATGGGACACGTCGAGCATGCGGGGCCTCCAGAAGAAACATTTGATACCAAACGATATGATCGTGCGACAGACTGAACAAGGGTTCGACAGGATCGGTCCGGCGCCCGCCGGACCGGGGAAAGGAGCGGCTGACGTGCGTGCACTCGTCATCCGGCACGAGCACGTGACGGAACCGGGACTGGTCGGCGCCCGGCTCGTGGAGCGCGGATACGACCTCACCACCGTGACGGTGGTGCCGCGGGAGCGGCATCACACACCGAACCTCTCCTACGACTTCCCGGGCGCCGACGGCTGGGATCTGATCGTGTCGCTGGGCGCCCCCTGGTCGGTGTACGACGAGGAGGCCATCGGCGGCTGGATCGGCGCCGAACTCGCCCTGCTGCGCGAGGCCCACCGGCTCGGCGTGCCGGTGCTGGGCGTCTGCTTCGGCGCCCAGGCGCTGGCCACCGCGCTCGGCGGATCGGTCGTCCCCGCTCCGCGTCCCGAGATCGGCTGGACGGAGATCGAGACCGACGACCCCGCGCTGGTGCCGCCGGGACCGTGGTTCCAGTGGCACTACGACCGCTGCGTCCTGCCGCCGGGCGCGCGGGAGGCGGCCCGCAACGCCGTGTGCCCGCAGGCGTTCCAGGTGGGGCGCTCCCTCGGGGTGCAGTTCCATCCGGAGATCACCACGGCGATGGTCCAGGGCTGGCTCGAACTCGGCGGCAGGGAGCAGTGCCTGGGCCGGGGGGTGGATCCGGACGGGCTGCTCGCGAAGAGCCGCGCCATGGAACCGGTGGCGCGCGAGAACGCCCGCCGCCTGGTCGACGGCTTCCTCGACCGGGTGGCGAACGCCTCGCGCTGACCGCGCCCTACGAGCTGCTCGGAGCCGCCCGCCGCTGTCTGAGGCGGGCGGCGGCGACCCCGAGGGCCAGGACCACCGGCACCGTGAGCTGGAGCCACAGCGCGGTGGCCTTGTCACCGCCGATGAGCGTGGTGAAGTTCTGGACGATCAGCCAGATGGCACCGGCGATACCGAGGGCGCCCAGGGTGGGGGCGACCAGGGTGTTCCAGGGCCGGGTGTCGGCGCGCGAGCGGCGGAAGAAGACGACCACCGAGACCGAGGTCAGGAAGTACAGGAGCATCATCGCGAGGACCGCGACCCCGCTCAGCCAGGAGAACAGCGTCAGCACCGGGTCCTTGCCGAGCAGCGCGAAGGGCAGGATCACGAGCAGCGCGATCGCGGTCTGCACGGTGCCCGCCACCCAGGGCGAGTGACGCCGGTTGAGGGCCGTGAGCCGGTGCGGCAGCAGGCCCTCGCGGCCGAGGGAGAACAGATAGCGGTTCGCGGAGTTGTGGAACGCGAGGACGCCCGCGAAGAGCGAGGTGGCCAGCAGTACGGGCAGCACATCGCCGACCCAGGCGCCGAACTGGTCGGTGACGGGCGCGAAGACGAAGGTCGTGGCGTCACCGGAGCCCAGCGCCGCGCCCGCGTCGGCCATCACCTTGGACGCTCCGTGCGCGGAGACCAGCATCCAGGAGGTGAAGGCGAAGAAGCCGGTGATCACGACAACCGAGAGATACGTGGCCCGCGGGACGGTCTTCCGGGGTTCGCGGGCCTCCTCGCCGTAGATCGCGGTGGCCTCGAAGCCGAACATCGACGCCACGGCGAACATCAGCGCCACGCCCGGCGCGCCCTGGAGCACGGCGGACGGGGAGAAGCTGTCGGTGAATCCGAGCCCCTCGGGTCCGCCGCCCCGGACGAAGGTCACGAGGGCGAAGACGAGCAGGATGCTGAACTCCGCCACGACGAAGACGGTCAGCACCTTGGCGCCCATCTCGATCCCGGCGGCGCCGAGCAGTTGGACCACGGCCATGGTGACCAGGACCCAGATCCACCACGCCACATGCACCCCGGCGTAGTGCTCGACCAGGGCGGTCACCGTCGCGCCGTACAGCCCGTACATGGCCGCCTGGATCGAGCAGTAGGCGAAGAGCGCGACCGCGGCGCTGCCGGAGCCCGCCAGGCGGCCCAGCCCCTTGCCGATGTACGTGTAGAAGGCGCCGGCGTCCACGACATGGCGGCCCATGGCGACGAAGCCGACGGAGAACAGCAGCACGATGAGGCCGGAGGCGAGATACGCGGCGGGCGCACCGGCGCCGTTGCCGATCGCGACGGCGAGAGGCACGGCCCCGGCGATGCCGGTCAGCGGCGCCTGTGCGGAAAGAACGAAGAAGAGAATGCCCAGGACGCCCAGGGAGTTGGGCTTGAGCCGGCCTGCCGTGGCGGAGTCCTGTGCGAGGGGCGGTGCGTCCGCCGTCTGAGTGTCCACTCGATTCACCTACCGGGAGCGGGAGAGCAAGAAGTCGTTTCAGGCCAAACGAGTTGCCCCATGGTGGGCCGGAACTATCCGCTTGGCAAGGGGTCGAACCGAGATTCCCCACCCCGACCGGGGGCGCGTACGCACAAGGCCCTGGAGCCCAGGGCCTTGTGCATACGCGCTCGATCCGCCGCAAGGCCGACCGCCCTACCGGCCTCCCGATACGCCGCTCAGCGGGCCGTCACGCCCCGCCGGCGTCACCGCCGCCGCCGTCCGTGTGCCGGAGCCTGAGCAGGGCGCGCAGCTCCTCCAGGGCGGTGTCGGTGACCTCGGGTTCGCCCAGGACGAGCTGATGCAGGACGAGCCCGTCGAGCGCCGCGAAGACCAGCCGGGTCAGCGCCTGGTCGGCGCCGGACGGCAGGATCCGGGACAGCTCGCGCCGGGTGGCGTCGAAGTACTCGTCGTACAACGCCCGTACCTGCGTGAGCAGTTCGGGCCTGCGGCGGGCTTCGAGCAGCATCTCGTACTGGTACGCCTGCGTGCCCGGATCCGCGGTGACCATGTCGGACAGCCCGGTCGAGAAGTCCGCGATCTCGCCGGTGCCGGGTTCGAGCGCGCTGGCGTGGAGCGAGGTGCGGATCGTGTGGCCGAAGGCCTCCTCTATCAGCGCGTCACGCGAGCCGAAGTGGTGGACGACGAGGCCGTGGGTGACCCCGGCCTCCTCCGCGACGGCCCGATAGGTGAGCTTGCGCAGACCGCCCCGGGCCACCACGCGCACGGCGGCGTTCAGCAGGGCCTCGCGGCCCTCCCCGTAGTGCAGGCGCTTGCGCGGCCGTCGGCTCCCGGAAGTGCCCGCGGAATCGGTCATGTTGTCGACCCTATCGGCCCGTCGCGGCGCGGCGGCTCACCGCCGGGGCGGCCGGATGCCCCGGAACTCCCAGTCTCCGCCGAGGGCCGTGGACAGGACCTCCTCGGACTCCGTGGGCTGCGCGCCCACGTCACCGCGGACGGGGACCGGGCCGGTGACGATGTGGTTGGTGAGCCGACCGAGGCCCTCCACCTCCACCTCGACCACGTCACCCGGCTGTACGGGACGGGAGTTGGCGGGCGTGCCGGACAGCAGGACGTCGCCGGGGTACAGGGTGATGGTGCGGGCGATGTCGGCGACGAGGTAGTGCATGTCCCACTTCATCTCGTCGGTCGAACCGTCCTGCACCACCTCGCCGTTGACGTACGTCCGCAGCCGCTTGCCGCGGAAGTCCCAGTCGGTGACGAGGCCGGGGCCGAGCGGGCAGAGGGTGTCCGAGCCCTTGACGCGCAGCATGGACCCGGCGTCGGTGTCACGGAAGTCGTGCAGGCCGTAGTCGTTGGCGACGGTGTAGCCCGCGATGTACTCCCCCGCCTCGGCCGGGGAGATGTTCCGCGCGGTCCTCCCGATGACGATGGCGACCTCGCCCTCGTAGTTGAGCCACTTGCAGCCCTCGGGGCGGACGATCGCGCCCTTGTGGGAGTTCAGCGCGGAGGTCGGCTTGTGGAAGTAGGTGGGGGTGTCGGGGAGTTCGATCCCGAACTCGTCGACCCGGCTGCGGTGGTTGAGGTGGACGGCGATCACCTTGGACGGGACGACCGGCGGCAGATGGTGGGCGTCGGCGACCTTGACGCGGCGGCCGTCCGCGGCGACCAGTTCCTCGCCCTCGACGGTGACCTGGACGGTGGCGCCGTCCAGGAGGATGCGGCGGTACTCGGGCATGTCGGTGGCTCCTCAGAGGCTGTGCGGGGTGGTGGGGGCGGTGCCGGTCCAGCCGTCGGCCGGGCGGTCGAACCAGAGGTGCACCTGGCCGGTGCCGATGGAGTTCTCGTACTCCCCGTACTGGCGGGCCTTGGCGACGCACGCCTGCTCGCCGAGGGCCCCGGCCATCATCAGGTAGTGGAAGAACCGCGCCTCGGGCTTGTACTGCCAGAACTCGTCCATCGTGTCGATGACCTTGTCGTGGCGGCCCTCCTTGAACCAGGCGATGCGCTCGTGGTCCGCCTCGCGCGCCTCGGGCGTGAAGATGTGCACCGGGTCGCTGGCCTCGTGGTCGCGCAGCTCGCGCAGCGGCCAGAAGGTGTGCGAGAGGGCACCGGAGGCGATCAGCAGCACCCGGCGGCCGGGGGTGGCGGCGATCCCGTCCGCGAGGGCCCGGCCGAGGCGCAGATGGTCCTCCATGTCGCCGGTCTGACAGACACCGATGGTCACCCATCGCTTGTCCGGCAGGCCCTCGCCGAGGAACTTCCAGAGGTTGATCGTGGCGTAGTAGACCGGCAGGTACGCGTCGTCGATCGCGGTGATCCAGGTGCCGTGCCGGTCGGCGAACGAGGCGATGTTGTGGGCGAGTTCGGGGTCACCGGGGTAGTCGAACGGCATCCGGCACATGCCGCGCGGCAGTTCCTCGGAGGTGAACAGGCCCGCCCGCCGCTCCTGCGCGGTGACGACGAACTCGACGGTGGTCGCCCAGTGCGAGTCCAGCACGACGACGGTGTCGTAGTCGTCGCGCTCGAAGACGTCCTCGCGGAGCCGCTCCAGGCCGGGGACGAGGGTGATCTCCTTGCCCTCGTTCAGCTCCAGCCGGTCGGCCTCGGGCAGCACGACGGTGGGGACGTGGGCGAGCAGACCCGCCCCGACGATCTCACCCATGGTCCTTCCATCCCTTCGGGGCGGTCACGGTGTTCTTGAGGTCGCAGTAGAAGTCGAAGCTCCAGGTGCCGCCTTCGCGGCCGACACCGGAGTGGCGCGAGCCGCCGAAGGGGGCCTGGAGGTCGCGTACGAAGAAGCAGTTGACCCACACCGTGCCCGCGACGAGCTGTGCGGTGACGCGTGCGGCGCGCTCCTGGTCGCCGGTGGCGAGGGTCGCGGCGAGGCCGAAGCGGGTGTCGTTGGCGAGACGGACGGCCTCCTCCTCACTGGTGAAGGTCTGGAGGGTCAGGACCGGGCCGAAGACCTCCTCCTGGACGATCTCGGAGTCCTGGGCGACCTCGGTGAGCAGGGTCGGCGGGTAGTAGAGGCCCTCCTCGCGGTGACCGCCGATGACCGCGCGGGCCCCGGCCGCGACCGCCCGCTGCACGAAGCCGTCGATCTTCTCCAGTTGCCTCGCGTGGATGTTGGGTCCGATGTCGGTGGACTCGTCGCGCGGGTCCCCCTGGCGCAGCAGCGCGGCCTTCTCGGTGAAGCGGCGGGTGAACTCCTCGGCGACCGACTCCTCCACGAGGATGCGGGTGGCGGCGAGACAGACCTGCCCCGCGTTGTCGTACTGCTCCACCGCGAGGTCGACGGCGAGGTCGAGGTCGGCGTCCGCGAACACCAACAGCGGGGACTTGCCGCCGAGTTCGAGGCTGACCGGGGTGAGGTTCGCCGCGGCGGACGCCGCGATGTGCCGGGCCGTGGGCACGGAGCCGGTGAAGCTGATCCGCCGTACGTCCGGGTGGGAGACGAGGGCGCTGCCCACCTCGGCGCCGTAGCCCTGGACGACGTTGAGGACACCGGCGGGAAGCCCGGCCTCGGCGGCGATGTCGGCGAGCAGCGAGGCGGTCAGCGGGGACCACTCGGCGGGCTTGAGGACCACCGTGTTCCCGGCGGCCAGCGCCGGGGCCACCTTCCAAGTGGCCAGCATCAGCGGCGCGTTCCACGGGGTGATGAGCACACAGGGTCCGGCCGGGTCCCAGCTCACGTGGTTGGTGTGACCGCGGGTGTCGAAGTCGTCGTGGCCGAGGCGCAGCAACCAGTCCGCGAAGAAGCGGAAGTTGTGGGCGACGCGGGGCATCACGCCCCGGCGGTGGGAGCGCAGCAGGGCGCCGTTGTCGGTGGTCTCGACGATCGCGAGGTCTTCGAGGCGCTTCTCGACGCCGTCGGCGACGGCGTGCAGGATGCGGGCGCGTTCGGCGGCGGGAGTGGCGGCCCAGCCGGGGAAGGCGGCCTTCGCGGCGGCGACGGCCGCCGCGGCCTCCATGGCGGTGCCTCGGGAGATCTCACCGAGGGTGCTTCCGTCGATCGGCGAGAGGTCGGTGAACGTCCCGGTGGAGGCGACGCGTTCGCCGCCGATCCAGTGCCGGGTGTCGACGGCGACACCGGCGACGGTGAGGGTGTGGTCGGTCATGTCCGGTCTCCAGGTCCTTGTCGCGGCAGGCGTGTCACTCGGCACCGGACGTGCCGGACTCCAGCAGTCGGCCGCCGTCCCATACGACGCCGACCTGGCGGTAGTAGGCGGCGATCGGCTCGTGGATCTCCAGGCGGGCCAGTTCCTCGGTGGGCGCCTCGAACAGCTCCAGTTCGGCCTCGCCGCGCCAGGCCGGTCCGGCCTCGAAGGAGGCGGCGCCGGACTCGACCAGCTCGTCGAGGGCGAGTCCCTTGCCCTTCTCGATGGAGGGCAGCCAGCGGTGGTGCGCCATGGGGTGGCCGTTGACGAACCCGTTCGTCTCGGACGGCTCGCGCAGAGTGACCACGGCCTGGGCCAGGCGCCGGTCCGCGGCGGCGAGGGTGGCGCCGAAGCGGGCGCCCGCCTCGATGCGCGGCGCGGGGCCGTAGGGGTGCGGGCGCGTCTGGTGGATCGAGCCGAGCTTCTTCGGGTAGCCCTGGTGCAGACCGCGGGCGATCGCGAAGTCCTTGTCGACCCAGATGTAGACGCAGCGCGAGTACGTCTGCCCCCGGTAGGAGCAGCGCACGACGGCGAAGGCCTCCTTGTACTGGGCGCGTACGGGGTCGAGCAGTTCCTCCCCGGAGGCGGAGCAGGACTGCCAGTCGGCCCAGACGAGGGCGACGGCACCGGGGTCCTCGTCCGCCAACTCCAGTGGTGCGGGCAGCAGTTCGCGGACACGGGCGGGGTCGGTGCGGTACTCGACGGTCAGCAGGTCGCCGGAGTAGCGCCAGGGGGGCGAGGGGATCAGCGAGGAGGAGCCGGTCGCCGTCTTGGGAGGGAAGTAGCCGCGGACGCTGGTCATGTCGGGATTCCTTGGGCCGTGGGAGCGATCTGCTTAAGGAGCTGGGGGCGGTAGCGGGCGGCGGCGCCCGCCGCGGCCGGGCCGCCGAGGGCGACGACACCGATCAGGCGGCCGTCGCGGTGGTATCCGACGACGACGTCCGTGTCCGGGTCGCCGTCGAGGACCCGTACGTCGTCCTTGCCGAGCGCCGGGGCTCCGAAGGACTGCAACCGGAACTCGTGCTGGTCGCTCCAGAAGGTGGGCAGCGGGGCGAAGGGCGCCAATTCGGCGTCCGTACCGTGGAGATGGGCGACGAGGGACTTGGCGGCGTGGCGGGCCGTGTCGGTGGGGATCGACCAGTGTTCGACCCTGCGCGGCACGCCGTCGTAGCGGGCGTTGGGGAAGCGGGCGAGGTCACCGACCGCCACCGCGCAGGGGAGGCCGCCGATGCGCAGGTGTCCGTCGGTCAGGACTCCGTCGGACAGGTCGAGGCCGTTGCCGTCCAGCCACTCGGTGTTGGCGAGCGAGCCCACCGACTCCACGACCACGTCGGCCGCGAGGACCCTGCCGTCGTCCAGGACGACCTTGGTGACACGGTCCTCGCCCTCGAAGCCGGCGACGCCCGCGCCGAGCGCGAAGCGCACGCCGCGTTCCTCGTGTCGCCGGAGCAGCGCGGTGGCGAGCAGGTCGCCGAGCGGTCCCACCATGGGCAGGGGCTGGGGGTCGACCACGGTGACCTCGGCGGCGCCGAGCGCGACCGCGGTGGCGGCGACCTCGCAGCCGATGAACCCGGCGCCCACCACGACCACGCGGGCGCCCGGCCGGGTCAGTTCGTCCCGCAGGCCCTGCGCGTCGGCGATGGTGCGGACGGTGTGCCGCCCGGTGAGCGGGCCGGGGCAGCGCAGTCGGCGGGGCCGCATGCCGGTGGCGGCGACGAGACCGTCGAACGGCAGCTCGGTGCCGTCGTCCAGGACGACGACGCGGTCCGTGAGGCGGGCGGCGGTGACGGCCGTGCCCAGCCGCCATTCGACGTCGGCGGCGGCTGCCTTCGGGGTGAAGGCCAGGGACGAGAAGGGCGCCTTGCCCGCGAGGACCTCCTTGGACAACGGGGGCCTGTTGTACGGCATATGGGGCTCGTCCCCGATGACGGTGACGGCTCCGGTCCAGCCCGCCGCGCGCAGTTGCTCGGCGGCCCGCAGGCCGCCCAGGGAGGCGCCGGCGACGACGATGCGGGCGCCCATGTCAGCCCTCGATCCGGATGGCCTGGAGCGGACACACGTCGGCGGCTTCCTCGACCTCGTCGCGCAGCGCGTCGTCCGGGTCGGGGACGTAGGCGAGGCGACCGTCGTCGTCCATCCGGAAGACATCGGGGGCCGCGAAGACGCACTGGCCGTGGTCCTGGCACTTGTTCATGTCGACGACGACCTTCATGGCCGGTCCTCCTGGGGGCGTCGGAACGAGGCGGTGGGGTGAGAGGGGGCCCGATCACTGGCGGACCGGGCCCCGTCGCCAAAGGGGTGCGGGGAACCGCACCCTCAACTCGTTTGGCGTCAAACAACATAGGAACGGGAGGGGCGGTGGTCAAGAGCTGTCCAGATGGATAAATTTCTTCGACCACCCCCTTGCGGCGTCGTGAATCCAGTTCCTATCGTTCGGGCTCAAATGAGCAGCCCGGGATCCCCTCCCCCCTCATCCCCGGCTCGCGTCCTTCCGCCCTCGGAGCCCCAGGGCCCGAGGGCGCCCCACCATCCCGCCCAAGGAGACATCGGTGAGCGCCCAGGACACCCCAGACATCCGCCGGCACATGGAGCGGCTCTCCGCCGAGGGCATCGACGTGGTCCGGGTGGTCTTCCCCGACCTCATCGGCACCGACCGTGCCCGCGACGTCCTACTGGACCATCTGCCCTCGGCGTGCGCCCACGGGCTGGCCTTCTGCAAGGCCGTGTACCACACCAGCCCCCAGGGCGACGTGGTCCCGGTCGCCGGAGGGCTCGACGCCGGACTGCCCGACGTCACCGTCCACCCGGACCTCGACACCCTCGTGACCCTGCCCTGGGAGCCGGGCGTCGCCTGGTGCCTGGGCAACGTCACCGACGCGGGGACCGGCCGGGCAGCCGCCGAATCACCCCGCGACCTGCTGCGCGGCGTACTGGCCCGATGTACCGAGCAGGGGCTGCGCCCGGTGGTCGGCCCCGAGCTGGAGTACTTCCTGCTGGAGCCCGCCCCCGGCACGGCCACCGGCTGGCGCCGCTCCCCGGAGGCCACCGGCACCGTCTACACCGCCGGGCTGCGCGCCGACCCCGGCAACCATCTGCTGCGCACGCTGCGGCAGTTGCGCGACGCCGACCTCGGAGTCGTCACCGGGAACCACGAGTTCGACGGCGGCCAGTACGAGATCAACCTGACCCACTCCGCGGCCCTCGACGCCGCCGACCGCGCCTTCCGCTTCAAGGCCGCCGTCAAGGAACTGGCCCGCAAGGAAGGGAACGTGGCGACCTTCATGGCCAAGCCCTTCGGGGACTCGGGCGGTTCCGGCTTCCATCTCCATCTGTCCTGCGAGACCACCGACGCGACGGAGAGCCGCAACGCCTTCGACGACCCCGCCGGGGCGTACGGCCTGTCCGCCACCGCGCGCCACGCCGTGGCGGGCATCCTCGCCCACGCCCCCGCGCTCGCGGCGCTGGCCAATCCGACGGTCAACTCCTACAAGCGGTTCGGGCCCGACACCCTCGCGCCCTGGCTGATCGACTGGGGGCTGGACAACCGCAGCGCCATGGTCCGCATCCCTCCGGAGCGCGGCTCGGGCGCCCGTCTCGAACTGCGCCTCGGCGACGCGGGCGCCAACCCGTATCTGCTCATCGCGGGCACCCTCGCCGCCGCACTGCTCGGCGTCCGGGCGGGCGAGGAGCCCCCGGCCCCGCTGGAGGGCTACGGCTACGACACCGCCCGCGCGGCCCTGCTGCCGAAGGATCTGCCCGCCGCGCTCGACGCGCTGGAGGCGGACACGGCCCTGTCCGAGGTGCTCGGCAAGGAGTTCACCGCCTCCTTCCTCGCCTACAAGCGCAACGAGGTCGAGCGCTTCGAACGGCACATCACCGACTGGGAGTTCACGGAGTACGCCCAGCACCTGTGACGGCCCCGCCGCCACCGTCCCACCTCTTCCTCCCGCCCGCCCCGTCGTCCCGTCGCCCAGGAGGCGCACCACCATGACGAGTCCCACGGTCCCCGCCCACCCCACCACCGGCGCCGAACTGCGCGCCGCCCTCGCCGAGCCGCTCCCGCTCGACCAGGTCGACCTCGCGAACCTCGACAACTTCGCCGACGGGGTCACCCCGTGGCGGATGTTCCACACCCTGCGCCACGAGGAGCCGGTGCACTGGCAGCCCGAGGAGGCGCCCAACTCCGGCTTCTGGTCGATCACTCACCACGCCGACATCGCCCGGGTCGACCGCGACGCGGAGACGTTCACCTCCACGAAGTTCGTCAACCTCGAAGAGGTCGACGACGACCAGATCAAGAAGCGCGCCTCCATCCTGGAGATGGACGGTGTCCGCCACCGCGCCCTGCGCAGCGTGATCCAGCGGCAGTTCGGCGCCAACGTCATCAGCAGCTACGGCGACTTCCTGCGCGGCCTGACCGCACGGACGCTCGACGCGGCCCTGGCCAAGGGCACCTTCGACTTCGTCAAGGAGGTGTCCGCCGACTTCCCCATCAACGTCCTCGCCCGCCTCCTCGACGTACCGCCGGAGGACAACCAGCAGCTCATCGACTGGGGCAACCGGATCATCGGCAACACCGACCCGGACTACGCGGACGTCCTGCTGAACACCGAGGAGAGCGAGAAGTACCGCGATCTGCCCTTCCGCTCCCCCGCCTCGATCGAGGTCTTCGAGTACGGCCGCGCACTCGCCCGGGAGCGCCGCGGCGGTGACGGCACCGACCTCGTCTCGCAGCTCGTCAACGCGACGCCCCGCGACGGAGTCCCGCTGTCCGCGCAGGACTTCGACAACTACTTCCTGCTGCTGGTGGTCGCGGGCAACGAGACCACCCGCCACACCATCTCGCACTCCCTGCTGGCGCTGCTCCAGCACCCGGAGCAGTTGGCCCGCCTCAAGGACGACCCCTCGCTCATCCCGGGCGCGGTGGAGGAGTTCCTGCGCTGGGCCTCGCCCCTCTACCACTTCCGGCGCACCGCGACCCGCGAGGTGGAGCTGGGCGGCAAGCGGATCAAGGAAGGCGACAAGGTCGTGATGTGGTTCGCCTCCGGCAACCGCGACGAGAAGGTCTTCGGCAACCCGTACGACTTCGATGTCACCCGGCAGAACAACGACCATGTCACCTTCGGCAAGGGCAGCCCGCATCTGTGTCTGGGCAATCTGCTGGCCCGTACCGAGATCCGCATCATGTTCGAGGAGCTGATCCCGCGCATCGCGGACATCCGGCTGGCCGGTGACATCCCCCGCGTCCGCTCCAACTTCGTCAACGGCATCAAGAAGCTGCCGGTCGAGGTCACCCTGGCCTGACGGCACCCGCCGACGGCAAAGGGCCCCGGCTCACCCGTTCCGGGGTGAGCCGGGGCCCGGCGCCGTGGTGCGACCAGCGCTAGCGCGAAGCGCGCGCGTGGCTGGTCGCCGTACGGCGCGACACATGGGTGCAGGTGATCGCGGCCGTGAGGAACAGCCCCACCACCACGGCCGGAGCGGCGACGGCCAGCACCCAGTGCAGGCTGTCCTCGGGACCCGCGGCCAGGGTCATGACCGCGGTGAGCGCGGCCATGGCCAGCCCGCAGGCGACCACGACGACGAAGATGCCCCGAGAGTGGTCCACCCGGTCCCGGACCGTGCCGGCGCGCAACTCCGCCCACTGACGGGCGGTTTCGCGCGTCTCACGTCGGCGCTGCACGATCGCCCGCGCCCGGACGCCGCCGGTGACGGCAGCGCCCAGGAGGGCGGCGGCGCAGGGGAGCCACCAGGCTCGGGTCACGAGCAGCAGTGCGGCGACGACGGCGAGCGTGGTCCAGCCGCTCACGGTGGCCGCCGCGGCGGTGCGGCGGGAGACGGTGCGGTCGGCACCGGCACGCAGGTCGGCCAGCGCCGGCAGGTACCAGACACAGCCGGCGGCGGTCACCAGCGCGGCCCCGAGGGCGAGCACGGTCCGGGACACGGGTCAGCTCGCCTTCTCGAGTGCGGCGATCTCGGGGTGGTGCAGGTCGAACGCCGGGGACTCGGACCGGATCTGCGGCAGCGAGGCGAAGTTGTGCCGCGGCGGCGGGCAGGAGGTGGCCCACTCCAGCGAACGGCCGTAGCCCCACGGGTCGTCGACCTCGACCTTCTTGCCGTACTTGGCCGTCTTCCACACGTTGTAGAAGAAGGGCAGCACCGACAGACCGAGCAGGAACGAGCCGATGGTGGACAGGGTGTTGAGGGTGGTGAAGCCGTCCGCGGCCAGGTAGTCCGCGTACCGGCGCGGCATGCCCTCCACGCCCAGCCAGTGCTGCACCAGGAACGTGAGGTGGAAGCCGGCCGTCAGCGTCCAGAAGGTGATCTTCCCGAGCCGCTCGTCGAGCATCTTGCCGGTGAACTTCGGCCACCAGAAGTGGAATCCGGCGAACATCGCGTACACGACCGTACCGAAGAGCGTGTAGTGGAAGTGCGCGACGACGAAGTACGTGTCGGAGACGTGGAAGTCCAGCGGCGGCGAGGCCAGCATGACACCGGTCAGACCACCGAAGACGAAGGTGACGAGGAAGCCCATCGTCCAGAGCATCGGTGTCTCGAAGGACAGACTGCCCTTCCACATGGTGCCGATCCAGTTGAAGAACTTCACACCTGTCGGTACCGCGATCAGGAAGGTCATGAAGGAGAAGAACGGCAGCAGCACACCGCCCGTGACGTACATGTGGTGCGCCCACACGGTCACCGACAGACCGGCGATGGCGATGGTCGCCCCGACCAGGCCCATGTAGCCGAACATCGGCTTACGGCTGAAGACCGGGATGACTTCGGAGACGATGCCGAAGAACGGCAGCGCCAGGATGTAGACCTCTGGATGGCCGAAGAACCAGAAGAGGTGCTGCCACAGCAGCGCTCCGCCGTTGGCCGCGTCGAAGATGTGGCCGCCGAACTTGCGGTCGCACTCGAGCGCGAAGAGCGCCGCGGCGAGGACCGGGAACGTCATGAGGACGAGCAGGGAGGTCAGCAGCACGTTCCACACGAAGATCGGCATGCGGAACATGGTCATGCCGGGGGCGCGCATGCAGACGATCGTGGTGATGAAGTTGACCGCACCGAAGATCGAGCCGAAGCCGGAGAGCGCCACACCCATGATCCACAGGTCGGCGCCGAGGCCGGGCGAGTGGACGCTGTCGGACAGCGGGGCGTAGAGGAACCAGCCGAAGTCGGCGGCCCCGTCCGGGGTCAGGAAGCCGAGGGCCGCGATCGTCGAACCGAACAGGAAGAACCAGTAGGCCAGCATGTTCAGTCGCGGGAAGGCGACGTCGGGGGCGCCGATCTGCAGCGGCATGATCCAGTTCGCGAAGCCGGTGAACAGCGGCATCGCGAACAGCAGCAGCATGATCGAACCATGCATCGTGAAGGCCTGGTTGAACTGCTCGGTCGACATGAGCTGCATGCCCGGCCGGGCCAGTTCGGCACGCATCAGCAAGGCGAGCAGGCCACCGACGATGAAGAAGATCAGCGCGCTGACCAGATACATCGTGCCGATCTTCTTGTGGTCAGTGGTCGTCAGCCACTCCACCCACGCCGGCCGCCGCGAAACATCCTCCACCTGTCCGGACGATCCGTCCGTCACGGAGACCTCGGTGCGCGTCGGCGCGGTCCCCACTTGTTCTATCTGTGCCTCGTCCACCGGACGGCATCCTCCCTGGGCGTGTGCGTGACGGGCCGGGAAGCGACCTGGGTGCGAGAGACGACCACGGCCACGACCCTTCCCGGCCGCGCATCATGATCGGCGCCTGGGTACCTGGTCCGGATAGGGCCGAAGGGCCCCCGCAAGGTCCCGGTCGAAGGGCCCAACGTCCCGAGCCCGCCCCCGGATCGGAGCAAGACGGACATACATGGACCTCGACACCGGGACCGGCAGATGGCGGAAGGGGTGGTAGCGGCGGTGAAGCGGGAGGTCAGAGCAGCGTCTGCCAGTAGGACCAGAAGCGCGTGGCGATCAGCATCACGATGGTCAGACACCAGGTGACCGGCACCACCCAGTGGAACTCCTGCACCCCGGCGACCAGCGCCCTCGGGGCCCGGATGATGCCGTGCCGGAGGTTGTGCACGGTGGTGTACCAGAAGAAGACGATGGTGGCGACCCACGCCAGGCAGCACCACAGGCACAACGAGCCGATCTCGTACAGCGCCTGGCTCATCAGCCACATGCAGAAGCCCACCCCGAGCAGCCCGCCCGCGTTGAGCCCGAGCCAGAACCAGCCCCGGTAGCGGGCCCCGGCCAGCAGCGCCGCGCCGGCCGCGACCACGACCGCGTAGGCACCGAGCCCGATCAGCGGGTTGGGGAAGCCGAACACGGACGCCTGGTCACTGGTCATCACGTTCGAACAGGACACCACCGGGCTCAGGTTGCAGGCCGGGACGAAGTTCGGGTTCCGCAGCAGTTCGATCTTGTCGATGGTGATCACGAACGAGGAGAGAACCCCGAGCGCCCCGGTGATGATCAGCATCCAGGCGAAGGCACGGGACGCCCCGGTCGTGCCCTCCTGCGTGATCTCCCCTCGCCCTCCGTCGTCCGGGGCCGTGGTGGTGAGCTGGTGCACGGTGGCAGTGCTGCTGGTCATCGGGGTCGGTCCGCCTCGCTCGTGCTCGGTGCGGGCCGGTGGCCCGCGCGGGTCGATGGGTGGGTGTGCCCGTGCGGTCGGCGGTCGCCGCGTCCGGCTCCGTGCAGGCTCCCTCGTACGACGCCGTCCAGTCCGCCCGCGCACCACAAGTCCCGCCGCACCGCGGGCAAGCGGGACGACGGGACCGCGGGACCAGTGAAGTCAGTGGGTGTGACGGGCAACAGGGGCCGAACGGCCCTGGGACCCCGGGACCTGCTGTCCTTACCCGACGGTCTCCGGTTCGGCCTCCGGCGGTACGCCCGCCTTCTCGAACTGGGTGCGGTACAACTGCGCGTATCGCCCGCCCGCCGCGAGGAGTTCATGGTGCGTGCCCCGCTCCACGATCCGGCCCGACTCGACCACGAGGATCACGTCGGCGGCGCGCACGGTGGACAGCCGGTGGGCGATGACGACGGCGGTACGGCCCGAGAGCGCCTCCGTGAGGGCCTCTTGGACCGCCGCCTCCGAGGTGTTGTCCAGATGGGCGGTGGCCTCGTCCAGGATGACGACGCGCTGACGGGCCAGCAGCAGCCGGGCGATGGTCATGCGCTGGCGTTCGCCGCCGGACAGCCGGTAGCCGCGCTCGCCGACGACGGTGTCGAGTCCGTCGGGCAGGGACCGTACGAGATCGTCGAGCCGGGAGCGGCCCAGCGCGTCCCACAGGTCGTCCTCGGCGGCGTCCGGGCGGGCCAGCAGCAGGTTGGCCCGTACGGTGTCGTGGAACAGATGGCCGTCCTGCGTGACCATGCCGAGGGTCTCGCGCAGCGAGGTGGCGCTCAGGTCACGTACGTCGACGCCGCCGACGCGGACGGCGCCCTCGTCCACGTCGTAGAGCCGGGGCAGCAGTCCGGCGATGGTGGACTTCCCGGCGCCGGAGGAGCCCACGAGCGCGACGGTCTGCCCGGGTTCGGCGCGGAAGGAGATGCCGCGCAGGATCTCGGTGCCGCCGCGCGTGTCCAGGGCGGCCACCTCTTCCAGCGAGGCCAGGGAGACCTTGTCGGCGGACGGGTAGCCGAAGCGGACCCGGTCGAACTCCACCGCCACCGGGCCGTCGGGGACCCGCCGCGGCTCCGCCTTCTCCCGGACCAGCGGTTCGAGGTCGAGGACTTCGAAGACCCGCTCGAAGCTGACGAGGGCGCTCATCACCTCGACGCGTGCGCCCGCGAGGGAGGTGAGCGGCGCGTAGAGGCGGGTGAGCAGCAGGGCCAGCGAGACGACCGCGCCCGGCTCCAGGGTGCCGCCGAGGGCGAACCAGCCGCCGAGGCCGTAGACCAGGGCGAGCGCGAGGGCGGAGACCAGGGTGAGCGCGGTGATGAACGCGGACTGCGCCATCGCCGTCCGTACCCCGATGTCGCGCACCCGCCGGGCGCGCGCGGCGAACTCGGCGGACTCGTCCTCCGGCCGCCCGAAGAGCTTGACGAGGGTGGCGCCGGGCGCGGAGAAGCGCTCGGTCATCCGGTTGCCCATGGCGGCGTTGAGGTCGGCGGCCTCGCGTTGCAGGCGCGCCATCCGCCCGCCCATGCGCCGCGCGGGCAGGACGAAGACCGGCAGCAGGACCAGGGCGAGCAGGGTGATCTGCCAGGACAGGGTGAGCATCACGACGAGCGTGAGCAGCAGCGTGACGATGTTGCCGACGACGCCGGACAGGGTGTTGCTGAAGGCGCGCTGGGCGCCGATGACGTCGTTGTTGAGACGGCTGACCAGCGCTCCCGTACGGGTCCGGGTGAAGAACGCGACCGGCATGCGCTGCACATGGTCGAACACGGCGGTGCGCAGGTCGAGGATGAGGCCTTCGCCGAGCGTGGCCGACAGCCTGCGGCCGAGGAGGCCGAGTGCCGCCTCGGCGAGCGCGATGACGGCGATGAGCAGGGACAGCCGTACGACCGTGCCCCGGTCGCCGTGCGAGACGATCACGTCCACGACGCGGCCGGCCAGGACGGGGGTCGCGACGGCGAGCAGCGCGGTCACCACACTGAGCACGACGAACCGCGCGATACGGCGGCGGTGCGGGCGCGCGAAGGCGCCGATGCGGCGCAGGGTGGCGCGGGCGAAGGGTCTGCGCTCCTGCCGTGCGGTCATGACGCTGTGCAGTTGCTGCCAGGCGGTGGCTTCCATACTCATGGGACAAACGCTAGAACCCCAAGCAATGTCGAGGTCAAGGAACCGAGTGAAAGGGGCGGCCTGATGCCGGTCCGGATCGAGCGCCAGGGGCATGTCGCCACCGTCGTCCTCTCCAGGCCCGAGGCCCGCAACGCGGTGGACGGGCCGACCGCCGCCGCGCTCGCCGACGCCTTCCGGGAGGTCGAGGCGGACGCGTCGGCGCGGGTGGCCGTGGTGTGGGGCGAGGGCGGGACGTTCTGCGCGGGCGCCGATCTGAAGGCGGTGGGCACCGAGCGCGGCAACCGCGTGGCCGAGGACGGCGACGGCCCGATGGGGCCGACCCGTATGCGGCTGTCCAAGCCGGTGATCGCGGCGGTCGCGGGGCACGCGGTGGCGGGCGGGCTCGAACTGGCGCTGTGGTGCGATCTGCGCGTCGCCGAGGAGGACGCGGTGTTCGGGGTCTTCTGCCGCCGCTGGGGCGTGCCGCTCATCGACGGCGGGACGGTACGGCTGCCGCGGCTGATCGGCACCGGTCGCGCGCTGGACATGATCCTCACCGGCCGTCCCGTACCGGCCCGTGAGGCGTACGAGATGGGGCTCGCCAATCGCGTCGTGCCGACGGGGCGCGCCCGCGCGGAGGCCGAGGAGCTGGCCGCCGCCCTCGCCCGCTTCCCGCAGGACTGCCTGCGCGGCGACCGCGCCTCGGTCCTCGACCAGGAGGGGCTGACGGAGGCCGAGGCGCTGCGGGGCGAGCTGCGTCACGGCATGAAGGTGCTGGCCAAGGGCCTGCCGGGCGCGGCCCGCTTCACGGCGGGGGCCGGGCGGCACGGGTCGTTCGACGAGCACTGACCGCGCGCCGGGCGGGCAGGCGACCGGTACCGAGCGGAACCGCTGTCGAGTCAGGGGCGATCACGAGATATCTTGATGTCGAGCAATGTTGCAGACGTGGAGCGGAGCACCCGGTGACTGACTCGACCATCATTTACACACACACTGACGAGGCCCCGGCCCTGGCGACGTATTCCTTCCTGCCGGTGGTCCAGGCGTACGCCTCGCAGGCGGGTGTCACGGTGGAGACGCGTGACATCTCGTTGGCCGGGCGCATCATCGCCGTGTTCCCGGAGTACCTCCAGGAGGACCAGCGCATCCCGGACGCCCTCGCCGAGCTGGGCGAGCTGGCCAAGAACCCCGCGGCCAACATCATCAAGCTGCCGAACGTCTCGGCGTCCATCCCGCAGCTCAGGACCGCGATCGCGGAGCTGCAGGGCCAGGGCTACGCGCTGCCGGACTACCCGGACGACCCGAAGACCGACGAGGAGCGCGAGATCCGCGCCCGCTACGACAAGATCAAGGGTTCCGCCGTGAACCCGGTCCTGCGTGAGGGCAACTCCGACCGCCGCGCCCCCGCCTCGGTCAAGAACTACGCCAAGAGCCACCCGCACCGCATGGGCGCCTGGACCCCCGAGTCCAAGACCAACGTGGCGACCATGGCCGCGGACGACTTCTGCTCCACCGAGAAGTCCGTGGTGATCTCCGAGGCCGGTGCGCTGCGCATCGAGCTGAAGGGCGACGACGGCTCCACCACCGTGCTGCGCGAGTCGGTGCCGGTCCTCGAGGGCGAGGTCGTCGACGCCTCCGTGATGCGCGTCGCCGCGCTGCGCGAGTTCCTGACCGCGCAGGTCGCCCGCGCCAAGGAGGAGGGCGTCCTCTTCTCCGTGCACCTGAAGGCCACGATGATGAAGGTCTCCGACCCGATCATCTTCGGTCACGTCGTGCGCGCCTTCTTCCCGAAGACGTTCGCGAAGTACGGCGAGACGTTCGCCGCGGCCGGTCTGACCCCGAACGACGGTCTGGGCGGCATCTTCAAGGGCCTCGAGGCCCTGCCGGAGGGCGCCGAGATCAAGGCCTCCTTCGACGCCGAGCTGGCCGAGGGCCCGGAGCTGGCCATGGTCGACTCCGACAAGGGCATCACCAACCTCCACGTGCCCTCCGACGTGATCGTGGACGCCTCCATGCCGGCCATGATCCGCACCTCCGGCCACATGTGGGGCCCGGACGGCCAGGAGCACGACACCCTCGCGGTGCTGCCGGACAGCAGCTACTCGGGCGTGTACCAGGCCGTGATCGAGGACTGCCGCGCCCACGGCGCGTACGACCCGTCCACCATGGGCTCCGTCGCCAACGTCGGCCTCATGGCGCAGAAGGCCGAGGAGTACGGCAGCCACGACAAGACCTTCGAGATCGCGACCACGGGCACGGTCCGCCTGGTCGACCAGAACGGCACCGTCGTCCTGGAGCAGACCGTCTCGGCCGGCGACATCTTCCGCGCCTGCCAGGCCAAGGACGCCCCGATCAAGGACTGGGTGAAGCTCGCCGTCACGCGCGCCCGCGCCACCGGTGACCCCGCGGTGTTCTGGCTGGACGCGAACCGCGCCCACGACGCCAACCTCATCGCCAAGGTCGAGCAGTACCTGCCGGAGCACGACACCGAGGGCCTGGACATCCGCATCCTGTCCCCGATCGAGGCCACCAAGCTGTCGGTGGAGCGCATCCGCCGCGGCGAGAACACCATCTCCGTCACCGGCAACGTCCTCCGTGACTACCTCACGGACCTGTTCCCGATCCTGGAGCTGGGCACCAGCGCCAAGATGCTGTCGGTCGTCCCGCTGATGGCGGGCGGCGGCCTGTTCGAGACGGGCGCCGGCGGTTCCGCGCCGAAGCACGTCCAGCAGCTCGTCAAGGAGAACTACCTGCGCTGGGACTCGCTCGGCGAGTTCTTCGCCCTGGTGCCGTCCCTCGAGCAGTACGCGAAGACCACCGGCAA
Organism: Streptomyces sp. NPDC104371; assembly: GCF_055583785.1. Classification (NCBI taxonomy): domain Bacteria; kingdom Bacillati; phylum Actinomycetota; class Actinomycetes; order Kitasatosporales; family Streptomycetaceae; genus Streptomyces; species Streptomyces sp. NPDC104371. The sequence continues at coordinate 1,110,469 of NZ_JBVJNF010000001.1, forward strand.
CGCCCGCGCCCAGGTCCTCGCCGACACCCTCGACCGCGCCACGGCGACGTTCCTCAACGAGGACAAGTCCCCGACCCGTCGCGTCGGCGGCATCGACAACCGCGGCAGCCACTTCTACCTGTCCCTGTACTGGGCGCAGGAGCTGGCCCGGCAGACCGACGACGCGGAGCTGGCGAAGGCGTTCGCGCCGCTCGCCGAGACGCTCGCCGCGAACGAGCAGAAGATCGTCGACGAGCTGATCGCCGTCCAGGGCAAGCCGGCCGACATCGGCGGCTACTACCAGCCCGACCCGGCGAAGGCCGCGGCGACGATGCGCCCGTCGGCGACGTGGAACGACGCCCTGGCGACGCTGGCGTGACCACCGCCGCCTGAGCACACGGACCGCCCCGGCCGGATCGCATCCGGCCGGGGCGGTCTGTTGTCGGGCTCGGCTGTCGTCAGGGGGTGAGCACCTGACGTAGCTGCTCGGTGCTGGGAGCGCCGGACAGGCCCTCGGGCGTGCGGTACACCCGGCAGGCCAGCCCTGGCGTGCGGCCGGGCTCGGCGAACGGGTCGCGGCCGTCGATCAGGACGGTCGGGGAGCCCGTGAAGCCGCTCCGCTCGGCCTCGGCCTCCTCGGTGATCACCCGTGTGGTGAAGCCGACCTCGCTCAGCCCCACGTCGTCCAGGGCCTGCCGCAGCCGTTCGGCGGCGACCTTCTCGTTCGGGCAGTCCGGCACGACCAGCACCTCGATCTCCATACCTCCAGCATCCCGCGCCACCGGACGCGCGGAACAGGCGGGTACCGGGACCCGCCGGTCACCCGGTCCGGTGTGAGATCCGTCTGACCTGGAGCACCACGCACACGGCGCGGGCCTGTCGCCGTACGATCGGGCAATGCCTGACACGACCGAAACCACGCCCGGCTGGCTGGCCCCCGACGACCTCGAGCTGGCGCGTGCCCGCATGCCGATCCTGTACGTGGAAGCGGTGCCCGTGCGCGTCGACGAGAGCGGCGAAGTCACCAGCATCGGCCTGCTGTTGAGGATCGGCCCCGACGGGACCGTCAGCCGCGCGCTCGTCTCCGGGCGGGTCCTGCACCACGAGCGGGTCCGGGACGCCCTCCTGCGTCATCTGGAGAAGGACCTCGGGCCGGTGGCGCTCCCCCGCGTGCCGCCGTCCTTGCAGCCCTTCACCGTGGCCGAGTACTTCCCGATGCAGGGGATCACCCCGTTCCACGATCCCCGCCAGCACGCGGTGTCGCTCGCCTACATCGTTCCCGTGTCCGGCGACTGCCGACCGCGCCAGGACGCGCTCGACCTGGAGTGGTTCAGCCCGCAGGAGGCGTCCTCGGTCGTGGTGCAGAACGAGATGCCGGGCGGCCAGGGCGTCCTGCTCAAGCAGGCCCTCGCCCATGTCGGCTGCCTGTCCTGACGGATACGTCCGGCCCGGCGCCCCGCTCGACGGAGAGCGGCGCCGGGCCAACCCCCGCTACCTCTGCGGAAGTTGACGCCCCGTCAGACCGGATCCACCTCGATGCCGTGACGCCGCAGCAGCGCCGCCGCCACACCGTCCCCGGGGCGCAGGGTGCCGCTGAACGTACCGTCATAGATCTGTCCGCACCCGCACGACGGGCTGCGGGCCATCAGGAGCGCCTTGCGGGCCCCGGCGGCACGGGCGGCGGCCAGCACCTGACGCGCGCCGTCCAGGAACTGCTCGGTGCGGTCCACACCCGTGATGTCGACCACCCTGGCGCGGCCCTCCAGCACGTCCTCGCCGTCCCCGCCGACGATCTCGGCCGGTTCACGCGGGGTGGACAGACCGCCCGCCACCTCGGGGCAGAACACGACCGCGCTTCCCTCGGCGGCCAGCGCCCTTCCCCGCTCCGACTCCACCACGCGCCCGTTGTACCGACAGGGCACACCCGTCAGACACGCACTGACCACCACCGGTTCCATGGGGACCACCCTATCGACGGCGGCACCGACACGCGCCGGGCCCATCGCCTTCGACCCCTGGCCGTGCCGGCTCAGCCGGTCGCGGCCCGGCGGGAGCGGATCTGCATGCCGGGGCGGCGTCGGTGGACGGTGAGGTACGACAGGCCGTGTTCCCCCGCGGCCAGGCTCCGGGTGGAACCGTGCGGCAGCCAGAGCAGGGCGCCCTCGGTCAGCTGCTGGGGATCGTCCTGCGCGGTCAGCGTGCCGCCGCCGGACAGGACGAGGAGGAGGACGTCGAGGTCCGGCTCGGTGTGGGTGTCCACCTGGTGCCCTGGCGGCAGACGCACGACGTTGGCGTCGAGCTGGCGCCCGGACTCGGCCAGCTTCCACAGGGCCCCGGCCGGGGCGTCGGGGAGTTCGGCGAGGGCCCGGGTGTCGCACAGCAGGCGCGGTACGGGGGCCGGGCTGCCGGGGTCGGGGGCGGTGGTGTGAGGGTCAGTCATCGCGGGTGATCCGTCCGTTGCGTACCCCTCAGGGGGGCCGGTTCAGGACGGGATCCTAGCCGTCGGCCCGGTGGCGTGGGCGGCGAGCCGACGGCGAACGCGGTGTGGGTCAGGCGGTCTTGGCGACCGTCAGCAGGGCGGCGGCGTCTTCGAGGGCCTCCAGGCTGTGGCGGGCGGGCGGCACGAGGAGCAGGTCGCCGGCCATGCCCTCCCACGCGTCGTCGCCGCTGCGCAGCCGTACCCGGCCACGCAGCACCAGAAGCGTCGCCTCGCCGGGGTTCTCGTGTTCGGCCAGAGCGGTGTCGGCGCGCAGGGCGATGAGGGTCTGGCGCAGGGTGTGCTCGTGACCGCCGTAGAGGGTTTCGGCGCTCCGGCCGGTCGGGGACGCGGCGGCCCGCTCCAGGTGTTCGCGGACGCGGGCATCGAGGGAGAACTTCTGCATGGCGGTCGTGTGCCTTCTGTGTCAGTAGCGGGTGCCGATACGACGCCAGCGGCGTCCGCTGGTGCCGGGTTCGGCGGGGTGGGTCGCGGTGCGGGAGCGGTAGAGGACGAACGGACGCCACAGATACCAGAGCGGGACGCTCCAGGCGTGCACCAGCCTGGTGAAGGGCCACACGGCGAGGATGGCCCAGGCGGCGGTGGCGTGGACCTGGTAGATGAGCGGGGCGTGGGAGATGGCGTCGACGTCGGGGGCACCGGCGAACAGGCCGCGGAACCACAGGGCGACGCTGCCCCGGTAGTCGTAGCCGCCGCCGAGGAGGTTGACGCCCAGGGTGGGGATGGTGCCGAGCACGATCACGACGGCCAGCAGGATCAGGGCGAGCCAGTCGACGGGGCTGGTGGTGGCCCGTACGCGCGGCACGGTGGTGCGGCGGAAGGCGAGGATCGCGACCCCCGCGAGGACGGCGAGCGCGGCGAGCGTGCCGCCGACGGAGGAGAACCAGCGGTAGGTCTGCTCGGGGATCCCCAGTCGGCGGGTCAGCGACGCGGGGACGAGGATGCCGAGCACATGACCGGCGATGGCGGCGAGGGCGCCGTAGTGGAAGAGCGGCCCGCCCCACTTCAGCAGCCTGCCCTCCTGGAGTTGGGTGGAGCGGCTGGTCCAGCCGAACTGGTCGTAGCGCCAGCGCCAGATGTGGCCGACGACGAAGGTGGCGAGGGCGAGGTAGGGCAGGATGACCCACCACCACAGGTCCCAGGAACTCACCGGCCCTCCTCTGCGCGCGAAGTGCTCAAGTCGACTGCCAGTCCGGTCTGTTCCGGTGGGCCGAAGGGCTCCAGGCCGACCCGCTCGCCCGGTGGCCCCTCGGTCGCGAGCCGGTGCCATGTGGCGCGCTCGTGGCGGCCCGGCTCGGGCAGTCGGCCGCAGAGGGTGTCGAGGACGCCGCCGTACGGCTCGTCGTGTTCGTGGAGCGCCCGCCGCAGCAGTTCGAGCCCGGCCCGGCACTGCAACAGGACGCGGTGGCCGGGCCGCGGGGCGAGGGCGGCGAACTCCAGGATCAGCGGGAGGAAGTCGGGGAGTTCACTCTCGGGCGGCTCGTGACCGGCCTGCCGGTAGGCGTGTTTGAGGGCGAGCAGAGCCATGCCGCGGGCGCGGCTGTCGCCGTGCCGGTAGTAGGTCAGGTGCAGACTGCGGCGGCGGGTGTGGTCGAAGGTGTCCACGTAGCGCACGGCGGCCTCGGTGGGCGTGCGGCGCCGCAGATGGTCGCAGGCCGCGCCGAGCCGGGCGCGGTCGGCCGGGGCGCCGATCGCCGGGAGCGCGGCGGCGATGTCGTCGAGGCGGGCGAGCACCGTCTCGTCCGGGTAGCGCAGCAGGATCGAGGCCATGCGGTGCACCAGGGGCGTGTCGGCGGCCATGTGCCGGGCGCGGCGGCGGATCATCTCTCGCTCCCGTCGCCGAAGAGCCCGGGGGCGGGGCCGGTGCCGTTCCAGCCGAGGAGGTTGAAGCGCACCGTCCCGTCGCTGTCGCGGAACCGGCTGCCACCACCGTCCGGTACGACCGCTCCGGGCAGCGGCGGCGGTACGGCGTCCCGCTCCTCCTCGTCGGGGTGGTCCAGCGAGCAGTGCTGGGCCATCAGGGCGCCGGAGTCCTCGGCGTGCGCCTTGGGGACGACGTAGCGGTCGTCGTACTTGGCGATGGCCAGCAGCCGGTACAGGTCCTCGAGGTCCGCCGCGTCGGCGCCGACCGAGTCGAGCAGTGCCTGGTCCACCGGGTCGCCGAGCTGCCGGGCCCGCATGTGGACGCGCAGCGCGGTCAGCTTGCGCAGCACCCGCTCGATGACGGCCGTGTCTCCGGCGGTGAGGAGCCGGGCGAGATACTCCATGGGGATGCGCAGGGCGTCGATGGCGGCGAAGACGTGGTCGGGGTCGTCGTCGTGGTAGCCGGTGGCGTGCACCGCGTCGGTGACCGGGGACAGCGGGGGCACGTACCAGACCATCGGCAGGGTGCGGTACTCCGGATGGAGCGGCAGCGCGACCTTGTGCTTCTTGACGAGCGCGTACACCGGGGAGCGCCGGGCGGCCTCGATCCAGTCGTGGGCGACGCCGTCCCGCTCGGCCGCCGCGCGCACCCGCGGGTCCTCGGGGTCGAGGAAGACCGACAACTGCGCTTCGTACAGGTCGCGTTCGTCCTTCACCGACGCCGCGGCCCGGACCGCGTCGGCGTCGTAGAGCAGCACGCCGAGGTGGCGCAGCCGGCCCACGCAGGTCTCCGAGCAGACGGTGGGCTGCCCGGCCTCGATGCGCGGGTAGCAGAAGGTGCACTTCTCGGCCTTGCCGGTGCGGTGGTTGAAGTACACCTTCTTGTACGGGCAGCCGGAGACGCAGAACCGCCAGCCGCGGCAGCGGTCCTGGTCCACCAGCACGATGCCGTCCTCCTCCCGCTTGTACATCGCGCCCGACGGGCACGAGGCGACGCAGGACGGGTTGAGGCAGTGCTCGCAGATCCGCGGCAGATAGAACATGAAGGTGTGCTCGAACTCCAGCCGCACCCGTTCCACGAGGCCCGCCAGGTTCGGGTCGGCAGAGGCGTGGGCGGCGGTTCCGGCCAGGCTGTCGTCCCAGCTGGGGCCGTGCGCCGGGGTCATGTCCCGGCCGGTCAACTGGGACTTGGGGCGGGCGCTCGGGAAGTCCTCGGAGAGCGGGGCGGTGGTCAGCCGCCGGTAGTCGTAGGTCCAGGGCTCGTAGAAGTCGTCGAGGGAGGGCAGTTCGGGGTTGTAGAAGAGGGTCGCCAGTCTGCGCAGCCGTCCGCCCGCCCGCAGCGTCAGCCTGCCGCGGCGGTTCAGGGTCCAGCCGCCCTTCCACCGCTCCTGGTCCTCGTAGCGGCGGGGGTAGCCGGTGCCGGGCCTGGTCTCGACGTTGTTGAACCACATGTACTCGGCGCCCGGCCGGTTGGTCCAGGTCTGCTTGCACGTGACCGAACAGGTGTGGCAGCCAATGCACTTGTCGAGGTTCATCACCATGGCGACCTGTGCCATCACGCGCATCAGAACCGCACCTCCTGGGACCGGCGGCGGATGACGGTGATCTCGTCACGCTGGTTGCCGGTGGGGCCGATGTAGTTGAAGCCGTAGGAGAACTGGGCGTATCCGCCGATGAGATGGGTGGGCTTGATCAACAGGCGGGTGAGGGAGTTGTCGCCGCCGCCGTGCAGGCCCGAGGTCTCTGTCTTCGGCACGTTCAGATGCCGGTCCATGGTGTGGTACATGAACACCGTGCCCCGCGGCATGCGATGGGTGACCACGGCGCGACAGGCGACCACGCCGTTGCGGTTGTACGCCTCGATCCAGTCGTTGTCGGTCACGCCGATCCGCTCCGCGTCCAGGGGGCTCATCCAGATCACGGGACCGCCGCGGAAGAGGGTGAGCATGTGCAGGTTCTCCTGGTACTCGGAGTGGATCGACCACTTCGAGTGCGGGGTCAGGTAGCGCACCACGAGTTCGGGGCGGCCGTCCGGGGCGCGACCGGGGTCGCCGAAGTGGGCGGTCATGGTCAACGGCGGCCGGTAGACGGGGAGTTGCTCACCGAACTCGGCCATCCAGTCATGGTCGAGGAAGAAGTGCTGGCGGCCGGTGAGGGTGTGCCAGGGCGTGCGGCGTTCGACGTTCAGCGTGAAGGGCGAGTAGCGGCGGCCACCGGACTCGGTGCCGGACCACTCCGCCGAGGTGTACACCGCGCGGGGCTGGGTGCGGGTGTCCTCGAAGGTGATCCGGTCGTCGCGGTGGGCCTGCGCGAGATCGTCCAGATGGACACCGGCGCGCTCCTGGAGCCTGCCCAACGACAGGGCCGCCAGGCGGCCGTTGGTCGTCCCGGACAGGGCCAGGATCGCCTCGCAGAACTGGTCGTCGCGGGCGATCGAGGGACGTCCGTCGGCGATGCCGCCCCGCACGGTGCCGTTGCGGCGGCGCAGGTAGTCGATCTCCTGGTCCGGCGTCCAGGTCAGACCCTTGGTGGAGGTGCCGAGTCGCTCCAGCAGGGGGCCGACGGCGGCCATCTTCGCGGCCACCGCGGTGTAGTCGCGCTCCACCACGATCAGCTTCGGCATGGTCTTCCCGGGCACCGGCTCGCACTGCCCCGCCTTCCAGTCCCGTACGCGCCCCTGGGGCTGGGCCAGTTCGTCCGCCGTGTCATGGGCGAGCGGCGCGGCGATCACGTCCCGCCGCACCCCCAGATGGGTGGCGGCCAGCCGGGAGAACTCGGCGGCGAGGGTGTGGAAGGCGTCGAAGTCGGTACGGGTCTGCCACGGAGGTGCGATGGCCGGGCTGAAGGCATGCACGAACGGATGCATGTCGGTGGAGGACAGGTCGTACTTCTCGTACCAGGTCGCCGCGGGCAGCACCACGTCGGAGAACAGGCAGGTGCTGGTCATCCGGAAGTCGAGCGTCACCGACAGATCCAGCTTCCCCACCGGGGCCGGCTCGCGCCAGACCACGTCGGTGGGGCGCAGCCGGGGCGGGGTCTCGGTCGCGGTCACCGCGTCGTCGGTGCCCAGCAGATGCCGCAGCATGTACTCGTGGCCCTTCATGGACGAGGCGAACAGGTTCGCCCGCCAGATGAGCAGCACCCGGGGGAAGTTGGCCGGATCGTCGGGGTCCTCGGCGGCGAACCGCAGCCGCCCCGCCTTCAGTTCCTCGACGACGTACTCCCCCACCTCCTTGCCCGCCTGCTCGGCCTCGTCGCAGATCCGCAGCGGGTTGCGATCGAATGCCGGGTGCGAGGGCATCCAACCCAGCCTGGCCGCAAGGGCGTTGCAGTCCGGGAGGGTGCGCCCCGCCAGTCGCCCCTCGCCGAGCGGACTGGCCAGGGTGTCGGCGCCGAACGCCTCGTAGCGCCATTGGCCGGTGGCCAGCCAGAACAGCGGGGTGCCCACCATGTGCCGGGTGGGACGCTGCCAGTCCAGGCCGAACGCGAGATGGAACCAGCCGGTCAGGGGCCGGATCTTCTCCTGCCCGACGTAGTGCGCCCAGCCGCCGCCGTTCACCCCCTGGCTGCCGGTGAGCATCACCAGGGAGAGGAACGAGCGGTAGATCTGGTCGGAGTGGAACCAGTGGTTGGTGCCCGCGCCCATGGCGATCATCGAACGGCCCTGGGTGCGTTCGGCGTTGCGCGCGAACTCCCGGGCCACCCGCGCGGCTGCCCCGGCGGGCACCGAGGTGATCGCCTCCTGCCAGGCAGGGGTGCACGGGGCGGAGGGGTCGTCGTACCCGGTCGGCCACCGGCCGGGCAGGCCCTCGCGGGCCACCCCGTACTGGGCGAGCACGAGGTCGAACACGGTGGTCACCAGATGCCCGCCGACGCGCACCGCCGGGACGCCGCGGCGCAGGACGGCGCCGGACTCCCCCGCTCCCGTGTCGAACCGCGGCAGATCGACGGCCACCGCCTCGGCGTCCGGCCGCCCGTGCAGGGTCAGCAGCGGGTCGGCCCCCTCCAGCCGGAGGTTCCAGCGGCCTTGCCCGGAGTCGGTCCAGCGAAAGCCCAGCGAACCGTTCGGCACGACCGGCCGCCCGGTGCGCCCGTCCAGCAGCACCGTCTTGAACTCGGCTGCCTCCGTGGGCGGTTCGGGCAGCTCGGCGGCGGTGAGGAACTTGTCGGGCACGTACGCGTCCGCGCGCGTCCGCAGCCGTACCAGGAACGGCAGATCGGTGTACGTCCTGGCGTACTCGGTGAAGTACGGCACCTGCCGGTCGCGGTAGAACTCGGTCAGGATCACATGCCCCATCGCCATGGCCAGCGCCCCGTCGGTGCCGGGGGCCGCCGCCAGCCAGTCGTCGGCGAACCTGGTGTGGTCGCCGTAGTCCGGGGACACCACCACGACCTTCTGTCCGCGGTAGCGGGCCTCGGTCATGAAGTGCGCGTCCGGGGTGCGGGTGACCGGCAGGTTGGTGCCCCACACGATCAGATAGCCCGCGTTCCACCAGTCACCGGACTCCGGCACGTCCGTCTGGTCGCCGAACACCTGCGGCGCGGCCATGGGCAGGTCGGCGTACCAGTCGTAGAAGGAGGAGATCGTGCCGCCGATCATCGACAGATACCGTGTCCCGGCCGCGTACGACGTCATGGACATAGCCGGGATCGGGGAGAACCCCACGATCCGGTCCGGGCCGTACCGCTTGACCGTGTGCACCTGCGCCGCCGCGACCAGTTCGGCCGCCTCGCGCCAGTCGCAGCGGACGAACCCGCCCTTGCCGCGGGCCCGCTTGTAGGCGGCGGTGCGCTCCGGGTCGGCGACGAGCCACTCCCATGCCTCGACGGGATCGGTGGTGCGGGCCTTGGCCCGCCGCCACAACTCCAGCAGCGGGCCGCGGACGTACGGGTAGCGGATGCGGGTGGGCGAGTAGGTGTACCAGGAGAACGAGGCGCCGCGCGGGCAGCCGCGCGGCTCGTACTCCGGGGAGTCGGGCCCCACCGAGGGGTAGTCGGTGGCCTGGGTCTCCCAGGTGATCAGGCCGTCCTTGACGAACACCCGCCAGGAGCACGAGCCGGTGCAGTTCACCCCGTGCGTGGAGCGCACCTCCCGGTCGTGCCGCCATCGCTCCCGGTAGAACTCCTCCGCCGCGCGCCCGCCCTCGCGGTACAGCGACCGCCGGTCGGGCGACTGCTCGCCGGGGAAGAAGCACTGCGCCGCGCGCATCAGCCGCTCCGCCGCGTCCTGCGCGCGATCGCTGCCCAAGCCCCTCGCCTCCCACTCCGTCCCAGGACCATCGGGCGCTCGCGCGTGCGAACGAAACCGGCCAAGGCAAGTCTTGGCCCCGGTCTCTTCGGACACAACCGGCCAAACGTGGGAAACGTGGGGAACCTCGGGAACGGGGGAATCGGGTGCGGTCGCCACCGATCCGCGGGGCGTGGCCGCTCACCGGTCCATGGCGACAGCCCCCTCGCACAGTTCCAGACGGGACCCCGTGAACCCGGACCGCATACGGCGGTCGTGCGTCACGAGCACCAGCGCGCCCTCGTAGCCGGTCAGGGCCTCCTCCAGTTCCTCCACGAGGGCGGGCGAGAGGTGGTTGGTCGGCTCGTCGAGCAGGAGCAGATCCACCGGTTCGGTGACCAGCCGGGCCAGCTCGATGCGCCGCCGTTGCCCGTACGAGAGTTCACCGATCCGCAGGCGCAGGGCGTCGGGCTCGAACAGGCCGAGGGACAGCAGCCGGTCGGCGTGTTCGTCGCGGTCGCCGGGGCGTCCTTGGGCGTAGGCCTGGAGCACCGTGCGGCCGGGCGGCCAGGGGGTCTCCTCCTGCCGCAGATGTCCGACGCGTCCGGGGACGCACACCGTGCCCGAGTCCGGCGGGAGTTCACCGGTGAGTACCCGCAACAGGGTTGACTTGCCTGCCCCGTTGGGGCCGGTGACGAGCAGCCGTTCGGAGGGCGCGATACGCAGTTCGGACAACCGCAGGCGCCCGTCGACGACCACGCCGTCGAGCGTGACGGCCGGACCGGTCATCGTGCTGTCCCCCGCGGTGGTGATCCGCGCGGTGAACTTCAGCGGGTCCGGCGGCGGGGCGACCGGGTGGGCGGTGAGGCGTTCGACGCGTTCCTTGGCGTTGCGGATCCGGCTCATGGCGCCGTGCACGCGTCCGCGCGCGCGGAAGGCCCCGGAACCGAAGACGGCCTTCTCCATCTTGCGCGGAATGGCGTCCAGCCGCTCGGCGTGGGAGCGCGCCAGACGGCGGCTGCGCGCGAGTTCCTCGCGCCATGTGTCGTACTGGAGTCGGCGACGGCGGCGTTCGGCCGCCTTGGCGGCGAGATAGCCCGCGTATCCGTCGCCGTGCCGGGAGACACGTCCGGCGTCGATCTCGAGGACGGTCGTGGTGAGACGTTCAAGGAAGACACGGTCGTGGGTGACGGCGACGACGGTGCCGCGGTGGGCGCGCAGATGGTCTTCGAGCCAGCCCACGGCCTGGTCGTCGAGGTCGTTGGTGGGTTCGTCGAGCAGGAGGAGTTCGGGCTGGGAGGCGAGCGTGGCGGCGAGTGCGAGCCGTGAGCGTTCGCCACCGGACAGCGTGCCGAGGCGTCGCCGCCGGTCGAGCGAGGGCAGGCCGAGCCCATGGAGGGCGGCGTCGACGCGGGTGTCGGCGCGGTATCCGTCGCGCGCCTCGTACTGTTCGGTCAGCCGCGCGTATGTCGCGAGGGTGGCCGTGAGGTCGGCGCCGGAGGTGGCCTGCCCGAGAGCGGCCTCGGTGCGGCGCAAGTCCGCTTCGAGGGCGCGCAGTTCGGCGAGGGCGAGGTCGACGGCGTCCTGGACGACGGCGTCGGAGGGCAGCGCGAGGGTCTGGGCGAGGTAGCCGATACCGCCGGGGGCGGTGATGGTCACCTCGCCGCTGTCGGGCTGCTCTTCACCGGCGAGCAGGCGCAACAGCGTTGACTTGCCTGACCCGTTGTCGCCGATGACGCCTGCCTTCTCGCCGGGGGCGAGAGAGAAGGCGCACTGGTCGAGCACGGTGCGCTCGTCATAGCGCTTGGTGACGCCGTGCAGCGAGAGTTGGGAGGTAGTGGAAGAGGGCGCGGGCATGCGACAACCCCTGTTCTCGGACGTGCCGATCGGAACGGAATCGAGTACACCGAGACGCCACGACGGCGGAGCGAGGCTCTACGCGGTCGGGCGGGGGATGATCACAGAGTTCCCATGGGAGTCACGCTAGTGGACCCCGACAGGGGCGACAACCGATATCCGTGGCCGGTGTCCTGGGCCCTAGACCATGTACTGGTCGTGGCGGTGGTACAGGTCGGTCCACTCCTCCTCGCTGAGCTGGCGTCCGCTCGCCACGATCTCCGCGAGTTCCTCGAAGTAGGCCTCGCGCGGGGCCCCGGGGGCGAACAGGACGAGCATCGAGGCGGGCCCCTCCGGGTTGTCGAAGGCGTGGACCCCGCCCGGCGGGACGAACAGGAAGTCGCCGGGCGCGGCGTTGACCCAACTGTCGCCGTCGAACAGGCCGACCGTGCCGGACAGGACGAAGAACGACTCCGACATCGTCCGGTGGAAGTGCGCGCCCGGCCCGCTGCCGGGCTCCGCACCCATGTCCCATCGGTAGAGCCCGTACTGCCCGCCGGTGGACGCGCCCGTGGCGAGGTAGTGCACCCGCGAGCGGGTGCCGATCTCCAGGTCGGGTGCGGAGTCGCCCTTCCACAGCCGGGCGTTGACCTCTCCCTTGTCCCCGTGGAAGAGCTGCTTCGGGTACGACATGCCGGTCTCCTCGCGTGCTCACTCGCGGCGCTGTCGAACCAGAAGGCGACATCGCCTCGCCGGACGGTCATTCTCGGTGCCGGTCAGCTCGAAGTCCACGGCAGCCACGCGACCTGCCTCCGCGGGCTAACTCCCTTCGGACGTCCCGGTCGTGACCTTCAGCGTGCCGCACCCGGCGCGAGCGGCCTCCGCCTCGATGTAGCGAGGGAAGAGCGTGTGCAGCAGTGAGCTGGAGTCCCACTCGGTGTTACGGGCCACGAAGGCTACGTCCCCGGTCTGGCAACGGGCCCAGAAGACACCGTTCCGTGCGGAGAGCGACCCTCTGCTGCCGCGGGCGCCCTTCAACGGGGTGCCGTACTCGCTGCTGGAGCGCTCGAAGAGCGCGGCGAGCCGGGGATCCGAGACCGTCATCAGACGCAGCCCCTCAGTGCCCACCCGGAGGTGGTCGCAGGCGCGTACCGGGCCGCCGTCCGGGGTGACCTGGACGAGCGACCAGTCCGTACGCTGCTTGCCGTCCTTCTTGCCGCCGCTGCCGTCGGTGTCGTCCTCGGGCCGTGCCGGGATGGCCAGGCCCTTGATGCCGCATACGGCGTCGGGGCGCTCCTCGGCCCGGATGTCGTCGGCGGCCGGGAGCCGGTCCGAGGGATCCACGACGGTGCCGCTGCACCCCTCCTGGTCGATGATCCGGTTGACCAGCTTCACCACCATGTGGGTCAGCCCGGCCCGCTCCTTCTTGTCGACCTCGCTGTCCTGCACGGTCCATCCGGCGTCGATGTCGACCACGGTGGGACCGTCGATCTCCGAAGGCCTGCCGACACAGCCCTCCGGAAGGGCCAGCCAGGCGCGCGTGTCGGAGGCCATGCCGAGCAGCCCGCCGCCCATCGGGACCAGCCGGGCCGCCAGGAACTCGGAGCCCCAGCGGCCGAGGCCGTCGTAGTGCACGTCGAGTTGGTGCACGTTCACGGTGACCGCGCCGCGCCCGGTGCTCAGCCGGCACACGCCGGAGTAGCCGGTCAGGTCGCGGAACTGGACGGCGGTCTCCTCGGCGACGACCTTGTCCGGTTCGCGGAAGTAGCGCTTCAGGTCGCTGGTGTCGAGCGCGCCCCAGCACTTGTGGTCGGCCCGGAACGGTCCGGTGCCGGTCTGCCAGGCCGTCCCGGCGACGCCGAGCAGCGCGCCGACGACGGCCGTGGCGAGGGCGGGCCGTACCCGGCCGCGCAGCAGTCGGCTCGGATGCCACCAGGCACGCGGGGCGGGCGGCGGTCCGGGGACTTCGGCGGGGCGGTGGTCGTCTGCTTCGGACACAGGGTTGTCTCCCCCGACTTCGTTGCTGCTCATGGCGGTCATGACGATGGGGTGTACCGGGGTGCCAGCGGGGCGCAGCCGAGGCGCTGGGTGACCGCGTCGGTGAACGCCTTCTGCCGCTCGCTCGACATGAAGAGCATGACGAAGGTCGCCGGACGGCCCGCGCAGTCCGCGCGGACGATGCCGTAGTCGTCCTTGAACACACCCGTGCCACGCCAGCCCGGCGCGGGCGGCCGGTCGCCGGTCACTCCGTCGAGCAGGTCCGCCAGGCGTGGCTGCGCCACCATCAAGCCGTCGTAGACCCGTCCCTCGCCCCGCTCGAGCCGCAGCGAACAGGACTGCAAGTCACGGTCGACCGCACCGACCTGGTACTCCACTTCGTCCCCGACCGCCTTGTCGACGGTGAGACCGGGGATACGGCAGACGTCGTCGGTGACGAAGTTCTCCGCCTTCTCGGGCAGTTGCAGCATCGGCGAGACGAGCTTGTACGGCCGACCCGCCTCACAACCGGCCGCCTCCATCCCGTGGTTGGCGGCGGCGACAAGCAGTGCCGCGACCGATCGGGTGCCGCCCAGCCCCACCCGCCCGGCCGAAGTGCCCTTGCTCCAGGTGTCCGTCGCATGGGAGGTGAGGGTGACGACGGTCGGCCGCCCGTCGGGGGCGTCGCACCGCTTCGGCAGCACGATGGCCCCGCCGAGGCTGTGCACGACGCCGGGCAGCCCGTCGGGAAGCGGCAGCGCGTCGCCCCCGAGGTGATCGGCCACCCAAGTCGCGCGCTCCGAAAGGGGTTTGGGGACGGGCCCGTAGTCGACATTGACCTTGACGCGAGTGGTGATCTTGTCATCGTCACCGAAGGAGTGCCAGGTGTCGATGGCGACCGCGCAGGTGCCGGTGGGGTGCTGCCGGGTCGGGGCCTCCTCGGTTCCGGTGCGTCGGCCGTTGCCGTCGTCCAGGGCCGCGCCGCCGAGGAATTCGGGGCCGCTGTTCTCCCGCCAGGCGCCCCAGCAGTAGCTCTCGTCGGCGGTGAAGGGCCAGGTCCGGGTGGCCCAGGTACCGGCGAGCGCGGCGAGCAGCACGAGCGCCGCACCGCCTGCCAGCAGCTTCCGCTTCCCGACTCCGCGCCACCCCGAGCGCTTCACCGACTCCCCTGCCTCGCCCGTCACATGCACCCCGCCCGTCGCCCCCATACGTCCGTCCCCGTACGCCCCGTGATCTTCAACCGCCGAGGCTAACGAGACCGTGTCTCGACGCGGTAACCGTGCGATGCGGATACGGTGCCTGGCTGCGACGCCCCGCCTGACGGAGCGGCCGGGGTTCCTGGCTCGCGCCGAGGTCAGCGCGGGACGCGGTGCGGGCCTTGGGCACCCACTCGCTTCGCGTACTCCGCCAGTCCGTCCTCGGTCTCCCCCGCCCAACCCACGTAACCGTCCGGGCGGATCAGGAACACACCTGTGCCGTACCGGTCATGTGGCGCGTCGGCGCTCACTGTCAGCAGGGTCCAGTGCGGACCACGGAACGCGCCGAACAGGCGCGTCCCCCTCGGCGAATGGGCCGTCGACCGCGTCATCCGCGTCCAGGCACTGTACGCGGCGGGTCTGCACAGCAAGAAGATCGCGCAGTTGCTCCCCTGCATGCGGGACACGGACGGCGGCCTGAGCGAGATCGCCACCCCGCAACTGGTCGACGAACTGGTCGCGGAGCGGACCCGCATCGATCGATTGATCGCCGAACTGTCCCTGTCCCGGGACATCTTGGACGAGACCATCGAGGCGGCGTCGAGGGGCCTGCCGGAGGGAGCGCCGGCCGTCCGAAGGTGATACGACGCAGGGGCTGGATGAGTCATCACCCCCGGGCGGCCTCCAGGATCAGTCCCGCGATGTCCTTCGGGTGCGAGACCAGTGACAGATGTCCGGCGTCCACCTCGACGGTGTGGGCGCGCATCCGGGCGGCCAGGAAGCGCTGGAGGCCGGGGTCGATGATGCGGTCGTTCTTCGACACGGCGTACCAACTGGGCTTCTGCCGCCACGCCGCCACGGTCGTCGTCGACGGAGCGGTCGAGAGTGGCCCCTGGACCGCGTAGAGCCGCAGCGCCTCCGCTTCGGGCAGGTCATGGGCGAAGTCGTGCAGGAACGCCTGTCGGGTCAGCCACTGAAAGCCGTCGGACTTGACGACCCCGCGAGCGACCGGCGGGGCCGGGAACCGGGCCGCGACGGCGGGGTAGTCCTCACCGGCGTCCGGGGCCCGCGCGGCGACGTAGACCAGCCCGGCGACGTTCGGCGCGAGCCCCGCCTGGGAGATCACCGTTCCGCCGTAGGAGTGACCGACCAGAAGAGTCGGACCGTCCTGCCGCGCCAGCGCCCGCTCGGTCGCCGCGACGTCGTCCCGCAGCGAGGTGAGCGGGTTCTGCACGGCGATCACCTCCAGGCCTGCCGCCTGGAGCAACGGAATCACCTTCGACCAGGAGGAGCCGTCCGCGTAGGCACCGTGGACGAGCGTCACATGCCGCACCGGCGAACGCCCCCGCGGCGCCGCCTGCGCTGCTTGCGCTGCCTGTGCCAAGGGCCCGACGGCCACCGATGCCGCGGCGGCACCGAGCACCGAGAACTGGCGACGTGTGATCACGGGCCCTCCTTCTGCTGGACGCGCGACACATCCTTGCATCTCCTGCCAAAGCGGGCGAGCCACGTACGTAGACGATCGCGTAGACGCCGTAGACGCCTTCGCAGACGACCTCGCGAACGACGGTCCGTACGGCCGAAGACGCGCGCGCCCAGCCGCCCGGCCGACCCGCCGCCGAGCCGTACCCCCACTCGGCCGATCCGCTCTGGCCCGCGCGAGTGGTCGGCTTCCGAACCAGACTCACCCCCGGAGCGAAGTCGTCCCGAAGGCGGCACCGTGGCCGCATGAACCTGTCTGAAGTACGACATAATGCCCGGTCGGTCCGCTGGTGGCTGCTGCTGGCCAGTGCCACGATGCTCTTCGTCGAGCTGGCGCTGATCAGATGGGCAGGCGCCAACGTCGTCCACCTCAGCTACTTTTCCAACTTCATCCTGCTGGGGTCGTTTCTCGGCATCGGCCTCGGGTTCCTGATCCCGGCCTCGCGGGGGCAGTGGATCAAACAGTGGGCACCGGTTCCGCTCGCGCTTCTCATCATCCTGGTCCGCGTGTGTCCGGTGCAGGTGCGTCAGAGCAGTGAGCAGATCATCTACTTCACCTCCGTGAAGACCACCGGCTTCCCCGAGTGGGTGACCCTGCCGGTCATCTTCCTGCTCACCACGGTGATCATGCTCGCGATCGGCAAGATCACCGCCGATCTCTTCCGGCAGCTTCCCCCGCTCGACGCCTACCGCTTCGACCTGCTCGGCAGCGTCACCGGCTCGGTGTTCTTCGCCCTGCTGTCCCGGCTCGGCACCCCCTCGGTCGTCTGGGGCGTCATCGCCGCCGTGGCCCTGCTGGCCCTCGGCGGCCGACGCAACACCATGCGCTACGCCGTCCCCCTCACGGCGATGGTCGCCGCGCTGTTCCTGGAGACGACCACCGCCGGTATCTCCTGGTCGCCGTACTACAAGATCGAAGTAGCGCCCAAGGCGTCGGGCCCGGGGTATCGCATCTCCGCCAACGGCGTCCCGCACCAGACCATCGTGCCGCTGTCGACGCTGATGCAGAAGGACTCCCTCTACCGGCAGGCGTACGACCGGACGCCGGCCAACCCGCACAAGCGCGTGCTGGTCATCGGGGCAGGAAACGGCAATGACGTCGCCGTCGCGCTCGCGCACGGAGCGGAGCGCGTGGACGCGGTCGAGATCGACCCCCGGTTGCAGCAGATCGGTGCGGAGCGCCACCCCGCGAAGCCGTACGACGACCCCAGGGTGCACGTCCACATCAACGACGGCCGGGCCTACCTGGAGCGGACGAAGGACAAGTACGACCTCATCGTCCTGGCCCTGCCCGACTCGCTCACGCTGGTGTCCGGGGCGAGCAACCTGCGCCTGGAGAGCTATCTGTTCACCCAGCAGTCGTTCGAGGCCGCACGCGATCATCTGGCGCCGCACGGTGCCTTCGCCATGTACAACTACTACCGGACGAGCTGGCTGATCGACCGCTTCGCCGGATCCCTCGACGACATCTACGGCCACGCGCCCTGCATGACGACGTTCGCCAAGAACGCGGCCGTGCTGGTGGCCGGTATGACGCCCGCCGACCAGTCGTGCAAGCAGGTCTGGCAGCCCAGCGGCGCTGTCCCGGCAGCCGCGACCGACGACCACCCGTTCCCGTATCTGCTGCACCGGAGCATCCCCACGCTCTACCTGGGCGTGCTGGGCGGGATCCTGCTGGTCACCCTGCTGTCGGTGCGCCTGACCGGGGTACGGATCCGGGGCACGGTCCGCTACACCGACATGTTCCTGATGGGCGCCGCCTTCATGTTGCTCGAGACGAAGAACGTGATCGGCTTCGCGCTCTACTTCGGTACGACCTGGCTGGTCAACGCCCTGGTCTTCATCGGTGTCCTGCTCGCCGTGCTCGGCGCGGTCGAGGTCCGACGCCGACTGCGGCGGGTCAGCCAACCACTGCTGCAACTCCTGCTCTTCGGCTCTCTCGCGGTGGCCTGGCTCGTCCCGGCGCACGCCGTGCTCGCGCTGCCCTTCGCCGGACGGCTCGCCGCCGCCATCGCTCTCGCCTTCGCCCCCATCTTCTTCGCCAACCTCATCTTCTCGGACCGCCTCGCGCTCGCCCCCGACCCCACCTCCGCGTTCGGCGCCAATCTGCTGGGCTCGCTGACCGGCGGCGTACTCGAGTACCTCGCACTCGTGACGGGGTATCAGGCGCTTCTGCTGGTGGTCGCGCTGTTGTACCTGGGGGCGTGCGTCGCCATGCGATTCGCCGGGCGCGGACCGGACAAGCGGTCGACGCACGTACCGGTGCGGGACGAGGTGGTGACGATCGACCGGCAGTAGCCCGCTCGTCGGTCGGGCCGCGCGCGGCAGGGAGCGTTCTCCTGGTGAGGACAACGCTCCCTGTTCGCCGACCGGGCCGACCGGCCGGGCTCTATCCCGCCATCGGAGCCCCGCGGCGGCGCGTGATCCCGCGGTCGAGAAGCACCATCGGCACGGTCACCAGCGCCAGCCCCGCACCGATCCAGGAGACCGAGGTGACACCCGCACCGGCGTCGAGGGCGGCCCCCGCGAGGACCGGGACGATGCTGATGCCGAGCTGGAACGCGGAGACGGTGGTGGCCCCCGCGAGCGTCGGGGCGTCCGACGCGACCGTGAACACACGCCCGTAAACAGCCGGGTTGAGGACGAATCCGGCGATCCCGAGGAGCAGGACGAGAGGGACGACGGCCAGTGCGTGCCGGGCGAGAGCGGCCAACAGGACGGAGCAGACCAGGATTCCGACCGCCCCGGTCAGGAGCGCGTGCGTGGGCCGCCGGTCGGCGATCCTGCCCCCGATGGACAGGCCCACGAACGCGCCGACACCGAACAGCGCCAGGATCGCCGGTACCCAGACATCGAGGATGCCGGTGACATCGGTCAGGAACGCCGCGAGGTAGTTGAACGAGATCATGTAGGCGGCGGTGCTGAGCAGGGTGACGGCGTAGACCACCCACAACTGCGGTCGCCTCATCGCGCGTACCTCACGTCGCACGCTCGCCTCCCCGTCCGTGCGCGTCACCGGCAACGCGAACAGCACGGTGACCGCCCCGAGGACCGTGAACGCGACGACTCCCCAGAACCCGCCCCGCCAACCGGTGAAGTGGCTGAGCAGCGCACCGGCCGGTCCGCCCGCGATCATCGCGAGACCGATCCCGCTGACGACGACGCCGGAGGCGCGGGCGGTGCGGTCGGGGGTGACGAGGCTGATCGCGGTGACCGCCGCGACCGCCCAGAACCCCGCATAGGCGAGGCCACAGAGGAAGCGGGTGGCCAGCAACACGGTGTAGCTGTCGGTCAGGAGACCGACCGCTACGGACGCGGCGAAGACGGCCTGGGTGACGACGAGCGTGGTCCGGCGCGGCCAGTGCAACGTCAGGACGGCCAAGGGCGGTCCGCCGATGACGACGCCGAGGGCGAACGCCGAGATCAGGGCACCGGCCGAGGACAGGGTGAGGTGCAGGTCGTCCGCGATCGCGGGCAGCACCCCGGCGAGCAGGAACTCCGCACTGCCCATCGCGAACAGGCAGAAGGCGAGGAGGTGGACGCCGAGCGGCAACCTCCCGCGAGCGACCTGCCCCCGCCCTCCGGCCCGTCCGGTCGGTGCGGTGTCGGCACTCACCGCTTCCCGCTCCCGGCCCGCTCGGCCCCCAACTGCTTTACCACAGCGCGGTGTTGTTCGACCGCGCGGTCGGTGTCCTCGTCCAGCAGGTCGGCGTTGAGGGCGAAGGCGGCACTGGATCCCGTACCGGCGGCGGTGATGACCTGAGCGCGCGGGTCGACGACGTTGCCCACGGCCCAGACGCCGCTGACACTGGTGCGGCCGGTGCGGTCGGTGGTGACCCAGCCGCTGTCGTCCTTGTCGCAGCCCAGGTGGGTCAGCAGGTCGTCGTGGGGGACGGGGGTGGGGAAGACGAAAGCGGCGGCACGGGGGACGACGCGGCCGTCGCACAGTTCGATGCCTCGCAACTGGTCACCGTCGACGACGAGTTGCCTGATCTCGCCCTCAGCCAGGCGCACACCGCGCGCCTCCAGCTTCTCCCGGTCCTGCTCGGTCAGGCCCAGGGTGTGCGGGAAGAAGACGACGTCATCGCTCCACTGCCGCAGCAGCAGGGCCTGATGCACGGCACCCGGGTGGGTGCCGAGGACGGCCAGGGGCTGGTCACGGACCTCGTAGGCGTGGCAGTACGGGCAGTGCAGCAGGTCCTTGCCCCACCGCTCGCGCACGCCGGGGATACCGGGCAGCGTGTCGCGCAGGCCGGTCGCGACCAGGACGCGGCGGGCCTTGAGGACCACCCCGCCCGCCATGCGGACGTAGTAGCCGTGGTCGATCTGGTCCACCCGGCCCTCGATGAACTGGACGCCGTAGCGCGCGATCTCGGCGCGCCCGAGGTCGAGCAGGGCGGCCGGGGGCAGGCCCTCGCGGGACAGGAAGCCGTGCATGTGCGCGGCGGGCGCGTTGCGTGGCTCACCCGCGTCGATCACCGCCACCTTGCGGCGGGCACGGCCCAGGAGCAGGGCGGCGCTCAGCCCCGCCGCTCCGGCACCGACCACCACCACGTCGAAGACCTCACCGAAGTCGTCGCGCTGGGCCGCACCGCTGCTGTCGCTGTTCTGGCCACTCGTCGTATTGATCATGGGTACAACCTCCTGCCGCGAGAGTCCGCGCCAGGCCACACATCGACAACTTCCGTTGCCATTTCCGGGACGCGCGAGGTGAAATGAGGGGTATGGACGAGCAATCACCGATCGCCGCGACCCTGGCCCAGGTCGGCCCCCGCCTCAGGCGCATCCGGGCCCAGCGCGGCGTGACCCTGTCGGCGTTGGCCGAGGCCACGGGCATCTCCAAGAGCACGCTGTCGAGGCTGGAGTCGGGCCAGCGCCGCCCGAGCCTGGAACTGCTGCTGCCCATCGCGCAGGCCCACCAGGTCCCCCTGGACGAACTCGTCGGGGCACCCGAGGTCGGCGACCCGCGCATCCGCCTCAGACCCCGCGTCCACAAGGGCCGCACGACGATCTCGCTGTCGGCCCAGCCCGGTGGCCTGCAAGCCTGGAAGTCGATCATCCCCGCGGACCAGAACCGGCCCGAGCCGGTCACGCACGAGGGATACGAGTGGCTGTACGTCCTGTCCGGACGTCTGCGGCTCATCCTGGCCGACCACGACCTGATCATGGGACCGGGCGAGGCCGCCGAGTTCGACACCCGCCTCCCGCACTGGTTCGGCCCCGCGGGCGACTCCCCCGTGGAGATCCTCAACCTCTTCGGGCCGCAGGGAGAACGCGTCCATGTCCGGGCCAAGCCCCGTACCCGTACGGATCCGACACCCGCCCCGCATTGACAGTGCGCGGTCAAAGTAGTTCTCCTATATGGGAGCGCTCCCACACTCGCGGTCGGTACTCCACCCACCCCTGTCCCGGAGGCAACCATGCACCCGCGCACCCTCGTCACGCGATTACGGCATCGGCCCTGGACATGGGCGGCACTTGCGGCCTTCTCGGCCCTCGGGCTGCTGCTGTCCGCCGTCATCGCGGCACCCCCCAGCAGCGCCGCGGACTCCGGCTGCCGGGTCGACTACACCGTCAACCAGTGGTCCGGCGGCTACACCGCCGCCATCAAGGTCACCAACCTCGGCCCGGCGATCACCAGTTGGCGTCTGACCTGGACGTACGGCGGTGACCAGCAGGTGACTTCGGCCTGGAACGCCACCGCCTCCCAGAGCGGCGAGGCCGTCACCGTCACGGACGCCGGATGGAACGGCGGCCTGGCGACGGGCGGTTCGGCCGACTTCGGCGTCCAGGGGACCTATCAGTCCGCCAACCCCACGCCCACCGACTTCGCGGTCAACGGCGTGGCCTGCGACGGCACCACGACGCCGACCGATCCGGGAACCCCGCCCACGACACCTCCGACCACCCCGCCGCCGACGACTCCGCCGCCCGGCGGTGACTGCGGTGGTGCCGTGCTCTGCTCCGGGTTCGAGGACCAGAGCGGCTCCACACCCTCCGGCGCCTGGCAGTTCGCGGCACCTGACTGCCAGGGCACCGGCACGGTCACGGTCGACACCTCCGTCGCGCACAGCGGCGGCAAGTCGATGCGGGTGGACGGCAAGGCGGGTTACTGCAACCACGCCTTCGTCGCCGCGACAGCGAACCTGTCGTCGGTGGGTCCCCTGTACATCCGTCTGTGGGTACGGCACACCACCGCGCTCCCCGCCGGGCATGTCGCCTTCGTCTCCCTGCCCGACAGCTCCCAGGGCGGCAAGGCCCTGCGCATCGGCGGCCAGAACAGCGCCCTGCAGTGGAACCGCGAGATCGACGACGCCACCCTGCCCGCGCAGAGCCCGGCCGGTGTCGCGCAGAGCAAGCCGCTGCCGACCGGCAGTTGGCAGTGCCTGCGATTCATGATCGACACATCGAACGGCAACCTCGACACCTGGCTGGGCGACCAGCAGGTGCCCGGCCTGCACGCGGACGGCGTCCCCACCCCGGACATCGACCAGCAGTGGCTGTCCCGCACCACCGCACCGCGCCCCACCGGCCTGCGCCTCGGCTGGGAGAGCTACGGCGGCGGTGACGACACGCTGTGGTTCGACGACGTGGCCGTCGGCTCCTCGCCGATCAGTTGCTGACCGAACCAGTGTCAACCTCCCCTTGCCGGGGTCGACTTGGGAAACGAACTTGATCCAACCCCTTGTCCCGCCGCGCGTCCGCACCGAAGAATGCGCACGGCAACATCGGCTACAGACGTCACATCCGGCGTCGGCAAGGGGGCTTCACCCAATGTCACCCGCAGCACCGATGACACGCACGACACGTCGTTCTCCGAGGATCGGCAAGGCGCTCACCGGCGCGGTGTTCGCGCTCGCCCTGGCGGGCGCGGGCGCGGCACCCGCCGTCGCGCAGACCGCGGGCGGCGACGCCGGTACCCGCGCGAGACCGAACGACGCGCCCGTCACGTTCGCCGGTACCGTCGCGCTCAGCAACTGTTCCGGCTCTGTCGTGCGCACCCCGCAGTCGCGGCCCGACGACCCCGCGCTCGTCATGTCCAACGGGCACTGCATCGAGAGCGGCTTCCCGAAGGCCGGCGAGGTCATCGTGGACCAGCCGTCCACGCGTACGTTCAAGCTCCTCGACGCGGACGCCGGGGTGCTCGGCACGCTCCAGGCCGACCAGATCTCGTACGCGACGATGACCGACACCGATGTCTCGCTGTACCGGACGACCACCACCTACGCCGAGATCGAGAGCAAGTACCACGTACGGCCCCTGCTGCTCGACCCGCGCCACCCGCGCAAGAACACCAAGATCACTGTGGTGTCCGGGTACTGGAAGGAGCAGTACAAGTGCTCCGTCGACGGGTTCGTGGACCAGCTCAAGGAGTACTGGTGGACCTGGAAGGACTCGGTGCGCTACACACCCTCCTGCCACACCATCGGCGGCACCTCCGGCTCCCCGGTGATCGACGACCACACCGGACGTGTGATCGCCGTCAACAACACCGGTAACGACGACGGCGAGCAGTGCACGCTCAACAACCCCTGCGAGGTCGACCGCAAGGGACGTATCACCGTCCGCCAGGGCACACACTACGCGCAGGAGACGTACGGGATCGTGCCGTGCGTCGTCGACGGCAGCCAGCTCGACCTGAACCGCAAGGGATGTCAACTCCCCAAGCCGCAGGCCTAGTCCGTAGAGACGGCCGCCGTACGGAGCTGCCCGCGGGCACATCTGTACGGCGGCCGTCCGCGTTGACGGACCACCCGGCGATCGGCACGTGCGGGATGCCCACCGGCAGGGGCGAGCCGCGTTCTGCGCGCGTCAGGACCAGCCCCGCGCGCTTCAGGATCAGCCCTGTCCGTCGTACCGGCACATCGGTCGAATGACCGATGCGCGGCACCGGGGTGACATCGCAGAGTCGCTCCCACCCCGAGTGCGCCCCGGGGTGTCCCGCCGTCCACCCGCGTCCTGCCCGGGAGTTGCCTTGCCCGCCTTCGCCGACCTGGTCTTCGTCAACGGCTCCGTGCTGACCGTGAACGCCGACTTCGCCATCGCCTCCGCCCTCGCCGTCACCGGGGACACCATCACCGCTGTCGGGAGTCGCGACGAGATCGACGCCCTGACGGGCCCGGACACCCGCGTCGTCGACCTGAAGGGCGGCACGCTGCTGCCCGGCATCAACGACTCCCACCTCCACGGCTGTGCCTTCGGTGTCGCCTCGCCCCCGCTCTCGCTCGACCTCGGCCACCCCGCCGTGGAGTCGATCGCGGACATCACCGAAGCGGTTCGGCGGGCCGCCGAGCGCACCCCGCCCGGTCAGTGGATCACGGGCATCGGCTGGGACCCCGGCTATCTCGCCGAGTGTGTGGCCGACCCCTCGCGGCTGCCGACCCGCCACGACCTCGACGCGGTCAGCCCGCACCACCCGGTCCTGTTGCAGGACTTCTCCGGGCACGCCTGCTGGGTGAACTCCGCCGCGCTCCGGCGCGCGGGGGTGGACCGGGCGACCTCGGCGCCTCCTGGCGGGGTCATCGTCACGGACGCGTCCGGAGAACCCACCGGGCTGCTGCGGGAAGGCGCCCAGGTGAGTGTCCAGCGGGTGCTGCCCCCGCTCACCCGGGAGAGCCGGACCACGGCGATCCGCTCGACGCTGGCGCACCTGCGCGCGCTCGGCATCACCAGTTACACCGAGCCGGGCCTCGGCCCCGGCGGTGAGCAGATCATGGGCGGTGCACTGGCCGGGGAGACCCTCGATGTCTACCGGCGGCTGCTGGCCGACGGCGAACTCACCGCCCGTGTCAGTGTGTTGCTCCTGCCGGTCGGCATGTCCGGCACCGGGGCGGACTTCGCCCGCGCCCTGGACGGGATGGACGTGTCGGCGAGCGAGGACCCGCGTCGGCTCAACGTCATCGGCGTGAAGATCTTCGCCGACGGCATCCCGCCGAACAAGACGGCGTGGATGCACGAGGCGTATCTCGGCGGCGGCTGCGGCGCGCTGTGCGTGGCCGGTGAGACCGACGACGAGCGGGTCGCCGAGGTCCGCGAGATGGTGCGGCACGCGCACGCGGCCGGTTACCAGGTCGGTGTCCATGTGACCGGGGACCGGGGCATCGACACCGTCGTCGACGCCTTCGAGGCCGCCGCCGAGGCGCATCCTCGTCCCGACGCCCGGCACTACGTCATCCACGGCGACTTCCTCACCGCCCGCAGCATGAAGCGGTTGGCCGAGCACGGGTTCGGGGCCAACATGAACCCCACCATCAAGTGGACGATCGCCGACCTGGAGGAGGAACTCGTCGGCCCGGAGCGGGCCGCGTACGAGTGGCCCTACCGCGACGCCATCGACGCGGGGGTCACCGTGGCGAGCAGTTCCGACGCACCGGTCACGCTCCCCGACTGGCGGCAGGGCATCGCCACCATGCTGCTGCGCGAGTCGAAGGCCAAGGGCCGGGTCAGCGGTCCCGATCAGCGCATCACCCTCGCCGAGGCCGTACGCACCTACACGGCGGGCGGCGCGTGGCAGGACTTCGCGGACGGCTGGAAGGGCACGCTGGAGGCCGGGAAGGTCGCCGACCTGTGCGTGCTGGGCGGCGACCTGCTGAGCGCCGATCCGCATGACATCCCGAAGCTGCCGGTGACGCTGACGGTGCTCGGCGGTGAGATCGTGCACGACCTCCGCACCGGCTGAACAGGCGTTGACGGAGGTCGCGCGGCCGTCGATGCTACGCGGATGGAGGCAGTGGCTTCGATGGAGACGGTCCTGGAGGCGGCGCTGCGGGTGCGCGATGCCGCGGTACGGGGCACGTACGAGGCCGGGAGCGCCCACGCGGTGCTCTCGGCGCTGTCCGAGGTGGTCGACTGCGACCACGCGTGCCTGGCCCGCTGGGATCCCGTACGGCGCCGCCATGTCAGCCTGGCGAACAGCTACCCGGAGCGGGCGCGGGAGTACCTGAGCAACGGGCTGCACGAGGATCCGCTGTTCGCTCTGGTGCGCCGCCCCGGTGGGCTGCTGTGGCTGCATGACGTGCCGGAGGGCCTGCGGTGCGCCTCCACCGTCATCCGCGATGTCATCGAACCGTCCGGGTTCGAGGACGGTGTGACCCAGTGCCTGTTCTCCCCGGACGGCCGCTACGTGGGGGTGCTGAACCTCAGCATGAAGGGGCGGCGGCGACAGCTCCGGCCCACCGACCATGTCCTGGCCCTGCTCGACGACTGCCTGGCGGCGGCCGTGGATGTCCTCGTACCGCCAGGCCCCATAGGCCCGGCGGCGGACGCCCCGGCCGAAGTGTGGACGCTGGCCGTGCCGGACCCGCCGCGGGCGGCCCCGCTGCCCCTCGGCGGTCGGGTCCCGGCCTGGCTCGGTGACGTGGCGCCGCTGGGCGATGTCGTACGGCGCGCGTCCGTGCGGCGGACCCTGCCCGCCACGATCCTCGTGCCGCACGGGCCACGGCTGCTCGAACTGCGGCTCGCCCGCCGGGGCGCGGCGACACTCGCCGAGTGCCGCCGCGTGGTGCCCCCGGCCGGTCTCTCGCCGCGTGAACTGGACGTCCTGGCCGAGCTGACCACCGGACTCACCAACCGGGAGATCGCCGAACGCCTCTTCGTGAGCACGCGCACCGTCGCCACGCATGTCGAGCACATCCTCACCAAGCTCGACGCCCCCAACCGCGTGGCGGCCGCGAGCCGCGCCACGGCCTGGGGGCTGGAGCCGAAGGCGCCGCGGGTTCAGTGCTCGCAGAGGGAGAATTCCCGTTCGTAGAGCTGCTCGTTGTGTTCGTCGACGAAGAACTTGCGTTCCCGCATGAGCTGTTCGCGGTAGTTCCTGGCCTGCTCGAGCGTCATGGTCGAGGTGTCGGCCCAGGGCTGTTGCGGCGGCACATCGGATGTCGAGCAGATCTTCTGTTCCGGGTCGACCAGGAAGAACGCGAGGATCTTGCGGTATCCAGGGCGGGTCGGGTCCTGGAGGCGGAACGAACCGACGCGGTGCTGCAGGATGTTCGGGAACGCCAGGCAGCGGCCCGCCGGGGTCGATGCCGATCCCAGCACCTGGTTCAGCGCGTCCTCGTCCTCCAGGCCGTAGACGTCACGCACACCGTCGTCGTCGTTCTGTTCGTAGGACGGGTCGTCGACCGCCGCCCGGAAGCTCAGCCTGCTCTCGGTGATGTTCTCGCTGTCCCAGTAGTAGATGCCGGTCGAGACGATCCGCTCGTTCATCATCCCCTCGACATGCCAGGAACCACCGGCGTACTCCGGCTTGTCCGGGGTGAGTTGAAGGGTGGCGAGCTTGACGATGACCTGAAGACCGCGGCCTCGCAGGTCGACCCGGGCGGATTCGTCGGGCAGTTCGGGCGCGGCGAAGGCCGGGGCGTCCGGGATGTCCGGAACGCGGTTGTCCCACCATTCGTCCTGGGCCTTGTCCCATACGCGGACGGCTTCCGCGTGGGCCTCGTCATCGCTGTAGGAGGACTTCTCCGGATACTCCGGCTCCGAGTCGTCGTACCACCCGAAGGGATCGGCCTCGATCCGCGGCGGCCGAGGATGGCGCAGATCGGTGAGCACGTTCTCCAGCAGCGGACGCAGACGCGCGAACAAGTCCGGCAGCACGGAGGCCAGTTCGCGGTGGGTCTCGGGGTGGACGTTGTTGACGTACGAACGGAAGGTGACATCACCGTCGTCACTGACGTCGACATCCGTGGGCAGCCACTGGAACTTCTCCGAGAACTCATGCCGTGAGGAGTGGTCCGTCGGGTTCCGCCACGCCTGCTCGGGCGCCCCGCTCGCCTCCCTCACCAGGCAGAACAGTGAGGGATGCACCAGATCCAGCACTTGGCCGTCGGATCCGGGATGCCAGTCCCGCTCGTCCTCGGGAACCTCTTCCAGAACCCGGACCGCCTCACGCAGCCGGGACCGGAGCGTGTCGTCGATCAGTGTGTCCGACTGCCACACCCCGTCGACGGCGGACACCTCGACACCGGTTCGTGGGTCCCGCAGTGCGGCGTAATGCGCGAGTTCGGCGAGCACGTAACTCACCTGCGCCTCGGTGAGGCCCTGGGCGATCGCTTCTTGCGTCCACCTGGCGACGATGTCGGCATCGTTCATCTTCTCGAACCACCCCGGCTTCGCCCGGATATGGGCGCTGCACTCCATCATCTCAAGTTCCCGCAGCGTCCGGGGCTTCGCCAACGCTATGGAACGGGATGCTTCGAAGGGCAGCGGGAACGCGGACAGGCCGTTCAACTCTCTTGATCCTTCCAGTCGGTGTGCGGTGGCTGGAAGGGTAGGCGAACGGACTGACAACACGGCCGTGGCCGCGGCGGGCTCCCCGCGGCGACCGTGGCACCGCGCCGCCGTTCTCGACGGGAACGGACGGAGTCCCCCGCCGTCGACTAGGTGGCGGACGGGACGAGGTGACACGATCCAAGGCGCGGTTCGGCCACGATGGGCGACCTGCGGGAGATCGATCGTGCAGCGAGCGGAGAGAAGGAACGAATGCCCACCCCTGAAGACCATGGCGACACATCACGCGCGCCCGCGCAGACGGTGGCCGACCGGGTGCGCCGTGCGCAGGACTCCTTCTCGGCCGGTGAGCGGAAGATCGCGAAGGCGCTGCTCGGCCGCTATCCGGCCGCAGGGCTGGAGTCGACCTCGGCACTCGCCGCGCGGGCCGGTGCGAGCGCTCCGACCGTGGTGCGTTTCGTGGCCCGCCTCGGGTTCGCCGGCTACCGGGACTTCCAGGCGGCGCTGCGCGACGAGGTACAGGCGCGGAGGGCCTCGCCGTTGACGCTGCCCGCGATGATCACGGACGCCTCGAACACGTCGGAACTGGTCGAGGTGGCGGCCGATGTGGGCTGTGCCGCCTTGAAGCAGACCTTCGCCGCGCTGCCGGCCGAGGACTTCGAGCGGGCCACGGAGCTGCTGTGTGACACGTCGAGGCGCATCGTGGGCTTCGGCGGGCGGTTCACCTCCATGCTGGCGGAGTATCTCGATCTGCATCTGCGGCTGATGCGCCCGGACACGCTGCTGCATGTGCGGGGGCCGGGACGCGACGAGGGCCTGGCGGCCGATCTGGGGCCACGGGACGTGTGTGTGGTCTTCGATCTGAGGCGGTATCAGCGGGGCACCGTCGAGTTGGCGCGCTTCGCCCATGGGCGTGGGGCGACCGTCGTGCTGGTCACCGACCCGTGGTTGTCACCGGTCGCGCAGTTCGCGGACGTCGTGCTGCCCACTCGGGTGGAGGCGCCCAGCCCGTTCGACAGCCTGGTGGCACCCCTGGCGCTGACGGAGGCGCTGGTGGCCGCTGTGCAGGCGCGGCTCGGGGCTGCCGCGACCCAGCGGATGCGCGCGGTCGACGACGCGCTCGCGGACCTGGAACTCGGGTCTGAAGCGGACCTGGGCTGAGGGCCTGAACAGGACGTGGACTGAGGAGCAGAGCGGGTCTCCGGAGCAGGCGAACACCCAGGAGTGAAACGACTGTTTCACCGTGGACAACCTATTGACGCCCCACCTGGAATGGATATTTCATGTCAGCGTCCGGGCCGTACGCAGCGGCCCCGCCCGCCAGGGAGCCTCCGTGCCAGCAGATCACCGGCCCCAACGCAAGCTCAGACTCTGGGAGGCCTGGGCGCTCTCCGTCGGCATGATGGGCCCGACGCTCGCCATGGGACTCAACGGCGCCGGGGTCGCGGGCTCGGTCGGCACCGCCGTCCCGCTCGTCTTCCTCCTCGGCCTGCTCGGCGTCGCCCTCGTCGGCTACGGGTTCTGGCGCCTGACGCGGCACATCAGCCACGCCGGCTCCGTATACGCCCTGGCCGGAAGCACCATCGGCCCGCGCGCCGGATTCTTCGGCGGATTCGCCCTGCTCGGAACGTACCTGGCCTTCCTCGCCTGCACCCTGGCCGCCACCGGCGTCTTCGTGCGCGCCTTCCTGGCCGCGCTCGGGATCCACGACAGCGGCCCCTGGATCGTCATCTCGCTGATCGCCGCGGTCGGTGTGACCGTCCTCAACTCACGTGACACCCGCATCACCGCGCGCGCACTTCTGCTGATCGAAGGCATCGGCATCCTGGCGATGCTGGTGCTGAGCGCCGTCGTCATGGTCCGCGTCGGCACCGGCAGCGCGCCCCGCGGCCAGGGCTTCGATCTGTCCCCCTTCACCACGGGAGGCCACAGCACGAGCGCCATCGTCAGCGCCACCGTGTTCGCCTTCCTCTCCTGGGCGGGGTTCGAGGCCTGCACGTCCTTGGGAGAGGAGACCGCCGACCCCAAGCGCAACATCCCCAGAGCGCTGGTCGGCAGCATCGTGCTCACCGGCATCCTGTACGTGGGCGTGATGTTCGCCGAGACCATCGGCTTCGGCACCGACGACCGCGGCATCGCCGCCTTCACCTCCGCCGAGTCGGCGCTGTCCACCCTCGCCGGGCAGTACATCGGTACCTGGTTCGCCCTGGTCATCGCCTTCACCGCAGCCGCCGCCGCGTTCGCCGGGGCGCTGTCCTCCTCAGCGGCTGCCTCGCGCCTGTGCTTCGCCCTGGCCCGGGACGGATTCGGCCCGCGCCGACTGGCCCGCACCCACCCGCGCACCCACGCCCCCGTCCCCGCGCTGCGCTCCACCGGCGTCATCGGCGTACTGCTGTGCGCCGCTGTCTGGGCCGCCGGAACCAGCGCCTTCGACACCTACTACTGGTTCGCCACCGTCGGAGTGCTCTGCCTCCTCGTCGCCTACGCGGTCGCCGGGGCGGGAGTCATCGCCTTCACACTCTCCGGCCGGGGCGGCATCCCCCGCTGGGAAGTGGTGGTGCCGCTCGCTGCCATCGCCTACCTCGTCTTCGTCTTCACCGAGCAGTCCACCGGCCAGGAGGCCCCCTACAGCTACTTCCCGTGGATAGCGGGCGTCTGGTGTCTGGCCGGAGCGGCCATCGTGGTTCTGGCCCCCGAGCGGGCCCAGCGCATCGGGGACAGCCTGCGCGCGGAACAGGCCGACGCGGCCGACGCCGACCCCGTCCAACCGGCACCGGCCGACCAGGCCCCCGGCGCGCCCTCGCCCCACCCCGCACAACCCACCGGCCTGTCCTCGTAGCCATGCCGCTCTCGCGAGCAACCTCCCGCACCACAGCACCCGTTCAGGAGCCGTCGATGTCCGATCCCGCCACCGTGTTCGTCGCGACCTGCGACCTGTCAGGACAGGTCAGAGGCCGTGCCGTGCCCCACTCCGACGAAGAGGACGTCCTGCGGAGCGGCACCGGCTGGGTCCCCGCCAACCTCGGCATCACGTCCTTCGGGCCCATCGCGCCCGGCGCCGCGTTCGGTTCCACCGGCGACCTTCGTCTGCTGCCCGCCGAGTCCACCCGGACCGACATCCCCGCGGACCCGGACGCCGGCAAGCCCGGTCTGCGCCTCTACCTCGCCGACCAGACACAGTTGGACGGCGAGCCCTGGGCCTGCTGTCCCCGCACGTTCCTGCGCACCGCTCTCGACGAACTGCGCGAGACGACGGGCCTGAGCGTCACCGCGTCCTTCGAGCACGAATTCACCCTTGAAGGCCTTCCCGCGACCCGCCCCTTCTCCCTGCAACGGCTGCGCGCCGCGGAGCCGTTCGGGTCCGACCTCCTCGCTCTCCTCGACGGGGCCGGGCTGCGGCCCGAGAACTGGCTGCCCGAGTACGGCGAGGACCAGTTCGAGATCACCCTGCGTCCCACGGACGCCCTCACCGCCGCCGACCGGGCCGTGCTGCTGCGGGAACTGGTCCGCGACCTCGCCACCCGACGAGGCCTGCGGGCCGGTTTCGCACCCCTGCCCGACCCCGACGGATCCGGCAACGGCGTCCATATCCACCTCAGCCTCCAGGACGCCGACGGACGTCCCGTCCTCTACGACCCCACGCAACCCGGCAGCCTGTCCGAACCGGGCGTCCGCTTCGCCGCCGGTATCCTGCGCCACGCTCGCGCGCTCACGGCATGGACCGCGCCCAGCCCCACCTCGTACCTGCGACTGACCCCGCATCGCTGGAGCGCCGGCGGTGTCTATCTCGCCGAACGCGACCGCGAGGCCCTGCTGCGGATCTGCCCCACGTCCCGGCTCGGCGGAGGTGACTCCGCCCGCCAGTTCAACCTCGAGTACCGGGCGGCCGACGCCACCGCCAACCCCTGGCTGGCGCTCGGCGTACTCGTCCGCGCCGGGCTCGCGGGTCTGCACGGCGACCCGGCCGACTACCCGCGGCCGAAGGTGTGGCCGGAGAACGCCGACGCGAGCGATCTCGCCGCGGTGCCCGCGTTGCCGCGCACCCTGCCGGAGGCACTCCAGGCGCTGGAGGCCGACAAGGTCGCATGCTCCTGGTTCGACCCCGACCTGCTCACCACCCACCTCGCCGTCCGTCATGGTGAACTCGCCCATCTGGACGGCTTCGACGGCGATGCCGCCCGCGCCCGGGAGACCGCACGTGTCCACTGAAGCCCACCCCACGCTCGAAGCCGCGCTGCGTACCACGCCGCTCGTCGACCACCATGTCCACGGCGCGCTGCGCGGCGACACGGACCGTGCCGAGTTCGAGCTGATGCTCACCGAGTCCGACTGGCCCGCACCGCCCGGCACGACCCACCTCGACTCCCAGCTCGGCTTCGCGATCCGCCGCTGGTGCGCCCCGCTCCTGGACCTCGAACCGCATGCCTCGGCAGAGTCCTACCTGGCCGCCCGCGCCGCCCTCGGACCCGCCGAGGTCACGCGCCGCCTCCTGACCGCCGGCGGAATCGGCGACTACCTCGTCGAGACGGGACACAAGGGCGAGGCGATCCTCGGCGTGGCGGAGATGGCCGAGGCCTCCGGGCAAGCGGCCCATGAGGTCGTACGCCTCGAATCGGTACTGGAAGACGTCGCCCGTGGCGGAGCCACCGCCGCCGAACTCCCCGGACGGTTCCGTGCCGTGCTCGCCGAGCGAACCGCGACCGCGGTCGGTGTGAAGAGCATCATCGCCTACCGTCACGGCTTCGACTTCGACCCGGACCGCCCCACCGACGCCGAGACCGTGCGCGCCGCCGGGACCTGGCTGCGGGAAGCGGAAGCCACCGGGACGTACCGGGTGTCCGACCCCGTACTGCTGCGCTTCGCCCTGTGGACGGGCGTCGACCGCGGTCTGCCGATCCAGTTGCACGCCGGTTACGGCGACGCCGACGTGGAACTGCACCGCTGCGACCCGCTGTTGCTCACGCGGTTCATCAAGAACGTCCAGCCCCACGGCGTCGATCTGCTGCTCCTGCACTGCTATCCGTACCAGCGCGGCGCCGGTTACCTCGCGCAGATCTTCCCGCACGTCTATTTCGACGTCGGACTCGGCGTCAACTACACGGGCGCTCGCTCCGACGCGCTGATCGCCGAATCGCTCGAACTCGCTCCCTTCTCCAAGGTTCTCTTCTCGTCGGACGCGTGGGGCCCGCCCGAACTGCACTACCTGGGCGCCCTGCTCTGGCGTCGAGGGATGCGCCGCGCGCTCGGCCGGTGGGTCGAGGACGGGGACTGGCACCCCGATGAGGCCGCCCGCGTCGTCCGGCTGACCGGCCGGGACAACGCCCGGCGTGTCTACGGTCTGACGGAGGCCCGATGACCATGGACGCCTCAGCCCGTACCCGCCTGGCCGAGGAGCTGCGCCGACGTCTGCCCGACGCGCTCGCCCTGCGCCGCCGACTCCACGCCGAGCCGCGCCTGTCCGGCGACGAGGCCCAGACCCGCGACACGGTGATCGAGGCGCTGCCTGCCCACTGCGCCGTGGTCAAGACCGCCGACACCGGGGCCGTCGTGCGCGTCGGCGGCGCGGGGCCCGCCATCGCCGTACGCGGGGAGATGGACGCCCTGGCCGTGACCGAGCGCACCGAAGTGCCCTGGGCCTCGCGGCGCGGCGGCGTCATGCACGCCTGCGGCCACGACGTCCACATGGCGGCCGCGACGGCGCTGGCCCTCGCGGTGGACCACGTCGGCGCCGTACCGCTGTTGCTGATCCTCCAGCCGCGCGAGGAGGCCTATCCCTCGGGCGCGCTGGACATCGTCGAGGACGGCATCCTCCTGCGTGAACAGTGCCGCGCGGTCATCGGCGCCCACGTCCAGCCGTTGCTGGCACCGGGCACCGTCGCCTGCACGCCCGGCGCGGTCAACGCCTCCTCCGACGAGTTCACGATCACCGTGCACGGGCAAGGGGGCCACGCGGCCTACCCTCACCTCACGCACGACCCCGTCACCACGCTCGCCCATGTCGTCGTCGCCCTGCAGACTCTGGTCAGCCGACGCACCGACCCCATGTCACCGCTGGTCCTCAGCGTCACCCGGCTCGATGCCGGAAGCGCGGCCAACGTCGTACCGGACGTGGCGAGCGCACGCGGCACCCTGCGCGCCATGGACGCGGACCAACGTAGCGCCGTACAGCGGGAGATGAGGGAGACGGCCCAGCTCATCGCCCGCACGCAAGGATGCCGGGCCGAGGTCTCCTTCGTCCACGGCGAGCCCGTACTGGTCAACGACCCGGCCCTTGCCTCGGCGACGGCGCCGTTGCTCGGCGAGCTGGGGCTCCGCCCGGCGCCCGAACTCAGATCGGCCGGCTCCGACGACTTCTCCTACTACTCCGCGCACTTCCCCTCGCTGATGATGTTCGTCGGAACCACGGGCGACCAGGAAGGTCTGCACTCCGCCGCCTTCCTGCCCGACGACACCGCGGTCAGCGAGGTCGCACACGCCCTTCTCGCCGGCTACCTCGCGGCAGCCGACACCCTCGCGGACTCCACTCCCGCGAAGCCGCCTGCTCCGTGACAGACGTACGGACCGCGGTGGGGAGCCGCGGTCCGTACGCGCGTGGTGAGGTCACGGCCGGAAGGCCAGTGGCGCGGTCGGTCAGCGCCGCACACCGGCCTTGGCGAGGGCCTTGGCCAGACCGTTCACCCACAGTTGGTTGACGCGAGAGCGCTCGGTCGTGTTCGGGTAGCGGTTGGTGCAGGACGGGCCGGGGCCACCGCCCGACATCAGCTCACTGCACGGGCCGCTGTAGTGGTCGGGCAGGCCCAGCACATGGCCCGTCTCGTGGGCGGTCACCCGGACCGAGTCGTACTGCTGGTTCTGCGCGTAGTCCAGGAAGATGTAGCCGCTGCCATGGCCGTTGGTGGAGGCGTACGACCCGCTCGGGTCGTTGCCCTCGTAGTAGGCGAAGTCGGCGCTGCCCGACGTCGCCTGGAGCTTCACGTTCGACACGGAGCTGTTCCAGATCGAGGCGGCGCTCGCTATCTGCGAGCGGAAGCTGGGTGCCTGGGAGGCGTTGTAGTAGACGGTCACCGTCTTGAGGGAGGGCTGTGCGGCCTGCCGCTGGGCGACGGACTTCAGCACCGCGTCGAAGAAGGCCTTGTTGTCGGTGTTCTCGGCGGAACCGACGTAACCGGCGGCGCTACGGGCCGGGGCCCGGTCGGCGCCCTGGGGCTGGGCGCCCGCCGGGGCCGCGGTGCCCAGGGCCGCCGCGGCCAGTCCGAGACCGAGCGCGAGAGCCGTGAGTCTCCTGGAGTTCTTCTGCCCGGCGCTGGTACGCAACGACGTCATGGGGGGCTCCTACTCGTCCTGTGGGGTGGAACGATCGGTTGCCAGGAAGTGTCGGACGCCTGAACGGGTCCCGGGATGATGGCAATCGGGGATAGCGCCGGGCTATCAGGGTCCAACTCATCCGCATTCGCAGGCACTTGAACACCTGGTGTCACACGGAGCCCCGCTCTACGCTCCCCCCATGGAGCTGGAGGTCAGGCACCTGCGCGTGCTCTGCGTCATCGCCGACACCGGCAGTCTGCACCGAGCGGCGCGGGAACTCGGCATGGCGCAGCCCTCGTTGAGCACCCAGTTGCGGCGCATCGAGAACGCCCTCGGCGCCCCACTGTTCGTCCGCAGCCGCACGGGCTGCCACCCCACCCCGCTGGGCCTGGTGGTGCTCAGCCGGGCCCGGCCGCTGGTGACGGAGTTCGCGGCGATGGTGACGGAGACCCGGGCCGCGGCAGCCCGCGCCGCCTGCGGCTTCCGGCTGCGCATCGGCGCCACGGCGAACCGCGCCATCCCGGGCTGGCTGCACCGGCTGCGGACCGGGGCGGCGCGGATCGAGCCGACGCTCCAGATGAACGTCTCCGCCAACTCGCTGCTGGCCATGGTCGCCGCCGGCAGGCTCGACATGGCGTTCGTGCACGAGGTCGAGGGCAGCCCGCTGCGGATGCCGCCCGGTCTCCACGTCCGCGTCCTCGTCGAACGCGAGCCGCAGTTCGTCACGCTCGCCGCGAACCACCCGGCGGCCTCGCGCGACCGGGTGCGGATGGCCGACCTGGCCGGTGACCGCTGGATGGTCGATGCCACCGTCGACGGCGAGTGGGACGCGCTGTTCCGGGCCCTGCGGTCGGCGGGCCTGCGGTCGGAGATGCTGCACGGCGACTACCTCACCGCGTACTCGCTGGCCGCGATCGGCGAGGTCGTCACCGTCAGCCAGCCCACCGCCCACCCCCGCCCCGATCTGGCCATCCGCCCGCTGGAGGGCGACCCCATCGGCGTGCGGCTGCTGCTGGCCGCCCGCACCGAGGCCGAACTGGACGAGGTCTACCCGTACTTGGAGGAGTCCTACTGGGCCGTGGCCCGGGAGGCACCGGCCTACGTGGAGTGGCTGGAAAGGGCCCGCACTCCGGCCGCCGCCCTGCCGGTCGACGGCCGACACCGGCCGGACGGGCTCGCGAACACGCCGACCAGGACACCGGCCTGAGCCCCAGCGTGGTCGGCGTGCACGGATACGCGAACATCCCGTCGCGGACGCCTTCCGGAGGCCGCGCCACTTCAGCCAGGCATCCTTCGGGGCCTCGCCTCAGTGCCGCGGCGGTGCGGTGGTCGGCCCAAGGTCGGGCTCGTCGCGCAGTTCCACCGTGAGCGGGGCGCTGGTTCCACCGAGGTCGAGCACGAGGATCTCGTTGCCCGCTGCCCGCCACAGTGGCGCCGGGGCGTAGAGGGCGCGCTGGGGGCCCTTCTCGGTCCACAGGCGGCCGAGAAGGAAGCCGTTGAGCCAGACCAGGGTGCGGTCGCTGTCCGGGACGGCGAGGAAGGCGTCCGCCGGTTCCGGCAGATCGACGACGGCACGGTGGAAGACGGGGCCGTCGGCAACCTCGACGGCCGGGGTGGTGGACAAGACGCTCAGGTCGTCGAGGGTCAGGACGCGCACGTCCCAGCCGAACAGGTGCTGGTAGTCCAGCCGCACGCCTGCGATCAGGCCCTTGCGGTCGGCCAGGTGCGGCCCGTAGTTGACCCGGCCGAAGGGTTCGACGAGGATCTCCAGCTCGGCGCCGCCCTCGGGGACGACCAGCTCGACCGTGGGTGCCGGGTCGTCGCGTTCGAGCACGCCGACCAGCCGTCCGTCGAGGAACACC
Organism: Streptomyces sp. NPDC104371; assembly: GCF_055583785.1. Lineage (NCBI taxonomy): Bacteria > Bacillati > Actinomycetota > Actinomycetes > Kitasatosporales > Streptomycetaceae > Streptomyces > Streptomyces sp. NPDC104371. The sequence continues at coordinate 1,147,921 of NZ_JBVJNF010000001.1, forward strand.
TGCGCGAGGTCCCGGACCCCCTCGACGGTCAGCTTGGCGGGTCCGCCGGGTCCCTTGACGCGGTGACGGTAGTGCACCAGCCCGTGGTGGTGGCCGAGCTTCTCGATCGGTTCGGGAGCCGGGCGACGCAGCGGGGTGGAGAGGAGATCCAGGCTGTCGCGCAAGGCCGCGACGGGAACGGCGGCTACGCTCTGCGGGCGGACGCGGCGCGGACGCGTAGGCAACTCGCCCTCGGGCAGTGGCACATAGCGGCCGATGACCTCACGGAACCGGTGGAACTTCTCCGTCAGCTCGCCTGCCTCGCCGATCGGGGCGTCGTAGTCGTAGCTGGTGACGGTGGGCAGGTAGCCGGAGTCGGCGAGTGTCTTGCCGGTGTGGTTGGCGCCGGCCCACCAGCCGAAGTTGGTGCCGCCGTGGCCCATGTAGATGTTGACCGATCCCCCGGCGGCCAGGATTCCGTCCAGCGCCTCAGCGGCATCGTCGACATCGCGGACGTGGTGCGCTTCCCCGAAGTGGTCGAACCAGCCGTTCCAGAACTCCATGCAGACCAGCGGGGTGTCGGGCCGGAACTCGGCGAGCTCGGCGAACGCTTCCTCCGGGTGGGAGCCGAAGTTGACGGTGGCGAGCACCCCGGGCAGCGTTCCGCCGGCCAGCATGCGCGGTTGAGGGCCGTCGGAAGTGAAGAGCAGGCAGTCGATGCCCCGGGCGATGAGACCGTTCTTCAGATGCTCGAGGTAGTCCGCGTCGTTGCCGTAGCTGCCGTACTCGTTCTCGACCTGGACGGCGACGATGGGGCCGCCCTGTGAGGCCTGGAGTTCGGCAAGGACGGGGATGAGCTGGTCGAACCACTGGTCCACTGCGGCCAGGTAGGCGGGGTCGGCGGTGCGCAGGTGCGGGGACTCGTCGGCGAGCAGCCAGGCGGGCAGGCCACCGAGGTCCCACTCGGCGCAGATATAGGGACCGGGGCGGGCGATGACGTCGAGTCCGAGCGCGTCGGCCTCGCGGATGAACGCGGCGACGTCGTGCCAGCCGTCGAAACGGGCCGGGCCGACGGTGGGCTGATGGAAGTTCCAGGCGATGTATATCTCGACGGTGTTGCAGCCCATGGCCCGCAGCCGTGCCAGTCGGTCGTGCCACAGGTCGGGGTGGATGCGGAAGTAGTGCACGGCGGCCGAGACCACGCGGTGCTCACGGCCGCCGCGCAAGAAGCGACGGCCGTCAACGGTCAGTGCTGGTCGTGTGTTCATGTGTGGTGCTTTCGGTTGTGGTCGGCGGGGTCCGGCTCGGACGGCGGTCAGCAGGGTCGGGTCGGCGCCGACCAGGGGGAAGAGCCACCGGACAGGCCCTACTGAGCCGTGCGTGCCGGGGTGGTGTCCGCTCCGCCGAGGGCGATGATGCGCTCGGCGACCGTCCGGGCCATGGCGCGGCGGCCCTCCGCGAGGTAGGCCCGGGGGTCGACGCCGCGGGTGTCCGCCGCGAGATGCGCCCGCACCGCCGCGGTCAGTGCGCTGTTCAGGGCGGTCCCGATGTTGACCTTGGTGATTCCGGCGGCGACCGCACCGCGCAGCTCCGGGTCGGAGACCCCGGAGGACCCGTGCAGGACCAGCGGCACGTCCAGCGCACCGCGTAGCCGGGCCAGCAGGTCGTGGTCCAGGCGTGCGGTGCGGGTGGTCATGGCATGGGAGCTGCCGATCGCGACGGCCAGTGCGTCGACGCCGGTGGCCGCGGCGAAGGCGCGGGCCTCGTCGGGGTCGGTGCGGGCGCCGGGGGCGTGGGCGCTGAGCGGGGCCGCCCCGTCCTTGCCGCCGACCTGCCCGAGTTCGGCCTCCAACCACAGCCCCTGCCGGTGTGCCCAGTCGGCCGCGTCACGGGTGGCGGCCACATTCTCCTGGTACGGCAGGTGCGCCGCGTCGTACATCACCGAGCTGAACCCGCAGTCGGCCGCCTGGCGCAACAGCTCGGGGCTCTGGACGTGGTCCAGGTGCAGGGAGACGGGGACGGCGGCCAGGCGGGCCGCCTCACCGGCGGCGCGGGCGATCGGTGAGAGTCGGCCGTGGCGGAACTTCACGGCGTTCTCGCTGATCTGGAGGATCACCGGCGCCCCGGCGGTCTCGGCTCCCTCGATGATGGCTTCGGCGTGTTCCAAGGTGATCACGTTGAACGCCGCGACGGCGCGGTGTCCGGCGGCCGCTTCGGCTACCAGCGTGCCGGTGGCTGCTAGGGGCATGAGGGCTCCAGGGAGAGGAAGTGACAATACGTCAGGTCGACATGGCACACGTGGCTGCCGCCGCGAAGCGCCGATAGGCGTCGGGGTCGAACACCCCGGCGCGCGGAGCCAGCACGGTCGCCGCCGAGAGCGCGACCGCGTCGCCGAGCATGTCGGACCAGGCCGCGCCGTCGGCAAGTCCGGCCGCCAGTACCGCGACCACCGCGTCACCCGCCCCGGCGGTGTTGCCCGCCACCCGCTCCGGGGGCCGCGCTCGGAAGCAGCCCTCCGGGGTGACGGCCAGCAGGCCGTCCGGCCCGAGCGAGGCCACCACCGTCTCGGCCCCCGCCGCCAGCAGGGTGGTCGCGGCCTCCGCCGGGTCCTGGATGCCGGTCGCGGTGAGCAGCTCGGCGGCGTTCGGCTTGACGACCGTGGGCTGTGCGGCCAGACCGGCCCGCAGCACCGGGCCGTCCGCGTCGAGGATCACCGGCACCCCGAGGTCCCGGGCGAGCCGGACCAGGTCTGCGCAGGTGTCCTCGGGCAGGCCGCGCGGCAGGCTGCCGGAGACGACCAGCACCCGGGTCTCCGGCAGCAGGTCACGCACCCGGCCGCGCAGCGCCGCCCACTCCGCCGCGCCGACCTCCGGCCCGGCCTCGTTGAGCATGGTCGTGTCGGCGGTGTCCGCGACGGCGACGGTACGGCGGGTCTCGCCGTCGATCGGTACGCGGAGGTGGGGGATCCCCGACCGGACGAGATCCGCCTCGACCGCCGCGCCGGTCGCGCCGCCGAGTGGCAGTACGGCAGTGGTCCTGCGGCCCAACGCGTGCAGCACCCGGGCGACGTTGACGCCCTTGCCGCCCGCCTGCGCGGCGGCCTCGGCCACCCGGTGGGTGGTGTGCGGCCGAAAGCCCGGCACGGTGTAGGTGATGTCCAGGGCCGGGTTGGGAGTCACGGTGACGATCACTGTTCCGCGCCCCTTCCGGCCTTGTGCGCCCGGTGCAGGTCCCCGGCCAGCAGTCCGGCGCCCAGGCAGCCCGCCCGGTCGCCGAGCTGCGCGCGGACGAGGTCCGGTACCACCGGGACAATGGCCCGCTCGGCCATCCGTGCGCGCAGGGGGGCGAGCAGCAGGTCGCCGGACTCGGCCAGCCCTCCGCCGAGGACGATGAGCGGCGGGTCCACCACCGTGCAGCAGAGCAGCAGCGTGTCGGCGAGGACGGAGACGGCCTCGTCCCAGACGGCGACGGCCGCCGGTTCGCCGTCGGCCGCCCGCCGGGCGATCGACGCCGGGTCGGCGCGCTCTCCGGTCGCGGCGGCGTACCGGCGCTCGACGGCGGCGGCCGACGCATAGTTCTCCGCGCATCCGGCGGCGCCGCAGACGCACCGCTCCCCGCCGGGCCGCACGACGAGGTGGCCGATCTCACCGGCCCGGTTGTGGGCACCGGGCTCCGCCTGACCGTCCGTCATGAGGGCCGCACCGATGCTGGTACCGACCGGTACGAACAGGAAGCGGCGCTGCCCGCGCCCGGCGCCCAGCCGTGCCTCGGCCACGCCTCCCGCGCGCACGTCATGGCTCACGGCGGTGGGGAGGCCGGTCCGCTCGGAGAGCAGGTCGCCGAACGGAGCGTCCCGCCAGCCGATGGTCGCCGAGTGGACGCCGCGCCCGGCGGCCCCGTCCACGATCCCCGGAAGTGCGAGGCCGACCGCGGACACCGGGTGCCCGGCCTCGGCCGCCTCGCGGTGCAAGTCCGCGGCGAAGTCGATGATGCCGCGCACCACGGCCTCCGGGCCGCGTTCCCGGCCGGTGGGGCGCCAGGAGGGCTGGACGACCTGCCCGGCCTGGTCGAGCAGCGCGGCCTTGATGCCGGTGCCGCCGACGTCGAGAGCGATGACGTGCGCCATGGTGGTCAGCCGTCGGCGAGGATCACGGAGCGCGTCAGATGGCGCGGGCTGTCCGGGTCCAGGCCCCGGGCGGCCGACACCGCGATCGCCAGCCGCTGCGCACGGACCAGTTCGGCCAGCGGGTCCAGTCGGCCCTCCACCCAGCGGCCGCCGGTGCCCCGGACCTGTTGGGCGAGACCCTCGGGGGCCTCGCCGAACATCCAGGTGGCGGTGGTGTCGGTGGTGATGCTGATGGGGCCGTGCCGGTACTCCATCGCCGGGTAGGACTCGGTCCAGGACAGCGACGCCTCACGCATCTTGAGCGCGGCCTCGTTGGCCAGGCCGACCGTCCAGCCCCGGCCGAGGAAGGTGAACTGCGAACAGCCGACCAGGCCCTCGGGCAGCGGTTCGGCCAGCGCGGTCTCCGCGTCCCTCACGACGGAGTCGGTGTGCAGGCCGAGATGGGCGCGCAGCAGGGTGAGGGCGGTGGTGGCGAAGCGGGTCTGCACCACGGACCGCTCGTCGGCGAAGTCGAGGACTATGACGTCGTCGGCCGCCGTCATCACCGGGGTCTCGGGGTCCGCGGTGATCGCTGAGGTGCGGGTGGTGCCGCGGACCCGCGTCAGCAGCTCCAGCACCTCGGTCGTGGTGCCGGAACGGGTCAGGGCCACCACCCGGTCATAGCCGCGGCCGCCGGGGAACTCCGAGGCGGCGAAGGCGTCGGACTCACCCTGGCCGGAGCCTTCGCGCAGCGCGGCGTAGGCCTGGGCCATGTAGAACGAGGTGCCGCAGCCGACGACGGCGATCCGCTCGCCCGCTGCCGGCAGCGTGTCTCCCAGGGAGGGAGCCAGGTCTGCCGCGCGTCGCCAGCACTCCGGTTGGCTGGCTGTCTCAACCTCGACATGGGACATCTCTGCACTCCGTCCTGGGTGATCAATACTCGTTTTCAATGCTCGTTTACGCACGATAGCCGGGCCTTATGATCAAGATCAAGCATTGCCGTTGCAGACTGCCACTGAGGGTGAGGCTCTGTGCGACCCTTGGCGGCGGAAAGCCGCAGAGTGAGGAGAGTGCCCGTGTCCAGGGATGCCCGGTGGAGCGCGCTGCTGGAGCTGGTGGCCCAGAACGGGCGGGTGGAGGTCGAGGACGCCGCCGCCGCGCTGAGCGTCTCCGCCGCGACCATCCGCCGCGACCTGGACCAGCTCGCCGAGCAGCAGATGCTCACCCGTACCCGCGGTGGCGCGGTCGCGCACGGGGTCTCCTACGAGCTGCCGCTGCGCTACAAGACGGCGCGTCATACCTCGGAGAAGCAGCGGATCGGCCGGGCCGCGGCGGATCTGGTGGCAGTGGGCCAGGTGGTGGGGCTGACCGGCGGCACCACGACCACCGAGGTGGCCCGTGCGCTCGCGGTGCGGGCAGACATCGCCACCGACACCACGATCGGGGCGGGGCGTCCGTCGGCCCTCACGGTGGTCACCAACGCCCTCAACATCGCGGCCGAGTTGGTGGTCCGCCCGCAGATCAAGATCGTGGTGACCGGCGGTGTCGCCCGGCCGCAGTCCTACGAGCTGACCGGCCCGTTGGCCAACGGGGTGCTTGAGGAGATCACCCTGGACATCGCCGTGCTCGGGGTCAACGCGATCGACATCGAGCGCGGGGCCTACGTCCACCACGAGGGCGAAGCCAGGACCAACCGGCTGCTCGCCGAGCGGGCCCAGCGGGTGGTGGTCGCGGCCGACTCCTCCAAGATCGGCAAGCGGGCCTTCGCCCGTGTCTGCAGCCTCGGCCAGGTCGACGTGCTGGTCACCGACACCGGTATCACCACCGAGTCCTCCGCCCGCTTCACCGAGGCGGGCGTCACGGTGATCGCCGTCTGACGCGCTCCGGGCCCCGGGCTGCCGCCGCGTCAGCGGCCCAGTCGGGGTTCGCTCGCCTCCGGGCACTGAGACCCGGTGTCCACACCACCCACCCCTGCGCTGCCTCGTGCCCCGGAGAAGTCCGGGAGAGCCACGAAGAAGGTGTCGGCGCAGGCCGGCCTGCGTGGTGCCGCTGCCGTCAGACAGAGACCGACCGCTTCGCCCAAGTGTGCGCGGCTGCTGCGGCCGCGCACACCTGGGTGCGGCTGCTGCGGCGGTGTTCATTGCCTGCGCGTGCATGCGTGAAGCAGCAAGATTCAAACAGTTTGCAAACAACTCTTGTCACTACCCGCGGATTGACGTAAAGATTCCGGTACCTCGCACGTCGGGCCGCAGCCCCCGCGAGGGCCCCAGGAATTTCAACCCTCGCTCGCCACTCGACGCAGGAGGTGAAGGTGTCGGCCGCTGCGTCCGCATCACCGAAGCCCACATCCCAGATCCCGCCTGGCCAACAGCCCGAGGAACCCGGGACGTGGGGCAGCAAGAACGCATCAAGCACGAAGGGGGCGCGAAAGCCCACCGGTCGGCAGCCCCTACGGGAGCGACTGAGGAAGGACCGGACACTGCTCCTGCTGTGCGTGCCGGGCATCCTCTACTTCGCGGTCTTCTTCTATCTGCCGCTCGCGGGCAACAGCATCGCCTTCCAGGACTACCAGCCCTACCTCGGCTTCAAGGGGAGCCCGTTCACCGGCTGGGCCAACTTCAAGGCCCTCCTCGATGAGCCGGAGTTCTGGACGGCCGTCTGGAACACACTGGAGATCAGCGCCGTCCAGCTCATCCTCTACTTCCCCGCGCCGATCGCCCTCGCGCTCTTCCTCAACTCGTTGATCAGCAACAAGACCCGCCGACTGATGCAGACCGTGGTCTATCTGCCCCACTTCCTGTCGTGGGTCGTGGTCGTCGGCATGTTCCAGCAGGTCTTCGGCGGCGCGGGCACGCTCACCAGCTACCTGAACGACCACGGCGTACACGTCGGCAACATCATGAACAACCCCGACACGTTCATCTACCTGATCACCTCCCAGAACGTCTGGAAGGACGCCGGCTGGGGCGCGATCATCTTCCTCGCCGCGATGGCCTCCATCGACACCTCGCTCTACGAGTCCGCGGCGATGGACGGAGCGGGCTGGCTGCGCCGCATGTGGCACATCACGCTGCCCGGCATCAGGCCCGTGATGATCATGCTGCTCATCCTTCGCCTCGGCGACATCCTGTCGGTCGGCTTCGAGCAGATCCTCCTCCAGCGCGACAACGTCGGCGCGGACGCCTCCGAAGTCCTCGACACCTACGTCTACTTCCATGGCGTCGTCGACGGCGACTGGGGCATGTCCACCGCCGCCGGTCTGATGAAGGGCGTCATCGGCTTCGTCATGATCGTTCTCGCCAACAAGGTCGCACACCGCCTCGGCGAGCAGGGGGTCTACCAGTGAGCACCGAGCCCATATCCACCACGATGCCCCGCTCGAGCCGCGGCGGCATCAGGAAGCGCCGCCGCTCCACCGAGCGCCCGGCATGGATGGAACAGCCCAACCCGGCGGCGCAGACGCTCAAGTTCCTCGTCATCATCGCGATGATCGTGGCGGTCGGCTACCCGTTCCTGCTCGCCATCGGGACCAGCCTCTCCACCAAGGCCGAACTCGCCGCGAACGGCGGCTACGTCCTCTTCCCCTCGCATCCCACCCTCGAGGCGTACCGCGTCGTCCTCTCCGGAGGCGTGATCACCCGCGCCGCGCTCGTCAGCGTGGGTGTCACCGTGATCGGCACGGCGCTGAGTCTGCTGTGCACGATCGCTCTCGCGTACGGGCTCTCGCGGCCCCGCACCTTCGCGGGCAAGCCGCTGCTCCTGATCGTCGTCGGCACGTTCCTCTTCACGCCCGGCATCATCCCCAACTACCTGGTGGTGGACCAGCTCGGACTGCTCGACACCTACGGGGCGATGGTCCTGCCGATCCTGCTCAACGCCTTCAACATCATCGTCGTACGGGCGTTCTTCCAGGGCATCCCCGACGAACTGCACGAGGCGGCCCGCCTCGACGGCGCCGGCGAGCTGACCATCCTGTGCCGGATCGTGCTGCCGCTGTCCAAGGCCGTGATCGCCGTGGTCGGCATGTTCTACGCCGTGACGTACTGGAACAGCTTCTTCAACGCGATGCTCTACATCAACGACCCGGACAAGCTGCCCCTCCAGGTCGTCCTGCGCTCGTACGTCCTGCAGGGCGACACGTTCAACGCGAAGGCGCTCGGCGTGAGCGTGCTGCCCGCGAGCACCTCCCTGTCGATGGCCGTGCTGATCCTCGCTGTGCTGCCGATCATCGCCGTCTACCCCTTCCTCCAGAAGTACTTCGTCAAGGGCGTGCTCACCGGCGCCATCAAGGCCTGATCCGTCACCGGGCCCAAGCAGTCACCCTCATCCGCTCCACGTTCCGTGTTCCTTAGGAGAGCCATGTCCTCCAAAGAGTTCAACCGCCGCGGATTCCTCGGCGCCGCGGGCATCGCCGGCCTCACCCTCGCCGGTGCGGGCACCCTCACCGCCTGCGGTTCCGGCGCCGCGTCGGGCGGCGGCGCGAAGGCGTCGGCCAAGCTCAAGCTGCCGACGTACGTCCCCGCCAACGTCCCGGCCCCGGACCTGCCGGGCAACGCCCAGGGCCTTGACCCCGCCTACCTGCGCTATCCCAAGTCCCCGGTGCGCAGCGTGAGCAAGAAGCCGGGTGACGGCAAGCCGGTCACCGCGCTGACCGAGACATTCACCACCGCGGCTCCGGCGATGGACCGCAACGCGTACTGGCAGGAGCTCAACAAGCGCCTGGGTTCCGACCTGAAGATGACGATCGTCAACGGCCTCGGCGCCGACGACGTCTACCGCGCGAAGTTCAACGCGACCATCGCCGGCGACGACATGCCCGACCTGATGTGGTTCCCGCCGAACCAGGGCCTGAAGAACGTCCCGGCCCTCCTGGAGGCGAAATTCCACGACCTCACCGGGTACCTCTCCGGCGACGCGGTCAAGAAGTACCCGAACCTCGCCAACATCCCCGAGTTCGCCTGGAAGACAGCCGTCTTCAACGGCAAGATCTGGGGCCTCGCCGTCCCGTACGGCCGCATGGGACAGGTCTACGTCGCGAACGAGGACTTCTGGAAGCCGGTCGGCGGCGTGCAGTTCGACAGCGCCCAGGACTTCTTCGACAAGGCGAAGGATCTCCTCGACGTCAAGCGTAAGAAGTACGTCCTCGAGCCCTCGTATGTGAACCACATTCTCCAGTTCTCCTACTGGCACGGCGCGCCCAACGGCTGGCGCATGGACGGCGGCAAGCTCACCTACTTCTTCGAGACCGACGAGTTCCACGCGGGTCTGGAGTTCGCCCTCAAGTGCCAGAACGCGCAGTTGTTCTGGCCGGACCCGAACCTGCCGACCACTCTGGAGAAGATGGAGGGCGGGTTCCTGGGCCTGCACGTCCAGTCCTTCCCGGGCTTCCTGAACGACAGCAACATGTACGACTGGCCGGAGAAGGTCGTCGTCCCCTTCGCCGCCGAGAAGGGCATCACCCCCACCTGGGGCTACGGCTACGGCTCCGTCGGCTTCACCGCCATCAACAAGAACGTGAGCAAGGACCGCATCGAGACCCTGCTCCAGATCATGAACTACTTGAGCGCCCCCTTCGGCACCGAGGAGCGGCTCTTTCTGGACAACGGTCTCGAAGGCACCCACTACGACCGCACCAAGGACGGCGACGTGGTGCTGAACAAGAAGGGCAACGCCGAGGTCCTCACCACCCGGCAGGCCATCAACTTCTTCGGCAACGCCCCGCAGACCCTCTACCTGCCCGGCAAGCCGGACATCACCCGCGGCGTCCACGAGACGGAGGTCGAGCTGATGAAGATCGCCAGGATCAACCCGACCACGGGCTTCTTCTCGGACACCAACGCGAACAAGGGCGCCTCCTCGAGCGACCAGGTCTACACCGCCGTCAAGGACATCGTCGCCGGCCGCAAGCCGCTGGCCTCGTTCAAGAAGGACATCCTGCCCAAGTGGCAGCGGACCGCGGGCAACGCGATGCGCCACGAGTTCGAGCAGGCCATCGCCGCGGCCAAGTAGCACCCGTCGGCACCTTCCCACGCACAGCAAACCCAGAACAGGACACCCGCACGTGGACGATTTGCGTATCGGAGTCATCGGGCTCGGACTGCGACGGAATCTGGCGACCGCCGCGCATCGGCCCGGCAAGGGCTCGGTCGTGGCGGCGGTCGCCGAACTCGATCCCGAGATCCGCGCCGAAGTACCCGCGTTGTACGAGGGAGCGGTGGCCGTCGAGGACTACCGGTGCCTCCTCGACGACCCCACGATCGACGCCGTCATCGTGGCAAGCCCCGACGACACCCACGAAGCCATCGCCTGCGACGCCCTCGAAGCGGGCAAGCCGGCGTACGTCGAGAAGCCGCTCGGTATCACCGTCGAGCAGTGCGACACCATCCTGCGTACCGCTTACGAGACCGGCACCCGCCTCTACGTCGGCCACAACATGAGGCACATGGGCGTCGTCCGGCAGATGCGCGACATCATCGCGCGCGGCGACATCGGCGAGCCGAAGACCGTGTGGGTACGGCACTTCGTCTCGTACGGAGGTGACTACTACTTCAAGGACTGGCACGCCGACCGACGGCGCACCACCGGGCTGCTGCTGCAGAAGGCCGCGCACGACATCGACGTCGTGCACTGGCTGGCCGGTGGTTACACGCAGCGCGTCAACGCCCTCGGCGACCTGATGGTCTACGGCGACCTGCCGCGCAGGGAGCCGGACACCCCGCGGCCCGACGGCTGGCTGCGCGAGTTCGACTGGCCGCCGACCGCGCGCAAGGACCTCCACCACGTGGTGGACGTCGAGGACGTGTCGGTGATGAACATGCGCCTGGACAACGGCGTGATCGCCGCCTACCAGCAGTGCCACTTCAGCCCCGACTACTTCCGCAACTACACGGTCATCGGGACCGAGGGCCGCCTGGAGAACTTCGGGGACCGCCCCGGCGACGAGGTGCGCGTCTGGAACTCCGGCCCGACCGGCTACCGCTCCGACGCCGATGTCGTGTACCGCGTCCCCGAGGCGAAGGGCTCGCACGGCGGCGCCGACGAACGCATCATCGGCGAGTTCTGCCGCTTCGTGCGCGAGGGCGGGCTCACCGACACGTCGCCGGTCGCGGCCCGGATGAGCGTGGCCGCGGGCGCGCTCGCCACCCGCTCGCTGCGCGAAGGGGGCGTGCCGTACGACGTTCCGAAGCTCGACCCGGAGCTCTTGGCGTACTTCGACGGCGGGCAACTCCCGCGCGGCGCCGGGAAGTAGCGGCCACAGCGCAGGCGCGGGCGGGCCCCTCGGAGGAGGCGTTCGCCCGCGCCTGCGTGCGCACACAGACGGTCACGTGTACGTGCGCGGTTGATCACGTCTGGACGCGGAGGACCGCGCGGGACACTCAGTGGGCGGAGCAAGGAGGATCCCGGAGAGAGCACGACTCCGCTCGGCACTTCTTCGGCAGGTGAGTGCGGGCCGCGATCGGGCCCTCAACCGACGTGGTGAGGCGCCTCGTTCGCGTACATGGCGGGAACAACCGATCCTTCCGGCAGCGTTGTACTCGCCGAGGTACCGGCGCCGCGTGGGCGGCACCGACGCGGTCCGGAGCCCCAGGGCCCGCGATGCGCCCGATCACCCGATTCGGGGCGACCGCTTGCACACCTGCCCCGGACTCGGTCCGAGGCCTGCCGCACAGGAGGACTGTTTTCATGAATGACCGGCCCTTGACGCTCATGGCGGTGCACGCTCACCCCGACGACGAGGCCACCGGGACGGGAGGCGTCCTCGCGCGGTATGCGGCGGAGGGCATCCGCACGGTCCTCGTGACGTGCACCGACGGCAGTTGCGGTGATGGACCGGGCGGCATCAAGCCGGGCGATCCCGGGCACGATCCGGCGGCCGTCGCCTTGATGCGACGTCGAGAGCTCGAGGCAAGCTGCGACATCCTGAAGGTCAGTCATCTGGAGACGCTGGACTACGCCGACTCCGGGATGATGGGCTGGCCGACCAACGACGCACCCGGATCCTTCTGGCAGACACCCGTGGAGGAGGGCGCTGCCCGGCTCGCGGAACTCATGCGCCGCCACCGACCCGATGTAGTCGTCACCTATGACGAGAACGGCTTCTACGGCCACCCCGACCACATCCAGGCGAACCGCATCACGATGGCGGCGCTGACGATGACCGCGCAGACTCCGAAGGTGTACTGGACGACGGCGCCCCGCTCGCAGATGCAGCGGTTCGGGGAGATCATGCGCGAGTTCGGTGCGGACCGGGAGGAGCCGGATCCCGCCGAGGCCGCCGCGATGGCCGAGATCGGACTCCCCGACGAGGAGATCACCACCTGGGTGGATACCACCGCGTTCGGCGCTCAGAAGCTCGATGCGCTGGCCGCACACGCCAGCCAGGGCGAGAACATCTTCTTCCTCAAGATGGGCCAGAAACGGTTCACCGAGTTGATGGGCGTCGAGACCTTCGTACGTGTCCAGGACACCACCGGCGTGTCTGTGCCCGAGAACGACCTCTTCGCCGGCCTGCGCTGATCCGCCCGCCTTCCTGGGGCCCATACGACGCCCAGCGCCCCAGCCACACCCTCGCTAGCAGACGGGGGCTCCCAGCCCACCCCCACCAACGCGTCAGGGGCCCTCCGAAGAGAGCCCCTGATCCGCGGACGGAACATCCGACATCACTGTCGGGACGACAGGATTTGAACCTGCGACCCCTTGACCCCCAGTCAAGTGCGCTACCAAGCTGCGCCACGTCCCGATGCGTTCTCGCGGTGACCCGCGTGACTGCGCAGGTAAACATTACCGCACCGGAGCCGGGGCATCTCACCCCGCATCGGACGTCGCGGGGCAGGGCGCCTGGGCGGGGTGGCCTATGTCATAACCGAGGGCAGTGTGGGCGGGCTTGGGGTGGAAGCACTCGAAGGGGTGATTCCTCTCGCCCGTTCCCATGTCATCGGTGCCCGAAGGGCATGCAGTCCGGGGGTCTGCCTGGTGCGCTGCCCCTTGGTCTCCGAAGAGTTGACGAGGCGTCAGGGGGAGCGATGGCACGTCGGAGCAGGCGGATCGACAGGGCGCTCACGGCTCTCGCGGTATCGAGTGTGCTGGTCGGCGCGGCCCTCGTGGGGGCGGGCCCGGCCAGTGGTGCACCGCGGGCGCGGACGATCGCGCCGGGCGTTCTGTACAGCGAGTTCGACATCTCCGCGGCCAAGGGGGTGGCCCGCGCGCACCTGCTCACCGTCGATCTGCGCGATCCGCGGGTACGGGTCGGGCTGCTGCGTCCGAAGGCCGTGGCGGCGCGGGCCACCGTCTCACGGCTCGCCGACGCACAGCGCGCGGTCGCGGGGGTCAACGGTGACTTCTTCGACATCACCGAGAGCGAGCACCCGGGCGTCGCGGCGACCGGCGCGTCCGACGGGCCCGCGATCGCGGACGGGCGCCCGCTGAAGGCCGCTGTCCCGAACGGGCAGCGGTTCGGGCCCGTCCTGCCGCCCGGTACGAGTACCAAGGACGTACTCGGGGTCGGCACGGACCGCACGGCCCGGCTCGACCGGCTCACCCTGTCCGGGTCCGTGAGCACCCCGCGAGGGCGGTTGAAGCTCGGTGGGCTCAATCAGTTCGCCCTGCCGCAGGGGTCGATCGGGGCGTACACCTCGGACTGGGGCAGCGTGTCGCGCAGGCGGGCCACTTGCGGCACCGACAGCCACCGGGCCGCGCCGTGCGGCAAGGACACCTACGAGGTGACGATCAGGAAGGGCCGGATCGTCGCCACGGCCGCCCGGCCCGGCAGCGGGCCCATCCCGGCCGGAACCACGGTACTCGTGGGCCGCGAGGCCGGAGCGCGGACGCTACGCGGACTCTTCAAGGGCGAACGGGCCCAGGTGCAGCACCGGTTGGTGGCGACCACGTCCCGCGTCCGGTACTCCTTCGCCGTCGGCGGCTTCCCCGTACTGCGCCACGGCACACCACTGTCCGGCCTCGACGCCTCGACGTCCGCCGTACGCACCGCCGTAGGCATCACGGACAGCGGGCACCGGCTGCTGCTCCTCGCCCTCGACGGCGGGCCCCGGTATCGCGGCGGCCTCACCGTCGCCGAACTCGCCAGCACGCTGAGGAAGTTGGGTGCCACGGACGGGTTCAACCTCGACGGCGGCGGATCCACCACGATGGTCACCCGGGCCCCGAAGGCGCGCGTGGCGACCGTACGCAATCACCCCAGCAAGGGTGCCCAACGCCCGGTTCCGAACGGGATCGGCGTGTTCTCCACGCCCTGAGGGTCAGGGGCGCAGGCCGCTGACCAGGTCCGCCGTCGCCGCCAGGCCCTGGTGAATGGTCGGGGCCATGCTCGAACTGGCCAGATAGAAGCCGAGCAGAACGCAGATCATGGCGTGCGAGATCTTCAACCCGCCGTTGCGCATGAAGACCACCGCGAAGAACAGGAGCAGCAGCACCACAGAGATGGAAATGGCCATCGTCGTTCTCCTCCACCACACCCGCTTTGCGGCTTTCGGTCGCAAGTTTGGCGTAATGGAGGGTTGGTCCGTGCGGCTGACGTGTCCGCCGAACGTGTGGTTCCACCCGCTCGTGGCACATCTCATCGCACATCTCTTGGCCTGTCGGGCAGCCTCAGGGCGCGCGCAGATCGGCCAGTTCGGCCACTGCGGCGCGATGGGCGCCCGCTGTTCCGTACGCGATCGAGTCCGACTTCGCCCGCTTCAGATACAGATGGACCGGGTGCTCCCAGGTCATACCGATCCCGCCGTGCAGTTGCAGTGCCTCCTCGGCGGCTCGTACGGCGACGGGTGCCGCGTACGCCTGGGCGACGGCCACGGCGAGGTCGGTGTCCTCGCTGCCGGTGGCGAGCGCGTCGGCGGCGTTGCGTGCGGCGGCGCGCAGCCCGGCGATGTCCAACCACAGCCCGGCGAGCCGGTGTTTGAGCGCCTGGAAGCCTCCGACCGGCCGGTTGAACTGCCTGCGCTCCTTCAGATAGCGCACGGTCTCGGTCAAGCACCAGTCGGCGAGGCCGAGTTGCTCGGAGGCCAGCAGTCCGGCGCCGGTACGCAGGGCGCGTTGTACGACCGGTCCGGCGTCGTCGGTCAGTCGGCGGCCGGGCGCCCCGTCGAGGGTGACGGCGGCCAGTGGCCTGGTGAGGTCCAGGGACACCTTCGGGGTGAGGGTCACGGCGTCCGTGTGCACCGCGTACAGGCCGCCGTCCCGCGCCGGGACCAGCAGTACGTCGGCTACGGCCGCGTCCGCCACGGCGGTCAACTCGCCATGCAGCACGCCTTGTTCATGGTGTACGACCGGGTGGGCGCTGCCCGGCCGGGCAGCCGGTCCGACCGCGAGAGTCGCCACGGTCTGTCCGGACGCCAGTCGCGCGAGGAGCCCGGCGGCCTCCTCTCCCCCGCAGGCGAGCAGCGCCTCGGTCGCGACGACGGCGCTCGTGAGATAGGGCACCGGGGCGACGGACCGTCCCAACTCCTCCAGTACGACAGCCGCTTCGCGATGCGTGGCGCCCTGGCCGCCGAGGGACTCCGGCACCAGCAGCCCGGCGAGTCCCATGCGCTGGGCGAGCGTCTTCCACAGCGAGCGGTCGTGCGGGGCGTCCGACGCGATACGGGCGAGGACGGCCGCCGGGTCGCAGTGATCCGTCAGCAGATCCCGGACTGCGGCGCGCAGCGCGTCTTCCTCCTCCGAGTACAGCAGGTCGGGCTGCGTCGTCATCGGGCCAGGTCCTTCCAGGAGATGTCCTTGTCGGTACGCGGCTCGGCGGGCAGGCCGAGGACGCGCTCGGCGACGATGTTCAACAGGACCTCGCTGGTCCCGCCCTCGATGCTGTTGCCCTTGGCGCGCAGATAGCGGTAGCCGGCCTCCCGGCCGGTGAAGTCCACCAGCTCTGGGCGGCGCATGGTCCAGTCGTCGTACAACAGGCCTTCTTCGCCGAGGAGTTCGACTTCGAGGCCGCTGATCTCCTGGTTGAGGCGGGCGAACGCGAGCTTCATGCCGGAGCCTTCGGGGCCCGGCTGGCCCGCGACGAGCTGCTGGCGTAGCCGTTCGCCGGTGAGGCGGGCGACCTCGGCCTCGACCCACAGCTCCAGCAGGCGCTGGTGCAGGTCATGCGTGCGCAGGTCGGGGCGGTCGCGCCAGGTCTGCGCGACGGGGCCGATCATGCCGCCCTCGCGGGGGAGGCGCATACCACCGATGGACACGCGCTCGTTCATCAACGTGGTCCGGGCGACCCGCCAGCCGTCGCCGATCTCGCCGAGACGGCGGGAGTCGGGGATGCGGACGTCGGTGAGGAAGACCTCGTTGAACTCGGCCTCGCCGGTGATCTGTCGCAGGGGCCGGACCTCGACGCCGGGGTCGGTCATGTCGCAGAGGAAGTAGGTGATGCCCTGGTGCTTGGGCACGTCCGGGTCGGTGCGGGCGATGAGGATGGCCCAGCGGGCCGCATGGGCGCTGGACGTCCACACCTTCTGGCCGTTGACCACCCAGGTCCCCTCGTCGCGGACGGCCCGGGTGCCGAGCGCCGCGAGGTCGGATCCGGCGCCGGGTTCGCTGAAGAGCTGGCACCACACCTCCTCCCCAGTCCACAGCGGCCTGAGGAAGCGGCGCTTCTGCTCCTCCGTGCCGAAGCGGAGGATCGTCGGCGCGGCCATGCCGAGGCCGATGCCGATCCGGCGCGGATCGTTGTCGGGTGCGTCCGCGGCCGCCAACTCCGCGTCGACGACGGCCTGGAGGGCGCGCGGGGCGCCAAGGCCGCCGAGGCCCTCGGGGAAGTGCACCCAGGCGAGTCCGGCGTCGAAGCGGGCCCTGAGGAAGTCGAGGCGGTCGGTGGTGGCGGGAGGGTACGCCGTCAGCAACTCCCGTGTGCGTGCGCGCAGTTCGGTGGCATCGGTCATACGGCGTCTCCGTTCTCCGACAGCACGGCGATCCGGCCCGTGGTCGTCCCGTCGGCCACACGCTGCACGGCGTTCGCGGCGTCGGCCAGCGGCACCCGCTCGCTCACCAGCGGCTTGACGGCACCCCGGGCGGCCAGTTCGGTGAGCTGCTCGTGGCAGTGCTGGACCAGCTTCGGGTTCTTGGCGTGGTACAGGCCCCAATGCAGGCCGAGGATCGAGTAGTTCTTCACGAGGGCGTGGTTCAGGGCCGGGCTGGGTACGGACCCGCTCGCGAAGCCCACGACGACGATCCGCCCCTCGAAGGCGATGACCTTCGTGGACTGGGTGTAGGCCGCACCGCCCACCGGGTCGTAGACGACGTCCACGCCCCGGCCGCCGGTGGCCTCCTTCACCGCGGCGACGACGTCCTGGGCGCGCCGGTCGATCACGACGTCGCACCCCGCCGCTCGGGCGACGGCGGCCTTGTCGGGCCCGCCGACCACGCCGATGACGGTCGCGCCCGCCGCCTTGCCGAGCTGTACGGCCGCGCTGCCGACCCCGCCCGCGGCGGCGTGGACGAGCAGGGTCTCGCCCGGCTCCAGCGCGGCCCTGCGGTGCAGACCGAACCAGCCGGTCTGGTAGCCGATGTGCAGAGCGGCGGCCTCCGCGTCGTCCAACGCCTCGGGCGCGGGCAGGACGGCCGCGGCGTCGGCGACGGCGTAGTCGGCGTAACCGCCGTACGGCAGCGCGGGGTTGGCGATCACTCGCCGTCCGTCCTCGGTCTCGGCGCAGACCTCGAGGCCCGGTGTGAACGGCAGCGACGGCCTGATCTGGTACTGGCCGCGGCACAGCAGCGCGTCGGGGAAGTTGACGGCGGCGGCCCGTACCCGCAGCAGGACCTGGCCGTCCGCGGGCGTGGGCCGTTCCACCTCCTGGAGCCGCATCACCTCGCTCGGCTCGCCGTTCTCGTACACGCGCCATGCCTGCATTACGGGGCCTCCACGGGACGGGACTGCTGCGTCGGAGCGGGGTCGCTCGCATACTAAGCGGTCGCTTGCCGTTACGGAACGGTCCTGCACAGGTCGCACGGCGCCAGCTAGCGTGGCGGTCATGAGCAAGCGGGGCAGGCACAGCGCCGGGCTGCTGTTGTTCCGGCGCACCGAGCACGGTGGCACTGAGGTGCTGCTCGGTCATATGGGTGGCCCGTACTTCGCCCGCCGGGAGGCCGGCGCGTGGACCGTGCCCAAGGGCGAGTACGACCCCGAGGAGTCCGCGTGGGACGCGGCGCGCCGCGAGTTCCAGGAGGAGCTGGGGCTGCCGCCGCCCGCCGGGGAAGCCATACCGCTCGGTGAGGTGCGCCAGACCGGCGGCAAGATCGTCACGGTCTGGGCACTCGAGGCGGACCTCGACCCGGCGGCGGTGACGCCCGGGACATTCACGATGGAGTGGCCGCCGAGGTCGGGGCGCGCCCAGGAGTTCCCCGAGCTGGACCGGGTGGAGTGGATGGGGCTCGACCGGGCCCGGCAGGTCATCGTGTCCGCACAGGCCGCGTTTCTCGACCGACTGCCGGAGCACGCGACCTGAGCGCGGCGACGTAGGCGGGCGAGCACACCCGCGCGGGCAGGCGGGAGCGCCACCACACAGACGGACGGACGCGCCCCACGCAGACGGGCACAAGCACCGCCACGCAGACGGACGGAAGCACCGTCGCGCAGACGGGCACAATCACCGCCGCACCAGGCGGACGGGAGCACCCGGCGCAGACAGGCGGAAACACCGCTACACACGCGGGCGCGAGCACACCCGCGCAGGCAGGCGGAAGCGCCCCGCACAGGCGAGCGGAAGCGCCGCCCACGCAGATGGATGGGAGCACTCCGCGCAGACGGGCACGAGCACCGTCGCGCAGGCGGACGGAAGACCCGCCACCAGCAGGGCGACCGGGACGAGGCCGGGACACCGGGGCGTCGCCACGGCCCGCACAGGCGAGCGGAATCACCGCCACGCACGCGGACGAGAGCACCCCGCATAGACGGACACAAGGAACCGCCACCCACGCGGACCGGAACACCCCGCACAGACGGGCACAGCACCGCCGCGCACGTGGACCGGAACAGCCCGCGCAGGCGGACGGAAGCGCCCCGCGCAGACGAGCGGAAGCAGCGTCGCGCACGCGGACGGGAACACCGTCGCGTTGCGCCGGTAAGCGTCGCGCGGGAAGGTCGAAGCAGAGTCCGTTCCCAGGAGGTCGGCCCATGCCCATCGCCACCGTGAACCCGGCGACCGGCGAGACGCTCGCGACGTACGACGCCCTGGGCGCGGAGGAGATCGAACGCAGGCTCGCCGCCGCCGACAGCGCGTTCCGTTCCCATCGCACGACCACGTTCGCCGAACGGGCGCTGCGCATGCGCAAGGCCGCCGACCTGCTCGACGAGGACCAGCGGGACGTCGCCCGGGTGATGACCACCGAGATGGGCAAGCCGATCAGGCAGGCCCGCGCGGAGGCCGCGAAGTGCGCC
The DNA here is from genome assembly GCF_055583785.1 of Streptomyces sp. NPDC104371. Taxonomy (NCBI): domain Bacteria; kingdom Bacillati; phylum Actinomycetota; class Actinomycetes; order Kitasatosporales; family Streptomycetaceae; genus Streptomyces; species Streptomyces sp. NPDC104371. Next base: position 1,167,381 of record NZ_JBVJNF010000001.1, read on the forward strand.
AAGGCGATGCGCTGGTACGCCGAGCACGCCGAGGAACTGCTGGCCGACGAGCAGCCCGCCGAGCAGGACGTGAAGGACTCGGGCGCGGCGTGGGCGATCGTGCGCTACCGGCCCCTCGGCCCGGTGCTCGCCGTGATGCCGTGGAACTTCCCGCTGTGGCAGGTGGTCCGGTTCGCGGCGCCCGCGCTGATGGCGGGCAATGTGGGGCTGCTCAAGCACGCCTCGAACGTCCCGCAGACCGCGCTGTATCTGGAGGACCTGTACCGCAGGGCGGGCTTCGCCGAGGGCTGCTTCCAGACCCTGCTCATCGGCTCGGGCGCGGTGGAGAAGGTGCTGCGCGACCCGCGGGTCAGGGCCGCCACCCTCACCGGCAGCGAACCGGCGGGCCGCGCCGTCGCGTCGGTCGCCGGGGACGAGGTCAAGAAGACGGTCCTGGAGCTGGGCGGCAGCGACCCCTTCGTCGTCATGCCGTCCGCGGACCTCGACCAGGCCGCCGAGGTCGCGGTGCGGGCCCGGGTGCAGAACAACGGGCAGTCCTGCATCGCGGCCAAGCGGTTCATCGTGCACGCGGATGTGTTCGACGCCTTCGCCGAGCGGTTCACGGCCGGGATGAAGGCGCTGCGGACCGGCGACCCGATGGCGGAGGAGACCGACGTCGGGCCGCTCTCCAGCGAGCGGGGCCGGGCCGATCTGGAGGAGCTCGTCGTCGACGCGGTGGAGAACGGCGCGACGGTGCTGTGCGGGGGCGAGCGTCCCGACGGGCCGGGGTGGTACTACCCGCCGACCGTCCTCGCCGACGTCACCCCGCCCATGCGGATCCACCACGAGGAGGCCTTCGGCCCGGTCGCCACCCTCTATCGGGCCGCGGACCTGGACGAGGCGGTGGCGATCGCGAACGACGCGCCGTTCGGGCTGAGTTCCAACGTGTGGACGCACAACGGCACCGAGCTCGACCGCTTCGTACGGGATCTGGAGGCGGGCGGTGTCTACATCAACGGGATGACCGCGTCGCACCCCGCCCTCCCCTTCGGCGGCGTCAAGCGGTCCGGTTACGGCCGCGAGCTGTCCGGGCACGGAATCCGGGAGTTCTGCAACATCACCACCATATGGCACGGAGCGTGAGCGTTCCGCGGCTACGATCGCTCCTGTGAACCGCGAAGTGACCCTACCGCTGATCGTGGACGACCGCGGCACGTTGCAAGTGGCGGCGGCCGATGTCAGCAAGCTGCTGCGCACGGTGGGCGGCCGGTGGCTGCGCCTCGTGGAGGACGGGGACGACGGGCTCGACGAGGACACGGTGGCCGCGCTGACGATCGAGCTGGCGAAGCTCGCCGATCGGATCGACGTCGCGTGCATCGCGCACAGTTCGCTGCGCTGACCGCTCGCCGCGCCGGGCCGGGACGTACGCGCACCGCTCGCGTACCGGGGACCTCACTCTGGGTGGATCGCTGAAGTGGAGTAGTCCGACGAGATATCCGCGCGCCCCGGGGTGATCGTGGGTGGGTCACCCGAAGAGGGGTCACCCACCCTTCCGCCGGGGGACGGGAAGTCCTCCGCCAAGGCGAAAGAAGGCGCGCTCCATGGCGACTCTGTGCAGACCCGCGGTTTCCGTGCCGGAACACGTGATCACGATGGAGGAGACGCTCGACCTGGCGCGCTCCCGCCACGCCGACCACCCCCAACTCCCGCTGGCGCTACGGCTGATCGAGAACACCGGGGTGGTCACCCGGCACATCGTGCAGCCCATCGAGGAGACCCTGAAGCACCCGGGGTTCGAGGACCGCAACAAGCTCTACGAGGCCGAGGCGAAGGCCCGGGTCCCCGCGGTCGTCCAGCGGGCGCTGGACGACGCCGAACTGCGGCCCTCCGACATCGACGTGATCATCTATGTGTCGTGCACCGGGTTCATGATGCCCTCGCTGACCGCCTGGATGATCAACACGATGGGCTTCAAGAGCGACACCCGGCAGATACCGATAGCCCAGTTGGGCTGTGCCGCGGGCGGTGCGGCCATCAACCGGGCGCATGACTTCTGCACCGCCTACCCGGACGCCAACGCGCTCATCGTGGCCTGCGAGTTCTGCTCGCTGTGCTACCAGCCCACCGACCTGGGCATCGGATCGCTGCTGTCCAACGGCCTGTTCGGCGACGGCATCGCGGCGGCGGTGGTCCGCGGCAAGGGCGGCACCGGCGTCCGGCTGGAGCTCAACGGCTCGTATCTGATCCCCAAGACCGAAGAATGGATCATGTACGACGTGCGGGCCACCGGGTTCCACTTCCTCCTGGACAAGCGGGTGCCGGGCACCATGGAGCCGCTCGCCCCGGCCCTGCGGGAGTTGGCCAGACACCACGGCTGGGACGCGTCCGACCTGGACTTCTACATCGTGCACGCCGGTGGGCCGCGGATCCTGGACGATCTGAGTACGTTCCTGGAGGTGCCCTCGGAGGCCTTCCGGTTCAGCCGGGCCACGCTCACCGAGTACGGCAACATCGCGAGCGCGGTCGTCCTGGACGCGCTGCGGCGGCTCTTCGAGGCGGGCGGCGCCGAACACACCTCGCGCGGGCTGCTCGCGGGGTTCGGGCCGGGCATCACCGCGGAGATGGCGCTGGGCCGCTGGCAGGTCGCCCAGAGCGCCCGGCCGGAGAAGTGAGCGACCGATGACGGCGACGGAAGGGCTCGCGGCGGTCGAGGGCCTGCTCGTGCCGCCGGGGCACGGGCGGGTCGTGCAGACGCCGGCCCAGCAGGTGACGTTCAAGGTGACCGGCTCGCACTCACGCATCTCGTCCACGTTCGAGGTGCTGGTGCCCCCGGGCTTCGATGTCGGCGCCCATGTGCACACGCGCAGCGAGGAGTTGTTCTACGTACTGGAAGGCGAACTGGACGTGCTCGCCTTCGAGCCGCGCGTGCGGACGCCCGACCGCTGGCAGACGTGGGAGTCGCGGTCGGGCAACCGGGTGGTACGGGCGACGCCCGGCACGGTCATCGTCGTACCCCCCGGCTGTCCGCACGCGTTCGCGAACCCCACCGAGGCCCCCGCGAAGATGTTCTTCCAGGCGTCCCCTCCCCCGGACCACGAGCGCTACTTCGAGGAGTTGCTGGAGATCCTGCGCGACGGGGGCCCGCCGGATCTGGCGGCGATCGAGGCGTTGCGCAGGCGCTACGACATCGAGCAACTCACGCCGTTGCGGCACCGGTAGCGCTCGCGGGCGGGGGTCCGAGGCGGCTAGCGGATCGGCATCCCGGACAACGTCCGGGCGATGACGAGCCGTTGGATCTCGCTCGTGCCCTCGAAGATGGTGTAGATGGCCGCGTCGCGGTGCATCCGCTCCACCGGGTACTCGCGGGTGTAGCCGTTGCCGCCGAGGATCTGGATCGCCTGCGCGGTGACCTTCTTCGCGGTCTCGCTGGCGAACAGCTTCGACATCGAGCCCTCGGCCGCCGTGAACGGCTTGCCGTTGACGGCCATCCAGGAGGCGCGCCACACCAGCAGCCGGGCTGCGTCGATCTGGGTACGCATGTCGGCGAGTCGGAAGGCGACGCCCTGGTTGTCGATGATCGGGCGGCCGAACTGCTCGCGCGTCTTCGCGTAGTCGAGGGCGACCTCGTACGCGGCGCGGGCGGTGCCGACGGCCATCGCGCCGACGGCCGGACGGGACGCCTCGAACGTGGCCATCGCCGCGTTCTTCACCCTCTCGCCGCCGCCCTTCTTCGCCTTCTCCCGTGCGCGGGCGAGCCGTTCGTCCAGCTTCTCCTTGCCGCCGAGCAGGCAGGAGCCGGGGACGCGGACGCCGTCGAGGACGACCTCGGCGGTGTGCGAGGCGCGGATGCCGTGCTTCTTGAACTTCTGCCCCTGGGTGAGGCCGGGGGTGTTCGGCGGGACGATGAAGGAGGCGTGGCCCTTGGAGCCCAGTTCGGGGTCGACCACCGCGACGACCACATGGACGTTGGCTATACCGCCGTTGGTCGCCCAGGTCTTGGTGCCGTTGATCACCCACTCGTCCTTGGCCTCGTCGTACACGGCGCGGGTGCGCATCGAGGCGACGTCGGAGCCGGCGTCGGGCTCGGAGGAGCAGAACGCGGCCACCTTGACGTCCTGGACGTCGCCGTACATCTGCGGGATCCAGGTGCCGATCTGTTCGTCGGTGCCGTTGGCGAGGACGCCCACGGCGGCGAGGCCGGTCCCGACGATCGACAGGGCGATGCCCGCGTCTCCCCAGAACAGCTCCTCCATGGCCGTGGGGATGCCGAGGCCGGTGGGGTCGAAGTACTGCTGGGCGTAGAAGTCGAGGGAGTAGATGCCGGTCTTCGCGGCCTCCTGGATGACCGGCCAGGGAGTCTCCTCACGCTCGTCCCATTCGGCGGCGGCGGGACGGATCACATCGGCGGCGAAGCCGTGCAGCCAGTCCCGGACCTCCTTCTGTTCGTCGTTGAGCTCCATGGTGAACTCGGCCATGTCCCCTCCAGTGCTGCGCTAGCATGTTACTTGCGGTAACCGCAGTCTGTTACCGGCCAGTAGGAGAAGTCAACTCCCGGACCGTCCATGAGCGCCCGTCGGCGGAGTCGGCAGCTCGCTCGCTGCCGCCCCGACCTTCGGTGTTAGTTTGCGCAGGCGTCAGTGATCACCACGGGTGGGGAGAGATATGGATACCAGGCAGCGGACCGATCAGCAGCGGTCCGCCGACCAGCGGCGCCGCGAGCTGCTGGAGGCCGCCGACCGGGTGGTGCTGCGCGACGGCCCCGGCGCCTCGATGAACGCCATCGCCGCCGAGGCGGGCATCACCAAGCCGATCCTCTACCGCCACTTCGGCGACAAGGGCGGGCTGTACGCCGCGCTCGCCAAGCGCCACACGGACGCGCTGCTCGACTCGCTGCGGGCCGCGCTGGACGCCCCGGCCGCCCGGCGCGAGCGGGTCGAGGCCACGCTGGACACCTATCTCGCGGCGATCGAGGCACGGCCGCAGGTGTACCGCTTCCTGATGCATCCGGCGGAGGGCGGCGCACCGAGCGACCAGGGCTTCGACACGGGCCGCCACTCCATTCCGCTGCTGCGCCGCATGGGCGAGGAGCTGGCCGAGGTCATCGAGGAGCGGGTGGACCTCGGCCCGGACAGCCGCCGCCTCTCCCGGGTATGGGGGCACGGCATCGTCGGCATGATGCATGCCGCCGGGGACTGGTGGCTCGGCGAACAGCCCTGCTCGCGGGCCGAGTTGGTGCACAGCCTGGCGGATCTGCTGTGGGGGCGGCTGGCCGTCGCCGGGGACCGCGCGGGCGGTCCGGGGTTCTGACGCACCCTCAGCGCCGCGACGCGTCCTCGCGGTGCCAGGATGCCTTGGCCGCCTGGCGCATCACCCGGCGTCGGCGGCGGTCGTCGAGCCGGTCCACGTACAGACCGCCGTCCAGATGGTCGCACTCGTGCTGGAGACACCGCGCGAACCACCCCGTGCCGTGCACCCGCACCGGTTCACCCGTCACCGTGAAGCCCTCGACGACCGCTTCGTCGTAGCGTTCCGTCCCGGCCTCGAGACCCGGCAGGGACAGACATCCCTCCGGTCCGCGCACCACCACACCGTCCGCCGACACCAGCCGTGGGTTGACCACATGTCCCAGATGGCGTACCTCTTCGTCGTCCGGGCAGTCGTACACGAACACCCGCGACGCCTCCCCGATCTGGTTCGCGGCCAGGCCCACGCCCCGCGCCGCGTACATCGTGGCGAACATGTCCTCGACGAGCCGGGCCAGTTCGGGGCCGAAGGCGGTGACCTCCTCGCAGGGCTTGTGCAGAACACGGTCACCGAGCAGGGTGAGGGGCCGGACTCGCCCGTGGGCGCCCGGGATGGAACGGTGTCGCATGGCGGCAAGGGTACGGTCCTCGCATGTCGCGCGGGCACCGGGCCGGTGCCGCGATTCGGGAGTGTGACCGGATCTCGATAGGCTGAGATCCGCACGTTGCCGGGACAGGGCTGCGCGCCGTACGCAAGGAGGATCGGGAACTGATGGCAGGCAACTCGGACCCGCTGACGCCGCGGGCCAAGCTGGCCGTGACCGCGGGCAAGGCGGTCGCTGCGGCATCGCGCGCAGCGGGACGTGGCAGCGGATCAGTGATCGGCGGCCGAGTGGCGCTCAAACTCGACCCCGATCTTCTCGCCCGGCTCGCCACGCACCTGGACGTCGTCCTGGTCTCGGCGACCAACGGCAAGACGACGACGACCCGGCTGATCGCGGAGGCGCTGCGCGCCGCGGGCCCGGTCGTCTCCAACGCGCTCGGCGCCAACATGCCCGCCGGTATCACCTCGGCGCTGGCGGGCGGCTCGGACGCCAAGTTCGGGGTCATAGAGGTGGACGAGAAGTATCTCGCCCGGGTCGCCCGGGACACCGCCCCGAGGTGCATCGCGCTGCTCAACCTCTCCCGCGACCAGCTCGACCGCGCCGCCGAGACCCGGATGCTCGCGGAGAACTGGCGCGAGGGCCTGTCGGGCTCCAAGGCCGTCATCGTCGCCAACTGCGACGACCCGCTGATCGTGTGGGCCGCGTCCTCCTCGCCCAACGTGGTCTGGGTGGCCGCCGGGCAGATGTGGAAGGACGACGCCTGGTCCTGCCCGTCCTGCGGCGGTGTGATGCAGCGCCCCGGTGACGACTGGTACTGCGGCGAGTGCGGCTTCCGCCGGCCGACCCCGAGCTGGGCGCTGTCCGGCGACCACGTCCTCGACCCGCACGGCTCGGCCTGGCCGATCCACCTTCAGTTGCCGGGTCGCGCCAACAAGGCCAACGCCGCCAGCTCCACGGCCGTCGCCGCCGTCTTCGGGGTGCCTCCGCAGGTCGCGCTGGAGCGCATGTACCAGGTGCAGGCGGTGGCCGGGCGCTATGACGTGGTCCAGTTCATGGAGCGCGATCTGCGGCTGCTGCTGGCGAAGAACCCGGCCGGCTGGCTGGAGACGTTCTCGCTGATCGACCCGCCGCCGACCCCGGTGATCCTGGCCGTGAACGCGCGCGGCGCCGACGGCACCGACACCTCCTGGCTGTGGGACGTCGACTACACGCGCCTCACCGGCCACCCGATCTTCGTCCTCGGCGACCGCAAGCTGGACCTCGCCGTGCGGCTCGAGGTCGCGAACCAGCACTTCCAGGTCTGCGACAGCCTCGACCAGGCCGTCCAGCAGGCCCCGCCCGGGCGGATCGAGGTCATCGCGAACTACACCGCGTTCCAGGACCTGCGCCGCCGCGTCGGCAACTGATCACCGCACCGACCCCTGAAGGACGATCATCGATGAGTGACAGCAGCCTCCGGCTGGTGTGGATCTACCCCGACCTCCTGAGCACCTACGGCGACCAGGGCAACGCGCTCGTCGTGGAGCGCCGGGCCCGGCAGCGCGGTCTCGACGTGGCCCGCCTCGACGTGCGCAGCGACCAGCCGGTCCCGACCTCCGGCGACATCTATCTGATCGGTGGCGGCGAGGACCGTCCGCAGCGGCTCGCCGCCGAGCGGCTGCGCCGCGACGGGCATCTGTACCAGGCCGTGCAGAACGGCGCGATCGTGTTCTCCGTCTGCGCGGGCTACCAGATCCTGGGCCATGAGTTCATCAACGACCTCGGGCAGCGCGAGCCGGGCCTCGGCCTGCTCGACGTGGTCTCGTCGCGCGGCGAGGGCGAGCGCTGCGTCGGTGACGTCCTCGGCGACATCGACCCGCGCCTCGGCCTGCCGCCGCTCACCGGCTTCGAGAACCACCAGGGCGTCACCCACCTCGGCCCGACCGCCCGCCCGCTCGCGCAGGTCCGCCAGGGCCGGGGCAACGGCACGGGGGACGGCACGGAGGGCGCGTACAACGACACGGTCTTCGGTACGTACATGCACGGGCCCGTGCTCGCCCGTAACCCGCTGATCGCCGATCTGCTGCTGAAGCTGGCGCTGGACGTCAACGCCCTGCCGCCGGTCGACGACCGCTGGTACGAGGCGCTGCGCGACGAGCGCATCGCGGCGGCGCAGCAGCAGACCGCGTAACACCGGGCGACCGGTGCCCCTCTGACGCCCCGTCCGCACACCTGAGCGGGGGCGTCCAGCAGTCGGACGAACGGTGTCGTCCCGCCGCCTGCCGCCGTAGGGTGGCGGGGATCGATCCGGACAGCGTGGTCCGGCCCCGGCCCATGTGAAGAAGGGATCCTGGGTCCATGCGCATTGGCGTGCTCACCTCCGGCGGAGACTGCCCCGGGCTGAACGCCGTCATCCGGTCCGTCGTGCACCGTGCCGTCGTCGACCACGGCGACGAGGTCATCGGCTTCCGGGACGGCTGGAAGGGCCTTCTGGAGGGCGACCACCTCAAGCTCGACCTCGACGCGGTGGGCGGCATCCTGGCGCTCGGCGGCACGATCCTCGGCTCCTCTCGGGTGCGCCCCGAGCATCTGCGCGACGGGGTGGAGCGGGCGCGGGACCATGTCGCGCAGCTCGGCCTCGACGCGATCATCCCGATCGGCGGCGAGGGCACGCTCAAGGCGGCCCGGCTGCTGTCCGACCACGGGCTGCCGATCGTCGGCGTACCGAAGACCATCGACAACGACATCGCCGTCACGGACGTCACCTTCGGGTTCGACACGGCCGTGGGCGTGGCCACCGAGGCGCTGGACCGGCTGAAGACCACCGCCGAGTCCCATCAGCGGGTGCTGATCGTGGAGGTCATGGGCCGCCACACCGGCTGGATCGCGCTGCACTCCGGCATGGCCGCGGGCGCCCACGCGATCGTCGTGCCCGAACGGCCCTTCGACATAGCGGAGCTGACCGCGCGCGTCGGCGAGCGGTTCGCGGCCGGCAAGCGGTTCGCGATCGTCGTGGCCGCCGAGGGCGCCAAGCCCCGGCCGGGGACGATGGACTTCGACGAGGGCGGCCGGGACGTCTACGGCCATGAGCGCTTCGCGGGGATCGCCCGCCAGCTCTCCCTGGAGCTGGAGCAGCGCCTGGGCAAGGAGGCGCGGCCGGTGATCCTCGGGCATGTCCAGCGCGGCGGCACCCCGACGGCGTACGACCGCGTCCTCGCCACGCGCTTCGGCTGGCATGCCGTGGAGGCCGTGCACCGCGGCGAGTTCGGCATGATGACCGCGCTGCGCGGCACCGACATCGTGATGGTGTCCCTGGCGCAGGCGGTCCAGACGCTGAAGACGGTCCCCGACGAGCGGTACGCCGAGGCGGAGTGCGTGCTGTGACAGCGCCGAAGCCCTGTGACATAGCGCGCCCCTGACGGGCGTACGCACCCGCCCCCGGTCGTAGCCGCGACCGGGGGCGGTTCTACTCTGGGGGGCGGTTCTACTCTGCTGCGGACAGAACAGTCCACAACACCCATGAAACAGGAGCTGGCGGATGGATCACAGCGCGCATGACATGCATGGCATGCACGGGATGACAACGGATCTGCCGCCGTTCACGCTGAGCCGGGGAATGGAGTGGTCCCCCGACTGGTTCTTCCTCATCTCCTGTCTGCTCGGGCTCGGTCTGTACGGGTGGGGTGTCGTACGTCTCACCCGGCGCGGCGACAAGTGGCCGGTGGGCCGTACGGTCGCGTTCGTCCTCGGCGTCCTGACGATCATGCTCGTCATGTGCACCAAGCTGAACGACTACGGCATGGTCATGTTCAGCGTGCACATGGTGCAGCACATGGTGATCAGCATGCTCTCGCCGATCCTGGTCCTGCTCGGCGCCCCGACCACGCTGGCGCTGCGCGCGCTGCCGACGGCGGGCCGCGGTCACAAGGGCCCGCGTGAATGGCTGCTGATGCTGCTGCACAGCCACTACATGCGCGTGATCACCCACCCGCTGTTCACGATCCCGATGTTCATCGCCAGCCTCTACGTGCTGTACTTCACGCCGCTCTTCGACTTCCTGATGGAGTCCAAGACCGGGCACATCGCGATGATGATCCACTTCCTCGCCGTCGGCGTGGTGTTCTTCTGGCCGATCATGGGCGTCGACCCGGGCCCGAACCGCCCGAGCCATCTGATGCGGATCCTGGAGCTGTTCGCGGGCATGCCGTTCCACGCGTTCTTCGGTATCGCGCTGATGATGGCGACCACGCCGATGATCGGCACCTACCAGAACCCGGCCGCCTCGCTCGGTATCGACGCCCTCGCGGACCAGACCGCGGCGGGCGGCATCGCCTGGGCGTTCAGCGAGATCCCCTCCGTCCTCGTGCTGATCGCGCTGCTGTACCAGTGGCACGGCTCCGAGCAGCGGCAGGCCCGGCGCAAGGACCGGGCCGCCGATCGCGACGGCGACAAGGAACTCAAGGCGTACAACGCCTATCTGGCCTCGCTCAACGCGCGCAGCCACTGAGATCGCGCGAAGGGGGCCGCCCGGCCGAGGAGCCGGGCGGCCCCCTTCGTGTTGTGCGGCGCCGGGGGGTCGGGCGCGGCAACCGGTGCGACGAGCCTGTGACTTGTCGAGTGCAGCGGGTGCGAAACGGGGCACCATGAGGGGAACCAACCCTGAGGAGGGTGTCGCGATGCCCGGTTCGACGAAGGCGATGGGGGTGCTCACCATCGGCGGACTCGTCGCGGTGACGGCCTACACGGTGGCGCTCGGCGGCAACGGCTGGCTGTGGTTCGGCTGGGCCGTCCTCGGCCTGCTCACCCTCGGCATGGTGGTCTCCGACCACACCTGAGCCTCAGTCCCGGGGCAGCCGTCCCGCCGAGTGCACCCCCGGCTGGTACTTCGGCAACCGCGCCGTGATCTTCATGCCCGCGCCCACCGCCGTCTCGATGACGAGCCCGTGGTCGTCGCCGTAGACCTGGCGCAGCCGGTCGTCGACGTTGGACAGGCCGATGCCGCCGGAGGGGCTGACCTCGCCCGCGAGGATACGGCGCAGCAGCGCGGGGTCCATTCCGGCGCCGTCGTCCTCGATGACCACGAGGGCCTCGGCGCCCGCGTCCTGGGCGGTGATGCTGATGTGCCGCTTGTCGACGGTGCCCTCCAGGCCGTGCTTGACGGCGTTCTCGACCAGGGGCTGGAGGCAGAGGTAGGGCAGGGCGACCGGCAGCACCTCGGGCGCGATCTGGAGGGTGACCGAGAGCCGGTCGCCGAAGCGGGCCCGTACCAGCGTCAGATAGTGGTCGATGGCGTGCAACTCGTCCGCGAGCGTGGTGAAGTCGCCGTGCCGCCGGAACGAGTAGCGGGTGAAGTCGGCGAATTCCAGGAGGAGTTCGCGGGCGCGCTCGGGGTCGGTTCGTACGAACGAGGCGATCACGGCGAGGGAGTTGAAGATGAAGTGCGGGGAGATCTGGGCCCGCAGCGCCTTGATCTCGGCCTCGATCAGCCGCGTACGGGAGCGGTCGAGGTCCGCCAACTCCAGTTGCACGGACACCCATCGGGCGACCTCGCCCGCGGCCCGGACGAGGACGGCGGACTCGCGGGGCGCGCAGGCCACCAGCGCGCCGTGCACCCGGTCGTCGACGGTGAGCGGGGCGACGACGGCCCAGCGCAGCGGGCAGTCCGGGGTGTCGCAGCTCAGCCGGAAGGCCTCGCCGCGGCCGGTCTCCCAGGGCCCGGCGAGCCGCCGCAGCACCTCCTCGCGGTGGTGCTCCCCCACGCCGTCCCAGGCCAGTACGGCCTCCCGGTCGGTGAGGCACAGCGCGTCGGTGCCCAGCAGGGTGCGCAGCCGCCGCGCGGACTTGCGGGCGGTCTCCTCGGTGAGTCCGGCCCGCAGCGGGGGCGCGGCCAGGGAGGCGGTGTGCAGGGTCTGGAAGGTGGCGTGCTCGACGGGGGTGCCGAGCCCGCCGAGGCTCTCCGGGCGTGCGGTGCGGCGGCCCAGCCAGAAGCCGGCCGCCAGCAGGGGGAGGACGGCCACGCACAGGCCCGCGAGGAAGCCGCTCATCCCTTGGCCTCCGCCCGTCCGTCCGCGCGCACTTCTGCCCGTACGTCCGCCGGTACTTCTGCCCGTACGTCCGCCCGTACGTCCGCCCGTACTTCTGCACGTACTTCCTCGGGCAGATGGAACCGCGCGAGGATCGCCGCCGTGCGGGCCGGTATCCGTCCCGGTGTGGCCAGGGAGACCAGCACCATGGTGAGGAACCCGAGCGGCACCGACCAGAGCGCGGGCCAGGCGAGCAGGGCGTGCAGGGTGCCGTCGACCGGGCAGCCCGCCATGGTCGCCGTCACCGCCACGAACGCCGAGCCGCCGCCGACGAGCATCCCGGCCGCCGCGCCGGGCGGGGTCAGCCGCCGCCACCAGATGCCGAGGACGAGCAGCGGGCAGAACGACGACGCGGACACGGCGAAGGCGAGGCCCACCGCGTCGGCGACCGGCAGCCCGCCCACCAGCACGCTCGCCGCGAGCGGCACCGCCATCGCCATCAGCGTGCCGAGCCGGAAGTGCCGCACACCACGGGACGGCAGGACGTCCTGGGTGAGCACCCCGGCCACCGCCATGGTCAGCCCGGAGGCGGTGGACAGGAACGCGGCGAAGGCCCCGCCCGCGACCAGCGCGCCGAGCAGGTCCCCGCCGAGCCCCGGGATCATCCGCTGGGGCAGCAGCAGGACGGCCGCGTCGGCGTCCCCGGCGAGGGAGAGTTCGGGGGCGTAGAGCCGGCCGAGCGCGCCGTAGACCGGGGGCAGCAGATAGAAGGCGCCGATCAGCGCGAGTACGGCGACGGTGGTGCGGCGGGCGGCGACGCCGTGCGGGCTGGTGTAGAAGCGGACGACGACGTGCGGCAGGCCCATGGTGCCGAGGAAGGTCGCGAGGATCAGTCCGTAGGTGGCGTACAGCGGGCGCTCCTGGCGTCCGGAGGCCAGCGAGGTCGACATGCCGCCGTTGCTGCCGTGGGTGGCGGTGGGGACGGGGTCACCGGGGGCGAAGGTCAGCCGGGTGCCGCGGTCGAGGCGGTGGACGCCCGGGGCGAGGTCCACGCGCTCGCCCCGGTAGCGGCGGCCGTCGATCGTGCCCGTGGCCGTGGCGTCGAGCGGGCGGGACAGCCTCAGGTCGAGGCGGTCGTCGATCCGTACGACGCGGTGGTCACGGAAGGTCGGCGGTTCGGCGAAGGCGCCGCGTGGCGCTCCGTCGCTCTGCCAGGCCAGCACCAGGAAGAGCGCGGGCACGAGCAGGGCGGTGACCTTGAGCCAGTACTGGAAGGCCTGGACGAAGGTGATGCTGCGCATGCCGCCCGCGGCGACGGTCGCGACCACCACGACGGCGACGATGATCCCGCCGAGCGGGTCGGGTGCCCCGGTCAGTACGGCCAACGTGAGCCCGGCGCCCTGGAGTTGGGGCAGCAGATAGAGCCAGCCGACCCCGACGACGAAGGCCCCGGCGAGCCGTCGCACGGGCTGCGAGGCGAGCCGGGCCTCGGCGAAGTCGGGCAGGGTGTAGGCGCCGGAGCGGCGCAGCGGGGCGGCGACGAACAGGAGTATGACCAGATAGCCGGCGGTGTAGCCGACGGGGTACCAGAGCATGTCGGGGCCCTGGACCAGGACGAGCCCCGCGATGCCCAGGAAGGAGGCGCCCGAGAGGTATTCGCCGCTGATGGCCACGGCGTTCAGGCGGGGGCCGACGGTCCGGGAGGCGACGTAGAAGTCGGAGGTGGTGCGGGAGATGCGCAGGCCGAAGGCGCCCACGAGGACGGTCGCCACGACGACGAGGGCGACCGCGGGAACGGCGAGTTGGTTCACGGTCGTGCCTCAGCGGTCCTCGACGAGACGGACGAAGTCCCGCTCGTTGCGCTCGGCGCGGCGTACGTACCAGCGGGCGAGCAGGACGAGCGGCGGGTAGAGGCAGCAGCCGAGGACGGTCCATTGCAGCCCGGCGTTCCGGGTGGCGGCGAAGAGCAGGGGCAGGGGGCCCACCAGCAGGACGAGTACGGCCGACACGGTGAGCGCGGCCCTGAGCTGACTGCGCATCAGGGAGCGGACGTAGGTGTGGCCGAGGGTGGTCTGCTCGTCGATCTCGGTACGGGGCCGGTAGTAGCCGGAGGTGCGGCGGCTGCGCCGGGGCGGCCCGGTGACGACGACACGGCGGTCGCCGGGGTCCTGGGACACGGCCGGTCTCACCGTCCCGTGGTCCGGTGCATCAGCAGGTCCCGCAGATCGCGGGCGTGCCGTCGGCTGACCTGGAGTTCGACGGGGCCGACGAGGACACTCACCGCGCCGGTGTCCAGGCGGAGTTCCTCGATGTGGCGCAGGGCGACGAGGTGGCTGCGGTGGATGCGGACGAACCCGCGCGAGCGCCAGCGCTCCTCCAGGGTGGACAGCGGGATCCGGACGAGGTGGCTGCCCTGGGCGGTGTGCAGCCGGGCGTAGTCGCCCTGGGCCTCCACATGGGTGATGTCCTCGACGGGCACGAACCGTCTGACGCCGCCGAGTTCGACGGTGATGTGGTCGGGGTCGGGTTCGTGCACCGGGATGAGCTGCGCCGCGTCCCTCAGGTGTGCGACGCGGCGTACGGCCTCGGCGAGCCGTTCGCGGCGTACGGGTTTGAGGACGTAGTCGACGGCCTTGAGGTCGAAGGCCCGTACGGCGAAGCCCTCGTGGGCGGTGACGAACACGACCAGCGGTGGCTTGGCGAAGCCGGTGAGCAGCCGGGCCAGCTCCAGTCCGTCGAGGCCGGGCATGTGGATGTCGAGGAAGACGACATCGATCGCGTCGGGGCCGTCGGGCCCGGACTCCAGGGCGCGATTGATGCGCCGCAGCCCCTCGGTCGCGTCGCTCGCGCCCTCCGCGCTGCCGATCCGGGGATCCGCGTTCAGCAGATAGAGGAGTTCCTCGAGCGAGGGACGTTCGTCGTCGACGGCAAGGGCGCGCAGCATGAACGTGGAGTGTAGGAGCAATCCGTACGTCTGCACATGCGCGGGACAGGGACGTTGTCGCTGTGTGACCGTGGTGGCCGGGCTGTCGTTACAGTTCCGCCATGAGCAGCAGGCTGACCGCGTTCGACGAACTCGACCGCAAGATCATCACCGCGTTGACGGCGAACGCGCGCAGCAGCTTCGCGGAGATCGGCGCGCTGATCGGGCTGTCCGCGACGGCGGTCAAGCGCCGGGTGGACCGGTTGCGCGAGACGGGGGTGATCACCGGGTTCACGGCCACGGTGGAACCGTCGGCACTGGGCTGGCGCACGGAGGCGTATGTCGAGGTGTACTGCGAGGGCGCGGCGCCGCCCCGGCGGCTGGCGGAGGTCGTGCGCGACCACCCCGAGATCACGGCGGCGATGACGGTGACCGGTGACGCGGACGCGCTGCTGCATGTGCGGGCGACGGACGTGGAGCACTTCGAGGAGGTGCTGGAGCGGATCCGTACCCAGCCGTTCATCCGGAAGACGGTCAGCTACATGGTGCTGACCCATCTGCTGCCCGAGAGCCCGGAGGCGGGCGCCAGCCAGCCCGCGCCGCAGGACACGCCGGGGCACGCAGCAGACGTGCGCTGACCTCGGCAACTACGCAGCGATCGTGCGCGCATACGCAGCTTTCGTCGCTTGTCGGCGATCTCCCTCAGTTCCTACCGTGGTGTCAATCCGCGCAGTCACCGCAGGAAGTGGAGGAGCCTTTCTGTGCCCGAGACCCGTGCGCCGCGTCAGCGGCGCTTCCTCGTCTGCGAGCCCAGGCATTTCGATGTGCAGTACGCGATCAATCCGTGGATGCACCCCGACGCCCGGGTCGACCTCGATCTCGCCCAGAACCAGTGGCAGGCGCTGATCGGCGCCTACCGCGCCCACGGCCATACCGTGGAGAGCGTGGAGCCGGTGGCCGGTCTGCCGGACATGGTGTTCGCGGCCAACTCCGCGCTCGTCCTCGAGGGCCGGGTCTTCGGCTCTCTCTTCCACGCCGCGCAACGCCGCCCCGAGTCCACCGCGTACGACACCTGGTTCAAGGCGGCGGGCTTCGATGTCCACCGCCCGGAGTCGGTGTGCGAGGGCGAGGGCGACCTGGTCCCCGCGGGCCGCCATGTCCTGGCCGGGACCGGCTTCCGTACGACCTGGCAGGCGCACCGCGAGGTCCAGGAGTTCTTCGGAGTCCCGGTGATCACCCTGCAGTTGGTGGACCCGTACTTCTACCACCTCGACACGGCGCTGTTCGTCCTCGACGACGACAACATCGTCTACTACCCGGACGCGTTCTCGCCCGGGAGCCGCGAGGTGCTGGCGCGGCTGTATCCGAACGCGGTGCTGGCCACCCGCGAGGACGCGCTGGCCTTCGGCCTCAACTCCGTCTCGGACGGACTGCATGTCTTCATCTCCCCGACCGCGACCGCCCTCGCCGACCGGCTCGCGGACCGGGGCTACGTACCCGTCCCCGTCGACCTCTCCGAGTTCCACAAGGCCGGCGGAGGCATCAAGTGCTGCACACAGGAGATCCGCTGATGACCGCACCCGTCCGTACGGAGTCGTCCGCCGAGCTGATCCGGGCCGAGGAGCCGGTGCTCGCGCACAACTACCATCCGCTGCCGGTGGTGGTCGCCCGCGCCGAGGGCGCCTGGGTGGAGGACGTCGAGGGCCGCCGCTATCTCGACATGCTCGCCGGGTACTCGGCCCTCAACTTCGGGCACCGCAACCCCGTGTTGATCGAGGCGGCCCACCGCCAGTTGGACCGGCTGACCCTCACCTCCCGCGCCTTCCACAACGACCGGCTGGCCGAATTCGCCGCCTCGCTGGCCGAGTTGACGGGGCTGGACATGGTGCTGCCGATGAACACGGGCGCGGAGGCGGTGGAGAGCGCCGTCAAGGTGGCCCGCAAGTGGGCGTACGAGGTCAAGGGCGTGCCCGCCGACCAGGCGACGATCGTGGTGGCGGCCGACAACTTCCACGGCCGTACGACGACGATCGTCAGCTTCTCGACGGACGAGACGGCCCGCGCGGGCTTCGGCCCCTTCACCCCCGGCTTCCGGGTCGTGCCGTACAACGACCTCGCCGCGCTGGAGGCGGCGGTCGACGAGACGACGGCCGCCGTGCTGATCGAGCCCATCCAGGGCGAGGCCGGTGTGATCATTCCCGACGAGGGCTATCTCACCGGCGTCCGCGACCTCACCCGCCGTGCCGGGTGCCTGTTCATCGCGGACGAGATCCAGTCGGGCCTCGGCCGCACGGGCCGGACCCTGGCCGTGGACCACGAAGGGGTCGTGCCGGACGTCCTGTTGCTCGGCAAGGCGCTCGGCGGCGGGATCGTGCCGGTGTCGGCGGTCGTCGCGCGCCGGGAGGTCATGGAGGTGCTGAAGCCGGGCGAGCACGGGTCGACGTTCGGCGGCAACCCGCTGGCCGCGGCGGTCGGTTCGGCGGTGGTGGACCTGCTGCGGACGGGCGAGTTCCAGCGCAAGGCCGCCGAGTCGGGTGTGGTGCTGCGGGACGGGCTCGAAGCGCTCGTCGGCAAGGGTGTCGTGGGCTTCCGCGCGCGCGGGCTGTGGGCGGGCGTCGATGTGGACCCCGCGGTCGGTACGGGCCGCGAGATCAGCGAACGTCTCATGCGCGAGGGCATCCTGGTCAAGGACACCCATGGCTCCACGATCCGCATCGCGCCTCCGCTGACGGTCACGGAGGAGGAGATCCGGTCCGCGCTGGGCGCGCTGGAGAAGGTCCTGACGGCCTGAACTCCCTGAGTACCGGGGCGAGTTCTCCGGGGTCGCGAGGCCCCGGTCGCCCCGGTCAGGCCTGCGCCGGCCGGTGACCGGGCTGCGGGTCACGGTGGTTGGGCTGCGCATCGCGGTGATCGGGCTGCGGGTCACGGTGATGGGACCGCGCGTCGCGCCGGGCGAGGAGGGTCAGCAGATCGGAGACGGTCAGGCCCTCCTCGGCCGGATGCCGCAGGTGCGTGTCCGCCTGGATACGGTACGTGTTGATGCGCCCCACTCGCGTGTGCGTGAGGTAACCGCCTTGCTCCAGATCAGAGATGATCTTCTGGACGGCCCGCTCCGTCAGTCGGCAGTGCGCCGCGATGTCGCGGATACGGGTTCTTCGGCCCTCGGCGATCGTGACCAGCACGCGTGCGTGGTTGGTGAGGAACGTCCATCCGATGCGCGGCTCGGATACTCCACCCATGCTCTCGAGGGTAGGCGCGGTCATTCACGAATCGAAAGGGACGAATCGGAATTCAGGTATCCCTTGACATCCGATGCGGGAGGGGTCGAGCCTGACAAGGGGGCGTGCGAGCGAAAGAGCTCGGGAGGCTCTCATGGTCAAGCGCCTACTTCCCCGGTTCGACGGGCCCTGCGGGGCAGCCCCTCGTACCGCACGGGCCTTTCCCCCGCCGAGCCTGCCATCGCCCTGTCTGACGGTGGAGTCGCACGGCGCGGGCGACCGGACGTCCGTCCTGGTCGCGGGTGAACTCGACATCGGCACGGAACAGACACTGCGGGACGCCCTGCACGACGCCCTGCGGGTCTCGGCCAGCGGTGTCGACCTCGATCTCGCCGGAGTGGACTTCTGCGACTGTTCCGGCCTCAACGCTCTGCTGTTCGTACGCCGCCGGGCGCTGCGGGACGCCAAGACGCTCGCGCTCACGGCGACCGGTCCGGCGGTCGGCAGGCTGCTCTCGCTGACCGGTACGCGCTCCCTGTTCGATCTGGCCGGCGGCGCGGGCGACAGCGCGCCCAGGCTCCCCATGCGGGGACACCACTGTGTTCCCCGTATCCCCCCGGCCCCCGCGCAGGTCTCCGCGCCGGAGGACACGCGGGCCGACGAGCCCGAGCGGGATCTGCGGATCGAGCTGGTCCAGCTCAGGCGCGCCATGCAGACGCGGCCGGTGATCGACCTGGCACGCGGCGTCCTGATGGCCTCCTTCACGCTGAGCGCCCGGGAGGCCTGGAGCGTGCTGGTCACCGTCTCCCAGAAGACCAACACCAAGCTGCACCGGGTCGCGCAGGAGCTGGTGGACGCGGTGGCGGGCGAGGCCCCGCCGGAGCGCGTGAGCCGGGAACTGGCAGCCGCGGTCATCGGGCTCCAGGACAGCCCGGCCTCGTGGACGGGGGTCGCGGCCCGTCTGACGACGCCCGCATCGTCATCGAGGAGTGAGCCGACATGACCGACCGGAGAAGTGATCGCCAGATGGACGACTCGGGCCACATCAGGGACATGACCGAGGAGACCCTCGGCGCCCAGGAGCAGGCACGGCAGGAACTCCAGCATCAGCAGGAGCAGGAGCGCGGTCACCCGTCCGATGAGACCCCGTCCCCCGAGCAACCCCTGTTCTTCGAGCGGGAGGACGACATATGAGACGGGCCGGGACGGAGAAGAGGGGCGGCCGGAGATCCGGCCGCCCCTCTCACGTCACTCGGTGACTTACGGCTTCGGGGTGGCGTGCGGCGTGCACGTCACGTCGGAGCCGTCCGTCTTGCCGGTCAACAGGTAGGTGTCCACCCGGCTGTTGATGCACGGGTTGACCAGACCGGTCACGCCGTGGGAGCCCGCGTCCTTCTCGATGATCATGCGGGAACCCTTGAACCGCTTGTGCAGTTCGACCGCGCCTTCGAAGGGCGTCGCGGCGTCACGCGTGGACTGCACGATCAGGACCGGCGGCAGACCCTTGCCCGTCTTCACGTTCAACGGGTTCTGCTGCTTGACCGGCCAGGTGGCGCACGGCAGGTTCATCCAGGCGTTGGCCCAGGTCATGAACGGGTAGTCCTTGTGGAGCCGGGTGTTGTCCCGGTTCCAGGTCTGCCAGTTGGTGGGCCACTTGGCGTCGGTGCACTCGACGGCCGTGTAGACCGCGTTCCCGTTCTCGTCCGAGATGTTCCCCGCCGTGTCCGACAGGTCGGGTGCGGCGGCGTCGACGAGGGCCTGCGTGTCACCGGCGACGTACTTGCTGAAGACGGTCGCGACCGGCACCCACGAGGAGTCGTAGTACGGGGCGCTCTGGAAGAAGTTGATCAGCTCGGCGGGGCCGACGAGGCCGCCGAGGGGCTTCTTCTTCGCCGTGGCGCGCAGGTCGAGCCACTTCGCCTCGACCGCCTGCTGCGTGGTGCCGAGGTGGAAGGTGGCGTCGTTGGCCGCGACCCAGTTCTCCCAGTCCTTCCAGCGGCCGTTGAAGGCGACGTCCTGGTCGAGGTTGGCCTGGTACCAGACCTTCTCGCGCGAGGGGTTGACGACGCTGTCGACGACCATGCGGCGGACGTGGCCCGGGAAGAGCGTGCCGTAGACGGCGCCGAGGTACGTACCGTAGGACACGCCGAGGTAGTTGAGCTTCTTCTCGCCCAGCGCGGCACGGATGACGTCCAGGTCGCGCGCGGTGTTGGGCGTGGTCATCTGCTGCAGCATCGCGAGGCCGGTGCGGTCGGCGCAGCCCTCCGCGTACTCACGGGCGAGCTTGCGCTGGGCCAGCTTGTCCGCCTCGGAGTCGGGCACCGGGTCCGCCTTGGGACCGGCCGCGAACTCCTGGGGGTCCGCGCAGGAGATGGGCGCGGAGTGGCCGACGCCGCGCGGGTCGAAGCCGACGAAGTCGTACGCCTTCGCCGCGTTGGCCCAGACCGCGTTCTTGGTGGTGACACGCGTCGGGAAGCGCATGCCGGAACCGCCGGGGCCGCCGGGGTTGTAGACGAGGGCGCCCTGGCGCTCCGCCTTGCTGCCCGTGTTCCCGATGCGGTCGACGGAGAGCTTGATCTTCCGGCCGTCCGGGTGCGCGTAGTCGAGCGGAACGGTGACCCAGCCGCACTGGATGGGCGTCGCCAGCCCCCAGTCGGCCGGGCAGTCCTTCCAGTCGATCCCGGCCTTGGCGGCCCGCTCGGCGGCGATCGCGGCGCCGCGCGCCTCTCGGTCCTGACCCTGGCCCGCGTCCGCGGCGGCCGACGGCGCCAGGGCGCCGGCTATCAGCGTGGCCGTCACGAGCGCCCCCGCGGAGCCGAGCGCGGTCGCTCGCCTCGTCGCTCTGATTCCCCTCAAGAGGGACCTCCCCGCACATCGTTTCGATAGATACGGGGGATCTTGTCTGTTGTCAGGTCAACGGAACAGAGGGGGACCTGGCTTCTTTACCAATCCGATAACCGGTACACGAAGGCGCGTTGAGCGGAACGAGGGTCAAGTCCCCTCTCGCACAACGCTGTTGACATCGGTCTGACGCGCCTTGGAACGGCGCGGACCGGGCGCGGTCACCGTCAGGACGCGCCGGTTCCCCGGTGCTCGGCGGCGATGCCGAAGCGGCGGCGCTCCTGCGGGGCCGGGGCCACCTCGCGGACGCTGGAGACCGAGCTGACCACCTGCTCCTCCGCGGCGTCCAGCTCGGCGAGCCGCTCGAGGTCGGCGGCGGAGACCAGGGCGACGAGAGGCTTGCCGTGCCGCGTGACGACGACACGCTCGTCGCCGTACACGACGCGGTTGATCAGATCGGCAAGTTCAGCCCTGGCTTGCGTCACCGGAATCTCGTAGGCCATACCCCCAGCTTAGACCGAGGCTCTGGCCAGCCCTTCTCCGCGAAAGATCGCGAAAGCTCGACCGCGAGAACGTACGTCCTGTACATTTTTTACAGAGCGATCCGGAGCGATACCGAGCGATCCCGAGGAGGCGCGAGCCATGATCCGACCGTCCGCCCGCCATGTGCTGCCCGAGTTCACCGAGCGCACCGGTTATGGACACCGGACCCTTGATCCGTACGCGAAGCTGCTGGACGAGCGGATCGTGTTCCTGGGGGCGCCGGTCGACGACACCTCGGCGAACGACGTGATGGCGCAGTTCATGCACCTGGAGTACCTGGACCCGGACCGGGACATCTCGCTGTACATCAACTCCCCCGGCGGCTCGTTCAGCGCGATGACCGCGATCTACGACACGATGCGGTACGTGGGGTGCGACGTGGAGACGATCTGTCTCGGTCAGGCCGCGTCGGTCGCGGCCGTCCTGCTCGCCGCGGGCACCCCCGGCAAGCGGCTCGCCCTGCCCGGCGCGCGCGTACTGATCCACCAGCCGTCCCTCGCGGAGCCCGTGCAGGGGCAGGCCAGTGATCTGGCCATCCAGGCCGAGGAACTGCTGCGTACGCGGGGGCAGTTGGAGGAGATGCTCGCGCGGCACACCGGGCAGAGCCGCGAGCGGATCACCGCCGACATCGAGCGCGACAAGATCCTCGACGCGCAGGCGGCGGTCGCGTACGGGCTGGTCGACCATGTCGTACCGAACCGCAGGGCGTCCCGTACGACCGACGCGAGGTGAGCCCCGGTGCTGCCCGAACTTCCCCCGCTGCCCGCGCTGACCCGCGCCGAGGCGGAGCTGATCGACCGATACCTCGACGTGGTCGATCTGCTCGGCCGCATCAACCCCGCACAGGCCGGGCCCACCTACGGAGGGCTGCGCGCCGCCCAGGCCCTGGTGAGCAAGGCGATGGCGCTGCGCGAGGCGCTGACGCTGATGCACGAGCGCGGGGAGAGCGAGCTGCACGCCCCGACGCTCGCGCGGGCCCTGCGGGTGCTCGACGGCGAACGCCGTACGGCCCGTCTCGCGGTACCACCCGAAGCGCACTGACGGCGGGTCAACCCTCCGTGTAGCACGACACGTCCGCGGTGAAACGGACCGATCGGGTTACCCCCGAGCGGTGGAGGCCGTCCTCCGTCCGTGAGCCCGGACGAGCCGCCCGACTCGCCTGTCCGTGAGGCGGCGCGGGGTGCTGCGGTGCAGGTCCGGGCGTCGTACACCCCGTCAGGGTCCCTCCAGCGCAGCAGTGTCCACCCGAACGGGTGGGTGGTGAGGAACGCCACAAAATCACGATTCCATTGTGATTTTCCGACTTCCTTGCGTGAAGATCCCTTCCTGACGACAAGCCCCCGCCACCTCGGCGGGGCGGTCCGGGCGGACGCCGAGTCCTGCCGCCGCCCGGACGACCGGTCGACGGAAGTGGATCGGCAGGAGTGGAGGACCCGGCAAGGCGGGCCACCGGAGCGATCCGGAGGTCCTTGGGGTGAAGCCGCGCGAGCGGCCGGGCTACTTCGCCAGCCCGAATCCGACAGGTCATCCTTCACAGGCGGCTGACGAAGGGTGACGCATGACTGCGCTCAATCGTGTCCCATCGCTGCTGACCCGGGCCGGTACGGCCTCGGCACTCACCATCGCCGCCGTCGGCGGCAGCATCGTGGCCCCCGGGGCCACCGCCCACGCGGCCTCCGGCACGGTGGCGACGAAGGCGCTGCGGATCGCGGCGGCCGAGAAGGGGTCGCCCTACCAGTGGGGCGCCAGCGGACCGCATCGCTTCGACTGCTCCGGGCTCACGCTCTACGCGTACAAGAAGGCGGGCAAGCATCTGCCCCGTACCGCTTCGGCGCAGTACAACAAGACACACCATGTCTCCGGGGCGCACCGCAAGGCGGGCGACCTGGTGTTCTTCCACTCGGGCCGGAACGTCTACCACGTCGGCATCTACGCCGGGAAGGGAAAGATCTGGCACTCCCCGAAGACCGGGGACGTGGTCAAGCTCCAGAAGATCTGGACGAAGAGCGTGTGGTACGGGCGGGTCCGCTGAGCCCGCCCGCGCCGTGTCCCCGGCTACGGGTGTCGGCTCACGGGCGTGCCTCGCCGATCACGCGTACGGCGTGCCCGATCTGTTCGTCCGTGAGGTCCGCGCGGGCGGTCAGACGCAGCCGTGACACGCCGTCGGGCACCGACGGCGGGCGGAAGCAGCCGACGGCGACGCCCGCCGCGCGGCAGTCGGCCGCCCAGGCCACGGCCTGCTGAGGGGAGGGCGCCCGCACCGAGACGACGGCGGCGTCCGGTCGCACCGCCTCGTGGCCCTCGGCCGCGAGGCGGGCGTGCAGGGTCGCCGCCACCGTACGGGCGCGTGCGGCGCGCTCGGGCTCGCGGCGCAGCACGCGCAGCGCCGCGAGGGCCGCGCCGGTGGCGGCCGGGGCGAGCCCGGTGTCGAAGATGAACGTCCGGGCCGTGTTGACGAGATGGTCGATCACCGGCGCCGGGCCGAGCACCGCACCGCCCTGGCTGCCCAGCGCCTTCGACAGCGTCACCGTCACGACGACGTCCGGCGCGCCCGCGAGCCCGGCCGCGTGCGGGGCGCCCCGGCCGCCGGGTCCGAGGACACCGAGGCCGTGGGCGTCGTCGACGACCATTCCGGCTCCGGACTCCTGGCAGACGGCGGCGAGTTGAGCCAGCGGAGCCGCGTCGCCGTCCACCGAGAAGACGGTGTCGGTGACCATGACGGTGGGTCCCCGGTGCGTGAGCAGGGCCTTGTGGGCGGCCTCGGGGTCGGCGTGGGCGACGACCTGGGTGGTGCCGCGCGCGAGGCGGCAGCCGTCGATGAGCGAGGCGTGGTTGCCCGCGTCGGAGACGATCAGGGAGCCGTGCGGGGCGAGCGCGGAGAGCGCCGCGAGGTTGGCCGCGTACCCGGAGGAGAAGACGAGGGCCGCCTCGAAGCCGCAGAACTCGGCCAGTTCGCGCTCCAGTTGAGTGTGTGACTCCGTGGTGCCGGTGACGAGCCGGGAGCCCGTGGCGCCGCCGCCCCACCGTCGGGCCGCCGCCGCGGCGCCCTCGATGACCTCGGGGTGGCGGGCGAGGCCGAGGTAGTCGTTGCTCGCGAGGTCGAGCAGCGGGGAGTCCGCGGCGCGCGGGCGCAGGGCCCGGACCAGCCCGGCCCGGCGGCGCGCCCGCGCCTGCTCCTCGATCCAGCCGAACGCCATGGCACCTCCGGGTGTTTGTGGGCAGTCCACAGACCCTAGCGCCCGGACACACCCCCCAGGATGTGGCAATACCTCACACGTCGAACGGCGTCTGTTGTACGAAGTCTCCTTGGCCCGAGGCATCTCCGTAGGACAGGATCGGCTCTCATGAACCTGCTGAACACGCTGGTGGACAAGGGGCTGCGCGGTGAGGCGCCGACCCGCGAGGAGGCGCTCGCCGTTCTCGCCACGTCCGATGACGACGTACTCGATGTGGTGGCGGCGGCCGGCAAGGTGCGCCGTCACTGGTTCGGACGACGGGTGAAGCTCAGCTATCTCGTCAACCTGAAGTCCGGTCTGTGCCCCGAGGACTGCTCCTACTGCTCCCAGCGGCTCGGCTCGAAGGCGGACATCCTCAAGTACACCTGGCTGGGGCCGGACGACGCCTCGAAGGCCGCGGCGGCCGGTGTCTCGGGCGGGGCCAAGCGGGTCTGTCTGGTGGCGAGCGGCCGGGGGCCCACCGACCGGGACGTGGAGCGGGTCTCCGAGACGATCCGGACGATCAAGGAGCGGAACGAGGGCGTCGAGGTGTGCGCCTGTCTGGGCCTGCTCTCCGACGGCCAGGCCGAGCGGCTGCGCGCCGCGGGCGCGGACGCCTACAACCACAACCTCAACACGTCCGAGGCGACCTACGGCGACATCAGCACCACCCACACCTACGCCGACCGGGTCGACACCGTGCGCAAGGCGCACGCGGCCGGGCTGTCTCCCTGCTCGGGGCTGATCGCGGGCATGGGCGAGAGCGACGAGGACCTGGTGGACGTGGTGTTCGCGCTGCGCGCCCTGGACCCGGACTCGGTCCCGGTCAACTTCCTGATCCCCTTCGAGGGCACGCCGCTCGGGAAGGAGTGGAATCTGACCCCGCAGCGGTGTCTGCGGATCCTGGCGATGGTGCGGTTCGTGTGCCCGGATGTCGAGGTGCGGGTCGCGGGCGGGCGTGAGGTGCACCTGCGGACGCTACAGCCGCTGGCCCTCCATCTCGCCAACTCGATCTTCCTCGGTGACTACCTCACCAGCGAGGGCCAGGCGGGCCACGCCGATCTGGAGATGATCGCGGACGCCGGGTTCGAGGTGGAGGGCATGGATGAGGTGACGCTGCCGGAGCATCGGGCGGCGGGCGGGTGCGAATCGGCCGAAGGTGACGGAAGTTGCGCTTCCGCCGCCGTCCCCGACGCGCAGGCGGGCCAGGCCCGTACGGATCTGGTCGCCGTACGGCGCCGGGGTGCCGGAACGGATCTCGCGCCCAATGCCTGAGCTGCCCCTGGAGGAGCTGCTGGCCCTGGACCGGCGGCATGTCTGGCATCCGTACGGCCCCATGCCCGGACGCCAGGAGCCGCTCGTCGTGGAGTCGGCGAGCGGTGTGCGGCTGCGACTCGCGGACGGCGGCGGGGAGTTGGTCGACGGCATGTCGTCCTGGTGGTCGGCGATCCACGGCTACAACCACCCCGTGCTCAACGACGCCGTGCGCACGCAGATGGAGCGGATGAGCCATGTGATGTTCGGCGGGCTCACGCATGAGCCCGCCGTCCGGCTCGCCAAGCTCCTTGTCGACATGTCCCCCGAGGGGCTCGAGCATGTCTTCCTCGCGGACTCCGGCTCGGTCGCGGTCGAGGTCGCGCTCAAGATGTGTGTGCAGTACTGGCGTTCGCTCGGCCGCCCCGGCAAGCAGCGCCTGCTGACCTGGCGCGGCGGCTATCACGGCGACACCTGGCATCCGATGTCCGTGTGCGATCCCGAGGGCGGGATGCACGAGCTGTGGCGGGGTGTCCTGCCCCGGCAGGTGTTCGCGAAGGAGCCGCCGGCCGCGTACGAGGAGGCGTACGCGGACCATCTGCGCGCGCTGGTCGAACGGCACGCGGACGAACTGGCCGCGGTGGTGGTCGAACCGGTGGTGCAGGGCGCGGGCGGGATGCGGTTCCACTCCCCCGCCTATCTGCGGGTGTTGCGCGAGGTGTGCGACGCGCAGGACGTGCTGCTCGTCTTCGACGAGATCGCCACGGGGTTCGGGCGCACCGGCGCGCTGTTCGCCGCGGATCACGCGGCGGTGACACCGGATGTGATGTGCGTGGGCAAGGCGTTGACCGGTGGGTACCTCACCATGGCCGCGACGCTGTGCACGCCTCGGGTGGCCGAGGGGATCTCCCGGGGCGAGGTGCCGGTGCTCGCGCACGGCCCCACCTTCATGGGCAACCCGCTGGCCGCCGCCGTGTCCTGCGCCTCGCTCGGCCTGCTGCTCGACCAGGACTGGGCCTCGCGGGTCGAGCGGATCGAGAAGGGGCTGCGGGAGGGGCTCGCCGAGGCGGCGGCCCTGCCCGGGGTGCGGGACGTACGGGTCCTCGGCGCGATCGGGGTCGTCCAGCTCGACCACCCGGTGGACATGGCGGCGGCGACGCGGGCCGCGGTGCGCGAGGGCGTGTGGCTGCGGCCGTTCCGCGACCTCGTCTACACGATGCCGCCGTATGTGACCGAGGACGCGGACGTGGCACGGATCGCCCGCGCGGTGTGCGCGGCGGCGCGGGAGGGATGACATGGCGGTACTGGTGATCACGGGGACGGGTACGGAGGTCGGCAAGACGGTCACGACCGCCGCCGTCGCCGCGGTGGCCGTCGCGGCGGGGCGGTCCGTGGCCGTGCTCAAGCCCGCGCAGACGGGTGTGGGGCCGGGCGAGCACGGGGACGCCGAGGAGGCGGCCCGGCTGTCGGGTGCGCTCACCACGGTCGAACTCGCCCGCTATCCCGAGCCGTTGGCGCCCGCGACGGCGGCCCGGCGGGCCGGGATGCCGCCCGTACGGCCGCACGAAGTGGCGCGCGTGGCCGCCGAGTTGGCCACCGCGCACGATCTGGTCCTGGTCGAGGGCGCGGGCGGGCTGCTCGTCCGGTTCGACGAGGAGGGCGGCACGCTGGCGGACGTGGCGCGGCTGCTGGGGGCGCCGGTCGTGGTGGTGGCGGCGGCCGGCCTGGGCACGCTCAACGCGACGGAGCTGACGGCCCGTGAACTCCGTGTTCAAGGGCTGGAGTTGGCGGGTGTCGTCATCGGGAGCTGGCCCCAGGAGGCCGATCTCGCGGCGCGGTGCAACCTCGTGGACCTTCCGGTGGTGGCGGGGGCGCCGTTGCTGGGGGTGCTGCCCGCGGGTGTCGGGGCCCTCGCACCGGCCGACTTCCGCGCGGGGGCGCCTGGTTGGCTGGCGGCGCGGCTGGGCGGGAGCTGGGAGGGGGCGGTGCCGGACGGTGCGGGGCTCGACGTGGGTGCGTACGGGGCGCTGCGGTAACGCCGTTGGCCGGGAAGGGCGAAGACGCGCCCGGACGTCCGGGGGATACCGGGTATGCCCTACAGCGCATTACGCTCGGCCCGAACAGCGACGACGACAACGATGACGACGGGGACGCCGGGTCGTCCATGACCGAGGAGGCGGTCTCATCCGCTGCTGCCAGGCATCACCGAGGCGACCGTGCTGAAGGCGACCCTGCGCGGATTCCTCGCGCACAAGGGGCGGTTGGCCATGTCGGCGCTGGCCGTGATGCTGTCGGTGGCGTTCGTCGCGGGCAGTCTGATCTTCTCGGACACGGTCACCCGGACCTTCGACCGGCTGTTCGCCGCCACGGCGGCCGATGTGACCGTGAGCCCCAAGGAGGACCTGGACGCGCAGGTGCCCGCCGGTGCGGCCGAGGCTGTGCCCGCCGTACTGGCCGCGCGGCTGGCCGAGGTCGACGGTGTCGCGGCCACCCATGTGGACGTCTCCGTCAGCAACATCACGGTCGTCGACCGCGCGAACGAGGCGGTGGGACCGACCACCGGCGCGCCCACGATGGCCAAGAACTGGTACGTCACCGAGCGCAGCCCGGTGCGGCTCACCGCCGGGCACGCACCGCACGGCCCCCGCGAGGCGCTCCTGGACGCGGACACCGCGCGGCACAAGAACGTACGGATCGGCGATCCGCTGACGGTCCTCGCGCGGCCGGGCTCGTTCAAGGTCCGGGTCGTCGGGATCGCCACGTTCACCGCCACCAACCCCGGCGCCGCGCTGGTCTTCCTGGACACCCCGACCGCCCAGACGAAGCTGCTGGGCAGCCCGACGGCGGCCACGGCCATCACGGTGGACGCGGCGGCGGGCGTGGACGACACCGTGCTCAAGCGGCGGATCGTCGCCGCGCTCCACTCCTCGGCCCGTTCCTCGGCCCACTCCTCGGCGTACGAGGTGCGGACCGCGGGTGAGCAGGCCGAGTCCGACACCGAGCGGCTCGGCACGTTCCTCGACGTGATCAAATTCGTGATGTTGGGATTCGCCGGGGTCGCCTTGCTCGTGGGTGTCTTCCTGATCGTCAACACGTTCTCGATGCTCATCGCCCAACGCACCCGGGAACTGGGCCTGTTGCGGGCCCTGGGCGCCGACCGGCGGCAGGTGCGCCGGTCCGTGCTGACGGAGGCGCTGCTGCTCGGGCTGGTCGGCTCGACGCTCGGGCTCGCCGCGGGGGTCGGGCTCGCGGCCGGGCTGATCCGGCTGATGAGCGTGTTCGGGATGAACCTCAGGTCCACCGAGATGGTGTTCGGCTGGGTGACCCCGGTCGCGGCGTACGCCGTCGGGGTCGGCGTGACCTTCGTGGCGGCGTATCTCCCGGCTCGGCGCGCGGCGGCGGTCTCGCCCATGGCGGCGCTCGTGGACGCCGAAGTGGCGGGCGTGGGGCGGCCGTTGAGGGTGCGTGCGGTGGCGGGCGCGATCGTCGGTGTGCTCGGTGCGGCGGCGCTGGTGGGCTGTGCGCGGGCCACGAGGGTCGCCCCGGCCACCGCTCTCCTCTGCGTCGGCGTGGTGCTCACGCTCGTGGCGACGGTGCTCGCGGGACCACTGCTGGTGCGCCCGGTGATCCGGGTGCTGGGCGCGGCCTTCCCCGCGCTGTTCGGCTCGGTCGGGCGGCTGAGTCAGCGCAACGCCCTGCGCAATCCACGGCGTACGGGCGCCACGGCCTCCGCCCTGATGGTCGGGCTCGCCCTGGTGAGCGGGATGTCGGTGGCGAGCACCTCCATGTCCGCCTCCTTCGACCACCAGATCGACAAGACGCTGGGCGCCGACTTCCTGGTGCAGAGCGGCACCTTCCGGCCGTTCCCCCGGGAGATCACCGACCGGGTCCGCGCCACGGACGGCGCCGGGCTCGTCGTCCGCGAGCGGCACGCCCCTGTGGCGGTGCGACTGCCGGACGGTACGCGCGTCGAGACGGTGGCCGGGGCCTACGACCAAAAGCTCGACGACGTCGCCCATCTCACCTACGCCCAGGGCGACACGGCCGCCGCGCTCGCGAACGGCGCCCTCGCCATGGACGTGAAGTTCGCGCAGGCGCACGGCGTACGTCTCGGCAGCACGATCCCCGTACAGTTCCCGGCCGGACGCCGCACCACCCTCACCGTCGCCGCGCTCACCGACCAGGGCGGGGCGGAGGGTTTCGGCGTGCAGGGCGGACTGTTCGTCGGGATGGCGACGTTGGAGAAGTACGTACCGGGCGGTCAGGACTCCGTGGTGTACGTCAACGCGGCGCCCGGAACGCCCAAGGACCGCTTGCGGTCCCACCTGGAGAAGACGCTCGACGCCTATCCCCAGGTCCAGGTCCGCGACCAGGCCGACTACAAGAAGCTCGTGCACGACCAGATCGCCGTCCTGCTCTACCTCGTGTACGCCCTCCTGGGCCTGGCGATCGTCATCGCGGTACTCGGCGTGGTCAACACCCTGGCCCTGTCGGTCGTCGAACGCACCCGTGAGATCGGCCTGTTGCGCGCCATCGGCCTCGCCCGACGCCAACTGCGCCGGATGATCCGCCTGGAGTCGGTGGTGATCGCCGTCTTCGGCGCCCTGCTCGGCCTGGCTCTCGGACTCGTCTGGGGCGTGTGCACCCAACAGGTCCTCGCGCTGAAGGGCATGGAGGCCCTGGCGATCCCGTGGGGCACGATCGTCGCCGTGGTGCTGGGCGCGGCGGTGGTGGGCGTGGCAGCGGCCCTGCTGCCCGCGCTGCGCGCGTCGCGGATGAATGTGCTGGCGGCGATCGCGCACGAGTGATGCGGGGCCCGCGTTCCCGAAGTGCCGCGTTTCGTCAGCCGGTCAGCCGGTCAGGCTCCGGTGCCAGCGGATCTCGCCGTCGTGGTGGATGTCGGTGGGGGTGAGTCCGGCGGCGGTGGCGACCGCCGTCGACGCGTGATGGTCCGGGTGGATGTGGGCGATGACGGTGTGCACCGGCTGTTCGCTCAGCCAGTCGACCAGGCCTTGGGCCGCTTCCGTCGCTATGCCTCTCCCCTGCCATGGGGTGCCCACCACCCAGGCGATCTCGGCGACGGCGTCGTGGCCGACCGGGCTGATGGTCGCCTGGACCGTGCCGGTCAGGCAGGGGGCTTCGGCTTCGCGGAGTCGGATCACCCAGTTCAGCCAGGTGACGGCCGGGTCGGGAGAGCCCGCGGTCAGGCGTTCGTAGCGGGAGCGCAGGGTCTGCGGGGTGTGCGGGGTACCGCCGATGAAGGTGTGGAGGGCCGGGTCGGACAGTACTGCGGCCATCTCCTCGGCGTGTTCGACCTTCAGGGGGAGCAGGTCAAGTCGGCTGGTGCTGATCTCTGTTGGCTTGAGCACGGGCGCGCCTTCTGTGGTTGGCGGTTGATCACTTGAACGTACGCCCTCCCCCGCGTCGGTCGTCTCGATCGTCTCGGTCGGTGAAACGTCGTCGTCAGGGCCGGGTGGCGCGTGCTTCGCTGATGATCATGAGTGAGCTGAAGATCCGTACCGCCGATCTGTCCGACGCCGCCGATGTGCTGGCCTTCTGGAAGAGCGCGGCCGAGGGGACGAGCGTCAGTGACGACGAGGCGGGGGTGACCGGGCTGATCGCCCGTGACCCCGGGGCACTGCTGCTCGCCGAGTCCGGCGGTCTGCTCGTGGGGTCCGTGATCGCCGGGTACGACGGCTGGCGGTGCAGCCTGTACCGGCTGGCGGTGCTCCCCTCGCATCGTCGGCGAGGTGTCGCGACGGCGCTTCTGGACGCCGCCGAGAAGCGGTTCGTGGTCCTCGGCGGCAGGCGTGGGGACGCCATGGTGCTGGAGGTGAACGAGCGCGCCCAGAAGGCCTGGGCAGCCGCCGGGTATCACCGTGAGGACCACTGGCGACGCTGGGTGAAGCCGCTCGCCCGCTGACGCCCTTTGCCCGGCCTTTACGATGAGGGGGCTGGGCCGTTCCACCGGACATCGCGCGGTCGTCCTGTCCCTGGACGATCCTGGGACGGAGGTGACCCGATGACCGAAGTGCTCCTCCTGCTGGTGGCGATCTTGCTGTCGCTGGCCTGCGGTGCCTTCGTCGCGGCCGAGTTCTCGCTCACCACGGTCGAACGCAGCGAGCTGGAGCGCGCCGTGGAGCGCGGTGAGCGCGGCGCGTCGGGCGCCCTGAAGTCCGTACGGAATCTGACCTTCCAGCTCTCCGGCGCGCAGCTCGGGATCACGGTCACCAACCTGGTCGTCGGCATGCTCTCGGAGCCGTCGATCGCCCGGCTGATCGCGGGCCCGCTGACGTCCCTCGGGCTCGCGCGCTCCACCGCCACGTCCGTCGCGCTCGTCCTCGGTACGGGTCTGTCGACCGTCTTCCTGATGGTGGTCGGCGAGCTGGTGCCCAAGAACTGGGCGATCTCCTCGCCGCTGGCCGTGGCCAAGCGGGTGGGCACACCGCAGCGCTGGTTCAGTACCGCGTTCCGTCCGTTCATCCGGCATCTGAACAACACCGCCAACCGGATCGTCCGCCGCCTCGGCATCGAGCCCGCCGAGGAACTGGCCTCCGCGCGCGGGCCCCAGGAGCTGGTGGCGCTCGCCCGGCACTCCGCGAAGGAGGGCGCGCTGGAGGCGGACACCGCCGAACTGTTCGTCCGTACGCTCAACCTCGCCGATCTGACCGCGGAGAACGTGATGACGCCCCGCGTCCAGGTCGTCGCCCTCGACGCGCGGGCGACCTGCGAGGACCTGGCGAACGCGTCGCGCGCGACGGGGCTGTCGCGCTTCCCCGTCTACCGCGGCAGCCTCGACACGGTCGTCGGCACCGCGCACATCAAGGACGTCGTGGCCGTGCCCGCCACGGCACGGCCGCGCCGTTCGGTCGTCCATGTCATGCGCGACCCCCTCTTCGTCCCGGAGTCCCTCACCGTCGACCGGCTCCTGGACCGGCTCTCCGGCAAGCGCACGATGGCCGTCGTCATCGACGAGTACGGCGGCACCGCCGGGGTCGCCACGCTGGAGGACATCGTCGAGGAGGTCGTCGGCGAGGTGCGGGACGAGCACGACCCGCAGGAGACGCCCGACCTGGCCCCGGCGGGCACGGACACGGCGGGCCGGGCGCTGTACTCGGCCGACGGCTCGGCCCGCATGGACCAGCTCGCGCGCGTCGGGCTGCGGGTGCCCGAGGGCCCGTACGAGACCCTGGCCGGCCTCGTCGCCACCGAACTCGGCCGGATCCCCGCCGAGGGCGACACCGTCGAGGTCGTCGGATGGCGCCTCGACGTGGTGGACACCGCCGGGCATCGGGCCGCCCGCGTGCTCCTGCACGCACCGCCGCCCGCCGAGGACGAGGAGGGGTCCCGGTGACCCTCGTCCAGCTCCTGATCGGTCTGGCGACGCTCGTCGCGAACGCGTTCTTCGTCGGCGCCGAGTTCGCGCTGATCTCCGTCCGCCGCAGCCAGATCGAGCCGCACGCGGAGGCGGGTGACCGGCGGGCCCGTCGCACTCTGTGGGGCCTGGAGCACGTCTCGGTGCTGATGGCGGCGGCCCAACTCGGGATCACCCTGTGCACCCTGGTCCTCGGTGTGGTCGCGGAGCCCGCGATCGCGCATCTGCTGGAGCCGGTGTTCCACGCGGTCGGCATCCCGCCGAACGCGGGCCGCGTCGTGTCGTTCGTGATCGCGCTGACCCTCGCGACGTATCTGCACATGCTGCTCGGCGAGATGGTGCCGAAGAACGTCGCGCTCGCGGAGCCGGTACGGCTGGCGCTGCTGCTCGCACCGCCGCTGGTCACCCTCTCCCGGGCACTGCGCCCGGTGATCGCCACCGTGAACGCCCTCGCGAACGGGGCGCTCGCGCTGCTGGGCGTGGAGCCGAAGAGCGCGGTCACGGCCACGTTCTCGGACGACGAGCTGGCACGCCTGGTCAAGGTCTCCGGCGAGGCCGGGCTCATCGACGACCGGGCGCTGGAGCGCCTGCACGACGCGCTGGAGCTGGGCCGTCGGCCCGTGCGCGACGTGGTGGTGCCGCTGGAACGCGTCGTCTACGCGCGCGTGGGCATCACCCCGGAGCAGTTGGAGCGCCTGTCGGCCGAGTCCGGCTTCTCGCGCTTCCCGGTCGTGGAGGAGGGGCGCCGGATCGTCGGCTATCTGCACGTCAAGGACGCGCTGGAGGCCTCGCCGCGGGACGCCCCATTCCGCCTGCGCGATCTGCGCCCCATCGCCCGCGTACGGGAGAGCACCCCCCTGGACGACGTCCTCACGGCGATGCGCGGCAGCCGCACCCACCTGGCGGCGGTCGTGGGCACGGACGAAGCCCTCGCGGGCCTGGTGACGATGGAGGACGTTCTACGGGAACTGTTCGGCCGGCCTGCGTGAGGAGCGGGTGGGCGGGGGCGGTACGGATCACTGGCGGACTCCCAGCCCGTGCCGGACTCCCAGCCCGTGCGGAGGGTGACCGACCGGCGGGTATGTGTGCGGGATACCATCGACGGCGCCATGCAGACGAACCCCACCTACACCAGCCTGGTCGCGGTCGGCGACTCCTTCACCGAGGGCATGTCGGACCGGCTGCCCGATGGTTCCTACCGCGGCTGGGCCGATGTGCTCGCGGGCCGGATGGCCGCGAGCACACCCGGATTCCGGTATGCCAACCTCGCCGTGCGCGGCAAGCTGATCGGGCAGATCGTCGACGAGCAGGTGGGCCTCGCCGCCGCGATGCGCCCCGATGTGATCACGCTGGTCGGCGGGCTCAACGACGCGCTGCGGCCCAAGTGCGACATGGGGCGCGTACGCGGGCTGCTGACGGAGGCCGTCGAGCGGCTGGCCCCGTCGTGCGAGCGGCTCGTCCTGATGCGCAGCCCCGGCCGCCAGGGCCCGGTCCTCGAACGCTTCCGCCCTCGTATGGAGGAGCTGTTCGCCTGTGTCGACGAGCTGTCCGCACGGCACGGCACGCTCGTGGTCGACCTGTACGGCGCCCCGTCACTGTCCGACCCGCGCCTGTGGGACGTGGACCGGCTGCATCTGACGGCCGACGGGCACCGCCGGGTCGCGGAGGCCGTCTGGCAGACGCTCGGCTACGAGGCGCAGGACCCGCAGTGGCGTACGCCCCCGCCCGCGACCGCGCGCCCGCGCTGGATCGCCCGCCGGACCGAGGACGTCCGCTTCACCCGGCAGTATCTGCTGCCGTGGATAGGGCGCAGGCTGACGGGCCGCTCGTCGGGCGACGGCCTCCCGGCCAAGCGCCCTGACCTGCTGCCGTACGAGGGCCCGAGCGGTCTCTCGTAGGTTCCGCCGAACCCGCCCGCGGCGCTGGCCTGCACGAATCGCCAGTAGAATCCGTTGACGTGACTGCTGCGCCCGCAAAGCCCCGTATCCCGAACGTCCTCGCCGGACGGTACGCCTCCGCCGAGCTCGCCACGCTCTGGTCCCCCGAGCAGAAGGTGAGGCTGGAGCGGCAGCTCTGGCTCGCCGTGCTGCGCGCCCAGAAGGACCTGGGCATCGAGGTGCCGGACACGGCGATCGCCGACTACGAGCGCGTCCTCGACCAGGTCGACCTCGCCTCGATCGCCGAGCGCGAGAAGGTCACCCGGCACGATGTGAAGGCGCGGATCGAGGAGTTCAACGCGCTCGCCGGGCATGAGCACGTGCACAAGGGCATGACCTCCCGGGACCTGACGGAGAACGTCGAGCAGTTGCAGATCCGGCTCTCGCTGGAGCTAATGCGCGACCGCACGGTGGCCGTACTGGCCCGCCTGGCCCGGCTCGCGGGCGAGTACGCGGAGCTGGTCATGGCCGGCCGCTCCCACAACGTGGCCGCGCAGGCCACCACCCTCGGCAAGCGCTTCGCCACCGCCACCGACGAACTGCTCGTCGCGTACGCCCGGATCGAGGAGCTGCTGGGCCGCTACCCGCTGCGCGGCATCAAGGGCCCGGTCGGCACGGCGCAGGACATGCTGGACCTGCTCGGCGGCGACGCGGGCAAGCTCGCCGAGCTGGAGCGGCGGATCGCCGGGCACCTGGGCTTCTCGCAGGCGTTCACCTCGGTCGGCCAGGTCTACCCGCGCTCGCTCGACTACGAGGTCGTCACCGCGCTGGTGCAGTTGGCCGCCGCGCCCTCCTCGCTGGCGAAGACGGTCCGGCTGATGGCCGGGCACGAGCTGGTCACCGAGGGCTTCAAGCCGGGCCAGGTCGGCTCCTCCGCGATGCCGCACAAGATGAACACCCGCTCCTGCGAGCGCGTCAACGGCCTGATGGTCATCCTGCGCGGGTACGCCTCGATGACCGGCGAGCTGGCGGGCGACCAGTGGAACGAGGGCGACGTGTCCTGTTCGGTGGTGCGCCGGGTGGCGCTGCCGGACGCGTTCTTCGCGCTGGACGGTCTGCTGGAGACGTTCCTGACGGTGCTCGACGAGTTCGGTGCCTTCCCCGCCGTCGTCGCCCGTGAGCTGGACCGCTATCTGCCGTTCCTCGCCACGACCAAGGTGCTCATGGGCGCCGTGCGCGCCGGGGTCGGCCGCGAGGTCGCGCACGAGGCGATCAAGGAGAACGCCGTCGCCACCGCGCTCGCGATGCGCGAACAGGGCGCGGAGCGCAACGACCTGCTCGACAAGCTGGCCGCCGACGAACGACTGCCGCTGGACCGCGAGGAGTTGGCGGCGCTGATGGCCGACAAGCTGTCCTTCACGGGCGCCGCGGCCGACCAGGTCGCGACGGTCGTCGGCCGGGTCGAGGAGATCCTGAAGCAGCACCCCGAGGCGGCCGGCTACACACCGGGGGCGATCCTCTGACCCGGTTCACCCGGGAGGAGTTGGAGGCCGCCCGCGACCGTCCGGTGCCGGACGTGGTCGCGGACGGCCTCACCGTCCTGTTCTGCGGTATCAACCCGAGCCTCATGACGGCCGCGACGGGCCATCACTTCGCCCGCCCCGGCAACCGCTTCTGGCCCGTGCTGC
Source organism: Streptomyces sp. NPDC104371 (assembly GCF_055583785.1). Classification (NCBI taxonomy): domain Bacteria; kingdom Bacillati; phylum Actinomycetota; class Actinomycetes; order Kitasatosporales; family Streptomycetaceae; genus Streptomyces; species Streptomyces sp. NPDC104371. The sequence goes on from NZ_JBVJNF010000001.1 coordinate 1,204,144, forward strand.
ATCTGTCCGGGTTCACCCCCCGGCGGTTCGAGCCGTCCGAGCAGGGCGAGTTGCTCGCGCACGGGCTCGGGATCACCAACGTCGTGGCGCGGGCGACCGCGCGGGCCGACGAGTTGAGCGCCGAGGAGTACCGGGAGGGCGGGCGGCTCCTCGGCGCGAAGGTGGAGCGGCTGCGGCCCCGCTGGCTGGCCGTGGTCGGCGTCACCGCGTACCGGGCGGCCTTCGGCGACCGCAAGGCCGCCATCGGCCCCCAGGAGCGGACGATCGGCGCCACCCGGACCTGGGTCCTGCCCAACCCCAGTGGGCTGAACGCCCATTGGACGGCGGCCACCATGGCGGAGGAGTACGCCCGACTGCGGCTGGCCGCACAGGAGTAGTACCCCGGCAGGCACACGCCGGGCGCGGCCGGCCGTCAGGCGTCCCTGCGCTGGAGCGTCCAGGCGCCCGCCACCAGGGCCGCCGCCGCCCACAGCGCGGAGACCGCGAGGCCGGTCCAGGGGCCCAGGGAGCCGTCCCACGTGCTGTGCAGAGCGATCTGACCGGCGCGGTCGGGCAGGAAGTCGGCGACGCCGCCGGACATGTCACCCACGACGAACGACACGATCAGCAGGAACGGGATCAGGATCGACAGGGTCGCGACACCGCTGCGCAGCACGGCGGCGACCCCCGCCGCGAACAGCGCCATCAGCGTGAGTTGCAGCCCGCAGCCGAGGGCGCCGCGCAGCGCCTGGCCCCAACTCGGGCCGGAGTCACCGAAGGCCGCCTTGCCGACCACGGCCGTCGCCATTCCCGTGAGCAGTCCGACGGCGAGCGCGGGCAGCGCGATGGATGTGGCCTTGGCGGCGAACCAGCGCAGCCGGTCCGGCGTGGCCGCCAGGGTCAGCCGCAGCGCGCCGCCCTGGAACTCCCCCGCCACGGCCGTCGCGCCGAAGGCGATGGCGGCGATCTCCCCGAAGTTGAAGCCGAAGAAGATCTGGAACAACTGGTCCGGGTCGCTGTCGTCGGGGGAGGACGAGACGAGCGCGGAGAACGCGACGGTGGTGAGCAGGATCGCGGCCAGGGAGCCCACGAGCGAACGCAGGGTCCAGATCTTGATCAGTTCGGCGCGCAGAGCCGGGGTGAACGACATGGTCAGGCCTCCTGAGGCTGGGCGGTGAACTCGGCTGCGTCGGCGGTCAGATCGAGGTAGGCCTGCTCCAAGGTGCCTTCCTCGGCGGCCAGTTCCAGTACGGGCACGCCCGCGTCGGCGAGCATGCGGCCGAGGTCCTCGGCGCGCGCCTGCCGTACGCTCCACGCGCCGTCCTCGTGCCGGGTGGCGTCGTGGCCGTGCCGGACGAGCAGCTCGCCGAGCGCGTCGGCGTCGGTGCTGCGGACCCTGACCTCGGGCTGGACGCGCGCCCGGATGAACTCCTGCACGGGGGTGTCCGCGAGGAGGCGGCCCCGGCCGAGGATCACCAGATGGTCGGCGAACGAGGCGGTCTCGTTCATGAGATGGCTGGAGACCAGCACGGTACGGCCCTCGGCGGCGAGGTCCTGGAACAGCGTGCGGATCCAGATGATGCCCTCGGGGTCGAGGCCGTTGGAGGGCTCGTCCAGGAGGATCACCTCGGGGTCGCCGAGCAGGGCCGCGGCGATGCCGAGCCGCTGGCGCATGCCGAGGGAGTAGGTCTTCACCCGGCGCCGGGCCACCTCGGCGAGGCCGGTCTGTTCCAGCACCGCGTCGACCCGCCCGACGGGGATGCGGTTGCTCGCGGCGAGGGCCCGCAGATGGTCACGGGCGGTGCGGGAGCCGTGCGCGGCGCCTGCGTCCAGCAGGGCGCCCACCCGGCGCAGCGGCTCGTGGAGTCGGGCGTAGGCCCGGCCGCCGATGGTGGCGGTGCCCGAGGTGGGCCGGTCCAGGCCGAGGAGGAGCCGCATGGTGGTGGACTTGCCCGCGCCGTTGGGGCCGAGGAAGCCGGTGACGCGGCCGGGGCGGACGCTGAAGGTCAGCTCGTCCACCGCCCGCCGGGAGCCGTACTCCTTGGTGAGGTCTCGTACGTCGATGTCGGTCATGGCTTCAGCCTGTCGGTTCGCGGCAGCCCGCGACTCCCCCGCGGGTGGAGATCGTCTCCCCCCTGCGGGGGAGGTCCGCCGCCGGGCCGACCTGCGACGATCTCCTCATGGTTCGCTCTCTGCGCCCGCTCGTGCTCGGGACGACGTACACGCGGTTGCTGCATCTGCTGGTGCCCATGCTGGTGGAGAGCGTGTGGCTCTTCATCGATCTGTCGCGCCCCTGGGTGCCCGCCCTGGTGCTCGCCCCGGTGGGGCTGCTGCCCGCCGTCCGCATGGGCGAGGGGGTGCAGGCGCGGCTGCTGCTGACGCCCGGTGTGCCGGACTCCGGCATCTCCGTGGAGTCGGCCACGAGTTGGCGGGACCGGCTGCGTACGGTGGTGTGGCTGGAGCTGCGCTGGGTGCTCGGCTGGGTGGTCTGCGCCGCCTCGGTTTGGCTGCTGCTCCTGACGGTCGAACTGGCGCGCTGCGCCTGGGGAATCACGCCGTCGGACGTCCCGCTGCTGGACCAGCTCCCGCCGTCCCGTGCCTGGGCCCTGCTGTCGCCGCTTCCGCTGCTCGCCCTGTACGGCGCGGTCGTCGGCCTGGGCGCGCTGGTCACGGCCTGCGCGCGCAGGCTGCTCGGGCCGTCCGCCGCCGAGCGGCTGGCCGCCCTGGAGGAGCGCACCGAGCAGTTGCTCGAACGCACGCGTATCGCACGGGAGTTGCACGACTCGATCGGGCACGCCCTGACGGTGGCGGTGGTGCAGGCCGGAGCGGCGCGCGCGGCGGGCGATCCGGAGTTCACCGATCGGGCGCTGGGCGCCATCGAGGAGACCGGCCGGGCCGCGCTCGCGGATCTGGAGCGGGTGCTGGGCGTGCTCCGCGAGAGCGAGCGTCCGGCGAGCGCGCGGCCCACGCTGGCGGACGCGGACCGGCTCCTGGAGTCGGCGCGGGCCTCGGGGGCGACGGTGGACGCGGAAGTGACCGGTCGGCTCACGGCGTTGCCGGGGCCGGTCTCGCGCGAGGGCTATCGCATCCTCCAGGAGTCGCTGACGAACGTGCTGCGGCACGCGGGCGCCGTCCCCGTGCGGGTCCGCGTCGCGGTCGCGGACGACCGGCTCCTCCTCCAGGTGCGCAACGCGCTGCCGACCCCGTTCTGCGAGCCCGTACGGGACAGCGGCCTGCGGGGCATACGGGAACGGGCGGCGCTGCTCGGCGGCAGCGCGGTGACCGGCCCGGAGAAGGGGGACTGGCAGGTGCGGGTGGAGCTGCCGTTGAGTTGATCTAGGCTGGGCAAATGCCGATCACCGTCCTGCTTGTCGACGATGAACCTCTGGTCCGTACGGGGCTTCGGGCCGTGCTGGGGTCACAGCCCGACATCGAGGTGGTGGGCGAGGCGGCGGACGGGGCGGCGGTCATCCCGCTGGTGCGTCAACTGCGGCCCGACGTCGTCGCGATGGACGTACGGATGCCGCTGCTGGACGGGATCGAGGCCACGCGCGCGGTGCTGCGTACGGTGGCCGATCCGCCGAAGATCCTCGTGGTGACCACCTTCGAGGAGGACGAGTACGTGTACGAGGCGCTGCGCGCGGGCGCCGACGGGTTCCTCCTCAAGCGGGCCCGCCCCGCCGAGATCGTGAACGCGGTCCGCACGGTCGCCGAGGGCGAGTCGCTGCTGTTCCCCTCCTCCATACGGCAGCTCGCCGCCCGCTTCGGCGACCGCGGCGGCAACCGGCCCGCGCGCGCCGTACTGGAGCGGGCCAAGCTGACCGAGCGGGAGGCGGAGGTGCTGCGGCTCATGGCGCGCGGGCTCGCCAACGCGGAGATCGCCGCCCGTCTCGTGGTGGGCACCGAGACGGTCAAGTCCCATGTCAGCGCGGTCCTGGCCAAGCTCGGCGCGCGCGACCGCACCCAGGCGGTGATCGCCGCGTACGAGTCGGGGTTCGTCGCGCCGGGCTGATCCGGTGGGACCGGCCCTCGCGGGCACGCGCGGCGCCGAGTACGATCCGCCCAACACGCGCACAAGCTGGGAGGACGGACGTTGGGGCGGCTGACCGGCGGGGATCCCTCTCTGCTGCGACGGATCAACTCGGCGGTGGTGCTGCACGCGCTGCGTGCCGTGGACTGCGCGACGCTCACCGAGATCACCCGGGTGACGGGGCTGTCCCGGCCGACCGTCGAGGGCGTGGTCGAGGGGCTGATCGAGGTCGGGCTGGTGGTGGAGAAGGCCGCCGAGGAGGGCGCCGCCCGGCGACAGGGGCGGCCCGCGCGGCGGTTCCGGTTCCGGGCCGAGGCGGGCCATCTGCTGGGCCTGGACGTGGGGGCGCACCGGGTGACCGCGGTGCTCGCCGACCTGGACGGCCGGGAGCTGGGCACCCTCTCCAAGGAGGTCTCCGAGACGGCACCGGCCGACGAGCGGCTGGAGCGGCTGCGCGGCACGGTCGCCGAGTTGCTGCGCCGCTGCGGTGTGGCACGGGGGTCGCTGCGCGCGGTCGGGGTGGGCAGCCCCGGCATCGTGGAGGCGGACGGCACGGTGCGCCTCGGCATGGCGCTGCCGGAGTGGACCGGGCTACGGCTCGGCGAGCGGCTCAGCCGTTCCTTCAAGTGCCCGGTGCTGGTCGAGAACGACGCCAACGCGGCGGCCGTCGCCGAGCACTGGAAGGGCGCGGCCGTCGACTCCGACGACATCGTGTTCGTCCTGGCGGGGCTGAGTCCCGGTGCCGGGTCGCTGATCGGCGGACGGCTGCACCGCGGCTTCGGCGGCGCGGCCGGGGAGATCGGCGCGTTGCATCTGCTCGGCCGTGAGGCGGCCCCGGAGACGCTGCTCTCGACCACGGACGAGCCGCTGAAGCCGCTGGACGAACAGCAGGTCGCCGATGTGTTCGCGCTCGCCCGCGAGGGCGATCTGCGGGCGGGCGCGGCCGTGGACCGCTTCTTCCAGCGGCTGGTGCACGACGTGGCGGCGCTCGTGCTGGCCCTCGACCCCGAGCTGGTGGTCATCGGCGGCTGGGCGGCGGGCCTGGACGGCGTACTGGACCCGCTGCGCGAGGAGTTGTCCCGCTACTGTCTGCGCCCGCCGAAGGTGACCCTGTCCCGGCTGGGCGAGGCCGCCGTGGCGACGGGGGCGCTGCGGCTGGCGCTGGACCACGTGGAGGAGCAGTTGTTCGCGGTGGAGGGCGCGTCGACGGCGCGGCGGTGAACGAACCGGTCTCCTGCGGTCAGGAGGCGTGGCGCTGCGGGTCGTGGTGGATCTCGACGCCGCCGAAGGCGCCGAAGGTCAGTCGGCAGGTGTCGGCGCGGTACGTCGCCATGGAGACGGCCGCCGTGCGCCCCGCGGTGTGGAAGCGGGTGGTGACGAGGAGGACGGGGGCGCCGGGCAGCCGGTCGAGTTCGCGTGCGTCCTCGGCGCCCGCCGAGCCCAGTTCGACGGACTGGTCCTGGCCGTCCAGGGGCAGGCGCTGGAGTTCGCGCAGCACGGCACGCGCGCGTGCGGTGCCCGAGGGGGTGTCGATCGCGGGCAGGGCGGGCACCGACCGGCGCGGGACGTAGAGCAGTTCGGTGGCGACGGGCTGGAGGTGCGTCGTCCGGGAGCGGCGCACGGTGTGCACCGGCTCGTCCCGGCCGGTCTCCAGGAGGTCGGCGACCGCGGCGGGCGGTGGGGCGAGCACGCAGTCGGTGGGCAGCCAGGCGTCGTCGGCCGCGCCCGGCCAGGTGTGCCGTTCGGCTCCGACGGCCACGCCGACGCGCGGCGGCGCGACCGTGGTGCCGACGCCTCGGCGGCGCTGCAACCGGCCTTCCAGCTCGAGCTGTTCGAGGGCCTGGCGGAGCGTGGCGCGGGCGACGCCGAAGCGGGCCGCGAGGTCGCGTTCGTTGGGCAGGATCTCGCCCACGGAGAACTCGGAGTCGAGTGCTTCGGTGAGCGCGGTCCTGAGCTGCCAGTACTTCGGCTCCGGCACCGATTCGAGCTGCGTGGTCCCCACCCTGTCCTCCGCGATCGCCGTGACCGGCACGGTGTTTCAGCGCCCTTGTTTATGAAAGGTTGTTGCACTTCTCAGCGACGATAAGGCGGCCCCCACCCTTGGTCAAGACCAATTCTCCAACCCCCGCGGCGCGCGGGAGCGCCCTGCCGCGAAGCGTTCACGCGACGTTCGCGAGGCCGATGCCGCAGGCGACGCGGCAGCGGACGACGGCGAGGCCCGCGTCCGTGAACACGCACGGACGCGGGCCTCGCCGTCATGGGGTCGTCCGCTACTGCCGGGGCAGGTGTGCCAGCTTCTCGGGGTTGCGGATGATGTAGAGGCACTGCACGCGCCCGTCGGCGACGTCCATCTGGAGGAGCGTTTCGGGCTTGCCGCCGGACAGGCGCAGCAGGGCCGGAGCGCCGTTGACCTCCAGGAAGCGGAACGACGCGTCGGGGACGCCCTGGCCGCCGACGGCGGCCATGAAGCGGCCGACCTTGTCGGCGCTCTCCATGATCCGCAGCGGGGCCTTGGCGTGGCCGCCGCTGTCGCCGATCAGCTTGACGTCCGGGGCGAGCAGCCGCATCAGTCCGTCGAGGTCGCCCCCGGCCGACGCGGCGAGGAACCGCTCGGTCAGATCGCGGCGTTGGGCCGGGTCCACCTCGTAGCGCGGGCGCCGTTCGTCGACGTGCTTGCGCGCGCGTGCGGCGAGTTGGCGCACCGCGGCCTCGCTGCGGTCCAGGGTGGTGGCGATCTCCGCGAAGGGGTAGCCGAAGGCCTCGCGGAGGACGAACACCGCCCGTTCCAGGGGCGAGAGGGACTCCAGGACGACGAGGACGGCGAGCGAGACGGAGTCGGCGAGCACGGCCCGCTCGGCCGTGTCCGGGACGGTGTCGCCGAAGGCGGTGGGGTACGGCTCGGGCAGCCAGGGGCCCACATACGTCTCGTTGCGTGCCCGCAGTTGACGCAGCCGGTCGACGGCCAGCCGGGTGGTGATACGGACGAGGTAGGCGCGCGGTTCGCGGACGGGGTCGCGGTCGGCGCCGGACCAGCGCAGCCAGGCCTCCTGGACCACGTCCTCGGCGTCGGCGATCCGGCCGAGCATCCGGTAGGCGACGCCCATCAGGACGCTGCGGTGCTCCTCGAAGACATCGGTCACGGTGTCGATGGTCACCGTGCCATCCCATCCGACGTCCTCGGCCCGTGTCCAGACGGAACCGCTGTCGCGCCGGACACAAGCCGGGCACGTCGTGGCGGACACAAGCCCGAGCACACGGGTCCGCCGGGCCGGTGGCGCCGCCCGACGGGGCCCCGCACCATGGGCACCATGGCCGCCACCGTCTCCTTCCCGCTCCCCTCCGCGCACGGCCCGCGCGCCGTGACCGTCTCCTACGCCCGCAGGGGCCACGGCGAACCGCTTCTGCTGCTGCACGGCATCGGGCATCACCGGCAGGCCTGGGACCCGGTGCTGGACATCCTCGCCACCGAGCGGGACGTCATCGCGGTCGATCTGCCCGGCTGCGGCGCCTCACCGGGGCTGCCGGACGGGCTCCCGTACAACCTGACGACCGAGGTGCACGCGCTCGGTGCGCTGTGCGCGGCGCTGGGGATCGAGCATCCGCATGTGGCGGGCAACTCCATGGGCGGCCTGCTGGCGCTGGAGTTGGGGCGCGCGCGGCTCGTACGGTCCGTCACCGCGCTCGCGCCCGCGGGGTTCTGGACCCCGGCCGAGCGCCGGTACGCGTTCACGGTCCTGGCGGCGATGCGCCGGGCCGCGCGGAGCATGCCGCTGCCGGTGGTGGAGCGGCTGTCGCACACGGCGGCCGGGCGTACGGTGCTGACGAGCACGATCTACGCCCACCCCGGGCGTCGTTCACCCGAGGCCGTCGTCGCCGAGACGCTCGCGCTGGCCCAGGCCGAGGGGTTCGCCGAGAGCCTGCGCGCGGGCACGTCCGTCCGGTTCACGGACGATGTGGCCGGGCTGCCGGTCACCGTCGCGTGGGGCACCAGGGACCTGGTCCTGGTGAGCCGCCAGGGCGCCCGCGCGAAGCGGTTCATCCCGCAGGCCCGGCTGATCCGGCTGCCCGGCTGCGGCCACGTCCCGATGAACGACGACCCGGCGCTGGTCGCGCGGGTCATCCTGGACGGCAGCCGCTGAGCCGTCGTCCGGTCGACGCTTCCGGCCCAACGCGCCCGAGCCCAGGGCCACTCCGGCCCCGACCAGGGCGCTGCCCGCCGCCTGCGCGGGCCCGTACGCGCCGGTGCCGACGAGCGGCGCGGTGCAGGCGGCGGCGACCGGGATGAGCCCGGAGAAGAGGGTGGTGCGCTCGGTCCCGAGGCGTTGCAGGCCCATGTACCAGCACACGAAGCCGACGACGGTGACGACCGCCGCCTGCCACAGCAGCGCGGCGGTCTCCGTACCGTCCGGCACGCGCAGCCAGTCGCCGCCGTCCACGGCCGCTCCGACCGCCGCCGACTCGACGGCCGCGATCCCGCAGACGGTCGCCGTCAGCAGCCTGGGCCCCAGCGGGCGCAGCACGGACACGGCGAGCACCGCGAAGCCGACCTCCCCCACGAGCGCGCCCAGGGAGAAGGCGATGCCGGCGCCGTCCGTACGGCCCCACCCCTGGACCGTGAACGCGCCGACGGCCACGAGCGACGCCCCGGCCAGCACCTGCCGCCGGGGCCGCCGCCCCTCCCGCAGCGGCACGACGACCGCGACCACCACGGGGGCACACCCCACGAAGACACCCGGCACGGCCGGTTCGGCGGAGCGTTCGGCGGCGAGCACGGCGAGGTTGAAGCCCACCATGCCGACCGCGGCGAGCAGGGCGAGGCGCCCCCACGTGCGGGGACCGAGGCCGCGCAGCGCCGCCGCGCCGCCGCGGCCGACCAGGGGCAGGAGCAGCAGGCAGGCGAGGGCGTAGCGCAGGAACTGGCCGCCCGCGTACGGGTAGTGGCCGAGGACGCTGTTGGCGGTGAAGGATCCTCCGACGAGGACACAGGCGAGCGCGGCGAGCAGGGCTCCGCGCGCGGTGGTGACGTTCATACGGGCGACGCTAGGCAGGGCGGCGGTCCGGGTTAAGGTCCACTTCCATGACGTCATCGGGGACCACTTCGGCACCGGCGCCCGGTCAGCCGCCGTCCGCGCCGGACGGGTCGGCGCCCTGGACCGCCGCCTGGGAGCTGCTGCTTCCGGCCGCCCGGGTACCGGCACGCGCGCGTGGGCGCGCCTTGCAGGCGGCGCTGCGGGAGGCGGTCCGCGCGGGGCGGCTCGCCGCGGGCACACGGCTGCCGTCGAGCCGTGAACTCGCCGCCGATCTCGGTGTGTCGAGGGGGCTGGTGACGGAGGCGTACGAGCAGTTGACCGCCGAGGGGTATCTGCGCGCCGACCGGGGCGCGGGGACCTGGGTGAGCGGTGCCGTGCGGGCGGCGCACCCTCGCGCCCATGACCTCGCCCCGCGCCCCTCCCCCGCCGCCCACACGGGCTTCCTGCCGGGCACCCCGGATCTGTCGCTGTTCCCGCGGGCGGCCTGGGCGGCGGCCCACCGCGCGGTGCTGGCCGAACTCCCGCACCACACGCTGGGATACCCGGACCCGCGCGGACTGCCCCGGCTGCGGGTCGCGCTCGCGGGGCTGCTCGCGCGGCGCAGAGGCGTGGCCGCCGACCCCGAGCGCCTCGTGGTCGTCTCGGGAGTGGCGCAGGCGCTCACACTGCTGGGACACGTGCTGCACGCGCGCGGGGTGCGCACCGTGGGCGTGGAGGACCCGGGCAGCCCCGAGCACGACACCCTGTACGCCGCCACCGGCATCACCGCCGTGCCGTTGCCCCTGGACGGGGACGGGCTGGCGGTCGGGCCGCTGGACGCGTCGCGGGTCCGGGCGGTCGTCACCACGCCCGCCCATCAGTTCCCGTCCGGGATCGCGTACTCCGCAGGTCGGCGCGCCGAACTGCTGCACTGGGCCCGCTCGGTCGACGGGCTCGTCATCGAGGACGACTACGACGGGGACTTCCGGTACGACCGTGCCCCCGTGGGCGCGCTGCAAGGACTCGATCCGGAGCACGTCGCGTACACGGGCTCGGTCAGCAAGTCGCTCGCGCCGGGGCTGCGGCTCGGCTGGCTGCTCGTACCGGAGGCGCTCGCCGAGGAGGTCGCCGAGCGGAAGCGGACCATGGACCTCGGGCATCCGGTGCTCGACCAGGCGCTGTTGGCCCGGTTCGTGGAGCGCGGCGACTACGACCGGCATCTGCGGCGCTGTCAACGCGCGTACCGGGAGCGCCGCGACGCCCTGGTGGCCGCCTTGGCGGAGCACTTCCCCGGCGCCGAGGTGTCCGGGATCGCGGCCGGGCTGCATGTCATCGCCCGCCTGCCCGACCGGTACGGGCCGCGGGAGCGGTTCCTGGCACGGGCGGCGGAGCACGTGGCGGTGCGTCCGCTGGCGGCGTACGGCACGGTGGCCGACGAGGCGGTGCGGCTGGTGCTCGGGTACGCGCATCTGTCGCCTTCCCGGATCCGGGAGGGCGTACGGGCGTTGGCGGCCGTCACGCGCGTGTGACGAGCCCCCTAGCGGTAACTCCCTTGTGACGCGGGAGGCTTGAGATGGCCGAAGCCTGCCGGAAGTCGGCCGGAATTGATCGTTCCGATTCCCTGGAAGGCCACCCGCTCGCGTACGCTCGAACGGTATGCCGCGCACCGGAGTCATCCCCCGGTGCGCGGCGATCCGCCGGGTCCGCACACGCGGTCACCGGCTTCCCGCGACCTCCTCGGCCGGGCGGTCGGCGGCCTGCTCGGCGCCCAACGCCCCCCGCAGATCGGCCCACAGGTCCTCGACGTCCTCCAGGCCCACCGACAGGCGCAGCAGCCGGTCGCTGACCCCGGCGCCCCTGCGGTCGTCCGCGTCGACGATGCGGTGGCTGATGGAGGCCGGGTGCTGGATGAGCGTGTCGACGCTGCCGAGGCTCACCGCGGGTGTGATCAGCCGGACCCCGCCGATCACCGCGTGCGGGTCGCCGTGCACCTCGAAGGCGATCATCGCGCCCCCGATCCGCGGGTAGTGGACGCGGGCGACGCGCGGGTCGTCGGCGAGGCGGCGGGCGAGTTCGGCGGCGGTCGCGGACGCGGCCCGGACCCGTACGGGCAGCGTCGACAGGCCCCGCAGCAGCAGGTATCCGGCGAGTGGATGGAGCAACCCGCCCGTCGCGAAGCGCACTTGGCGCAGTCCGCGCGCCAGTTCCTCGTCGCAGGCCACGACGCCGCCCATCACGTCGCCGTGCCCGCCCAGGTACTTCGTGGCGCTGTGCAGCACCAGGCGCGCTCCCTGCTCGACGGGCCGTTGCAGCACCGGGGTCGCGAAGGTGTTGTCCGCCAGCAGCGGCACCGATCCGCAGGCGTGGGCGACGGCGCGCAGGTCGATCTCCGCGAGCGTCGGGTTGGCCGGGGACTCGACCATGACGAGTCCGGTGTCCGGCCGCAGCGCGTCCCTGATGCCCGCGGGGTCGGTCCAGGTCACCTCGGAGCCCAGCAGCCCGGCGGTCAGCAGATGGTCGCTGCACCCGTACAGCGGTCGTACGGCGACGACATGCCGCAGCCCGAGCGAGTTGCGGAGCAGCAGGACGGCGCTGAGCGCGGCCATGCCGCTGGCGAACGCGACCGCGGCCTCGGTGCCTTCGAGCCGGGCCAGCGCCGTCTCGAAGCGGGCGACGGTCGGGTTGCCGATCCGGCCGTAGACGGGCGGCCCGGTCAGCTCCGCGCCGTCGGCCGCGAAGGCGTCGATCCGGGCGGCCTCGGCGCGGCTGTCCCGGCTGGGGTAGGTCGTGGAGAGGTCCAACGGCGGGGCGTGCAGCCCCAGTTCGGCGAGGTCCTCGCGGCCGGCGTGCACGGCCTCGGTGGCGAACGCCCGGCCGGCCGGGCGGCCCCCGGCGGCGTGTCCGTCCTGCGCTGCATACGCGTCATGCGTGCGGGAATCCATGGAGCGCAGCCTGAACACCGGTCGGGGTCATGGCGCCGATCCCCGTGTTACGTTCGGCGCATGTCCGAATCCGTCCAACTGGACCCGGTGGATCTCCATCTGCTGCGGCTGTTGCAGAACGACGCCCGGACGACCTATCGCGACCTCGCCGCGCAGGTCGGGGTCGCGCCCTCGACCTGCCTGGACCGCGTGACCAGGCTGCGTCGCTCAGGAGTGATTCTCGGCCATCAACTGCGGCTCGACCCGGCGAAGCTCGGGCGCGGTCTGCAGGCGCTGCTGTCGGTCCAGGTCCGGCCGCACCGCCGGGAGTTGGTGGGCCCGTTCGTGGAGCGGATCCGGGCGCTGCCCGAGTCCCGTACGGTCTTCCATCTGACCGGACCCGACGACTACCTCGTCCATGTCACGGTCGCGGACATGGCGGATCTCCAGCGGCTGGTGCTCGACGAGTTCACGGCGCGGCGTGAAGTGGCGCGCGTGGAGACCCGGTTGATCTTCCAGCAGTGGGACTGCGGTCCGCTGCTGCCGCCCGGACAGACCGTGCCGACCCGCGCCGCCGGAGCGTAAGGGCTGTCCTGTTCGGTCACCGGGCGCCGAATCCCCGTGACGGACGCCCGGTTCCGTATGAGGATGGTCGGTATGTCAGACACCATCAACAGCCCCCTGCCCCGGCAGGTCGCCGACGCGTACGTCGACGCTCTCGTCGCCCTCGACCCCGTCACCGGTACCTACCTCGGTGTGAAGGAGAGTTCGAGCAAGCTGCCCGACACCTCGCCCGCGGGCCAGGAGGCGCTCGCCGAGCTGGCGCGGCAGACCCTCGCACGACTGGACGAGGCGGAGCACCGCCCCGGCGCCGACAGCGACATCGAGCGCCGCTGCGCACGCCTGCTGCGTGAACGGCTCACCGCCGAACTCGCCGTGCACGAGGCCGACGAGGGCCTCCGGACGGTGAGCAATCTGCGCTCCCCCGTCCACTCCGTGCGCTCGGTCTTCACCCTGACCCCCACCGACACAGAGGAGGACTGGTCGGCGGTCGCCGAGCGGCTGCGCGCCGTACCGGCCGCGCTGCGCGGCTACCGCGAGTCCCTCGCGCTCGGTCTGGAGCGCAAGCTGTACGGCGGGCCGCGCGCGACCGCGACCTTCGTCGAGCAGCTCACCGAGTGGTCGGACATGGACGGCCAAGGGCACGGCTGGTTCGAGGACTTCGCCGCCCAGGGCCCCGACACGCTGCGGGCGGAGCTGGACGAGGCCGCCCGCGCGGCGACCGCGGCCGTCGTCGAACTGCGGGACTGGATGCGCGCGGTGTACGCGCCCGCGATCGAGGGCGCGCCGGACATCGTCGGCCGGGAGCGCTACGCCCGCTGGGTGCGCTACTTCAACGGGACGAGCCTGGACCTGAACGAGGCGTACGCGTACGGCTGGTCCGAGTACCACCGGCTTCTCGGCGAGATGAAGGCGGAGGCCGAGAAGGTCCTTCCCGGCGCCGAGACGCCGTGGGTGGCGCTCGCGCACCTCGACGAGCACGGCACGCACATCGAGGGCGTGGACGAGACCCGCGCCTGGCTCCAGGGCCTGATGGACGAGGCGATCGACGCGCTCGACGGCACCCACTTCGAACTCGCCGAGCGGGTACGCGAGGTGGAGTCGCGCATCGCGCCGCCCGGCAGCGCCGCGGCCCCCTACTACACGGCCCCGTCCGCCGACTTCTCCCGTCCGGGCCGGACCTGGCTGCCCACCATGGGGCAGACCCGGTTCCCGGTCTACGACCTGGTCTCGACCTGGTACCACGAGGGCGTTCCCGGCCACCATCTCCAGCTCGCGCAGTGGACGCACGTGGCCGAGGACCTCTCGCGCTACCAGGCGACGGCGGGCATGGTCAGCGCCAACGCCGAGGGCTGGGCGCTGTACGCGGAGCGCCTCATGGACGAACTGGGCTTCCTCACGGACCCGGAGCGGCGGCTCGGCTATCTGGACGCGCAGATGATGCGGGCGGTGCGCGTCATCATCGACATCGGTATGCATCTGGAGCTGGAGATCCCGGCGGACTCGCCGTTCCACCCGGGCGAGCGCTGGACGCCGGAGCTGGCGCAGGAGTTCTTCGGCGCCCACAGCAGCCGTCCGGCGGACTTCGTGGAGAGCGAGCTGACGCGCTACCTCTCGATGGCCGGTCAGGCGATCGGCTACAAGCTCGGCGAACGCGCCTGGCTGCGGGGCCGCGAGAACGCGCGCAAGCGCCATGGCGACGCGTTCGACGCGAAGGCCTGGCACATGGCGGCGCTCTCGCAGGGGTCGCTCGGTCTGGACGACCTGGTGGACGAGCTGTCCCGGCTCTGACCGCACGCGCCGACGGCCGGGCCCCGGTACCTGCCGGGGTCCGGCCGTCGGCGTCGTACGCCTCGTCCCACCCTCACCTCACCGAACGGCCGTCAGCCGACCGCTCGTTGCCGCAGCACCGACCCCGTCCGCCCCTTGACGACCTCCAGTTGGGCGTGGACGCGCCGCCGCAGGTCCGCGACATGGCTGACGATGCCCACGCTGCGGTCGCGCTCGCGCAGGGAGTCGAGCACGTCGAGCACGTCGTCCAGGCTCTGCTCGTCCAGGCTGCCGAAGCCCTCGTCGATGAACAGGGTGTCGAGGCGGACCCCACCGGCCTCCTCGGTGACGACGTCCGCGAGGCCGAGGGCGAGCGCGAGGGAGGCGAAGAACGTCTCGCCGCCGGAGAGCGTCGCCGTGTCGCGTTCCCGCCCGGTCCAGGCGTCCACCACATGCAGCCCGAGGCCGCTGCGGCCCCGTCCGGAGCGGTCGTCGGAGTGGACGAGGGTGTAGCGGCCGGACGACATACGGCGCAGTCGTACGGTCGCGGCGGCGGCCACCTGCTCCAGGCGGGCGGCGAGCACATACGACTCCAGGCGCATCCTGCGTTCGTTGTCCGCGGAGGTACCGGCCGTCAGGGACGCGAGCCGGGCCACCCGGTCGTACTCCTCACGCAGCGGTGCCAGGCGCCGTACGGACGCGGTCACGCGCGCGGAGAGCCGGTCGAGTTCGGCGCAGCGGCGGACGGCCGCGTCGTGGGCGGACACCGCTTCCTGGAGGCGGCGGGCGGCGGTCCTCGCGGTGTGCTCGGCGCTCTGGAGGTCGGCGGGCGGCTGCTGGGCGGCGGCCGTGGTGTCGGCCTCGGCGAGGATCGCGCGGACGGCGGCCTCCTCCTGCTGCCAGGCGTCCAGCCGGTGTTGCAGGTCGCGGTGGGCCTGGTCGTCGAGGAGGGCGGCAGCCGCGTCGTACGGCGTGTCGAACCCGGCGCGGTAGGCCGCGTCGGCGAGTCGCGCGTCGGCGTCCTTGAGGCGGTGCGCGCTGTCCTCGGCCACGCGCACGGCGTCGGCCGCCTCGGCCAACAGGGCGGCCCGCTCCTCGAGGCGGGCCGCGCGCTCGGCGACGCTGCCGACATCGCCCCGAGCCCGGCCCAACTCCTCTTCCAGCACGGCCCGTTCGTCATCGAGGGCGTCGCGTCGGGAGGCGCGGGCCGCCGCCCGGAGCGCGGCGTCCTGCCGGGCTGCGGTACGCCGCTCCCGCTCCTGCTCGGCGCGCCGCAACTCCTCCTGCGCGGCGTGCAGTCGTGAGGCACCCTCCCGCGCCACGCCGTACGACTGCTCCAACTCCTCGACCTGCCCAGCCAGTTGGACGGTCGGTGCGGCACCGGCCTCGGCGGTGGCGGCGGCCAGCGTCTCGCGTACGTCGGCGAGGCGCCGTTCGTCCTCGGCGCGCCGCCCCTCCGCGTCGCGATGGGCGGCGAGCGCGCGCTCCTCCGCCTCCCGGTCGATGTGTCCGGCCGACTTCCGTGCGGGGGCGGGGTGTTCGGTGGCGCCGCAGACGGCACAGGGGGCGCCGTCGGTGAGCCCGGCGGCGAGTTCGGCCGCGATGCCCTTGAGGCGCTGCTCCTTGAGGTCGAGCCAGTGCTCCTGGGCCGTCAACGCGCGTTCGCGCGAGGCGAGGACGCGGGCCTCGGCCGCGTCGGTGTCCTCGGCGAGCCGGTCGCGTCGACGGGCCGCCGCGAGCCGCTGCCGCGCGCTCTCGCACTGCGCGGCGAGGTGTTCGGCGCGGGTGGCGGCCTCCTGCGCGCGGTCGATACGGGCCTGGAGGTCCGTACGGGTCTGCTCCCACTCGGCGAGCCAGTCGGCCGCGTCCTGGAGCACCGCCTCGTCGGCGCGCTCCTCACGGTCCAAGTCGACGCGCTCGGAGGTGAGTTCGGCCAGGCGCCGCTCGGCGCGGCGGGCCGACTCGAGGCCGCCCAGCTCCTCGGCGGCCCGGCGCGCCGCGGCGGCGAGGCCGCTCGCCCCGGCGTCCGCGAAGGTCTCCGGGAGCCGGGCACGCGCGCGTGCTTCCCCGGCGGCGGCCCGCCGCTGCTCGGCCTCGGCGGCCTCGCGCAGGTCCAGGGCGGGCGCCACGGCCTCGGCCTTGCGGGCGCGCTCCATCCGCGCCCGCGCCTCGCGGTGGGCGTCGGCCCGCTCCGCCAACCGCGCGGCCCGCTCCTGGGCTTCGGCGTGTCGGCGTTGCAGCCGCGCCGTCTCGCGTACGTCGTCCAGGGCGCGCTCGGTGGCGGCGCGCGCCGACTCGGCGGCCGTGCGCGCGCAGCGCGCGATGGCGAGCCGTTCACGGGCGTCGGCGCGCGCGACGGCGGCCCAGGCCAGCACGGCGTCGGCGAGTCCGGGCTCGCCCGGCTTGAGGTCGGGCAGCGGCGGGGCGTCCCCGGCCGCCTGCTGCATCCGGTGGGCGTCGGCGAGCAACGCGGCGTCCCCGTCGCGTACATCGGCCTCCGCCGACCGGCGCCGCTCGGCGAGATGCCTCTCCACACCGGCGAAGCGCCGGGTGTCGAAGAGGCGGCCCAGCAGCTTGCCGCGGGCCTCGGCGTCCGCGCGCAGGAAGCGGGCGAAGTCGCCCTGGGGCAACAGGACGACCTGGCAGAACTGTTCGCGGCTCATGCCGAGAAGCTGGGTGATCTCCTCACCGATCTCCTGGTGGGAGCGGCTGAGGTCCTTCCAGGCACCGGCCGTGGCGTTGTATTCGCGCAGCCGGCTCTGGGCCTTGTCGGTCGTGCTGCCCGTACCGCGCTTCTTCGGGCGTTCCCACGGCGGTTGGCGGGTGATCTCCAGTCGGCGTCCGGCGACGGTGAACTCCAGCCGGACCTCGGTCCGCGTCCCCGGAGCGGCGTGGTCGCTGCGCAGACTCTGCCCCTGGCCGCTCTGGCGGGCGCCGGGCACGGCCCCGTACAGCGCGTAGCACACGGCGTCGAGGACGGAGGTCTTGCCCGCGCCGGTCGGTCCGTGCAGCAGGAACAGTCCGGCGGCGGACAGGTCGTCGAAGTCGACGTGCTGGGTGCCGCCGAAGGGGCCGAAGGCGGTGAGGTCGAGCCGGTGCAGCCTCACGGGGTCGCCTCCTCGGCACGGTGCGGCCTCACAAGGCCCCCTCTTCGGCACGGTGCGGCATCACGGGTCTCACAGCGCCTCCTCCTCGACGCGCACGGCGTCGAACGCCGCCCGCAGGACGGCCTGTTCGCTCTCGTCGGGGCCCGCGGCGCGCACATGGGCCACGAAGTCCTCCGCGATCTGCTGGTCGGAGCGGCCCGCCAGGCGCCGTGCGTAGGACAGGCCCGGGTCCTCGGGGGCCCGCTCGGGGTCGAAGACCAGGCTGAGGGCGTGCGGGAAGCGCTCGGTCAGCCGGGCCATGGGCTCGGCGGGGCGCACCGGGTCGGTGAGCGTGGCCTCCACCCAGGCCTCCTGGTGGCGCTCCAGCTCGGGGTCCGCGAGCAGGGCGTCCAGGCGTCCGCGGATCCGGGCGAGGGGGCGCGGTACGGGGCAGTCGACGCGCTCGGCCCCGACCGTGCCGTCCGCGCCCAGGTCGACGAGCCACATGCTCTTGCGGTGGTTCGCCTCGGAGAAGGAGTACGGCAGCGGGGAGCCGGAGTAGCGGACGCGGTCGGTGATCGTCTGGCTGCCGTGCAGATGGCCCAGCGCCACGTAGTCCACGCCGTCGAAGACACCGGCCGGTACCGCGGCCACCCCGCCGACCGCGATGTCCCGCTCGCTGTCGCTGGGTTCGCCTCCGGTGACGAAGGCATGGGCGAGGACGACGGAGCGGGTGCCCGGGGCGCGCGCGGCGAGATCGGCGCGGACGCGCTCCATGGCCGCCGCGAGCACCGTCTCATGACCTGCCCGCTCGACACCGAACTGGCCCTTCACCAGGGCGGGTTCGAGATACGGCAGACCGTAGAAGGCCACGTCGCCGTGCGTGTCGGCGAGCACGACCGGGGTGCCGCAGGCCGCGGCGTCCGTCCGCAGATGGATGCCCGCGCGTCCGATGAGCCCTGCGCCGACGCCCAGTCGGCGCGCCGAGTCATGGTTCCCGGAGATCATCACCGTGGGCACGCCGAGATCGGCGAGGCGGTGCAGGGCGGTGTCGAACAGCTCGACCGCGGCCAGCGGGGGCACCGCGCGGTCGTAGACGTCTCCCGCCACGACCACCGCGTCCACCGCGCGCTCGCGCACGGTGGTGACGAGATGGTCGATGAAGTCGGCCTGCGCGCCGAGCATGTTCACGCGGTGGAACGACCGGCCCAGATGCCAGTCGGAGGTGTGCAGCACTCTCAAGAATCCGCTCCGACCCGCACGTGTCCCCCTCCTGCACCGTCTGTGGAGCCGCCAGGAGCCATCACGGACTCACTGTCGACGCTCACCACGCTAACGCCTGCGGGACCCACTCCCCCACGAACCTTGACACAACGCCCCAATTCAGGCGTGAATCACGGCAATTGCCCGAACCATCCCGACTTGCACCTTTCGTCCGCGCTTCACGCGTCCCCGTACGCCTCTCCGCCCAGCTCGAACCCGGCCGTGCCCGCGGTGGCGTCGGCGAGCCACGCCCGGAAGGCCTCCACATCGGCGTCCGGCAGCCCGATCTCGATCGTGACGTGCTCCCCGTAGCGCACGTCGCGCACCTCGCGACCGGTCGCGCGCAGGCCGTTCTGCACCTTGCCCGCGCGCTGGTGGTCGACCGTGACCGTGGCGAGCCGGAAGCGACGGCGGGTGAGCGTGCCGAGCGCGTCCAGGGCCTCGCCCACCGTTCCCCCGTACGCCCTGATGAGCCCGCCCGCGCCCAGCTTCACGCCGCCGTAGTAGCGGGTGACGACGGCGACGACGTAGCGCATGTCACGGCGCAGCAGCATCTGGAGCATGGGGACACCCGCGGTGCCGCCCGGTTCACCGTCGTCGCTCGCCTTCTGGATCGCGGCGTCGGCGCCGACGACATAGGCGTAGCAGTTGTGCGTGGCGTCGGCGTGCTCCTTGCGGACACCGGCGATGAAGTTCTGCGCCTCCTGCTCGGTGGCGGCCGGGGCGAGGGCGCACAGGAAACGGGAACGGTTGATCTCGGTCTCGTGCACGCCCGCGCGGGCGACTGTGCGGTACTCGTCCTGCATCACGCCAGCGTATGCGCTCGCCGCACCGACCCCGCAGGCCGACCCCCGGCTACCCCTTGCCGCCCCTCGGCACGATGACCTCGGTCAGCCGGGCCGCGCCGGGCGCGAGGGAGTCCCAGCCGCCGCCCTGCCAGGCGAGGACGGCGATCGCCGAGGTGGGGAACTTGGTGCGGACCCGGCGCAGGGCGTCACCGACGGCGCGCCCGGCGAGGGTGAGCACCAGCTCCTCGAGACCCGGGTTGTGCCCGATCACCAGCAGCGTCCCCACCTGGGCGGGCACCGCGCGCGCGGCCTGGAGCAGATCGGGGACGTCGGCCGCGTACAACTGCGGCTCAAGGCGCACGGGCGGCGGCGGGGTGTCCCACTGGACCGCGGCCAGCTCCCAGGTCTGCCGGGCACGGACGGCGGTGGAGCACAGGACGAGGTCGGGCAGGCAGCCGGCCTCGGCGAGCGCGCGGCCCGCGGCCGGGGCGTCCCGGCGGCCACGCGGCGCGAGCGGCCGTTCGTGGTCGTCCACGCCGTCGGGCCAGGCGGACTTGGCGTGCCGCAGCACGACGAGTCTGCGCGGCGGGCCCGCCGCGGCCCGGCCGCTCACGCCGGGGCCCCGATCTCCCGGGCGAGATCGAGACCGAGCAGCCGGTCGGCGTAGGCGTACGTCTCGAAGCGCGCCCCGTCGGGCATGTCGTCGGCGCGCTCGACACGCCGGAGCGCCTCCAGGACGGCGGGCACGTCGAGATCGTTCTCCCAGGCGGCCCGCAGTTCGTCGCGTACGGGGTCGGGTACGGGCCTGGAGGGCCGGGTCGCCCAGACGGCGACGGCCTTGCGCCAGCGCCCCAGCGTGTCCCGCGCGTCGGTCAGGGCGGCCGGGCCGAGGTCGACGGGGTCGCGGCGGGGGCGGGCGAGGAGGGCGAGGCGTACGACCGAGGAGGGGGCGGTGGTGTCGGCGGGTCCGGTCGCCGGGGCGACCTCGACGCAGACACCCTCGGGGGCGGCGCCCTGGTCCCCGATGACGTGCAGGGCCCGTCCGACGCCCGGCGCGTCCGGTTCGGCGCGCCGGATGCCGAGGTCGTCGGCGCGCGCCCGGAGTTCGGCGGGCACCTCGGCGACCGTCATGACGGGCGTACTCCCGAGTTCCAGGGCTCGCGCCAGGACGTCGGCCACCAGCAGCACGCGCAGGGCCGAGGTGTCGGCGCCGACCGCGTGCGCGTGGACGCGGGTCAGCCCCGGGCGGATGTCGACGGGCTCGCCGCTTCGGGCGTCGGTGATACGGAGCACGAGGCGAGCGTAGGCGGGAGGCGGCTTCGGCGCGGGGAGGTGGGACCGGTTCCGGACAGCCGCGCCCCGGCCGACCGTTGCGGTCGACCGGGGCGCGCGTGCCGTACGGGTTGCTCGTACGGGTAGCTCGTACGGCTTCAGTGCTCGTGCTGGTGCGTGTCCTGTCCGGCGTGGCCCGCGTGACCCGCGTGACCCACGTGCACGGTGAAGGCGGCGGTGTGGACCTTGCCCTCGTGCTTGAAGTCGAGGAAGAGCCGGTAGGTGCCGCTGCTCGGCGCCGCCGCCATGAAGGCGACGTCCGGGCCCGGCTTCGTCTCGCCGTCCCCGGGCTCGCCGTGCGGGTGGACGTGCAGGTACGCGAGGTCACCCGCGCGCAGGGCGACGAGGTGGCCGTAGGCGCCGAGGTAGGGCTGGAGGTCCCGCACCGGCTTGCCGTCCCGGCTCACGGTCAGCTTCAGTTCGCCGGACGCACCGGGGGCGAGCGCCCCGTCGAGCTTCACCTCGTAGCCGTCGACCTCGGCGACGCCGTGGTCCGTCGGAAGCGCCGCGGGCTTGTACGTGCCGGGCGCGGCGAGGTCGGCGCCGAGAGTGAGTCCTTCGCCGCCCTTGGGCTTGAAGTCGGCGAAGACGCGGTACGCGCCCGCCTTGGGCAGCTCCACCGGGGTGGACCAGGTGCCGTCGGCGGCCCGCGTGGGGTGCAGATGGCGATAGACGGTCAGGTCGCGCGAGGCCACGATCAGATGCAGCTCCTTGCCGTGCTCGCGCTCGAACTCGGTGACCGGGCGGCCTGTCGCGTCCCGGACGATGGCGAAGCGCACCTCGTCCGCCTTGCCCGACGCGATGTGCGGGCTCTTCAGGTCGAGCGTGTAACCGCCCTGGGAGACCTGGAGGCCGCCGGGGAGCGCCGCCGCCCCGTGCTGCGCGTGCCCGCCGTCGGCCCCATGTCCGTCCGCGTGCCCGCCGCCGGAGGCGTGGCCGTCCGCGTGACTCCGCCCCTGGGCGTGGGCTCCGTGGGCGTCGCCCTTCGCCTCGGGCGATACCGACCCGACCGCGTTGCCCACCCCGTAGGTGGCTCCGAACGTCGCGGCCAGCGCGGCGGCGAAGACGGTGACCTTGAGTCCGGTGTTCATGGCGCACTCCTCCGTTCAGGCCGCCCGGCGGGCGGCTGATGCACATCAACATACCCCCAGGGGGTATGAAGTCAACACCCGCCCCCTTGCCGGGGATTGCCCTGACGCGGGCTGGCGCGAGCTTGCGCTGGATACCGGGCAGGGGTATACATGAACCCCGACAGCAATACCCCCCAGGGGTATGACGACAGAAGCAGAAGGAAGAACCCATGGCTGACTGCTGCACCCCCGACGGAAGCTGCCACACCAAGGCGGAGACGAAGACCACGTACAAGGTCGACGGCGTCGGCAGCGCCCACTGCCAGGGCGTCGTCACCAAGGCCGTGGGCGGCCTGGACGCGATCAGCGCGGTCGAGGTCGAGATCGGGACCGGTCTGGTCACCGTGACCACCGCGACGGCGCCCGACGACGCGCTCGACGCGCTGATCGAGAAGACCGTCGACGAGGCCGGTTACGACTTCGCCGGGCGCGTAGCCGCCTGACGGGCGACACCACCACGGGGGCGGGGCCGCCTCCCTTCACGCGGCCCCGCCCCTGTCGCACGCGCCCAGACCGACGCGATGCCCCCGAGGAGAAGACCACCATGGCCGGGCACCGAACGCACCGGGACGACATCATCCGTCGACTGCGCAGGATCGAGGGCCAAGTGCGGGGCCTGCAACGGATGGTGGACGAGGAGACCTACTGCATCGAGATCCTCACCCAGGTCGCCGCCACCAACGCCGCGCTCCAGTCCTGCGCCGTGGCGCTCCTGGACGAACACCTCGCCTGCTGTGTCACGGAGGCCATCGTCGAGGGCGGCGAACAGGCCGAACTCAAGGTCAGCGAGGCCTCGAAGGCGATCGCACGCCTCGTACGCACCTGACGCGACCCGCGACCTGTTCCCGTTGCCGAGTGATCGCGTTGACCGACTCGGGCAGGACAGAGATCGTGAGCCCATGACGGACAGCACGTGGCTCAACTGCCGCAGTCACCAACTCACTCCCGGCAACGAGTTCTTCAGGAGCGACCGCAGCTTCCACCTCTTGGCCTACTCGAACAGTCACGGCCGTCTCCTGATGCGGAGCGTCGGACAACCCGGCACTCCTGGCGAACCCGAGACGACGATCGACCTGCTGTTCAAGCCCGCGATCGTGGTGAAGATCCGTGACTCCTACCGCGGCTTGGCGATCAGATGCGCGACCGAGGCCGAGAGAGCGCGGGTCAAAGCCGAGTACACCAGCGTGTCCTTCGACAGTGAGGATCAGGTCTTCGTACTGGAGAGCCAGGGCGAGTCCGACTACGTGGTCGCCCTGGCCGTCGGCTGGACGGAGGGGATACTCGACCTGACGCGCCCGAGCTTCTTCACCGGCTTCCGCCCCGACTCGGCGACCTGGCCCCACCGCCCTCTCGACGGCCCCGCCCACGGCCTCGACGCGGCCTCGCCCCAGGAACTCATCGCCGCGCTGACGAACGAAGAGACCACCCCGAAACGCCGGACGCGTCACGGCTACGTCTACGTCGTCATGATGCGGGCAACCCACCCCACGGGCCCCGAAGTCAAGGGAGTCGGCGCCTTCCTGACCAGAACGGAAGCGGAAGAGGCACAGGCCGTGATCACGGCGAAGTCGGTCGAATGCTGGGTGGAGGAGCTTCCGATCGCGGTCTGATGAGGAACCGCGACCTGCTGCAACTCCCCCTGGACACGGGCCTGGTGACGCCCGCAGCGTGGTAGTCATAGGCGATGGCCGGTCACCTCGCCCTGGACGAACAACTCGTCGCCCTCAAGTCCGCGCTCTCCCGCAACGACGTACTGCTGGAAGTACTGGACCGCACCGCGTCGTTGGCGCTGCCCGGCTGGTACGTGACGGCGGGATGCCTGTTCCAGACCGTCTGGAACGTGGTCACCGACCGCCCTCCCACAAGCGGGATCAAGGACTACGACGTCTTCTACTTCGACGGAGGCGATCTGTCCTGGGAAGCCGAGGACGCGGTGATCCGCGCGGGCAAGGAGGTCTTCGCCGACCTGCCCGCCGAGGTCGAGATCCGCAACGAGGCCCGCGTCCACCTCTGGTACGAGCAGAAGTTCGGCGTCCCCTGCGCCGCGCACGCCTCCACCGAGGCGGCCATCAACTGCTTCGCCGCGACCACCTGTTGCCTCGGGGTGCGCCTGGAGCCGGGCGGCCACTGGCGCGTCTACGCACCACACGGCCTCTCCGACATCTTCAACCTCGTCGTACGCCCCAACCCGGTACTCGCCCCACGAGAGGTCTACGAGACCAAGACGGCACGCTGGCGACAACAGTGGCCCCAACTGACCGTACTGGACTGGCCGTCCGACCCCGTTGAGCGACCCTGACGACCGGACACCGCAGCCCGGATGATCAAGCCCAACCCGATCGATGCCACCACACACAGTGAGCCCAGGCAGCAGGCACCGGGGACATCAACGTGCGCAGGACAAGCGCGGCAGGGTGTACTGACCCCATGGCCGATCATCTCCGACCGCACAACGACGACTGGGTTGCCTACTTCGTGGGCAGAGGGCACTCCGATCCACGGCCGTTGGCCGCTGGTGTCGAAGGGGCTGTCTATCGGCTAGGTGATGGCGTGGTCGCCAAGGTGTGGAGCGGTTGCGGTCGTTCGCCGGGAGACCTTCGTCTGATCCGTCAGGTCTACGCGGACATCCGCCGCCATCCGTTGCCCTTCGCGACCCCGCAGATCCTCGCCACCGAGGAGCACAACGGCACATTGGTCACCTACGAGCGCGAGTTGCCGGGTGCGCCCCTGCGTGACGACGCCGGGAACCCGCCACCGGCTCGCAGGCTGCCCGCGTACGAGACCGATGCCCTGCTCACCGTGCTCCGCGGGCTCGCGTCCGTCCCCGGTTCATCCGCGATGCGGCGGCTGGCCGTTCGGGGCGACGATCGTCCGCTGTGGGAGGGGCACACTCGCTTTCCCGACGCGCTCGCCGCCTTGCTCCTACGGGCCGTTCACCGTAACGGAGACGCGCTCGCCGCCTTGCTCCTACGGGCCGTTCACCGTAACGGAGACGCGCTCGCGGCATCGGTGCCTGGGCTGGCCGGACTACTTGAGCGGACCACCCGGGCACTCCATGCCCTGCCGACGCCACCCGTGGCCGCCCTCCACGGCGATCTGGTCCCGTCGAACATCCACGTCGACGAAGCCGGACGGCCCGTCGCGGTCCTGGACTTCGGGTTCTTCACAACGGCCGGAGACCCGGCCTTCGAAGCGGCGGTGACAGCGGCGATCTGGGACATGTACGGCCCGGACGCCGAACGTCACACGGCCGAACTCACCAGCCTGTTCGCAACGTCCTTGGGGCATGAAGAAGAGGTGCTGACGCTCTATCAGGCGGCTTACGCCATGGCCACGTACGACCTGTTCGGTGCGGACGGCAGCGACGGCCACTTCCGATGGTGCGCGGCACTGCTCAACCGCGCCCTGTCGGAGCATTAGCTCAGCCGAGGCCACGATGGGCGGCCCACAACTCCCCTGCCTTGCTGGCGGCTTCGGCGATCAGGGCTGCCAACTCGGGCTTGTCGGGGACAGGGAACGAGACGTATGCGCCCCGGCCACCGGCGACCGGTCGGCCGTAGGCCTTCGTGGCGAGGTGACCGTCCGGGAGAAGTCTGACGTTGAGCGTGCTCAGTGTGAACGCCTCACCGCGTCGCGTGTCCGTCCAGCGGAGCGCCTGCGGGATCGTGACGTTGATCGCCAGAGCACTCACTTCCAGGTCGCTACTCATGGATGGATGATCTCACGAGGCGTTCGCCCATGTGCGCGAACAGAGCGGTGCTACCGGTAGGTACGCCAGGTCTCGTGGAGCGCGGCGGCGATGTCGTCCCGGGTTCTGGTGGCGAGCCGGTCGCTGGTGACCAGGCTCAGGGGGATCGCGGGGAGGGGTGGGAGAGCGTCGATCCTTCGCAGGCCTTGCTCGTGGTCCCGGGTCAGGGGAAGTGCCGTGATACCGCCGGTGGTTCTGACGGCGGCGAGGAGGCTGAGGAGGTCGATGCACTCGCGGGCCGGAGGTCTGCCCGCCGCCGTCTCAGAGGCGAGGATCCGTTCCCTGATGGCGCAGGGGGCCGTGAAGGCGACGATCTTGCCCGGCTCCGGCGCCCGGTCGGCCGGGCCCGCCCAGGCCAGCGGGAGGTCGGCGATATGGCGTGTGCCGTGGCCGAGGTCGCCGATCCCCAGGGCCACGTCCGCCGCGTGGTCATGCACGAACTCCCGTACGCGCGCGCTGCGATGGAACCTGAACCGGACAGGCCGGTCCGGGTAGTCACGGGTGAGTACGTGGGCGACGGCGCGCAGCAGCGGCTCCGTCGCGTGCTCGGTGGAGACGACCACGAGGTCCCCGGTATCGGGGCCCAGCAGTCGGCGCAGGGCGTCGTCATGCTCGCCGAGCAGCCGGTACGCCTCGCGCAGTACGTCCTCGCCGCGCGAGGTGAAGGCGATGTTGCGGCCCTGGCGCGCCACGACGGGGAAGCCCAACTGCCCTTCCAGACGGCGCAGATGCCCACTGACGGCCGCCTGCGACAAGTGCAGGGCGTCGGCGGCCTTGCGTACTCCGCCGAAGGAAGCCACGGTGACCAGGCTGCGCAGACACGTGATGTCGAGGTTCAGCACGGCCTCATTGTGACCGGTGAACGGCCCCCGGGCGGTGCACTGTTCACGATTCGCGATCAGTCACGCCCAGGCCCGGACCCGGATGCTGAAGTCGGCACGTGAATCAACGACTTCTACCGACCGTGACCGTCCTCCTCTACGCCATCAGCTACCCGCTCGGCGCGCTCACCCTCGACCATGTCACACCGTTCCTGCTGATCCTGCTGCGCTTCGTCCTCAGCGCCGCGCTGATGTGGGCCGTCGTGGCCGTACGGCGCGTCCCGCTGCCGCGCGGTCGTGTGCTCGCCTGGGCCGTGGTCGGCGGGGTGTTGGTGCAGGGGGTCCAATTCCTGGGCCTGTACTGGGGTATGGCGCACGGCGTCAGCGCGGGTATCGCCTCCCTGGTGATCGCGATGAACCCGGTCGCCACCGCTGTCCTCGCCCGACTCCTGCTGCGCCGACGGGAGAACCGCTGGGGTCTCCTCGCGCTCGCCTGCGGTGCGGTGGGCGTGATCGCGGCCTGCTTGCCACGACTGCTGGCCGACCCGGCGGTGGGACCGGGCCTGATCACCGTCCTCATCGCCCTGGGCGGCCTGTCCGCAGGCTCCCTCCTCCAGGAACGGAAGCTGCGCACGGTGGACCCCTTCGCGTTCACGGCCATCGGCGTCACCGGTTCCGTCCCGGCGGCCGGCGCCCTCGCCCTCACCACCCCGCAGCACTTCTCCGACCCGGCACCCGCCCTCGGACTGCTCCTCCTGCTGGTACTCGCCAGCGCGCTCGCCCTGGTCTGCTACGCGGCCTGCGTACGGCGCACGGGAGCCAGGGGAGCGTCGGTCCTCTTCGCCCTCATCCCCTCGGTCGCCGTGGTCGCGGCCTGGCTCGTCCAGGGCACGCCCCTCGACATCACCACCGCGATCGGCCTCACCGGAGGCGCACTCGCCTGCGTCGCCCAGACCCGGGCGGCCCGCAGCACACCCGCGTCACCGACCCCGGCCGCCCCGGAACCGTCGCCCTCACTGGTGGCGCATGCCTGCCGATGAACCTCGAACAGACTTCACCGGTGGCGCGCAGCCTCTCACGCAGGCAGCGCGCCACCGGTTCTCCCGTATCGCTACTTGGACTTGTCGAGTTCGTCGGCGAACGCGCGCAGGGCGTCGGCGAGTTCCTTCTTCGTGGGCAACTGGTCGATCTTCTGGTCGAGTTGCGAGATACGCCGGTTCAGCTCGGCCAGATCGGGCTGGGAACCGGGCGACGACGGTGACCCCGTGGACGGTAACTCGGTGGACGGGGCGGTCGGGTCTCCGGCGCCGGACGTCGGTGACGGATCACTGCCGCTGTCGCCACCGGTACCACCACCAGTACCGCCGTCCGTGCCGCCGTTGGTGTCCCCAGCCGACGGCATGACGGTCTCCCCCGAAGAAGGCGGGCCCGAGGTGGTGTCGTCGTCCGAGCCGGACGCGAGGGCGACCCCGAAGCTCAGCGCCACCAGAACGGCCGCCCCTGCGACGGCAGTTGTGACGCGTCGAACGTATCGAGTGCGGACCGTGGACGAGTTGTGAGTGTTCTGTGAGTTCTCCATGCGGGTGACGCTACTCGTGCGCATGCATGGACGGACCGATTCCATGCAACACGGAATCGGCCGCCCGGGAGTTCCCCGGACGGCCAACCCGACAGACAGGACCGCGCGTTCTCAAGTACCCCTAGATACCGGCCCGTTCAGCCTGTCCCGTCGACGCGGAGTCCGTCTGGCCCCCGGAGGTCGCCTTGTCCCCACGCATGGCGACCAGCGTGATCAGGCCACCGGCCGCCGCGATCACCGCGGCCCAGACGAAGGCCGAGCTGAAGCCGTCCGTGAGCGCGGGCAGGTTGCCCAGTTCGCCAGCGCCCCGCGACGTCGCCACCGCGGTGAGCGCCGCGAGGCCCAGGGCCGACCCCACCTGGTAGGTGGTGTTGACGATGCCCGAGGCCAGGCCCGCCTGTTCCTGCGGGGCGCCCGACATCGCGGTCATCATCGTCGGGATGTACGCGAGCGACATACCGAGCGCCGCGACCAGCGAGGCGGGCAGGACGTCGACCACGAAGGTACCCGTCGGCTCGACGGCCGACAGCCACAGCAGACCGGCCGCCAGGACCAGCAGCCCACCGCCGATCAGCGGCTTGGCGCCGAGCTTCGCCATCAGCCGGGCCGTGATGGCGGTCATGAAGATCATCAGCAGCACGGTCATCGGCAGCAGCGCGGCCCCCGACTCGAACGCCCCGTAGCCCAGGACCTGTTGGAGGTACAGGTTGAGGAAGTACCACATCGGGATCCACGCGGCGCCGAGCAGCGTCATCGCCAGGTTGGCCGAACCCAGCCGCGGCACACGCCAGATGGCGAGCGGCATCAGTGGTTCGCGTACCGCCTTCTGTACGACGAGGAAGAGCGCCAGGAGCACGACGGCGGCGATCAGTTCGAGCACCGTGCCGGTGGAGCCCCACCCGGCCTCCGGCGCACGGACGACGGCGAGGACGGCGAGCGCCAGACCCGCGGTGACCGCGACGGCCCCCAGCACGTCCACACCGCCACGGCGACCGGCGACGGCGGGCAGCAGCCCGGTGGCCGCCAGGGTGGCGACACCGATCGGCACATAGATGACGAAGACCCAGGGCCAGCTCAGCCACTCGGTGAACACTCCGCCGAGGAAGACACCGGCCGTACCGCCCGCGGGAGCCGCCGCCCCGTAGAGCGCCATGGCCTTGCCGAGTTCCCTCGGGTTGTGCCCGAAGAGCATCATCAGCAGCGTCATGGCCGAGGGCGCGATCAGCGCGCCGCCCACCCCCTGCACCGCACGCCCGACGACCTCCACGGTCACGGACTGCGCCGCGGCGGCGACGACCGAACCCGCGATCAGCACCACCCAGCCGGTGGTGAAGACCTTGCGCGCGCCGAGCAGATCGGACAGGCGGCCACCGAGCAGCAGCAACCCGCCGAAGGCGATGACGTACGCGTTGAAGACCCACTGCAACTCGCCCTGCGAGAAGCCGAGATCCTTCTGCATCTCCGGGAGCGCCACCCCGATGATGGACGTGTCCATGATCACCATGAACTGGGCGGCGGCGAGCACCAGAAGCGCCCACCAGCGCCGGGGATTGACGGCTGACATGGTTTCACCCTCCTTATATATACCCCCAGGGGGTACCTCGTGCGGAGCAACGTAGCATACCCCTGAGGGGTATGTAAGCCTGCCGGGGAAGCCATGGACGACAGCGCGGGAACGCCGGTGCGGGGATGGCGGGAGCGTCGGGAACCGCCGTACGGGAATGGCACGCGGCCGATGGCCGTTCCCCCAACAGCGACATCACGACCCCGTGGAGGCACAGCCATGCACAGCGAGACGGCGACGGTCCGGAAGATCCTCGAGGACCTCGGTGACACCTGGGCGATCGTCGGCCTCTCCTCGAACGAGCGGCGCGCGGCCTACGGAGTCGCGGACGTCCTGCGCCGCTACGGCAAGCGGATCGTCCCCGTCCACCCCAAGGCCGAGACGGTGCACGGGGAGCAGGGCTACCCCTCGCTCGCCGCCATCCCCTTCGACGTCGACGTCGTGGACGTCTTCGTGAACAGCGACTTCGCGGGCGCGGTCGCCGACGAGGCCGTGGCCAAGGGCGTCAAGGCCGTGTGGTTCCAGCTCGGTGTGACCGACGAGGCCGCGTACGAGCGGACCCGTGCCGCAGGACTGGAGATGGTCATGAACCGCTGCCCCGCCATCGAGATCCCGCGCCTCGGCACCGAGATCCCGCACGTCGGCTGACCCCACCCGACGGGACCGCCCGTGAACGCCCTGCCCCGCACCCCCGAAGATCTCGTACGGGCCCTCCGGGCCGCCGGGATCAGGGACGAACGGCTGCTCGACGCCGTACGGGCGACGCCCCGGGCGGACTTCGTACCGGCCGGACAGGGCGCCGCCGCCTACCGGGACGCGCCCGTTCCGATCGGGCAGGGGCAGGTCACGACGCAACCGTCGCTGTCCGCCATGATGATCGAGAGCCTTGAGCTGAGCGGCGGCGAGCACGTCCTGGAGGTGGGTACCGGTCTCGGCTTCCAGACCGCGCTGCTCGCCCGCCTGGCCGCCGACGTGGTCAGCGTCGAGATGCGGCCGGACATCGCCGCACAGGCACGCGCCCACCTCGCGGACCGGGGCGTACGGAACGTGGAGTTGCGGGTCGGCGACGGCAGCGGCGGCGTGCCGGACCGCGCTCCGTACGACGCGGTGCTGGTGTCGGCCGCGTTCCCGGAGGTGCCCGCTCCCCTCGTCGCGCAACTCCGGCCGGGCGGACGCCTCGTGCAGCCGATCGGGCCGGGCGGGCACGAGCAGGTGGTGTGCTTCGTACGCCGTACCCGCGCACCGGAACTGGAGCGGCTGCGCTTCGTCACCGCGGCCTGCTTCGTACGGCTGGGGGGACGGTACGGCTACCCGCAGGACGCGGAGCGGGACGGCGAGGACGGTGCGAACTCCCCGTGAGACTCCGCCTATTCACCTCCGACCCGCACCACGGCCAGCGTGATGTTGTCGGGCCCGCCCGCCTCGATGGCGGCCTTCCACACCTCGAAGACCGCCCGGCCGTCGTCGTGTTCCCGTAGCACCGCGTCGAGTACGTCCGTCGTCAGCGGGTCCGTCACACCGTCGGTGCAGACGAGGTAGCGGTCGCCCGGTGACAGCGGCGCGGTCGTCACATGGGGCCGGACGGCGCGGTAGGTGGGGGTGCCGCCCAGGCACTGGGTGACCAGGGACGTGGTGCGCTGTCCGGGGGCGAGCGGTGGGCTGTCGTCGACACTGAGCTGGCGCAGCCCGTCGTGGGACGCCGCGAAGACCCGGCTGTCCCCCACGTTGAACGCCAGCAGCGAGCCGGGGAGGAAGACGGCGCCCGCGACCGTCGTCCCCATGGCCGTCCGGTCGCCTCCGGCGGCCTCGAACACGGCGCGGTTGCAGGCGTTCAGGGCGTCGTGGACGGTGTCCTCGCCCGTCAGGGCGGGACCTGTCGAGGCGAGGCGGCGTACGACCAGGGCACTGGCCACATCGCCGCCCGGCTGTCCGCCGAGCCCGTCGGCGACGGCAACCACGAGGGGCGTACCGAGAGGGAAGACCAGGGTCTGCGGGCTCTCGGTCACGGTGGCGCACAGCGTCCATGGCCCGATGACGAGGCTGTCCTCGTTCCGCTCGCGCAGCAGCCCCGGATGGCTCAGCGCGCTCACAGCGACATACGGCATGGGGGCCACCGCCTTCCCGCAAGGGGGTACACCGCCGGAAGCCGGGCTACGGCTTCAAGTCTAGGAACGGTGCGGTGCGGGGTGCCACCGCCCGTGGGGACGGAGGGGGCCGTTCCGGAGCGGGGTCCGTCTTGCGCCGCGCGGCACCCCCTCCGAAGCTGGACGCCGGACGACGAAGACGACGCGGGAAGAGGGTGCGTGGTGCGCGAGGCATGGGCGGCCGAGGCCCGGGAGCGGGTGGAGGCGGGCAGACCGATGTCCCCCGGCGTGCGGGCGATCACGCTGGACGGCGCGGGCATCCCGCTGTCCGCACTGCTCGCCGAGCCGATGGACGGGCCGCCGCGCGCCACCGTGGTCGCGCTGCACGGCGGAGGCATGACCGCCGGGTACTTCGACGGCCAGGCGCACCCCGACCTGTCCCTGCTCACCCTGGCCGCGCGCCAGGGCCTCACCGTGCTCGCCCTGGACCGTCCCGGCTACGGCTCCTCGGCCCTGTCCTTCCCCGAGGGGCGGACGCTCGACGAGCAGGCGGCCACGACCGGCGCGGCGCTCGAGGACTTCACCCGGAGGTTCGCGACCGGTGCGGGCATCCTGCTGCTCGGGCACTCCTACGGCGGCAAGCTCGCCCTGCGCCTGGCCGCCGACGCCCTGCCCGCCTCCCTGCTCGCGCTGGACGTCTCCGGCTGCGGACACCGGTTCGCCGCCGACCTGTCCGAGCTGGGACAGGCCGGGGGCCCGCGTCAACGGCACCTGAACTGGGGGCCGTTGAAGCTCTACCCGCCGGGTGTCTTCTGGGCCGGCTCGAGCGTGGTGGCGGCGATGCCGCGCCGTGAGGCCGAGGACGCGGCGAACTGGCCCGGGATCTGCGGGAGTCTGCTGCCCCGCGTCCGGGTGCCGGTCCGGCTGACCTTCGCCGAGCACGAGGCCTGGTGGTGCCACTCCGACGAGGACGTGGCCGAGCTGGTGGGGCTGATGAGCGCCGCGCCCCGGGTGCTCGTGGACCGGCTTCCGGACGCGGGCCACAACATCAGCCTGGGCTGGGCCGCCCGGACGTACCACCTGCGCGCGCTCACGTTCTTCGAGGAGACGCTCCCCTCCCCCGATCAGCGAGCCAGCCGCCCCAGCAGCGACGACGCCGAGGCGATGCCCGCGGCGGCGGCCAGCGGCAGCACCGCGAAGTCGAGCAGCAGATGGGACGGCGTGCCGAGCAGCAGCCCGCGCAACGCGTCGACCTGGTAGCTCAGCGGGTTGACCTTGCTGACGGCCTGGAGCCAGCCGGGCATGACGGACACCGGGTAGAGGGCGTTGGAGCCGAAGAACAGCGGCATCGTGATCGCCTGGCCGATGCCCATCAGCCGGTCACGGGTCAGCACGATACCCGCGATCGTCATGGACAGGCAGGAGAAGAAGACGGAGCCGAGGACGACCGCCACCACCACCCCGAGGAGCCGGAGCGGGTTCCAGGTCATCGCCACCCCGAGCGCCGCCGCGATCAGCACGACCACGACCGCCTGGACCAGCGCCTTCACCCCGGCAGCGAACGCCTTGCCGGTGATGAGCGCCGCGCGTGGCGTGGGCGTCACCAGCAGCTTCGTCAGGATCCCGGCGTCCCGCTCCCAGATGATCATGATGCCGTAGAAGATGGCGATGAACATCGCGGACTGGGCGATGATGCCGGGCGCGAGGTAGTCCAGGTAGGGGATGCCTCCGGTGGGTATCGCGCGGATGCGGGTGAACGTCTCGCCGAAGATCAGCAGCCAGAGCGCGGGCTGGACCGCCCGTGTGTACAGCTCGGTACGGTCGTGGCGCAGCTTCTGGAGTTCGACCGCGCACATCGCGAGGACCCGTGCGGGCAGCACCCGCCAGCCGGTACGGGCTCGGGGCGGGGTCACCAGCAGGTCGAGGTCCACCGGGTGGACGCGGTCAGCCGACACGGGACGCGGTGCGACGGGTGCTTCGGACATCACGGAAGTCTCCTGACTGGTCGTCGAGTCCGCTGCCGGCGACGTCACGGAAGACGTCTTCCAGCGTGGGCAGCGGGCCTTCGGTGCCGAGCCGTTCTCCGAGGCCGCGCCGCAGCTCGTCAGGGGTGCCGAGGGCGTGGACGCGGCCACGGTGCATCAGGGCGACCCGGTCGCAGTACTGGTCGGCCTCGTCCATGTAGTGGGTGGTGACGAGGACGGTCATGCCGGTGGCCGCGCGGACGGCGTTGATGTGCTCCCACACGTTGGTGCGGGCGATCGGGTCGAGGCCGATGGTCGGTTCGTCGAGGATGAGCAGGCGGGGCGCGCTGACCAGGGCCTGGGCGAGTTCGAGTCGGCGCACCATGCCGCCGGAGTACGTACGGGCGAGCCGGTCGGCCGCGGCGGTGAGGTCCATGGCCGCGAGGGCCTGCTCGACGCGCTTGGCCCGCTCACGGCGGGAGACGTCGAAGACGCGGGCGAACAGGGCCACGTTCTCCCGCCCGGTGAGCCCGGAGTCGGCGGAGAGCTGCTGCGGCACATAGCCCAACAGGCGCCGCACGGCCAT
Organism: Streptomyces sp. NPDC104371; assembly: GCF_055583785.1. Taxonomy (NCBI): domain Bacteria; kingdom Bacillati; phylum Actinomycetota; class Actinomycetes; order Kitasatosporales; family Streptomycetaceae; genus Streptomyces; species Streptomyces sp. NPDC104371. The sequence continues at coordinate 1,238,359 of NZ_JBVJNF010000001.1, forward strand.
GCGTTCACGGGCCGCGTCATGGCCGAAGACATGGATCTTGCCCACCGGGACGGGGAGGAGCGTGGTGATACAGCGGATCGCGGTGGTCTTGCCCGCGCCGTTGGGGCCGAGCAGTCCGAACACCTCGCCGTCGCGGACGGACAGGTCGAGTCCGTCGACCGCCTTGGTCTCCGCGAAGGAGTAGGCGAGCCCGGTGCAGGTGACGGCGCGGGTCTCGGGGGCGTCGTCGTATGTCGCGTTGCCCGTCATGTCTCCTCGGCCTCCTCGTGCAGGTTCTCCGCCAGCTTGCGCAGGGCCGGAAGGGCCGCCTCCAGCGCCTCGCGGTCCGCCTCGTCGAGGCGGGCCACCTGGCGGCGTACGAGTGCGGTGCGCCGCTCGCGCCAGTCGCGCAGCCGTGCGGTGGCGGCCTCGGTGGGCAGCAGCCGCGCGGCCCGCCGGTCGGCCGGGTCCGTCGCGCGGATCAGATAGCCGTCCCGCGCCAGCCGGTTGACCAGCGTCGAGACGGAGTTGCCCGCCAGATACAGCTCCTTGGCGGCTTCCGACACCCCGATACCGGGGCGCGCCACGACCAGGCGCAGCAGTTCGACCTCGGCGCCACGCAGGCGCGGCGCGGTCATCCCGCCGCGCAGCCGCCGCCGGATCAGCCGCTGCACTCCGGCGAGCGCGACGGCCAGATCGTCGGCGAAGCGTTCGGAGCCCACGGATCCCGGCTCCGACTCCGACCCTGACTCCGACTCCACAGTCATTTCGCGGTCCACGCTTTCGACGATAGCTCTGTTTCAGAGGTATTGGGGAAAGAGAGGGCCAAGGCGGGGGAACGGGCAGGGCAAGAAGAGCCCGGAGGCGCGCGTCAGCCGGGACATCGCTCCGTGTAGCGGCCGACCAGGTCGCACCAGCCCGCCTCCAGGCGCTCCACCGGCATCGCGCGGCGGGTGAGCAGGTCGTCCACGAGGACCGTCTCCAGATAGCCGAGCAGGGCGTGCGCGGTGAGTTCGATGTCGGCGTCCACGCGCGCCTCCCGCAGCAGCAGGGAGACGTGGGCCAGCCGGAACTGGTACGGCGGCGTGGCGCGACGGCGGCCCGGCTGCGCGTGGGCGGCCAGGTAGAGGTCCCGGTGCGCGTGCTCATGGCGGATCACGGTGGAGCCGAAGGCGCGCAGGCGCTCCACCGGGGACGCGCCGGGCCCGAGCGGTGGCGGCCCGGCGAAGAAGGCGGTCTGGAGCTGCTGCTCGTAGTGGCCGAGCAGCTCCGCCAGCAGGCCCGTGCGGTCACCGAAGCGCCGGAAGACCGTGCCCTTGCCGACCCCCGCGCCCTGGGCGATGTCCTCCATGGTCACGTTCGCGATGCCGCGCTCGGCGGCGAGGCACGCGGCGACCTCCAGCAGCCGAGCGCGGTTGCGCGCGGCGTCGGCGCGCAGCCGGGGCGCCTCGCCGGTCGGCATGAGCGCGAGGTCGGTACGGCCGCCGTGGTCGTCCTGCGGCGCGGGAAGGGGCGGGAGCGGCTCGATCATGAGGCCAGCGTAGCGCCTCGGGGCGACAAACGGACCCAGGTCCGCTTAAGCTGGCGAACCGGACCCTGGTCCGGTTATGCTCCGTGAGAAGTGGACCTCGGTCCGGTTAAAGTGGTACAACATTCAACGGACTCACTCGGTCCGCTTGGCTTCTCAACGCACACTCTCTGGGAGTTTCGCCATGTCCGTACGCATCCTCGCGCTCGTCGGCAGCCTTCGCGCCGGTTCCCACAACCGTCAGCTCGCCGAGGCCGCCGTGAAGCACGCCCCCGAGGGCGTCGAGGTGGAGCTCTTCGAGGGGCTCGCCGAGGTCCCCTTCTACAACGAGGACACCGACGTCGAGGGCAGCGTTCCGCAGGCCGCCGCCACGCTGCGCGCCGCCGCCGGCAAGGCCGACGCCCTGCTGCTCTTCACGCCCGAGTACAACGGCACCATCCCGGCCGTCCTGAAGAACGGGATCGACTGGCTGTCCCGTCCGTTCGGCGCGGGCGCCCTCTCCGGCAAGCCGGTCGCCGTCGTCGGCACCGCGTTCGGCCAGTACGGCGGCGTGTGGGCGCAGGACGAGGCCCGCAAGGCCGTGGGCATCGCCGGTGCCGTCGTCGTCGAGGAGGCCAAGCTGGCCATCCCCGGCTCGATGACCCGCTTCGCCGAGACCCACCCGGCCGACGACAGCGAGGCCGTCGAGGGTCTGGTCAAGGCTCTCGGACTGGTCGCGCAGACCGTGTCCGCCGCCTGATCATCGGGATCCGGCCGCGTCAACGGCCGGGCCCCACAAGGCCCGTGGGCCAGGACCGCTCGGTCCTGGCCCACGGCCGTTTCCCCCCGGAACGCCTCCGGGTACGTCAGATGCCCAGCCCCTCCAGCACCACCGCGTTCGCCAGCTCCGCGAACGCCTTGCCCGGCACCAGCAGCTTGCCCCGCCGCCGTCCGCTGCCGACCACGACATAAGGCAGGTCGATCACCGACGGGTCCACCAACACCGGCCACGTAGCGGGCAGTCCGAGCGGAGTGATCCCGCCGTACTCCATGCCGGTCTCCCCCGTCGCCCTCTCCATCGGCGCGAACGAGGCCTTACGGGCGCCCAGTTGACGGCGGACCGCGCCGTTGACGTCGACCCGCGTACCGGAGAGGACGACACACGCCGCGAGCGTCGTCTCGCTGCCCCGCTTCCCCGCCACCACGACGCAGTTGGCGGACCGGTCGAGCAGATCCTCGCCGTAGTGCTCCAGGAAGACCGAGGTGTCGGCCCACTCGGGGTTGGTGTCGACGTAGACGATCTGCTCGGCGGGCACGCTGCCGCTCCACCGCCGTACGGCGTCCGCGACCGGGCGGGTCAGCTCGTCGAGGCAGTCGGGGGCGGGTGTGGCGTGGTCGAAGTCTCCGATGGGTGCGCGCATGGGCCGCACGTTACAGCGGTGGACCGGCTCCCCCTGCGGGCGTCTCGGCGCGTGGAACCGCTCAGGCCTCGGCGTCCAGCTCCGCGAGCCGGGAGACAGCCTCGTCGTCCAGGTCCGACAGCGCGAGCAACTGCTCCGGGGTGACCCCGTCGGGGATCGGCACCGGGGCCGGGGTCCGCAGCGGCGGCTGCCAGCCGTCCTTCGGCGTCCAGCGCCGTACGACCCGGGCCGGGGCCCCGGCCACCACCGCGTGGTCCGGCACCTCTCCGCGGACGACCGCCCCGGCCGCCACGACCACGTTCCGCCCGATCCGCGCGCCCGGCAGGATCACCGCGCCCGTCCCTATCCAGCACCCGGAGCCGATCTCCACCGGCTCCATCCGCGGCCACTGCTTGCCGATGGGCTGGTGGGGGTCGTCGTACGAGTGGTTCGTGGAGGTCACGTAGACGTACGGCCCGAAGTAGCAGTCGCTGCCGATCGTGACCGTGGTGTCGGCGATGACATGGCTGCCGCGGCCGAGCACGACGCCGTCGCCGATGCGCAGGATGGGGTGCGGGCCGAGGTCGAGGTCGGGCATCAGACCGGCGGTCAGGGTGACCTGCTCGCCGATGATGCAGTGCGCGCCGAGGTGGATCCAGGGCTCGCCGAAGACCGTGCCGAGCGGGAAGGCGAGCCGCGTACCGGTGCCCATCGCGCCGAAGCGGAGGCGCCCGGGATGCTCCGCGGTCACGGAACCCGTGCGCTGCGCCCAGGCCCAGGCAGCGTGAACGGCGCGCTGTGCGAGAGCGCGCCGCCATGACGAGAACGTGTTCCTGCTCCTGGGCACCCGCTCACCGTACTCAGCGCGGGGTGCGCCCTCGGCCCCGTACGGCTGTGATCTTCGCCCCACCGATGGCGTACGGTGCCAGGCGGACGAAGCGACCACGAGGAGACGGTGATGACGCACAAGGCACTGATCACGGGCATCGGCGGCAGGGAGCCCGAGGTGGACCAGGAGGCGTTCACCGCGCCCACGTCCGTGGTGATCGGGGATGTGAGGCTGCGCGCGGGCGCCAGTGTCTGGTACGGGGCGGTGCTGCGCGGCGACGTGGAACGGATCACCGTCGGGGCGGACAGCAATGTGCAGGACAACTGCACGCTCCACGCGGACCCGAGCTTCCCGGTCACCGTCGGGGAGCGGGTCTCCATCGGCCACAACGCCGTCGTGCACGGGGCGACCGTCGAGGACGACTGCCTGATCGGGATGGGTGCCACGGTCCTCAACGGCGCGGTGATAGGCGCGGGCTCCCTCGTCGCCGCCCAGGCGCTGGTGCCGCAGGGTATGCGCGTGCCCCCGGGCTCACTCGTCGCCGGTGTCCCCGCGAAGGTCAGGCGGGAACTGACGGCCGAGGAGCGCGAGGGCGTCACGCTGAACGGAACGATGTACGCGGAACTCGCGCGGGCGCACCGCGGCGTGCACGAGTCCGGCGCGCGCGAGTCCTGAGACGTCAGTCGGCGGTCGGGGCCGGGACGGTCTCGGGCTCGGCCGCCTCGCGCTCGGCGGCCGACTTCTTCGCCTTCCGCTTGACAATCAGCATCGAGGCGAGGCCGATGACCACGGCCGCCACGAGTCCCAGGTACGAGAACTGCTTGAGCCAGGACTCGGCGACCACACCGAGGTAGTAGATGACCGCGGTGGTGCCGCCCGCCCAGATGACGCCGCCGAGGACGTTGGCGATCAGGAACTTCCAGTACGGCATCCGCAGCACACCGGCGAGCGGGCCCGCGAAGATACGCAGCAGGGCGACGAACCGGCCGAAGAAGACCGCCCACATGCCCCACTTGGTGAAGGACCGCTCGGCCGTCGCGACATGGCCCTCACTGAAGTGCCGCGGGAACTTCTTCCCCAGCCAGGCCAGCAGCGGCCGGCCGCCCTTGCGGCCGATGGCGTAGCCGATGGAGTCACCGACGACGGCGCCGAGGCTCGCGCAGCCGCCCAGGATCACGGGGTTGATGCCGCCGTGCTGGGAGGACATCAGCGCGGCGGAGACGAGGACGATCTCACCCGGGAGCGGAATGCCCAGGCTCTCCAGACCGATCACCAGGCCCACGACGGCGTAGACGAGGGCCGCGGGTACCGTGTCGAGCCACTCCTGGACGTGCACTACCGGTCCTCCCCGTTTTCGCGTCCATGTCTAGGCGCACGCCCTCGGGGCGCACTCCAGGAAGCCTACCTGTTCGACCGGCAAGGGCGACGGGCTCGCGCCCCCGCCGACCGGGACCGCTCCGCCCGCGCCCCGCGCGTGCCCCGCGCGCCGCCGCTGTGACGCAACTCATGGGCCGCGTCGCTCGTTCACCCGGAGAGACGGCCCGGACACGGCGCTGCCGCCTGTCCGTTCGGGCCGAGCCCCACCGCCGAGGAGGACGCATGACCGCGCTTGCAGACCCCCGACCCGGCGGGCGCCCGGGTGATGTCGAGCGGGCCACCGCGCTCGGCGAGGAACTCTCGGCGCGGGGCGTGCACGGCATCGTCCTGGCGTGGGTCGACACCGCGGGCATCACGCGCGTCAAGACGGTCCCGACGGCCCGGCTCGCCTCGACCGCCGCCTGGGGCGTGGGGATGTCACCGGTGTTCGACACATTCCTGGCGAACGACGCGATCGTCGCCACCGACGTGCTCGGCTCGCCGGACGGTGATCTGCGTCTCTACCCGGACCTCGGCCGCCTCGTGGTGCTGGCGGGACAGCCCGGCTGGGCGTGGGCCCCGGTGGACCGGATCACGCAGGAGGGCGAGCGCCACCCGGCGTGCAGCCGTACGTTCCTGCGCCATGTCGTCGCGGACGCCGCCCGGGACCATGGCATCACGTTCAAGGCGGCCATCGAGGTCGAGTGGATGCTCGGGCGGGACTCCGCGCCGGAGGGCGAGTTCGCGCCCGCGACCACGGCTCCGGCCTACGGCGCCGGTCGCCAGGCCGAACTGAGCGACTACATGGGCGAGTTGCTGACAACGCTCGCGGCCCAAGGAGTGGACGTCGACCAGCTCCATCCCGAGTACGCGGCGGGGCAGTTCGAGATCTCGGTGAGCGCGCTCGACCCCGTCGCCGCCGCGGACCGGAGCGTTCTGGTGCGGCAGACCATCCGGGCGGTGTCCCAGCGCCATGGGCTGCGGGCCGTGTTCAGCCCGGCGGTCACCGGGGAGGGCGTCGGCAACGGCGGGCATGTCCATCTCTCCGCCTGGCGCGACGGGGCCAATCTCCATGCGGGGGGCCGGTATCGGTACGGCATGACGGCCGAGGCCGAGTCGTTCGCGGCCGGGATCCTGGCTCATCTGCCCGCGCTCACGGCGGTGACCGCGCCGAGCCCGGCGAGCTATCTGCGGCTCAAGCCCTCGCAGTGGGCCGGGGTGTTCACCGCGTGGGGTCATGAGACCCGGGAGGCCTCGGTACGGGTCATCACCGGCACGGCGGGGCTGTCCGCGCGGGCGGCGAATCTGGAGGTGAAGCCGGTCGACCTGGCCGCCAACCCGTATCTCGCGCTCGGTTGCCTCATCGCCGCCGGGCTCGACGGTGTGGAGTCGTCCCTGCCGCTGCCCGAGGAGATCACCGGCGATCCGGCGCGGTTCACGGCCGAGGAGGCGGTGGCGCGGGGCGCGTACCGCCTGCCGGCGTCGCTGGAGGAAGCCGTCGGGAAGTTCAGCAAGGACGAGCGGCTCCGCGCCGCGTTGGGACCGGTCCTGGCGGACGCGGTGGCCGCCGTACGCCTCGGCGAGATCGCCGCCGTGGCCGGACTGGACGACGAGTCGGTGGCGGCGGCGTATCGCTGGAAGTACTGAACGCGGCCAGGCAGGAGACTTCCTGACGTCCGGCGCCCCGTGCACGCCTGCCGGGTGTACGAGTTGACGTGCTGAGCGGTCGGGGACGGCAGGCGCGCCACGGTCGCACGGCCCCGAACTCGCGGGCAGTGCGGCCGTGTCGGCGCCTGTGCCGCTGTCTCAGCCGTTGGGCCGCAGGGTCCACACCACCGTCATCTCGCCGGTGACGGCACCGTCCGCGCGCCGCAGGGCGATGGCCACCGGGAACTCCGGCCGCTCGCCCGCGTCGAGGTCCGCGATGACCTCGGAGACCGGGCGGCCCAGGGTGGCGGTGGCCGTGACGGCCCCCATCGCCAGCTTCTTGTAGTCGATCTCGGCCCGCACGGCGAGCGGCACCGCGCGCGAGAGCTGGTCACCGAAGGCGGTCAGGACGATGGCACCGCTGGCGGACTCGGCCAGGGTGAACATGGCGCCCGCGTGCGGGCCGCCGAGATGGTTGTGGTAGTCCGGCTGGTCCGGCAGCCGCAGCACCGCGCGCTCCGCGGTGACCTCGACGAACTCCAGGTTCAGGGTGCGCACCATCGGGACCGCGGTGGCCAGCTTCTCGCCCATCGAGGCGTTCTCAACTGTCATACCGAAGATGTTACCGACGAGTAGTGCCGGTGGCCGCCGTCCGGTACCGGCCTGACGAAGATCGGTGACCGAAACGTGTCCCAGGCGGCACTAGGCTGGTCGACCATGTGGCCAGGACAGCAGCCGCCCGGGGGCGAGCAGAATCCGCAGAACGACAACCCCTATCAGCAGCCGGGGTATCAGCAGCCGAACCCCTATCAGCAGCCGGGATACCAGCAGCCGAACCCCTATCAGCAGCCCGGCCAGCAGCAGTGGAACGCGCCGACGGTCCCTGGCACGTCGGCGCAGCCGCCGAGCGGCGGGGGCGGCGGCAACCGGACGAAGCTTGTCGCGATCGTGGCCGCCACCGCTGTGGTGGTCGCCGCCGGTGTGACCGGATTCCTGGTACTCGGCAAGGACAAGGACGGCGACGGCAAGGACGTCAAGGCCACGTCCAGCGCCTCGCACAGCGCGAAGCCCTCGCCGACCTCGACCGTGAACCCGCGCGACCCCGACACCGACAAGCCGGTCATCGACGGCTGGAAGACGGTCATCAACCCCCGGTGGGGCACGGCCTTCGATGTGCCGCCGGACTGGTCCGTCCAGTCGCCGGACACGCTGATCGGTTTCGAGAAGGACGGCGGCAAGGCCAGTGACCCGCCCCTCATCACCATGTCCGCGCCCGCCTACTACAAGGAAAAGTGGTGCACGGCCGACGAGGACAAGGACGGCAATCTGGAGAGCACCCGGCTGGCCACGGCGGGGACCAAGGGCTCCAGTGGCGCCAAGGACGCCGCTGACGCCGCCATACGGAACGTCCCCTGGTGGGTGTTCGGCGGCTACACACAGCCCGACAAGAAGAGCCTGACCTTCGACAAGACGGCGAAGTCGTACACGACCGTGTCCGGCGTCGAGGGCGCGTACGCCTGGGCACGCTCCAAGAACACGCCGCAGAAGGGGAAGTGCGCGAGCGACGGCAAGGCCATCACGTTCGGCTTCAAGAACTCCAAGGGTGACCTCGTCGCCTGGAACTTCTACGGGGCCACGGGCGTGACGGACGAAGTCCCGGACGACACGGTCATGAAGATACTCAGCACGGTGCGGCTCCACGGAGACCCCACCGGAGAGTGAGTCACCCGTCAAGGCCCCACGGCTCGTGGGGCCTTGACGCGTCCCGGCCCGGTCAGCCGATGGTGAAGGCCCCGCCCGGCGGTTCGGGCGACGGTACGGCGTTGCCGTCGTGCACCGGCTCGGCGCCGCGTATGAAGTCCCGGAGCGCGGCGCCGTGTTCGACGCGGGCGGGGAAGGCGTCCGCGGCGGCGCGGCGGGCCAGGACGGCGGTGTCCAGCGGCCGATGACCGGCGACGAGGACGGCGTTGCCGAAGCGGCGTCCGCGCAGCACCGCGGGCTCGGCGATCAGCGCCAGCTCCTCGAACACCACGGCGAACGTGGCGAGTTGGGAGCGGAGGAAGGTGAAGGGCGCGGCGTCCGCGAGGTTCGCCAGATAGACGCCGTCCGGGCGCAGCGCCCGCTCGGCGGCGCGTGCGTACGCCACCGTCGTCAGATGGGCGGGGACGCGCGAGCCGCCGAAGACGTCCGCGATCACGATGTCGGCGGAGGCGGGCGGCGCGGCTTCCAGCCAGGCGCGGGCGTCGGCCGGATGCAGGGTGATGTCGGCGCCCGCGGGCAGGGGCAGATGGGCCACGACGAGGTCGAGCAGGCCCCGGTCGGCCTCCACGACGTCCTGGCGCGAGCCCGGCCGGGTCGCGGCGAGATAGCGGGGCAGGGTGAGCGCGCCCCCGCCGAGGTGCAGGACGTCCAGCGCGCGGCCCGGTTCGGCCACCGTGTCCAGTACATGGCCGAGCCGCTGCGTGTACTCGAACTCCAGATGCGTCGGCGCGTCCAGATCGACGTACGACTGCGGCGCCCCGTCGACCGTCAGCAGCCAGGCCCGCTCGCGGTCCACGTCGGGCATCAGCTTGGCGGTCCCGTGGTCCACGGCGCGGGTCACTGGTATGGGCTCGGTCACCGGTCCATTGTGCCGGGCCGCCGGACCGCCGCGGACACGGGCGCCCACCCCACCGGGTGGGCACCCGCGCGCCAGGTTCAGTCCACGGCCGTCACCGTGCCCGCGCCGACCGTCCGGCCGCCCTCGCGGATCGCGAAGCCGAGGCCGGGCTCCAGCGGGACCTCACGGCCCAGCTCCACCGTGATCGTGACCGTGTCGCCGGGCCGGGCGACCGCCGTCTCCCCGAGGTCGATGTCGCCGACCACGTCCGCGGTGCGGATGTAGAACTGCGGGCGGTAGCCGGTGGACACCGGGGTCGTACGGCCGCCCTCGCGCGCCGACAGGACGTAGACCTCCGCCGAGAAGCGACGGCTGGGTACGAGGCTGCCGGGCGCGGCGACGATGTGGCCGCGGCGCACCGCGTCGCGGGGTACCCCGCGCAGCAGCAGCGCCACATTGTCCCCGGCCTGCGCCTCCTGCATGGGCTTGCCGAAGGTCTCCAGGCCCGTGACCACGCTCTCCACCTCGGCGCCGAGCACCTCGACGCGGTCGCCGACGCGGACCGTGCCGCGTTCCACGGCGCCCGTGACGACCGTGCCGCGGCCGGTGATGGTGAGGACGTTCTCCACCGGCAGCAGGAACGGCGCGTCGACGTACCGCTCGGGCAGGGGCACGTATGTGTCCACCGCGTCGAGCAGCGCGTCGATCGCCGCGGTCCAACGGGCGTCGCCCTCAAGGGCCTTGAGGCCGGAGACCCGGACGACCGGCGCGGACTCGCCCGGGTAGCCGTGCGTGGTGAGCAGGTCGCGGATCTCCAGCTCGACGAGGTCGGTGAGCTCCTCGTCGCCCGCGTCGGCCTTGTTCAGGGCGACGACGATGTGGTCGACGCCCACCTGCCGGGCGAGCAGCACGTGTTCGGCGGTCTGCGGCATGACCCCGTCGAGCGCGGAGACGACGAGGATCGCCCCGTCGAGCTGCGCGGCGCCCGTGACCATGTTCTTGACGTAGTCGGCGTGGCCGGGCATGTCCACATGCGCGTAGTGCCGGGTGTCGGTCTCGTACTCGACATGCGCGATGTTGATGGTGATGCCGCGCCGCGCCTCCTCCGGCGCCCGGTCGATCCGGTCGAAGGGAACGAAGGCGGAGGCGCCGCGCTCGGCGAGGACCTTGGTGATGGCGGCGGTCAGAGTGGTCTTGCCGTGATCGACGTGACCCATCGTGCCGATGTTCAGATGGGGCTTGGTGCGCACGTATGCCGTCTTGGACATGGCTGTACCTCGAAGCGTGTTCGGTGGTGCCGAATGTCGGCCCCGGCGCGGGAAGTCCGGCCGGGACGGGGACCCCGATGACGTACCGACCCTCCCCCTGCGGGGTCCGCCGGACGTTCCGGGGAGGGTCAGCTTCGGGCGCCGTCGACGGCTGCCACGAGGAGCGGGAAGGCAGCCTTCGGGGCATCCGCTGCGGCGGATGCTGCGAGAACGAAGGCGTACCGGAACATGGGTGAGATCCTCGCCGATGAACCCCCGCGCGTCGAACGGTTTTTGACCCCTCCCCCCGCCCACACCGCCCCCGCCCTGCGGCGATCACACACCCCGGTCGGTTACTGTCACCGAATGCTCGATGCCACCACCCGCTCTGGGGGCACCGCCGCGGCCTCTCCCCGGGCCGCCGCCACGGAGTTCGCCATCCCGTCGGCCACCGCCGTCGCCCCACCGCTCCGGCTCACCGACCGCTGCACCAGAGTGCTGCTCTCGCCCTGGTCCCGGCTGTCCCTGCTGGTGCTGCTGCTCGCCACGGCCGCCTCCTGCATGCTGCTGTTCGAGCCGCAGCGCCTGCTGACCCATGGCTGGCCGCCGCAGCTCGGAGGTGTCGCGGCGGCGCTGGTCTTCGCGACGGCGTACGGGGTGTGCACGGTCGCGTTCGTACCGCGTCCGCTGCTGAACCTCGCGGCGGGCGCGCTGTTCGGCTCGGAGCTGGGCACGGGCACGGCCCTCTCGGGCACGGTGCTCGGGGCCGGGATCGCCTTCGGACTCGGCCGTCTGCTCGGGCAGGACGCGCTGCGCCCACTGCTGCGCGGACGCTGGCTGAAGGCGGCGGACGGGCAGTTGAGCAGGCACGGGTTCCGCTCGATGATGGCGGCCCGGCTGTTCCCGGGGGTGCCGTTCTGGGCGGCCAACTACTGCGCGGCGGTCTCGCGTATGCGCTGGGTCGCGTTCCTGCTCGCGACGGCGCTCGGGTCGATCCCGAACACCGCCGCGTACGCCGTCGCGGGCGCCCGCGCCGCGCAGCCGACCTCGCCCGCCTTCCTGATCGCGATGGGCTTCATCGCGGTCCCGGCACTGGCCGGAGCGGCGGTGGCCTGGCGCAAGCGCCACCACTTCACGGGCCGCTAGGGGCCGGGGCCGGACCGTATTCACCCGAACGGCTCAACATGCGGGGCGCGTGCCCAGGGGCGAAGCTGGAGGCATGGCCGAGCACCATCTGATCGTGTCCGCGCCCACCGGAACCGGTGGCCGAACCATCCAGGCCGACGACGTCGACCTGGGCACGGCATACCGCCTGCACGATGTGGCGGTCCTGCTCCAACGCGCCGGATTCGGAGGCTGGGACGACCTGGACGTGATCGAATCGCCCCTGATCGAGTGGTACGGAGGCGGCCCTGAGGAATGGTTCGTCCAACGCCATAGCTGGCCGTGACGAGCCACACCGGGCGCCCGGTACACCCGTAGGCAGAAGGGGTTCGCATTCCGCCTCGCCATCGAACGTATGTTCGTCCACCCTCCTTACGCCAATGCCGCGACACCGAACCGATCGTGACCAAGCGCATACCGTGCGCGCAGGTGCCCGGTAGCGCGCTGTCAGTGCTTGCCCCTAGGCTTGCCCGCATGTCCCCCGATTCCTTGAGCCTTGGTTCCGCACGGTCCGCCGACGATCTGAACGAACGGATCCGTGCGCTCTGGCTGCGCGCGGGCGGCTCTCTGTCGGCCCAGCAGCGCGCGGAGTACGAGCTGTTGGTCGTGGAGTGGGCCGCGGCCAAGCGCGGCGAGATGATCAAGGCGGCCTGAGCACACCACGGGTGAGGCCCGGTGCCGGTCGGCCCGTATCGCCTTCCCCGAGGTGCCCTGTCGAAGATCCTCACCGGCGCGCACACTGGAAGGGCACGTACCCCGGGAGAGAGGCGCCGACTTGAGGATGCCCAGCGACTGGCTCGCCTCCCGCTGGTGGCGCGGCGCCGCCGCGATGGTCGCCGGTGCGCTGCCGATGCTCGCCTTCCCGGCGCCCTCCTGGTGGTGGTTCGCCTACGTCGCGCTGATCCCCTGGATCCTGCTCGCCCGCTCCGCGCCCACCGGCCGACGCGCCCTCTACGACGGCTGGTGCGGCGGCTTCGGCTTCCTGGTGGCGGTGCACCACTGGCTGCTGCCGAGTCTGCACGTGTTCCTGTTCGTCATCGCGGCGCTGCTCGGCCTGTTGTGGGCGCCCTGGGGCTGGCTGGTGCGGCGCTTCCTGGGCGGCAGACCCTCGCCGAAGCGGATCGGCGCCGCCCTGTTCGTCCTGCCCTCGGCCTGGCTGATGGTCGAACTGGTCCGCTCCTGGCAGGGGCTCGGCGGCCCCTGGGGGCTGCTCGGATCGAGCCAGTGGCAGGTGACGCCCGCGCTGCGGCTGGCCTCCGTCGGCGGGGTGTGGCTGCTGAGCTTCCTGATCGTCGCCGTGAACGTGGCGCTCACCGTGCTCGTGGCGGTGCGCGCCGCCCGTGTCCCCGCGGTGGCCGGGCTCGCCACGGCGGCCGTCGCGACCTCGGCGGCCTGGGTCTGGTCACCCCGCCCCGAGATCGACGGGCGGGCCCGGATCGCGGTCGTCCAGCCCGGCATCGTCGGCGGCCGCGACAGCGCCACCAAACGGTTCGCCCTTGAAGAGCGGCTCACCCGCGAACTGGCCGGACAGCACGTGAGCCTGATCGTCTGGGGCGAGAGCAGCGTCGGCTACGACCTCGCGCGCCGCCCCGACCTCGCGGCCCGGATCGCCGCCCTGTCCCGGCAGACGCACGCGGACATCCTTGTCAACGTCGACGCCCGCCGCTCCGACCTGCCCGGCATATACAAGAGTTCCGTGCTCATAGGCCCGCACGGCCCGACCGGCGACCGCTACGACAAGATGCGGCTCGTCCCGTTCGGCGAGTACATACCGCTGCGGTCGGTGCTCGGCTGGGCCACCTCGGTCGGCAAGGCGGCCGAGGTGAACCGCCGACGCGGCACCGAACAGGTGGTGATGAACGTCGGGAACGGGCTGCGTATCGGCCCGATGATCTGCTTCGAGTCCGCGTTCCCCGACATGAGCCGCCATCTCGCGAAGGACGGCGCCGATCTGCTCATCGCCCAGTCCTCGACCTCGACGTTCCAGCACAGTTGGGCGCCGGAGCAGCACGCCTCGCTGGCCGCGCTGCGCGCCGCGGAGACCGGCCGCCCCATGGTGCACGCGACGCTGACCGGCGTCTCCGCCGCCTACGGCCCGAGCGGCGAGCGCGTCGGCTCCTGGCTCGGCACCGGCCGGAGCACCGCCGTGGTGTACGACGTCCCGCTCAGTCACGGCGTCACCCCGTACGTCCGCTACGGCGACTGGCCGGTGCACGCCGCCCTGCTGATCCTCGTCGGGCTGTGCGCGACCGAGGGCGTGCGGGCGTTCAGAGGGCGAGGGGGCGCTCCTGCACCGCGGTCACCACGCGCTCGCACAGTTCATGGGTCGCCAGCGCGTCCCGAGCGCTGAGCACCTCTCCCGCCCGGACGGCGTCGAGGAAGGCCAGTACGGCCTGTTCGATGCCGCGCTGCCGGGCCACCGGCACCCAGTCCCCGCGCCGCCGCACGGTCGGCTGGCCCTTGTGGTCGATCGTGTCGGCCAGATTGACCACCTGCCGCTTGGAGTCCTGCCCGGACACCTCCAGGATCTCCTCCGCCGAACCGCTCAGCCGGTTCATCACGCCGAGCGCGGTGAATCCGTCACCGGCGAGCTGGAGCACCACATGGTGCAGCAGCCCGTCCTCTACCCGGGCCCGTACGGTCACGTCGTCCACGGGTCCCGGCGCCAGGAAGCGCAGGGTGTCGACGATGTGGATGAAGTCGTCGAGGATCATCGTGCGCGGTTCCTCGGGCAGTCCGACGCGGTGCTTCTGCATGAGGATCAGCTCGCGCGGATGCTCGGCGCACTGCACGTATCCGGGTGCGTAGCGCCGGTTGAAGCCCACCGCCAGGGCGACGCCCCGCTCCTCCGCGAGGCTCACCAGCCGTTCCGAGTCGGCGAGTTCGTAGGCGAGGGGCTTGTCGACGTACGTCGGGACGCCCGCCTCCAGGAGCCGGGTGACGATCTCGGGATGGGCGGTGGTGGGGGCGTGGACGAGCGCCGCGTCGAGGTCCTGGGCGAGCAGCGCGTCCAGGTCCGTGTGGCGCCGGTCGTGCGGGAGGCGCAGGCCGTCGGCGACGCGGTGGAGGGTGGCCGGGGTCCGGGTCTGGAGGTGCAGTTCGAGCCCCGGCCGTACGCCGAGCACCGGCAGGTAGGCCTTCTGTGCGATGTCGCCGAGCCCGATGCAGCCGACCTTCACGGACGTCTCCTAGCGGTTGCCGGTGGGTATCTCGGCGGAAGCATACGGGCCGTGCGGCGGCCGCCAGTCCGCGATGCCCGCGAAGCCGCGCAGGACCAGCGCGGGTCCGGCCAGGGAGAGCGCGGTCATGGCGGCGTCGCGTACGGCGATCCCGGCGCGGCTCTCCATCATGTTGAGCCGGGCGGTGCGGACGGCCTGGCGGGCGATGGCGGTCGTACGGGGCAGCCGGGCCGCCGAGTAGGCCGCGAGGTCCTCGTGGTGGTGGGCCAGGACGACGGCGTCCTCGATGGCCTGGTTGCCGCCCTGGCCGAGGGTCGGCGGCATGGCGTGCGCGGCGTCGCCGAGCAGGGCGACCCGGCCGTGGTGAAAGGCGGGCAGCGGCTCGGCGATGTGGTGGACGTCGTGGCGCAGCACGTCCTCGGGGCGGGCGGCGGCGAGGACGGCGGGGATCGGGTCGTGCCAGTCGCCGAAGCGGCGCAGGAGTTCGGCCTTCTCGTCGTCCGGGGCGTGCTGCCCGGCGGGGGTGACGGCCGCGGCGTAGGCGTAGACCCGGCCGCCCTTGAGCGGGTGCGTGCCCCAGATACGGCCCCGGCCCCAGGTCTCGTGGGAGGCGAACGTGGCACCGGGCACGGGGATCACCACGCGCCAGGTGGTGAATCCGGAGTAGACGGTCCCCGGGTTGTGCGGGAACAGCGCCTGGCGTACGCGGGAGCGGATGCCGTCGGCGGCCACCACGAGGTCGGCCTCCAACTCGCCGTCGGGGGTGGTGATTCGGGCCGGGCGCCCGGCGTCCCCCGCGTCGGCGAGGGTCGCGGCGGCGGCCGTACGGACGGCGTCGGCCGGGAGCAGCGCGGCGAGGCTGTCGATGAGTGTGGCCCGGTGCAGCAGGACGAGCGGGCCGCCGAAGCGCTCGGCCGCTGCGACGGCGTCGGTGCGGGAGAGCCAGCGTCCGCGCGGTGTCCGCAGCCCGCCGTCCCCCTGCCAGGCGGCGAGGTCGCGGATCCGGTCGCCGATGCCGAGGGTGTCCAGGGCGCGCAGGGCGTTCGGCGAGAGCGAGATGGCCGCGCCGATCGGCTCCAGGGAGCGGGCCCGCTCCAGCACGGTGACCCGCAGACCGCGCCGGTGCAGGGCCGCGGCGGCGGTGAGACCGCCGATGCCGCCGCCGATGACGACGGCGTGCGAAGGCTGTGCCATGACTCCTCCTGGGTACGTCGGCGATCACCCCGGTTCACTACACATGTAGTGGGGCGATGCCTCGACTGTACTACCGCTGTAGTGAACCGGGTACCGTGACCTCCATGTCCGTACGCACCACGGGCGCCTCCCGCGCCGATCTCGTCGCCGACACCGCCCTCGCCCTGCTCGCCGAGCGCGGGATGCGCGGGCTCACCCACCGGGCGGTGGACGAGGCGGCGGGGCTGCCCCAGGGCTCGACCTCGAACCTCGCGCGGACCCGCCTGGCGCTGCTGGAACTCGCGGTGCGCCGCCTCGCCGACCGGGAGGCACGCGTGCTCGCGCTGCACGAGCTGCCCTCCCCCGAGGGCAGCCTGGACGCCCTGGTGGACGGCCTGGCCCTCGCGACCCATCGCTCCCTGACCCGCAACCGCGAACTCACCGTCGCCCGCTACGAGTTGGCCCTGGAGGCCACCCGACGCCCCGAGCTGCGCACGTACTTCGACGCGGCCGGCGCCCGCTTCCGCGACCAACTCACCACGCTGGTAACGGCCATGGGCTCGACCGACCCGACCCGGCACGCACTGTCCCTGGTGGCCTGGGCGGACGGCCTGATGCTGTCCTGCGTGGCCGGGTCTTTCACGGCGAACACGCCAAGCCTGGACGCGGTACGCACGAGCCTGCGGGAACTGCTCGACGGAATGCTCGGCGACCGGGTAATGCCTGGCGCGGGGTGAGGGATTGAGCGACGATGCCGCCATGACCGTGGAACGCAGCGAACCCGCCCAGAACGCCGACGAACGCGCCATGCTGGAAGGCTGGCTCGACTACCACCGCCAGACGCTCGCGCTGAAGTGCGAGGGCCTGACCGACGCCCAGCTCAGAACCGCCTCGGTGGAGCCCTCCGAACTGTCCTTGATGGGACTCGTACGGCACATGGCGGAGGTGGAACGGGGCTGGTTCCGCAAGGTCCTCGTCGGCGACGATCCGGGGCCGATCTACTGCAGTGACGAGGACCCGGACGGGGAGTTCCACCTCACCGAGGCCGACACCTGGCAGGAGGCGTACGCCACGTGGCAAGCGGAGATCGCGGTCGCGCGGCGTCACGCCGCCGGTCTCGGCCTGGACCAACTCTCCAGCGGCAAGAGCCGGTTCGCCGACGAGCCCTTCTCCCTGCGCTGGATCTACACGCACATGATCGAGGAGTACGCACGCCACAACGGCCACGCGGACCTGATCCGCGAGCGGCTCGACGGGGCAACCGGGGATTGACATCACGCGCGCCGAGCCCGGACCTTCGTGCGAGCCGGTTCATCCGTAGGGGGCATCCTCCGCCTGCCTCCGCGCCAAAACGGGCGGGACACAGCAGAGTTGCGCGGGTGCATCGAACGACGACCGCAACGCTTCTGGTCACCGTGGCCATCTCGGCCCTCAGCGGCTGTGTGACCGTGCAGCGACCGACCGTGCCCGGCCCGCCCCCGGCCCGCTCGTCCCCGTTGGCACCGCATCCGGACGGCAGCGCGGAACCCCGGCCCGTCCAGGCCCCGGCGCGGGAGGCGCTGGACCTGGTCGAGCCCTCCCCCGCCCCGTCACCGCCGACCGGTGCGCGGCACACGACCGGACCGGCGTCCACCGCCACGCCGACGGCGCCGTCGCACGATCCGTCCGCCCCGCCGCACCGCAGGCCGGGCCCACGCGGACCGCACATCGACGTACCGCCCAGGGCCACCGCCCGGATCCCCCGGAACACGGACGTGTGCGCGCTCGGGCGGCAGTACGGCGGATGGCGGCCGGACAGCCCCGAGTCGGTCATCTGCCGTCGCACATACGGGCGTTGAGAACGGACGACGAGGCAGCGAGGACCTACGGCCGTCGTCTCGGCGGGCCGAGCGTCTCGCCGCCCGGACCGTCCAACGGGCCGGGCTCGGGCGCGCCGCCCGTCGGTGCCTCCCGCGCGAGCTGCTGTTCCAGCCGGGCGATCGCCGCCCTGACGCCGTCGCCGTAGCCGTCGTCGACGAGGGCGTCGGCCGCGCCGCGGGCCCGGCCGAGATGGGCGCGGGCGGCCCCCGAGCGGCCGAGCTTCACATAGTCGGCGGCGAGGTTCAGATGCAGGGAGGGGTAGAACGCGCGTACGACGAGCGCGCCGTCCTGCTCGGTGAGGAGTTCGTCGGTGAGTTCCTCCGCGGCCGACAACGCCCGTAGATCCCAGGCGAGTTCGTGGTCCGGCTCGTCCTGGGTGTCCGCCATGTAGTGCGCCAGCGTGCAGCGGTGCAGCGGGTCGCCGTCCTCGCCGATCTCCGCCCACAGTTCGAGGAAGCGGTTGCGGGCCTCCTCGCGGTCGCCGCCGTGGTGCAACATGACGACCTGCCCGATCCGGGTCAGCACGGCATCCGGCGCCGCCTGCTCCTGTCGCTCCGCCACCGCGTCCTCCCGCTCGTCGCCCGTTCCTCATGACGCTAAGGGCTGTCCCGGACAATCGCGCTCAGGCGCATCCGTCCGAGCACTGGGCCAAGGCGGTGACCGGCCGGGCGGCGGCCCGCGACGGGCCGGGCGGGGCGGGGCCGACGCGGGCCCCGCCCCCGGGTGTCAGCCCAGGTTCGGAATGGTCCAGTCGACGGGGTCATGTCCCTGCCGGGCCACCGCCTCGTTGATCTGCGTGAACGGCCGCGAGCCGAAGAACTTCTTCGCGGAGAGCGGCGAGGGGTGCGCGCCCTTGACGACGACATGCCGGGTCTCGTCGATCAGCGGCAGCTTCTTCTGGGCGTAGTTGCCCCAGAGCACGAACACCGCCGGGTCGGGCCGGTCCGCGACGGCGCGGATCACCGCGTCCGTGAACTTCTCCCAGCCCTTGCCCTTGTGGGAGTTCGCCTCGCCCGCGCGCACCGTCAGCACCGCGTTGAGCAGCAGGACGCCTTGCTCGGCCCACGGCATCAGATAGCCGTTGTCGGGGATCGGCGTGCCCAGCTCGGCCTGCATCTCCTTGTAGATGTTCCGCAGCGAGGGCGGGGTCTTCACCCCGGGCCGCACGGAGAAGCACAGGCCGTGCCCCTGGCCCTCGCCGTGGTACGGGTCCTGGCCGAGGACGAGCACCTTCACCTTGTCGTACGGCGTGGCGTCGAGCGCGGCGAAGACCTCCTCCCGCGGAGGGTAGACGGGACCCTTGGCGCGCTCCTCCTCGACGAACTCCATGAGTTCCTTGAAGTAGGGCTGCTCAAGCTGCTCGCCCAGTACGCCCCGCCAGGACTCCGGCAGCATGGCGATGTCGGTCACGTCAACTTCCTCCGTTGTGCGGTCGCTTGCAGTTCTCCGAACCTACAGGCGACCACTGACAACCGACTCCCGAGCCCCCCTCACACCCCGGCTACCAGCTCGTCTTGCGGGACAGCTCCCACATCTTCATGATCGTCGACGGGTCCAGGGCCTGCTCCCCGCCGGAGATCTCCTCGCTCGCCGCCACGTACTGCTTGCCCTGCCACAGCGGCAGCAGCCGCGCGTCGTCGACGAGGATCTGCTGGGCCTCCTGGAACTGCTCGACGACCTCGGCGCGGTCGTCCCGGCGCCGGGTCGCGGGCAGCAGCTCATCGGTGATCCGCTTGGCCGGGTAGGGCATGCCGAGCGCGTTCTGCTCGCCCACGAACGGCGCGATGAAGTTGTCGGGGTCCGGGAAGTCGGGGAACCAGCCCCGGCCGGCCACCGGGTACTCGCCCTTGTTGGCCCCCTCCTCGTACGTCTTCCACGGGCGGCTCTTGAGCGTGACCGTGAACAGGCCCGACCCGTCGAGCTGGCTCTTCAGCTCGCGGAACTCCGGCGCGGTCTCGGAGCCGTAGCGGTCGGTGGTGTACCAGAGGGTGAGCGGCACGGGGCTGGTGATGCCCGCGTCCTGGAGGATCTTGCGGGCCTTGGCGGTGCTGGGGTCGCCGTACCGGTCGAAGAAGCCCGCGGTGTGGCTGGTGAGCCCGGTGGGGACCATCGAGTACAGCGGTTCGACGGTGTCCTTGTACACCTTGTGCGCGATCGCCGGGCGGTCGACGACCTGCGCGACCGCGTGCCGCACGGCGGGCTTCGCGGCCCAGGGGTCCTTCGGGTTGAAGACCAGGTAGTTGATCGCGATGCCGGAGCCCTCGACGAGTTGCAGGCCCTCCTTGGCGGCGTCGCTCTGCAGGGCGACGATGTCGGAGGAGGCGAGCCCTCGGTAGGTGACGTCGATGCGCTTCTCACGCAGGGCGTCGACCATCTCGCCCGAGTCCTGGAAGTAGCGGATGGTGACCTTGTCGTTGCGGAGCTTCGCGACGCCCTTGTAGTGGTCGTTGCGCACGAGTGAGGCCTGGCCGCCCTCCTCGTACGACGCGAGGCGGTAGGGCCCGGAACCGAGGATCTTGCCGTCCTTGCGCAGGGAGCGGGCCGGGTACGCGTCGGGGGCGACGATCGACATCGCGGGGGTGGCGAGGACGAACGGGAACGTCGTGTCGGGCTTGTTGAGGTGGAAGGCGATCTCGCGCGTGCCGCTGGTGGTGACGCGGTCGAGGCTGCCCAGCAGGCCCGCGGGGCCGCCGCGGGTGTTGATCGCGCGGACGCGGTCGATGGAGTACTTCACGGCGCGCGCGTTCAGCGCCTGCCCGTCGGAGAACGTGAGGTCCTTGCGCAGCACACAGCGGTAGACGAGGTTCGTGCCGTCGGTGAAGGAGCAGTGGTCGGCGGCGTCGGGGGCGGGTGCCGTCGCGCCCGTCGGATAGCTGAGCAGGGTCTGGTAGATGTTGCGGAACAGCTCCCAGGAGCCGTCCCAGGAGGCGGCCGGATCCAGGGTGCTCGGCGCGCTGGTGGTGCCCACGACGATCGGGTCCTCCTTCTCGGAGGACGAGGAGAAGAGCGACCCGCAACCGGTCACCAGGGTGAGCGATGTGATCGCCGCCAGCCGACGCAGACAACGAATCCGGTGGAACACGCGCACGCTCCTCGCTCTGCCGTACCCAAGGTGGGCGGCAGACGCTACCGCAGCGCTCCGCCCGGGGAACCGGGTTCGCAGAGGTTCTTGATCGAGGCGTGATTGACCACGTTGTCATCGGCCGGTCTGTCTCGTACGGCCCGGCACGGGCGCCCTTCCGTCCAGGGGGCGCCCGTGCCGCGGACCGTTCGTCAGACCCCGGCGTTCCGTCAGACCCCGGCGTTCAGGAAGAGACCGCCGTCGACGACGAGCGTCTGGCCGGTGATCCAGTCGGACTGGTCCGACGTGAGGAACGCGGCGGCGCCGCCGATGTCGGAGGGCACACCGAGCCGGCCCAGCGGGTAGGAGGAGGTGACCTCCTCCTCCCGGCCCTCGTACAGCGCCTTGGCGAACCGGGTCTTCACCACGGCCGGCGCGATCGCGTTGACCCGGACGCGGGGCGCGAACTCGTGCGCCAACTGCTGGGTCAGGTTGATCATCGCGGCCTTGCTGACACCGTAGGCGGCGACGAAGGGCGACGCCGTCGTGCCCGCGATCGAGGCGATGTTGACGATCGCGCCGCCGTTGTCCTTCTGCCAGGCGTGCCAGGTCCGCTGGGCGAAGCCGAGCGCCGAGATCACGTTGGTCTCGAAGACCTTGCGGACGACGCCCAGGTCGAGGTCGGCGATCGGGCCGAACACCGGGTTCGTACCGGCGTTGTTGACCAGGTGGTCCACCCGGCCGAAGGCCTCCATGGCGCGCTCCACGGCGGCGGCCTGGTGGGCTTCGTCGTGGGCCTTGCCCGCGACGCCGATGACCCGGTCCGCGCCGAGCCGCTCGACGGCCTCCTTGAGGGCCTCCTCGTTGCGGCCGGTGATGCAGACGCGGTCGCCGCGGGCGACGAGGGCCTCGGCGATCCCGTAGCCGATGCCGCGGCTGGCGCCCGTGACGAGGGCGACCTTGCCGGAGGGTTCAGGCAGTGCAGTCATGTGTCCGTGTTCCTCTGGTTCTTCTGGCCTCGGTCGGTTCCGCCGGCCTCAGTCGAGCGGTCCACCGGCGACGTACAGCACCTGGCCGGAGACGAATCCGGCGGCGTCACCGGTGAAGAAGGCGATCGCGTTGGCGATGTCGGCGGGCTCGCCGACGCGCTGTACGGGGATCTGGGTGGCGGCGGCGGCCTTGAAGTCCTCGAAGCCCATGCCGACCCGGTCGGCGGTGGCCTTGGTCATCTCGGTGGCGATGAAGCCGGGGGCGACGGCGTTGGCGGTGACGCCGAACTTGCCGAGTTCCTTGGCCAGGGTCTTGGTGAAGCCCTGCAGACCGGCCTTGGCGGCGGAGTAGTTCACCTGGCCGCGGTTGCCGAGCGCGGAGGACGAGGAGAGGTTGACGATCCGGCCGAAGCCCGCGTCCACCATGTGCTTCTGCACCGCGCGCGCCATCAGGAAGGCGCCGCGCAGATGCACGTTCATGACCGTGTCCCAGTCGGAGACGCTCATCTTGAACAGCAGGTTGTCGCGGAGCACGCCCGCGTTGTTGACGAGGATCGTCGGCGCGCCCAGCTCTTCGGCGATCCGCGCCACGGCCGCCTCGACCTGCGCCTCGTCGGAGACGTCGCAGCCGACGGCGATGGCCTTGCCCCCGGCGTCGGTGATCTGCTTGACGGTGTCCTTGCACGCGGTCTCGTCGAGGTCGATGACCGCGACGGCCCGGCCCTCGGCGGCCAGTCGTACGGCGGTGGCGGCGCCGATGCCGCGCGCTGCGCCGGTGACGACGGCCACGCGCTGCTCAGTGGTGGACATAGCTGGTTCTCCTCGCCCTTGGAAAGCCTGGAACACCTTCGGGGATCTGCGGTCCCGCGCGAGACGCCCACGGGTGAGCGACCGCTTAGTACCTTCAGTAGACGTGACGCTAGAAGCCCTGGCACCCGGTGTCAACGGCCCACCGGGTGCGTGTGATCCATTACCTCACCAGGAGCTCGAGCAACCGCTCCGCCTCGGCGGCCGGGTCGGCGGTCAGCCCGGTGTGCACGGGTCCTGGCGTCACGACCGTCGAGCGGGGCGCGATCAGCCAGCGGAAGCGCCGCCCGGCGTCGTCGCCCGCGGCCTGCCCGGCCGCCGCGCCGCCCGCGCACACGCCCTCGACGGCACGGAGCGCGGCGCGCACGCCGGTGACGTCCGCGTCCGGGTCGAGCGCGCGCAGCCGCGTCTCGTCCAGGTGCGTCCGGGCGGCGACGAACGACCGGGCGCGGCAGTAGACCAGTACGCCCGCGTTGATGCACTCGCCGCGCTCGACGCGGGGCACGACGCGCAGCAGCGCGTACTCGAAGACGTCCCGCTCGCTCACTTCTTCTCCCCCTCGACGGCCTCGACGCCCTTGGCCTCGACGCCCTTGACGCGTTCGTGGATGACGGCGGCGCGGGCGAGCAACGGCCGTGCGTAGGCCTGCCGCAGCGCGTCCGGTGTGTCGAAGCCGGGCTCGCCGGTCAGCCACTCGTCCGGGATCCGACCGGTCACCTCGGCCAGCAGCTCCTCGGTGACCAGCGGCGCCAACTCGGCGGCGGCGCCCGCGACATCCGGCGCGAAGGGGGCGAGGGCGTGGTCGCGGGCGTCGTAGGGGCGGGCGGCGGAGGCCTCGACGCCGGGCCAGTTGTGCTGCCAGATCATGGTGGCGCCGTGGTCGATGAGCCACAGATCTCCGTGCCACATCAGCAGGTTGGGGTTGCGCCAGGAGCGGTCGACGTTGCCCACGAGCGCGTCGAACCAGACGATCCGCCCGGCCTCCTCGGAGCCGATCTCGAACGCGAGCGGGTCGAAGCCGATCGCCCCGCTGAGGAACTCCATCCCGAGGTTCAGCCCGCCGCTCGCCTTGAGCAGCTCCTGCACCTCCTGATCCGGCTCGCCGAGACCCAGCACCGGATCGAGCCCGATCGTCACGAGTCCGGGTACGCGCAAGCCGAGCCGCCGGGCGAGTTCGCCGCAGACGACCTCGGCGACCAGCGTCTTGCGCCCTTGCCCCGCCCCCCTGAACTTCATGACATAGGCCCCGAGATCGTCCCCCTCGACGAGCCCCGGCAGCGAACCCCCCTCGCGCAGCGGCGCGACGAACCGGGTCGCCGTGACGTGTGTAAGCATTCCGCCAGGCTATGCGAGAGCCCGAACACCCACTGCGGCCAGGCCACTGGAGCGTTCGGGTCCCTTCGGAGCCGGGTCGTGCGCGCCTCGCGGGTGGCCGTTCCGCAGCGGGTCAAGATGTCGGGGCCGTTCGAACAGCCAGCGCACCATCCGTGGAAGGGAACGTCCGCATGACCAGCGAACCGCTCCAGCCCGGCTCCGAACCGTCCCGTCGCACGGTCGTGACGGCGGTGGGTGTGACCGGACTCGCCGCCGCGCTGACCGCGTGCGGGGAATCGGACAGCACCCCGTCCACCAAGGCGACCAAGGCGTCCCACGCGCCGGACAAGAGCACGGCCGAGGCCGGGGAGCATGACGGCGGGGCGGCCGGCTCCGGGGGCACGGACCTCGCGAAGACCTCCGAGATCCCCGAGGGCGGTGGCAAGATCTTCGCCGACCAGGGGGTGGTGGTGACGCAGCCGAGCAAGGGGAACTTCAAGGCGTTCTCGTCCAAGTGCACCCACCAGGGCTGCGCCGTGACGAACGTCGAGGGCGGCGTGATCACCTGCCCGTGTCACGACAGCCAGTTCTCCGTGGCCGACGGCAGCGTGCAGGCGGGGCCCGCGCCCCAGCCGCTGCCCACCGCGGACATCGCGGTCGACGGGGACACGATCAAGCTCGTCTGATCCGGTCTGATCCGGTCTGATCCGAACGAAAGCCCCTAGGCGTACCTCCTGACCGGGGTCGGGCCGAGGGCAGCAGCGACCGCGTCGGCGAGCGGTTCCGTCTCGTCCGCCGTCAGCGACGAGACGGTGATACGGATGCCGGGCGGCGCGCCCAGCCGGAAGCGGGCGCCGGGCGCGACCGCCCAGCCCGCGTGCAGCAGCCCCGCGACCACCGAGGTCTCGTCGGGTACGGGAACCCACACGTTCAGCCCGCTGCGGCCCTGGGCCGCGACCCCGCGCCGGGCGAGCGCGTCGATCAGCGCGGCACGGCGCGTGTCGTACGCCGCCGCCACCGCGCCGACGTCCACCACGCCCTCGGTCCACAGCCGCACCACGGCCCGTTGCAGGATCCGGCTCACCCAGCCGGGCCCCAGCCGCTGCCGCCCCCGGACCCGGTCGACGGTGACGGTGTCGCCGGTCAGCACCGCGAGCCGCAGATCGGGCCCGTACCCCTTGGCGACCGAGCGGACGAAGGCCCAGTGCCGGGTGGCCCCGGCGAGGGTGTGGAGGGGCACGGCGACGATCCCGTGACCGTGGTCGTCCTCGATCAGCAGGGTGGCCGGGTGTGCGCGGAGCACGGACCGCAGGGCGCGGGCGCGCGCGGCGCCGACCGCGGCGCCGGTCGGGTTCTGCGCCCGGCCCGTGACGATCAGGGCGCGCGCCCCGGCCGCCAGTGCGTCCCGTACGTCGTCGGGAAGCGGTCCTTCGTCGTCCACGCGGACGGGGACCATCCGCAGCCCGAGCGCGGGGACGAGGTCGAGGGTGCTGCCCCAGCCGGGGTCCTCGACGGCGACCGTGTCCCCCGGCTTGAGATGGGCCGTGAGGACGCGTTCGATGGCGTCCAGGGAGCCGGAGACCACGGCCGACGGCCCCTCGGGCACCCCGTCGGCGTCCAGGGCGGCCCGCGCGAGGCGCGCCAACTCCGGTTCCACGGCGGCATCTCCGTACAGGACCGGCTCGGTGTCGCCCTGGGCCGCGGCCGCCGTGAACACCGCGGCCAGCGGTGGCAGCAGCGCGGGGTCGGGGTTGCCGCTGGAGACGTCGCGCACGCCCTCGGGCACGTCCACGCGCCGGTCGTCCCGCCCCGTCGTGGCGGGCGCGGAGCGCACCCGGCTGCCCCGGCGCCCGGCGGTCTCGATGACCCCGCGTTCACGCAGGATGCGGTACGCGGCGGCGACCGTATTGGGATTCACCTCCAGTTCCGTCGCCAACTGCCGCATGGGCGGAAGGAGTTGGCCGGGCTCCAGCTTCCCGTCGCCCACCGCGCTCTCGACGCTCGCCGCGATATCCACTGCGCGCTGTCCACTGATCGGATATTCTCCTAACACAAACCCAATTATGCACTAGTGCAATGGAGAGCGCCATGCAGGGGAGCCAGCAGTCGGCCGCACCGCCCGCCGTCTATCCGCCGAGCGACCGCACCGTCCCCACCCGCGCCGCGGAACGGGCGTCGTACGACAGGGAGTCGGTGCACGCGATACTCGACGAGGGCTACGTCTGCCACCTCGGCTTCGTCCGCGACGGCGCGCCGGTCGTGCTGCCCACGCTCTACGGCCGGGTCGGCGAGCGGCTCTATGTGCACGGCTCGACGGGCTCGCGCCCGCTGCGGATGGCGGACGGCACCGAGCAGGGGCTCGCGGTGTGCCTGACGGTGACGCATGTCGACGGTCTGGTCCTGGCCCGCTCGGCCTTCCATCACTCGATCAACTACCGGTCCGTGGTGGTGCACGGCATCGCCCACCAGGTCACCGACCTCGAGGAGAAGCGGACGGCCCTGGACGCGCTCGTCGACCATGTCGTGCCGGGCCGTTCCCACGACTCCCGTCCCGCGAACAAGAAGGAACTGGCCGCCACCGCGGTGCTCCGCCTCGATCTGGCGGAGGTCTCCGCCAAGGCGCGCACGGGCGGTGTGAACGACGAGCCCGAGGATCTGTCCCTCCCCCACTGGGCCGGTGTGCTCCCGGTCCGCAGGCAGTACGGCGCCCCGCTCGCCGACCCGGACCTGGCACCCGGCACCGAGCTGCCGGACTACCTGCCGGAGGGGCCGTGCTGATCCACCCCTGGGACGCGCCCCGCGACGACGCCGAATGGCAACTCTGGCTCACCGCCCACGACTTCGGGCAACTCGCCGTCAACGGGCTGCCGGGCGAGCCGCCCCACGTCCAGCCGCTCCACTTCGTCTACGACGCCGAGCGCGGCGAGGCGCTCGCCCATCTGGCGCGCCCCAACCCGCTGTGGCACGCCTTGGAGGCGAACCCGGACGTCGTCCTGAGCGTGGTCGACGACTACGTCTACGTCCCCGGCCCCTGGCAGGCCCCGCCGGACACCCCGCCCGAGCACGGCGTGCCGACCAGCTTCTACACGACGGTCCAACTCCGGTGCACCGCCCACGTCGTGGACGACCCGGCGCGCAAGGCCGGGATACTGAACCGCCAGTTCGGCCACTTCCAGCCGGAGGGCGGCTCGGCGCGGGCAGCGGCGGGCGAGGACCCCTACGGCCGCATGCTGCCCGGCATCCGCGGCCTCCGGCTCGAAGTGACCGGCGTACGCGCGAAGTTCAAGTACGCCGGTAACAAGTCGCAGGAGATCCAGGAGCGGATCGCGGCCGGGCTGGCGGCACGGGGCGGTCCGCTCGACGCGCGGGCGCGCGAGCATCTGCTGCGACGGCAGCAGGAACAGGCGCACCAGGACTGAGTACGGGTGCGGCGCTCCGCATCCGTACTCAGTCCCGAGTCAGCTCCGTCGGGGCACTAGGTCAGACGAGGACCGGCTCCCGTGCCCCGCGCGCTTCCGCCAGCGCGAGCCCCGCGACCGAGCCGAGCATCAGCGCGGTGCCGCCGAGGGTCGCCGCCGTCAGGTGCTCGCCGAGCAGCATCACGGCGAGCACCGCCGCGCTCACCGGCTCGAGCAGCATGATCACGGACACGGTGGCCGACCGTACGACCGCGGCGCCCGCGAAGTACAGGACGTAGGCCAGGGCCGTGGGAACGACCGCGATGTAGGCCATGAGCCAGACGACCCGGCCGGGTTCGGCGGTGTGCGGCAGCACCCCCTCCGCGAGGGCGAAGGGCAGCAGGCACAGGCTGGTGACCGCGAACGCCGACAGGGTCGTACCCGCCGCGTCGGTCCCGCCGTCGCGTCCCGACCACCGGGTGTACAGCGTCATGACGCTGTAGGCCGCCGCCGAGACGAGTGCGAGCAGCACTCCCCAGGGGCGCACGGTGGCGCCGTCGCCGCCGAGCGTGAGGACCCCGAGCCCGGCGAGCGCGCCGAGGACGGCGCCCACCCCGCCGAGGCCGAGCCGCTCCCCCATCAGCAGCCGGGCGCCGAGCGCGATGAGCACGGGTCCGGCGCCGAGCGTGACGACGGTCCCCACGGCGAGCCCGGTGGCCTCGACGGCCGCGAAGTAGGCGGTCTGGAACACGGCGAGCGCGAGGCCCGTGATCCCGGTCCGCAGCGCCTTGCGGCCGAGCGGTTCCCGTACGGCGCTGCGGACGGACGGGCGCAGCAGGCGCACGGCGAGCAGCGGGAGGAGTCCACCGGCACAGCGCCAGAAGGAGAGGGCGAACGGCCCCATGTCACTGGTCTGATAGACCAGCGAGGCGGCGGCGCCCGCGGTGCCCCAGGCGGCACCGGCGATGATCAGATAGAGGAGGCCTCGCCCGACGGGCAGGCCCCCAGCAGCATGCGACATGAGTTGTCTCCGCAGAGGTGCAGAAGTTCGGGAGGCGACCCCGGTTCGACGGGGTCGGCGGACTTCTTCTGCGGGCAGCACCGTTCCGCCCGGCCGCATGGCCGGGCATGGACTCCGGAGGCCCGCCTCAGGCGGCCGGCGGGGAGAGAACGAGTGCGTTCGCGTGCATGGTCCGCACCCTATGCGGCCGTCCGGCGAGCCGACAACTCCCTTTCCGGACCACCGCTCGCCACCGGCTCCGGAGAGTTCTTGACGGGCGCCGACGACTGGGCGATGAACGCGCCCACCAGCACGACCGCACCACCGATGATCTGCGGCAGCGAGAGGTGCTCGCCGAGCAGGACCCAGGCGAGGACGGTCGCGATGACCGCTTCGAGGCAGGCCACGACGACGGCGACCTGGGGCGAGAGGCGGCGCACGGAGAGCACCCCGGTGACATACGCGAGGACCGTGGCGACGAGGACGATCCAGCACAGCAGCAGGACGGCCGGGACGGCGATCCCGTTCATGTGCGCGTGGTCGGTGAGCACCTGCCAGTCCATGGTCCAGGGCCGCGAGACGACGGTGAGGACGGCGGCACCGATGAGCAGGCCGTACGCGATCACGCCGAGCGGGTCCGGCGCCTCCTCGCCCGCGTCGCCGCCCTGGTCGGACAGGACGAAGTAGCCGACCTGGCAACCGGCGGCACCCAGCGCGAGCAGCAGCCCCAACGCGTCGAAGCTCAGCCCCGACCACACCTCGACGACACACGCCAGGCCGCCCACGGCGAGCACCACGCCGATGGCCGCGGCCCGGGTCACGGGCCGTCGCTGGATGAACCGCACCCAGCCGAGCACCAGCGCGGGCGAGAGGTACTCGATCAGCAGGGCGACACCGACGGGTATCCGGGATATCGCGGCGAAGTAGAACGCCTGGACACCGGCCACGGCGAGCAGGCCGAACCCGACGAGCAGGGCGGGACGGCGGCGCAGCAGCGCCCGGTGGCGTACGGCGAGCGGCAGCATCACGAGCGCGGCGCCCGCGACCCGTAGCCACACCACATGGAGGGGGTCGAGCCCCGCCTGGATCAGCGGCTTGGCCGCGACACCCGATCCGCCGAAGGCCAGCGCCGACACCAGGGCGAGCCCCAGTCCGACGCCTCTGCCCTGGCCACCCTGACTGCCGTTTGACGTATGCACCGGCACATGATGACAGGCAACGACATGAGCGTCACCCCCGATAGCTCCTGTCTCAGAGGATGGACCTGCGCACCTGCCGGACCGGGCCCGGCGCGACGGTCGGCCCCTCCGGCGCCGTACGCTCCCGCCCGTGCTCCTGCTCGTACTCCTCGGCCACGGCCGCCGCCTCGATCCGCGCGGGCAGCGCCTCGACGTCGACGCCCGCGCGCACGAGGACCTCGACGGCCCGTGACTCGGGGTCCGTGACGATCGTGGCGAGCAGATCGAGCCCGCGGGTACGGGGGTGACCGCCCCGCTCGGCGCGGACGCAGGCCGCTTCCAGGGCGATCGCCGCCGTCGGTGACCAGCCCTCCGGCTCGCACAGCACCGGGAGCGCGCCGGAGTCCTCGACACTGCTCTGCCAGCGCAGGCCGTAGCCGATGGCGCGCTGGACGAGATAGCCGAGCAGCCGGGCGACCTGCGGACCGTCGAAGACGGCCCGTACCTCGGGGTCGGACTCCAGCAGGGTGTGCAGCAGATGAGCGGTGTCGATCTGCCGGTCACCGTCCCGCAGCGCCCGTCTGCGGGCGCCCGCGACCACGGCCGTCAGTGCGGCGGTGAGCCGGGCGTCGAGGTCCACGTGGCGTGCGCCGCGCTCGGCGGCCGGTTGCTGGGAATGACAGGGTGGCACGCTCCCTACCCCATCAGCCCCATCGGCTCAGGTCATCCCCGTGGGGCAGCATCTTCACGTCCGACACAGGTTGGGCATCGCTGACCGGCTTCTCCTCCTTACGGAGGAGATCGCACCGTTGTCCCCGTAGGGCGCGCGCCTCCTTGCCACGCGCCTACGGGACTCTCACGGCAGGACGACACCGGTCCAGTCACCTCGAATTGGCCTTGGTCCGCCGCCCCTTCGGGCCTTTAGCGTCGGGCCATGCGGATTCGAATCGTCGACGCCTTCACCGACCGGCCCTTCGCCGGCAACCCCGCCGGTGTCCTCCTTCTCGACGCCTTCCCGGACGACGGGTGGCTCCAGGACGTGGCCCGCGAGGTCAACCACGCCGAGACCGCGTTCGCCCACCGTCTGCCCGAGGGCGGCGAGGCGGACTGGGCGCTGCGCTGGTTCACGCCCGTCACCGAAGTCGCCCTGTGCGGCCACGCCACCCTGGCCACCGCCCATGTCCTGCACACCACGGGCGCCCACGAGGGCCCCGTACGGTTCGCCACCCGAAGCGGTGTCCTCACCGCCACCCCGCGCGAGGACGGCTCCCTGACCCTGGACTTCCCCACCGCGCCGCTCGCCCCGGTCGAGGTGGCGGATGGCGTGGCCGACGCCCTCGGCGCGAGCCCGCTGGCCGCCTTCGACACCGGCCCGAACGTCGGCGACCTGCTCCTCGAACTCGCCGACGAGAAGACGGTCCTCGGCCTCCGTCCCGACCACCAGGCGCTCACCCGGCACTCCCGGCGCGGCATCATCGCGACCGCACGCGCCGAGGACCCCGCCCGCGGCTACGACTTCGTCTCCCGCTGCTTCTTCCCGAACGTCGGGATCGACGAGGACCCGGTCACCGGCAGCGCCCACACCGCCCTGGCCCCGCACTGGTCCGCGCGCCTCGGCCGCCCGGACCTCACCGGCCTCCAGGCCTCCCCGCGTTCCGGCCGCGTCCGTACGGAACTCCGCGGCGACCGCACCCTGCTCACCGGCCACGCGGTCACCGTCATCGAGGGCGACCTGCTCGCCTGACAGACGACAGGGGCGTACGGTCCGCCCGTACGCCCCTGTCCCGCCGCCCTCTCGGGGCCCGGTCACGCCGTCGGCAGCCACCCCACCTTGCCCGCCAGCAGCGCGTACCCCACGAACGCGCCTATGTCGAGCAGGGAGTGGGCCACCACCAGCGGACCGACCCGCCCCCAGCGCCGGTACAGACAGACGAACACCACACCCATCACCAGGTTGCCGAGGAAGCCGCCGATGCCCTGGTAGAGGTGGTACGAGCCGCGCAGCACCGAACTCGCCACCAGGGCCGTGCCGGGCGTCCAGCCCAACTGGCCGAGCCTGCGCAGCAGATACCCGACGACGATGACCTCCTCCAGCACGGCGTTCTGCAACGCCGACAGGATCAGCACCGGGTACTTCCACCACACGTCGGGCAACGCCTCCGGCACCACGGTGAGGTTGGCGCCGAGTCCGCGGACGGTCAGATAGAAGGCGATGCCCGTGGACCCGATCAGCGCGGCGACCAGCGCGCCGCGTCCGAGGTCCGGGCCCGGCCGTGTCCGGTCGAAGCCGAGTGTGCGCAGCGCGGCGCCCTCGCGCAGCAGGAGGTGGGCGACGAGCGCCACCGGTACGAGGGCCGTCGTGATCCCGAAGAGCTGCCAGGCGAGGTCGAGCCAGGGCCGTCCGGGCGCGGCCGAGGCGTTGAGGGTGGCCGCCTGGTCCTTGAGCCCGCCCGGTCTGGTGACCGAGCCGACGAAGCTGATCAGCGCGGACAGGCCGCTCGCGCCGAGCGAGAGGGCCAGCACGAGCAGCGTCTCGTTCCGGATCACCTGTCGCGTCGGCCGCTCCACCTGGGCGGCATCGGCCACCGACTCTGACTCCACCTGTACTCCCGCATCCCGTTGGGCAACGTGTCGCACCCATCTTCGCCCGAGCGGGAGGGAGCGGGCGCTCAGCCCAGCGGCGCGGGCTCCGGTGACGCGAGCGGCCAGGTGTGGACGGGCTCGCCGATGTGCATCAGCTCGTAGTACCGCCGGGTCGTCCTGGCCAGGGCGGTCTGCCGGTCGAGGCCCTGTTCCAGGGCGCGGTGGAAGGTGCTGGTCTGCCAGCTCGCACCGTTGACCCTGCGTCGGCAGCGCTCCTCGATCACTCCGAGGTAGTAGTCCCGGTCGGCGCGCTCGACACCCCACGCGTCGAGCCCCGCCTCGGCCATCGGCAGCAGTTCGTCGCGTACGAGGTCCACGGCGTCCACCTCGGTGATGCCGCCGTAGCGCCCGCGCCGCGGCCACCTCAGCCGCGCCTCGATGCCGTACCGGCAGGCCGCGTCGAAGTTGGCGGCGGCGGCCTCGAACGGCAGCCGGCTCCACACCGGCCGCGCCTCATCGGCGAGGGAGCGGACGACGCCGTAGTAGAACGCGGCGTTGGCGAGCACATCGGTGACGGTGGGCCCGGCGGGCAGCACCCGGTTCTCCACGCGCAGATGCGGAACCCCGTCGACGACGCCGTACACCGGCCGGTTCCAGCGGTAGATCGTGCCGTTGTGCAGGATCAGTTCGCCGAGCCGCGGGGTGCCGCCCTGGTCGATGACGCTCAACGGGTCCTCGTCGTCGCAGATCGGCAGCAGGGCCGGGAAGTAGCGCACGTTCTCCTCGAACAGGTCGTACGCCGAGGTGGTCCAGCGCTCCCCGAACCAGGTGCGCGGACGCACGCCCTGCGCCTGGAGTTCGGGCGGCCGGGTGTCGGTGGACTGCTGGAACAGCGGGGGCCGGGACTCGCGCCACAGCTCACGGCCGAACAGGAAGGGCGAGTTGGCGCCGAGGGCGACCTGCGGGGCCGCGATCGCCTGCGCCGCGTTCCACACATCGGCGAACCGCGCGGGCGTGACCTGGAGGTGCAACTGGACGGACGTGCACGCGGCTTCGGGGGTGATCGAGCGCGCATTGCAGACGAGCCGTTCCACCCCGTCTATATCGAGGACGAAGTCCTCGCCGCGGGCGGCCACGATCTGGTCGTTGAGCAGGGTGTAGCGGTCGACGGCGGAGAGGTTGGAAGAGACCACGTCGTCGTGGTCGAGGGTCGGCAGAATACCGATCATCACGATTCCGGCGTCGACCTCGTTCGCCTTCCGATGCGCATACGCGAGCGAGGTGCGCAACTCCTCGGCAAGCCGGTCGAATACCAGGCCACCCAGCCTGTGTGGAGCTATGTTGACTTCCAGATTGAACATGGCGAGTTCTGTTTGGAAATCACGGCTCGCAATCCTCTCCAGTACTTGCGCATTCATCATTCTCGGCATGCCGTCGGAGCCCAGGAGATTCAATTCGATCTCCAGGCCCATGAGGTTCCTGGGGCGGTCGAACCGCTTCTCCTCCAGCAATCGCGCCAGCCCCGCCAGACACTGCCTGAGCTTGTCGCGATAGCGCTGCCGATCGGACAGGTCGAACCGTCCTGCCACGACCTTCTCCCCCATGCGAAGTGTCCCTCCTCGGATGGGCAGGCCGACGATCCGGCCCGTACTTGTCCCGGGTCACGGGGATGATGCCCAGCCGAGGCGATCCATAACGCCCCGCGCGTGACCGCTGCCCGCTACGCTCACGGGAGTTCCATGGGGCACATTCACGAGGCATGATTCACGGGGCATGGGACAATGCGTGGCTTCCTCGCCAAGAGGTCGTGAAAAGCGCCGCCGAGATTCGGCCGATCGCTACGGACGGGTATGGCAAGGTCACCGTCCGGACGCCGCCATAAGGCCAGGGAGAATAGCGGTCGCCATCGGCCGGATATCGCCTTGATTGCGCTGGGCGGGACAAGCGGAGGAAACGTCACCTGAACACTTGTCGTATAAACTTCGGCCACGGGGCGGAGAGTTGGCGCTCACGGTTCTGAGCCCTGCCGCCGAGAGCGCCATCGGTCCGGGCATCGTCCCCCACCTCTCCGGCCCCCAGAGCTGACAGCGTCGTCCGCCCGCCCCGCGTCACTCCCTCGCTTCACCCTGCCTGTCGAACGAGAGGCGACCCGCCATGCCGCTGCATGTCTCCGAGGCCCCCGCACCCGCCCTCCGTACCGTCCTTGCGGCGCTCGGTTCCCCCACCGCGGTCCGCGCGGCCCCCACCCCGTCCCTGCGCGCCGCCCAGGGACCCGTGACCCCCGAACTCCCGCTGCCGGTCCATGTGTTGGACCGGATCACCCCGGCGGGCGCGACGGCCACCCGGCTCGCCGGCTGGCGCTTCCTCATCCGCTGCGGCGACCGCGTGGTGGCCGCCGCCGAGACCGTGCCGACCCCCGACGGCTGGGCGTTCTCGCACTTCTTCGAGGGCCCCTACGTCGCCGCCACCGAACGCGCCCTGCGCCAGGCGGAGACCCTTCAACAGCCGTACCAGGCAAGGCTGTTGTCCGTACCCGAGCTGTACATGCTCACGCTGTGGCTGCACGGGGACAGCACCGCCGACGCGGCGGAAGGGCACCCCGCCGCGAGCGACCTGCTGGTCCCGCTCGCCCCCGCACCGCCGGGTATCGCGGCCCACCGCCCGCACCCCGTCGCCGAACTCCTCCCGGTCCTCACGCTCCGGGTCGCCCCGGCCCCACTTCTCGGCTCACCCGCCTAGGCAGTACCGGCCGGGCCATCCGTCCTAGCCCCTTCCGGCCATCGCGAACCACCCGAAGGGACAGTGCGGTCGAGGTGAACCGTCCACGGGGGTGACGCGTCATCAAGCAGTGAGGAACGGTGCCGCGAAAGAGCTGCGGAACGACGTCCGCAGAGCAACACTGGTGGCACACCTACACCGGATCGCCAACGGGGGGCGGCCATGAACGACACCACGAGCCGCAGGACAGACACGACAGCCCACTCACACCACACGACCCAGCGAAAGATCCCCACCACCATGTGCCAGCATCAGCCACCGTGCCCGACCGCCGCATCCGCCGACCGGGAGTCCGCCCGCCTCGTCTCGCACCACCCGGAGCAGGGATGGAGCCTGCTGTGCAACGGCGTTCTGCTCTTCGAGGACACCGGTGAGCTGCTGCCCGACGGGCAGATCATCGCCCCGCACCGCCCGCTCGGCACCGACCAGGTGATGACCGCCGCCTGAGCCGGGCGCACGCGAGGCCCGCCGGACACACCAGGGGCCGGACCGGAGACACCGCCTCCGAACCGGCCCCGACGCACACCCGCGGGCGATCAGTCCTCGTACGCGTCCAGCGGCGGGCAGGAGCAGACCAGGTTCCGGTCACCGAAGGCCTGGTCGATCCGGCGCACCGGCGGCCAGTACTTGTCGGCGGCCGAGACACCGGCCGGGAAGACGGCCTCCTCGCGGCTGTAGGCGTGCGTCCACTCACCGCCGAGCGCGGCGGCCGTGTGCGGGGCGTTGCCCAGCGGGTTGTCCTCCGCCGGCCAGGCACCGGAGCCGACCTTCTCGATCTCCGCGCGGATGGCGATCATCGCGTCGCAGAACCGGTCCAGCTCGACGATGTCCTCCGACTCCGTCGGCTCGATCATCAGCGTGCCGGCCACCGGGAACGACATCGTCGGCGCGTGGAAGCCGTAGTCGATCAGCCGCTTGGCCACGTCGTCCACGCTCACGCCCGTCGCCTTGGTCAGCGGGCGCAGATCGATGATGCACTCGTGCGCGACCAGGCCGCCGGGGCCGGTGTAGAGCACGGGGTAGTGCGGCTCGAGGCGCTTGGCGACGTAGTTCGCGGACAGCACGGCCGCCTGGGTGGCGTGCTTGAGGCCCTCGCCGCCCATGAGCCGGACGTACGCCCACGAGATCGGCAGGATGCCCGCGGAGCCCCAGGGAGCGGCCGAGACCGGGCCGACGCCCGTCTCCGGACCGGCCGCGGGCTGCATGGGGTGGTTCGGCAGATACGGCGCCAGGTGCGCGCGCACGCCGACCGGGCCGACGCCCGGACCGCCGCCGCCGTGCGGGATGCAGAACGTCTTGTGCAGGTTCAGATGCGAGACGTCACCGCCGAAGTGGCCCGGCTTGGCGAGGCCGACCAGCGCGTTGAGGTTGGCGCCGTCGACGTACACCTGGCCGCCGACCTCGTGCACGGCCGCGCAGATGTCGGCGACGTGCTCCTCGAACACACCGTGCGTCGACGGGTAGGTGATCATCAGGACCGCCAGCTCGTCGCGGTACCGCTCGATCTTGGCCCGCAGGTCCTCGACGTCGATCTCGCCGTCCGCGGCGGTCTTCACGACGACGACCTTCATACCCGCCATCGCGGCGCTGGCGGCGTTGGTGCCGTGCGCGGAGGACGGGATGAGGCAGACGGTGCGCTGGTCGTCACCGTTGGCGCGGTGGTAGCCGCGTACGGCGAGCAGACCGGCCAGCTCGCCCTGCGAACCGGCGTTGGGCTGGAGGGAGACCTTGTCGTAGCCGGTGACCTCGGCGAGACGCTCCTCCAGCTCGCGGATGAGCGTGAGGTAGCCCTCGGCCTGCTCGGCGGGCACGAAGGGGTGGAGCTGCCCGAACTCCGACCAGGTGATCGGCTCCATCTCCGTGGTCGCGTTGAGCTTCATGGTGCAGGAGCCCAGCGGGATCATGCCGCGGTCCAGCGCGTAGTCCCGGTCGGCGAGACGGCGCAGATAGCGCAGCATCGCGGTCTCGGAGCGGTACTGGTGGAAGACCGGGTGCGTGAGGTAGTCGCCGGTGCGCAGCAGCGCCTCGGGCAGCGTGTCCGCGGCGGTCGCGTCCAGCGCCTCGATGTCGGCCTCGACACCGAACGCGGACCAGACGGCGGCCAGTTGCGCGCGCGTGGTGGTCTCGTCGCAGGCCGCGGAGACGTGGTCGGCGTCGACCAGGCGAAGGTTGACGCCGTTGTCCCGGGCGGCGGCGACGACCTCGGCGGCCTTGCCGGGCACCCGCGCGGTGACGGTGTCGAAGAAGGCGCCGTGCGTGATCTCCACACCGCCGGCCGTCAGCCCCTGCGCGAGGATCGCGGCGTAGCGGTGGGTGCGGCGGGCGATCGTCTTCAGGCCCTCAGGACCGTGGTAGACGGCGTACATCCCGGCCATCACGGCGAGGAGCACCTGCGCGGTGCAGATGTTGCTGGTGGCCTTCTCCCGGCGGATGTGCTGCTCGCGGGTCTGGAGCGCGAGCCGGTAGGCCTTGTGGCCGTCGGCGTCGACGGAGACACCGACCAGGCGGCCGGGAAGGCTGCGGGCGAACTTCTCGTGCACGGCCATGTAGCCCGCGTGCGGTCCGCCGAAGCCCATCGGCACGCCGAAGCGCTGGGTGGTGCCGATGGCGATGTCCGCGCCCAGTTCGCCCGGCGAGGTCAGCAGGGTCAGGGCGAGCAGGTCGGCGGCGACGGTGACGAGCGCGCCCAGCTCGTGCGCCTGGTCGATGACCGGTTTGATGTCGCGTACGGCGCCGGAGGCACCCGGGTACTGGATCAGCACGCCGTTGATCTCGCGGTCGGCGAGGTCGGCCGGGATGCCCTGGCCGAGGTCGGCGACGACGACCTCCACGCCGGTCGGTTCGGCCCGCGTCCGGATGACGGCGACGGTCTGCGGCAGCGCGTCCGCGTCGACCAGGAACAGGCCCTTCTTGTTCTTGCCCATGCGCCGGGACAGCGCCATCGCCTCGGCCGCGGCCGTGCCCTCGTCGAGCAGGGAGGCGCCGGAGGTCGGCAGGCCGGTGAGGTCGGCGACCATCGTCTGGAAGTTGAGCAGGGCCTCGAGCCTGCCCTGCGAGATCTCCGGCTGGTACGGCGTGTACGCGGTGTACCAGGCCGGGTTCTCCATGATGTTGCGCAGGATCACCGGGGGCGTGAACGTCCCGTAGTAGCCGAGGCCGATCATGGAACCGAGGACCTGGTTGCGGTCGGCGAGGGAGCGCAGTTCGGCCAGCACCTCGGCCTCGGTGCGCGCGCCCGGCAGGTCCAGCGCGTCGGCGTTCTTGATCACATCCGGCACGGCGGTGGCCGTGAGCTCGTCGAGCGAGCCGTAGCCGACCTGCGCGAGCATCTTGGCGCGCGCTTCGTGGTCCGGCCCGATGTGGCGCTGTTCGAAGGGGATGCCCTGTTCGAGCTCGGAGAGCGGAATGCGAGGGGCGGTCATGCGGAGGCCTCCTGGTCTGGCGCGACCTTCGAGGGGCACCCCGGCGCGGGCACCCCGACAGCCTCCCCCTCTGTCATCTCGACCTGAGAGCTTCGCCGGTCCGCACCAAGGCGTGACCGGCTTTCACCGTCGGTGAGAGCGGAAGCCGTCGACGCCCGCCCTGCTTTCCAGAGTGACCTCGTCCATGCGGTACGTGTGCCTGAGAGATTCCGGGGAGGATTTGCTCCTTCGGCGTCCCCGGGGATGATCCGGAGAGCTCTCCCGCACGGGTTCAGCGGCCGATTGTCAGACTACCAGCGGATACGGCGCCCTGGCCGTCCCGTGGACCTTCGAGTGGCCGCCCTGCCGATTGTGCTCTTTCGTAGTGGCAACGGATGAGTTGCGACCAGTTGGAGGGACCGTGCAGACCGACATCGATCCGCGGAATCTGATCGGCCGCAAGGCGTTCGACCGCCAAGGCGTCAAGATCGGCACGATCGACGAGATCTATCTCGACGACGCGACCGGCGTGCCGGAGTGGGCGGCCATACGCACGGGGCTGTTCAGCAGGGACGCGTTCGTCCCGCTGGAGCCCAGCGAGCTAGTGGAGGGCACCCTGCGGGTTCCCTTCGACCGCTCCCTGATCAAGGACGCCCCCGACTTCGGGGTCGGACGCCATCTCTCGCCCGAACAGGAGCTCCAGCTCTACCACCACTACGGCCTCGACGTGGCCGCCCCGCCCCCGCCGGACCGCGACTTCGGACGCCTCGCGGGGTCCGACGGGGGCTGACGCAGCCCGGGGCCGGTGGTCTCGGGTGCTCCGGTCCCGGACGCTCCGGGTTCTCTCGGGACCAAGGGCAGCGGATCCGCCGGTACCAGCCGTGGGTCGTCGGTGCGGAACGTCCGTACGCGTCCCGGCGGCGAGTCCGGGGTCTCGAACCGTACGGTCACCCGGCCCAGCCCGCTGCCCTGCACCCACCCGTGCCCGTACTCCGCGTGCCGGACGTCGTGGCCTGCGCGCCATATGCGCTCGGCGGGGGCGGGCTCCTCCTCGACAGGTACGTCAGCGCTCTCGGCCTGCGAGGCCTGCAAGGTCTGCGGGGTCTGCGAGGGCTCCTCCTCCGGCGCCTCGCCCGCGGCCAGCCGCGCCTGGGCGAAGAGATCCTCCTGCGTGTAGTCGGCGAGCCCGCTGACGCCCACCCCGAGCAGCCGCACCCCGCCCGTGGTGTCCACGGACTCCAGCAGCCGCGCGGTGGCCTCCCGCACCACCGCGGGGTCGTCCGTGGGCCCGCGCAGGGTGTCGGAGCGGGTCAGCGTCGAGAAGTCGTACCGGCGCACCTTCAGCACGATGGTCCGGCCCGAGAGACCGGCCTCCCGTAGCCGCCGCACACACCGGTCCGCGAGCCGCTGCACCTCCAGG
This sequence comes from Streptomyces sp. NPDC104371, assembly GCF_055583785.1. Classification (NCBI taxonomy): domain Bacteria; kingdom Bacillati; phylum Actinomycetota; class Actinomycetes; order Kitasatosporales; family Streptomycetaceae; genus Streptomyces; species Streptomyces sp. NPDC104371. Next base: position 1,278,228 of record NZ_JBVJNF010000001.1, read on the forward strand.
CCGATCCGGAGCCGGTCGTGGAGATCCACGTCGTAGGTGTCCTCGACCGACACGGACTTGGCTTCCCGCTCGGCCACCACGGGCCGCTCGTCGTGCGCCAGCGCCATCGCGTACAGCCCGTGCCCATGGGCCTTCCCGAGCAGTCGTACCAACTCGTCCTCGCCCGCCTCCGCGATCTCGTCGACCGTGGTGATCCCCGCCCGCCGCAGATGGTCCCCGGTCGCGGGGCCGACGCCCGGCAGCGTGCGCACCGGCATCGGCCCGAGCAGCGCGCGCTCGGTGCCCGGCCGGATCAGCACCAGGCCGTCGGGCTTGGCCTCCTCCGAGGCGATCTTGGCGAGCATCTTGGAGGCGGCGAGCCCCACCGAGCCCGTCAGCCCGGTCACCGCCCGGATGTCGGCACGCAGCCGCACCCCCGCAAGCCGCGCGGACTCCTCGTCCCAGGCCACTCCCCCGGCCTCCAGATCCACGAACGCCTCGTCCAGGCTCAGCGGCTCCACCAGCGGCGACAGGGTCCGCAGCAGCCCCATCACCTGCTCGCTGATCTCCCGGTAGAGCCCGAAGCGCGGCACCAGATACGCGGCGTTCGGCGCGAGCCGGCGCGCCTGGGCCATGGGCATCGCCGAGTGCACCCCGAAGGCCCGCGCCTCGTACGAGGCCGTGGCCACCACACCACGGGGCCCGAGCCCGCCCACGACGACCGCCTTCCCGCGCAGGCTCGGCTTGGACGCCTGCTCCGCCGAGGCGTAGAAGGCATCCATGTCGAGATGCAGGATCGTGGGCGCGGTTCTCACAGGTCCGATGCTGCCCTACACCACTGACAGTGAGGCAGAGCCGCACGCCCGCTGACGCGCGGCACCCGGCCGCTAGACAGCCCGGTTACGCCGTCGCGCCAGCTCGTCCGTGGTGTTGTGGCCGACGATGGTCTCGCCCGTGTCGACGCGTTCGCCGTGCAGTTGCGACAGCGCGCTCTCCACGTCCTGCCAGACGACGCCGACGGCGATGCCGAAGATGCCCTGCCCGCCCTGGAGCAGCGCGTGCACCTCGTCCGGGGACGTGCACTCGTAGACCGTCGCGCCGTCGCTCATCAGCGTCATCCGCTCCAGATCGCGGAATCCGCTCTGGCGCAGGTGCTGGACGGCGGCACGGATGTTCTGCAGGGACACGCCGGTGTCGAGGAAGCGCTTGACGATCTTCAGTACGACGACATCCCGGAAGCTGTACAGCCGCTGCGTCCCCGATCCGTAGGCGGGGCGCACGCTCGGCTCGACGAGCCCGGTCCTGGCCCAGTAGTCCAACTGCCGGTAGGTGATACCGGCGGCGGCACACGCCGTGGGGCCGCGGTAGCCGATGTGCTCGGACGCGTCCTCGGGGGCCGTCTCGCCCTCACCCGGCACAGCCGTCGGCCGCTGGGAGATCGGGTCGGTCGTGGTGCCGTGGTGGGGATATCCACTGCTCGGGCGAGGCCGGGAGCCGGGGGAAGGGTACGAGCCGCTCTCCCCCATCCTGCGTCCGGGGGCACCCCCCGCCGTACCGCCGCCGCTGCTTCTCACGCCGACCTCCGTCCTTGACTGCCTTCTCGACGGTAGGCAGTCACCAGGGGTGCGTCAACGATCGCCACACTCGGCACGCCGAGTGATAATCACCCTAGGAGTGGTTTCTCGTGCCCTCCCGCGGGGAAAGGCTAGCCGAATGCTTGAGCGAGGGGCCGGGGGCCTGTCGCACGGGTCACCGGCGGATAACGCCCCGCTGTCGGAGCAGCGTCACTGATTGCTCGTACCGAAGTCCTCCGGCGAGATCTGGTCGAGGAACTCGCGGAACTTCTCGACCTCGTCCTCCTGCTCGTCGGGGATCGCGATACCCGCGTCGTCCAGCACGCCGTCGCTGCCGTAGATCGGCGTTCCCGTGCGCAGCGCGAGCGCTATGGCGTCGGACGGACGGGCGCTCACCTCGACACCGCTGGCGAAGACCAGCTCCGCGTAGAAGACGCCTTCCCGCAGATCCGTGATGCGCACTTCCGTGAGCTCCTGGCCGACCGCCTCCAGCACGTCCTTGAACAGGTCGTGCGTGAGCGGTCGCGCGGGGGCCATGCCCTGCTGGGCGAAGGCGATCGCGGTCGCTTCCCCGGGACCGATCCAGATGGGGAGGTAACGGTCGCCTCCCACTTCGCGCAGGAGCACGATCGGTTGGTTGGAGGGCATCTCGACCCGGACACCTACGACATCGAGCTCATTCACACAGCAACCCTAGGCCGTGCCCGGGATGTTTGGGTAGTCGGGCACGGAACGGCTGGACGATCCGCCGAAGGCCGGGCCCGCGTTCACGGGTGTCGTACGCCCAGCGCGGAGCGCACCAGTGCGGCGTGCAGCTTCACCGCGAGCCCCGCCAGCTCCTTCGTCCGGGCCTCGGCGTGTGCCCGCGTCTGCGGGTTGCGGTGGCGCCGCAGCGGGGCCACGATCTGGTCCACCAGGCCCGCCTCGCGGTCCGCGGCGGCCTTCATCACCCGCAGATGGCGCGGCTCGATGCCATGGCGGCCCAGTTCGGCCACCAGAGTGGCCACGGTGACGGCCTCGGCGTCGTACGTCCCGTCCGCCAGCGGTACGAGGAGCCCGTACGACTCCCACTCCTTGAGCTGCTCTTCGCTGATCTCGACGGCCGCGAGCAGCTCGTCATGGCCGATCCGCGCGACCGTGGGGGTCTCGGGGTCGCCGAGAAGACCGCCGAGTACGTCCGTGTCCGCCGCGTCGGGCTGCTGGCGGCCCAGGGAGGGCAGGCGCACCTCTTCGCCCCGCTCCAGGGCGTCCAGGTACTCACGGATGACCTTCAACGGCAGATAGTGGTCCCGCTGCATCCGCAGCACCCGGCCGAGGCGCTCGATGTCATGAGCGGTGAACTTCCGGTACCCGGAGGGCGTGCGCTGCGGCTCGATGAGCCCCTCGGACTCCAGGAAGCGAATCTTGGAGATGGTGACGTCGGGGAACTCCTCGCGCAGCACGTTCAGCACCGTGCCGATGCTCATCAGCCGGTTGTCCGCGGCGGCGGTGCCGCTTCCGGCACCGCCGCTCGGTGTGTGACGCATGGACCCTTCCCTGGCGGGTCAGATACCCCGCTGGCTCGCGTAGAAGACCAGCCTGTACTTGCCGATCTGCACCTCGTCGCCGTTGTTGAGCGCGACCTGGTCGATGCTCTCCCGGTTGACGTACGTGCCGTTGAGGCTGCCGACGTCGGCGACCGTGAACGTGCCGTCCGGACCGCGGCGGAACTCCACGTGCCGACGGGACACCGTCACGTCGTCCAGGAAGATGTCGCTCTGCGGATGGCGCCCGGCCGTGGTCAGGTCGCTGTCCAGCAGGAAGCGGCTTCCCGAGTTGGGACCGCGGCGCACCACCAGCAGGGCCGAGCCGAGCGGCAGCGCGTCGACGGCCGCCTGCGCCTCTGGGGAGAGCGTCGGCATCTGCGTCTGGCCCGTGGCCTCCGCGTCATAGGCCTCCAGACCGGAGATGGAGATCGTGGAGGTCGTCTCCGACGCGCGCTCCGCGACCGCGCCCGCCCGCAGCGGCGCACCGCAGTTGGAGCAGAAACGGCTGCTTTCCGCGTTGTGGTGACCGCACCTCGAACACACCTGAGCCGACATGTTCCCGGAACCTATGCGTCCGGATGCGGCAGGGTCAACCGACGGCGCGCCCTGACCTCCTGACATGGCACCACCCGGGCCACCGACCTGATCCCGGAACAGCGGGCGCTGGCTCTCCGCTTCTCCCGGCTGCGCGGCGCGGTGGCGGGCAGGCGTGTCGTTGCCCCCTCGGGCGCTCTTGCCGAACAACTTCGCAAACAACTTCACGGGCGATTCCCCTTGACCGAAACAGACCCGCCCGTGGGGCAGGACGAACCCTGATTGCATACACCGGCCGATCCGGACATCCTCACAACGTCCGTATCCACCAGACAGTTTCCACCACGCACCACCCATTCGGTGCGCCGACCCCCCGCAAGCTCATGCCCTCGTCGGACGGTCTCCATGCACCCGCGGTTCACGGGGAGGACGACCGAGCGTAGTCAGGCTGCTTCGCCACTCGCAAGGCGTCCACGACGATCTTCGTCGAACGCTCCACGTCGACCGTGGCCTGCTCCTTTTCCAGAGTCTGCACCACGCCTCCCGGGATGTTGAGCGCCGGCTCGAGATCCTGCGGCTTGCCGATGACCTTGAAACGATAGGGCTGGGCGATCTTGTTCCCGTCGACGCTGACACTCTTTCCGGTATCCGACAGATAGGTTCCGGCGACCACGCGGACACCGTTGACCTGGATGGCCTCCGCGCCGGCGGCGCGCAGCTCCTGGATCGCGTCGAGCAGCATGTTCGCCCGGACCAGTCCCTTCGTGTCCTCGATGGTCACCGTGATGCCGGGTCCCTGTGCGGCCACGGTGCCCGCAAGGATGCCGAGTTGCTTCTCCTTCTCGGCGGTCTGCTTGCGAGCCTCCTCGGCCCGGTCCGAGCTGTTCTCCAACTCGGTCCGCTGTCCTTCGAGACCCTGCTTCTCGTCCTGAAGACGCTGTGTACGGTCATCCAGTTCATCGAGGATGCGTACAAGATCTTCCTGACGTGCGCCGCGCAGGGCACTGCTGCTGTCGCTGTTGGAGGCGACCTGGACGGCCAGGCCGAAGCCGAGGCCGAACAGCAGCAGCGCGACGATGAGTTGGGCCCGGGTGACGCGCGGCGGCCACAGCCCCTTCACCAGGCGCTGACGGCCGGTCAGCGCCGGTCCGGAGTCGTTGCCGGACGTCGGGGTACCGGACGTCTCAGGGGCCTTCGGCGGGACCTCCTGCGGCAGTTCCCTGCGCAGCCGGTGTTCGCCGGTATGCGGTTGCCGCTCGGGCGTCTCGTCCGCGTCGCTCATCGGCCTCACGCCCGGAACACGTGCCGGCGGATCGCCGCGGCGTTGGAGAAGATACGGATGCCGAGGACGACCACGACACCGGTGGACAACTGCGCGCCGACGCCCAGCTTGTCGCCCAGGAACACGATCAGCGCGGCCACGACGACGTTCGACAGGAACGACACGACGAAGACCTTGTCGTCGAAGATGCCGTCGAGCATGGCCCGCAGACCACCGAACACGGCGTCGAGCGCTGCCACGACGGCGATCGGAAGGTAAGGCTCGACGACCGCCGGAACCTCGGGCCGGACCAGCAGGCCGACCACGACTCCCACGACGAGGCCCAGTACGGCGATCACGATGTGCCCTTCTCTGTGCTCGGTTGTGCTGTGCGTACGATCACACTCGGTGCGGCGGGCAGCCGGAGGTCGTCCTCGGTGGACAGGCTGGTCCGGATCCCGTAGTTCTCCCGCAGCGCGTCCAGATACAGCCCGTCGGCGCTGTCCTTGAACGTGGCGCCGAGCTGGTCCCCGTCCCCCACCGCGAGCACCGTGTACGGCGGCACCAGCGGCCTGTTGTCGACGAGTATCGCGTCACCCGCGGCCCTGATCGCCGACAGCGCCGTCAGCCGCTGCCCGTTGATCGAGACCGCCTCGGCGCCCGACTCCCACAGCCCGTTGACCACGCGCTGCATGTCGCGGTCGCGGACGCGCCCGGTGTCGGCGAAGCCGGAGGTCTCCCGCGGATTGCCGTTGCCGCCGGTGGTGGCTTCCTTGGCGTCGTCCACGACGAGCTTCACGCCCGGACCGTGCACGGCGACGGCGCCCGACAGAATCCCGACGAGGTCGGCCCGGTCGGCGCCCCCGTCCTTCTTCAGCGCCTCCCGCTGTCGCGCGCTCACGTCGTCGCGCAACGTGTCGACGGTGGCTTCGAGCTTGTCCGCGGCCGTGGTCTCGCGCTGGATGCGGTCGATGAGTTCCTCGCGCTCCTTCGCGACCGCCGGGGCGGCCACGCGCGCCTGCGCGGCGCCCACGGTCACCACGACGGCGGCGAGCACGAGTCCGGCCGCGAGACCGAGCTTGGCCCGCACCGTCCTGGGCATGCCCCCGGTGCCCTCCGACCGCTTCCGGGCGGCGGCCTCGGCGTATCCGTCGTCGAGGCTGTGGTCCATGACGTTGGTGAGCAACGACATGGACGCGTCCGGACGCGAGGCGCGCGCGGGTGTGCTCCGAATGGGGGGCGGCTGCGGCATGCCGCACATCGTCGCACGTCGCGAACCATACCTCCGAATGGCCCTGTCCCGGGTGCCGGACCGGCCCCTCGAGGAGCCCGCCCGGCACCCACGCGTGCCGCGTGTTCTACCTGCCCGCGCTCTCCACGACCGCGGACCACTCCTCCAGCAGGGCCTGCGCGGAGGCGTCGTCGGGCCCCTCGGCCCACAAGTGGGTGACGGCCTCGGCGGGGTCGGGCAGCACCAGCACCCACCGCCCGTCGGCCTCCACGACCCGTACCCCGTCCGTGGTGTCCACGAAGCGGTCCCCGGCCGCCTCGACGACCCGACGCATCACCAACCCCTTGACGGCCCAGGGAGTGGCGAGATCGCTCTTGAGGACATGCGCACGCGGAATCCGCGCGTCGATCTGACTGAGCGTGAGCTGCGTCCGCGCCACCAGTCCGATGAGGCGCACGAACGCGGCCGTACCGTCGAAGACGCTGCTGAACTCCGGCACGATGAACCCGCCGCGCCCGTCGCCGCCGAAGATGGCCGACTCCTCCCGGCCCACGCGCGTGAGGTCGTCGGGCGAGGTGGTCGTCCACTCGACCTGAGTCCCGTGGTACGCCGCCACCTGCTCGGCGATCCGCGTCGTCGTCACCGGCAGCGCGACCCTTCCGCTGCGCCGCTCCGCGGCCACCAGATCGAGCATCACCAGTAGCGCCCGGTCGTCCTCGACGATCCGCCCCTTCTCGTCGACGAGCGACAGCCGCTCCCCCACGGGGTCGAACCGTACGCCGAACGCCGCCCGCGAGGAGGCGACGATCTCACCGAGCCGTACGAGCCCCGCTCTTCGGGCGTCGACGGTCTCCGTGGGCCTGGACTCGTCCAGCCCGGGATTGATCGTCAGCGAGTCCACACCGAGCTTGCCGAGCAGACTGGGCAGCACGAGCCCGGCGCTGCCGTTCGACGCGTCCACGACGACCTTGAGCCCGGAATCGGCGACCCCTGTGGTGTCGACGCTGCGCAGCAGGGATCCGGTGTACGAGTCGAAGACGCTGGAGGGGAAGTACAGATCCCCTATCTCGCCGGGGAAGGCCCGCCGGTACTCCTGGCGCGCGAACATCCGGTCCAGCTTCCGCTGCCCGGCCTGCGACAGATCGGCGCCCTGCCCGTCGAAGAACATGATGTCGACGGAGTCGGGGACACCCGGCGAGGTCCGGATCATGATCCCGCCGGCGCTGCCCCGCGCGGTCTGCTGCCGGGCGACGGGCAGCGGTACGTTCTCCAGGTCCCGTACGTCGATGGCACTGGCCTGGAGCGCCGAGATCACCGCGCGCTTCAGCGCACGCGCGCCCCGCGAGTGATCGCGGGCGGTGGTGACCGTGGACCCCTTCTTGAGCGTGGTGGCGTACGCACCGGCCAGTCGCACGGCCAGCTCGGGGGTGATCTCCACGTTCAGGATCCCGGAGACACCGCGGGCGCCGAAGAGATGGGCCTGGCTGCGGGACTCCCAGATGACCGAGGTGTTGACGAAGGCACCGGCCTCGATGGTCTTGAACGGATAGACCCGGACGTTGCCCTGGACGATCGACTCCTCGCCGATGAGGCACTCGTCGCCGATGACCGCGCCGTCCTCGATCCGGGCCGCACGCATGATGTCGGTGTTCTTCCCGACCACGCAGCCGCGCAGATTGCTGTGCTGGCCGATGTAGACGTTGTCGTGGACGACGGCCCGGTGGAGGAACGCGCCGCTCTTCACGACGACGTTCGAGCCGACGACGGTGTGCTCACGGATCTCGGCGCCGGTCTCGACCTTGGCGTAGTCGCCGATGTACAGGGGGCCGCGCAGCACAGCGTCGGGGTGCACCTCGGCGCCCTCGGCCACCCATACGCCCGGGGAGATCTCGAAGCCGTCGATCTCGACGTCGACCTTGCCCTCCAGGACGTCGGCCTGGGCCTTCACATAGCTCTCGTGGGTGCCGACGTCCTCCCAGTAGCCCTCGGCGACATAGCCGTAGACCGGCTTGCCCTCCTTCATCAACTGCGGGAAGACATCGCCGGACCAGTCGACGGGCACGTCGGGCAGGACGTAGTCGAAGACCTCGGGCTCCATGACGTAGATACCGGTGTTCACGGTGTCGGAGAACACCTGTCCCCAGGTCGGCTTCTCCAGGAAGCGTTCGACCTTTCCTTCTTCGTCGACGATGGTGATGCCGAATTCGAGCGGGTTGGGCACACGCGTCAGGCAGACGGTGACCAGCGAACCCTTCTCCTTGTGAAAGCGGATCAGGTCGGTGAGGTCGAAGTCGGTCAGCGCGTCACCGGAGATCACGAGGAAGGCGTCGTCCTTGAGTGCCTCTTCGGCGTTCTTGACGCTTCCGGCGGTACCGAGCGGCTTCTCCTCGTTGGCATAGGTGAGCTCCATGCCGAGTTCTTCGCCGTCACCGAAGTAGTTCTTGACCAGCGAGGCCAGGAACTGGACGGTCACGACGGTCTCGTTGAGCCCATGCCTCTTCAGCAACCGCAGCACGTGCTCCATGATCGGGCGGTTGACCACCGGCAGGAGCGGCTTGGGCATGCTCGAGGTCATGGGGCGAAGGCGTGTGCCCTCGCCGCCCGCCATTACGACGGCCTTCATGTCGGAAGCGTCCTCCTCGAAGAGACGACGGTTCAGCCGACTTCACCCGTCAGATTGTCCCGCAGTTTCCCCGCGCGGGCCATCGAGCCGCTACGGCCGCCCCCATTGGCGGGCTCAATCGGCCATGGTGTTTGCCCTGACAAGACGGCGGACCTGCACCACGTAGAGGAGTCCTGCCCACCAGTACAGCGTTGTACCCCAACCGGCGAACGCCCATCCGAAAATGGCCGCGGGTGACGCGATCCATCCGGTCGAGTCGCTGAGAAGCAGCAGCGGGAAGGCGTACATGAGGTTGAACGTCGCCGCCTTCCCCAGGAAGTTCACCTGGGGCGGCGGATAGCCGTGCCGCCGGAGGATGCCCACCATCACCAGCAGGACCAGCTCGCGCGCCACCAGTACAGCGGTCAACCAGATGGGCAGGATCTCACGCCAGGTGAGACCGATGAGAGTCGACGCGATGTAGAGCCGGTCGGCCGCGGGGTCGAGGAGCCGGCCGAGGCTGCTGATCTGGTTCCAGCGCCGGGCGAGCTTGCCGTCCAGATAGTCACTGACGCCGCTCAGCACGAGGATGAGGAGCGCCCAGCCGTCGCTCTTGGGCCCACCGAACTCGGGCCTGAGGATCAACCACAGGAAGACGGGCACGCCGACGAGCCGTGCCATGCTGAGGATGTTCGGGATGGTGAGGACTCGGTCCGTCTGGACACGGGTCTCCTGGACCTCCACCCGGGGGCCTCCTGTGGGAAATGAGCCAACGATGCCTCATGACCTTACCCGCCGGGTTCACAGCGTGGTACGGGGGGTTGTACTGGGGGTCGGTCGGGAAACAAAAAAACTCCGGTTCCTGGGCGTGATGCCCAAGAACCGGAGTTCTAAAAGGAGTTCGGCGGCGTCCTACTCTCCCACAGGGTCCCCCCTGCAGTACCATCGGCGCTGTAAGGCTTAGCTTCCGGGTTCGAAATGTAACCGGGCGTTTCCCTTACGCTATAACCACCGAAACACTATGAAACAGACAACCAGCAATAGGGTTGTTCGTGGTTTCAGAACCAACACAGTGGACGCGAGCAACTGAGGACAAGCCCTCGGCCTATTAGTACCGGTCACCTCCACACGTTACCGTGCTTCCAGATCCGGCCTATCAAC